>JAALLF010000017.1 GCA_011087645.1 Alphaproteobacteria bacterium
GGAACAAGGTCTTAGAAACAAACAATTCATTTCCGGCCAGGCTCTCAGGATGAGGGTGTCTGAAAAATTTGCGGATCCTCACCCTGAGGAGCCTGCCATAGCCGTAGGCGGAGGCAAGCGTCTCGAAGGGCGAGGTTGGCCCTAAAGCTTGCGGCGTTCCTCGACCAACGCGCGGTCGGCGGCGAGTGCGTCGATTTCGCTATCGCTGAAACCGTGCTCGGCGAGGATGGCGCGGGCGTGTTCGCTGAACTTGGGTGGGGTCGACCGGATCGATCCCGGCGTGCGCGAGAACTTTATCGGGATGCCGGTGCCCTGGTACCAGTCGAGCGCGGCGGCCATGCCGCGATGGATGGTATGGGGGTGGTTCATCACCTGGGCGGTGTCGTGCACTGGGCCGGCGGGGATGCCGGCGGACAGCAGCCGCTTGCACAAATCCTCGCCGTCCACATCGGCCATCAGGGCGCCGAGCTCGTCGCGCAGCTCATCGATATTGGCCAGCCGTTGGGAATTATCGACGAAACGCGGATCGTCGGCCAGGTCTGGATGGCCCAGTTCGCTACATAATTTATGCCAGGCCGGGTTATTGCCGGCGGCGAGAAAAATTTCGACCGTCTTGGTGGGGAACTTGTCGTAGGGCGCCAGGTTGGAATGCTGGTTGCCGGTGATTTGCGGCACCTTGCCGCCGGACAGGTAATAGTTGGGCACATGCGGGTGCATCAGCGCCACCGCGCAATCGTACAGGGTCATGTCGATATACTGGCCCTGGCCCGAGCGCTGGCGTTCGAGCAGCGCCATCAAGATGGCGACGCAAGTATAGAGCCCGGTCCCCATATCGACCGCGGCGATGCCAACTCGGGTCGGGTCCTTATCCTTGCCGCCATTGATCGACAGCCAGCCGGCCATGGCCTGGACGACCGCGTCGTAGCCGGGAAAGCCGCCCATCGGCCCGTCGCTGCCGAAGCCGGAGATGCGGCAATGGATCAGCTCGGGGAATTTTTTTGAAATCACCTCCTCGTAGCCCAGCCCCCATTTCTCCATGGCGCCGGGCTTGTAGTTTTCCAACATCACGTCGGCGCCCTCAAGCAGGCGCAGCAACACATCGCGGCCTTGCTCGGTACGCAGGTCGAGGCCGATGGAGCGTTTATTGCGGTTGAGGCCGACGAAATAAGAGGCATCGCCCTCGTGAAAGGGCGGACCCCAGTCGCGGGTCTCGTCGCCCTGGGGCGGCTCGACCTTGATCACCGTCGCGCCATGGTCGCCGAGGATTTGCGAACAGTAAGGGCCGCCCAACACGCGGGCCAGGTCGATGACCTTGAGTCCGGCCATGGCGCCGGTCGGAGAGGTTTCTTCGGGATCGGACATTTTTTGTTTCGCTGGGGTGGGAACAGAAAGCCCCTCTCCTTGGGGAGAGGGGTTGGGGTGAGGGGACGATAAGCCGGAAACCAGAAAAAATATTTCCCCTCACCCGGCTCGCTTTGCTCGCCACCCTCTCCCCAAGGAGAGGGTTATCGGACTAGCCCGCGAGCTTTTTCGCCAGTTCTTCGTGGTTGGGCGCGAGGTTGTAATCCTGGCTCAGTTCACCGTCGCCGACCGGGTGCTTGGCGGTGAAGAAGCGCGCCGGACCGCCGACCGCGCGCACCGTGTGGGCGGTATTGCGGGGGATGTGGATCAGCTCACCGGGGCCGATATTCTTGACCTCGTCGCCCAATACCATGCGTAGCTCGCCTTCCAACACCAGAACGAACTGTTCTTCGTTGGGATGGAAATGGGGTGGCGGGCCGATTTCGTCTTCGTAGGTCATCACGCCTACTTTCATGAACTCACCGACCACCGTCGCCGCCATGCCTGGCGCGGTCTTGTCCATCGCGGTCTTCATTTCATTGATGTCGTAGAACGGCATGTGTCACTCCCTAAAGTTTGGCCGTTGCCCGGCCCTGTTTTCAAATCGTGCGCCGCCGATGACACCAGAGCGGTCATCGGGGGTCAACTTCATTCTGGCGGTTAGGCCGCGTCGGCGTTGTCGCCGAACACGCGCGCGGCGAAGGCGGGATAGGTCTCGGCGATCTCGTCGGCGACCCGGCCGCGGATCAGCGCCAGGGTCTCCGGTGCCGGCGCCGGCGTTTCGCCGACGGTATCAGGCAGGTCAAAGTCAAAACCGGTCATCTCGCGAACCTCCTCGATCGCGTGACCAGGATGTATCGAAGACAGCCGGAAGCGTTTGCGGTCTTTGTCGAAGGCGAAGACGCAGCGCCCGGTGACGAGCGCATAGGGGCCGCCAGGGCGATACACATCGGGTTCGCTGGTGCCCGGTGCGCTGATAAAATCGACCTTCGGGACTAACACCCTCGGCGTGTGTTCCTCGCGGAACAGGATCACCCGAGGCACCAGGAAATAGAGATAGGCCGAACCGAACGAACCCGGAAAACGCACCTTGGTCTGCGGATAGTCGCCGATACCTACCAGATTGATGTTGGCTGCGCCGTCGATCTGGCCGCCGCCGAGAAAGAAGGCGTCGATGCGTCCCTGGGCGGCGCAGTCGAACAATTCGGTGCCGCCATTGGTGAACGCGTTATGGTCCTCGCTGCCCAGCATCGAGACACGTAAATTTCCGCCGTTACGCGCGCGCGCCAGCAGGGCCGCGCCGCCGGGGATCGGCGACGAGGCGCCGATCGCCACATGCCCCAACCCGTCGAGCATATCGGCGACGGTTGAGATCAATAGTTCTTCAGGAAGAAAGTCCGCTTGGGGGTCTGGCGTCATTCGGCGGCCTTACGGTCCAGTACATACGCGTCGAGATAGCTCTGGAAGCCTTCGTCGGTGCGCGCCATCTCCATATAGCGGCGCAAATGATCGTCATCGGCGGGGTAGGCGCCGAACAAGCCGACCGGCCAGGCGCCGTTCGCGGCCTCTGCCAAGGCGCCGAGATAAAGCGCCGGGATGGTGCCGGCGGCCATTTCTGCGTCGGCCAACAGATCACCGTCATAGAGTTTGTCGAATGTCACCAGCGTGGTCTTGGCCGCGTGGGCCATCACCATCATCTCGCGGCGCACGCCGATCCAGGCATTACCGTGGCGGTCGGCCAAGGGTGCGTGAATCAAAGTGACGTCCGGGGTGATCGCCTTGACCAGAACCAACGGTCCGTCTTCGCCGCCGAAGGGGTCGCTGCCGACCATCCAATCGTCGCGCTGCTCGAGCAAGTCGGAACCGACAATGCCGCGCACCGGCATGAAGGGGATGCCCTTCTCGGCGGCTTGCAACCCGGCATGGATGGCGGGACAGGTGCCGTCGATCATGCGCACAGTGCCCGCCTTGATGGCGGCGGTGAAACGCGGCGCGGCGCCGTATTCGCCGATGGTCACCGCCGCGGTCTCGACCGTGGCGACGCAGCCCGCGCCAATCAGCATGTCGCCTTGGAAGCCGACCGACGGCACGCCGATGAGATGCAAGTCACGCGCGCCGCGTTTGATCAGGGCGCGCACCGCCGCCATGGCGCAGCCGCTATAGTCGGGCGGCAGCGCGACCTTGACCCCGTCGGGAATGCGGCTGGCGAGGGCGTCGATATCGTCGAGGGTGGCGCTCAAAGAGACGTCTTTCTGTGGTTGGGCCCTGGCGTTGGACCTGCCGGGCGATGTTAAATAGATTTGGGTCGAAGATAAAGGAAACGGCGCGACGATGGATTTCACCCTATCCGAGGAGATCGAGGCGATTGCCGAGACCACCCGGCGTTTCGCGGAAGCGGAGATCCTGCCCAATATCGGGGCGTATGAAGATTCCGGCGAATTTCCCCACCCGATCATCGAGAAAATGGGCGACGCCGGCCTGTTCGGCGCGTCATTTCCCGAAAATCTAGGCGGCACCGACGCCGGTTTTTTGGCCGTCGCGGTGATATCGGAGGAAATTTCGCGCCTAGCGCCGGAATTTGGTTATGCCCTGAACATGCAGGCCATGACCTGCCCCTTCACCATCTATAACTGGGGCACCGACGATCAGATTTCACGGTTCGTGCCGGACCTGATCGCCGGACGGAAAATCGGCATGTTCGCGCTCACGGAACCCGGCGGCGGTTCCGATGCGGCCGGCGCCATGCAGACGACGGCGGTGCGCGACGGCGATGTCTACCGCCTTAATGGCTCGAAACAATGGATCACTTTCGCCCATGCCTGCGACACCGGGATCCTGTTAGCCAAGACCGATCTGGACGCCGGCCATCGCGGCATCATCGCCTTCATCGTCGAGCCGAAGATCCATGAGGGGTTTACCGCCAATCCCATTGCCATGTCCGGCTTGTCTAACGTCTTAAGTTCGAACGCGGTGTTCCTCGACGATTTCGTAGTGCCGGTCGAGAACCGCCTGGGCGAGGAGGGTGAAGGGTTCAAGATCGCCATGAACGCGCTGGAATATGGCCGCTTGACGGTTTCGGCGCGCGCGGTGGGGTTGGCCCAAGCGTGCCTGGAAGAATCCGTGCGCTACGCCAATGAGCGGGTAATCCGCGGCCAGCCGATCAGCCATTACCAGATGGTGCAGCATTTGATCGCCGACATGGCGGTCAATGTGGATGCCGCGCGGCTGCTGGTCTACCGCACCGGTTGGCTGATGGATCAGGGCGAGGCTTCGACCCGGGCCACCTCGCGGGCCAAATACGCCGCTGTCAACGCCGCCAAGCACGCGGCGGCCTCGGCGGCGGAAATATTTGCGGGCTATGCGCTGGCCGACGAATATCCGATAAAGAAGTTCACCGCCTATGTGAATATGCTGGCGGTGGGCGAGGGGACCCCGAACGTGCAACGGATTTTAATCGCCGAGGACACGCTGGGGATAAAGGACGCAAACCGCCATCCGGTGCGAAACCGGCTACGCGGCAAAGCGAATTAGGAGAGAGCGATGACCGACGATACTGTGATGGCGCCGGACGCCAGCGTGCTGGGCCGGCCGAATTCGTATATCGGGCGCAGCGTGCCGCGGCCCAATGCCAAGCGGCTGCTGTCGGGCAAGGGCCGGTTCGTCGACGATATTACTCTGCAGCGCATGGTCCATGTGGCGTTCGTGCGCTCGCCCTATGCCAATGCGAAGACCACCGCTATCGATACCGCGAAAGCTGCGGCGAGCCCCGGCGTGGTGCGGGTGGTCACGGCCAAGGAACTGGCGGAATACTGCACGCCGTGGGTCGGCGTTCTGACCCATTTCAAGACCCTGAAGTCGGCACCCCAGCATCCGCTCGCCGTCGATCATGTCACCTGGCAGGGCGAAGCGGTCGTCGCCGTGGTGGCCAATAGCCGCGCCGAGGCCGAAGACGCGGCGGCGCTGGTCGACGTGTCTTATGAGGAACTGCCGGCGGTGACTGACGCGGAAACCGCGGCGGACCCGTCGACCCATGTGATCCATCCCGAGCTGGGCGACAATATCGCCTTCGACAACGCCGTCGAAGCGGGCGATGTCGATGCCGCGTTCGCCGAGGCCGCGTTGGTCGTCGAGGAGACTTTTCGGTTCGAGCGCCATACCGGCGTCACCCTGGAACCGCGGGTGATCCTGGCCGACTACAGCGAGGTCGAAGACAAGCTCACGGTCTATCTGTCGAACCAGGCGCCGCACATGATGCAGCATATCTTCGCCGTTCATGTCGGCGTGCCCGAAGGCAATGTGCGGGTGGTCTGCCAGGATGTTGGAGGCTCGTTCGGCATCAAGGTGCATGTGTACGCCGACGAGATGGCGACGGCAGGGTTGTCGAAGATGCTCGCCCGGCCGGTTAAATATGCCGCCGACCGGCTGGAATCCTTCGTCACCGACATCCATGCCCGCCACCACCGCGTCCACGGCCGCATGGCGTTCTCCGCCGAGGGCGACATTACCGCCATCGACATCGACGATCTGACTGGCATCGGCCCCTATTCCATGTATCCGCGCACCAGCGCCATGGAAGCCAACCAGGTGCTGAATTTTACCGGCGGCACCTACAAGCATCAAAACTACCGGGCCAAGGCCCATGGGGTGTTCCAGAACAAAAATGTCATGTGTCAGTACCGCGCGGTCGGGCACCCGATCGCCTTTGCGGTGACCGAGGGGCTGGTGGAAAATGGCGCCCGGCAATTGGGCATCGACCCGGTCGATATCCGCCGGCGCAACTTGATCCCCGACGACGCCTACCCGACCAAGGGGGTGAGCGGCATTGTCTTCGAGGCGCTGTCCCATGAGCAGACACTGGAAAAGCTCATGTCGATGATGGATTACGAAGCTCTGCAGACTGAGCGCGACGCGATGCGCAACGACGGCATCTATCGCGGCATCGGTTTTGCCGCGATGATCGAACTGACCAACCCCGGCGCCGCGATGTATGGCATCGGTGGGGCGCATATCTCGTCCCAAGACGGCGCCCAGGTGCGGCTGGATTCTGGCGGTTCGATCATCGTTCACACCAGTATTACTGAGCAGGGCCAGGGCACCGACACCATCATCGCCCAGGTGGCGGCGACGGCGTTCGGCACCACGGTCGATCAGGTTCGGGTGGTCACCGGCGACACCGATAACGTGCCGACTGGCGGTGGCACCTGGGGCTCGCGTGGCGCGGGGATCGGCGGTGAAGCGGTGCTGATGGCGGCCAAGGCGCTGCGCCAGAATGTCACCGAGCTGGCCGGCCAACTGCTGCAGGCAGAGCCCGAGACGTTGGATATCCAGGATGGTGTGATCGTCGATAAGGACGGCGGCGCCGAACGCATGCCGCTCTCCGAGGTGGCGCGCATCGGTTATTTCCGCTCCGATTTGATCCCCAAGGGGTTTCAAGCAGAGCTCATGGCGACCCGCCATTTCGTGCCACGCGAATACAATATCGCGTTCACCAACGGCATCCAGGCCTGTTACGTCGAAGTCGATACGGAAACCGGGTTCGTCAAAATCCTCAAACATTGGGTGGTCGAGGATTGTGGCACGGTGATCAATCCCCTGCTGGTCGACGAACAAGTGCGCGGCGGCGTCATCCAGGGCTTGGGTGGCGCTTTGCTGGAAGAATGCACCTATGACGCTGCCGGCAATATGATCAACGCCAACATGGCCGATTATCTGGTGCCCATGGCCGGTGAGATGCCCGATATCGAAGTCGGTCATGTGCAGACCCCGACCATCGATTCTGAGCTTGGCGCCAAGGGGGCCGGCGAGGCCGGTACGGCGGGTGCGCCGGCAGCGGTGATGAACGCCATCAACGACGCCATCAGCCCGTTTGACGTCCGGGTCGCCCACCAGCCGATCACGCCGCAGCGCATTCTTGCCGCGTTGGGCAAATTTTAGATAGCCCCTCTCCTTGGGGAGAGGGGTTGGGGTGAGGGGATGAATAACTCCATTTCCGCAAACTATGTCCCCTCACCCGGCTCGCATGGCTCGCCACCCTCTCCCGGTGGGAGAGGGTTGTTTGACCTCGTCGTGTTGTAGACCCAACTTAGCATTTGCCGATCAACGTGATCAGGAATTGGAAACCTAAATCATGGCCACCCTCGAAATCATCAGTTCCAGCACCTGCCCGTTTGCTCAGCGCACGCGCATGTCGCTGATGGAAAAGGGGATTGATTTCACCCTGACCGAGATCGATCTGAACGATAAGCCGGATTGGTTCTTGGAAATATCGCCCTATGGCAAGGTGCCGGTGATCCGTCACGACGATACGGTAGTGTTCGAATCTGCCGTCATCAACGAATATCTCGAAGAAGTGTTCCCCGATCATCCTATGATGCCTAGCGACCCGGCGGCGCGCGCCCAGGCGCGCATCTGGATCGATTTCGCCAATGTGCGCTTCGTACCCCAGGTCTACAAATTGATGCTGGCTCAGGAGCCCGACCGCCAGGCGACGCATGCACAGAAGCTGACCGACGCGCTCTTGATGATGGAGCATGAGGGATTAGGCAAACTCTCCGACGGTCCTTATTGGCTCGGTGAGAATCTTAGCTTGGTCGATTTGAGCTTCTTGCCCCATTTGCAGCGATTCTGCGCGCTGGAACATTATCGGGACTTCCATATTCCCGAAGAGTGCGTGTTGCTGAAGGCGTGGCTGCAGCTGATGCGTCAGCGGCCGTCGGTTTTGGCCATGTCGCCATCCGATGAAACCTTGATCAAGAACTGGTCAAAATACGCCTTCAACACCAGCACTGGCACCACGGCGGCGGATATGCGCGAGGTTTGAGGGCCGATCCGTCGCGCAAGACAGTTATTCCCATAGATCATGGCCGGCGGATTGTTCGGTACTGCCTCGGCTGGTAGGTTCATGGCCAAGATCGACCGCATTATTTGGAGAAAAAATGGTTCATTTGCGTGAAATGCCCGAGCATCTGCGCGACCGTTTGGTCAACCAGGAGCTGCCGACCTACGAGTCGACGCCGTGGGCGGATGCCAAGCCGGTGGCGGAAAGCAAAGTCGCGATCATCAGCACGGCGGGCCTGCACCGGCAGGAGGATTCGCCGTTTGTCCCCGGCGCCGGCGATTACCGCATCATTCCTGACGACGCCGATACCAGCAATTTGATGATGAGCCATCTGTCGACCAATTTCGACCGCACCGGTTTCTTCCAGGACGTCAACACGGCGTTTCCGATCGACCGGTTGCACGAATTGGCCGAGCAAGGCGTCATCGGATCGGCGGCGTCGCGGCACTATTCGTTCATGGGCGCGACACCACCAAACGTGATGGAGCCGGTCGCCCGCGACCTCGCCGGGTTGCTAAAGGATGACGGGGTAGATGCCGTTGTCCTTGTCCCGGTCTGACCCCAATGCACGCGCGCCGTGGGCGGGCTGGCACATGTTCTAGAAGACGAAGGCATTCCGACGACCCATATCAGTTTGATCCGCTTGCACACTGAAAAGATCAAGCCGCCGCGGGCCTTGGCGGTGCCGTTTGAGCTCGGTCGTCCGTTGGGTGCGCCGAACGAACCAGATTTTCAGCGCCGGGTTTTGAGCGATTGTCTGGCGCTGCTCGAGCGCCCGTCGGGGCCGGTGCTGGAGGATTTCCCTGACACGCCACCGGGCACCGACGAGGAAGAAGCGCAAGGTTGGGCCTGTCCGGTCAACTTTGCGCCGCCGATGGACGATATCAGCGATGCCGATCTTGTCTATCAGTCGCTGGTCCAGGAAGTGAACCTGCTGCGGCCCTGGTACGAAGAGGCAGTGAAGAACTTCGGCCGCTCGGCGTTCGGCATTTCCGGTAAGACACCGGATGAGATCGCCCGGGTCATCGCCGACGTGCTCGTCGATCCGCTTGGCACCGCACCGCCGATTGAGGGGGAATCCATTGGAGTTGGTTTCAAGCGTATGGCCGATGACATGCGGTACTTCTACACCGAAGCGGCGATCGCCCGGCCCGACCAGCGGACCAGCGATTTCGAAGTTGCCAATTGGCTGTGGGGCGAAACCACCTTGGGCAAGGTCTTGGTCGCCATCCGCGACGAGTCCATGGAGAGCGAGGAGCCTTCGCTGAAGGTGCTGGCGGTCACCGCGATGGTGCCAACCCACCAACGCCAACGCACTAGGCACGGATAGTTATTGCCGCTCGATCCCATCCTTCGAGACGCGATCTTCGATCGCTCCTCAGGATGAGGGTCGGGTGTTACGTATAAACAATTCCTCACCCTGAGGAGGTGCGAAAGCGCCGTCTCGAAGGGCGGCAGTTGGTGTTCGCGTTATCCCAACGTCACCAGGGGGTCGCCGCCTCGCCGCTCATTAACTTGACCGATGATCGCCGCATCGGGCGCGGCGGCATGGCGGAGCGCGGCGAGGCAGGCGTCGGCCTGGTCTTGGGGCACGCCGAACAACAGGCCGCCGGCGGTCTGCGGATCGAACAGCAAGGGATAGGCGATGTGGTCGGCCGAGTTGTGGTAGGGGGCCGCGGCAGCCTCGTTATCGGGTTTCAGCGTGCTTTCGATGCCGTCCACCGAAAGACCCGCGGCGCCGTCCAGCAAGGGTATCGCGTCGAGGTCGAGGGTCGCGTCGGCGCCTGAAGCCTGCAGCATCTCGATCAGATGGCCCAATAGCCCGAAGCCGGTGACATCGGTACAGGCCGTCGCGCCGTGGGCGCGCAGGATCGGCACGCTGGGGCCCGCCGAACGCAACATCGACGCGAAGGCCGCCTCGATCCATTCGCCCTGCGCCTTGGTGCGCATGTCGGCGGCAAATAGCACGCCGGTGCCCAGGCGCTTGGTGAGGATCAGCGTATCGCCGGGTTTGAGGCCGCCTTTGCGCAGCAGCGTGTCGGGGTCGGCGTAGCCGTTCACGGTCAGGCCGAACGCCATCTCCGCGCCCTCGCCGGTATGACCGCCGGCCAGCACGGCGCCGGCTTCAGATAATGTCTCGGTGGCGCCGGCAAGCAATTGGTAGAGGTCCTCGGCGATCTTGTCCTCGCCGTCATGGGGCAGCATGACCGCGGCCAGCGCCGAATGGGGTTCCGCGCCCATGGCGAAAATATCGCCCAGGCAATGGTTGGCGGCGATGCGCGCGAACAGGTAGGGGTCGTCGATGAAGGCGCGAAACTGATCGACGGTTTGCACCAGCGCTTTGCCCGGCGGCGGCATCAGCACCGCGGCGTCGTCGGGCGCTTCGAGGCCTTGGGCCAAACCGTCTTTTGTCTGTGCGGGCAACCGGTCCAGCGCCCGGTGCAGGATCGGCGCGGGAACTTTGGCGCCGCAGCCGCCACAGCGCATGTCGTCGAGCACGTCGCTATCGCCGGCGTTCGAGCCTTGTGCGGTCATGTCGGGCAGCTCTTGGTACTTGGCCATCCAGCGGCGGTCGATCCAGTCCTTCCAGCGCCACACCCAGCTGCCGGCAATCGACAACGAGCCCCGCGCGGCGATGGCGTGACGGTCGCCGGTTGTGATCAGCGCCAGGGTCTGCTTTTGCGGGCGGTAGGGTTTGAGCGGTTGGCCGAGCGCAGCGCGGCGCAGATTTTCGGCGAGATAGGGACCTTGGCGGACCGCGTACACGCCTGACTTGGGCAGGGTGTAATTATCCATCGAGGCCAAGTCGCCGGCGGCGTAGACATTGTCGTGGGAGGGCGAGCGCAGATTGTCGCCGACCCGCACGAACCCGCGCTCGTCGAGCGCCATGCCGCTTTCGGCCAGCCATTTCGGCGCGCCGCCATTGGTCACCAGGATCGTGCGGTCGGTCGGCAGGGTCTCGCCGGTGTTGAGGGTTACGCTGTCAGTGTCGATCTGCTCGATCTTAGTGTTTGTATGGACCGCGATATTACGGTCGGCGATGGTGTGCAACAGCCGCCGTCGGGCCGCTTGATTGTAGCTCGGCAGCAAGCTGTCGGCGGCTTCGATGATGGTCAGCGATAGATCGTCGGGATTATGTACCAGCGACGCCACGTCCCGGCGCAGTTGTTGGTCGAGCGACAGGGTGAGCTCGACACCGCCGGCGCCGCCGCCGACCACGACGATGTTGTATCGGTCCGCCTTGGCGGCAATCGCGGTAACCATCTCGGCCTGCTCGGCGAGAAACCGGTCGATCGGCTTGACCGGCAGGGCATGTTCCGCACCGTCGATGCCGGCCGTCGAGGGCGTCGATCCGGTGTCCAGCGACAACAGGTCGAAGCGTACCGGCGGGCGGCCGACCACCCGGACGAGGTTATTGGCCAAATCGAGCCCGGTCGCCGGGGCGTGGATCAACCGTGCGCCGGCAAAGGCGGCCAGCGGGCGCAGATCGATATGGCATTCGGCATTGGTGTAAAGCTGGGCGATCAGGCCCGGCACCATGCCCGAATACGGCGTCAATAGGTCGCGGGCGATCAGCGTCAAACGCACGCCGGGTTCCGGCTTCATGCCGAACCGCTTCAACACGTCAACATGGCTGTGGCCGCCGCCGACGAGCACAATGTCCTGTCGGACCGGTTCAGAGTGCGTTTGCATGTTTATCGTGAATAACGGTCGCCAGGGCCAAATTTGGCGGAAGAGAGTGGGAGTCGAACCCACCAGGCACGTCTAACGCCCCTCACCGGATTTGAAGTCCGAGCGCCCCACCGGGGAACGATCCTCTTCCGCAGACAGTTTCCCCAGCTTTGCCGGGTGATACAAGGGCTAGAATTAATATGGATGAGCACAAAGTCCAATTTGGCATTCGCGGCCGGACCTAGTACCTTGTCGCCAAACCTGTCGACAATGATGGACAGGAAGTGGTTAAAATAACAAAGGGGGCGGGTTTCCGCACCGTTGCTGTGGAACCTGGAGGGTCGCATGACCATCGCTGATGTCTTAAAATTTCTGACGACCGATATTTTCTTGGTATTTTTCTTCTTACCGTTCGTTGTTGTTGTCGTCGTTATGCTGGCGCAAATGGCTATTCGCTCCAAGGCGTACGCCGGTGAGATACCGTGGAATGACACCCAGCGCGAGGCCTATATTGCCGGCGCCATTGCCGCTGTCGTCACCGTTGTGGTGACCGTCATCATCGGTGGGCCCGAAGTGTTCGTTTTGTACTGGCGACCGCTGATCACGACGGTCATCGTGTTGCCGTTGGGCTTTGCCGCGGCGCTCATCCTATTCGGGGTGTGGCGAAAGGTCCGCGGTTAACAGTCCCATAGCCGCCTAAGCGACGCGCGCACAGCCGGCCTCGTTGAGGCTTCCGGCACCGGTAAGCACATTAAAGATCTCGAGCGGTTCGCTGTCGTCGTCGTTATGTAGCCGGAAGGGCACGCTTTTCGGCACGAAGACAAAACTGCCCTTGCGCACCACCGATTGGTAATCGCCGGAACCGGCAACACCGCCGCCAGCGGCGACGAAGTAGATTTGTTCGCAATTGTTGCAAACATGTTCATCCAGGCCGCTACCCGGTGCAAATCGCGCGTTGATCAATGCATTGGGGCTGCCATTATCGCTGCCGATGGGCTGGCGCACATTGGCTAATCCCCAAACACCGCCCGACGGCTCTTGCACCACGGTATCCTCGAGGCGTACCAGAATACCTTCGTTCAGCCCGTCGCGCGGCATTGCCAAATCTTCAGGACTGGCCTTACCGCAGAATTTATATCCGGTACCCGGTACCGTCGGCGCCCCCATGTAAAAGCCGATCACCTCGGCGTCCTCACCCTCGGTTTCGTTATAGAAAAAATGTTCGCTGCCGGCGGGCATGAGACGGCAATGTCCCGTGGTGACCACCGCCCGGCTATCGCCCTGGCCAACTACGCCGTTGCCATTCAAGTACACCGCGATCTCGTCGCACTTGTCGTGCAGGTGCTTGGCGTGGGTCGAGCCGGGCCGGAAGATCGAATGAAACACCGCGGTGGCGCTGCCGTCGGCGCCGGTGATCGGCAGGCGGAACTCGGAGATCGCCCAGCCGTCCTTTTCCTCCATGCGCTCGATGTCGACGTCTTCATAATGGATGATTTTAATCGGCGCTGCCATGGAAGTTTCCTCTTTTTCTTGTTCTGATCGGGTAATTTCGGCGCTCGGCGGCGCGCGCGCAAGCCCTGAGGTCGATTTCAATATGATTGTCTGAGTTTGTCGTCTGGCGCGGTCCTGCCGCGTCGGTTAGACAAGGATCGCATAGGCGAGAAACAGGATTTTGATATGGCTGATAAAGCGCCGCGCATTGTGGTTTTGCCCGGTGACGGCATCGGCGCCGAGGTGATGGACAGCGCCCTGACCGTGCTTGGTGCGGTGCGGGCCCAGATACCCGGCGCCGCGCTGAATTTGGTGCATCTCGATGCCGGCGCCGGCACCTATCTGAAAACCGGCAGCGCGCTGCCCGACGACGTTATCGAGGCCATCAAGGGCGCCGACGGCGTGTTGCTCGGCGCCATGGGGTTGCCCGATGTGCGCTACCCCGACGGTACCGAGATCATTCCCCAGATCGAGTTGCGGATGATCTTCGGCCTCTACGCCGGGGTTCGGCCGATCCGCCTGCTGCCCGGTGCGCCGACGCCGTTGGGCGATGCGCGAGCCAAGCAGTTGGACTTTGTCATCATCCGCGAATCCACCGAGGGCCTGTTCGCCCATATGAACGAGGGCACGCTCGAGGGCGACGCGGTCGCCGAAGACCGATTGGTGATCACCCGGGCGACGTCGGAGCGCCTGTTCGATTTTTCCTTTCGCCTCGCTCAGCAGCGCAGGGTGTCGGGCCATCCCGGCAAGGTCACCCTTGTCGACAAGGCGAATGTCTTTAAGTCGATGGCGTTCTTCCGCAAAATCTTCGACGAGCGCGCGGTTGCGTATCCGGAGATCACTACCGACCGCCAGTATGTCGACGCCGCGGCGCTGAATTTCGTGCGCAACCCGTGGGATTACGATGTCGTCGTGACCGAAAATATGTTCGGCGATATCCTGTCCGATCTCGGCGCTGGCCTGATCGGCGGTATGGGCATGGCGCCGTCCGCCGATATCGGCGACACCACCGCCGTCTTCCAACCCAGCCATGGCACCGCGCCGGACATCGCCTGCACCGGCAAGGCCAACCCGACGGCGATGATCCTGTCGCTGGTCCTGTTACTGGAATGGTTGGCCACCCAAGAGGCGGGCGCGGCCTTCGGCGAGGCCGCCGCCCTGATCGACGCCGCAGTCGCTACGGCCTATGCCGGTGGTGCGCTGGTGCCCTACGAGGCCGGCGGCAGTGATGGCACCGAGGCAATCCTGACGCGCGTCCTGGAGAATTTATAAGGCGACCGAAGTCGTAACACCTCACCCATAGCTCCTCGTTCTTCGACAAGCTCGGCATGAGGCCTTTTCTGGGTGGCGACTTTCGCCGTGCTGTTGCACGATGGTTCGTGCGGGAAACGCAAGTATCGGGTATTGCCGCCCGGCGAGCTGGCATACACTGGCGAAAACGCGGTCGAGGGCGCGTAACATGGGTGAGTTTTCAATCGGGCAGGCGGTGACGCGCTTGGAGGATCCGCGTTTGCTGCGCGGTGAGGGCCGCTTTCTCGACGACATGGTTTTTGGCCGCCAGACCCATGCGGTCATCGTCCGTTCGCCCCACGCCCACGCCGAAATCCGCGCCATCGATTGCGCGGTAGCCCTGGCCGCGCCAGGGGTGTTGGCCGTCCTGACTGGCGCCGATTATCGCGCCGACGGGCTCGGGCCGATCCCGTCGATGGTGCCCTACAAGACCCGTGACGGCAGTCCCATGCATGTGCCCGACCGGCCCGCCATCGCCGTCGAGCGGGTGCGCAATGTGGGTTATCCGGTGGCTGTCGTGGTTGCTCGGACCGCTGAACAGGCTCGCGACGCCGCCGAACTGGTCGATGTCGATTACGCGATATTGCCCGCCGTTGTGTCAGCCCACGCCGCGGCGCAGTCCGGCGCGCCGCAACTCTATGACGACATTCCCGGTAACGAGGCTTATTTCTTTGAAGCCGGCGATGCCGCCGCGACCGATGCTGCGTTTGCGGCGGCTGACCATATTGTCGAGCAGCACCTGGTGATCAACCGGGTGACCGCCAATGCTATGGAGCCGCGCGGTGTGGTCGGCGACTACGACCCCGGTACCGGGCGTTATACGCTGAATTGCGGCTTTCAACGGCCGTATTTTTTTCGCAAAGACATCGCCGCGACCTGTCTGAAAATTCCCGAGACCCAGCTTCGTTTGGTCACCGGCGATATTGGCGGCAGCTATGGTCTGCGCGGATCGGTCTATCCGGAAATGATCCTCATGCTGTGGGCCGCTAAGCGGGTCGGCCGGCCGGTCAAATGGCTGGCCGACCGCAGCGAGAGCCATATCAGCGACGACGACGCCCGCGATAATTTCGTCGATGCGGCCTTGGCGCTCGATAGCCACGGTCATTTTCTGGGCGCGAAATTTCGAGTTTGGGGCAATCTTGGCGCCGCCGTGTCGTTTCGCGGCGCTTTGCCGCCGGCGGTTAATATCGGCACGGCGGTGGGAGTCTACACGATACCAGCAGCGCATGTGCAGGTGTCGGGCATGCTGACCAACACCCATTGCACCTCGCCCTATCGCGGCGCCGGCCGGCCGGAAGCCTCATATATGATCGAACGATTGGTCGAGCTGGCGGCCGACCAGCTTGCCATTGGCCCCGACGAGCTGCGCCGGCGTAACTATATTGCGCCCGGCGCCATGCCCTATAAAACGGCGCTGACCTACACCTACGACAGCGGCCATTTCGAGGAAAACATGGACCGCGCCATGGCGCTGGCCGACTGGGCCGGCTTCGAGGCGCGGCGGGCGGAAGCCGCCGACCGGGGTGTGCTGCGGGGCATCGGCCTGTCCAACACGATCGAACATTCCGCCGACGCCGGCTTAGAGACGGCGGAGGTGCGTTTCGATCCCGGCGGCGCGGTGACCATCGTCTCGGGTTCGGTGACCCATGGTCAGGGCCACGCCACCATCCAGACGCAAATCCTTGCTGACCGGCTCGGTATCGACCCTGAATCGGTCAATTACATCCAGGGCGATACCGACAAGGTGGCGTTCGGGGTCGGCACCGGCGGGTCGCGTTCGACTACCATGAGCGGCAGCGCGCTGGTGATGGTCGCCGACAAGATCATCGAAAAGGCCCGCAAACTGGCAGCGCACCTGCTGGAGGCCTCGGAGGCTGATATCGATTTCGCCGAGGGGCAGTTCACCATCGCCGGTACCGACCGGACGCTGGGTATTCACGAAGTCGCCAAGGCCGCGTTTCAACTCAATCAGTTGCCGCTGGATATGGAGCCCGGCCTCTATGAGACCGCGACCTACCGTTCGCCGGCCGGTAATTTCCCCAACGGGTGCCATATCTGCGAGGTCGAAATCGACCCCGATACCGGCGTCAGCGAGATCGTCGGCTATTGGGTGGTCGACGATGTGGGCACGGTGATCAACCCGCTGCTACTCAAGGGTCAGATCATGGGCGGGATTGCGCAGGGCATCGGCCAGGTGCTGATGGAGGACAAGACCTACGACCCGGATACGGGCCAGGTGCTGGCCGGCTCGTTCATGGATTACGGCATGCCGCGGGCCGACGATTTCTGCCCGGTCGAGATCGAGGATAACCCGGCGCCGACCCCGTCCAACCCGCTGGGCGTCAAAGGCGCGGGCGAGGCGGGTACCGTCGGCGCCCTGTCGGCGGGGCTCAACGCCATCGTCGATGCGCTGTCGCCGCTGGGCATTCGCCATATCGATACCCCGGCGACCCCGCTCAAAGTGTGGCAGGCGATCCAAGCGGCGAAGGGTTAGCCACCGGTGGTAGGAAACACCTCGCGGGCCGGGCGGATTTGGCGGCGTACATTGCCTTCGCGCCGGGATAGGCCGGCGCGGTCGAAGAATTCCAGCACTTCAATGGCCAGATTGCGGCCCATGCCGGCGCGGTCGCGGAAGGCGCCGGGGGCGACGCCGTCGGCCGCGTCGTGCGCCACCTCTTCGAAGACGGTGGCCAGCGAGGCCAGCGCGCCGCTTTCGAAAAACCGGTTCTTGCTGGCCTGCACTACCAGGCCCAACGCCGCCGCCCGGCGCAAGGTGCGGGCGACCCGGTCCGGCGGCACACCCATCTCGCTGGCTAAATCGTGGACCACCGGCGGCTGATGAGGCGTTTCACTGATCAGCGGCAGGATCACCGACCAAAGTTTTTCATCCTCCGGCGCTAGCACTGGTTTCTGGCTCGGCCGGTGCAATAACATACCGTCGCTGGCGATAGTGCCGTCGCCGGTCATGGCGTCGATCAGCCCGGCGAAGGCGTCCTCGGCGACGTGGCGGCCCAGGCCCCTGCGTAATTGCGCGACGCTGGGCCCCAGCCGGTCGGTGTGCTGGGTGTGGAACTTGTCGAGCGCGGCGAGCGCGTCCTCGCGCAGGCTCTGCCAGGCCGCTTTGGTGAAGGCGAGGCGCGCTTGTGCGGAGCCGATGACCACCGCGTCGCTCGGACCGATGGCGGCGGCCAGCTCGTCCTCGGTCAGGTTGCGGGCGATCGCGAAGCGCTGCAGGTCGAGCCCGGCCGTGGCGACTTCTAGCGCGCCGGTCAGCGCCGCGGCGGCATCCTCGGTGTCCAGCGCCTCGAGCATCGCCAGCCGCTCGGCCCGCGCCCGGCCGCGCGTCGGCGGAAAAATATCGATCACATGGCCGCCGCCGATGGTGCGTTGGGCCGACTGGTCGCGGATGATGAAGCGGTCGCGGGCCACCGCGCCGATTGGCTGGTCGAGCACCAGCTGGGCGCGGGCGGTGGCGCCGGGGGCGATTTGGTCGGCGCCGAGAATGGCGACGCGGCCGGTCACGTCGGCGGCGCCCAGATGCACATGTACCGGCGTCCAATGACGCAGCGGGCGTACCTCGGTGGCGAGCACCAGCAGGTCGGTGTCGATCTTGCGCACCGGACGCAGATCGGGCGAGGAGACCAGCCAATCGCCACGGCGCACGATTTCTTTGTCTATGCCGGCGAGATTGATCGCGCAGCGCTGGCCGGTGGCGCCGCTGTTGGATTCCCGATTATTGGCGTGGATGCCGCGCACCCGCGCCGACTGGCCGGACTCGGCTAAAAATACGTGGGAGCCGACATCCGCATGGCCGGTGAAGACCGTGCCGGTGGCGACCAGCCCGGCGCCGGCGACGGTAAAGGCCCGGTCGATGGCGAGGCGGAAATTGCCGTTCTGGGGACGTTCGCTGGCGTTGGCGGCGACCGCCGATAGATGCGTGGCTAAGTCTTCGACACCCTCGCCGGTGATGGCGGAGACCGGGAATATCGGCGCTTCGGCCAGGGTTGTGGGGGCTAACATGTTGGAGATCGCAGATTTAACTTCGGCGACCTGGGATGGCTCAACCCGGTCGATCTTGGTCAGCGCCACCACGCCGTAGCGCACTCCCAGTAAGTCGAGGATCGCGAGATGCTCGCGGGTCTGGGGCATTGACCCGTCGTCGGCGGCGACCACCAGCAGCGCATAGTCGATGCCGGTGACCCCGGCGAGCATATTACCGATGAAGCGCTCATGGCCGGGCACATCGACGAAGCCAAGCATCGTGCCATCGGCCAGCCGGTGGTAGGCGAAACCCAGATCGATGGTCATGCCGCGCTGCTTTTCTTCCGGCAGACGATCGGCGTCGGTGCCGGTCAGCGCCTTCACCAGCAGGGTCTTGCCATGGTCGATATGGCCGGCGGTGGCGATGATCATGTTGGCGCGATCTCTAGCGGCGTAGGGAACTGGGCTGATTGTCGCGAATAATCGATACCCCCCTCCCTAACCCTCCCCCCAGCGAGGGCAGGGCAATCGCATGTGACCGCCTCGCCCTTCGAGACGCCGCCCTTGGGGCGGCTCCTCAGGGTGAGGCTTTGTGCATATCTAACAGAATTCCTCATCCTGAGGGCTCGCGCAGCGAGTGTCTCGAAGGACGAGGAATTCCAGCGCTGCCATGTGCGATTACCCTCCCCTTCAAGAGGGGAGGGAATATTTCTTTGTCGCGCTCGCTATAACCCCCTCCCCCTTGAGGGGGGAGGGTTGGGGTGGGGGTGACCGCGAGAATCATGAAACGCTCAGTTCAGACAGTTGCGCCACGAATTCCACCTCGTCGTCGAGGCAGCGTAGATCCAGCCATAGCGCGTCTTCATGCACCCGGCCGATCACCGGCACCGGAAGCGTGCGCAGGCCCGCGGTAAGACGCTTCAAGGCGCTACCGCGGCCCCGTTTTGCGGCTGGGGTGAGGGTTAAAGCAAAACTATCGAGGCTTTCGACCGGCAATGCGCCGCTACCGATCTGGCCGCGGGTCGGTGCGGTGGCGACGGTAAAACCCTCACCGAGCCGTTGCGCGAGGGCCGGCGTCAGCCGTTCGGCCAACGCCTGTAGTTCGGCGACCGGCCGGGTCAGCAAATGCAATGTCGGCAGGCGCTCGGCCAGCCGGTCGGGATCGTCATAGAGGCGCAAGGTGGCGGCCAGGGCGGCGATGGTCATCTTATCGCAGCGCATGGCGCGTTTGAGCGGGTTCTTTTTCAGCTTGGCGATCAAATCGGCCCGGCCGACGATCAGACCCGCTTGCGGTCCGCCGAGTAGTTTATCGCCGGAAAAAGTCACCAAATCGGCGCCCGCCGAAATCGAATCGCGCGGCGTCTGCTCGTGGGGCAGGCCGTAGCGTTCGAGATCGACCAGGGTGCCGCTGCCGAGATCGACCACGAAGGGGATATCTTTCGCGTGGGCTAGCTCTGCTAGGGTCGCTTCGGGTACCGCGCTGGTAAACCCCTCGACGCTGTAATTCGAGGTGTGCACCGCCATCAGCAGCGCCGTGCGGTCGCCGATGGCGTTTTCAAAATCCGCGGGGTGGGTGCGGTTGGTGGTGCCGACCTCGACCAAGCGGCAGCCGGACCGGGACATAATATCGGGGATGCGAAAGGCGCCGCCGATTTCGATCAACTCGCCGCGCGAGACCGGCACCTCCTTGCGCCGTGCCAGCGTGTTGAGGACCAGCATCACCGCGGCGGCGTTATTGTTGACCACGGTCGCCGCTTCGGCGCCGGTGAGCGCGCAGATCAGCTCTTCCACATGGCTGTCGCGGTCGCCGCGCCGCCCGCTGGCCAGATCGAACTCCAGATTGCTGGCGCCCCGCGCGGCCTCGGTCATTGCCGTAATCGCCTCCACGGCCAGAGGGGCGCGGCCGAGATTAGTGTGCAAAACGGTGCCGGTCAGATTGAATACCCGTTTCAGGCTCGGCGCTTCGGCGCGCACCAGGCGGTCGGAGACCAGCGCCGCGATATCGGCCTCGCTCGCTGCCGCGGTGTCGCCCTCGGCATTCGCCAATCCCTCGCGCATACCCGCCAATACCGCGCGCACGGCGTTGGTGGTCGGCTGACGGCCATGGGCCTCAATCAGCGCGATCAGCGGGTCGGCGCGCAACAGGCGGTCGACGGAGGGTAGGGAGACGTGCTTGGACATGGTGGCTTTCGTAAAGTTTCCCGATTGTTAGGGGTCAGGCGCGCGCGATCAAGAGTGATATAGTCTTAACCGCCCCATTGGCCCGGAGTCACCAGATGCCGATCATTTCAGCGCAACCCTATGATTATGAATTCCAGGCGTCCGGGCTGGCGCTGCTGGCCATCGATATGCAGCGCGATTACCTGGAACCGGAAGGCTATGGCGCGTCCCTCGGCCTCGATGTGAGCGCCTGCTCGGCCATCGTGCCGACGATGGCGGCGCTGATCGCGGCGTTCCGTGACCATGGGCTGCCAGTCATTCACACCCGACAATGCCATCAGCCCGACTTGTCGGACTGCCCGCCGGCGAAGCTGAAACGGGGCCGCCAGGAACTCAAGATCGGCGACCAAGGCCCGATGGGGCGGTTGCTGATCTGTGGCGAGCCGGGCAGCGACATCATCCCCGATCTGTATCCGACCGCCGGTGAAATCGTCATCGATAAGCCCGGCAAGGGCGCTTTCTATGACACCGGCCTGCAAGACGATCTGCAGGCGCTCGGCGCCACGCACCTGATTTTCACCGGCGTGACTACCGAGGTCTGCGTGCAATCGACCATCCGCGAAGCCAACGACCGGGGTTATGAATGCCTGCTGATCGAAGATGCCACGGAGAGCTATTACCCGGCCTTCAAGCAGGCGACGCTCGAAATGGTGCGTTCCTCCGATGCGCTGATCGGCTGGACCTCGACCTCGGATAAGGTGTTGGCGGCGCTTGCCGAGATTTAGCGGTACCGACGCGCGGCGCTTTACCCGCCGTGTCCATGTGCTAGGTAACTGCCATGATCGATTTCAGTGTTCTCGACCAGTCACCGGTACGCGCCGGGGGCACACCAGCGCAGGCGATCGACGAGACGATACAATTGGCGCAAGCCACCGAGACGCTGGGTTACAGCCGCTATTGGCTGGCCGAACATCACGGCACCGATGGATTTGCCGGGTCGTCACCGGAGATCATGGTGACCCGGGTCGCCGCCGCGACCGACCATATCCGGGTGGGGTCCGGCGGGGTCATGCTGAGCCACTATAGCCCTTTAAAGGTCGCGGAGAATTTCGCCCTCCTGGAGAACATGTTTCCCGGCCGCATCGATTTGGGCATTGGGCGCGCGCCGGGCAGCGACGGGTTGACCGCGTCGGCGCTGGCCTATGGCAACCAGATCGGCATCGAATATTTT
The DNA here is from genome assembly GCA_011087645.1 of Alphaproteobacteria bacterium. Taxonomy (GTDB): domain Bacteria; phylum Pseudomonadota; class Alphaproteobacteria; order UBA6615; family UBA6615; genus JABDJY01. The sequence goes on from JAALLF010000017.1 coordinate 22,005, forward strand.
CCCACCAAGATCGCTGACATGACCGCGTTTCTGGCTGGCAAGTCGCCAGTGTCGGAGCCTTTCAAGAATGTGCGCGTGACCCCGGTCGCGCCTGAATTACCCGAGGTTTGGCTGTTGGGCTCTAGCGAACAAAGCGCCGCCTACGCCGCCCATTTCGGGCTGCCCTATTCGTTTGCCCACTTCATCACGCCGTATGGCAGCGAGGCGGTTGTCGATCATTACCGGGATAATTTCCGCCCCTCGCCGGTGCTGAATGAACCCAAGGTCAATCTCGGCGTATTTGTGATTTGTGCCGAAACTACCGAAGAGGCCGAATATCTCGCCGCCAGCCGCGATTATTGGCGTCTCAAACTGGGTCAGGGCCAGCATTTACCCTATCCGCCGCCTGATGTGGCCTTGAGTTACGACTATAACGACAATGAACGCGCCGCGATCGAACAGAGCAAGATCAACCGTTTCGTCGGCGACCCGGCCGCCATCAAGGCGCAGCTCGAAGAGTTGGCCGACCGTCATGGGGCTGATGAGCTGGTGGTCCTGACGATCACTTACGATTTTGCCGCCCGCAAACGTTCCTACGAACTGATCGCCGAGGCGTTCGGCTTACAGGACCGTCAAGCGGCAGCTTAACCTCGCCGTCCTTCGAGATCGGCCCCTCCCCCCGCATAAAATTCGTTAACCACTGTGGGCCAATATGGCGACTGAACTGGCTAGCCTTTGGCTGGTGCTTAAGCCCGCAGCGCCGGGTTGCCGGTGCTTATGACGATGGGGACGACAATGGGAAAGACGTTGATAGCGGCAACCTTGGCCGCCGCCCTTACCGCGACTGCCGCACATCCGGTGCGTGCAGGCGCGGCTGAGTCCTTTTCTGTCGTCAGCGGTCTGCCAGCGGGCCATCCCGCGGTGCATATTTTTCGCGAACATTTCCGCGCCGCCGTCGAGCGGCAGATGGCCGCGGCCGGCGATGGGATGACCCTGAAATGGCGCCCCGCCTACGACGGCACGATCGCAAAACATGGCGATGTACTGGAAGCGATCTCCGATGGGCTCGGTGACTTCGGCGTCATCGCGCTCGAATTCGAAAACCGGCGATTGCCTCTGCAAGACATCAGTTTGCATCTGCCGTTTTCGACCACCCAATGCGCAAACGCCGCGGGCGCCTACCACGATTTGCACAAAGAATTCGTGGATATGAATACGCCGTGGCAGCAGGCGGGGCAGATCTACCTTGCCAATATCACCACCGATGGGTTTGGCCTATTCACCGAACCTAAGATTAAGCAGGTTGCCGACCTGCGGGGCCTCACCATGGCAATCTCGGTCCGCATCGATTCCTGGCTTACCGGCGTGGCGGCAAAACCGGCCCGTATGCCCCGCGGGCAGATTCCCGGCGCGCTGGAAGCCGGTGCCATCAACGGCGTGATCATGCCCGTTACAGAGATCGCCGAGCTAAAATTGAAGGGGCAGCTCAACAATTACCTGCTGACCGAGTTTGGTCCGCAGACCGCCTATGCGATCACCATAAATGCCCAGCGCTTTGCCGATATGGCGGAACCGTTGCGCAAAGCCCTGCTGACTGCCGCCGATGACTTCGTGCCGGTTGGGGCTCAGGCCTATTGCGATGTTGGGGCGAGTACCTTCGGCGATTTGAAGAAGAGCGGCATGCGCACCCAGAGGTTTTTCCGGTCGCGCCGCGAAGAATGGGTGTCCGCTCTGCCGCCCTTGGGACATATATGGGCGAGCGCCCGTGAGGCCGAAGGCTATGCGGGGAACGAAATTCTCAGCGCCTATATGGATAATTTGCGCGTTGCCGGCGCCAAGCCAAAGCGCGATTGGGACCTCGACGAAGCGCCGTCCGATTAGCCGCTGTTCAGCGCCGTCCACACTTTATCGGGCGTCGCCGGCATATCCATTTCGGTGATGCCGCGTGCCGACAGCGCGTCCAATATGGCGTTCATGGCGGCGGGCAGCGCGCCGGTGGTGCCGGCCTCGCCGGCGCCCTTCGCGCCAATCGGGTTTGTCGTGCACGGCACTGAGTGGAAACCGAGCTTCATCGACGGTAGATCGTCGGCCCGCGGCATCATGTAATCCATGAAAGATCCGGCCAGAAGCTGGCCGTCCTCGTCGTAAATGGCATGCTCACCGAGCACTTGGCCCAGGCCTTGCGCGACGCCGCCATGGACCTGGCCGTGCACGATCATCGGGTTAATCACGGTGCCGCAATCGTCGACCGCGGTATAGCCGGCCACGTCGATCACCCCGGTGTCCGGGTCGATCTCGACTTCGCAGACATGGCAGCCATTGGGATAGGTCTGTTCCGGCGAGACGAAATCCTCTTCCGAATTCAGGCTATCGGGAAGATCGGCCGGCAACGCGCCGAGGGTCTTCACCTGGGCGGCCAGATCAAAAATATCGATTTCCCGGTCAGTGCCGGCGACCCGGAACTTGGCCCCGGCATACTCGATATCGGCTTCCGCGGCTTCGAGAACATGGCCGGCCAATTTACGGCCCTTGTCGATCACGGCGTCGGCGGTGACCGAAATGGCGCCGCTGGCCAGCGCGGCCGAGCGCGAGGCAACCGACGCGAAGCCGGTGCCTGGCGTGTTGTCGCTATCACCCTCGACGATGCGCACCCGCTCGAACGGCACGTCGAGACGGTCGGCGACTACTTGGGCGAAGGAGGTGGCGTGACCCTGGCCGTTCGACTGGACCGCCAGAATGGCCTCGACCGCGCCATCGTCGGCGAATTCAATCTTTGCGCCCTCTTCCAAAAAGCCGCCGGCGGTCTCGACGAAACACGCCATGCCCATGCCGCGCAACTTGCCGCGTGTTTCGGACTCGGCACGGCGAGCCGCGAAGCTGTTCCAGTTGGCGAGTTCCAACGCCTTATCCATCGCCGCCTCAAACTCGCCGCTGTCATAGGTTTGCGCGATCGAGGTGGTGTAGGGCATAGCAGCGGGGTCGATAAAATTGCGCCGCCGCAGCTCGATGCGGTCGAGGCCCATTTCGCGCGCCGCCTTGTCCATCAGCCGCTCCAGCATATAGGCGGCTTCCGGCCGGCCGGCGCCGCGATAAGGGCCGATCGGGACGTTATTAGTCAGCACGCAGCGCACGCGGAAATGCAGCGCCGGATTGTCGTAACACCCGGTCAGGCAGTTGCAGACATTGCGAGTGGCCGCGGCGGGGCCGTGCGACGATAGATAACCGCCCATCGCCGCCACCATATCGACGCGCATGGCGACGATCTTGCCGTCAGCATCGAATGCCAGTTCGCCGTTCATCACCCCGTCGCGCGCCTGGTTGTCGCCGAGAAACGATTCCGAGCGGGTGCCCTGCCATTTGACCGGACGGCCGAGCGCCTTGGCGGCGAACAGGCACGCGACATATTCGGGATACGCCTGGGTCTTCATGCCGAAGCCGCCGCCCACATCGTGGGTCACCACGTGCATTTTCTCAGGCGGCACCTGGAAGATGGATTCCGCCAACATGCGGCGCATGGCGTTGACGCCTTGTGAGCCGGAAAACAACTCGTAGCGCTCTTCGGTGGCATTCCAACTTGCCGTTGCGCTGCGCGGCTCCATCGAGGCAGCGACGATGCGGTTGGTTTTCAGCCGTAGCCGGGTGACGTGAGCCGCTTGCAGGATAGCGGCGTCGGCGCGCTCGGCGTCGCCGATGCGGAAATCGAGGCAGACATTGTTGGGCATATTATCCCATAGCTGGGGCGCACCATCGGCGACGGCCGCTTCCACATCGACGATTGTCGGCAGCGTATCGAAATCGAATTCGACCAGTTCGACCGCGTCCGCTGCCTGCCCGGCGGTTTCGGCGATGACCATGGCGACGATCTCGCCGACATGGCGGACCTTGCCCACCGCGATTGCCGGCCGCGACGTCAGCTTCATGGGCGAGCCGTCATGGTTGGCGAACGGCGTCATGTTGGGAATATCACCGATGCCGGCGGCCCGTAGATCATCACCAGTAAACGCGCCGACCACCCCCGGCGCGGATTTGGCGGCGCTCAGACCGACCGATTGGATGGCGGCGTGGGCGACCGGCGAGCGCAGGAACGCCACATAGGTCTGTTCGTCGAATTGGGCGTCATCGCTGTAATTGCCGGCGCCGGTGATCAGGTTCTGATCCTCGCGGCGCAGCACATGTTGGGAAATTCCGAAGCTTCCGGACGACATCGTGCGCGCTCTCCAAATGAAATGAGTATTATTATTCTTGGTTGCGGAATTTAGCATGGCCCGCGCGGGAGTCGAGGGGCCCGGCCGACATCGAGGGCGGTATCGAAAGCGGAGTCGAAACCTGTGGCATTGCAGGCGCTGTTCGACCTATATAAATGCTGCTTTTCGGCGGCGTGCTCCATGCCACCAGTAATAAAACAAGAATCTAGATTTTAGGGTCGAGGAAACGTCATGCTGTTCAAGTGCGCTCACCATGCCCCGGAGACGGGCACCGCCGGCCATCGGGTCTCGATCGGAGATGCCAAAGTCCGATCGGTTGATATCCATTGCCATCTGCACGTGCCCGAGGTCGATGCCATGGTGAAGGACGTCTTCGACCTGAAGACCGAGCCGTTGATGTGGCACGCCACCGAGGAAACTCGCGCCTATCAACGCCAACACACCCAGGACATCATGCCGATGGCGACCGACGTCGATGTGCGCTTGTCCCACATGGACGCGGCCGGGGTCGACATTCAGGCGGTCTCCACGGCGCCGAACCATTATTGCTACTGGGCCGAGCCCGATCTGGGCCGCGACGTGGCGCAGACGGTCAACAACGAGCTGGCCGAAATGGTCGCTGGTCATCCCGACCGCTTTGTAGCTCTGGGTACGGTGCCCCTGCAAAACCCGGAAATGGCGGTGGCCGAGCTGGAACGTTGCGTTGGCGAGCTGGGTATGCGCGGCGTGGAAATCTCGACCGATGTGTGCGGTACCGAGTTGTCGCGCTCTGGCCTCGATAAATTTTTCGCCCGGGTCGAGGAACTTGGCGTGGTGATCTTCATGCACCCGGCGGGCTTTAGCGAAAGTGCGCGCTTCGCCGACCATTATTTTTCCAACATCATTGCCAACCCGCTGGCCACAACCACCGCCGTCCACTATCTGATTTTCGACGGCGTGATGGACCGCCATCCGGGCTTGAAAATCTGTGTCGCCCATGGCGGTGGCTTCCTGGGCGCCTATTCGGGTCGCATCGATCACGCACATCCGTTGCGCCCCGACATGCAACGCCACCTGCCCAAGGGCAAGGTGCCGACCGACTATCTCAAGCGGTTTTATTTCGACACGGTCGTTTTCACCGACCATCAGCTGGAATATCTGGTGAAGGTGTTCGGCGCCGACCATATCGTCATGGGAACCGACTATCCCTACGACATGGCCGAGGTCGATCCGATTGGCCACGTCAACGGCGCCGATCTCAGCGACGACCAGAAGGCCCAAATCATCGGCGGCAATGCCGCCCAACTACTCGGACTAGACTAACTTCAAACCGGCGCTGACAGCCGGAAACAGCAAACCCAGGGGGAAGACCATGTTTTTCAAATGCGCCACCCATGCGCCGGCCAGCGACCACGGCCACGCCGAAACCGTCGCCAACGGCAACAAGCATTTCACCGTCGATATTCACTGCCACGTCCACGTGCCTGACGCCGACGCCATGCTGGCCGACCCGTCGGTGGCCGATCAGGCCAAGCTCTACAAAGAGGCCAACGCGCTGACCGGCGAGATCAACCGCAACCAACACCAGACCATCCTGGACAAGCTGACCGAGCCGGAGGTGCGCATCGCCGACATGGATGCCTGCGGCATCGATGTGCAGGCGCTGTCGCCGTCGCCGTTCCACTACAACTACCAGTACCCAGCCGAGTTCGCCCGCGATACCTCGAAAGTGGTCAACGACCGCATCGCCGAAGTGGTCGCCGGCAACCCCGACCGTTTCGTCGGCCTATGCACCGCGCCGCTGCAGGACGCCGACATGGCGGTCGCCGAGCTTGAGCGTTGCGTGAAGGAGCACGGCACCCGCGGGGTTGAGATTTCCACCAACGTGAACGGTCAGGACCTGACCCGCGCCGGGCTCGAGAAGTTCTTCGCAAAGGTCGAAGAGCTCGACGTGATGATTTTCATGCATCCCATCGGCACCAGCTTTAAGGAGCGCATGAGCGACCATTATTTCCGCAACACTATCGGGCATCCGCTGGAATCGGCGCTGGCCGTGGGTCATCTGGTGTTCGACGGCTATCTGGAAAAATTCCCGGGCATAAAGATCTGCATCGCCCATGGCGGCGGCTATGTGCCGACCTATTCCGGCCGCTTCGACCACCCCTATCATCTGCGCGACGATTGCCGTCAGGTGATCTCCAAGCCGCCGAGCCACTATGTGAAGAAGCTCTACTTCGACACGGTCGTCTTCACCGACCACCAACTGCGCTATCTGGTCGACACCTGGGGCGCCGACCATATCGTCATGGGCACCGACTATCCCTACGACATGGCCGAACCCGACCCGGTCGGCTTCGTCGACGGCACGTCAGGGCTGAGTGATGACCAGAAAGCCACGGTGATGGGCGGGAATGCGGCGCGGCTGTTGAACCTGGAAGTTCCGGCGAAGGGTTAGGGCGATACAGAAACGCACCCTGTTTCCCGCCGCTGGCATTTTCGTAGCCGGCTATCCGAAGAGAAAGCTCTGCAGAGCCGCAGATTGAGTTAAGCGGCGATGGCAGCAAGCCGCCGGAGTTCGAGTGCGTCCATGACCAGGCCGGCGAGGTCCCGAAGAATGTGTATATCGTCGTCAGATAGTTCGCGCGGCTGCTGATCTATGGCGCATAGGGTCCCGATATTGTGGCCGTCAGGTGTTCTCAATGGGACGCCAATATAGAAACGAATATATGGCGGGCCCGTTACCAATGGGTTTTCACGAAACCTCGGATCATCCAAGGCGTCGGTGATAATCAGCGCGGCGTCTTGCTGAATCGCGTGGGTGCAAAACGAGATATCCCGCGGCGTTTCGGGCGTATCGAGCCCCTGCTTTGACTTAAACCATTGTCGATTGGAATCTATAAGAGAAACAAGCACGATCGGCACATCGAGGGCGAACTTAGCGAGACGTGTAATTCTGTCGAACGTTTCCTCAGATGGCGTATCGAGGATGCCGTAACGATGAAGGGCGGCGAGGCGTTCAGCTTCGTTAGGGTCGATTGAGTAAATCATTGTCCATTTCCACGATGATACCGTTAGCCGAATAATCTGGACCAGTTCGCTAGACTGTCGATCTGTCCACTAAGTTCCGCGTGCGTCTCTTGTTGACAACAAGCATTTCAAACTCACGGTCGAAATTGTCTGAAGTTCTCGATCGGAATTAATTCCTAGAACAGACAGCGTTCCAACTTGTTTGGGAATCGTTAATATGGAGTAAACGCGAACATACCGTTCTCGGCGATGCACCTTCCAAGGTGCGAAACCGAGGATTTCGCGAAACATATGCTGAATCACGGTGCCCCGGCGAAGCCCTATCCCACCCCCGGCATCTCCACGCCCAGCGGGCCCACCGCTTCCGCCAGCCGGTCCCAGGTGCCTTGGGGCAGCGGGATGCCGTGCTTTTCGCGTTCGGCCAGCACCGCGTCGCCGCGCTCGCCCGGGGCATAGATTTCGTCGACTCCTTCGGCGCGGGGCAGGGCCTTCAGCGCGGCGGCCAGCGCATCGATTTCCTGGCCATATTCGTCGAGGCCGATGAAGGCGGCGATATCGATGGCGATGGCGAGGCCGTTCTGGCGGAACCCGGTCGGGTCGCCGCCGGGCCGGAGAATCTGTTCGATCAACGGGTTGGCGCCCATGATCGAGATCAGGCATTCCAGCATCAGGGAAAAGCTCGAGCCCTTGGCGCCGCCCAGCGGCATCAGGATCGACGCCGCCTTGGGGTCGTTGGTCATGTGGCCCTGCGCGTCCAACGCCCAGCCGTCGGGGATCGCCTCGCCGGCGTCGCGCGCCTCCAGCACCTTGCCCATGGATACCGCCGACGACGCCATGTCGAGGGTGAGCGGCGGGTGGTCGCCGCCGGGTACGGCGATGGCTAGCGGGTTGGTCGACAGCGCCGCCACGCTGGAGCCGTGATAGGCCATCATCGGCCGCGAGGCGATCATCACCATGCCCGCCATGCCGGCCTTGGCGGCGATCTGGGCGTAATAGCCGATGGCGCCGGTGTGGGTGATGTTGCGCGCGATGCACCAGCCGATATGAACGTTGCGGGCGCGTTCGAGGGCCTCTTCCATGGCCCGCGACATGGCGACCGGTCCCGGCGCGTTATCGCAGTCGATCACCGCGATCGCCCCGGCGCGCCGGTCGACGGTGATGTTGGGCCGGGCATTGATGTTGCCGCTGGACAGGGTTTGGATATAGCGGGGAATGCGCAAGACGCCGTGGGAATCGACCCCGCGCAAGTTCGCCCAGACCAGAATATCCGCCCATAGCGCCGCATCCTCGTTGGATACATCGCAGGTGGTGAACACCCGCGCGGCGAAATCCCGCAGGGCCTCGGCTGTAACAATGATATCGCCGCTCATCCTTCGAGACGCCCTTTCACCTCATCCTGAGGAGGGCCGCTAGGCCCATCTCGAAGGACGAGGCGAAAGGGCTCCTCAGGATGAGGATAAATTGTTGCTGTTGAATTTGTCACGGTTTTAAAGTTCGGCGCGGACCAGGGCGGCGCCGGCGGCGAGCGCCTTCAGCTTGCCTTGGGAGACGCTGCGCGGCAGGGGCACCATGCCGCAATTGGTACAGGGAAAAATGCGTTCCGGCGCGGTGTGCTCCAGCGCGCTGCGGATCACCGCAGCGACCTGTCCCGGGGTCTCGGCTTCCAGGGTGGTCACGTCGATGGCGCCGACCAGCACGTCCTTTTTGCCGTCGAGCAGGGCGATCACTTCGATGGGCACCCGCGACCCGGCGAATTCCAGGGACACCTGATCAATGTTGCTGGCGGCCAGCGCCGGCAGGGTTTTTTCATACTGGTCCCACACCGCGCCCAATGTCGCCTTCCAATCGAGATTGGCCTTGATCCCGTAGCCGTAGCAAATATGCACCGCCGTGGTGCAGGCGACCCCTTCGACGGCGCGGTTCAACGCCTCGACCCCCCAGGTCGGCACCGCGTCCAAATAAACGTTGAAGGCCGGCTCGTCGAATTGGATGACATTGGCGCCGGCGGCTTCGATTTCGCGCGCCTCTTGGTTCAATATATCGGCGAAGGCCATCGCCAGGGCTGGCCGGTCGTCATAATGAGCATCGGCCAGGGTGTCGACGATGGTCATCGGACCCGGCATCGTGAATTTCAGATCATGGTCGGTATGGGCGCGAGCGAAGGCCACTTCGTTGGCGTGGATTGGGCCCGAACGTTTAACTTCCGATACCACTGTCGGGCAGTCGGCCTCGTAACGGTCGTCGCGGATGCCGATGCGCTGTTTGTTCTCGAAGTCGATGCCTTCGATTTTCTCCAAGATACCGTGGACGAAATGTTGGCGCGACTGCTCGCCGTCGGACACGATATCGATGCCTGCTTCCTCCTGGTCGCGGATCGCGAGGCGCACCGCGTCGTGCTTGGCCTCCTCCAGTTGCCCGGGATCGTCGGCGGCCCACGGCGCCCACAGCACTTCGGGCTGGGCCAACCAGGCCGGTTTCGGCAAGCTGCCGGTCACGGTGGTTTTCAACATTTCTCTCTCCCAGCGCTTTTGTCGGGGCTTTGCGGTCGGGCGTCGTTTGGCGTAATCAGACTGCCATAAAGCATCGTTTACGCAAGGGGGAGATACCATGAACGCAGCAAATTTGCCCGCCGGCTGGCCCGAGGGAAAACGTCTGGCCGTCTCGGTCAATATCATGTGCGAGGCGTGGACCGACGACGCCGCGCCCGGCATCGGCCCCATGGGCAATCCGTTGAAAGCCGGGGTGCTCGACACCCAGGCCCGGTCGTGGGCGGAATACGGCATGACCACGGGCGCCTACCGGCTGCTCGATATTGTCGGCGAAGCGGGCGTGCCGTGCGGCACCTATGCCAGCGGCATCATCGCCGAGAAATGGCCGGAACTGCTCAGGCGCATCGATAGCGACGGCCATTTCATCGGCGCACACGCCTGGATGCAAAACATCCTGCCGGCCTATCAGGAACGCGACGCGGAATCGGTTGATTTGAAACGTGGCGCCGACCTATTCGAAGTCGTCGTCGGCAAGCGGCCCCGCGGCTTCGCCAGTCCGCGCGGCACGCCGAGTGCGAATTCAGCCGAACTGTTGGTCGAGAACGGTTTTAAATGGCACATCGACTACTTCAACAGTGATCTGCCCTATCTGATCGAGACCGCGAAAGGGCCGCTCGCCGCCGTGCCATTCACCATGGAGATCAACGATCTGCCGCTCTATATGCGCTTCGGCAACGCGCCGGAGGTCTATTCCGCCACACTGAAACGCATCGTCGAAAATTACGCATCCATCGGCTCGCCGCCGGCGGTGATCGACATCACCGCCCACGCTCATGTCTTTGGCCGACCCTACGGCGCCATCGAGATCAAGGCGGCGATCGATCTGGTGAAAGACCTCGACTGGGTGTGGATGACCACCCATGAAGAACTGGCGGCGCTGGTCTATCCGGAGTAGCCCCCTCTCCCACCGGGAGAGGGTTGGGGTGAGGGGAAATAGATTTGCTGTTGTACGGCGCGTTTGAGGCCGGGACTCTTTTGTCCCCTCACCCGGCTCGCTGACGCTCGCCACCCTCTCCCCAAGGAGAGGGTTTTAAATACACCGCCCGCCGTCGATCTCCAGACAGACACCGGTGATTAGCTCTGCCGCGTCGGAGGCCAGGAACACCACCCCGGCGGCGACGTCGGCCGGGGTCGATAGCCGGCCCAGGGGAACCGAAGCCCGGAAGGCCTCGCGGTTTTCCGGCGTGTCCTCGCCCAAAAATGTCGGCAGTAGCGGCGTGTCGCCGGCCACCGGGTTCAACGCGTTGACGCGGATATGATGGGGCGCCAGCTCGATCGCCATGGACTTGGTCAAGGTGGTGACCGCGCCCTTCGAGGCGTTGTACCAGGTGAGACCGGGCCGCGGGCTGACCGCGCCGGTCGAGGCGATGTTGACGATGACGCCGCGGCCCTGCTCGAGCATCACCGGCACCGCGGCCTTCGCGGTGTGATAAATTCCCTTCACATTGACGGCGAAGACCCGGTCGAACTCGTCCTCGCTGACTTCGGTCATGGGTTTGCGCAGATGGCCGACCCCGGCATTGTTGACCAATATGTCGAACCGCCCGTATTGAGATTGGGCGAACTCAATAAGCGCCTGCGTGTCGCCGCCATCGGACACATCGGCTTTGAAAAACGACGCCGCGCCGCCCGCCGTCGAAATCTCTTCTGTGACCCGGTGGCCGCCCTCTTCGTTGATGTCGCTGACCACGACCCATGCCCCTTCGCGAGCACAGGCCTTGGCGATCCCCTCGCCGAAGCCCGATCCCGACCCGGTAATCACCGCCACTTTGCCTGCAAGTTGCATCTTGGTTTTCTCCTCCAGCGATACTGACGCGTTACGCACTGACACTGTACACTCGCCGCGCCTGCAACCAAGGGGAAGTCGGGGTGAGTGACAAACCGCGCATTCTGGTGACGCGCCGCCATTTGGCTGAAATAGAAGCGCGTCTCAACAACGATTACGAGATCGTCTTGAATGAGGATGATCACACAATGTCCCCGGACGAGATTATCGCTGCGGCCGATGGGGTGGATGCGCTGTTTGTCTGTGTCACCGAACCGCTGAACGGTGACACCATCTCAGCGCTACCCGATAGCGTGCTGGCTATTCTCACCCTGTCAGTGGGGACCGATCACATCGATCTCAAGGCGGCTGAAAAGCGTGGGCTGGCGGTGCTGACCACGCCGGGTGCGGTGACCGCGGCGACGGCGGAAGTTGGTATGCTGCTGATGCTGGGCGCGTCCCGGCGGGCGCACGAATCGAGCGACCATCTACGCGCCGGCAAATGGGACTTGTGGACCCCAACCCAGTTCGTCGGCGTTGAGATCACCGGCAAGCCCTTGGGTATATTCGGCATGGGCCGCATCGGCCGGACGGTGGCCAAACGCGCGCGGGGTTTCGATATGGCGGTGCATTACCGCAACCGCAATCGCCTGGCATCGGACTTGGAGGACGGCGCGGTCTATTTCAACGATCTCGACGGTTTCCTCGCCGCCAGCGAGTTTCTGGTGCTGTGCGCGCCGTCGACGCCGGAAACCCAAGGGTTCATCAATGACGACACGATTGCCCAACTGCCCGACGGGGCGATTATCGTGAACATCGCGCGCGGCGATTTGGTTGATGACGATGCGCTGATCGCAGCGCTCAAATCGGGCAAACTCGCCGCCGCTGGCTTAGATGTGTTCAACGGCGAGCCCGCTAATGTCGACCGGCGCTATTTCGAGTTGCCCAACGTATTCATGGTGCCCCATATCGGCAGCGCCGCGCGCGAGGCGCGAACCGGCATGGGCATGATGCTGCTCGACGGGTTCGAAGCGCTACGGGCCGGCGAACCGGTGCCCAACCGCGTTGTTTGACGATAACAGGATATGTCAAAAAACCCTCTCCCTCCGGGAGAGGGTGGTGAGCGTAAGCGAACCGGGTGAGGGGAAATAACGGTGTAATGCGCGATCCAGACGATTTATTTCCCCTCACCCCAAACCCCTCTCCCCAAAGGAGAGGGGCTTTTGGCCTATCGGCGGAAGGTTCTTCTGCAAACCAACCTATGTTGGCGTTGTGAGAGAGGCATTTAGCCAATTACCCAGCCATGCGCGCGGCGCGTTGTGGATGCTGCTGGCGGCGATGTTTTTCGCCTTTCACGGGCCGCTGGTGCGCGTGGCGACGACCGATCTCGATCCGCTCATGGTGGCGTTTGTCCGCTCGTTAGTTGTTCTTTTGCTCATGCTGCCGTGGATCGTGCGCAATCGCGAGAGCGCCATGCGCACCCAACGTTTGCCGATGCATGCGCTGCGATCTCTGTTTTCTATGAGCGGCTTTATTTTGCTCGTTGTCGCTCAGTCGAAACTCACCCTGGCCGAAGTTTCCGCACTGACCTTCGCCGCGCCGCTGTTTGCCACCATCGGGGCCGTGCTGTTTTTACGCGAGGTCGTCAAGGCGCGGCGCTGGATTGCGACCTTTATTGGCCTGACCGGGGTTTGGATTGTTTTGCGCCCGGGTATTGAAGTCGTTGATCCGTTGTTTCTTCTGCCGGTCGGTGCCGCGGTCATGATTGCGGCGTCGAACCTGATGATCAAGGCGCTGTCGTCGACTGAGGCATCGAGCGCTATCGTCGCCTGGCTGGCGATTTTCTCTGTCCCTTTTACCCTGGTGCCGGCGCTGTTCGTGTGGTCGCTACCCGATCTCGCCGCGCTGGGTTGGATATTTCTGCTCGGCCTGTCCGGCGTTGGTGCCCATATCTGTCTGGTCCGCTCGCTCGCCGCGGCGGACGCTTCGGCGGTGTTGCCGTTCGACTATGCACGCCTGGTGGTGACCGCCACCATCGCCTTCCTCGCCTTCGGCGAGGTGCCGACGATCTGGACCTGGATCGGTGGCGCCGTCATCGTCGGCGCGGTCGCCTATATCGCCCGCCGCGAAGCAGTGGCGGCACGGAGGGAGGCGTAAAGCCTCTCCAGCGGGGACACGTCATAGTCCTAGTAGTTCCTCATGCTGAGCTTGTCGAAGTATGAGCCCTGCCACACCTCGATCCTTCGACAGGCTCAGGATGAGGTGTTGCGGTGAGAGGCGCGCCCTACAATTACTCGGCGGCCATCCGCAGGCGCACGCCGTTGGCTTTCCCCATACGCTTGGTGAGCGCGCTCGCGGCGGCGTCGAGGATGGCGTCGGCGTCGATGCCGTATTCCCGGTAGAGGTCGGGCAGGTCGCCGGACTGGCCGAAGCGGTCGACACCCAGCGCAGCGATATGATGGTTGGCGACGCTGCCGAGCCAAGCCAGGGTCGCCGGGTGGCCGTCTAGCACCGTCACCAGGGCGGCGTCCGGCGCGAGCTTCGATAACAGTCGCTCGGCGTGGCCGTTCCCGTGGTTCCAATCGGTGTAGAGCCGGTCGGGCGATGTCACCGCCAGCAGGCCGGCGCCGGGTATATCTTCCAGCACCTGCTCGTAGGCGGACAGGGCCTCGGGCGCGACGGCGCCGGCATAGGCGATGGCGAGTTCGGCGCCCGGTGACGGTTCGCGCAACCAATAGGCGCCGTCGATAATGTCGCCGGTCAGCGCGCCGATGTCAGTGCGCTGCGGTTGATCGATGGTGCGGGTCGACAGGCGCAAATAGACCGAGCCGCCATCGTCGGCCTGCATGTGCGTAAATCCCCAACTCATGATCGCCGCCAGCTCGTCGGCGTAGGCCGGCTCGTAACTGGTCAACCCGGGCTGACCCATGCCGATCAGCGGCGAGGATATGGATTGATGCGCGCCGCCTTCGGGCGCCAGGGTGATACCCGACGGGGTCGCCACCAGCAGAAACCGGGCGTCCTGGTAGCAAGCATAGTTCAGCGCATCGAGGCCGCGGGCGATGAACGGATCGTACAGCGCGCCAACCGGCAGCAACCGTGCGTCGAACAGCCGGTCGGACAGGCCCAACACGGCGAGCAGCAGGAATAAGTTATTTTCCGCGATGCCCAGCTCGATATGCTGACCGGCGGGGTTCATGGTCCATTTAAAGGCCGAGGGTACTTTCTCTTCGCGGAACAGATCGGCCAGCTCTTCGTGATGGAACAGGCCACGCTGGTTGACCCAGCCGGCCATGTTAGTAGTCACCGTCACGTCCGGCGTGGTGGTGACGATGCGCGCCGCCAGGTCGCTGTCTTCGCGGCCGAGATCGTTCAAGATGCGCCCGAAGGCTTCCTGGGTCGACATGGTGTCGCCGGTCGGCGCGGGCAGTGTGGCGACGGGGATCGCCGCCGCTGGTACGGCAGGCGGGCGCTGGTTGAACGGCGCCTCGGCCAGGAAAGTTTGCAATGCGTCGGCGTCGATGCCGAGACCCTCGGCGATCTCCCATTCATGGCCATCGCGAATATTGTGAGCGGCCTTATACTCGGCCATCTGTTCCAAATTCATCAGGCCCGAATGATTGTCCTTATGGCCGGCCAGGGGTGTGTTGTAGCCCTTGATGGTGTAGGCGACGAAACATTGCGGCGTGTCGTCGGAAACCTGGTTGAAGGCTTCCAAAGTCGCGGACATGTCGTGACCGCCCAAATTGGTCATCAGCCGGTGCAGGGCGTCGTCGTCATGATTGTCGAGTAGCGCCTTGATGCCCTTTGTGCGGCCCAAGTCGGCCTTTAAATGGGTGCGCCACGCCGCCCCGCCTTGGAAAGTCAGCGCCGAATAGAGCTGGTTCGAGCAGGTGTCGATCCAGTTCATCAGCGCGCCGCCGCCGGGCTCCTCGAAAGCCGCCTGCAGCAATTTGCCGTATTTTAGCTCGATGACGTTCCAGCCCACGGTGCCGAAGAAATCCTTGATGCGCTGGAAGAGATAATCGTGCACCACCCCGTCGAGGCTCTGGCGGTTATAGTCGATCACCCACCACAGGTTCCGCACATCGTGCTTCCAGCCCTCGAGCAGGGCCTCGAAGACGTTGCCTTCGTCGAGCTCGGCATCGCCCATCAGCGCGACGATGCGCCCGTTCGGCTCGCCCTCGCTGGCCAGGTCGTGCAGGCGCACATAGTCGCGCACCATGGCGGCGAACAGGGTGGCGCCAACGCCGAGGCCCACCGAGCCGGTGGAGAAGTCCACATCGTCGGCATCCTTGGTGCGCGAGGGATAGGATTGCGCGCCGCCCAGCGCGCGAAAGCGCTCCAGCTGATCGCGCGACTGGCGGCCGAACATATATTGGATGGCGTGGAACACCGGCGAGGCGTGGGGTTTCACCGCCACCCGGTCTTCAGGACGCAGCACGCTCATATAAAGCGCGGTCAAAAGCGTCACCGCCGAGGCGCATGATGCCTGATGGCCGCCCACCTTGAGCCCGTCGCGGCTGGGGCGGATATGGTTGGCGTTATGGATCAGCCAGCTCGACAGCCACAGGGCCTTGCGCTCGACCGCTTCGAGCGTGGCGATCGTCTCGGCGTTGGGGAGCTGGGTTCGGGGGGCTTTTTGCGGCACCATTTGTCGGCCTCGTCGGCGATGTGGACTGGCGCAATATTAGCAATCTACCCGCCAAAGGGTGTTGCGTAGATGGCTACATATCCCCAATATTGCACAATTATCATCTATTAAATTACATTCATAAGGCATGATATGGCGTTAAATGACCTAGACGCGACCGATCGGCGAATTCTCGATGTGCTGCAGCGCGACGCGCGCATCGCCAATGTGGACTTGGCCGCGCAGGTCAATCTGTCGCCGTCGCCGTGCCTGCGCCGGGTCCGCCGGCTGGAGGAAGAGGGCTATGTGCGCGGCTCCGTTTCGCTGCTCGACCCGGCGGCGATCGGCCTGCCGGTCAGCGTCTTCGTGCAGGTGAGTTTGGAAAAACAGGTCGATGGCGCGCTCGATGAATTCGAGCGCCAGATCACGTCGCATACGGAAGTCATGGAATGCTATTTAATGACTGGCGATTCTGACTATCTTCTCCGCGTCGTTGCGCCGGATATCGCCGCTTTCCAGCGCTTCCTGCTCGACCATCTGACCCGCATCCCCGGCGTCGCCAGCATCAAGTCGAGCTTCGCGCTGAAACAAGTGAGCTACCGCACCGCCCTGCCGCTGTCGCATATCGGCGACGGGGCGGAGGCAGATTAACGGATGGGTGCAAGGATAATTAGTTTCAAATATATTAGTCGCTCGAGATGTAAGCGACAGCTAGCCTATACGATATTGTAGTCAAAATTGCGCTAGTCCGAATCGCGGTATACCGAATACCGAATATCGACGTTCGCAGGGAAACCATACAATTTGCGATCCTGTATGGCGCAAACTTGGCTGACGCAAACTCTACTGCTTGAAAAGAGGGTGAGTTATGACGGCGATACTCGGAATGTTGTATCGAGATACCCCGTGTTTGCTGGGCGATATGATGATCTCGTCCCCTAACCCTCCGGAACGCGAAGTGTCTCTACCGGTTTCGGGTCAGGTTTCAGCCGAAATGCCAATTAGATGGGATACTCGCTACTTCACTGATTTTCGTCAGAAGCTGAATTTGATAGGACCAAATTTGATAGTGGCTTGGTCTGGTAGCTTGGTGGAGGCGCAGGCGGCAATTAGTCATTTGCGAAATGGGTACGCAAGTGTGGATCCTTCCAGTTTCGACCAGATCTTGGAATTAACTGAATCGATTACTGAATTGGAACTGAAAAATACAATTCTGATTGTCCTTATCGCGAATAGCGAGAGATGGCTACTGCGCCACGTTGGTGCCGCGAGAACGATCCAAACCCCTTGGGGTGAGAATGCTGTCGTAGCCGGAGTGGGAGAAGATCACATTATTGACGCACTCGAAAGTGAGTTCGAATTCAACAATGAGGATAGATTCAGTCAGGCGATAGGGAACCTGTTAATGGCGAGTTCCCGTATGTGGTTTTGGGATATCAACGGTGTTGGCCCAAACTTGGCCTTCGGCGGAGGCTACGAGGTCGCTATCAGACAAAATAATCAGATTTCGAAGATTGGCGATATTTTGTATGCGAACCATGTTTATGTGCCAGGGCGGGGTATAGCCTTGGTCCCGATATTCAAAAAGGTCGACTATTACCAAGACAACCTGATTGTGAGGGTGCTCGGTTTTTCTGCACCGCCGAAAAAAGCTTCTGATGATTTCGACTATCACAGGAAAGCGATATACGTCATTCCTCCTGTTGACCGAATTTGGTCATGTTCGTGTCCAGCGCCGAGCATGGAAGAAGTTTTGGATAATATTCCAGACTTTAACGCCTCTCATTTCGCGTCTTATGTAGAAATACCTTCGACGAAGTCGAATGTTAGACCTCACTCGGTCGCAATGCACGAGTACCGGACGGAAGATCGACCGATAAAATTCGAATATGAACCAGGGGGACAATTCCCAAGATCTCTTAATCTGGAAGAACGGTACATAAACCAGGTTCGAGATCAGGTGCTACAGGTTGTGGCCGAAGCCGGCGAAACAATTTAATCCCGCTATAGCGGTGCTGCGACGGTCTCGACTGGCTTGGCCGACCCCCAGATTGTTTCCGTCCCATCGTCGCGTGAATTAAAATCGCCATGGTCGGCGAGGAGTTCCGGCGATGTGGTTGCGCCCTCGAACTCCACCAACACTTCGCCGTCGGGGTCGCAGATATTCTTGCTTTGGGCAGCCCGGAGCAGCGCGCAATCCTGGCCGGCGACGGCGGAGATGGCGTGATCGGTCGTGCTCTTGCCGGTCGCCGCATAGCTGACCCCGTCGGCAACGAGAGAGACCACGGTCACTGCCGGCGGTACGGCGCAACCGGTGAGCAAAGGCGCCAGCAGCAGCGCGGGAACGGATAATCGCATGGAAAAGCTCCGAAGAAAGGAGCGCGCAAATTAACCATACTGTGCTTGAGGGGAAGGGGAAAAGCGGCGGTTTTATCGTATGCGACGATTTGTCGTGGGCTCGACGGCGGTCCGATCAAATCCCCGTGGCGAACCGGGTCATCACGACGATGATGAGGATTTGCATTAGCCCTTGCGAGGCGGTGACGCGCACATAGCGGCGCATCAGCCGGCCGATCTTTTCGCCGTCGGGCTGGGGTTTGTGCATCTCCAGATAGACCCGGATGTTGGTCGGCAGCAGGATGCCCAGGCCCTGCAGGCCCATGATCGTGGTGATCACCAGAGCAGCGATGAACCACCACAGTTCGGGGAATTCGAGATCGAGGAAGCCCAGCTCGACGGCCAGGAACCAGCCCGCCGTCGGCGCGATGACCGACAGCGTGGTCATCAGGAAGATCATCTTCGGCATCAGCCGGCTGACGATGGCCCGGCGCATCGGGAAGTCGAGGCGGCGCAAGATGGGGCCGATAACGAAGCCCATGAACAAATCGATGCCGGTCCAGAGCAGACCGGCGACGACATGGACGAAGTTCAGAAACCACAGATCGCGGCTGAGGATTGCCCACACCATGATTGCCAGCGCCACAGCGCACCAGACGAGGTTGCGCCATTGGATGCGCGGAACGGCGTCGGGGGCGGCTGCGGTTGCTGGGGCGGCGCTGGTCATGGTGGCGAATCCTAAACGTCTTGCGCCGCTGGACGCAACCGCTTGGCGGCAGGCAAGGGGACGGATACAGTCGACAACAGGGGGAGAGAAATATGGACGATCCGGTTGGCGCTTTCGTGCCGCATGGGCTGTTTCAGGTCGACGCCGCCGCCGACGGCCCGCTGGCGGGGCTGACCTTTGCGGCTAAAGACATTATCGATGTTGCCGGCCATGTGACCGGCTGCGGCAACCCCGATTGGCTACGAACCCACGGGCCGGCGGCGACAACGGCGCCGTGCATCCAGCGCCTGCTCGACGCTGGCGCGACCCTGGTCGGCAAGACGGTCACTGAGGAATTGGCCACCGGCCTGACCGGGGAGAACGTCCATTACGGCGCCCCGGTCAACGTCAACGCGCCGGGCCGAGTCGCCGGCGGTTCGTCGTCGGGGTCGGCCGCGGCGGTGGCTGCGGGTTTGGTGGATTTCGCGCTGGGCTCGGATACCGGCGGGTCGGTGCGGTCGCCGGCAAGTTTCTGCGGCCTTTACGGCTTGCGCCCCTCCCACGGCCGCGTGTCGTTGGAATCAGTGATGAAGTTGGCGGCAAGCTTCGACACGATCGGCTGGTTCGCCCGCACACCGGAAATTATGCGCGATGTGGGCGCGGTGATATTCGACGAGGCTAACGCGCCGCCGGCGCCGGGCCGCCTGCTGGTCGCTCGTGATGTCATGGCAGTCGTCGATGCGGCCACGCGGGACGCCCTGATGGCGGCGGTCGATAAGGTTTCCGGTTTGCTCGGCGCGCCCGAACCGATCGATGTGTCCAATGTCGAGGGCCTGCCCGGTCTCGATGCCTGGGTCGGTGTGACGCGGGCCATATGGGGGGCTGAGTCCTGGGCCGAGCATGGCGAATGGATCCAGACTGTTAATCCGACATTCGGTTCGGGTGTGGCCGCGCGCTTCGAAGCGCGCTCGCAAGTCACCGCCGATCAATTGGCCGTGGCGCGCCTGCAGCGCGAAGTCGTCGCCGCCCATCTGGCCCAGCTACTGGCCGGTGGCAACGTGCTGGCATTGCCCGTGGCGCCGGGCATCGCGCCTCTGCGCGGCGGCAGCGACGCCGATATCGATCCTTTTCGCGAGCGCAATGAGCCGATCGGCAGCTGTTCCGGGCTGGCGCGCTTGCCGCAGATCAGCCTGCCGCTGGCTACCTTGGATGGATTTCCTCTTGGTCTGGGCCTCGCGGCGGCGCCGGGCAATGACGAGTTGCTGCTCGACATCGCCGTCGCCCTGGCCGAAGCCGGCGTCGCGCCGCGTGTTCCGGTACCGGATTATCAGGGCTGACCGGCGCGAATTTTGGCCTCTAAGCCGGCGCGGTCTTTCTTGATCTGGTTCGGCACCCGCTTCATGGCGAACGGCCGGTCGTCATATTTGCCGCTCCACCGAATGATCTCCAAGACGATCGGAGCCAGGTCGATCCCCTTCTTGGTCAGCGCGTAGGTGAAACTCCGGCCGTTCTCCGGGTCGCGGGATTTCTCGATAATTCCCTCGGTCTCCAAGTGCTTTAGGCGGTCGGCGAGAATATTTGTCGATATCGCTTCGTCGATTTCGTGAAACTCGCTGTAGGTCTTTTTACCGCGCAGCATCATTTCGCGAATGACCAGCAGGGTCCACCGGTCTCCGAACGTATCAAGGCCAAAGGCGACAGGGCACCCGGTCTGACGTTTCTTATCTTCGTTCCTCATTTAAGCATTCTAAAAAAATAACTTGCATTATGCAAGGTGTAATCTTATGTTGGAATTAACTTGTAAAAAGCAAGTTATATAGTGAACCTCGCATCGGAAGGAATCGTCACATGAACAGCAAGCAATACGAGGGTGGCCCCGCGAATTCCGACTTTGTGAACCGATTGCAAACACGGAGGTTCACAGGCGCCGGGGCGGCAGCGGTTCTCAACTCAATCCTCAGTAACCCACCGGCCATACGCACCCGCGTTTCCGGCCAGCCGAATAGCAATCAATCAAAAAGGAAGTCAGACATGAAAAAGAACCTGAAATATCTTCGCACGATCGCTGTCGCGGCAACCTTCACCGCCGCCGCGGCATTAAGCGTCGCCGCAAACGTCGACTCGCCGGAGAATTCCACCAAGCTGCTGACGGCGACCTTCGAACCCCGTTCGGTGGTGCAAGTTGAAGTCGGCGATTTCCACTTCAAGCCGGGCCAGGTCGCCCCCATTCACACCCACACCGCTCCCGCCGTTGGTTATGTCGCCAAGGGCGAAATCATCTATCAGATCGAAGGCGAGAAACCGCGGATCTTGCGGGCCGGCGATGCGTTCTACGAACCTGCGGGTCCGCGTATCCTTCGTTTCGACAATGCGTCTGCGACCGAGGAAGCGATCTTCCTGGACTTTAATCTGGAGCAGGCCGGCGAGCCCTTCATCGTATTCGAAAATCCGCCGACCGAGGCGATTGATCGCCGGGCCCTGCCGACCGTCGATTTAGGCGGGCGAAGCGTAGATCAGGTGGATATTTACACCAGCGATCTGCCGCGCAACGGAACCCTGACGCTGGACGACCGGACGCCAACTCTGGGTCTCGTCGCCGAGGGTGTCGTCGAGCTTCGTGTCGACGGCAAGACCACCCAGCGCATTGCCGCCGGTGGAAGTTTTGCTCTGCCCAGCGCCGACAAGCGGGCGACGATCGTCAACGCGTCGTCCGAAGTATCCGCCAAGGTGATCACGTTCTATCTGCGCTAATCACCGCTAGTAGGGGAGTTCGGTCCTGCCGGGCCTCCTATTTCCAACTGAACAAAGGCCCGAAGGGCCCCAATGGAGATTAAAATGAGCCACTACATTTTGGTACACGGTGCATGGGAAGGTTCATGGACCTGGGAATACACGCAACCGGTTTTGGAAAGACACGGTCATACGGTTACCGCCATTGATTTGCCGGGCAGTCACGGCAACGCGCAGTCCATCCCGCAGATTTCGTTGGCCGGCTACGTGCAAACAGTCGCCGATGTGATCAACCAACTCGACCATGAGGTTATCCTTGTTGGCCACAGTATGGCGGGCGCGGTCATTTCGCAGGTGGCGGAGCTCATCCCCGAGAAGATCGAACGGCTGGTCTACGCTGCGGCTTTTCTCTTGCAGAACGGAGACAATGTTCTCGCGGCCATGAAAAGAGATCCGCATGGTGAGTTCCTACCCGAACTCTCCTTTTCCGAAGATCAGAGTTACGCCACGGCCACCGAGCAAACGTTCCGTGATAAGGCATTTCACGATGTCGAAGAAGATCGTATTCGACACACATATCCGTTGATGGCCGAGCGGCAGGCGACCGAGCCGTTTTTGGCAAGCCTCGAGCTGAGCGATGAGAAATTTGGCACGGTGCCGAAAACCTACATCCGCACGGCGCTCGATAAAATGGTATCGCCGACGCTGCAAGAAGAGATGATCGGCAGCTGGAAAGTCGATGACGTTCATGTCTTAACGTCCGGCCATTTTCCAACGCTTTCCATGCCGGAGGAACTGGCGGAGCTCATGCTGTAAGGAGATCTCGGCCAAACTAACCGGCGAACAGCGGTCCTTAGGGGCCGCTGTTTTCGTTTGGCAAAAGACCCTCTAAGGTCACCAGACAAAATCAAAATTGCCACACGGATGGATTTGCCATGAGCGACATGTTTGGCCAGGAAGTCTCGGGATTTCTGAGTGATGCGCGCGTCCCGGTCGAGGGTGCGGTGGAAGGTCCGCTCAAGGGCCTGACTTTCGCCGTCAAGGACATTATCGATGTCGCAGGCCACGTCACCGGCGGCGGCAATGCGGAATGGCTGCGCACCCACGAGCCGGCCGACCAGAACGCGTCGGCGGTGCAATTTCTGCTCGACGCAGGCGCCACCATGGCGGGCAAGACCATCACCGAGGAATTCGCTTACGGTATGATCGGCGAGAACTTCCACTATGGCACGCCGCGCAACGCCGCAGCGCCGGGGCGCATCCCCGGCGGGTCGTCGTCCGGTTCGGCCTCGGTAGTCTCCGCCGGCGAGGTGGATTTCGCTTTAGGCACCGACACCGGCGGCTCGGTGCGGGTGCCGGCGTCGTTCTGCGGCATTTATGGCCTGCGGCCGAGCCACGGACGGGTGCCGCTGGCCGGTATTTTACCCCTGGCGCCGAGCCTCGACACGTGCGGCTGGTTCGCCCGAGATCCCGACCTCATGAAGCGGGTCGGCGAGGTTATGCTCGACTGGCGCGCACCGCCGGCGGCCGGCCGGTTTCTGGTGGCGCGCGATGCGTTCGCCGTCGTTGACGCGCAAGCGCGCGAAGCCTTAGCACCCGCATTACGGCGCGCCGCCGAGGTCTTGGGTGCGCCGCAGGAAATCGATGCCGGTGCGCTGCACGGGATCGATGATTTGAGCACCTGGGCGCATGTCATGCAGGTGATGCGCGGTTCGGAAGCCGCGGCGTCCCATCTTGCCTGGATCGGCTCTGTCAATCCGGTGATGGGCCCGGGCTTCCGCGAGCGGTTCGAGGACGGCGGACGTTATACAAGCGAAGAGATTGCCCGGGCAACCGCGACGCGCGCGCGTATCGAGGGACATTTCGATGCTTTGTTGGCGGATGGCGCGGTTCTCGCGGTGCCCGCCGCGCCGGCCGTGCCGCCGCCGGTGCGCAGCCCGGAGAGTGTCTACGACACGTTGCGTGGCAACAATGAGCGCTACAACAGCATGGCGCCACTCGCCCGGCTGCCGCAAATCAGCCTGCCGTTGGGCCGGGTCGACGGGCTCCCCATCGGTCTGGGATTGATGGCTGCCCACGGCAACGATGAACTGCTGCTCGACATCGCCGTTGCGCTGGGATCGCCGCAATGATCGATGACGCGCCATTTGAAAATTTGACGGTGGTCGATCATCCGTTGGTCGCTCACAAACTGATCGAACTTCGCGACCCGGCGACCCAGAACGAGCGCTTTCGTCATTTATTACGCGATATCAGTGTGGTTCTGGTGATCGAAGCGACCCGTGATTTGCCGGTGAAGCCCCGGGCGGTCGAGACCGGATTAGGAATTGCGGAAGGGTCGAGGCTGGCGGTTCCCGTGGTCGTCGTGCCAATCTTGCGCGCCGGTTTGGGGATGGCGAATGCCGTGACCGATGTTTTGCCTGATGCGTTGGAGGCCTTCATCGGCATGTATCGCGATGCCGACACCCACGAGCCGGTGGAATACTACGCCAAAGTGCCGCCGACCCAGGACGGTCAATATGTTATCGTCGACCCGATGTTCGCCACCGGCGGGACCGCGACCGCTTCGGCCGATTTGCTCAATGGCAAAGGCATTCCGGACGAAAATATCAGGGTTATCTCTTTGATGGCCGCGCCGGAAGGCATCACCCGGTTTCGGCAAAGCCATCCCAGGATTCCGATTATCGTTGCCGCCCTCGACGAGTGCCTCAACGACCATGACTATATCGTCCCCGGCATGGGCGATGCCGGCGACCGGTTATTCGGCGCCGGTTGAGATATCTGGCGGCGTTGCGCCGCTTTAGCGGCTGCTGTAATTGGAAGCACATCTGTAGAGATATTTCACCGGCAAAAATCCATCATGGCTGACTATAAAACCCTCGATGATATCGACGTGGCGGGGCAGCGCGTCCTGGTGCGCGCCGACTTAAACGTGCCGATGGCCGACGGCCAGGTTACGGACGCCTCGCGGCTCGAGCGCTTGTCGCCGACTTTGCGCGAATTGGCGGCGCGCGGCGCGCGGGTCGTTATCTTGTCCCATTTTGGCCGACCATCTGGCGCGGTTGTACCTGAACTTTCCCTGCAGCCGGTTGCCGCAGTGCTCAGTGATAGCCTGGCGCGGCCGGTCGCCTTTGCGGCCGATTGCATCGGTGATGCGGCCCAGACGGTGGTTGATGGACTCGGCGATGGCGACATCGCCGTTCTCGAAAATTTACGCTTCCACGCCGGCGAGGAGGGCAACGACCCGGCCTTCGCCGCGGCTCTGGCGGCGCTCGGCGACCTTTACGTCAACGACGCATTTTCCGCCGCCCATCGCGCCCATGCCTCGACCGCGACCCTAGCCCAGCTCCTGCCGTCGGCGGCTGGCCGTTTCATGCAGGCCGAGCTCGACGCTTTAGCTGCGGCGCTGACCAGCCCGGCCCGGCCCTTGGTCGCAATCGTCGGTGGCGCCAAAATTTCGACCAAGATCGATCTGCTGGGCAATCTGTCGAGCAAAGTCGACGCCTTGATCATTGGCGGCGGTATGGCCAATACCTTTCTCAACGCTCAGGGGGTCGCCGTCGGCAGGTCCCTGTGTGAACACGATATGGCGGCCACGGCGCGCGATATCATGGCTGGGGCGCAAGGGTATGACTGCGACATTATTCTGCCGGTAGATGGCGTGGTCGCCCCGGCCTTCGCCGCCGGCAGCCCCGATACGATTGTCGCCATCGACGCGGTCCCGGCCGATCAGATGATTTTGGATGTCGGTCCGCAAACGGTCACGCAGCTTACTGAGGTGTTACGGGGCGCCAGGACGCTAGTGTGGAACGGCCCGCTGGGGGCCTTTGAAATTCCACCGTTCGATCAGGGGACGGTAGCTTTGGCCCAAGTGGCGGCCGAACTCACCGATAGTGGCGCCCTGAATTCGATTGCCGGCGGTGGCGATACGGTGGCGGCGCTCAATCATGCGGGTGTCGGCAACCGGTTTAGCTATGTCTCGGGGGCCGGCGGCGCTTTCCTGGAATGGCTGGAAGGCAAGACCCTACCGGGTGTCGCGGCGCTCGTTGGTTAGGCAACCGAGCGTTGCCGGGGAACCGGCCGCGCGGTGACGTGGGGTAAAGTTTCGAGCTGGCGCAGCAAATCCAGATAGTTTGGGTTGCGCCGCCAGCGACTGAGCATCAATTTCGCGGACTCGACCTCGAGCTGATCGTAGAAAGTCGTCGCAAAGGTGCATTCGTTGATGTTGTTCTCGTCCAGTCCGACGCGGGCTTTGCGCGTTAACGTCAGCACTTCGCGGAAGAACTCTGGAGCAAGATCGAGGGCCCGGCAAACGATAGCAAGTCCTTCGCCGCCGGGTTCGTATAGCAGCCGCTGCAATAGTTTGCGGCGCAGCCCGGTTTGATGCTCGATTACGCGTTCGAACAAAGTGATTTCGCTTTCGCGCAGCAGGCGGATGATGAGATCGCCGTCGGGGTCCTGTTTCTCAGCCAGATGTTTGGCCACTCGGTCGGTCGCCGAGAGCGCTGCATCACCTTCGCCTTGTGCGCCAAAGGCTGTGTTGACGGCGCTCTCCATCGCGGCGTCGATTTCGTTCGCATCAACATCGAAATGTTCGACGATGTGGCTGCGCAGCGCCGCCGATACCCACCAATACATCTTCTCGGCCAAATCGCCGGGTAGATCGCTACGGTGGACCAGCGGCTTCTGCAGGCTGTCGAGCCGGCGCGACTGTTCGACCAGATGGGCCATGGTGTCGCGGGCGATTTCCGCGTTGGGATTTTCCAATAGCCGTTTGATCACCGTTTCTTCGCCGGTCTTGGCCAGGGAGTCGCTGACGGTTGGGCTGATCGAATCGTGCATGGAAACCGCGAGTTGGTGCTCGACCGTACGGTGATGAATGATGGCGACCAAATCCTGGTCGCGCAGAACACGGCTTCGAAGCAAAAGCGGATAAGCGACTTCGCTGTCGTCATTGGCTAAAGCGATGACTAAATCGTGGGGCGCTTGGTCTTGGTTGGAGAGCTGGATGGCCAGATGTTTGCGGACACTGACCTCCACGTCTTGTACCAACTGACGCAGAATGTCGGTCATGATCGACTGTTCGGCATCGTTCAATGTGTCAGAGGCGCCGAAGAACAGGTCACCGATAATGTCCGCCAATTTGGTGCGGCTGCCCACGGATTTGTCACGCGCCAAACGCATCAGCGTTTCGATGTCTATCTTGCCGGTATTGTCGATCACCGTATGCACGTCCTTGTTCCTCAGCGTTGGCGACGCCTCTTGGCGCTTCGGCGCATTTTAGCCTTCGTCGATTTACCAATCGGTAAATGAGGCCCTTATTGGGTGTTTAGTATTTTATTAAAATTTGCCTCGTAAGTTGGGCGGTCTCAGTGACCATTTCGGATTCCCATGAACGTCACAAATACCACCAGCACCCTGCAGTCCCTGCTCCGGCAGCTCGAATCCACCGGCCCCGCACCGGCCGCGAAGGCTAAAAGCCAACAAATTCAGAAGGTTGAAGCGAGTCAGTCCCAGGTGACGCCGTCGGGGCAGAGCGATTTCAACCCTGATTCCCCGCGCGGAACCTACCTAAACATCGTCGTTTAACGTCTTACGGCTTGGCAAAGGCCGGGCTCGCGGGTCAAAGTCGGCCCATGACCGACGACGAATCCAGCACGCCAGATCCCTCAGCGGTTCCCAGCGGCCCGATCCACCGCGCTGTCCCCGATGGGGACAATCGCGAACGGCTGATGTGCCGCGACTGCGGCTTCATTCACTATCAAAACCCGGTCGTCGTGGTCGGCGCGGTCGCCACTTGGAATGAGGGCGGCGCGCCCGCTAACGACCGCATCTTGTTGTGCCGACGGGCGATCGAACCGCGGACCGGATTTTGGACCTTGCCGGCCGGCTATCTCGAGATGGAGGAGACAACCGAGGCCGGCGCCATCCGCGAGACGTGGGAAGAGGCGACGGCGCGCATTTCGATCGATCGCTTACTCGCGGTCTACAACGTCCCCCGGCTGTCGCAGGTGCAGACCATTTATCGGGCGAGCTTGTTATCGCCGGATATCGCGCCGGGCGAAGAGTCGCTGGAGGTTGGTTTATTTGCCTGGGAGGATATCCCTTGGGACGAAATCGCGTTTCCGACCGTGCGCTGGGCTTTGCACCAGCATCGCGCGGTCATCGGACGGGCCGACTTTGCCGCCTTCGGTAATCCTTCTGGCGACAGCGCCGATTATTTCTAATTAGTCGTCGGCGGCGCTGGTTTCGGCCGCCGCTTCCGGTTGGTGGCGCAAGATCAGCGGCGTTTGCGACGCGGCAAATACCAGGGTCAGCGGCAGCACGCCGAACAACTTGAATGCTGCCCAGAAGTCGGTCGAGAAGTTACGCCACACCACTTCGTTGAGAATCGCCAGAAAGATAAAGAACACGCCCCAGCGCAGAGTCAGGGTGCGCCAGCCGTCGTCGTTGAGCTGAAAGGCCGAGCCGAAAAGCGGTTTGAGCAACAAACGCTTGAACGCCAGACCGCCCAACAAGATGACCGCAAATAAGCTGTTGACCAGGGTCGGTTTGATTTTGATGAATAGTTCGTCGGCCAGGATCAGTGTCAGCCCGCCGAAGACCAGCACGAAAAACCCGCTGACCAGAGGCATGATGGGCAGGCGGCGCTCGAGCGTCCAGCCGGCGATAAGCGAGATCACGGTGACAATCATAAAGGCGCCGGTCGCTTCGAACAGGCCCTGCTGCGTTGTCGCCGCCGCATCGCCGCTTAGCCAGAAATGGCGAAATTCGGGCAAGCCGCCGCGGCCGTTCACCACAAAGAAAACGACCAGCGGTCCCGCTTCGATAATTAATTTCAGCCAAGGTTTCATGGCCGGGACCCTATTCGCTATTTGTGACGAGGGAAAGGTGGTGCGGTCGTTTAGTTCGACAGGCCGAGTAAACTTTCAGCGAAATCTTGCGCCGTGAACGGGCGCAAATCGTCAGCCCCTTCGCCGACGCCGATGGCATAGATCGGCAGCCCGAAGCGATCCGCCAGGGCAACAATCACGCCGCCCCGCGCCGACCCGTCGAGCTTGGTGACGACCAATCCGCTGACGTCGACCAGATCTTTGAAGGTCTCGACCTGGGTGTGAGCGTTCTGGCCGATGGTGGCGTCCAGCACCAGCAAGATCTCGTGAGGTACATTGGTGTCGATCTTGCGCAAGACCCGGATGACCTTTTCCAACTCGGCCATCAAATCGGCCTTGTTGTGGAGGCGGCCGGCGGTGTCGATGAGCAACACATCGGCATGTTCGGCGCGGGCATATTCCAGCGCATCGAAGGCGACGGCGGCGGGGTCGGTGCCGATGTCTTGAGCAATCACGGTGGTTCCCGTGCGCTCGCCCCATAATCTCAATTGATCGATCGCCGCGGCGCGGAACGTATCGCCGGCCGCCAGGACGACCGATTTGCCCTGCTCGTGAAGCCGTTGCGCGAGCTTGCCGATCGTGGTGGTCTTGCCGCTGCCATTGACGCCAACCACCAGGATCACCTGCGGCCCGGCGGCAGGCTGGCTCATGGCGTCGAGGGATTGGGCCACCGGCTCCAGGATCGCGGCGATATCCGTGGCCAGCGCGGCGCGCACCTCTGTCTCCGGGACATCGGTGGCGAAGCGGCGGTTCGATATCTGTTCGGTCAGGCGGGCGGCGGTCTCGACACCTAAGTCAGCGGTGATCAGCAAATCTTCCAAATCGCCCAGCGTCGTGGCGTCGAGTTTACGTTCCGAAAATATGCCGCCGATACCGTCTGTCAGGCGGTTCGACGATTTACCCAGGCCGGCGCGCAGCCGTCCTAACCATCCGCGCGGCTTATCGCTCATGCGGCGGAGCGCTGGACGAGGGCGCCGACCAACTTGTCGCCGTCTCGCCCGGTAATGTGAACCGGCAACGCTGGACCCGGCTGGGCGCCGGCAACCAGCACGGGCGCGAAATATTCGGTGCGGCCGAAGCCGTCCCGTTCGATCAAAACGCTGCGCAGACCGCCGATCTCACCGTCGAGATGGCGTGCAAGCGCGGTTTGCCCCGTGGCCCTCAGGCGTGCGGCGCGGTCTTTACTTTCCTGGCGTGCCACTTGCGGCATGCGGGCCGCCGGCGTTTCCGGCCGCGGGCTATAGGGGAAGACGTGCAAGTAGGTCAGCCCGCAATCCTCGACCAACTTCACTGTGTTGGCGAACATTGCCTCGGTCTCGGTGGGGAAGCCGGTAATGAAGTCGGCGCCGAACACTGCATCGGGGCGCAGCCGGCGAACCGTGTTGGTGAAGACGATTGCCTGCTCGCGGCTATGGCGGCGCTTCATGCGCTTCAAGATCAAATTATCGCCGGCCTGCAGGCTCAAGTGCAGGTGCGGCATCAATCGTGGTTCTTCGGCAATCAGTCGCAGCAAATCATCGTCGATCTCGGCCGGGTCCAATGAGCTTAGGCGCAAGCGCGACAGTTCCGGGACTGCGGCCAATAGCCGGCGAATCATCTGGCCCAAGGTCGGTTGGCCGGGTAGATCAGGTCCGTAGGATGTAATGTCGACACCGCTCAGCACGATCTCGTGGAAGCCGCCATTGACCAACGTTTGGACTTGGCGCGAAATCTCGCCGATTGGCACGCTGCGCGAATTGCCGCGCCCATAGGGGATGATGCAAAAGGTGCAGCGATGGTCGCAGCCGTTCTGCACCTGGATGAACGCGCGGGCGCGCCCATCGAAACCTTCGATGAGATGGTTGGCGGTCTCCCGCGCGGCCATGATGTCGTTAACGCGAACGGGCTCATTGTCGCCGGGTTCGAACGAGCTACGTTGCAGCTTCTCGGTGTTGCCCAATACGCGATCGACCTCGGGCATGGCGGCGTAGGCGTCGGGTGAAATTTGCGCAGCGCAGCCGGTGACGATGATTTGAGCGTTCGGGTGCTTGCGCCGGGCGCGGCGGATCGCCTGTCGGGCCTGACGCTCGGCTTCCGAGGTGACAGCGCAGGTGTTGACGATGACAGTGTTCGACAAGCCGGTATCGCGCGCATGTTCGCGCATGACCTCGGACTCGTAGGTATTCAGTCGGCAGCCGAAGGTGATGATCTCAGGCTCGGTCATCTTAGGCGGCGCTCTGTTGTGCATCGGCGATCAGCGCATCATCGAAGACGCCGGTGAAACTCACCGATGCCGGGCCGGTCATGGCGACATGGCCGTTGGCCCGCCATTCGATGTCGAGCGCGCCGCCATCGAGCCGCACTTGCACCTTGCGTCCGGTCAGGCCGCGGCGGTGGGCGGCGACCGCTGCCGCGCAGGCGCCAGTTCCACAGGCCTGGGTTAGGCCGACGCCGCGCTCCCACACGCGCAGGCGCAAGCTGGCGTCGTCGATGATTTGCGCAACGCCGATATTCGCGCGTTCGGGAAATAACGAATTATGCTCGAGCTCGGGGCCGAGTTGGGCCAGAGGGACAGCTTCGGCGTCGGTGGTGAAAAACACCGCATGGGGGTTGCCCACATTCACCGCGACGGGATCGCTCAGGGGCCCAAGCGCCAGGGGCAGATGGTCGGTATCGCAGTCCTGCGCCAGCGGGATGTCTTGCCAGCCGTCGCGCGCCGGGCCCATATCGACGGTGTAGTGGTGGCGAGTGCCGTCAGCCGGCTGGGCGGTAAGCAGGCCGGCACCGGTTTCGATGATGGCGTCGCCTTCCGTGCCTTCCTCGAACAATAACCTGGCGACACAGCGGGTCGCATTGCCGCAGGCCGAAACTTCGCCGCCATCGGCATTGCGGATGCGCATAAAAGCATTGGCCTTTGGGTCGCTTGACGGCTCGACGATGATAAGTTGATCGAACCCCACGCCAGTATGACGGTCGGCCAACGCGCACGCCTCTGCCGCCGTTACGCTGAACGGTTGCTGGCGTGCGTCGATGACAACGAAATCGTTGCCCAGACCGTGCATCTTTATGAATTCCCAGGTCGCCATGACCGCGATATAGGACTGCGGGGTACCGTGCGTCCAGCCAAAAGACCGGCGCTGCGGATTTAACCAAAACCAGGTAGGGCTATTTGCGGGTGAGCGATTTCACCAGCTGCACGACTTGACGCCGCACCCTGGTATCGTCGATTTGCTTGAAAGCCTGGTTGAGGTCGAGCACTTGGCGCGCGCTGCGGCCGTCTCGCGGCACGCCGAGCGAAGTATCGCTGCTGCGGCCGCGTTTCTTGCTCTCCAACCCGTCGAAAAAGTATCCCGGGTCAACATCGAGCACTTCGCAAAGCTGCCACATCTTGCTGGCGCTTATCCGGTTAGCGCCGCTTTCATATTTCTGCACCTGCTGGAAGCTGATGTTCAGCTGGCGCGCGAGTTCCTTCTGCGGCAGGCCGCGTAGTTCGCGGCGTGCGCGCATTTGACGTCCTACATGAGTATCGACGGGATGTGCCACGGTGACGGCCCCTCTTTTCTTTTACCGCATACCAAGCCGATGGAATGGCATGTGGGATCGTTGGTAGCCTATCGTCAGACTATATTGATTGCGCGGCGCTTCTCGCCATCCGGTTCGGCAATTCCAACTGTCCAACGACCTGTCTGGGGTCAGATATGTGTTATCTGACTGACCGCAGATCAAGGTGTTTGGGCCATAAGCCGGTTCGCTTCTGCTAGAATAGCTTGTGTCACAACCAAAGCGGGTGTGCAAGATGCTGGCCCATCGGTGAATTCAAATGTTTATTTTTTAAAAACAAATACTTATGAAATCTAGAAGAATAACTGTGTTCTAATATATGGCGCAAACCCAAGTAACATTTTGGCAACGTCCAACATACACGGGCACCGCAATTTTTTTGCACTGTGGATAACCGTGTGATGACCGGAATACCCGCCTCGTTATCGTGACTTGACGCAAGTTAGACCTTTGCCTAATTTCGCCGCCGTTCATATGCATCGCTAATGATGCGGCCCGAGGCGCGAAAACGCGGGGGCCAGGCCAGTCCGCGAGTTTCGCGCACTGGCTCATTTTGGTTTGGCGCGTGGGTTTTATCCGGGTGCCTTTTGACGAGAGGGATAAGCGTCGTTGTTTGACACGCTAACAGAACGATTAGGCACAGTATTCGACGGGCTGACCCGGCGCGGCGCTTTGAGCGAAGCCGACGTTACGGCTGCCTTGCGCGAGGTACGGGTGGCGCTACTCGAAGCCGATGTGGCGCTGCCGGTGGTGCGCGATCTGGTCGCTGCCGTGCAGGAACATGCCGTCGGCCAGGAGGTGTTGAAAAGCGTTACGCCCGGTCAAACCGTCATCAAAATTGTTCACGATCATCTGGTCGAGGCCCTGGGCAGCGAGGCCGTCGAGATCGACCTCAATGCGTCGACGCCGGTGCCGATGATGGTTGTCGGCCTGCAGGGCTCGGGTAAGACGACCACGACCGCCAAGCTGGCCAAACAACTTGTCGAAAAACAGGGCAAGAAAGTTCTTATGGCGTCGCTCGATGTACGCCGCCCGGCCGCTCAGGAGCAATTGCGCGTGCTCGGCGATCAAACGCTGATCCCCACCCTGGATATCAAGCTCGGCGAAGCGCCCGTCGATATTGCGCGGCGTGCGATGGATCGCGGCCGCCGCGAAGGTTACGACGTGGTGCTGCTCGATACCGCCGGCCGCCTGGCCGTCGACGAGGAGATGATGAATGAGGCGGTGGCGATACGCGACGCCGTCAAACCTCATGAAACCCTGTTGGTGGCCGACGCCATGACCGGTCAGGACGCGGTGAACACGGGGCATGCCTTCAACGAGAAAGTTGGGCTGACCGGTATCGTGTTGACCCGCATCGATGGCGATGCCCGTGGCGGCGCGGCGCTGTCGATGCGCGCGGTCACCGGGTGTCCGATCAAATTGCTGGGCACCGGTGAAAAACTAGATGCTCTGGAGACTTTTCACCCGGATCGGGTGGTTGGCCGCATCCTCGGCATGGGTGATGTGGTCGGGCTCGTCGAACGCGCCCAGGATGTTGTCGAAGAGGAGAAGGCGCGCAAAGTTGCCGCCAAGCTGCAAAAGGGCGAATTCGATCTCGAAGACATGGCCGACCAGCTGCGCCAGGTGAAAAAGATGGGTGGCTTGGGGGGCATCATGTCGATGCTGCCGGGGGTCGGCAAAATGCAGAAACAAATGGCCCAGCACAGCATCGATGACGGCATGATCCGGCGCCAGGAGGCGATTATCCTGTCCATGACCCCCGGCGAACGCCATCGGCCGGCGCTGATCAAGGCGTCGCGTAAACGCCGGATTGCCGCGGGCTCGGGTACATCGGTGCAGGAAATCAACAAGCTGCTGAAGCAGTTCCAGCAGATGCAGACGATGATGAAGAAGATGAAAAAGATGGGCGGGAAGATGCCGCCGATGGGTGGCGGCATGCCGGGCGGTGGATTACCGCCGGGCGCCTTACCCCCCGGTTTCGGGCGTTAGAGGTCAATTACGATGTTTCACCATGTTTCTATTGGCGTCAGTGATTTAGCCCAGAGCGCGGCGTTTTATGACGCCGTGCTTGGGGCGCTGGGCCATGGCCGCTACTTGGAGAAACCCGGATCGATTTCTTGGAAACCCGCGGCCGGAGGTGCGGTCCTTTGGATAAATCAGCGCGACGGACTGACCACCACAGCCGATAACGGCAATCATATTGCTCTGCAAGCACAGGATAACGATGCGGTCGATCGATTCTACGCCGCCGCCATTGCGGCCGGGGCGGTCGACGACGGTGCACCGGGCTTTCGCCCTGAATATCGCGACACCTATTACGGCGCCTTCGTGCTCGACCCCGATGGCCACAAAATTGAAGCCGTGCACTTGCCGGCTTAACGCAACCAGAAATTCAACAGGTAAAAGGCAAGAACCATGTCACTACGTATCAGACTTTCCCGCGGCGGCGCTAAGAAGCGGCCCTTCTATCGCATTGTCGTGGCCGATTCCCGCAGCCCTCGCGACGGGCGGTTTATCGAGAAAATCGGCACCTACAACCCGATGCTGCAAAAAGACGATCCGGCACGGATCACGTTGGACGAAGACCGGGCCAAGCATTGGCTGGGCGTTGGTGCGTTGCCGTCCGGCCGGGTGGCGAAATTCCTGGCCAACGCCGATATGATCAAGCTGCCGGAGCGGCGCGATCAGACCCAACAGCATCTGCCAAAGAAGAAGGCGCAAGAGCGCATGGAGGCCGAGAAAGAAGCGGCGGAAGCGGCAGCTGTAGCGGCCGCCGAAGCAGAAGCGGCGCCGGCTGAAGAAGAAGCGCCTGCCGAGGAAGCGGCCGCCGAAGAAGCGGCTGCAGAAGAGGCGCCGGCCGAGGAAGCCGCCGCCGAAGAAGCTCCCACCGAGGAGCCTGCGGCGGAAGAAGCGCCAGCCGAAGAAGCCGCCGCTGAGGAAGCCGGCGAAGAAACCGGCGACGACGCGGACGCGGAGAAAAGCTGACGCCGACGGCGCGTATCGCCGGCGCGGCGGGGTGATTGACCCATGGCCGAAGACCAACAACGGACGAGCGAGGGTGGCTCTCAAGGAGACGACCGAATCTGCGTCGGTGTCGTGACCGGTGTGCATGGGCTTAAGGGTCTGGTGAAGGTCAAACCGTTCACCGACGCGCCGGAATCGGTCGCCGCCTACGGCGCTGT
Source organism: Alphaproteobacteria bacterium (assembly GCA_011087645.1). Taxonomy (GTDB): domain Bacteria; phylum Pseudomonadota; class Alphaproteobacteria; order UBA6615; family UBA6615; genus JABDJY01. Next base: position 57,533 of record JAALLF010000017.1, read on the forward strand.
TGAAACTGAAGACGGTAACCGCCGGTTGGAACTCGAAGTCGCCAACCGGGCGGGCAAAGGTCAAATCGCGGTGCGCGTTGCCGGCGTTACCGACCGTGACGCCGCCGAGGCGCTGAAGGGGCTGCGTCTCTACGTGCCGCGCGAACGGTTGCCGGCGCCTGATCCTGAAGAGTTCTACTATGCCGATCTGATCGGTCTGGCGGTGCAACGGGCCAGCGGTGACGCCGTCGGCACGGTTCGCGCGGTGTTCGATTTTGGCGCCGGCGATGTGTTGGAAATAGTCGATGATGCTGGCGCATTGATCATGGTGCCCTTCACCCGCGATGCGGTACCGGAGATCGATCTTGAGGGTGGGCGAATCGTCGTGACCGATGCCCATCTCGATGCCTCCGATGACGCAGGAGAGGGTGATGAGCAGTACAGCTGAGCCGTCACCAGCATGGCGCGCCGTCGTGGTGACGCTGTTCCCCGAGATGTTCCCGGGCCCCCTCGGAACCAGCCTCAGCGGCCGGGCGCTGGAAGCCGGCGCGTGGCGCCTGGACACGGTGAATATCCGCGAATTTGCCACCGATCGTCACCATAGCGTCGATGACGAGCCGTTCGGCGGCGGTCCGGGCATGGTGATGCGCCCCGATATTGTCGATTCGGCCTTGGAATCTGCGGCCAATTTGGTTGACGGTGTGGCCCCGATCATCTATCTCAGCCCGCGCGGGCGTCCCTTGGATCAAAAACGGGTTCGGGAGCTGGCGGACGGCCCAGGTGCTACGTTGCTCTGTGGCCGCTTTGAGGGAATAGACCAGCGCGTATTGGACGTCTGGCAAGTCGAGGAAATCAGCCTCGGCGACTTTATCCTTTCGGGCGGCGAAACGGCGGCGATAGCGCTTCTGGATTCAGTTGTTAGATTACTGCCGGGGGTTATCGGCGCAGCAGAGTCTTTGACCGAAGAGAGTTTCGAGCAGGACTTATTGGAGTATCCGCATTACACGCGTCCGGCCATCTGGCGCGATCGACAAGGTGGCGAGAATAAGGTTCCCGAAGTTCTGGCCTCGGGACACCATGGCAAGATCGCGGCATGGCGCCGCGAACAGGCCGAAGCGATTACACAGGCCCGTCGGCCGGATTTATGGGCAAAGCATAGCGCCCAGGGTTCGGCGAGGGACCGGCAAGGAAGTGAGCGATGAATACGTTAGAAAAATTTGAAGCTGCAGAGCTGGCCAAACAAGGCGGTGTCGACGGCGTTCCCGATTTCGGCCCCGGCGATACGCTGCGTGTGAATGTACGCGTCGTCGAGGGTGAACGTGAGCGCATCCAGGCCTATGAGGGCGTATGCATCGGCCGTAAAAACGCCGGCATCAACTCATCGTTCACCGTGCGCAAGCTGAGCTTCGGCGAGGGCGTCGAGCGTGTCTTCCCGCTCTACGGACCGCGGGTCGATTCGATCGACGTGATCCGCCGCGGCAAGGTGCGCCGCGCCAAGCTTTACTACTTGCGGGGCCGCACCGGTAAAGCGGCGCGTATTTTCGAACGCACCACCGGCCATGGCATCGACAAATCAGCCCGCGGCAAGAAGCAGAAGGTTGTGGTGCCGGAAACCGGCACAGCCGAGAGCGCGGAAGACGATCTTGCGCCGCCGGTTGAAACGACTACCGAGGCGGGCGAGAACTAAAATAGCTGCGCCCCGTTAACCCGGGCGTGCAGGCCGTGACAGCAAACGCCCCGGACCCTGGAGTCGCGGGGCGTTTTGTTTGAGACGACAAGATACGCTGAACTGGCGGACCGGAGGAAAGAGATGGCGACACCACGCACCCTATTCGACAAGATTTGGGATTCCCATCTTGTCGACCAGCAGGAAGACGGCACCTGCCTGATCTATATCGACCGCCATCTGGTGCATGAAGTCACCAGCCCGCAGGCATTTGAAGGGTTACGCATGAACGGCCGCAAAGTGCGCCGGCCGGATGCCACATTGGCGGTGGCCGACCATAATGTGCCGACATCGGACCGCAGCGGCGGCATCGAGGACGCGGAGTCGAAGCTCCAGGTCGATACGCTCAGCCGCAACTGTGAGGAGTTCGGTATCGAGCTATTCGACATGAACGATGTGCGCCAGGGCATCGTCCATATTATTGGACCTGAGCAGGGTTTCACCCAGCCTGGCACGACGATTGTCTGCGGCGATAGCCACACCGCGACCCACGGCGCCTTCGGGGCGCTGGCCTTCGGCATCGGCACCTCGGAAGTCGAGCATGTTTTGGCGACCCAGACCCTGCTGCAGCGGCCGGCCAAGAACTTGCGCATCGCCGTCGACGGTGCGTTGCCCGTCGGGGTGACTGCGAAAGACATGATTTTGGCCATGATCGGCGCCATCGGGACGGCCGGTGGCACCGGCCATGTCATCGAATATGCCGGCGAAGCGGTTCGTAACTTGTCGATGGAAGGCCGCATGACCGTGTGCAACATGTCGATCGAGGGCGGTGCGCGCGCCGGCCTGATCGCGCCCGACGAAGTCACTTACGCCTATCTCGAGGGCCGCCCGATGGTGCCCAAGGCCGGCGCCTGGGAACAGGCGGTTGCCTATTGGAAGAGCCTGCCGACCGACGATGGCGCGACCTACGACAAGGAAGTCATTCTGGCCGCTGCCGACATCGTGCCCCAGGTAACCTGGGGCACCAGTCCGGAAAATGTCGTGCCGATCACTGGCGCGGTGCCCGATCCTGACAACGACGCCCGCGACGATAACCAGCGCCAGGCGTGGGAGCGGTCGCTGGAATATATGGATCTGGCGCCGGGTACCGCGATGCAGGATGTCGCCATCGATAAGGTGTTTATCGGTTCGTGCACCAATGGGCGCATCGAAGATCTGCGCGAGGCGGCGAAAATCGCCGAGGGCCGCAAGGTGGCCTCCAGCGTTTACGCCATGATCGTACCGGGCTCGGGTCTGGTTAAAATTCAGGCCGAGGAAGAGGGGCTCGATAAGATCTTTGTCGAAGCCGGTTTCGATTGGCGCGAACCGGGATGTTCCATGTGTCTGGCCATGAACGACGACCGCTTGCAGCCCGGCGAGCGCTGCGCGTCCACCTCGAACCGTAATTTCGAGGGCCGGCAAGGCCGCGGTGGCCGCACCCATCTGGTCAGCCCGGCGATGGCCGCGGCGGCGGCGGTGTCGGGCCGGCTCGCCGACGTCCGCGACTTTTCAGAAGGGTAATCGGCGCAGATGGCCGATAGCCACACCGGCGTCGCATTTCGCTATGCGGGCTTTTGGTTACGGTTGATCGCCGCGGCGATTGACGGCGGCATAGTGTTAATTTGGGTGTGGTTGTTGGGCTTGGTGTTCAATGTGAATATCACCTCTCCGGTACACGAAGGGGCGGATTTTTATACCTTCCGGCTGTTTCAGTTGGTCGCCCTGTTTACCGTCTGGCTTTATTACGCGGTGATGGAGAGCACCACGACCCAGGCGACGATTGGCAAGATGTTTATGGGCATATACGTGACCGATCTCGACGGCGACCGTGTCGCCTTCAGCCGGGCGAGTATCCGCTACTGGATGAAGTACGTTTCGATAGTCATTTTCTTCATCGGCTTTTTGATCGCCGCATTTACCCGGCGCAAACAGGCCATGCACGATATGGTTGCCAATTGCCTGGTGCTAAAACGATAGGACGGACGAATATGGAAAAATTCTCGAAAGTCACCGGTGTTGCCGCACCGTTGCCGATGGTGAACATCGACACCGATAAGATCATCCCCAAACAGTTCTTGAAGACGATCGAGCGCACCGGCCTGGGCAAGGGGCTATTCCATGAGTTGCGCACCGATGCCGACGGCAAGAATACCGGTGAGTTCGTCCTCGACCGCGAACCCTATACCAACGCCAAGGTGATCATCGCCGGCGAGAATTTCGGCTGTGGGTCGTCGCGCGAACACGCCCCATGGGCGCTGCAGGATTTCGGCATCCAAGTAGTCATCTCGTCGTCTTACGCCGACATTTTCTATAACAACAGCTTCAAGAACGGCATGTTGTTGATCAAGCTGCCGCCGGAACAGGTTGATGAGTTGATGGCGGTCGCCAACGATCCGGAGAACCCCGAGCTGACGGTCGATCTGGAGAACCAGAAAATCAATGCGCCGAACGGCGTCGTCTACGATTTCGACTTGGATCCGTTCCTGAAACACTGCCTGTTGGAAGGTTTGGACGATATCGGTCAGACCCTGCAAAAGGACGAAAAGATCGTCGATTACGAAGGTGGGCAGCGTCTGCAGCAGCCCTGGCTGTATAAGGACGCGTCCTAACCAGGTCTGTGTGCCGGCGAAAGATAAGCCCCTCTCCTCTGGGGAGAGGGGACGAAAGTGCCCATTAACTGGAAAAGATTATATCCCCTCACCCGGCTCGCTGTGCTCGCCACCCTCTCCCCAAGGAGAGGGTTCATAAGGCAAAATTTAAGTTGCGTCGGCGCGTTGGGGCACTAGTCTCGCGCGGAAATTTGGAAACACCACAGGTTTGAGAGAAGAGGGAAGTATGGCGGCGAATAGAAGTGTTTTGGTCCTGCCCGGCGACGGCATTGGCCCGGAAGTGATGGCGCAGGTCCAGCGGGTGATCAACTGGTTCGACGATAAGGGCAGTGTGCGGTTTGACGTCACCGAAGATTTGGCCGGCGGCGCGTGTTACGACACCCACGGCGTGTCGATCCGTGACGAGACCATGGAAATCGCCATGAACACCGACGCAGTGCTGTTCGGCGCGGTCGGCGGGCCGAAATGGGACGATGTGCCGCGCGAGCACCGGCCCGAAGCGGGCCTGCTGCGGTTGCGCAAGGATCTCGACCTGTTCGCCAACTTGCGTCCGGCCATTGTCCTCGACGCCATGGTCGGCGCCTCGACGCTGAAGGCCGAAGTGGTTCAGGGTCTCGATATTCTGATCCTGCGCGAGCTCACCTCGGGTGTTTATTTTGGTCAGCCCAAGGGCGAGCAGACCCTCGACGATGGCACGGTTCGCGTGGTCGATACGCAAGCCTATACGGAAGAAGAAATCGTGCGAGTGCTGCGGGTCGGCTTCGAGCTGGCGCGCAAACGCAAAAACAAGGTGCATTGCGCCGAGAAATCCAACGTCATGGAGACCGGCGTGTTTTGGCGGCAGATTTCCGCGCGAGTGGCGAAGGAAGAATTTCCTGACGTGGAATTCCAGCACATCTTGGCCGACAATTGCGCCATGCAGTTGATCCGCGACCCTCATCAGTTCGATGTCATCGTCACCGACAATCTGTTTGGCGATATCCTGTCCGATGAGGCGGCGATGATGACCGGCTCGCTCGGCATGCTGCCCTCGGCTAGCCTCGGCAATCCCGACCCGGTGACGGGTAAGCGCTACGCCATGTACGAGCCGGTGCACGGCTCGGCGCCTGATATCGCCGGCGAAGGCAAGGCGAACCCGCTGGCGATGTTGCTCAGCTTCGCCATGATGTTGCGCTATTCGTTCGATTTGGGCGATGACGCGGATCGGGTCGAGACCGTGGTGCAGAACGTCCTCAACGAAGGCTACCGCACCGGCGATATCATGCAGGACGGCTGCCACTTGGTCTCCACCGAGGAAATGGGAACCAAGCTGATTGCTGAGCTCGATCGCACCGCCGATTGACCCGGACTCGTCCCGCGGCGTAAGCTTTTGTCTCAACGCCGAAACAGGAGCTAGGCGATGAAAGCATTATTGACGGCTGCGGCGGTAATCGCGTTGGTGTCGGCATTTGCCGCGCCGGCTTCCGCTCAGCAAGCCCATGATCAAACAGCGGCCAAGCATGCCAATGGCGGGCAATGCGCGATTAGCCAGGCTATGTTGGCGGCGATTGCCGACAACAAAGAACAGCATATGGCCGAGACAAAATCGCGGATCGATTCCCTTATCGCCAATGCGTTGGCGACAGCGCGCACGCCGAGAGCGCCGGGGTCGCCGACAATGTTAAGCAAGTCGCCGGTGATACTGGGTAAGGGATCACCCAACGGCTAGCGCTGTGTTTATTTTATCCGATGACGGCGGCAGGTTTCTGCCGCCGTTTGCTTTTGTGCGAAGGAATGCGCCGTGCCCGATATCTATTTGACCATCAACGATGCCGACCCGGCCTTGTTGGCGGAGATCGCCAACGGCCTGGAGATGCGCGCTGCCTTGCCCCAACAGATCGAGATTCTCGAAACCTATCTCGGCGATGTCGAATTCCCGGCGAATGCCCGCGTGCTCGATGTGGGCTGCGGGACGGGCGCCCAGTCGCGCACCCTCATCAAGCGGCCCGATGTGGCCGAAGTTGTCGGCGCCGACCAGGCACAGTTTCTGTTGGCGCGCGCCCGCGAACTGGGTGCGGGTCTTGAGGGTCTGCGTTTTGCAGAGGCCAGCGGCGACGATCTGCCGTTTGAGGCGGCATCGTTCGACGTCGTCGTCGCCCACACCGTGCTGACCCATGTGGCCGACCCGGAGGCGGTGCTCTCCGAACTGTTCCGCGTGCTGCGGCCCGGCGGCACCTTGGCTATCTGCGACGGTGATTTTTCCACCATGTCGGCTTCCATCGGTGACCGCGACCCGTTGCAAGCTTGCGCCGAATCTTTTGTCGAGCATCAGGTCAACGATGCCTGGCTGATGCGCCGCCTGCCGCGCATCGTACGCGAAGCCGGCTTCGTGCCGGGTCGCGCGCGCAGCTATAATTTTATCGAGACCGAGGATCCAGCGACGACGGCCAATTGGTTCCGTCGCGGCGCCGACGGCCTGGTCAAGGAAGGCCGTATTGGGCCAGATCTGGCAGAGGCGCTGAAGGCGGAAATCGACCGGCGCGTTGATGCCGGCACCTATTTCGGCGGCATGAAATACGACAGCCTGATTTCGAAGAAACCGGAATGAGGCCGAACCATATCCCACATAGACTCCTCATACTGAGCTTGTCGAAGTATGAGCCTAGCCACACCTCGATCCTTCGACAGGCTCAGGATGAGGTGTTGCGCTAAAATTCGTCCTGCCTATCCACCCCGGCCTTGTGCAGTTCCGGTGACAGGCGGCCGGTAAGCCAGAAAAACAACATGCGGAAATCGCTGATCAGCGACCACCAGGGATGGGTGAAGGTCGCCGGCCGATTGTGTTCGATCAAGCCATGGGCGATCCAGGCGGGCCCATAGCCGGCAATCGCGGCGACGCCTATAAGCCACAGATATTGGCTAGCCGCAGCGCCGACGATGCAAAGCACTGCCAGCCCGGTGCCGAAATAATGCAGGGCCCGGGTCGGCGCGCGGCTGTGCTCGCGCAGATAGTGGGGCCAAAACTCCGCGTAACTCGTAAATCGCTCGGTCATCACTTAGCCTGTGCTGGTGACGGGAATTCGCTCCACACACCGCGCCGGGCAGCTTGGGCGCGCTCGGCAGCTGCCTGTTTGTCGTCGCCGCGGGGGCCGGGCTCGGGCACGGCGAGGCCTTGTTCGACGATCCAGATCGACAGGTCTTCGAGGCCGGGGATCGGATCGGTCTTGTTGTCCTCCACTTGGCAGTGTCCCTTGAACTGCCCGTTATGATCGGTGCCCTGGCGGCTGCAACTGACAAAGCGTCCATCGATGGCTTGTTTCAGCGCCAGTTGCGCCCACGGCCCGTACGGGTAGTTCTGCAGCGGCGGCACAACGACGCCGGCAAGGCCGACGCGGGTCTCGATCTGCTGGCCGCGATTGAACAGCAAAGTGGCGCCATCGATCACAATCGGCTTGCCCGCGACGACCAGTTCGTGGCCGCGCATGCGTGTATGCTCTTGCTGAGCGCTTGCCGGTGAGGCCAGCATGGTCAGGGCGGCGCCAGCGATGAGCAGCTTGCGCATGGTCGAACGATCCTTCTGGTCCCCTATCATCAAATTTAGGATGCGGTCGGTGTTTAACGAATGCAACCTTGCAAAACCGGCCTATGGCGCTTAATTGAACGCTAATTGGGGGCCGCGATACTATGTGTCAGGCCCGATAAACCGGAATAGATGTCATGGGTTACAAAGTTGCCGTGGTCGGCGCGACGGGTAATGTCGGCCGTGAGATGCTGCAAACGCTTTATGAGCGCGACTTTCCCGCTGATGAGGTGGTGGCGCTGGCGAGCGAACGCTCAGCCGGCCGCGAGGTCTCGTTTGGCGAAAGCGCTGTATTGAAGGTGCAGTCGTTGGCCGATTACGATTTCACCGGAACCGATATCGCGCTGTTTTCGCCCGGCGCCAAAGTCTCGGCCGAACACGCGCCGCGGGCGGCGTCTTCGGGCTGTATCGTCATCGACAATACCTCGCAGTTCCGCACCGATCCCGACGTGCCGCTGATCGTGCCGGAAGTGAACCCGGACGCGGTCGCCGGTTACACCAAGCGCAATATCATCGCCAACCCCAACTGCTCGACCATGCAGATGGTGGTGGCCCTGAAGCCTCTGCACGAGGCCTTCGGCATCAAGCGCGCTGTCATTGCCACTTACCAGTCGGTGTCGGGCGCGGGCAAAGACGCCATGGACGAATTGTTCAACCAGACCCGCGCGGTCTATGTGAACGATCCGATCGAGAAAAAGGAATTCACCAAGCAGATCGCCTTCAACGTCATTCCCCATATCGACGTGTTCATGGATGACGGGTCGACCAAGGAAGAATGGAAGATGGTGGTCGAGACCAAGAAGATCCTCGACCCCAAGATCAAGGTGACGGCGACCTGTGTGCGGGTGCCGGTGTTTATCGGCCACGCCGAGGCGATCAATCTGGAGTTCGAGCGCGAAGTCTCGACCAAGGCGGCCCGCGCGGTTCTAAAGGACGCGGAGGGTATATCCCTGATCGATCACCGCGCCGACGAAGGCTATGTCACCCCGGTCGAGGCGGCGGGCGAGGATATGGTGTTTGTCAGTCGTATCCGCGAGGACCCGACTATCGAGAACGGGCTGAACTTGTGGGTGGTGTCGGACAATCTGCGCAAAGGTGCGGCGCTCAACACGGTCCAGATCGCCGAACTGCTCGACCGCGAATATCTCAAAAAGCTCATCGCGGCGGAATAGGTATCAACCCTCTCCCCCGGGAGAGGGTGGTGAGCGTAAGCGAGCCGGGTGAGGGGACAACAAACCCCAACTCTCGAAATGTTTTCGGTACAGCGAAATTATTTCCCCTCACCCCAACCCCTCTCCCGGAGGGAGAGGGGCATTGCGGCATGAATTTGATATGGCTGATATTGAATACATCACCAATGTGCTCGCACCACACGGCCTGATGCTTCGCGGCGGCTTTCACCCGACGCCGGATGACGGCGTGCCGGGCGATCCGGCGACTCTGGTGCTGGTGGGCAATGCCGGCCCCGACATGTGGAATGCGTTCACGGCAGTGCAGGCCGGGGGCTGTTATGGCGACAGCGCCAACCCGCTCGACGATTGGGTGCACGAGGTTTTGAGCGATGCGGCGGCCCAGCTTGGGGCGACGCCGTTATTCCCGTCCGGCGGGCCGCCGCACCTGCCGTTCCAGCGCTGGGCCCAGCGCGCGGAGGCGGTTGCCCCGTCGCCGCTGGGCGTTTTGATCCATCCCGATTATGGCCTGTGGCACGCCTATCGCGGCGCGCTGGCCTTTGACGAGCGCCTCGATTTGCCGCCGCGCGATACGCGGCCCCGGCCTTGCGATACCTGCGCTGACAAGCCGTGCCTGGCGACCTGTCCGGTCGATGCGTTTGGGACCGATGGTTACAACGTACCGATCTGCGTTGGGCATATTTCGACACCAGAGGGCGCGGATTGCATGGATCTCGGCTGCCGCGCCCGGCGCGCCTGTCCGGTGGGCCCAGACTATATCTACGAGCCAACCAACGCGGCCTTCCATATGGCGGCGTTTCGGCGCGCCCAATCAGGCTGAGCGGCGAAACATATCCTTGGCCGCCAATAGCCCGCCGCCGACGATCAGCGCACAGGCTAGGGCCAGGGGTAAACTAGCGGCCGCAAATCCCAGCACGACGAGCCCTATAGTGGACAATAGGGGGGCCAGATAGGCGGCCGCGCCAAGCACCCGCAGATTGCCGTGCTTGACCCCATGGTCCCAGAAGAAAAACGCCAGCCCCACCGGGCCGAGGCCGAGCGACAGCACCGCCAGCCAGGAAACCGGATCGCCCGGCCAGACGGTGGGTTCCAACACCCCGTGGGCGATCCAGGCCAGGGCGGCGGTCGCGCCGCAAAAAGCGCCAATCGAATCGGTTGAAATATGGGCGATCCGCCGGGACGTAACCGAATAGCCCGCCCAGGTAATCGCGGCGGCCAGGGCGGCGAGATATCCGCCGGCATATTCAGCGCGGAAGGTGAGGCCGCCCCCGTCATCCGCACTACCGCCACCGATCAGGACGACGGTACCCAACAGGCCGGCTCCGGCTCCGGCGATGTGATGCCAGCGCAGTCGGCCGACACCGGCTTCAGCGGGCAACAGGTTGGCGAATAAAACGATCAACACCGGCCAGAGATAATTGATGAGGTTGGCTTCCGCCGGCGGCGCATTTTGCACGCCGAGGAAGTAGAAAAAGTGATAGCCGAACAGGCCGGTAATGCCCAGCGCCCACACCGGCAACGGCAGATGCATATGGTCCAGCGGGTTTTCGCCGCGCAGAATCCATCGCAGAAACGCCACTGCGAACACCACGGTGAACGCCATGGCGACGAGTTGGAACGGCGGCACAGGGCCGGCGAGGACGGCGAACAGCGCCAGGGACGACCAGATGAGTATGGCCAGCAGGCCAACCAGGGTTGCGCGAAGCTCAGGCGTCGCGGCGGTTGTCATAGGATGGGCGTATCACTGTGCGCCATCGCGCAAGGCCGCCGCTTCGGTGATGATGCGCACGGTCTCCGACCACAGGGGCAGCTCGCCGAGGCGGTCGAGCGGCCACCATTCGGCGTGCGCGGCGTCGCTGCCGGCGCGCACCTCGCCGCCGGTCCACACCGCGGCGCAGTCGATCAAGGTGTAGTGATAGACGACGGGCTTGCTGGGGTCGGCATCGGCGGGGTCGCCCCGCTGGCCAGGCTCCAGCGTGTCGCCCTCGCGCACGATAGCGTCGACCACGTCGACCATGCCGATCACCTCGACTTCGACGCCGGTTTCTTCGCGCACCTCTCGCGCAGCGGTGGCGCGCCAAGTTTCACCGAGCTTCTGTTTGCCGCCGGGAATGCTCCACTGGCCTTCGCGCGGCGGCTTGCCGCGGCGGATCATCAGCACCGCATCGTCTTTCAGCACAACGATGCCGACCCCGGCGATCGGGCGGTGGGGATATTCCCGGCTCACGACGGATCGGTCGTGTCTTGCGCGGTGCGGCGGCGCACCAGCAGGTTCAATATCTCGACCCCGGTCGCAAAGGCGATGCCGAAGTAGAGGAAGCCGCGCGGGATATGGAACTCGACGGCCTCGGCAATCAGCGCCACGCCGATCAGCAACAGGAAGGCGAGCGCCAGCATTTTTACCGTCGGGTGCTTGTGGACGAAGGCGCTCAGCGGTTCGGCGGCGAGTAACATGACGCCGATGGCGATCACTATGGCGGCGACCATGATCTCGATATGATCGGCCATGCCGATAGCGGTGAGCACGGAATCCAGCGAAAAGACCAAATCGAGTAGGAATATTTGCACCAAGACTGAGGCAAAGATCGCCGCGCCCGGCTTGCCGTGACCGCCGCCTTCGCCTTCCAGCATGGCGTGGATTTCGCTGGTGGCCTTGACCAGAAGGAACAGACCCCCGGCCGCCAGGATTATATCGCGCCAGGAAATTTCCAGGGCGAAAATCTCGAAAAGGGGCGCTGTCAGGCCGATAATCCAGCTTAACGCGAATAGCAGAATTATGCGTCCGGCCAGCGCCAGCATCAGCCCGATGCGACGGGCCTTGCGCTGTTGCTCGACGGGCAGGCGCGACGAGACGATCGACAGGAAAATCACATTGTCGACGCCCAAGACAATCTCGAGCAAAGCCAGGGTCGCCAGGCTTGCCCAGGCGGCGGGGTCGGTCAGCAATTCCAGCATCGGTCGTGGGCGGTCCCTAGAGCGGTATTGAATGCAGCGGTAACGAAAGACCCTCACCTTTCGAGACGCCCTTTCGCCTCATCCTGAGGAGGGCCGTCAGGCCCGTCTCGAAGGGCGAGGCGAAAGGGCTCCTCAGGATGAGGTCAAAGGTTGGACGCGTCAAAAACATGATGGCCTAGTACATATGTTGGCCGCCGTTGATCGATAGGGTCGATCCGGTGATGAACTCGGCAGCGTCGGCTGTCAGGAATATCACACCGCGCGCGATGTCGTCAGCCTTGCCGAGGCGGCCGACCGGGATGCCGGCGATGATTTTCTCCAAGACATCGGGCGGAACGGCGCGAACCATCTCGGTATCCACATAGCCCGGCGCGATGGCGTTGACGGTAATACCCTTGGCCGCGCCCTCCTGAGCCAGCGCCTTGGTAAAGCCGTGGATGCCCGACTTGGCGGCGGCGTAGTTGACCTGGCCGTACTGGCCGGCCTGACCATTGATCGAACCAATATTGACGATGCGCCCGAACCCGCGCGCACGCATACCTTCGATAACCACTTGCGAGCAATTGAAGCAGCCGCCGAGATTGGTATCGATCACCGCTTGCCACTGCTCGTGCTCCATGCGGTGCATGGTGCCGTCGCGGGTGATGCCGGCATTGTTGACCAAGATATCAATCGGGCCGATATCGGATTCGATTTGTTCGACCGCCGCCGTCACCGCGCCGTAGTTGGAAACGTCGAACTTGTAGACCGGAATGCCGGTGCGCTCGTTGAAGTCGCGCGCGGCGTGCTCGTTGCCGGCGTAATTGGCGACCACTTCGCGGCCGGCTCCCTTTAAGCCAATGCTAATCGCTTCACCGATGCCCCGCGTGCCACCGGTGACCAAGGCTACCCTTGCCATTTGATGTTACTCCTAAAAATTCCGGTCCGGCGGCCTTCTGCGGGCCAAGCCATTGCAGGCCGGTGATTGAACGAAGCGTTCCCGTTTGGATGTCTTAATCGCGTTCGACGCACATGGCGATACCCATGCCGCCGCCGATGCATAACGTCGCCAGTCCCTTATGGGCGTCGCGGCGTTGCATCTCGTGCAATAGGGTCACCAGCACCCGGGCGCCCGACGCGCCGATCGGATGACCGATGGCGATTGCGCCGCCATTGACGTTGACGATGTCGGGGTCCCAGCCCAAATCGCGGTTGACCGCGATGGCTTGGGCGGCGAAGGCTTCGTTGGCCTCGACCAAATCGACATCCTCGATGCTCCAGCCGGCCTTCTCCAGCGCCTTGCGGCTGGCCGGAATCGGCCCGCTGCCCATGACGGCGGGGTCGACGCCCGCGGTCGCCCAAGAGGCGATGCGCGCGAGCGGCCTGATACCGCGTTTTTCGGCTTCGTCGGCGGTCATAAGGATTGCGGCGGCGGCGCCATCGTTGATGCCCGAGGCGTTGCCGGCGGTTACCGTGCCCTCTTTGTCGAAGGCCGGACGCAGCTTGGCCAGCGTCTGCGTCGTGGTGCCGGCTCGCGGATATTCGTCGACATCGACGACGGTGTCGCCCTTGCGGGTCTTGATGGTGACCGGGGTTATTTCGTCGCTGAATTTTCCGGCCGCCTGGGCCGCTTCTGCTTTTTGCTGGGAGCCGGCGGCGAATTCGTCCTGTTCGTCGCGGGTGATTTGCCATTTCTCGGCGACGTTCTCCGCAGTGTTGCCCATATGATAACCCATCAGCGAGCACCACAGACCGTCCTTGATCATGGTGTCGACCAATTTAGCATCACCCATTTTTGTGCCGTTGCGCATATGTGAGGCGTGGGGCGCCTGGCTCATGCTTTCCTGACCACCGGTGACGACGATACTGGACTCACCCAGTTTGACCGCCTGATACCCCTGGGCGACCGAGCGCAGGCCCGAGCCGCACACTTGGTTGACCAGGTAGGCGGTACGATCTTCGGGAATGCCGGCAGTTAATAAGGCTTGGCGTGCCGGGTTCATGCCGGTCGCGGCCGTGAGCACTTGGCCCAACACCACCTCGTCCACATCGGCTGGCGAGACCCCGGCGCGTTCCAATGCGGCGGTGATGGCGACGGCGCCTAAATCGGCGCCGCTGAGGCCAGCCAAACCTCCATTGAATGCGCCAACCGGCGTACGGGCTGCGCCTGCGATAACGACTTCGCTCATGATGTTCTCCTTATTCCGCGTTGGGTTCTTTTGCGCGATGGCGGCACCTTTGGTTCCGCCCCGCTCGACGCGTTTCCCCTTGTCTTATTGACTTCGATATAGCTCTGGCCGGGAAGCGAGTCCAGCGATCCGCCACCTGGTCGCCTTACTCTGCCGCGAGCCATTGGCTCAACTGTTCCCATACCGCCGATTTCGCCCGCCCGCCCGCGACCATGCCAATATGACCAAAGGGCAGGGAGTTAACCGTGGCATTGGCGAGAGCCTGCCCTAAGGCGTTGGCCGATTTTGGCGGCACGATGCGATCTTGCTCGGGCACCAGCACTAACGCCGGCTTGGTGAAAGCGGCAGGGTCGACGACCTCGCCAGCGACACGCCAGTGCCCGCGGTGGGGGGTGTTCTCACCGTACCAGCCGGCGAGGCATTCACGCGCCACCGGGCCGGCGAGGGGAACCCCGTCGTTGAGCCAGTCTTCCAGGGCGACGAACTGTTCGGCTTTGTCGGATGCCGGGTCCAACTGCGCGAAGGCGATGAATTTTCGTAAAACCAGAAACGGGTCGAGGCCGGCGAACAATGCCTGGATGACGTCGACCGGCAGCTCGCCGGCGCTCTCTAACAAGGGGCCTGCGGCGGTGATGGCCCGGCCTGCGGCTTCGGCTTGGGCGACCCGTTCGGAGTGGAAATCCCATGGCGTGGCGAGCAACGCCAGTTGCGAGACTTGCTCTTGCCGCCGGATTGCCAGCGCCAGTGCTAATAGCCCGCCCATGCAATAGCCGGCGACCGCGATCGGCGCACCGCCGGGGCTTACGGCGGCGGCGGCGTCGAACGCGCCGTCGAGGCGGCCAGCGATGTAATCGGTCAAAGTGAAGGCGCGTTCCGCTTCGCCCGGCGCGTCCCAGTCGACGAGCAGCGGCCGCAGGCGGGTCTCCGCGGCGAGCCAGCGCAACAGGCTGCGTTCGGCCGACAGATCGAGGATATAGGCCCGGTTGACCAGCGAGGGCACGAACAGCACCGGCAGGCCGCCGTCGGGCCGAAAATCGAGCAATCGGGTCGTACCCTTCTGCCACAGGGTTGGCGGGGTCGGCAGATCGCGGTGATAGGGATGGGCGCGGTAGGTCTTTATACCGGTTGCTAGGTCGTGCAGGCGGCGAAAGACCTCTTGAGTGACCGCCTGATCGAAAAGGTCGGAGTTATTTTTGCTTTCGCGTTGAGCTGCCGCGTTTGTCAGTTGTTCGTTTAGCGCCGCCCCGCGCGCCGCCACTTGCGGATTCCAGACGATCGAGCCGCTCTTCAAGAGCGGCAAGGCGGCTTGTGAGCTCAGCCAACTGTTCATTGCCGTTGTCAGATGCAGCGGCAGGGGGCGGGGTCCCCCGCGGGGCGTCCGCTGAGGTTCGGTTTGGGTCGTCATTACCGGCCTTACCTCCTGCCGCGAGGCCAGCGAGCGTCATAAACTGCTGCGCCATCGCTGCCATTTGTGCCGTCGCCTGGGCCGGCGCGGCTGTGTCCGTTTGCCCCATAGCCTCGAAAAACCGCGCCGATTGGGCCGCTAACGTCGGATCGGCGGCCATCGCTGTCAGCTGATCTTCCCACAAATCGAGATATTCGCGGGCCAGAGCGGCAAAATCGGGTGTATCTGTCATGTCGGTCACTATATCGGATTTCGCTGCACTGCGGCCAGTCACGTTGCATTGCAGCATTTGGCTCGAAATCTGCTATACTGTCGCTGAAATATCCAAAACAGCGGTGCCCACCCCCATGGCCGAGACCGAAACGCCCGATCCCATTAAGATTAAGAAGTACGCCAACCGGCGGCTCTACAACACCGCGACCAGCAAATATGTCACCCTCGACGATTTGGCGAGCATGGTGAAGGAGGGTGTGGAGTTTATTGTCGTTGATGCCAAAAGCGGTGACGATATAACCCGCTCGGTGCTCACCCAGATCATCTTCGAAGAAGAGAGTAAGGGTCAAAACCTGTTGCCCATCAACTTTCTGCGCCAGCTCATCGGCTTTTACGGCGATAGCCTGCAATCGGTCGTCCCCAACTATCTCGAATATTCGATGAATGCGTTCGCGCAGAACGAAGAGAATATGCGCAACCATATGAAGGACACGATGGGTGGCATGTTCTCGTTCGGTCAGTGGGAAGAGGTCGGCAAACAGAATATGGCAATGTTCGAGCGCGCCATGCAGATGTTCACGCCCTTCGCGGCAAATGGCGGTGGCGAGCCGCCGGCCGAGGGACCGGCAGCCGCTGAGACCGGTAGTGACGACAGCGACGACATGAGTACGCTGAAAGAACAGCTTAAGGCGTTGCAGGAGCAAGTCGACAGCCTGTCGCAGGCGAAGCGCCCAACCGATTAATCTGGCATTATTTTAGGGTGCGGAATGCGTCATTCCGACACGTGTCAAATCACCGGTTACAACCTCGACACTTGGTAACAATGGTGGAGAACGCTTTCTCCCGCGTGCGTTGCAGCGATCGGTTGAGCCGGCCCCCAAAACCGGTGGTGAATTGAGATCAGCGTTTACCGCGGGTTTTGACCCAGCGGATATGCGACCGTCCGCGCGCATATACCATCATTTATCGTCGAGGCCCGCTTTGCGGTAATTGAGGTCTAACCCGCGAGGCATTCGGCGCGGAAGGCGTTCGGCGGTAAGCCCGCGTGATCTTTGAACGCTCGTGAGAAATGGCTTCGGCTGGAATAGCCGACGGTCCTCGCTATTTCATCGATTGTCGAATTCTCGACCGCCAACATTTGCGCGGCGCGCTGCATGCGCATGTGGTTGACGAAGTTCATCGGAGTTCGCCCAAAGGACTCGACAAAATGCTCGGCAAATGCGGAACGGCTCATGGCTGCCGTTTCAGCCATTGTATCGACCGTATAGTCGGCGCCGGGGTTGTCGAGGATCATATCCACTACATTTCCCAAACGCTTGTCCTCAAGTGCCGTAAGCCATGGTAACGCCTCGCCGTCTTCGCTGGGCAGGCGTCTGAAAAGGTGAACCAGGCACTGCGTCATCAGCGCAGCCGTCATCGCATTGCTGCCCGCATCCGGTTTGGATTGCTCGGCTAAAATGCCCTGATAAACATGAAACATCTCCGGAGAATCTGACATATCGACCGAGAGGACACCCGGGAGGTGATCGAATAGATCCAAGGACGGACCATAGCGGACGTTAACGAGGCCACAACCGACGATTAAATCGGGTTGGTCGCTCGTACCGGCCTCAATGCGACAGACCTGTTCGCCCGGCGGCGGCGCATCGATGCGCAACACGTCATGTATTTCGCCGTTCGTCTCCATCACATGTTTAGCCCCGATCGGGACGACCGCAAGATGACCGGGAAAAATCGGGTGCTGGTCGCCGTCTGGGCCGTACAGCATCCCTTCGCCCCGCAGCACGAAGTGGAACAACAACCCGGATGGTCCCGGCAAATGAAGCCGCCACCCTTCGTCCAACGTGCAGAGCGCAAACGGTTTAACGTACACCGACAAATTCGATAGCAATTTGTCTATCAGCATACAAAAATCCTACTCCGCTCCCGAACCGCCGACAAGCGATCCATGGACAATCCCGCACACCTTCCGTCCCAATCGGCACAGGCAGAAATGTAACTGTGGTCGTCATCGGCGATTAAGGCGGTCTCTACAGGGCTCCGGAATTTACGCCCGACCCCGGAAATCCGGGACCTAAAATAGAAGACCGAGGTTCAAGAGTTACCTGAGTAACGTTTCCTTCTTCGCCGACACTTGAAGTGAACAATCGGAGGAAACACGAAAATGTGTAACGCTCATACCCACAACAATAGTGACAAAGCGGCCGCTGGTACCGACAGGGAACCGGTTGGACGTCGTAATTTTCTTAAAGCCGGCGCCGCCGCTGGCGTTGCTGTCAGTGCCGCTGCGCTCACATCATCGGGTGCACAGGCTGCCGGCAATCCGTATGCGGATCCGGAAAAGGCCGCCTTGCCGCCGTCCGACATGGTGCTTGACCTCAAGCGCACCG
>JAALLF010000005.1:0-152022 GCA_011087645.1 Alphaproteobacteria bacterium
TGCTCGAGGGTCAGATTGATAAACCGCTGATATCGCTCACTTCATTTCCGGTCAGGCTCTGAGGAGCCGCCCGGAGGGCGGCGTCTCGAAGGACGAGGCTGTCACATGCGATAAACCTGCTGGCTTTGCGGCCCTACTGCCGGGTCTCGGCGTGACGGGTCTCGATGGCGTCCCAGATCAGGCCCGACAGGTTCGCGCCGTCGAAACGGTCAATCTCCTGAATGCCGGTCGGCGAGGTGACGTTGATTTCGGTGAGGTAGTCGCCGATCACATCGATGCCGACGAAGATCAGCCCCTGTTCCCTCAAGGCCGGGCCGATGGCGGCGCAGATATCGCGCTCGCGCTGGGTCAGCTCGGACTTTAGCGGCGTGCCGCCGACATGCATATTAGAGCGCGCCTCGCCCGCCGCCGGCACCCGGTTGATGGCGCCGACCGCCTTGCCGTCGACCAGTATGATGCGTTTGTCGCCCTGGCGGACTTCCGGCAAATAGCGCTGGGCGATGACCGGCTCGCGGTACAGATCGGTGAACAGCTCCAACAGCGCGGTGAGGTTCTCGTCGCCGGGCTGGATGTGGAACACGCCGGCGCCGCCATTGCCGTACAGCGGCTTGATGATGATGTCGCCATGCTCGGCGCGGAAGGCCTTGATGTCGTCGCTGTTCGAGGTGATCAGGGTCGGCGGCATCAGCCCGTCGAAATGGGTGACGAACAATTTTTCCGGCGCGTTGCGCACCGATACCGGATCGTTCACCACCAGGGTCTGCGGGTGAATATGCTCGAGTACATGGGTCGCGGTGATATAGGCCATGTCGAAGGGCGGGTCCTGGCGCATCAGCACCACATCGACCCCGGCCAAATCCAACGTCTGTTCCGCGCCCATGGTGAAAAAATTACCGGCCTCGCGGCGCACCTCAAGCGGCTGGGCGCGGGCCAGTACGCGGCCGTCGCGCAGGCTTAAATTTTGCGGCAGATAGTGGAACAGGGCGTGGCCGCGGGTCTGTGCCTCGAGCGCCAGGGCGAAGGTTGAATCGCCGTCGATGTCGATCGACTCGATGGGGTCCATTTGGATGGCGACGGCCAGGCTCATGGGGCTTCTCCTATTCCAGAAGAGCCGCACGATACATTAGCGCCGCCTTAGTTCAAGCGATTACGCAGTTCGCCGATCAGTTGGGCGACCCGGTGCTTGTCTTGCGGCGATGTCGATAAATCCTGGCATTGCTCGAGCGCCACCAGGGCCGCGCGTATATTGCCTAGATGGCTGTGCAGCACCCCGGCCTCGTGCCACAGGCCCGCCGATCCCGGGGCGAAGACCAGCATATCCTCGACGACGGTTAGCGCCTCGGCGACCTGCTTGGCCTTGAGCAGGCGCACCTTCTTGTTGTTTTGCAGGCGGATGAGAATGTCGCGGTTGCTCGCCGGTGTGTAATGCTCAGGCAGCAGCTCCGCGTCGCCGCCGCGCGTCGCCTTCAAAAGCGCGCGCATATCGGAAATCTCGATCACCTTGCCGCCATTGAAGGGGTCGAAAATGATGCGCTCCCCGGCGGCTTCCAGGCGCAGCAGGAAATGGCCGGGAAAGTTCAGTCCCTCGATATGCCAGCCCAGAGCGCGGCCGGCATAGAGATAGAGAATGCCCAAAGCGATCGGCAGGCCTTTGCGCCGGTCGATGACCCGCATCAAATTGGCGTTCTGCAGATCGTCATATGACAAGCTGTCGCCGGCATAGCCATGATCGCCGGCAATGACTTGATTGAGCGCCTCGTGCTTTGCCGCGCCGCTGCCTTCGCTTTGGGCGTAGGCCGCGGCGGCGTCGTCGGCAAGCTTTTCGAGATGGTCGCGGTAGCGGTCGAGGGACACGCCGGGGCGGTCGCGCGCGGCGAGCAGAAGCGCGGCTTCGCCAACGTTGATGTCGGCATCGTCGCGGCGCGCCAGCAGTTGCAGCGCCGCCAGGGCGTCGGTATCGGGCGATAGGGCGCTGACGCTCAAGTCCCGCTGCTCGGTTTGACCGAGGGCTGTTGCAGGCGGCGCGGATCGTCGACCAGCAGCACATGGCTGACGACCCCTTTCACGTCGGGAATATTGCGGGTGACCTGAAAGACCCGGTCGAGCTCGGCTTGATTTTGCGCCACGCCGAGCAGGTAGACGGTGCCGGCGATGGTGCGGGTCGAGTAGTTGATCGAGCTGATGCCGTCAGTGAAAAGAAGCTGGGAATCGAGGCGCGCGTTGATCAGCGAATCGCGGGCGAAGGCTTCGATGCCGGCGCCCCGCTTGACCTGGATTTCATTGATCACCTCGCGAACATTGTCGGGCTGCCAGGCCAAACGTGTCGCCTTGTCGGCGATGTCTTGGTTGGCCACCCGCCCGGCCAGCAGCACCCGGCCCTCATAGATCTGCAAGCTGACCGAATTGTACAACTCAAGCCCTTCGTTGAGCCATAGATCGTTGATCTCGATACGGATGCCGGCGTCGCGCACCGAACCCTTTATGCCGCGCTCTTCCGAGGCCGCAACCCCGGCGGTGGCGCCGGCGCCGATAACCGCACCGGTTGGCGTGCAGGCGGCGAGCGCGAACAGGGCGGCGCAGAAAATTGCCGGAAGTCGTTTTGGGAACATGGCTCTATTTGTCATGACAGGCTTGATTAAAGTCCGAGTGTGGCGGCAATGGGGCAACGAGGCTGCAAACTCTGTAGGCGGTTTCACGCTAATTCGGCAAGGGGCTAATCATCGCCGCTCGGCCGCCAGGCATCGACGATGTGCCGCGGCCACTGGCGCGGTGACAGCAGTACCGCGTCGAAACGAATATCGCACTGGGCGAGGTCGCCATGGCGGGCCATGAAGTCGCTCAAGGCGCGGGTAATGCGCGCGCGTTGCCGGGGGCCGATCGCCTCTGCCGCATCACTTAATTTGGCCCGGGCCTTCACTTCGACCGCGACTAGAACCCGTCCCCGGCGGGCGATGATGTCGATCTCGCCGACCCGGCAGCGATAATCGCGGGCGATAATGCGATAGCCCTTGGCGCGCAGCAGCAGCGCCGCGCGGGCTTCCGCGCCGCGCCCGCGCTTGTACGCCGCGCGCCGGCCGGCCAGGCCGCGACCACCCGGCGGCGGCGTCATTCTGATGGCTCGTCCGCCGCCAGCGCCAACGCCCGGCGGTAGACATCGCGGCGCGGGCGACCCGACGCGGCGACCACATGGTCGACCGCATCGCGCAGGCTCATACTCGCCAGGGTCTGCGCCAACAGGGCGTCGATCTGACCGTCGTCGAGACTGGCCTGCGGCGCTGGCGGGCCGACCACCAGCACCACCTCGCCGCGCGGCGGGCCCTCTTCGGCGAAAGCGGCGGCCAATTCGCCCAGCGACCCGCGCCGCACCTCCTCATAGATTTTGGTGATCTCGCGCACCAGGGCGGCCGGACGCTCGCCCCAACAATCGGCCATCTCGGCCAAGGTGGCGGGCACCCGGCGGGGCGATTCGTAGAAGATGAGCGCCGCCGGCACTGCCGCCAGCGCCTCCAGCCGTTGCCGCCGGGCGGCCTGTTTGGGCGGCAGAAAGCCGGCGAATAGAAAACTATCGGTCGGCAGGCCGGCCAGGGTGAGCGCGGCGATGGCGGCAACCGGTCCGGGCGCGGTGGTCACCGGGATGCCTTCGGCGATGGCCGCTTGCACCAGCCGGTAGCCGGGGTCGGAAATCAGCGGCGTCCCCGCGTCGCTCACCAGCGCCACGATCTCGCCCTTTTGTAGGCGTTTGATAAGCCGTGGTAGCGCGGCGGGCGCATTGTGGTCGTGATAGGCGGTGGTCGGCGTATCGACGCCGTAATGGCTCAGCAGCCGGCGCGTGATGCGGGTATCCTCGCAGGCGATCAAGTCGGCGTCGCGCAGAATGTCGAGGGCGCGCAGGGTGATGTCGCCAAGATTGCCAATCGGCGTCGCGACAAGGTACAAGCCCGGCGCTAAGGACGCGCGGCGCGGTTGCCGCGGCTCCGCTGGATCGCTAGGCTCGCCGGCGCGTTTGCCGGACGGGTCGGGCGTTGTTGAACCGGGTGAAGTGGATTGACGTGGTGTCACGACTAATAGTTTTCCTATCCAACCCTGAGCATCTGAGGCTGCGGTTTTTCTGGCTGGCGCTGGCCGCCCTGCTGCTGTCCGCGTGCGCCCAACAAGACATAGCGGCAACCCCGCCACCCGCGCAACAACCGCCGCCTGTCGTAACGCCACCGCCGCCGCCGGCCCCACCGGTGCAAGCGGCGCCGATCGAGCCGGTTATCGCCGGGCCGGCCGGCCCCGAAACGGATATTTTGCGCAAGCCGGGTCAGGTGACTGTCGCCATCCTGGTGCCGCTGACCGGCTCGGCAGCGCCGTTCGGGCGCGATCTGCTGGCCGCCGCACAGATGGCGGTGTTCGATCTGGCGGACGAGAATTTCGAGCTTCGCCTGTACGACACCGGTGGACAGGTCGGGCAAGCCAGCGCCGCCGCGTTGGCCGCCCGCGAGGACGGCGCGCAATTTATTTTGGGGCCGCTATTTTCCAGCGCGGTGCTGGCGGTGGCGGATATCGCGCGGCCGGCCAATATTCCGGTGCTGGCGTTTTCCAATAACCGCGAGATTGTCGGCGACGGCGTCTACGCCATGGGATTTTTCCCGGAAGACCAGGTGCAGCGCATCGTCGATTATTCTTTCTCGCAGAATATGACGCGATTTTCGGCGCTGGTGCCCGACGACCTCTATGGCAGCCGCATGGCCGCCGCGCTCAATGAGAATACCGGTCTTGGCGGGCGCGAGCTGACCGACATCGCCTATTATCTGGACGAAACCCAAGCGCTGATCGACACGGTGAAATTGCTTGGCCGCTATGACGAGCGTCATCAAGCGCTGGTCGAGCAGCGCCAAGAATTGGCGGCGCGCGATGATGAAATATCCAAGCGCGCCCTGCAACGCCTGGAAGACTTGGAGACCCTGGGCGAGGTCGATTTCGAGGCGCTGTTGTTGCCCGCCGGCGGCGAGGAGGTGCTGCGCATCGCGCCGTTATTGGCCTTCTACGACATCGATCCGACGCAGATAAAGTTATTGGGGACGTGGCTGTGGGACGATCCGTCACTACGCACCGAACCCAGCATGGCCGGGGCGTGGTTCGCCGCGCCGCCGGCCGCGACGCGGGAGCGGTTCGTCGCGCGGTTCACCCAGCTCTATGAGCGCGAGCCCGAGCGCCGGGCGACGTTAGCTTATGACGCGACGGCGCTGTCGATCGTCCTGGCGCAGCGCACCGCGCGGGCCAATGAGTTGAGCGCGAATATGTATTCTCTCGACGCTCTGACTTCGCCGGTCGGTTTTACCGGCATGGATGGTATTTTCCGTCTGCGGCGGTCGGGGCTGGTCGAGCGGGGGTTGTCGGTCTTCGAGATCCAACGCGACGGCGCGCGCGAAATCGACCCGGCGCCGACCGCCTTCGACGATTTTATCAACTAGGCGAATAGAGCGGCGACAACCGCGTCGAGGCGCTGCCGGCCGGCCGGAGTGGCCCGCAGCCCGTCGCCATCGTGGATAATAAGCCCGCCCGCCGTCAAACGCTGTGAGACCGCCGGATCGATAATGTCGTCGAGGGCTCTGCCGGTGCGGTCGCGGAATTGGCCGGCGTCGATGCCGTCGTTGATGCGCAGGCCCATCACAGCGAATTCCGCGATAACCGTTTGTGGCTCCAGCGGTGCGTTGGTTTGCGTGGCGTGACCGTGATCGCCGGCCCGGCGCAGCCAGATCTCCGGCGCGCGATGTTGGCGGGTGGCATGGATTTTACCGTCCACTGTCAGGCGTCCATGGGCGCCGGGGCCGATGCCGATATAATCGCGATACTGCCAATAGGCCATATTGTGGCGGCAGGCGTGGCCCGGCGCGGCGTGGTTGGAGATTTCGTAGGCTGGCATGCCGGCGCCGGTGAGAATTTCTTGGGTGGTCTCGAACAGGGCGGCGGAATCCGCGTCGTCGGGCACAATCAAATCGCCCCGCGCATGCGCCAGGAAAAACGGCGTGCCTTGCTCGATGGTGAGTTGGTAGACCGAGAGATGGCCGCGCGCCAGGGCTATGGCGCGCTCGAGCTCGTCCGCCCATAGCTCCACCGACTGTCCGGGTCGACCGTAGATCAGATCGAAGGAATAGCGCTCGAACCTGCCGGCGGCTAACTGGAGGGCCGCCATCGCCTCTTTCGCGCTGTGGGTGCGGCCGAGAAAGCCCAACGCTGCGTCGTCCAGGGCTTGAATGCCCAGGCTCACCCGGTTGATCCCGGCGTCGGCGAATGCCGCCAGACGGGCGGCCTCGGTCGAGGTCGGGTTCGCCTCCAGGGTGATTTCGATGGCCTTATCGAGTGAGAAGTGCTGGGTGACAGCCTCGACAATGGCCGCCGCCGTGTCGGGCGCCATCAGCGACGGGGTGCCGCCGCCGAAAAAGATGCTGGTTACCCGCCGGGAGCCGGCGATTTCGGCATAATGCGCCAACTCGCTCAATAAAGCGGCGCGCCATTGCGCATGGTCGACGGCGTCGCTGACATGGCTGTTAAAATCGCAATAGGGACACAGGGAGCGGCAGAACGGCCAATGCACGTAAATCGCCAGCGTATCCGGTGTGGCGATTGCCTCAGCCATCGGGCCGGTCGGATGGATTACCAAAACAGGCGTCGAGCATTTTTTGGAACGCAACGGCGCGGTGAGAGATGGCGTGCTTTTCGGCCGGGTCGATTTCGCCGAAGGTGAGCGCGTGGCCAGTGGCGCGGAAGATCGGGTCATAGCCGAACCCGCGGGCCCCTTGCGGCGGCCAGACGATCTCGCCGGCGACTTCGCCTTCGAATGTTTTCACCTGACCGTCGGGCCAGGCCAGGGCGAGAACGCAGACAAAGCGCGCGGACCGGTCGGGGCTATCGTCGAGTTCGCTGTGGACGCGGGACATAGCCCTATCGAAATCACGGCCGCCAGGTCCTTCCGCCCAGCGGGCCGAGTAAATACCGGGGGCGCCGTCCAGCGCCGTCACCGCGAGCCCGCTATCGTCGGCCAGCGCTGGCAGGCCACTGCCTTGAGTGGCCGCTTTCGCCTTTAGTACGGCATTTTCCACAAACGTGACGCCGTCTTCGACCGGCTCGGGCAGCCCCAGATCGCCGGCGCTGACCACGGCGATTCCCAGCGGGGCCAGCAGGTCGGCGATCTCGCGCACCTTGCCCTCGTTGTGGCTGGCGATTACCAGCCGGTCGTCGCTGAAGCGTCGGTTCATATTGGCCGGGTTAGATCAATCAAGGCCTAAGGCGGCCCGTTGCGCGGCGGCGAGTTGGTCGGTGCCCTTGCGGGCCAGGTCGAGCAGGCGAATGAACTGCGCCCGGGTGAAGGGCTTGTCCTCGGCCGTGCCTTGCACCTCGATGATGCGCCCGCCGGCGGTTAGCACGAAGTTGGCGTCGGCCTGGGCGTTCGAATCTTCGGCATAGTCCAAATCAAGCACCGCCTTACCCTCGTAAAGGCCGCACGAAACCGCGGCGACCTTATCGAACATCGGCACGGCATCGAGTTCGCCGGCGCGGACCAGTTTTTGACACGCGATATGCAAAGCTACATAGGCGCCGGTAATGGCCGCTGTTCTGGTGCCGCCATCGGCCTGCAGCACATCGCAGTCGAGGCGGATTTGGCGCTCGCCCAGCGCTTCGAGATCGGTCGCCGCGCGCAGGCTGCGGCCGATCAGGCGCTGTATTTCCTGGGTGCGACCCGACTGTTTGCCGCGCGCCGCCTCGCGGTTGGTGCGGGTGTGGGTCGAGCGCGGCAGCATGCCGTATTCCGCTGTCACCCAGCCGCTGCCACCGCCGCGCATCCACGGCGGCACCCGTTCCTCGACGGTCGCGGCGCACAATACATGGGTGTTGCCGAATTGCGCCAAGCACGAGCCTTCGGCGTATTTGGCGGCGCCCGTCTTCAAGCGAATCTTGCGCATTTCGTCCACGGCGCGACCGGAGGGACGACGAAAGTTTTTGCTCATGGGACGGGCCTGTATGTACCGGAAAGGAAATCCCCGTAGGGAATGTGGCGGGAAACCTACTCGCTGCCCGGCGGTGCGTCCAGCGGCACGATAGAGCCCTCCGGTGGCTTGATTAGCGGCAGATGCGCGCCTAAGTTCTTGACCAGCTTATCGTATTTGATAGGCGGAAAACCGCGAAGCGGGTGTCGCCGATGAGCCGTTTGGTTCCGGAATTAAATGCGCGCAGCCGCGAAATTCTGCGCCAGATAATCGATGCTTACCTGGAGACGGGCGAGGCTGTCGGTTCGCGCACGTTGTCGCGCCGGTTGGGCGTGGAATTATCGCCGGCGACGGTGCGCAACGTCATGGCCGATCTGCAGGACGCGGGGCTGCTCTATTCGCCGCATGTGTCGGCGGGCCGCCTGCCGACCGAGGCGGGTCTGCGGTTCTTTGTCGATGGGCTGCTCGAGGTCGGGCGGCTGACCGAAGAAGAACGCGGTGCGATCGAAGCCCAGTGCGCCGCGCAGGGACGCAATCCGCAGAAAACCTTGGAAGAGGCGACAAAAGTGCTGTCGGGCCTGAGCAATTATGCCAGCCTGGTGGTGGCGCCGAAGACCGATGTTCGCCTCAAACATATCGAATTTGTCGGCCTCGGTCCGGACCGGGCCCTGGTAGTTCTGGTCACCGACGATGGCTCGGTCGAAAACCGGGTAATTGATGTGCCGGTCGGCATGCCGGCCTCGGCGTTGATCGAAGCCTCCAACTTTCTCGCCGCGCGCATGGTCGGCAAGACCATCGAGGAAGGCCAGGCGCAGCTCGCCACGGAATTGGCGGCGCACCGGCAAGAGCTCGACACGCTGACCCAGCGGCTGGTCGAGGCCGGCATGGCGACCAGTACCCGCGACGGCGACGCGGCCGCGCTGATTGTCAGCGGCACCGAACGGCTGCTCGATGATGTTCAAGCCGTCGAGGATCTAGAACGGGTGCGCGCGCTCTATGGCGCTTTGGAGACCAAGGAATCCTGGTCCTGGCTGCTCGATGCCACCCGCGGCGGCGAGGGGGTGAAAATATTTATTGGCGCGGAAGACGATTTATTTAACCTGACGGGCTGTTCTGTGGTTGTCGCGCCCTATACCAACAGCAACGAACAAATCGTCGGCGCTATCGGCGTAATCGGCCCGACCCGGCTGAATTACGCGCGGGTGATCCCCGTCGTCGATTATACGGCCAAGGTCATTGGCCGGTTAATGGGATAATGGAGGGTGGACGCCGCGATCCGCAGCGTCGCCAAGGTTAAAGGCAGTAGCAGTATATGAATACCCAAGACGATAAGGCAGAAAACGAGACGCCGACGCCGGCGGCAGAGACCGCCGCGGCGGAGGATGGCGCCGAAGAAGCGGCCGTCGAAGGCGAAGCTGTACCGGACGAGGCCGGGAAAATCGATCTGGGCGAAAACGAATCGCCCTGGGCGCTGGACCCGGCAACCCGTATCGCCGAGTTGGAAGAGGAGCTGGCGACCACCAAGGATCAGTTTCTGCGCTTCATGGCCGAGGCCGAAAATGTTCGCAAACGCAGCGAACGCCATCTCGCCGAAGCCCATAAATATGGCGTCGCCAATTTCGCCCGGGCGGTGCTGACGGTCGCTGACGACTTGTCGCGCGCCTTGGCGGCGGTGCCAGAGGATCAGCGCGAGGGCGAGGGCCTTTTGCAGAACCTGCTGGGCGGCGTGGAGGCCGTGGAGCGGGAGTTCTTAAAGGCGCTGGACGCCCATCACATCGAGCGCATCGACCCCACCGGCGAGCCCTTCGATCCCAACCTCCACGAGGCGATGTTCGAGGTGCCCGGCAGCGAATATCCCAGCGGCACCGTCGCGCAGGTCATTCAGCCCGGCTATCGGCTGCACGATCGCCTATTGCGGCCGGCCCGGGTCGGGGTCGCCAAGGGTGATGGCGGCGCTGCGCAGCCCCGTGTGGACACCACGGTTTAACGATTTTCGCCTGTCACAGGGCGGTGTATGACGACATTTGCGGGAAGCAGATGCGTTTGTACTGCATAGCGAGGCGCTGAAGACCCGTAACCGCCCGATTCCCGGGAGTTTTTTAATTCCAATAAGGCTAATTCCAGTGGTTGCGAAGGCCTCTTGGCTTTCCTATATGTGCGAAGTCATACGTGACACTGATTTACGCGTTGATATTTGCAGACATGACGGGGGTCAGCCACGGTGCCAGACCGGGCCGCGCCGACCTGCCGAAAAAGCGAGGGGAACATGGCAAAAGTTATTGGTATCGATTTAGGTACGACGAATTCCTGTGTCGCCGTAATGGATGGCGGACAGGCAAAGGTTATCGAAAACGCTGAGGGCGCGCGCACGACGCCGTCGATGGTGGCGTTTACCGACGAGGACGAGCGGCTGGTCGGCCAGCCGGCCAAGCGTCAGGCGGTGACCAACCCGGAAAACACATTATTCGCGATCAAGCGCCTGATCGGACGCCGTTCGGACGATCCGATGACCGAAAAGGACAAGGATCTGGTCCCCTACGAGATCGTCAAAGGCGAGAATGGCGATGCCTGGGTAAAGGCCCAGGGTAAGGATTACAGCCCCTCGGAAATCAGCGCCTTCATCCTGCAGAAGATGCGCGAGACCGCGGAGGCCTTTTTAGGCGAAGACACGCCCCAGGCCGTTGTCACGGTGCCAGCCTATTTCAACGATTCACAGCGTCAGGCGACCAAGGATGCCGGTAAAATCGCCGGCCTTGAAGTGTTGCGCATCATTAACGAGCCGACAGCGGCGGCGCTGGCCTATGGGCTGGAGAAAAAGGACGGCGGCACCATCGCGGTCTACGATCTTGGCGGCGGCACCTTCGACGTGTCGGTGCTGGAAATCGGCGACGGCGTCTTCGAGGTGAAGTCGACCAACGGCGACACGTTCCTGGGCGGTGAAGATTTCGATGCCCGCATCATCGAATATCTCGCCGACGAGTTTAAAAAAGAACAGGCGATAGATCTGCGCGAAGACAAATTGGCCCTGCAGCGCCTGAAAGAGGCTGCCGAGAAGGCCAAGATCGAGTTGAGTTCGGCAACCCAGACGGAAGTCAATCTGCCGTTTATCACCGCCGATCAGGCCGGCCCCAAGCATCTCAACATCAAGCTGACCCGCGCCAAACTGGAAGCCTTGGTGGAGGATTTGGTGCAGCGCACGATTGAGCCCTGCAAGGCGGCCTTGAAAGATGCCGGCCTGTCAGCGGGCGAAATCGACGAGGTTATTCTGGTCGGTGGCATGACCCGCATGCCGAAGATTCAGGAGATCGTCAAAAATCACTTTGGCCGCGAGCCGCACCGTGGTGTGAACCCCGATGAAGTGGTCGCCATCGGCGCGGCGATCCAAGGCGGTGTTCTCGCCGGCGACGTCAAAGACGTGTTGCTGCTGGATGTGACGCCGCTGTCGTTGGGTATCGAGACATTGGGCGGTGTATTCACACGGCTGATCGACCGCAACACGACCATCCCGACCAAAAAGGCGCAGACTTTCTCGACGGCTGAGGACAATCAGTCGGCGGTGACCATTCGCGTCTTCCAAGGCGAGCGCGAAATGGCGGCCGATAACAAGCTGCTCGGTCAGTTCGACTTGGTCGGTATTCCCTCTGCGCCACGTGGCGTGCCGCAGGTCGAAGTCGCCTTCGATATCGACGCCAACGGCATCGTCAATGTGTCGGCGACCGACAAGGGCACCGGCAAGGAGCAACAGATCCGCATCCAGGCCTCTGGCGGCCTGTCCGACGACGATATCGACCGCATGGTCAAGGAAGCCGAGGAGCACGCCGAAGACGATAAGGCGCGGCGCGAAGAGGTCGAAGCCCGGAACCATGCCGAGGCGCTGGTGAACCAGGTCGAGAAAAGCCTGTCGGAACATGGCGACAAGGTCTCCGAAGAGGAAAAAACGGAAATCGAAGCCGATCTCGCGGCGCTGAAGGAGGCGTTGGAAGGCGAGGACGCCGCGGTGATTACCGCCAAGTTCGAGGCTTTGAGCATGTCGTCGATGAAGCTCGGCGAGGCGATCTACAAGGCCGAGCAGGCGTCATCCGGGGAGGCCCCCGGCGAAGATGGCGGGCCGTCTGAACCGGGCGCCGATGACATTGTCGATGCGGACTTCGAGGAAGTCGAAATCGAAGACGAAGACGAAGACGATCACAAGGATCAGTCGTCCGCTTCATAGCCGCACGGTTGCCAGAATGCAGCGCCGCCGCCAGGGCGCCCCGTTTGTTGGGGGCTCGAACGCGGCGGTAACGCACCTGGCGGACCGGCAGCTTGGGGGGACCGGGGGCGAACGCTGATGGCCAAACGAGATTTCTACGAGGTACTTGGAGTCGAACGATCCGCCGATGCGGCGGAGATGAAGAGCGCCTATCGCAAGCTGGCGATGCAGCATCATCCCGACCGCAATCCCGGCGATGCGGAAGCCGAGCGGAAATTCAAGGAAGTCAACGAAGCCTATGACGCCCTGCGCGACGACGATAAGCGCGCGGCTTATGACCGCTATGGCCATGCGGCGTTCGAGGGTGGCGGCGCGGCAGGCGCCGGCGCCGGCGGGTTCGATTTCGGTGGTGGCGGGTTCGCCGATATCTTCGATGAGATGTTCGGCGATTTCGGCGGCGGTGGCGGCCGCGGCCGGCGGCAGGCCAACGTCCACGGCGCCGATCTACGCTACAATTTAGACGTCACCCTGGAAGACGCCTTTGCCGGCAAGCAGACGCGGGTGCGGGTCAACACGTCGGTGTCGTGCGAAACATGTAACGGCAGCGGCGCGGAAGGCGGTGCCGCGCCGGTCGCGTGTCCGAGCTGCCATGGCGCCGGAAAGATCCGCGCCCAGCAGGGATTTTTTACCGTTGAGCGCAGTTGCCCGACCTGTCAGGGCGCCGGCCGGGTGATCGATAATCCGTGCCGCGAGTGCGCCGGCGCCGGCCGGGTCGAGCGCGAAAAGACCCTGTCGGTGAACATTCCGTCGGGGGTCGAGGATGGCACCCGCATCCGGGTTTCCGGCGAGGGCGAGGCCGGGCTGCGCGGCGGGCCGCCAGGCGATCTGTATATCTTTGTCTCGATCAAACCGCACCGCTTCTTCGGCCGCGAAGGCGCCGACATTTATTGCCGCGTGCCGATCCCCATGACCACCGCTGTGTTGGGGGGCACCCTGGAGGTGCCGACCATCGACGGCAACCGGGCGCGGGTCAATATTCCCGCCGGTACCCAGACCGGGCAGCAATTTCGGTTGCGCGGCAAGGGCATGACCGTGCTGCGCAGCAGCGCGCGCGGCGATATGTACGTGCAGTCGCAGGTCGAAACACCGGTCAATCTGACCAAGAAGCAGCGCGAATTGTTGCGTGAGTTCGGCGAGGCCGGCGGTAGCAAATCGCAAAGCCCCGAAGCGGAGGGCTTCTTCACCAAGGTGAAAGAGCTCTGGGAAGACTTCAAGGAATAGCGGCGCCTCTTCCGGCGCTGTAGCGCTACCCTTGCGCCGCTGCCGTGTTAAGATCGCCGGCAGCTAGTCAAATATTTCCGGAATCTAAAAATGGCGGAGTCGCTGAGAATTGGCGTGGTTGGCGCGTCGGGGCGCATGGGCCGCATGGTGGTCAGCCTTGTTGCCGGGGCGGGCGATTGCACCCTCGCCGGCGCAACCGAGGCGCCGGGGTCTGAATTTCTCGGCGCCGATGCGGGGACGCTGGCCGGGGTCGGCGACACGGGCGTGCTGCTGACCGGCGATACGGCGGCGATGTTCGCGGGTGTCGACGCGGTCATCGATTTCACCGTGCCGGCGGCGACCCAGGCCCATGCGCAACTCGCGGCCGATGCTGGCTGCGCGCTGATCGCTGGCACCACCGGTATGGAGGATAGCCACCGCGCGGCGCTGGCGGCGGCGGCGGAGGCAGTCCCGATCGTCTGGGCGCCGAACATGTCGGCCGGGGTTAACCTGCTGTTCGCGGTGACCCAGCAGGTGGCGCGCGCGCTGGGCGAGGATTTCGATATTGAAATCGTCGAGATGCACCATCGTCACAAGATCGATGCGCCTTCGGGTACGGCTTTAGGGTTGGGCCAAGCCGCGGCGGCCGGGCGCGAGGTCGACTTCGACGCGGTAAAAACCCTGTCGCGCGAAGGCATCACCGGCGAGCGCAAATCCGGCGACATTGGATTTGCGACATTGCGCGGCGGCGATGTGGTCGGCGAGCACAGTGTTATTTTCGCCGGCGCGGGCGAACGCATCGAACTGTCCCACCGAGCGACCGACCGGGCGATCTTTGCCCGCGGGGCGGTGCGCGCCGCCCTGTGGACGGCCGGTAAGCCCGCCGGGCTCTACACCATGAACGATGTTTTGGGACTGTCGGTCTAGCCCGACAGTGCCGAGGATAGGTAGCGGTCGCCATGGCGCAGATGACCAAAGCCCAGATCGAGACCTTCTTCGCCCGCTTGGCCGCGGCGGATGCGGCGCCGACGACCGAGCTCAACTACGTCAATAACTACACCATGCTGGTGGCGGTGGTGCTGTCGGCGCAAGCCACCGATGTGGGGGTCAACAAGGCGACCGCCAAGCTTTTCGAGATCGCCGACACGCCGCAAAAAATGCTACGGCTGGGCGAAGGCGGGCTGACTGAACATATCCGCACCATCGGGCTGTACCGCAACAAGGCAAAGAATGTGATCGCCTTGAGCCGCCAATTGATCGATCTGCATGGCGGCGAGGTTCCCCATGACCGCGCCGCGCTCGAGGCGCTCCCCGGGGTTGGCCGCAAAACCGCAAATGTGGTTCTCAATATGGCGTTTGGCGAACCAACTATCGCCGTCGACACGCATATTTTTCGGCTGTCCAACCGTACCGGCCTGGCGCCGGCTAAAAATGTCGTCGATGTGGAAAAAAAGCTGCTCAAGCGGGTGCCGGACCATTACCGCCAGCACGCCCATCATTGGCTTATTCTGCACGGCCGTTATGTGTGTAAGGCGAGAAAGCCCGATTGCCCGCGCTGCATGGTCGCCGATCAGTGCCAATACAGGGCGAAAACGCTTTGAGATTATCTAGCTGGCGGTGACCAGGGCGCGATAGCAATCGGTGAGATCGGCACCGGCGAGCCGTCCGCCGGGTTTGCGCGCTTCATAATACTCGACCGCTCGGCTTTGCCCCGCGCCATCCTTCACATACAAAAATACATGAAACGTACAGTTGGCCTCCGCGCTACGGTAGAGGCGGATTTCGGCAGGTCCGTCGAGACGTACGATATCCGGCTCGCCGAGCCGGGTGTCGACGGCATGGGGGGCCAGTCCGATTAAGGTTTCCGGCGCGGGAATGGGTTTTGGCGCGGCACGTACGGGCTCACGTACGGGCGCGGGCTGCGCCACGGCCGGCGGTGTTGGGGTCGTTGTCTGAGGGGGTGTGGGCGGTACGGCCGAAGATTGCGATGGCGCGACATCGAGCGGCGCGGGAGCGTCTGCCTGGGCCGGCGCCTGGCGGTTCTGTGCGCCGGCACAAGCCGTCAGAAGACAGGCGGCGGCGATGATGAAATACCGGGTTCGCATGGGCGTTTCGATTAAATCGGTCTGGCGGTCTGATAGATCAGACGATTAATAGCAGCAAGACCAGGGAAACGGTAATCAGGCCGCCGGACATAATCGCCAGCCGCGAGGGTGCTGCATCGTCGGGTTGAGACCGGTTGAGGCCTAGCGAGCTAAGAAGAGACAGTAAGCTCGCCATGTATCTCGCCGCCGTTTTCAATCTCAAGATGGCCGTATCGAATGGTGCCGGTCACCCGGCCGGTGGCGGTGATGCGCAAACGGTTGGTGACCGTCAAATCGCCGTCGAATTCGCCGCTGATCGTGGCGTCGCCGAGGGTCGCGGTACCGACGAAAGAACCGGTTTGGGCGATTTCCATGGCCTTTGCGTTGGGCACCGAGGCCTCGAGATGGCCCTCTATAATCAACAGCTCGCACTCGGTTATTTCGCCGGACAGCTTGATATCGCGGCCAATGGTCAGCGCGCGGCTGTCGACCGATCGCGGGCCGTCGCCGATAGAACTGCGACCAAGAGCTAAATTGGGGATTTCCGCCACCCGTGCGGGCCGGCTCTCCAAGAAGCTTAAATCGGGTTCGCTGTGGTCGTCGGAATCGTCGTTCGTCGACGTCATGATTACGTCTCCCAGGGAATCGACCGGCGGCACCGCGCTGTAAAGCGACGGCATAGAGCCGGAGGTCCAAATACCAACGGTACGTTCGCTATATATAACACTTCCCATATTACTTTGGCAAATAGCCAGAAAGTGTTGATATATCGTTAAATTATGTATTCCCACTTATGGCGGGGAGGCGCTGGAACCTGTGTAGCATGAAGGCTGTGCCGAACAGCGGGAGGATCAAATTGACGATCGGAATGATCGATATCACCGCGATCACCAGGCCGGTGGACAGTGTCGACAGGCTGTATTTTTTACGTACCGCGCGAAGCTCGGCAGTACCCAGCCGCCGACAGGCGACCAGCTCAAAATACTCGCGGCCGAGTAAATAACCGTTTAACGCCCAGCCGACGACGAAATAGACCGGCGGGACAAATATCAGCGGCAGGACCAAAATATTGAGCACGATCAGAATGGCGGCAAACCGCACGCCGATAATGATGGCCTCCATAATCGATTGGCTGCGCGCTTCGGGCAGGTGCGGATAGTGGCGCGCTTCGACAGCGCGGCAGATCGATTCCAGCATCAGGCTGGCAATCAGGCCGACAAAGGCCGGCAGCAATAGAAATAACAAGACAATCGCAGCCAGGCTGCCCAGTAAATCGACCGTCCAGTCGAGCCAACCCCAGCCAATGAAGTCGGTATTCTTGAGGGTGAGGTTGATGGCGAACCACAGAATGATCGCGGTGAGCAGACTGCCGCCGATACTTAGCCATAGCACGCGCTGGAACGGCGGCGTCGGCAGTTGATTGAGGGTTTTAAAAAACGCATCGAACATGACGACGCAGTCATAGCGCTACTGGGTTACCAGACCAAGGCCTTACGACCGGGCCGCCGCGCCGTTTTCCTTGCCCGACTGATGGTGGTGGCTATACTCCGCCTGGTTCACCTTCTTAAATCCACCCCGTCAGTTATAAGGAATTTCGCATGAGCGCCGAACCAGCGTCCGCCGCCGATCTCGATGTCGTTTGCATCGGTAACGCTATTGTCGATGTGTTGACGCAGAACGACGATGAGACCCTGGCCCGGCTCGGCATGACCAAAGGGTCGATGTCGCTGATCGATGCCGAAACCGCCGAGAGGCTCTACGAGGAGTTGGGGCCGGGCGTCGAAACATCAGGCGGTTCGGCTGGCAACACGGCGGCCGGTCTGGCGTCGCTGGGCGCCAAATGCGCCTATATAGGCCGGGTGCGCGACGATCAGTTGGGGGAGATTTTTGCGCACGATATCCGCGCTGTCGGCGCTGAATATATCACCGCGCCGGCCACCGACGGACCGCCGACGGCGCGCTGCTTGATCCTGATCACGCCGGATGCCGAGCGCACCATGAATACCTTCTTAGGGGCGTGCGCCGATTTGGGGCCGGACGATATCGACGATGGCTTGATCGGCCGGGCGCAAGTGACCTATCTCGAAGGCTATCTGTGGGACCGCGACGAGGCTAAGCAGGCATTTCTCAAGGCCGCACGGTTGGCCCATGCGGCCGGGCGGATGACCGCGTTGACGCTGTCGGATTCGTTCTGTGTCGATCGTCACCGGGAGTCATTTCGCGAGCTGATCAGCGGTCATATCGACATTTTGTTCGCCAACGAAGCAGAGATCCTATCGCTCTACGAAGTCGATAATTTCGATACCGCCCTGCAGCATGCCCGCGAAGACTGCGCGATCGCCGCGCTCACACGGTCGGAAAAGGGCTCGGTGGTAATCGCTGGTGGCGAGGTCCATGTGGTCGACGCCGAGCCGGTCTCCCGGGTGATCGATACCACCGGCGCTGGCGACCAATACGCCGCCGGTTTTTTATATGGCTACACAAAAGGGGCCGATTTGGCGCAGTGCGCGCGCATCGGCGGTATCGCGGCGGCGGAAGTTATCTCCCATGTCGGGCCGCGACCGCAGAGCGATTTATCGGGTCTGATGGCAGCGCGCCTTAGCGAATCCTAATTCGTCGCCCAGAAAGTCTCCAAGCGCACGCCATAGACTGGCACCGTCTCGGGCCGCGACAGTTTTCGCCAATAGGCGATGCGCTGGCCGGAATCGTGATAGAGCGGCAGCACGTAATAGTTCCACATCAGGATACGGTCGAGGGCGCGCGCCGCCGCCGTTAGGTCTTCGCGGGTGCGTGCCGCGCCCAGGGCGCTGATCATCGCATCGACCGCGGGATCGGCGACTCCCGCCCAATTACGTCCGCCGGGCTGGTCGGCGGTCAGCGAGCTCCAATAATTTTGCTGCTCGTTGCCTGGCGACAAGGTTACGCCCCAGAACCCGAAGACCATGTCGAAATCGTAGCTGTCGATCAGGCCCTGGAATTGGGCCGATTCGACCAGGCGCACCCGAGCCTCGATGCCCAGCCGTTTGAGGTTGCGCGCGTAGGCCAAGGCGATGCGTTCGTTCGATGGTTGGCGCAGGGTGATCTCGAACTGGAACGGCGCGCCCTCGGCGGTGTGCAGGACGCCGTCGCGAACTATAAGGCCGGTCTCTTTCAGTAATTTGGCGGCTTGGCGAAGATTGGTGCGGTCGCGCCCGGTGCCGTCGGTCGCGGCCGGCTGGAAGGGCGGGCCGAAGACCTCCGGCGGCACCTGTCCGCGCAGCGGCTCCAGCAATTTCATCTCGGCCGGCGAGGGCGGGCCGGCGGGCGCCAAAGATGATTTCGAGAACATGCCGGCGGTTCGCGCATAACCGCTGTGCAGTAGGGCCTGGTTCAGCCATTCGAAATCGAAGGCGAGGTTTAGGGCCTGGCGCACCCGGCGCTCGGCGAAGAGCGGCCGGCGCAGATTGAAGGCCAGAGCGCGCAGCCCCGACGGGGTGCCGTTCTCGATGGTCTCGCGCACCGCGCGACCTTCGGTCAGGCCGGGGAAATCGTACTGGGTCGCCCAGCGCGCCGCGTCGCCCTCGCCGCGATAATCGTAATCGCCGGCTTTGAACGCCTCCAGCGCCACCGAATCGTCGCGGAAATAATCGTAGCGGATGGTGTCTAAATTGAACTGCCCGCGGCTGACCGCGAGATCGCGCGCCCAATAGTCGGGGTTCCGGCGATAGACGATGGCGCGGCCGGGTTCGACAGAGTCGATCACATAGGGGCCGCTGGCGATCGGCGGGTCGAGGGTGGTTTCGGTGAACGTGCGGTCTTTCCACCACCGTTCCGACAGGATCGGTAGGAATCCGGCGACCAGCAGCGGCAGTTCCCGGTCGCTATTATCGACGAAGGTAAAACGCACCCTACGCGGCCCGGTCTGCACAACTTCTTTGGCGCGCGACCAGGTGGCGCGGGCGTTGGGACTGCCGTTTTCCTTCAAGGTGCGCCAGCTGAAGATAACATCGTCGACGGTGACCGGGCTGCCGTCGGAGAAACGGGCTTCCGCACGCAGAGTGAATTCGATCCAGCCACGGTCGTCCGCCATTTCGATCGACTCGGCGAGCAGACCGTAGAGCGAGAAGGGTTCATCGCGGCTGCGCCGGGTCAGGGTTTCGAAAAAATTACCAAACCCATGATGCAGGCCGGCGGCGGGTTTCCCTTTGATGACATAGGGGTTGAGCGTGTCGAAGGTGCCGATGGCGTGCAGGCGGAAATCGCCACCCTTGGGCGCATCGGGGTTTACATAATCGAACTGCGCAAAACCGGCAGGATATTTGGGGGCGCCATGCATGGAAATCGCGTGGCTCGGCTCGGCCGCGGCGGCGGAGGTGCCACCCAATGCGAGCGCCGTGAGCACCGCGATCGTGGCGCTGACTTTAAGCATCGGTGGAAAATAACTTGCCAATATCTGTTCCTCGCGATTCAGTCAGAACATGTTTACTGACAATCGAAGGCGATCCTCCCACATATAGGGCGTCGCCAAATGATTCGATACTGTTGGCGGAACGCGCGACACTAAAGTGAACGGCAGGCTAACCGGAGACGAGGCGACAATGCATATCGGCGTTCCCCGCGAAATTAAGACCCAGGAATACCGCGTCGGGTTGATTCCATCGTCAGTCCGCGAGCTTACCCATCACGGCCACACGGTGACGGCGGAGACCGGCGCCGGCGCCGGCATCAACTTCACCGACGATGATTATCGCGCGGCTGGGGCTGAAATCGTCGCTGACGCGGCGGCGGTGTTTTCCGTGGCCGACATGATCGTCAAGGTCAAAGAGCCGCAAGCCTCGGAATTTCCCCTGCTGCGCGAGGGGCAGATCCTGTTCACCTATCTGCATCTCGCCGCCGAACCCGAAGTGACCGAAGCGCTGATCGCGTCGAAATGCGTCGCCATTTCCTATGAGACCGTGAGCGATATCCATGGCGGCCTGCCGCTACTGTCACCGATGAGCGAAGTCGCCGGTCGCATGGCGATTCAAGTCGGCGCCCATTGTCTGGAGAAGGAACGCGGCGGCCGTGGCGTTTTGTTAGGCGGTGTGCCGGGGGTCGAGGCCGCCGATGTGCTGGTGATCGGTGGCGGGGTTGCCGGCACCAACGCGGCGCGCATGGCCATG
Source organism: Alphaproteobacteria bacterium (assembly GCA_011087645.1). Classification (GTDB taxonomy): domain Bacteria; phylum Pseudomonadota; class Alphaproteobacteria; order UBA6615; family UBA6615; genus JABDJY01. The sequence goes on from JAALLF010000005.1 coordinate 20,648, forward strand.
GGCATGGAAGCGCGGGTCACCGTGCTCGACCGCTCGCTAGACCGGCTGAAAGAACTCGATATGCAGTTCGGCCCGACCCTCAATACGATCTATTCCACGGTCGATGCGGTCGAGCGCTATGTGCTGACTGCCGATCTGGTGGTCGGCGCGGTTCTGGTGCCCGGCGCGACGGCGCCCAAATTGGTCACCGCGGAGATGGTCAAGACCATGAAGCCCGGGGCGGCGATGGTCGATATTTCGATCGATCAGGGCGGCTGCTTCGAGACCTCGCGCCCGACCACCCACGACAACCCAACCTTCATCGTCGATGAGGTGGTGCATTATTGCGTCACCAACATGCCCGGCGCGGTGTCGCGCTCGTCATCGGTGGCGCTGAACAACGCCACTCTGCCCTTCGTGATGGAGTTGGCCGATAAGGGCTATCGCCGGGCGCTGCACGAGGACAAAAATTTTAGGGCTGGCCTCAACGTCCACCATGGCGCCATCACCCATAGCGCGGTCGCCAAAGCCCTCGGTCTGCCCTATCGCCATCCGGAAGACGCGATATTGCCTTAGGGTCGGAGCCTCTCATGCTTCGACAGGCTCAGCATGAGGCGGTTTGTTTGCGTAAACAAGAACCTCATCCTGAGCTTGTCGAAGGATGTTGGTGGGGCTCGAAGCGATCAGTCGGCCGGGTCGAGTTCCAAGGCGTATCCGGCCGACCGCACCGTGCGGATGAGGTCGGGTGCGCCGGGCAGGTTCATCGCCTTGCGCAGCCGGCGGATATGGACGTCGACCGTGCGCGGTTCGATGTCGGCGTCCTGGCCCCATACATGATCGAGCAGTTGTTCGCGGTCGAACACCCGGCCCGGGCGTTCGAGGAAGAACCGCAGCAGGCGAAATTCGGTCGGCCCCAGATCGATCACCTGGTCGCCGCGGCTGACCCGGTGGCTGGCTAAATCCATGACGATATCGGCATAGGTCAGCGCATCCTTGTCGAAGGCCGGACGGGTGCGGCGCATCACCGCGCGGACCCGGGCAATGAGTTCGCTGGGCGAAAACGGCTTAACGACATAGTCGTCGGCCCCCGATTCCAGGCCTCGAATACGGTCGCCTTCTTCGCCGCGCGCGGTGAGCAGAATAACCGGCAAATCGCGGGTTTGGGGGTTACGGCGCAGTTGGCGGCAGATCTCGATGCCCGAGACATAAGGCAGCATCCAATCGAGCAGCACCAGGTCCGGTTGGGTTTCAGCGACCGCCAGCATGGCCTCTTCGCCGTCGCGAGCGATGGTGGTCCGGAATCCGGCCCTCTCCAAATTATAGGTCAGTAATTCGACCAGCGCCGCTTCGTCCTCGACGATCAGCACGTTGGGGTGCAAGGTCGCGCCGCCATCCGTGGTGTTTGTCATTCGCGCCGTACTTTACTCGGGTTCGACAACGGTGACGCTGGCCCGGTCGGTTTTCGGGCGGTCCGCGTCGAGGATCACCCCTTCGACCTGGTAGTGGATCAGCTCGGCGATATTGGTCGCCAAATCGCCGATGCGCTCGATATTGCGCGCCACGAACAGCAAGTGGGTGCAGGGCGTGATGTTGCGCGGATCTTCCATCATGTAAGTCAGCAATTCGCGAAACAGGCTGTCGTACATGTCGTCGATTTCGGCGTCGCGCAGCCAAACCTCATGCGCCTTTTCGACATCGTTATTGGCAAACGCGTCGAGCACGTCCTTGGTCATTTCGCGCACGATGCGGCCCATGCGCGGTATGGTGAAGAGTGGCTTCACCGGCGGCATTTGATTCAGCGCGACGGCGCGCTTGGCGACGTTCTTGGCGTAGTCGCCGATCCGCTCGACAATCGGCGCGATTTTCAAGCCGGTCACGATGTGCCGCAAATCGCCCGCCATGGGTTGGCGCAACGCCAGCAGCCGGATCGCCATCTCGTCGACTTCGGCATGCAACACGTCGATTTTCCGGTCATGTTCGATCGCCGATTCGGCCAGGCTGGAATCGCGTTTTTGCAACGCCTCGATGGACTGTTCGAGCTGGGTTTCGGCCAACCCGCCCATGCGGCTTATTAGGTCGCTGAGGCGGGCAAGTTCTTCGTCGAAGGATTTGACGATATGGCTGTGGTCGGTCGGCATGGTCTCTATCCCTTGTGGTCCGTTGGGCGCGCGATCTAGCCGAAGCGGCCGGTAATATAGTCCTGCGTGCGCTGGTCCTCGGGGTTGGTGAAAATATGCTCGGTATCGCCGGCCTCGACCAGGATACCGAGATGGAAGAACGCGGTGCGCTGGCTGACCCGCGCGGCCTGCTGCATCGAGTGAGTGACGATGACGATGGTGTAATTCTGGCGTAACTCGTCCATCAGTTCTTCGATACGCGCCGTGGCGATCGGATCGAGGGCCGAACAGGGTTCGTCCATCAGGATCACCTCCGGATTGACGGCGATGGCGCGGGCGATACACAGGCGCTGCTGCTGTCCGCCGGATAGGCTGGTGCCCGGCTGGTCGAGGCGATCCTTGACTTCATCCCACAGGCCGGCGCGGCGCAGGCTGGCCTCGACCAATTCGCCCAATTCGGCCTTGTTGGCGGTCATGCCATGGATGCGCGGCCCATAGGCGACATTCTCGTAGATCGATTTCGGGAACGGATTGGGTTTTTGAAAGACCATGCCAACCCGCGCGCGCAACTGCACCACGTCGACATCGCGGTCGTAGACATCAGTGCCATCGAGCAGGATGGTTCCGGTAACCCGGCAGATATCGATAGTGTCGTTCATGCGGTTCAGGCAGCGCAGAAACGTCGACTTGCCGCAGCCCGACGGCCCTATGAGAGCGGTGACCTCGTTCTCGGCGACCTCCAGCGAGACTTTCTCGAGCGCTTGTTTGTCGCCGTAGAAAACGTCGATATCGGTTGCCGATACTTTGATCGGCGGCGCGCTTTCGGTTGCCGGGGTTTCGATGAGGGTTTGGGTCATAGCAGGAGCCGCCGCCTTTTCCGTGAAGGCCGATTGAATAGCTAAGGGCTCAGTCATTCTACCACCGCCTTTCGAATTTCTTACGTAAGATTACAGCCGCCAAATTCATGGCGATCAGGAAGGCCAGCAGCACCAGGATCGCCGCCGAGGTTTTTTCAACGAAGGCGCGCTCGGGGGCATCGGCCCACAGGAACACTTGGACCGGCAAAACCGTCGCCGGATCGGTGAAAGTGCGCGGAATATCGACGATAAACGCGACCATGCCGATCATTAGCAGCGGCGCCGTTTCGCCCAGGGCGCGGGCCATACCGATGATGGTGCCGGTCAATATGCCGGGCATCGCCAGGGGCAAGACGTGATGCGTGATGGCTTGCAGCGGCGAGGCGCCCATCGCCAACGCCGCTTCGCGGATCGACGGCGGCACCGCGTTTAAGGCCGCCCGGCCGGCGATAATGATAGTCGGCAAGGTCATCAAGGCGAGCACCGTACCGCCGACAACGGGGGCCGAGCGCGGCAGGCCGAAGAAGTTGAGAAACACCGCCAGACCCAGCAGACCGAAGACGATCGACGGCACCGCGGCCAAATTATTGATGTTCACCTCGATCAGGTCGGTCCAGCGGTTCTTTGGCGCGAAGGCTTCCAGATAAACCGCCGCCATCACACCTACGGGGAACGATAAAGCGAGCGTGACGATCAGGGTCAGGAACGAGCCGACAGCGGCGCCCCAGATGCCCGCCTGCTCGGGCTCGCGGCTGTCGCCAGCTGTAAATAATGTGGTGTTGAATGAACGGCGCACCCGATCATCGGCGGCGAGGGCATCGAACCAAGTGATCTGATTGTCTTTGACCCGGCGGTCGGCCTCGACCACATCGCGCGGGATCTGGCCTTTGTTGAACGAATCGATGTCGGCCGATGATTTCACCCAGATGCGCAGGGTGGTGCCGATGATCGACGGGTTGGCGAGTACCCGGTCGCGCAGGGTCAAATCTGCGCCGCTGCTGATCAGCCGGTTGAGATCGCGTTTTGTCCGGCGGCCGCTGACATCGGGGAACAGTTCCGTAAGGCCGGCCCGCACAATTTTTCGGTAGTTCGCGCTGGCCAGGACGTCGGGGTCGCGCGCGCCGGCGGGGTCGATGGTTGCCGGGTCGAGCTCAATATCCAACGCGATTTCAGTCTGTGTAAAGGCGCTGAATCCGGTGCTGACAATGCTGCCGAGCAGCAGCGCCAAGATGCCAACGGCGAACAGGATGGCGGCGACGCCGTACAGGCGGAAGCGGGCCTCGGCGCGGTAACGCCGGCGCAGTTGCGCTTCCGACAGATCGGGCTTGCGTTGGGAAACCGGGATGGCGGCGAGATCAGTCATATTCTTCCCGATAGCGCCGCACAACGACGAGCGCGATGATGTTGAGCGCCAAGGTGACCAGGAACAACACCAGCCCCAGGGCGAAGGCGGCCAGGGTCTTGGCGCTGTCGAATTCCTGATCGCCGACGAGAAGCGTGACGATCTGGACGGTGACGGTGGTGACTGCCTCGAACGGGTTGGCGGTTAGGTTTGCCGCCAACCCGGCGGCCATGACGACGATCATGGTTTCGCCAATGGCGCGGCTGACGGCCAACAGGACCGCGCCGACAATGCCATGCAAGGCGGCGGGCAGGACGACTTTGCGCACCGTCTCCGATTGGGTGGCGCCCAGCGCATAGGCGCCGTCGCGCAACGACTGGGGCACGGCGTTGATGACGTCGTCGGATAGGGACGATACGAATGGGATGATCATAACCCCCATCACCAGACCGGCCGCCAAGGCGCTTTCCGACGCCACACCGATGCCGAGCGTTTCGCCGAAACCGCGTAAGGCCGGGCCAATCGTCAGGGCGGCGAAGAAACCGTAGACCACGGTGGGAATGCCGGCGAGGATTTCGAGCAGCGGCTTGACGATAGAGCGCACTGCGGGCGACGCGTATTCGGCCATATAGATCGCCGAGAGCAGCCCGATAGGCACGGCGACGATCATCGCGATGACGGTAATCAGCAAAGTGCCGGCGAAAATCGGCACCGCGCCGAAAGTGCCCGAACCGCCGACCTGGTCTTCGCGCAACGCCGTCTGCGGGCTCCAGTTCAGGCCGAACAAAAATTCAAACGGCGAAACGGTTTGGAAAAAGCGAACCGATTCAAACAACAACGACAGCACAATGCCGACCGTGGTCAGCACCGCGATCACCGAGGCGATCAATAGGGTCCAGTGAACGACGCTTTCGACCACAGGCCGCGCGCGCAAGTTCGGCTGGATACGCCCGCGCGCGAAGGCCAGTCCGGCGATGGCGGCGGCCAATCCCAGCACCGCCATCGCGGCGAAGCTGGTGCCGCGCAGATCGTTGTAGCGCTCGGCGGCGGCGAGCACCGCAGCGTCGGGCGTGCGGCTTGAGATATTGCCGGTGGCGATATTGCGGATGTCGTTGACCAGCAGGCTAAGCTCGCCCGATGGCAGCGCCTGGGCGGCGGCCGGTAATCCGTTGACCAAGATCGATTCGATGATTTGCGGCTCGAAGGCCAGCCAAAGGATGACGATCAGCAGGGCTGGAAGGCCGCAAAGGAGCGCGACATAGGCGCCATAATAACCGGGCAGCGAATGCAGCTCGCGGGCGTCACCGCCGACTTTGCTCAACACCCGCCGACGGCCGAGCTGATAGGCAAAGACCATGAACAACAGAAGGATAGCGATGAGAATAAGGGAGTTCATGGTCTTCTACCGACAGCTACATGGACAGCGATTGCAGTCCGGTCGCCGCCTTTATGGTCGCGTCGCGATCGGCATCGGATAGGGGGATCAGGCCCTTGTCGAGCAGATAACCGTCCTCACCCCAGGCGTCCTCGCTGGTGAATTCGCTGATGAATTCCTTGATACCCGGAATGACGCCGACATGCTGTTGCTTGACGTAGAAGTATAGCGAGCGCGACACGGGGTAATTGCCATCGGCAATCTCCTCGAATTCCGCCGGCACGCCGTTTATGTGCGCACCCTTCATCTTGTCGGCGTTTTGGTCGAGAAAGCTAAACCCGAAGATACCAACCGCGTTCGGGTTACTCTCAAGCTTCTGGACGATCAAATTGTCGTTCTCGCCGGCTTCGACGAACGCGCCGTCTTCGCGGATGATGTGGCAGGCTTTTTTCTCGAGCCCGAGTTCCTTGGCGCCGGCCACGCCCTCACAACCGCCTTCCATAGCAATTTCGACGAAAGCATCGCGGGTGCCGCTGGTTGGCGGCGGGCCGAGGACTTCGATCTTTTGTTTCGGCAATGTAGGGTCGATATCGCTCCACATCTTGTGGGGATTGTCGACCAGCTTGCCGTCGACCGGCACCCTCGCGGCCAGCGCGAGGAAAACCTGGGACAGGGTCAGGTCGAGATCGGGGCCGGCCTTCGAGCTGCCCAACACGATGCCGTCGAAACCGATTTTGACTTCCGTGATACCGATGCCGTTGGCGGTACATTTGTCGAATTCGGATTTCTTGATGCGCCGCGACGAGTTGGTGACATCGGGATGTTCTTCGCCGACACCGGAGCAGAACAGCTTCATGCCGCCGCCCGAGCCGGTACTTTCGACCACCGGGGTCTTGAATTTGGTGGTTTTGCCGAACTGCTCGGCGACGCTGGTGGAAAAGGGGAAGACCGTCGACGAGCCGACGATACGGATTTGATCGCGCGCTTCCGCGGCGCCCCCCATGGTGACGGTTAAGGCGGCGAGGGTGACCGCCGCCGCCAATGTGAATGTCTTTAGGTACACGTGGGATCTCCTATTGCCCAAATTTAGGTTCTTTGCTCAAGCGACAGCTACCGTGTCGCCGCCTAGCAAGCGCGTAGAACCTAGGGGAAGCCCACTACCTATTTATGTCAGTTTTGTTGCGGTTATGTGACAGCCGGGCCGTTACCGCTATTTTTTGTCCGCGAGCAGCCACGCTATAAACACAGTTGCGATTACGGCGCCGGCGAGTTGGGCGGCGATGAACGCCGGCGTATTCAAAAGGGCGATGCCGCTGAAGGTATCGGTAAATGAGCGCGCCAGCGTCACGGCGGGATTGGCGAAAGATGTCGAGGCGGTAAACCAGTATCCGGCGGAGATGAAGAGCCCGACAGCGTACGGCACAGCGTCCGGCCGCCACCGCAGGGTGCCGATGATCGTGATTATCAGGCCGAATGCTGCGACGATTTCGGACAACCATTGCCCGGGGCCGGTGCGGATTTTCGTGGATAGCTGCAACAACGGTTCATCGAACATCAGATGCGCGATGCCGGTGCCAGCCAGGCCGCCGACGATCTGCACCGCGACATAGGCGAGGGCGAGACCGAGCGGCAATTCGCGTCGCAGGAAAAATGTCAGGGTAACGGCCGGATTAAAGTGAGCGCCGGATATGGGCCCAAAAACGAATATGATGACAACCAGGATGGCGCCCGTCGCCAGCGTATTGGCGAGCAGGGCGATTGCCTCGTTACCGCCGGCCAGACGTTCGCCCATGATGCCCGACCCGACGACGGTTGCCAGTAGAAGCATCGTGCCGAGTGCCTCGGCGGCAAGCCGCCGGCGGTTATCGAAATTTTCGGGAGACATTTTTGCTACCAGATCACAATGACTTTGGCCGGCCGCCGCAGAGATTACGGCGGGTGTGTTTCATTTATATGACACTGCTATGACACTGCCGGCTCGGTTAATCCGCTGAAGCTGCTTTGGTCTCGTCGGCGGCGATAATTGGCGGGGCAGCGTATTGCAGCGTCACAGCAAAAGTGCTGCCTTCGCCTTCGGTGCTGGTGATGGCCAGATCGCCGCGGTGGCGGTTGACAATGTGTTTGACGATGGCCAGCCCCAGGCCGGTGCCGCCGAGCTCGCGTGAGCGCGCCGTGTCGATGCGATAAAAACGCTCGGTCAGACGCGCCAGATGTTCGCTGGCGATGCCGTCGCCCTGGTCGATAATCGAAATCGTTGCGGTTTCCGACGCGCGCTCGGCGACAATGCGTACCGTGGTGCCCTCGTGGGCGTACTTAATAGCGTTCTCGATAAGGTTCTGAAAAAGCTGGACCAGCTCGTCGGCGTCGCCGGCGATCGGGCCAGTTACAGGGTCGAGCTGGGTGTCGATGGTGATGTTGCGTTGGCGGGCTTGCGGGGCCAGTAGGTCGGTCACTGTACCAATGACATGGCGCAGATCGACGGCTTCGTCCGGCGGTGTATGCTCGTTCATCTCGATCCGCGACAAGGACAGCAGATCGTCGACCAGGCGGGCCATGCGGTCCGACTGGGTTGCCATCAGCGCGAGGAACCGGTCGCGGGCCGCGGGGTCCTCTTTGGCCGTGTCGCGCAGGGTCTCGATGAAGCCGATCAGCGACGTGAGCGGTGTGCGCAGCTCGTGGCTGACATTGGCGACAAAGTCGGCGCGCGACTGTTCGCTCTGGCGCTGGGCGGTGACGTCGCGCAACAGCAGTAGCGCGAAGGCGTCATTGTCGCTGACCTCGGTGCCGCCAATGGTCTCGACCCGCGCTTCGAAAGTTTGGTCGACCCGGTCGGCAAAGGTGAACTCGACGGCGCGAGTGGCGGCGCCCGCCTGAACTTCCGAGACCGCCTCGAGCACCAGGGGCTGCCGCAACACCGCGGACAAATCCCGCCCGCGGATATCGTCTTCCGGCCGGCCCTCGGCGAGCAATGCGCGGGCCGCGGCGTTGGCGTAGACTAGGCGCGACTGCCGGTCCAGCGTGACCAGCGGGTCGGGTAGGGCGTCGAACAAAGTCGCGGCGGCGCCGAGGCCGTCGGTCAGCGCCTTGCGGTCGCGGTGCCAGTTTCGCTCGAACCGCTGGAACGCCGCTGTCACATCGCCGATTGCTCCGCCGCCAGGGTCGGTTAGCGCTTCGCTAGCGCCGTCAGGTGACGTAACGCGACCACCAGAAACCATAGCGTCGATACGCTGCTGCAACTCCTGGAGGCGACCGACCGGCCTGGCGGCGAAAGCCGCAATTGCCAGGAGCACCGCCACGGCCGCGACGATCGCCGGTCCGATGGCCAGCGCGCCAATGGCGACCAATACCGCCAGCGCGACAATGGCCGGCGCGGCAAAAGCCAGGGTGGTGGTCACGATATGCTTGGTGTTGGGCGTCGCCATGCTTTCGTCGATGGTGGCCAGATACGAGCGGGCGCGACCCTAGCATAAACGTTTCAGTCAGGGGATTGGCGACACGGGACAGCCTGACATTGGGTTTGCGCCGTTAGCGCTGGCGCGCCTTTAGCCATTCGCCGGCCAGGCGTTCAGCCTCGGCGATCTTGCCGGGGGCCATATGGGTGCCGGCGAGCCAGCGCACCCCGTCCGCATAGGTGTCTCCCAGCCGCGCCGCAATCGTGAACCACATGAGCGCCCGTACCCTGTCCTTCGGGACGCCGCTGCCGGCCTGATACATGTAGGCGAGGGAGTATTGCGCCAATGTGAAATTTTGCTCGGCCGCCTTGCGATACCATTTCGCGGCCTCTGCATTGTTCCGCGCCGTCCCGTGGCCCCGTTCATACATCTTGCCAAGATCGTGCTGGGCGAGCGCGTGGCCCTTCTCAGCGGCCTTTCGAAACCATTTCAGCGCTTCCACATCGTCGAGCGGCAAGATTTTGCCGCGATAATATCCGTGGCCGATATTTCGCTCCGCCGGGGCGTATCCTTGATCTACGGCGAGGTTGGTAAATTGCAGCGCTTCCGGATAGCGCTCTGCCTTGTACAGGCTTCTTGCAAGCTGAAACTGGAGGCGCGCATGACCAGGATTTTGTGCGAGCGCGCTCTCGCACGCCGGTATAGCGAGGGCGGCTTCAAGCTCGTCGATAAAAACGCCGATAACTCCGGTGGGCCGATTGGGGTCGATGGGGTGCGCAGCGAAATGGTCGCAGTCGGTGGCGTCAGAATCTGTCTGCGCCAGCGCTGGCGCCGCAAGTGGCGGCACCATCACGACAAGCGCGAGCAGCAGCAGTCTCATGGCGACACGCTACCACCATTCATACGTGAACCGATAACGTCGAATTTTTCGCGGGTCGCTGGCGCCGGATCGATACAGGGGAGAATCCGTAACAATCTTATTTTCAAGCCGGAGAATCGCTACGCGCTCGGCGGCCTCGAACTTGTCCACGGTGCCTGTCAAAAGTTGCTCCCTATGACGAGACGCTTAAGGTCGGCGATTATTGCGCGGCCGCCGCCTTGCCCGACCGGCGCGGTTTGCCGTTCTGTTGGACGGCTTGCAGGCGGATCGATTCGTGGGCGGCCAGCGCGGCGGCGTTCACCAGATCGTTCACGGTCGAGCGCATCTGGGCGATCTCGATCGGTTTCTCCAGCCCCATCAGCAGCGGGCCGACCACCGTGCCGACCTCCAGCGACTGCAACAGCCGCGACACGATATGGGCGGAATGGAGGCCCGGCATGATCAGCACGTTGGCCGGTCCGGTCAGTCGGCTGAACGGGTAGAAGCGTTCGCGCAACACCGGGTCGAGCGCGGTGTCGGCGGTCATCTCGCCGTCATATTCGAAGTCCGCGCCGCCGGCCTCGTCCAACAGGCGCACCGCCTCGCGCGAACGCTCGGTATAGTCGACCGGCGGATTGCCAAAGTTAGAATAGCTGAGAAAGGCGATGCGCGGCTCGTGGCCCATCTGGCGCGCTTTCGCCGCGCTTTGCTTGGCGACCTCGACCATGACTTCCGGCGTCGGGCGCTCGTGCACGCTGGTGTCGGCCACGAACAAAGTGTGGTTCGACGTGGTGTGGATGGTGAGGCCGAATACCTGTTGCCCGGGCATTGGGTCGAACACCCGGCCGATGTCGCGGAAGCAGGTGGAAAAGCGCCGGGTCAGGCCGGTGATCATGGCGTCGGCGGCGCCGTGGGCGATCATGCAGGAGGCGAAGACATTACGGTTCTGATTGACCCAGCGTTGGCAGTCGCGGAACAGCGAGCCTTGGCGTTGCATGCGCTCGTAAAGGAACTCGATGTATTTTTCACGGTCCTTGGCCAACGACGCGTTATGGACCTCCACATCGGCGGCTTCGAGCAGGCCGAGCTCTTCGATGCGGGCCTGCACCACTTCCTCGCGGCCGATCAGAATAGGTGTGCCGAGACCGGCGTTGCGATAAGCAATCGCAGCGCGGATCGCCCGTTCGGATTCGCCCTCGGCGAATACCACCCGGCGCGGATTTTGCCGTACGGCCTGGAAGATCGCCTGGATCGACGCCGCCGTTGGGTCGAGCCGCTGGGCCAATTCGTTCTGGTAGGATTCCATGATTGCAATGGGCTTACGCGCCACGCCGCTATCCATCGCCGCCTGGGCGATGCGCGGCGGCACGAACTCGATCAGCCTTGGGTCGAAGGGCACTGGGATGATGTAGTCCGGCCCGTATTTAAGCTGTGTGTCGGCATAGACCGCGTTGACCTCGTCGGGTACGTCGAGGCGCGCCAGTTCGGCCAACGCCTGGGCGCAGGCGATTTTCATCTCGTCGTTGACCGTGCGGGCGCGCACGTCCAGCGCGCCGCGGAAGATATAGGGGAAGCCCAGCACATTATTGACTTGGTTGGGATAGTCCGACCGGCCGGTGGCGACGATGGCGTCGTCGCGCGCCGCCTTGACCTCTTCCGGCGTGATCTCCGGGTCCGGATTGGCCATGGCGAACAGGATCGGCTTGTCGGCCATCGATTGGACCATCTTCTGGGTCACCGCCCCGGCGACCGACAGGCCGAAAAACACATCGGCGCCTTCCATCGCTTCTTCCAGGGTTCGCGCGCTGGTGTTGGCCGCGTGGGCAGATTTCCACTGGTTCATGCCCTCTTCGCGCCCCTGATAGACGACGCCGCGGCTGTCGCACAGGATTGCGCTGTCGTGGGGCAGGCCCATCGCCTTGATCAATTCGACGCAGGCAATCGCCGCCGAGCCGGCGCCGTTGACCACCAGCGTGATGTCGGCCAGTTCGCGGCCGGTCAGGTCCAGCGCGTTAATCAGGCCGGCCAGCGAGACGATCGCGGTGCCGTGCTGATCGTCGTGGAACACCGGGATATCCATCAGCTCGCGCAGGCGTTGCTCGATGATGAAACATTCCGGCGCCTTGATATCCTCCAAATTAACGCCGCCGAACGATGGGGTGAGGTAACGCACGCAGTTGATGAACTCGTCGACATCCTCGGTCGACACTTCCAGATCGATGGCGTCGATGTCGGCGAATTTTTTGAACAGAACCGCCTTGCCCTCCATCACCGGCTTGCTGGCCAGGGCGCCAATATTGCCCAGCCCGAGCACGGCGGTGCCGTTGGAAATGACGGCGACGAAATTGCCCCGTGCGGTGTAGTCGTAGGCGCTATCGGGATCGTCGTAGATTTCCATGCACGGCGCGGCGACGCCGGGCGAATAGGCCATCGACAGATCGTGCTGGGTGGTGAGCGGCTTGGTGGTCGCCACGGCGATTTTGCCGGGCTTGCCCGACTTGTGCATCTGTAACGCGTCGATATCGAGCTGGCTCAGCTCTCGTTTCTCGGCCATAGCGCCTGACACTCCTCCGCGAGCATAAATCGTCGGCGTTCAGCGTGACCCCGCTGGCCCCGCGTCGTCAAGCGCGGGCGGGACGGCCCGGCATCGATAATTAGATGGAGGTTGTGGCGATATATCCCCGCCTTGCCTGTCGGCGCTGGCGGATCGCTTGTATATGATGGGGCTGAGATGTCAGAGCCCCTTACCGATCCCTCACAGGCCAAACAGCCTGCCGCTACATCCGCCGCCGCCCCCACGCCCCGTGCGGCACAGGAGGCGGCGGCGCGGTTGCGCGTAGCGGGCGGGACGTCGGCCGGCGCAACGCCGATGTTCGCCCAGTGGCACGAGGCCAAGGCGGCCTATCCCGATTGCCTGCTGTTTTTTCGCATGGGCGATTTCTACGAACTGTTTTTCGACGACGCGGTGGCGGCTGCCGAAGCTCTCGATATCGCGCTGACCAAGCGCGGTCACCAAGACGGCGAGCCCATCCCCATGGCCGGGGTGCCGGTGCACGCGGCGGAACAATATCTGCCCAAGCTGATCAAGGCCGGCCACCGGGTTGCCGTCTGCGAGCAGGTCGAGGATCCGGCGGCGGCCAAAAAACGCGGCGCGAAATCGATTGTGCGCCGCGAAGTGGTGCGGGTGGTGACGCCCGGCACCTTGAGCGAAGACGTTTTGCTCGATGCGCGCCAGCATAATTATCTAGCCGCGATCGCGGTTTCCGGCAGCGAGCTAGGGCTTGCCTGGCTCGACATGTCGACCGGCGAAGTGTGGCTGCAGGCGCTCGGCGCGCGCGAACGCGCTCCCTTGAATTTACCCGCCGCCCTGGCGCGGATCGCCCCCGGCGAGGTGTTGGTGCCCGAACCCTTGGTCGAGGAACCTTCCCTGTTCGAAACCTGGGCCGAGCTGCGCGAGGTGATGACGCCGCTGCCGTTAAGCCGGTTCGATTCGGCCAATGCGGAACGCCGGCTCACCGATTATTACGGGGTCGTCACCTTGGAGCCGTTCGGTGCGCCGGGCCGGGCCGAAACGGCGGCGGGCGGCGCGCTGCTCGATTATCTGTCCCTGACCCAAGTCGACCGGATGCCCCGGCTGGCCCGACCGCTGATGCTGCCGCCGCCGGGGGCCGCCGGCGGGGTGATGGAGATCGATCCGGCCACCCGGCGCAATCTTGAACTCACCCAAACTCTCTCCGGTACGCGCACCGGGTCTCTGCTGGCGGTGATCGATCGCACGGTGACCGGTGCCGGTGCGCGCTTGCTCGCCGAACGCCTCACGGCGCCGCTCACCGATGTCGGCGCCATCATCGGCCGACTCGACCTGATCTCATGCTTTATCGAAGCGCCGGGGCTGCGCGACGATGTGCGGGCGTGTTTGCGCGCGTGTCCCGATATGGAACGCGCCTTGTCGCGGCTCGGCCTGGGCCGGGGCGGACCGCGCGACCTCGCCGCGTTGCGGGCCGGCCTGTCTGGCGCAGGGACCTTAGCGGAATATGTGGCAGCACATATGGCCGTCGCGCCGTCTCCCGCTGAATTGGCGGCTCTGCGCGAGCAGTTGGGGGTGCACGACGTTTTGGTCGATCGTTTGGTCCGGGCGCTGGCTGAGAGCCTGCCCTTGCAGGCGCGCGATGGCGGTTTCATTGCCCGGGACTATTCCGAGGCGTTGGATGAGCAGAGCCAGTTGCGCGACGCCAGCCGCCAAACCATCGCCGAGCTGCAAAGCCGCATCGCCGAAGAGACCGGCATCGCCGCGTTGAAAATCAAACACAATAATGTATTGGGCTATTTCATTGAGGTGACGGCGGTGCAGGCCGACAAGCTGATGGAGGGCGGCAAGGAAGCGCTCGCTGAGGCGCACGGACTGATCCACCGCCAGACCATGGCCAACGCCATGCGGTTTACTACGGTCGAGCTGTCGGGTTTGGAGGACCGAATTTCGCGCGCTGGCGAGCGGGCGCTGGCGATCGAGCTCGAGCTGTTCGACGACCTTGCCGGCGAGGCGCTGGCCCGCGCCGAGGATATCGCCAAGGCCGCCCGCGCCATGGCGGCGCTCGATGTCGCCGCCGGGCTGGCGGAGCTGGCGGTGACCCAACGCTACTGCCGCCCGAGCGTCGACGATAGCACGACATTTCGCATCGTCGAGGGCCGCCACCCAGTGGTCGAGGCCGCGCTCGACGATGGGGCGGGCGCCTTCGTCGCCAATAATTGCGATCTGTCGGGCGATGAGGATGGCGGGCGTCTGTGGTTGCTGACCGGCCCCAATATGGCGGGTAAGAGCACGTTTTTGCGGCAGAATGCGTTGATCGCGCTGCTGGCGCAGACTGGCTCGTTCGTGCCGGCGGCGTCGGCCGAGATCGGCGTTGTCGACCGGCTGTTCAGCCGGGTTGGCGCGGCCGACGATCTGGCCCGCGGCCGCTCCACCTTCATGGTCGAGATGGTCGAGACAGCGGCGATCCTCAATCAATCGAGCTCGCGCAGCCTGGTCATTCTCGACGAGATCGGCCGCGGCACGGCGACCTTCGACGGATTGTCGATCGCTTGGGCGACGATCGAGCATCTGCACGACGAAAATCGCTGCCGCACCTTGTTCGCCACCCATTTTCACGAGCTCACCAGCCTCGCCGCGCGCCTCGACCAATTGGTCTGCCACACCATGCGGGTCAAGGAATGGCAGGGCGACGTGGTGTTTATGCACGAAGTAGTGCCGGGCACCGCCGACCGCTCTTACGGCATTCATGTCGCCCGCCTGGCTGGTCTCCCGACCGCGGTTCTTGGCCGCGCCGAAGAGGTGCTGGTGTTGCTCGAACAGGGCGACCAGGGCAACGCGCTGAGCCGGCTGGCCGACGATCTGCCGCTGTTCCATGCGGCGGCGTTGAGTGCGCGCGAGGAGGGCGACGGCGAGGCGGAAGACCCGGTGCGCGATCTGCTGGCCGACACCAACCCCGATGAGTTGACGCCGCGCGACGCGCTCGAAATTCTGTACCGCTTGAAGGCGGCGTTGAATGGCTAAGCTGTTGCTGCGATTGCTTGATCTGGCCGGCTTCGGCGCCGTCGAGCAGGTCATGCGCCACCGCAGTTTCCGCATTTATCTCGTCGGCCACATCCCCAATGTCATCGGCGTCTGGGTGGTGCGGGTGGCTATTGGCTGGTTGGCCTGGCAGTTGACCGGCTCGGCTTTTTGGCTGGGCGCGGTGGCGGCGGCCGATGCCTTGCCGGTTCTGGCGCTCGGGCCGATCGGCGGCGTGATGGCCGATCGTCTCGATCGCCGTATCATTGCCACCGTCACCCAGGCCGCCCTGGCGGTCATCGCTGTCATTCTGGCGGCCCTGACATTCTGGGATCTGATGACGATTTGGATTCTGTTTAGCCTGGCCCTGGCGCGCGGTATCACCGCTGCCTTTTGGCAGCCTGTGCGCTTGGCGCTGATGCCGAACTTGGTGCCGCGCGCTGAAATCCCCATCGCCATCGCATTGAATTCCAGCACATTCAACACCGCCCAGTTTATCGGTCCGGCGGTGGCGGCGGGGTTGTTGAGTTTGGGCGGTCCCAGCCTAGCCTTCGCCTTCAATATATTCGCCGCCAGTTTCATGGTGTGGGTGTTGCTGGTGATCGATTCGCCGTTGGCGCCGTTGAAAAAGGGTTCACGCGCTAGCGTTTTTGCAGATGTCGTGGCCGGCATGAAGTATGGCCTGACCCATGCGGGCATCGCACCGATGCTGCTGTTGCTACTGATCCTGGGTCTCTCGATTCGACCTTTGACCGAACTGCTGCCGGGCTTCGCCGATCTGGTGTTCGGCCTTGGTGCTGACGGCTTTTCGTTGATGGTTTCCTCTTTGGGCGCGGGTGCGGCGGTGGGCGCGATCTGGATGCTGCGCCAAGGCAATCGCGGCGGTATCACCGCTATCGCGCTGCGGGCCGGGCTGCTCGGCGGGGCCGCCGCGTTGATCTTCGCGCTGACCACTTGGTTGCCGCTGGCCTTGGTGTGTTTGGCCGTCCTGGGGTTCAGCATGACCACTGGCGGTATTGCCACCCAGCAATTGGTCCAGCTTTCGGTGCCCGACGAGATGCGCGGCCGGGTGTTGAGCCTGTTCGGCATGGTTTTCCGCGCCGGGCCCTCGGGGGGTGCGCTGTTGATGGGCTGGATCGCCGATGTCGCCGGCCTGTCCTGGCCGGTCGGTATCGGCGCCGCCTTGGGCCTGATCGCCTATATTATCGGCAACGGCCGCCGCGCGCGGCTGGAGGCCTTGCTGGAGACGCCGAACGATGTACGGTGCGCGCGGGTGGATACCGCCGAAGCGGCTGAGGCCAGTCCACCCCCGGCGGGCCGCGCCGCGGAATAACGCCGCCGGTGGCAAAAAATTGCCCGGGATGTGCTAGAAAGTCCGATCAACGAAACGGTATTTGCTGAATTATGAGCGAAACCAAAAGCCAACGCAGCATTATCGACCGCGGCGCGCTGACCGAGGAGGTTGCGCTGCTGCGTGCCGAAGCGAGCGACGATGCGAGCCGCCGCAAGGTCGTATTGGAGCGGTTACGCGAGGCGTTGGAGGCCGGTCAGGCGACGGTTCGTGGCCAGTTTGAGGCCGGTCGGGCGAGCGGCACCAAGGCGGCCGCCAATCTGACCTTTCTGTTCGACCAGTTGATCCGCATCGTCCATGACGTGGCGGCGGAAGAATATCCCTCGGCCAATCCGACCAGCGCCGACCGTCTGGCGGTGGCCGCGGTGGGCGGCTACGGGCGCGGCGAATTAGCGCCTTATTCGGACATCGATCTACTATTCCTGTTTCCCTACAAGCAGACTCCGCGCGGCGAGCAGGTGGTGGAGTATATGCTCTATCTGCTGTGGGATCTCGGCATTAAGGTCGGCCATTCGACCCGCTCGACCGATGATTGCGTGCGACTGGCCAAGCAGGATTTGACGATCCGCACCGCGCTTTTGGAGGCGCGTTTTCTGTGGGGCGATCAGACGCTGTTCCTGGATTTCCGCAAGACCTTCCAAGACAAGGTGGTCAACGGCACGGCGCTCGATTTCGTCGACGGCAAGCTCGCCGAGCGCGACGCGCGGCACAAAAAACTCGGCGACAGCCGCTACCTGGTCGAGCCCAATGTCAAAGACGGCAAGGGTGGCTTGCG
Source organism: Alphaproteobacteria bacterium (assembly GCA_011087645.1). Taxonomy (GTDB): domain Bacteria; phylum Pseudomonadota; class Alphaproteobacteria; order UBA6615; family UBA6615; genus JABDJY01. The sequence continues at coordinate 38,243 of JAALLF010000005.1, forward strand.
CGATCTGCAGACGCTGTTCTGGATCGCCAAATATACCTACCAAGTCGACAATGTCAGCGATCTGGTCGCCCATGGCGTCCTGTCCAACGACGAGGCGCGCAACTTCGCCAAGGACCATAATTTCCTATGGACCGTGCGGTTCCACCTGCACTATCTGGCCGGCCGCGCCGAAGAACGCATGACGTTTGATCTACAGACCCGCTTGGCGGAGCGTATGAGCTATGCCGACCGCGCCAGCGGCAGTGGGGTCGAGCGGTTCATGAAGCATTATTATCTGGTGGCCAAGGATGTCGGCGATCTGACGCGCATTTTCTGCGCCTCGATCGAAGCGGAAAATATGCGCAAGCCGCTGATCAAGCTGCCGCGGTTCGGCAAGACGCGCGATTTGCAGGGCTTCAAACTCGACCGCGACCGCCTGACGGTGAGCGACGACGGCATGTTCGCCCGCGATCCGGTAGCGATGATCCGGCTGTTCCATGTGGGCCAGCGCGAAGGCATCGACATCCACCCCCATGCGTTGCGGCTGGTGACACAGAACCTGCGTAAGATCGGCAGCAAGGTTCGTAAGGATTCCGAGGCCAACCGGCTGTTCGTCGACATTGTGACATCGTCGGATGCGCCGGAAATAGCGCTCACACGCATGAATGAAGCCGGGGTTTTCGGACGCTTCATGCCGGATTTCGGGCGGGTCGTCGGCCAGACCCAGCACGACATGTATCACGTCTATACGGTCGACGAGCACACCATCCAGGCGATCGGGCTTTTGGCATCGATCGAACGCGGCGAGCAACGCCGCGAGCATCCGGTGGCCAGCGAATTGCTGCCGACCATTGGTTCGCGCCGGGCGTTATATATCGCTGTGTTGCTGCACGACATCGCCAAGGGGCGCGGCGGCAATCATTCCGAGTTGGGCGCCGATGTGGCCCGTAAGGTCTGCCCCACGCTAGGGCTCAGCGACGAGGAAACCGAAACCGTTGAGTGGCTGGTGCGCCAACATCTGGCCTTCTCAAACGTGGCGCAAAAACGCGACCTGTCGGACAGCAAGACGATCAGCGACTTCGCCGAATTGGTGCAGTCGCTCGAGAGGTTGCGATTGCTGTTGTGCCTGACGGTGGTCGATATGCGCGCGACCGGCCCCAATGTGTGGAACAATTGGAAGGCGGAGTTGCTGCGCGAATTGTACAACGCGACCGAAGACGTGTTGTCCGGCGGCCAGTTAACCGATGCCCGCAGCACAAGGGTCGAAGCCGCTAAAGAGGCCTTGCAGGCGCGCCTCGTCGATTGGCCGGCGGCCGATGTCGAAGCCCAGCTCGCGCGCGGCTATCCGGGGTATTGGCTGACGTTCGACACCGAGACCCTGGAACGTCAGGCTCGTTTGATGCGCGCCGCCGAAGCTGACACGACGCCGCTGACGGTCGAGACCCGTGTGGTCGCCGAACTCGATGTGACCGAAGTGACGATCTACACGCAAGACCATCCTGGCCTGTTCTCGCGCATCGCTGGCGCGTTCGCCGCCGTCGGCGCCAGCATCGTCGATGCCAAGGTATTCACCACGCCGGAGGGCATGGCGCTCGATGTGTTCTGGCTGCAGGACGCCAACGAGCAGGCGTTCGCCCAGGCGTCGGCCTTGGCGCGCATGTCGGTGCAGATCGAGCGCGCGCTGGCCGGCGAGATGAAGCGCGACGAGGCCCATGCCGAACGGACCTTTGTGCCGGCGCGCACCCGGGTCTTCACGGTGGCGCCGCGGGTTATCATCGACAATCAGGCGAGCGCCACTCACACGGTGATCGAGATTAACGGCCGCGACCGTCCGGGTTTCCTCTATTCGGTGACCCGCGCACTGTATTCGCTATCGCTGCAAATTTCGTCGTCGAAAATTTCCACCTATGGCGAGCGCGCGGTCGATGTCTTCTACGTCAAGGACGGCTTTGGGATGAAAGTCACTCACGAAGACCGGGCGGAGAAAATTCGTAAAACCCTGCTCGAGGCGATCGGCGAGGTCGACGCGGCCCAGGACCAGCGCCCGGCCGCCGCCGAGTAGCGCGAACGGGCCGAAACCTTCGCCTTTCCTTCGCCCTGATTTCCGGCTAAGAGCGCGCCATGGCGCTGTTTAGATCGATCGCCACCGTCGGCGGCTGGACCATGGGCAGCCGGGTGTTGGGCTTTGTCCGCGATATTCTGATCGCCGGCCTGCTCGGCGCCGGGCAGGTCACTGACGCCTTTTTCGTCGCCCTGCAGCTACCCAATATATTCCGACGGCTGTTCGCCGAAGGGGCGTTCAACGCCGCGTTTGTGCCCCTGTTCGCGGGGGAGCTGACCGAGGCCGGGCGGGACGCTGCCCGCGCTTTCGCCGAACGGGTGTTGGGCGTGATGGCGCTGGTGCTGATTATCTTCAGCGCGCTGGTGGAAATCTTCATGCCCGAGGTTATGGGCGTGATTGCCGGCGGGTTTCGCGACGATCCGGAGAAGTTTCAGCTCGCGGTCGACTTTGCCCGCCTGACCTTCCCTTATCTGATGTTCGTCTCGCTGGCGGCGATGCTGAGCGGCATCCTCAATACGCTCGAGCGCTTCGTCGCCGCGGCGGCGGCGCCGATCCTATTGAACATCATTTTGATCGGCGCTTTGCTGGGGGTGAGCCTCGGCTGGCTGCCCAACCCGGGGTTGGCGCTGAGCTGGGGCGTGCTGTTGGCCGGCATCGGGCAACTCTCGTGGTTGGCCCTGGCCTGCGGGCGTGCGGGGCTCTTGCCAACCGTGCCGCGTCTGGTGATGGGCCCCAAGGTGCGCCGACTGTTTGTGCTCATGGGTCCGGGGATCATCGGCGCCGGGGTGTACCAAATCAACGTTCTGATCGGCGTTCGGTTGGCCTCGGAATTGCCCGAAGGGTCGGTCTCGTTTCTGTATTTCGCCGACCGGGTCAACCAACTGCCGCTCGGTGTGGTCGGCGCGGCGGTCGGCGTTGCCCTGCTACCGCTGCTGTCGCGCCAATTGAAGGCCGGTGATGTGGCGGCGGCGCGGGAAAGCCAAAACCGCGCCATCGAATTCGCCATGCTGCTCACCGTTCCGGCCACGGCGGCGTTACTGGTGTTGCCGGCGCCGATCGTCACGGTGCTGTTCCAGCGCGGTGAATTCAGCGCCACCGATGCGACCGCGACGGCGGCGGCGCTGGCGGCGTTTGCCGCGGGTCTACCGGCCTATGTGTTGATCAAGGCGCTGGCGCCGGGCTTTTTCGCCCGCGAAGACACGGCGACGCCGGTCAAGGTCGCCGTCGGCGCGCTGGTCCTGAACGTCGTCGTGGCGTTGAGCCTGATGCCGTTCCTGGCCCATGTGGGCATCGCCCTGGCAACGGCGATTTCGGCCTGGGCCAACGCCGCCGCCCTCGCGTTCCTCCTGTATCGGCGCGGCTTGTTGGCGCCCGATCGACGGCTGCGATCCCGCTTGGTGGGGGTTATTCTAGCGTCGGTGCTGATGGCGGCTGCCCTGTGGGGGGCCGTACAGGGGCTGGCGGGCTGGCTGGTCGCCGGTTCCCTGCAGGGCATTGTCGCGCTGGTTCTGGTGGTGATCGTCGGTCTGATCGTCTACGGCGCGCTGGCGCAGCTGTTGGGGGTTATGCGCTGGACGGAAATGCGCGCGCTGCTGCGCCGTGGCTGAGCCCAGCTTGACGCCACGCGCCGACCCAGCGATAACGGCCCGCCCTTAACCTGGCAACACGGCCCTCGGGCGTCCAAACCCCCTGGAGAAGCATAAAATGAGCCGCATTTTCTCAGGCGTTCAGCCGACCGGCGACCTCCATCTCGGCAATTATCTCGGTGCGATCCGCAATTTCGTCGGTCTGCAAGACGATTTCGAGTGCCTCTACTGCGTGGTCGACTTGCACGCGATTACGGTGTGGCAGGACCCGGAAAAGCTGGCCGCCAACACCCGCGAGGTGGCGGCGGCGTTTTTGGCGGCAGGTATCGATCCAACGCGCTCGATCATGTTCAACCAGAGCCAGGTACCGGCCCATGCCGAGCTCGCCTGGATTTTCAACTGCGTGGCCCGCGTCGGTTGGCTCAACCGGATGACCCAGTTCAAGGAAAAGGCCGGCAAACACCGCGAGAACGCCTCGGTCGGGCTCTACGTCTATCCCAACCTGATGGCGGCTGACATTCTGGCTTACAAAGCGACCCATGTGCCGGTCGGCGAGGATCAGAAGCAGCATCTGGAATTGACCCGCGACATCGCCATCAAGTTCAACAACGATTTCGATGTCGAGTTCCTGCCGGTTGTCGAGCCGCTGATCTTCGGCGAGGCCACAAGGGTGATGAGCCTGCGCGACGGGTCGAAGAAAATGTCGAAGTCCGATCCTTCCGATTATTCGCGCATCAACCTGACCGACGGCCCCGACGATATTGCCCAGAAAATCCGCAAGGCGCGCACCGACGCCGACGCCCTGCCCGGCCCGGATGCGCTGGCCAGCGACGGCAGGCATGTGGAAGCGGCCCATGAGAAGGCCCGGCCGGAGGCTTATAACCTTTTGTCGATCTATGCCGCCTTGGCGGAACAGTCGATGGCGGTCACGCTTGAGCAGTTCGAGGGCGCCCAGTTCAGTTCGTTCAAGGGCGAGTTAGCCGATCTGTCGGTCGCCAAGCTGGGACCGATCGGCGAAGAGATGCAGCGGCTGATGGCTGATCCCGGTCATGTGGATGGCATTTTGCGCGACGGCGCGGCGCGCGCCAACGCCATTGCCGAGCCGGTTCTGCGCGAAGCCCACGAGATCGTTGGGTTCCTGAACCCCTAGAGCAGTATCGGATAAGATTGAACCATTCTGGCGGCGACGATGTGCTCGCAAAAGCGATCGCCGAAGTCGCGCATATTGTGCGCCGTCAGCCGGCCATCCTTGACCATCCATTTAATGACGGGCGCCGCCTTGCTCATGGCGTCACGCGTATTCCGGCAGGGTGAATATCTCGTGGGGTTCGCGAACCCCGCGCAGGGCATGAAAACCGAGTGACGTTACCGGCTGGTCGGTGGCTTCGGCGACGGTGGCGGAGATCAGAACCGGACGGCTCATGGTGCGGCACAGTTGCTCGATGCGCGCGGTATGGTTGACCGCCGGACCGATTACGGTGAAATCGAGACGGTTCGGCGCGCCGATATTGCCATAGACGACTTCACCCATATGCAGCGCGATGCCGTAGCCCAGGGCGGGGATGTTCTTTTCCTGACGCTCGACATTACGTTCTTCGAGCCGCCGCACCGCCTCGCGCGCGGCGCCCACCGCCGCTTCGGCTGCCCCCATGGCGTCGCCATATTGATCAATGGGAAAGATCGCCAGCACCGAATCGCCGATGAATTTCAGCACCTCGCCATCGTATTTTTCGATGGCACCAACGATACGCTCGAAATGGTCGTTGAGAATCCCCAATAGCACCGGTGGCGCCAGCTTATCCGATAACGCCGTGAATCCGCGCAGGTCGGAGATCCAAAGCGCCGCTTCGATGGTCTCGTTGACGCCGCGATAGATGCCGCCATTGAGCACCCGCTCGCCGGTCTTATGACCGAGATAGGTGTCCATCAGATTATGTGAAATATCGCGCGCGGCGAGAATTTCGAGCACCAGGGAAAAGGTCGGCATGACCGCCTGGATGCGGCCAATCTGTGCGTCGGTGAAACCTCCGGGTGCTTTTGTCGCCCACGAACAGGCATAGGACCGGCCATCGCTGAACGGTATCGGCAGGATCAAATAGTCGGTCACGCCCTCGCCATCGAGGTCGATCAGGACCGGGAAATCGCGCGGACAGTCAGGGTCGGCCAGCCGCCGCCGCAATCCGGGCGAGCCTTCGAAGATCAACCGCACCGGGCTCCGCTGATAAGACTCGCGGGTTTGCGTTTGATGGTCGGCGGTAAACAGCGACAGCTCGTCGACGCCATCCCGCCACATATAGCCACTCGTCGATATTTGCGGGTGCAGGGTGCGCATGACGATGCTGACCCGATCGAGCGGCATGTCGCAGCCGACGAAACGATTGCAGACTTCTCTCACGAAGCTGGGAATGTCCTCGGTATAGCGGCCGAAATTTTCGATCCAGTCGAATACCTGACATTCGCCGCCCGACGGCGGCGCAAGCGGCTGCAGTGTCGCGCTGGGCTCAATGAGATTTGTCATGGCTGTAAACCGCTGGCGATGGATCGCAGGACAAGCATCAATAAGACCCTAATTGTACGGATTGATTCCGGAATCTCGTTGGCCGCGTGGTAGAATGGAGCCTACTTGATTTGATTGGTAAATAGTCCACATTCGAGCTAAGAGAAGATTGGACTTTAGCCATTTATTGGCAAGGCCGTTTATAAGCAAACACGCACAGGCAGCGGGAGAGACCATACCGTGTTTATTCAGACCGAAGAGACCCCGAACCCGGCGACTTTGAAATTCCTCCCGGGCCGTGATGTGATCGCCGCCGGCACCGCCGATTTTCCCAATCGCGAGGCGGCGGCGCGCTCGCCCCTGGCGACGCGCCTCTTCGAAGTGTCCGACGTTGCCGCGGTTTTCTTAGGCGCCGACTTCGTCACCGTTACCAAATCGCCCGACGTTGACTGGCAAGTGCTCAAGCCCGCCGTTTTAGGCGCGATCATGGAGCATTTCACCTCCGGCGATCCGGTTATTCGCGAGGCGGTCGGCCCGGCGCACGCCAGTGGCGATGGCGATAATGAGGAGATTGTGTCGCAAATTGTCGAATTACTCGATACCCGCGTGCGCCCCGCCGTAGCCATGGATGGCGGTGATATCGTGTTCCACGGCTTTGAGTCGGGGATCGTCTATCTGCATATGCAGGGCGCGTGCTCTGGCTGTCCCAGTTCGACGGTCACGTTGAAGATGGGCATCGAAAACCTGTTGCGTCATTACGTGCCGGAAGTCCAAGAGGTACAAGCCGTTCCCTAAAATACGGCCAATCGGGAGGCAGTAAATGGGCCGCCGCCGTTCGGTCGGTGCCGCAATATCTCCTAAATTCAGTCACACTTTGGTGCGCCCCTGCCCGCACATTCACCAGCACTATAGGCAAGTTTAGCAAGAGCTAATATGGGCATACTGATAGATTACCAACGCGCCGCGCTGGCGCTGATCGCCGTTGGCGTTGTTGCGCTCTATGCGGGCGTGTTCGCGTTCCCGTCGGATTCCCCCCACACGCCAGAGGCCGAATGGGTGGCGCTGCCGGACGTCAGCCCGATCGCCCGGGCGACGCTACCTGCCGTCGGAACGCCGGATTTTGATGAACTCTTGCCGAGCGAAAAGCGCAGCACCGTCACGGTTGCCGCGCTGCACGACAAGTTCAGTGCGGTGTCTTTCGATATGGCAGCGGTTCGGCAAGGCAATCAAACCGTGCCGAGGCTGTTCGCAGAGGACTTGCCCCACGACCTCAGAGCCCTGTCCGAGGTGGCGAAGCTAAAGCAGACCTATTTCAAAATGGTGCTGCCGCTAGCCCTCAAGGTGAACGAAGAAATCCTCGCCGACCGGCATCGGTTACTGCTTCTGCAAAAGGCGCGGAGCGCCGGTGAGAAACCGTCGACCGAGCAGCGGGAATGGCTGGCTGAACTGGCGGCGCGTTACGACACCGAACCGGACGATGTGGCGGAACTGTTGCGCCGGATCGATGCCATATCGCCAGCCCTGGCGATCGCCCAGTCGGCGGAGGAAAGCGGCTGGGGGCGGTCGCGCTTTGCCTTGACGGGCAATGCCCTATTCGGTCAGCGGACCTGGGATCAAGGCCTAGGCATCGTGCCACGGCAGCGTGAGGACGGTCTTCGATTTGAGGTGCGGGCCTTTCCCTCGCTGCTCGATAGCGTGCGTAGCTACGCGCAGAATTTAAACGGCCATCCGGCCTATGACGATTTTCGCACGCGCCGCGCCGAGATGCGCGCTGGCGCCGGTGTCCTCGATCCCTACGCTTTGATCGAAACGCTTACGGCCTATTCCGAACGCCGCGAGCATTACATTGAAACCATTCAAAAGATATTGCGGGTCGATCGTTTGGAAGAGCTGGAAGGCACGAAGCTGGCCGATCAGTCGATCGAAACGACACAGTTTCTATCGGCGCCCTAACTCGAAACGCGGCTACGGTTTCGGCACATAGTAAAGCATACCGAGCCAGCGCCAGCGGCCGTCGGGGCCCAGCGCGGTGCAGTTGATGCGCGCGCGTCCCGGCGAAAAGTTTCGCGCCAAGCGCACTTCAACGCGCGGCCCCAATCGCTGCATTTGCAGCTTGCCCTGATCGCCCGAGTAGCAAGTCAAACCGCGTAGCGAGCTGGCGTCATTACTCAAGGTAAAGCCGAACAGCGGCGGATTTGTCGTCAGTGTGGGGTTAAGCGGCGACAAATCCGTGTGGGGCACCGGCAGAGCGTTTGCCACCAGCTTGAACCTTTTGGTGTCGCCGAAATTTTCGTTGAGGGCAAACCGCGGCATGTAATAGCGGTCGGACGAGGCGTGCAGCGCCCCGGAATGTTGGCCGAAGGCGTGGGCGAAGCCGGCCTCTTTGATGATCTGCTGAATGCTGGCGCTGGCTTCCCCGAACGGGTAAGCGAAATAGGCCGGTTGGGCGCCAAGCTCGCTTCTAAAGCGCTGGTTCGATAGCTGAATGTCCTGCCGATTACGCGCCTCGCGGTTCGCCGGCATATGTAGATGGGTCGCCGTTTGGCTGCCGATGGTCACGCCATTGTCGCGCAGATCGCGGATCTGGTCCCAACTCATATAGCTGGCGAATTCGCGGTCGATGGCGTCGGTTGCGACGAACAGGGTGAACGGAAATCCGGCCCGGCGCAGGCGCGGCCACGCTTCGGTGTAGACCGATAAATAGGCATCGTCGATGGTGATGCCCACAGTGCGGTCGGGCAGCGGCTGGCCGGAATCGATCGCGGCGATAATGTCCGGGATGGGTAGGACGGTATAGCCCCCCGACTGGAGTTCCGCGATATGCGCCTCGAACTGATCGATGCGAATGTTGGTCGACGGGTGGGCGCTTTCGCCGAACCGGTGATACATCAAGATGACGGCCGACTCGGCCGCCTGGGCCGGCGGCAGTGCGCTGAGGGTTGCCAGCAGGAAAAATGCCGCCGCGGCGATGGATCGGTGGACACCGGTTTTGAGCACCAGAATTTTGTCCCAATTTTAGTTGTGCGGTGTGGTCCCATAGGGGCCATCAGGTAAGTACCGTACCCCCTAGCGGAATTGCATCGCAAGAGCCCTGCGCGGGACGGATCGACGTGGCGGATTACGAGGCCGGCGCCATCATCGGTTTCGGCAAGGCGCTATCGGCAATCAGCGGATAATCGCGACTGTTGAACAACTGATAGTGCCACCATTCCTTGCTGTAGAAATCCCAGCCTGCGGCGGACATCAGCCCCAGCAAGAACATGCGGTTGCGCTGCGCGGTAACAGAGACGCCGGCCGCGCCGTGATGCGATAAGGGAGTGAAGGCGTCGAAGGGCGTTCCCATATCGAGCAATTGGCCGGTGTCATCGCACAGATTTACGTCCACCGCGGCGCCCCGGCTATGGGGCGAGCCGCGGCGAGGGTCGGCCAGAAAATCGGGATCGGGCGTGTGGTTCCATAAGACCCATTGGGCCTCGCTGGGCCGCAGCGCGTCGAAGATGCGCAACCGTAAGCCAAAACGCTGCGCCAGCTCGACGGCGCGCGCCAGCTTCGCCGCCGCGTCGGTATTTAAGTAACAATGGGCGGCGGCATAGATCGGCAGGCCTGTGAAGTTGCGCTCGGTGGCGTAATACAGGTCGATGTCGACGTCATGGGAGTCGGGCGTAATTTCGACGATTGACACAGGCGCCGCCTCCCGCGCTGGCTATGCGTATTGGTCCGGCGATGGTAGATCGTGGCTGTGATTCGGCCAACCAGGTTAGGCTGGCGCGGATCGGCTAGCATGGATCGGGTGATGACCGAAAAATTTCAATGACCGGGCCGGGACAGCCAACCATTTTGGCGCTCGATGCCGCGGCCGGCGCGTGTTCCGCCGCGTTGTTCGTTGACGGCGCGGTGCAGCGCCGCGAGTGGCAAGCCATGGCGCGCGGTCACGCGCAAGCGCTTATGCCGATGGTCGCCGCGGTGATGGCCGGTCGCGACTATGCCGATCTTGATGCCATCGCCGTGACGGTTGGCCCGGGCGCTTATACCGGTCTACGGATCGGGCTGGCGACGGCGCGCGGCTTGGCGTTGGCCGCCCAACGGCCGGTGATTGGCGTGAGCAGTTTTAAAGCCGTTGCGCGTGGGGCGCGCGCCGCCGGAGCGCCAGTGATCCCTACCCTCGTTGTCCTGGAGACCAAGCGGGCGGATTTGTATGTCCAATCCTTCGACGCCGCACTTACGCCAACCAGCGAGCCCGCGTGTTTGACGCCAGAGGCGGTCGCGGCGACGTTTACCGAGTTATCGGCGGCGGACGCCACTGTCGTTTTGGTAGGTGACGCGGTGGCCCGGTTGCGCGACGTTCTGCCCGAGGATCATCGTGTCACCGCCGCCGCGGGAGACGGTTTGGCCGACGCCGCCATCGTTGCCGCGGAGGCCGCTGAAATATGGCTAACCGATCCGGCCGCGCGTGATGCGCCGTTGCCGCGTCCATTATATCTGCGGCCGCCGGATGTCTCGCCGCCGACCGCCGACCGCCGACCGTCATCGATTGCCAGGACGTTCCGGGCCGTGATGCAAACGCTGCCGTTCAAGATCGAAGTCGCGGTGAATTCCGCGATACTTGCTCAAGCCCTTGCCGATATACACTTCGCCTGCTTTGCGCGATCGCCGCAAGAGACCTGGTCCGACGGCGCCATAGCAACACTGCTCAATACGCCGGGCACCGTCGGCGCCGTCGCACTGGATGGCGATGGCGCGCCGGTCGGTTTTATTATCGGCCGCTCCATTGCCGATGAGGGCGAGGTACTGACCCTGTGCGTGTCTCCCGGCACGCGTCGTCAGGGTGTCGCCACCGCCCTGATGGCAAAGCTGCGCGAGTTACTCGTGCCGCGGGAACGGATTTTGCTCGAAGTCGCGGTGACCAACCAGGCCGCGCGCGATCTTTACCAGCGCCTTGGATTTCGCCAGGTTGGACGCCGGCCAGGCTATTACCGGCGGGGGGGAAAGCGTGTCGATGCGCTAGTGCTGGCCAGTGACTAGGGGCGAATACGTATATAGCCTATTACTTAAATAACGTATGAAATACGCGATCGATTGTGAGTATTGATAAAAACACTAAATGGCCTGTTGAGAAGACCGGGCTGATATCCTATATAATTGGCTAAATGATTTTAATGAGGCTTACCGAATGACTGACCAAAATAATTCTGCTGAATTGCTAAAACTCACGGCGGAAATAGTAGCTGCCCACGTCTCGAATAACACGTTGCCGGCGGCCGATTTGCCGCAGCTTATTTCTCAAGTCCATTCCAGCTTGTCGGACACCGGCAAAGCGGTCAGCACCGAGGAGCGTCCGGCGCCCGCAGTGTCGGTGAAAAAGTCGGTCATGCCTGATTACATCGTGTGCTTGGAAGACGGGAAGAAGCTGAAAATGCTGAAACGGCATTTGAAGACATCTTACGACCTGACACCCGAGCAATATCGCGAACGGTGGGGGTTGCCGGCTGACTATCCGATGGTGGCGCCAAACTACGCCAAGCGGCGTAGCGCGCTGGCCAAAGAGATCGGGCTCGGCAAGCGCGGACGCGCCAGCAAATAGGCAGCCCTTAGGGGCTAGCCGGAATTTTTCGGCGACCGGTCGCCGAACCGCGGAATTTGCATTATATTAGCGCTCGACGTGCGTTGTTCGTCTGGCCGTGACGCTGGATTCTGGCGGCACGGCGCGGTTCAATGTGAGGAGGGACATGCAGTCGCGTATCGAGCAGATATGCACCGATAAAGGTCTCAAAATGACCGACCAGCGCCGCACAATCGCGCAGGTTTTGTCGGAAAGCATTGATCACCCCGATGTCGATCTGGTCTATCAGCGGGCGACGGCGCTTGACCCACGCATATCGATCGCAACTGTCTATCGGACGGTTCGGCTGTTCGAAGAGGCGAATATTCTGGAAAAGCACGATTTCGGCGATGGCCGGGCGCGCTACGAGGAAGCCTCCGGCGACCATCACGATCATCTCATCAACATCAAAACCGGCGAAGTGATCGAGTTTTATAACCGTGAGATTGAGGTATTGAAGGAAAAAATAGCCAAGGAGCTCGGCTACGAATTAGTCGACCATCGCCTGGAGTTGTACGCGACGCCCGCCACGACTGAAAAGCAGGGCGATGATTCCGACGACGGCTAGGACCCGCCTTCGTGAGCCTCGGATGGGGCGCCCGCAAGACCGAACACCGCAGCGTCGTTTGATCCTATGACAGATGTGAACGCGCCCCTAACGCCCGAGGTGTCCAATATAGATGACGCTCTGGCCGCCCTGCAGAGCGGTAATCTGTCTTTGAGCCTGGCCAAGACCGCGGCCGATATCGATGCCGCCCAGGCCCTGCGTTATCGGGTGTTCTATGAGGAAATGGCGGCCAAGCCGTCGGCCGAGGCGGCCCGTTTAAAACGAGACATCGATCGGTTCGACGCGGTTTGCGACCATCTTCTGGTGAGCGACCGAACGATCGGCGAAGGTCCTGCGGGTGTGGTGGCGACCTATCGTCTGTTGCGCGGCTCGGTCGCGACAGAACATGGTCGTTTTTACACGTCGGGCGAATACGACATCGCCAACCTCTATGGGTTCCCGGGCGAAATGCTCGAGCTTGGGCGATCGTGCGTCGAAGCCGCAAGCCGGGATCGGCCGACCATGCAATTATTGTGGCGCGGCATTGCGGCCTACGTCTTCCATCACGATATATCGCTGATGTTCGGGTGCGGCAGTCTACATGGCACGGACCCTGCGGCGTTAGCGCTGCCGCTGAGCTATCTCTACCATTTCCATTTGGCGCCACCGGCCTTGCGCACCAAGGCGCTGCCAGAACTCTATGTCGATATGAATTTCCTGGCTCTCGAGGAGATCGATCCGAAGAAGGCGCTGGCGAGTTTGCCGCCGCTGGTAAAGGGCTATTTACGCCTGGGCGGTTTTGTTGGGGATGGGGCGGTCGTCGACGAACAATTCAACACGACCGATGTCTGCGTAGTGGTGAAGACCGATCTTGTGACCGAGAAATACTACCGCCACTATAGCCGCACATCGACAGAGGCCGGGGCCGGGCCCGCGGCGGAAACAGACTAAAGGTCGCTTGCGATCATGGCGCAACCGATAGCCGCAACCGCGAGCAGTTCGCAGCTTACCGCCTTCGTTCGAGCGTTCTTGTACATTACCCTGACGCTGGTGCTGATACCGGTGCAGGTGGTGGCCGTGCTGTTGCGCCTGCCGCTCTCTAAGCGCCTGCCGATGTGGTACCACCGGGTGTGCTGTCGGATCCTGGGTATTCGCCTCGAAGTTTTCGGCCGCCGGTCGCGCGCCCGCCCGACGCTGTTTGTGGCGAACCACGCCTCTTATCTGGATATTGCGATCTACGGTGCGCTGATCCCAGGTTCTTTCGTCGCCAAGTCGGAGGTCGCCAAGTGGCCGCTGTTCGGCATGCTGGCCAAATTGCAGAATTCGGTTTTTGTCGATCGTCGGGTCCGCACGTCTCACCTGCAAGCCAGCGAGATTGGTCGTCGCCTGGAGGCTCGCGACAGCATGATTTTATTTCCCGAAGGCACCAGCGACGATGGCAATAAGGTGCGCCCCTTTAAAAGCGCGCTCTTCGCGGTGGCGGAAATGAAACCGAGGGGCGAGCCCTTGGTGGTGCAGCCCGTATCGCTCACCTATTCGCGTCTCGACGGCATCCCCATCGGGCGCCACCTACGTCCCTTCTTCGCCTGGTATGGCGACATGGATCTTATTCCCCATGCCCGCCGTCTGATCGGTTTGGGCCGCCTGACCGTGACCGTCAGTTTCCACGAACCGGTGACCCTCGAGGAATTCGCCACGCGCAAGGAGTTGGCGGCTCATTGCTATGAGACGGTCTCGCGCGGCCACGCCGACGCCTTGGCCGGACGGCTGCAACCGCAGGTCGGATCGGCCGGGCGCTGGGACTGGATCCGTTGGCGCCCGCGGCCGCGGTTGCGCGATTTGCGGGGCCGCCGCCGAGCGCCCGGCATCGTCGCCGGCATCGCTGCACGTCCCAAACTCCGCCGCCGTCGTCTTGACTCCCGCCGGACGAAAGCTTAGGTGTGATTTTGATATGAATTACAGGCGCTTGGCGACAAACTTGGCAAAATACTCTGTTCGGTTTCGAAACCTAACTTGGCGATCGGCATAACGCGCGTGGCCAAGAAACTCTTCATCAAGACCTATGGCTGCCAGATGAACAGCTATGACTCCGCCCGCATGGCGGATGTCTTGGCGCCGCTCGGCTATGTCTCGAGCGAAACGCCCGATGGGGCGGATATGGTTATCTTGAACACCTGCCATATTCGCGAGAAGGCGAGCGAGAAAGTGTATTCCGAGCTCGGCCGGTTGCGGCATCTCAAGGAGAACCGCAGCGCCTCGGACGCGGGTATGGTGATCGCCGTCGCCGGTTGCGTCGCGCAAGCCGAAGGTGAGGAAATTCTCCGCCGGGCGCCCTATGTCGATATCGTTCTGGGTCCGCAGACCTATCATCGGCTGCCAGAAATGGTGGCCCGCGCGACCCGCGCCGCGGATGGTGTCGGCGGCGCTGCCGGTCACGGACGCGGCGTCCTCGATACGGAATTTCCAGTCTCTAATAAGTTCGATCATTTGCCCGGCGAAAGCGCGCCGCAGGGCGTATCGGCGTTCTTGTCGGTGCAAGAAGGCTGCGACAAATTCTGCACCTTCTGCGTCGTCCCCTATACGCGCGGCGCCGAATTCTCGCGCCCCGTCGATCAGGTGCTGGCCGAGGCGCGACGCTTGGTGGATCAGGGCGCCCGCGAAATCACGCTACTCGGGCAAAACGTCAACGCCTATCACGGTTTGGATGAGCGCGACGGCGAAGTCGGTCTCGGCCGGCTGATGGAGCGTCTGTCGGACATCGAGGGCCTGGCGCGTCTGCGCTACACGACCAGCCATCCCCGCGATATGGATGACGAACTGATCGCCGCCCACGGTGCGTTGGACGCGGTGATGCCCTATCTGCATCTGCCCGTTCAGTCGGGCAGCGACCGGGTGCTGGCGGCCATGAACCGCCGCCACACCGCGCAAAGCTATCGCGACACCATCGCGGCCCTGCGCCAGGCGCGGCCCGACATCGCGTTGAGTTCCGATTTCATCGTCGGCTTTCCCGGCGAAACAGACACCGATTTCGAGGCCACCTTGGACCTCATTCGCGACGTTGAATTCGCGCAAGCCTATTCGTTTAAATATAGCGTTCGGCCGGGCACCCCGGCCGGCACCCTGGACGATCAGGTGCCCGAGCCGGCCAAAGACGAGCGCTTGGCGGTCTTGCAGGGACTGCTGCGTGATCAGCAAAATGCCTTCAATGCCGCGTCGGTGGGGCAAACCATGACGGTTCTGTTTGAGCGCGCGGGCCGGCACGCCGACCAGCTGGTGGGCCGTAGCCCTTATAATCAGGCGGTTCACGTCGCCGCGCCGAACGACCGGATAGGATCTCTCGCCGATGTCAGAATTGATTCATGTTTGGCGCATAGTCTAGGGGGCGTGCTTACGGAAAACCCTGGGTTTGCGCTCGAGGGACCTGCGATAGAGGTAGCGGAAGGGGTAGGCGTTTGAGTTCCTCTGAGGCCGTCCGCGAGGCGCCGGGCCGAATTCAGTTCGACGACAACAGCCTATTGCCGGCGTTGTTTGGCGACCATGACCAACATCTCTTGCAGATCGAACAGCTGCTCGATGTGAAACTGCGCTATCGCGGCAACCAGCTAGATATTTCGGGCCCGTCGGGCGCGCGCGATGTCGCCGACCGGGCGATATCCTCGCTGTACGAACGACTGAAGTCCGGCCTCGAAGTCGGCCCCGGCGACGTGCAAGCGGCTGTGCGCATGTCCGATGGCGATAGCGATTTGGGCGACGATGTCTCTTTGCGTACCCGCAAACGCACGATCACGCCGCGCTCGCCGATGCAGGCCGAATATGTCCGCGCTCTCGACCAGTCCGATCTGGTTTTTGGCCTGGGGCCGGCGGGCACCGGCAAGACCTATCTGGCCGTCGCGGTCGCGGTGACACATTTGCTGCAGGGCAAGGTCGATCGCATAATATTATCGCGCCCGGCGGTCGAGGCCGGTGAGCGCCTGGGCTATTTGCCGGGCGATCTGCAGGACAAGATCGACCCCTATCTGCGCCCGCTCTATGATGCGCTGCACGATATGCTGCCGGGCGAACAGGTTACCCGCCGCATGGCTAACGGCGAGATCGAAGTCGCCCCGTTGGCGTTCATGCGCGGCCGCACCTTGAGCCATGCCTTTGTCATACTCGATGAGGCGCAAAATACGTCTGCCATGCAGATGAAGATGTTCTTGACCCGCCTGGGCGAAGGTTCGCGCATGGCGGTTACCGGTGATATGAGTCAGATCGACCTACCCTCGGGAACGCGGTCGGGCTTGGGCGACGCGCTTGACGTCCTCGAAGGCGTTCCCGGTGTGAGCACGGTAAATTTCACCCACGCCGACGTCGTCCGCCACTCGTTGGTGATGCGCATCGTGCGCGCCTATGAAGCGCGCGACGCCCAGAAAAAGGCAGCCGATACAAGCCGTTGACCTTACCGTCTTCCCGCGCAATCGATACCATCTCCGTCGACGTTACGGCGGAGGGTTGGCGCGTGGACCTTCCGGGCGAAGCGCTGGAGCAGGCGATCGTTGTGGCTGCCGCCCGCGCGGCGTTGGCAAGCGCCGGCCCGTCTGAACCGGTCGAGATCGGCGTGCGGCTGACCAACGATAGCGAAATGCAGACGCTCAATAAAACCTATCGTGGGCGCGACACGGCGACCAATGTATTATCCTTTGCGCTATCCGAAGGCGGCGCCTCCCAAACCCACGAGACGCCGCCGCCGGAAGAGACGCCGGCGCTATTGGGAGACGTTGTGGTCGCTTATGAAACCTGCGCCCGTGAGGCTGCGGATCAGTCCAAGCCATTGGCCAATCATCTGCGCCACATGGTGGTGCACGGCGTGCTGCATTTGCTGGGCTACGATCATGAAATCGATGACGAAGCGACAGCGATGGAACAGCTTGAGCGCGATATCTTGGGGAAAATGGGCGTTCCCGATCCTTACGCCCACGCAACAGTGCTGCAGGAGACACACGACTAAATGGCAGACCTTTCTCGAACTGGGAAAATGAGCGAACGCGGCGATAAATCAGAGGGCGGCGGGACGAAGAAGTCTATCGGCGGGTGGCTGCGGTCCCTCGTCCCCAACCGAAACGGCGAAGGCACCGTCCGCGAGGTCATCGAAGAGTTGATCGAAGATGTCGACGACGAGGATTCGACCCAGATCGGCACCGATGAAGGGGCGCTGATCGTCAATATCCTAAAATTGCACGAACTCACGGCCGAAGACGTTATGGTGCCGCGCGCCGATATTATTGCCGCCGACATCGACAGCCGCCTCGACGAGCTGGTCAATGTCATGACCGAGGATGCCCATTCGCGGCTGCCGGTCTATAGCGAACAGCTCGATAACGTCGCCGGTTTCGTTCACATCAAGGACGTTCTGGTGGCGGTGCGCAGCGACCGTCCGGTGGCGGTTAAGGACATGGTGCGCGACATCCTGTTCGCCGCGCCGTCGATCCGGGTGCTCGATCTGCTGCTCGAAATGCGCGCGCGCCGCACCCATATGGCGATCGTCGTCGATGAATTTGGCGGGGTCGATGGGCTGGTGACGATCGAGGATCTGGTCGAGGAAATCGTCGGCGAAATCGAAGACGAGCACGATACGGAGGGCCCCTCGGTTATTCGCCGGCCCGACGGCAGCATTCTGGCCGATGCCCGGACCGAAATCGAAGAGCTGGAGAAGATCGTCGGCGCATTCGCCACCGATGAAGAGCACGAGGAAATCGATACTTTGGGCGGCATCGTATTCAGCCTGATCGACCGGGTGCCGCGGCGCAATGAGGTTGTCGCCCATCCCTCGGGGCTGGAGTTCCAAGTCGTTGATGCGGATTCGCGCCGCGTTAAAAGGCTGTGCGTGCGCGATCTGCGGCCAACTGACGATGAATGACGAATTGTTTACCGATGGGGCCGGACAGCCAGGTTAAAGAACGGCGGCGATGTTTACGCGTCTCTACGACCGCACCCTGACCCTCAGCCGCCAACGCCGCATCGCGTTGGCCCTTCTGCTCGGCGCGTTGTCGGCGCTGGCCTTGCCGCCTTGGCACATTGTGCCGCTGGTTATTCCCGCCTTTGCCGGCTTGTTGTGGCTGCTCGACGGCGCCGTCTTGTCGCCGCGACCCCGCCGCACCGCCTTCGCGACCGCGTGGTTGTTTGGCCTTGGGCATTTCTTGGTGGGCGTTCATTGGATCGCCGAGCCGTTCCTGGTGGATGCTGCGCGCCATGGTTGGTTGATCCCCTTCGCGCTGGCCGGCATGGCCGGCGGCTTGGCGCTGTTCCCGGCCATCGCCGGCTTGGCGACCGCCCTCCTCGCTCGCCGTTTCGCCTTGGCCGCTCTGTCGCGGGCGCTGGCTTTCGCCGCTATTTGGGTGTTGCTGGAATGGGTGCGCAGTTGGCTGTTCACCGGGTTTCCGTGGAACCTCACTGGCTATGTCTGGGCGGGAACGCCGGAGGTCATGCAGGCGGCGGCCTTCGCCGGTATTTTTGGCGTTAGCCTGTTGACCGTTATCGCTGGCGCCGTGCCGGCGGTGCTCGGTACTGGCGCCGGCGCACGGGCCGGCCTCGCGGTCCTGTTATTTACCGTTCTGCTGCCGGCCGCGGTGTGGGTCGGCGGCGCGATGCGGTTAGGCGCCGCGCCGGTTTATGACGCCAACAACGCCAATGCGATGGTGCCGGGGGTACGTTTACGGTTGGTGCAGGCGAACATTCCCCAGCGCCAAAAATGGCAGCCCCAATTGCGAGCCGGCCACTTGCAGCGGCATGTCGCGCTCAGCCGACAAGCGCCGGCCATCGCGTCGACGCCCGCGCCGACCCACGTTATCTGGCCGGAAACAGCGGCGCCGTTTTTCTTGGCAAACGATCCCGTGGTGCGTGCGGCGGCCGCCATCGCCGCGCCGCGCGATGGTGTGTTGATCACCGGAGCGCCACGGCGCAGCGGTGACACGGGCAATGGACAGTTTTGGAACGCGGCCCACGCGATTACCGGCGATGGTCAGATCGTCGCCAGTTACGACAAAGCCCATTTGGTGCCGTTCGGCGAATATGTACCCCTGCGCGGCGTGCTGCCGATCGACAAGTTGGTGCCGGGTCAGGGTGATTTCACCCCCGGTGCCGGCCGGCAGACCATCGCTATTCCGGGCCTGCCGCCGGTCAGTCCGCTGATTTGTTATGAGGCGATCTTCCCCGGCGCCGCGGCGCGCTCCGATGCGCGGCCGGGTTGGTTATTAAATCTGACCAACGATGCCTGGTTTGGCACCTTCGCCGGACCGCAGCAGCATTTTGCTATTTCGGCGACCCGCGCGGTTGAGGAAGGTCTGCCCCTGGTGCGCGCCGCCAACACCGGTATTTCCGCCATCGTCGACCCCTATGGCCGTCCCGTGGCGATGCTCGGTTTGGGCGCCGAGGGGGTTATCGACTCCGGTCTGCCGCGCGCCTTGGCGGCCCCGACGCCCTATGCTCGTTGGGGTAATGCGATCCCCGCCGGATTGCTGGTGATTGTCGGGCTGTCGGTCATATTGTTGCAGACAGGCCGCCGCCGGCCTGTGCCTTCGATAAGCGATTCTCCTTGACAGGCCAGTGGCTGTTTCTGCAAAACCTGCGCGCACTACAAGCCGCTGAGCAGGGCCACTTAGCGACGTTCCCGGGCCTCAATACGGCTGCCTCGAAAGCGACTGCAATAATAAGCGCATAGCGCCGGCCAGATTCAACAGGGAGTACCCGCCGTGTCCGCCAGCAACTATCTTTTCACCAGCGAATCAGTTTCCGAAGGCCATCCCGACAAGGTTTGCGATCGCATTTCCGACGCCGTCGTCGATGCCTTCCTAACTGCCGACCCCCACAGCCGCGTCGCGGTCGAGACCCTGACCACGACCAACCGAGTTGTCATGGCCGGCGAAGTGCGCGGCCCGCAATCGGTGGATGCGGCGCAGATGGAGAGCATCGCCCGCGCCGCGGTGCGTGATATCGGCTACGAACAGGACGGCTTCCATTGGGAGAAAATGAACGTCGATTGTTTCGTGCATTCCCAATCGTCCGATATTGCGATGGGCGTCGACGCTGCCGGTAACAAAGATGAAGGCGCGGGCGATCAAGGGCTGATGTTCGGTTATGCCTGCCGCGAAACCGACGCGCTGATGCCGGCGCCGATATATTATTCCCACGCGATTCTAAGTTCGCTCGCCGAAGCGCGCCATTCCGGCGCCGAGCCGGGTCTCGGGCCCGATTCCAAGAGCCAAGTTACCCTGCGCTACGAAAACGGTGTGCCGGTTGGCGCGACCTCGGTTGTGGTTTCGACGCAGCATGGCGAGGAGCTCGAACAAGAACAGGTGCGCGAAATCGTGCGGCCCCATGTTTTGAACGTGCTGCCCGATGGGTGGATGTGCGAGGAAGATCAGTTCTACGTCAACCCAACTGGCCGCTTCGTTATTGGCGGTCCCGACGGTGACGCCGGCCTGACCGGCCGCAAGATTATTGTCGATACCTATGGCGGCGCGGCGCCCCATGGCGGCGGGGCGTTCTCCGGTAAAGACCCGACCAAGGTCGACCGCTCGGCGGCCTACGCCACCCGCTATCTGGCCAAGAATGTGGTGGCGGCCGGCCTCGCCGATCGCTGCACCATCCAGGTGGCTTACGCGATCGGCGTTTCCCACCCGCTGTCGGTCTATGTCGACACCTACGGCACCGGCAAGGTCGACGAAGAAAAGTTGGCCGACTCCTTGCGCGAGGTGATGGATTTGAGCCCACGCGGCATTCGCGAGCATCTCGGCCTCAGCCGTCCGATCTATGCCCGTACGGCGGCCTATGGCCACTTTGGACGGGAGCCGGAAGCGGATGGTGGATTTTCTTGGGAAAAGACCGATCTCGCCGACACCCTGCGTAACGCGTTTTAAGGGCGCGTTGCCGGCCTAGCCGGCATGTTCATGGGTAGCAAGAACCCTGCATCGGACCCGCGCTTTCACGGCCGCCGTCGCGGTCGCCGTTTGCGCCAGCAGCGCGAAGAGCTGCTGGCTGCTCGGCTGCCGGCGCTCGAATTATCGCTGCCGGCGGATGGCGGCGCGGTCGATCCGGCGGCGCAGTTCGCCGGGCCCGTACGCGACGTTTGGCTCGAGATTGGGTTCGGTTATGGCGAGCATCTCATTTGGCAGGCCCAGAACCATCGCGATATCGGCATCATCGGCGCCGAGCCGTTCTTAAATGGTGTCGCGCGGCTGGTGTCCTACATCGCCGAGGGCGAGGTCGATAATGTGCGCATCGTGCCCGACGATGTGCGCCCGGTCCTCGACCGGCTGCCCGCGGCCTCGCTTGGCCGGGTGTTTATTCTGTTTCCCGATCCGTGGCCGAAACTGCGTCACCGTAAGCGCCGCTTGGTCAGCGCCGAGACCCTGGATCAGTTGGCTCGTGTAATGTCCGATGGGGCGGAATTGCGCCTGGCGACCGATGATGCGGATTATGCGGCGTGGATGCTGCGCCTGGGCTTGGCACATCGCGAATTTGAATGGACGGCGCGACGCCCCGATGATTGGCGCCAGCGACCCGACGACTGGCCGTCCACGCGATACGAAGAAAAGAACCGAAGTGGCGGCCAGGGGCCGGTTTTTCTACGGTTTCGCCGTCATTTGCGCGATTAGGCTAATTACATCAGTGCGCTTGCGTTTTTAACGATCTTGCCTATATTTAGGCCAACAAATCCCGGTTGCCTGGGAACAGGCGAACAAGGGGTGGCCCGGATCAACCGGCGCCACCTTTTTTATTGGAAATCCGGTCCCGCCATCATGTGCGGGTATCGGCGGCAGTAGACGAGACAAAGACCGAATGAGCCTTGTCAGCGATACGGTAGAGACCGATACCGTCCTGGAGTTAATCGAGCCGTCCTTGAGCGATCTTGGCTATGAGGTCGTGCGGGTGCGCTTCCACAGTGACGGAAGGGCGATCCTGCAGATCATGATCGATCGCGCCGACGGCGCCGACGTGGCGGTCGAAGATTGCACGTTGGTCAGCCGGACCGCCTCGGTATTGCTCGATGTGGCCGACCCGATTGCCGGCGCCTACGAGCTGGAAGTGAGCTCGCCGGGTCTGGATAGGCCGCTGACACGGGCTAAGGATTTCGAGAGCTTCAGCGGTAGCGAGGCGCGGGTCGAACTGAAGTCCGCCATAGAAGGCCGCCGGCGCTTCCGCGGGCGCCTATTGGGGCTGGACGGGGAAATGGTCCGGATGGTGGTGCCGCTCGATGCGGTGGAAACCGAATTTGCATTGCCGTTCGAGGCGATTGAAAAAGCGAAGATTGTGTTGACCGATGAACTTCTCGCTGCCGCGCAGCGTGAACGAAGCAACCAAGGGTAAGAGATCATGGACGGAGGTCCCAGCAGGATCGAAATGTTGGCCGTCGCCGATGCGGTGGCGCGCGACAAGGGCATCGAGCGGGAGGAAGTGCTCGAGGCGATGGAGCAGGCCATTCAGAAGGCCGGCCGGTCGAAATACGGGCCCGAGCATGATATCCGGGTGACCATCGCCCGCGACACCGGACATATCGCGCTAGCGCGCTATCGCGAGGTCGTCGAAGAGGTCGAGGACGAGCATACGCAGTTGACCCTCGATCAAGCCCATCTCGAAAAAGCCGACGCGGCCGTCGGAGAATTCCTGATCGACGAACTGCCGCCCATCGACTTTGGCCGTATTGCGGCGCAAACCGCGAAACAAGTTATTGTGCAGCGGGTCCGCGATGCCGAGCGTGAGCGTCAATACGAAGAATACAAAGACCGGGCCGGCGAAATCGTCAACGGTCTGGTGAAGCGCGTCGAATACGGCAATGTGACGGTCGATCTCGGTCGCGGCGAAGCGATTCTGCGCCGCGATGAAAGCCTGCCGCGCGAGAACTTCCGCACTGGTGACCGGGTGCGCGCCTATATCTACGATGTTCGCCGCGAACCGCGCGGCCCGCAGATTTTCCTAACCCGTACGCGGCCCGAGTTCATGAAGGCGCTGTTTGCCCAGGAAGTCCCGGAAATCTACGACGCGATCATCGAAATTCGTTCCGCCGCCCGCGATCCGGGCAGCCGCGCGAAGATCGCTGTTATCTCGAAGGACGGCTCGATCGATCCGGTGGGCGCGTGCGTTGGCATGCGTGGCAGTCGGGTTCAGGCTGTCGTTGGCGAGCTGCAGGGCGAGAAGATCGACATCATTCCCTGGTCGCCTGATACCGCGACGTTCGTGGTCAATGCGTTGGCGCCGGCCGAGGTAACCAAGGTCGTGCTCGACGAAGACGCCCACAAGATCGAAGTCGTCGTGCCCGACGAGCAATTGTCGCTGGCCATCGGCCGCCGTGGCCAGAATGTTCGCCTGGCGTCGATGTTGAGCGGCTGGGATATCGATATCCTGACCGAGGAAGAAGAATCCCGCCGCCGTCAGGAAGAGTTCAATACGCGCAGCCAGATGTTCATCGAAGCGTTGGACGTCGAGGATGTGATCGCGCACCTGCTGGTGACCGAAGGTTTCGCTTCGGTCGAGGAGGTGGCGTTCGTGCCGCTGGATGATTTGTCGACGATCGAAGGCTTTGACGAGGACATCTCCGAAGAGCTGCAGGCACGTGCCCGCACTTGGTTGGAAGAGCGCGATGCGGCGCTCGATGTGGAACGCAAGAAGCTCGGTGTCGAGGACGCGGTGATTGCCATGCAACGCCTATCCCTGTCCCAGGTCGTTATGTTGGGCCGCAAGGGTGTGAGCACGGTCGACGATATTGCCGGCCTTACACCGGATGAAATGCGTTTCCTGCTGATGGATATCGAGACCGAAGTAAAGGTCGACGATTTGTGGGAGATGTCGGAAAGCGATGTGAGCCGGCTGGTGCGGCACAGCCCGCTGCATGCCGATGACGCCAATGCCATCATCATGGCGGCGCGGCAAATTATCTATGGCGACGATGTCCTAACGCCCGAGCCGGAGCCCGAAGAGGAAGAGGCGGCACCGGAAGGCGCGCCCGATACCGCGAAAAGCGAGGCGGATGCATTGTTTAATACGCCAGCCGGCGCCGGCGAGTGAGCGACAGAAGCGCATATGTACGAAATGCCGGCAGCCGCAAACAGGGCAGAACGCGCCCGCTCGCGACGTAGGGACGACGCTCCGACGCGCCGCTGCATCGTGTCCGGAGATACCTTGCCGCGCGCGATGTTGATTCGGTTCGCCGTGGGCCCGGACGATATTATTGTTCCCGACCTTGCCGAACGCCTGCCGGGACGCGGTTTGTGGGCAACCGGACGGCACGATATAGTGGCGCAGGCGTGTGCGAACGGATCTTTCCGGCGCGCGTCGCGTCGTGCGGTGACGCCGCTGGTCGGTCCCAACGGTGAAGATTTGGCGACCCTGGTCGAGGCGCAGTTGGCGCAGCGCTGTCTGGACGCCTTAGGATTGGCGCGCCGGGCCGGTCAATTGGTGGTCGGGTTCGACCAAGTGCGCGCCGCGCTGAAGGCTATGGCGGGCCCCGACGGTTCTGTTAGGAAGTCGGTGTTATTGTTGACTGCCCAAGACGCGGCGGCCGACGGGCGCAATAAGCTCAAGGCGTTGGCCGACAGGCTGGCCGAGGATGGGGCGGCGCTAACCCATTTTGCGTTGTTCGACGCACAAACGATGGGCGCTGCGGTGGGGCGTGAACAATTTGTCCACGCGCTTGTTGAATCGAATGCGGCCGGGGCGCAGCTCTCCGCTGCGCTGCAACGGCTGGCGGTCTATCGCGGTGTCGCGGCACCGGTGAATACTGGGGGTGCCGATGTGGCGCCCTCAAACGTGGTTGATATGGAATAAAGCAATGGCGACGACTGAAAAAGACTCCGATAAGAAAAAGCCGCTGACGTTGTCGCGTCCAGGCCGGCTGGAGCTCAAGAAGACCGTTGAGGGCGGCCAGGTTAAGCAGAGCTTTAGCCACGGGCGGTCGAAAACGGTTGCCGTCGAGGTCAAGAAAAAGCGCACCTTCCGCCAGGATGCGGGCGGTGAAATGACCGAGGTCACGTCGAAGCCTGAATTGATCGCCGAGCCGGAGGAGGCGCCGGTCGAGCCCCAGGTCGAGGAGCCGGTTCGCGAAACGCCGCCAGCCCGTACGCTCACCGAGGCGGAGCAGGCTACGCGGGTGCGCGTGCTGGAAGATGCACGCAAAGCCGCTGAGGAAGCGCGCATTGAAGCGGAGAAGCGCGCTGTTGAGGAGGCCGAG
The DNA here is from genome assembly GCA_011087645.1 of Alphaproteobacteria bacterium. GTDB lineage: Bacteria > Pseudomonadota > Alphaproteobacteria > UBA6615 > UBA6615 > JABDJY01. Next base: position 63,714 of record JAALLF010000005.1, read on the forward strand.
CGGGCGGCGTCTCAGCCCGAGCCTACCCCCGATGACGAGCCGGAAGCAGTTGAAGAACAACCGGTCGCCAAGACCCTCGATGAGTTGCGGCGCGAAGAGGAAGACGCGCGCCGGGCGGTTGAGGAAGAGGCGGCGCGTGCGGCAGACGAGGCAGCGCAGCGCGCCAACGATGCCGCCCGACGTCGTGCCGATGCGAGCGCCGACGCCGAACCTGCCGAAGAGACGCCCAGCCGGGGCCGCGGCCGGGGTGCTGCGGGGGGCCGCGCCGAAGCGCGTCCGACCGGTGCGAAGCCGAGTACAGAACGGCGCCGGCGCAGCGGCAAGCTCACCATTTCTGAAGCCCTTGATGAAGATGGCGGCGCGCGCCAGCGCTCGGTTGCCGCCTTCCGGCGTCGGCAGGAGCGCGAACGCCAGCGGGTGCAACGCGAGGCCGGCGGTGGGCAGGCCCAGCAAAAGATTGTGCGCGAAGTCCAAATCCCCGACACGATCACCGTCGGCGAGTTGGCAAACCGCATGGCGGTTCGCGGCAATGAAGTGATTAAGTCGCTAATGAAGATGGATATTATGGCGACGACAAACCAGACCATTGACCAGGAGACCGCGCAGTTGGTGGCCGAGGAATTTGGCCATGAGATCAAGCTGGTGTCGGCCGCCGATGTGGAAATCGGTTTGGGTGGCGCGATCGCAGACGATGAAGGTGTCGGGCTGCCGCGCGCGCCGGTGGTCACCATCATGGGTCATGTCGATCACGGCAAGACGTCGCTGCTCGATGCGCTACGCGAAACCGATGTGGTCAGCCGCGAGGCTGGTGGCATTACCCAGCATATCGGCGCCTATCAGGTGGAAATTTCGTCGGGCGAGAAAATCACCTTCCTGGATACACCGGGCCATGCGGCGTTTACCGCCATGCGCCAACGCGGCGCCCACGTTACCGATATCGTGATACTGGTGGTTGCCGCCGACGATAGTGTGCAGCCGCAGACGGTGGAGGCGATCAACCATGCCCGCGCCGCGGGCGTGCCGATGATTGTGGCGATCAACAAGGTCGACCGCGCGGAAGCCGATCCGACACGGATCAAGAACGAGTTGCTGAACTACGAGGTCGTGCCGGAATCGATGGGTGGCGAGGTGCAGTGCATTGAGGTATCGGCCACCGAGAAGACCGGTCTCGACACGCTGACCGAGGCGATTGTGCTGCAGGCCGAAATTCTCGAATTGAAGGCCAATCCTGAGCGCATGGCGTTCGGTTCGATCGTTGAGGCTAAGCTCGAAAAGGGCCGCGGCGCCGTGGCCACGGTTTTGGTTCAGGGCGGCACGCTCAAGATCGGTGATATTTTTGTCGCTGGCGCAGAATGGGGCCGGGTCCGCGCGATCATCGACGACCGTAGTGAAAATATCGACAGCGCCGGCCCGTCATTGCCAGTCGAAGTGCTGGGCTTTAACGCGACCCCGCAAGCAGGCGACGACTTCGCCGTCGTCGATAGCGAAGCGCGGGCGCGCGAAATCGCTGAATACCGCGCTGATGTGGTAAAGGACCGGCGCGCCACCGCGGGTGCGCGGGGCACGCTCGACGAAATGTTCCAGCAGATTTCCGCTGGCGAAGCGTCGCTGGTGCCGATCCTCATCAAGGGCGACGTTCAGGGGTCGGTCGAGGCCATCGTCGGGGCGCTGGAAAAGATGTCCAACGACGAGGTCAAGGTCCAGGTGCTGCATTCGGGTGTCGGCGGTATCAACGAGTCCGATATTTCGCTGGCGGCGGCCTCGAGCGGACTGGTCATCGGGTTCAATGTTCGCGCCATTCCACAAGCGCGCGACCAGGCCAAACGCGACGGCGTCGATATCCGTTACTACAATATCATCTACAACGTCGTCGATGATGTGAAGGCGCTGCTCGAAGGTGAATTGGCGCCGACCTTGCAGGAAAATCATCTTGGCAACGCCGAAATCCGCGAAGTGTTCAGCGTCTCGAAGGTCGGCAAGATTGCCGGTTGCATGATCACCTCGGGCATCGTGAAGCGCGGCGCAAAAGTGCGTCTGCTGCGCGATAGCGTGGTCGTTTATGAAGGCGACCTGGCGCAACTGAAACGCTTCAAGGACGATGTCCGCGAAGTGCAGAACGGCTATGAGTGCGGCATGGCGCTGGAGAATTACAACGACATCCAGGCCGGCGATGTCATCGAATGCTACGAAGTCGAGGAAATCGCCCGTCAATTGGATGCGGGCTGATCGTTTGTCGGCATGAACAAGGATTAAAGCCACGTTTGACGTGGGCGCGCGCGATTTGAGATGGCGCGCCGCCGAATACTGGGCTGCAAAGCGCGGCGGTTCGGCTTGAGAAAATTAAGGGCAGTTGAACGATGAGAATACGCGCAAATTCCGCGCGCAGCGGTAGAGCGCCGAGCCAGCGTCAGCTGCGCGTCGGCGAAGAAATACGCCACGCGTTGGCCCAGATGGTGACCCAGGCCGATTTCCGCGACCCGGATCTGGCCGGCCAGTCGATAACCGTGACGGAAGTTCGGGTGAGCCCGGATATGCGCAACGCGACAGTGTTCGTGACCCCTTTGGTGGGCGATGCGCAAACCATCGTGCCCGCTCTGCAGCGGGCGGCGAGTTACATCCGCGGCCAGTTGGCGAGCGCGGTGAAACTGCGCCATACGCCCAGCCTGACGTTCGAACATGACGACAGCTTCGATCAGGCCGAGCGTATCGGGTCGCTGCTGCAGGATGCCGGCGTGGCCGACAATCCGGCCGACGAGGGAGATGAGAGTGGCGCGTAGGGGGCGCAAAGGTCGCCCGATCAATGGCTGGATCAATGTCGATAAGCCGGTCGGCATGACCTCGGCGGCGTGCGTCAACGCCGTGCGCCGCACTCTCGACGCCGCCAAGCTGGGTCATGCTGGAACTCTCGATCCGGCGGCCAGCGGTGTTCTGCCGATCGCCCTGGGCGAAGCGACCAAAACCATGCCGTTCGTGGTTGATACCCATAAACAATATGTCTTCACGGTGAATTGGGGCGAGCGGCGCGATACCGATGACGATCAGGGCCGGGTCATCGAGACCTCGGACCACCGGCCGAGCGAAGCGGATATTAAAGCGGCGCTGCCGGCGTTCATCGGCGAGATCAGCCAGGTCCCGCCGGCCTATTCGGCGATCAAGGTCGATGGCGCGCGCGCCTATGCGCTGGCACGGGCCGGCGAGGCGGTCGAATTGGCGGCCCGCCAGATATCGATCCTGTCGTTTGAGCTGTTGGATATGCCCGACCGCGATCGCGCCCGCTTTGCGGTGAAAAGCGGTAAAGGGGCCTATATGCGCGGATTAGCGCGCGATATCGCAGTGGCGGTGGGCACTTGCGGCCATTTATCGGATCTGCGCCGCAGCTCCGTCGGGCCGTTTAGTGAGACCACTGCAATTTCACTGGAAAAACTTGAAGAACTTGGCCATAGTGCCGCCGTCTTCCCAACCCTACTACCGATTGAGACCGCGCTGGACGGCATCCCGGCGTTGGCCCTATCGGTTAAAGAAGCGGCGCAGTTGCGCAACGGGCAGGCAGTTCCGGTCATGCGACCGCACGACCGGGAGCAAATCGAGGCGGTGGGCGATGAGGGTATCGTCCTTGCCGTAGAGGCGACAACGCCAGTGGCGTTGGCTCGTGTCGACGGGATTCAAATCCGCCCTGTACGTGTATTGAACCTTTGATGCCGGGAGAAGAAGCTCATGTCGATTACTGCTGAGCGCAAGGCGGAACTCATTAAAGAGTACCAAACCAAAGAGAGCGACACCGGGTCACCGGAAGTTCAGGTCGCTGTTTTGACCGAGCGCATTGTAAACTTAACCGAACACTTGAAAATTCACGCCAAGGACCATCACTCACGCCGCGGATTGCTGCTGATGGTGGGTCAACGGCGTCGTTTGCTCGATTACACGCGGCGCAAAAGCGAAGACCGCTACAAATCATTGATCGAGCGTCTCGGCCTCCGCCGCTAGCGAGGCCCTTTGAACGTGACACCAGTCACTGAATACCGATCCGGTTGCGCAATTCGGCGTTACCGGTCGCACCCGCGCGGATCCACCGCGCACGCGCCACTATTGGAAAAATAAACTAGTGGTGTTTGATACCCCGCTTGGGCGCGGGGCGGTTGTTTGGGAATGGCCCGGATGGCCGACGTACGTTGGGAAAAATATCTATGTTTGACGTTGTTCGTAAAGAAATAGAATGGGGCGGAAGGCCGCTCACCTTAGAAACAGGCCGGATTGCCCGGCAAGCCGATGGCGCTGTGATGGTGACCTATGGCGAAACCTCGGCCTTATGCACCGCGGTTGGTGCTAAAGCGCCACGAGTTGGGTTGGACTTCTTCCCGCTCACTGTGAACTACCAAGAAAAGACATTCGCCGCCGGTAAGATTCCGGGCGGCTTTTTTAAACGCGAAGGCCGGCCGACCGAAAAGGAAACGCTAACTTCGCGCTTAATCGACCGGCCGATCCGGCCCTTGTTTCACCCCAGCTTTAAGTGCGAGACGCAAGTCATCACCACCGTGGTGTCGCACGATCTGGAAAACGATCCGGACATTGTCTCGTTGGTGGGCGCCTCGGCGGCGCTGACGATTTCAGGCCTGCCGTTCATGGGTCCGATCGCCGGCGCGCGCATCGGCTATATCGACGGGGAGTATGTGCTTAACCCGCTGACCGATCAGATGGCTGACTCGCAGCTCGATCTACTTGTTGCCGGCACCCGCGAAGGCGTGCTGATGGTCGAGTCCGAAGCTCATGAGCTGTCGGAAGAGATCATGCTCGGCGCGGTGATGTTCGGCCATAACGCCTATCAACCTGTCATTGACGCCATTATCGAATTGGCCGAGCAGGCGGCGAAGGAGCCACGGCCGATCGAAGACACGCCGCAGGATGTCCTCGATCTTGGCGTAAAGGTGCGTGAGATCGGCGAGGCCGGGTTGCGCGATGCCTACAAGGAGACCGTCAAGCAGACCCGCCAGGAGAAAATCTCGGCGGCCAAGCAAGCGATCATGGATCAACTTTCGGAAGAAGAGCAGGCGATTGCCGGCGGTCCTCTGAAGGGCTTGGAAAAGGACATCGTGCGTCGCGATATCCTGGATACCGGCCAACGTATCGATGGCCGCGACACCAAGACGGTGCGCCCGATCGATTGTCTGGTGTCGATGCTGCCCCGCAGTCACGGCTCGGCGGTATTTACCCGCGGCGAAACGCAAGCCTTGGCGGTGACCACATTGGGTACCGGCCAGGATGAGCAGATCGTCGATGCGCTGGACGGTGAGTATCGTGAGCATTTCATGCTGCACTATAACTTCCCGCCCTATTCGGTGGGTGAGGCTGGGCGCATGTTCGGCCCCGGCCGGCGTGAAATCGGCCATGGCAAGCTGGCCTGGCGGGCGCTGCGTCCGTTACTGCCGTCGAAAGAGGATTTCCCCTACACAATCCGCGTTGTCTCCGAGGTGACCGAATCGAACGGCTCGTCCTCGATGGCCACGGTGTGCGGCAGTTCGCTATCGATGATGGATGCGGGCGTTCCGCTGAAAGCGCCGGTGGCCGGTATCGCCATGGGCCTGATCAAGGAAGATGACGGTTACGCCGTGCTCTCCGATATCCTCGGCGACGAGGATCATCTCGGTGACATGGACTTCAAGGTGGCGGGCACCGAGACCGGTGTGACGTCCCTGCAGATGGACATCAAGATCACGTCGATCACGGAGGAGATCATGCAGATCGCCTTGGGTCAGGCGCGCGATGGCCGGCTGCACATTCTGGGTGAAATGGCCAAAGCTCTCACTCAGAACCGCGAGGAGCTTTCGGAGCATGCCCCGCGTATCACCACCATGAAGGTGCCGACCGATAAGATCCGCGATGTCATTGGCACCGGCGGTAAGGTCATTCGCGAAATCTGCGAAGAAACCGGCTGTAAGATCGATATCGATGACGAAGGCACCATCAAAATTGCTTCGACCGACGGCGATGCCGCGGCCCGGGCGATGGATTGGATCCGCGGTATCACTGCCGAGCCCGAGGTCGGGGTTATCTACACCGGCAAGGTGGTCAAGGTGATGGACTTCGGCGCCTTCGTGAACTTCCTCGGCCCCAAGGACGGTTTGGTTCACATCTCCGAGCTCAAGAACGAGCGCGTGGGGACGGTGACCGAAGTGGTCAATGAGGGCGATGAGGTCAAGGTCAAGGTGATCGGCCTCGACGACCGCGGCAAGGTGAAGCTGTCGATGCGTGTCGTCGATCAGGAAACCGGCGAGGAGCTGGAAGACACGCGGCCCCCGCGTGAGCCCCGCGAAGGTGGCGATGGGGACGGTGAACGCCGTCCGCGCCGTCCGCGCCGGCCGCGCAGCGATGCTGCAGACTAAGCGCCTTTCACAGCGCTAAAACGAAGACGGCCCCGGAGATTTCCGGGGCCGTTTTTCGTTTGGGGGTCTATCGGCCGGCTTACTTGCCGGCGCCGCCATTGTCGCCGTTTTCCGGCGGAACCGGCATGCCGATGGCGTTGAAGCCGCAATCCACATAATGCACCTCGCCGGTGACCGCGCCCGACAGATCGGACAGCAGGTACAGGCCAGCGCCGCCGACATCGTCGAGCACCACGTTACGGCGTAACGGCGCGACATCGCGGTTATAGTTATAGACTTGGCGCGCCGAGCCCACGGCTGAGCCTGCGAGCGTGCGCATGGGGCCGGCGGAAATGGCATTGACGCGAATACCATCGGGGCCCAAATCGGCGGCGAGATAGCGCACCGAGGCCTCCAGCGCCGCCTTGGCCACACCCATGATATTGTAGTTTGGCATCACCTGCTGGGCGCCGTGATAGGTCAGCGTGACCATGGCGCCGCCATCGTTCATCAGCTTGGCGGCGCGTTGGGCGACGGCGGTGAACGAATAGCAGGAGATGTTCATCGTGTTGATGAAATTGTCCTGCGTGGTGTCGACGTAGCGCCCCTTCAACTCTTCCTTGTCGGAATAGGCGATGGCGTGGACGATGAAATCGAGCCCGCCCCAGGCGTCGGCGACCTCGCCGAAGGCGCGGTCGAGGCTATCCGCGTTGGCCACGTCGCACTCGACGAGGGCGGCCGCGTTGACCGATTCGGCAAGCGGCGCGACCCGTTTGGCGAAGGAATTCGATTGATAGGTGAAGGCCAGCGCGGCGCCCTGCGACGCCGCGGCGCGGGCAATCCCCCAGGCGATCGAGTGATCGTTGGCGACCCCCATGATTAGGCCGCGCTTGCCTTCCATCAGCGTGCCGGCGGCCGGCAAATGGGTGGTGCTAGCGGGCTCGGGTTTCGAGGCCGGCGTCACCGGCGGCGTGGGCGAGAGCGCGTCAGCCATCGTAGCGCTTAAAGGCAAGGGCTGCGTTGGTGCCGCCGAAGCCGAAGCTGTTCGACATGACACAATCGAGGCCGGCATTGTCGATCCGCTCAGTGACAATTTCCGCGTCGCCGGCTTCCGGGTCGAGCTCGTCGACATTGGCCGACGCGGCGATAAAGTCGCGGTCGAGCATGAGCAGCGAATAGATCGCCTCATGGGAGCCGGTCGCCCCCTGGCTATGGCCGGTCAGCGATTTGGTTGAGGAGATGCGCGGCCGGTGGGCGCCGAACACCTCGGCGATGGCTTTCAATTCGGTCATATCGCCGGCCGGCGTCGAGGTGCCATGGGCGTTGATATAGTCGACCGCTGTATTGCCCAAGTTCTGCGTCGCCATTTGCATGCAGCGCACTGCGCCCTCGCCCGATGGCGCGACCATGTCGACCCCGTCCGAGGTGGCGCCATAGCCGGCGACCTCGCCGTAAATCTTGGCGCCGCGAGCGCGTGCCCGCTCCATCTCTTCCAACACCACCACCCCGGCGCCGCCGGCGATGACGAAACCGTCGCGGTTGGCGTCGAAAGGCCGTGAGGCTTTTTCCGGCGTATCGTTAAATTTCGACGATAGCGCGCCCATGGCATCGAACAGGACGGTGAGGGTCCAGTGCAGTTCCTCACCGCCGCCGGCGAACACCAGGTCCTGCTTGCCCCATTGGATCAATTCGGCGCCGTTGCCGATGCAGTGGGCGCTGGTCGAGCAGGCCGAGCTGATCGAATAGCTGAGGCCACGCATGTGAAACGCGGTCGAAAGATTGGCCGAGTTGGTCGAGCACATGGCTTTCGGCACCGCATAGGGACCAACCCGTTTGGCGCCCTTGTCGCGCGCGGTGTCGGCCGCGGTCACCAGGGCCGATGTCGAGGGGCCGCCCGAGCCCATGACCAGGCCGGTGCGTTCGTCGGTCACCTCGGCGTCGCTTAAGCCGGCGCTGGCGATGGCTTCTCGCATGGCGACGTAGTTATAAGCCGAACCGTCGCCCATGAACCGGCGCAGCTTGCGGTCGATATGGTCGTCGAGGTCGATGTTCGGAGCGCCGTGGACATGACTGCGGAAGCCGCGTTCGGCATAGTCGTCGCAGAACACGATGCCCGAGCGACCGTCATGCAGGCTGGTGGCCACCTCGTCGGCGTTGTTGCCGAGCGGCGAGACGATGCCCAGTCCGGTGACGGCGACGCGGCGTAGTTCAGGCATCAGGCACCCGCCTTTTCACCTTCGGGGAACAAACCCACCCGCAGGTTGGTCGCTTCATAAACGCGCTCGCCATCGAGTTCGGCGTAGCCGTCGGCGATGGCTAATGTAAAGGCGCGCTTGATCACTTTGCGCACATCGATGTGGTAGCGCAATATTTTGCCACCAGGCTTCACTTCGCCGGAGAACTTCACCTCGCCGACCGATAGGGCCCGGCCGGGTCCGGGGCGTTTCAGCCAGCCGAGAAAGAAGCCGAGCATTTGCCATAAGGCGTCGAGCCCCAGGCAGCCCGGCATCACCGGGTCGCCTTCGAAGTGACATTGGTAAAACCATAAATCGTCGGTGATATCTAACTCGGCGACGATCTGGCCGTTTCCGTGTTCGCCGCCATCGTCGCTGATCGAGACGATGCGGTCGAACATCAGCATCGGCGGTAGCGGCAGGCGGGCATTGCCCGGCCCGAACAGCTCACCATGGGCGCACTGCAACAGGTCGTCATAGGTAAAACTGGATTTCGAAGAAAGTTCATCCATACTTTTCAACTCGATACTTGGGTATCACCGTGTGCCATGCGGCGGGATTGCGGCGCACTGTAACGCAGAACGCTTATTGTCAAAACCAGACTTTCGCATCTTCGCCACTGATACCGAACATAGCCCCAACACAGGGTGCGCCGAAAGGGTTGTCGGGGTGTCCGTCATACCTTCGATCATCGTGCTGAACGGGAAAAATACACAGAATATTATGGAGTTAACCAATTGTTTCGAAAAATTCCTCTTTACATCGTTCGCCAATGATCCATATGTTTAGCCATGGTTGAGAAATCTCCAGCACGGCCCGAGCGACCCTTCGCCGACGCGTTGCGGCGCCTCAAAAAAGCCGAGCTGCGTCCGACGCGCCAACGCCTGGCGTTGGGCAAGTTGCTGTTCGATGGTGGCGATCGGCATGTGACGGCGGAGAACCTGCACGATGAGGCGGCGGACCACGGCATTCGAGTATCCCTGGCAACTGTCTACAACACCCTCAATCAGTTCACCGCGGCGGGGCTGCTGCGCGAAGTTGTCGTCGCGCCGGGGCGGTCGTATTTCGACACCAACATCACTGACCATCATCACTTCTTTTACGAAAACGACGGCGCCTTGGAAGATATTCCGGGCGATGCGATTACGCTGGCCTCACTGCCCGAGACGCCATCCGGCGCGCAGGTCAGCCGCGTCGATGTGGTGGTTCGACTGCGTCGCGACGACTCACGCTCCGACTAACCCGCTTCTAAATAATCTTTGTGAACTAAAACTGCTATTTAGCGGTTTAGAATGTATCTAAACTGTTGACAGGCGCGTGGTGCTGCGCCATATTTCGGGATAAGACAAAGGGGCCGTCGGGCAGCCAATGCCACAACGGACATCAGTTTAGACGTACCAGACCAGGGAAAGGAGAGTGCGATGTCACTCAAAGGCAGCAAGACCGAAGGTAACTTGAAGGACGCCTTCGCCGGGGAAAGTCAGGCCAACCGGCGCTATCTGTACTTCGCGCAAAAGGCCGATGTCGAGGGATATAACGATGTCGCCGCCGTCTTCCGCTCGACCGCCGAAGGCGAGACCGGACACGCGCACGGCCATCTCGAATTCCTCGAAGAGACCGGCGACCCGGCCACCGGCGAGCCGATTGGCACCACGTCATTGAACCTCGGCGCGGCGATTGCCGGCGAGACCCACGAATATACCGACATGTATCCGGGCATGGCGCGGACCGCGCGCGAAGAGGGTTTCGAGGAAATCGCCGACTGGTTCGAGACCTTGGCCAAGGCCGAGAAGAGCCACGCCGGACGGTTCCAAAAAGCGCTCGACGAACTCGACTAACGCTTCATCGGCATACATATCGCGGGCGGGACAGGTTGGCGCGAGGCGCCAATGTTAGCCCCGCCCCGGTTTGCCAAGTTGTTTTTGACCTGAGATTTGACCTGCCGCGCCTCTTGCGGGCAGTGACTAAGGAAGGTGTGCCATGGCGACCAGCGGTGACAGTGACGGCCCGGCAACGGCCTCTGGCGAGGGCGGCCTCGGCGCGCCGACCCGCCACCCGGTTGCCTGGCAAGACCCAGATTTCTTTGACGAAGAAAAGCTCGACGCCGAACTGCGCCGGGTCTTCGATATCTGCCATGGCTGCCGGCGCTGTTTTAATCTGTGCGACAGCTTTCCGCGGCTGTTCGATCTGATCGACGAATCTGAGTCCGGCGAACTCGATACCGTCGAGTCTAAGGATTTCAAGCCGGTCGTGGATGCCTGCACCCTGTGCGATATGTGCTTCATGACCAAGTGCCCTTATGTGCCGCCGCACGAGTTCAATCTCGATTTCCCCCATTTGATGCTGCGCTACCGGGCCCTCGAGAACGCGCAGAAAAAGGTCCCGTTCGCCCATCGCCAACTGGCGAAAACCGACCGCAACGGCATTTTGGCCGAACCGGTTGCCGGCACGGCGAATTGGGCGTCTTCGGTCGACAACAAGATCACCCGGCCGGTGCTGCAGGTGGTTGCTGGTATCGACAAGCGCGCGGTGCTGCCGAAATTTCATGGCAAGACCTTCACCGCGCGGGCGAGATCAGGCGCGCCGGAAATCAACACGGCGGCGCCGGCTCAGGGCCGCAAGGCGGTGCTCTACGCCACCTGCTTCGTCAATTATAACAATCCCAAAATGGGTGAACTGACCCGCCAAGTGTTGGCCCATAACGGCGTCGCCACCGAAGTCGTCTATCCGAGCTGTTGCGGCATGCCACAACTCGAACAGGGTGATCTGGCTAAGGTCGCAGAGAACGCCCGTAAGGTGGCGGGCGAAATGCGCCAGTGGATCGCCGATGGCTACGACGTTATCGCGCTGACGCCGAGTTGTGCGCTGATGCTCAAATTCGAATGGCCGCTGATCGTGCCCGATGATGAGGATGTCCGCCGGCTCAGTGCTGCCACCCGCGATATTTCGGAATATATCGTCGATATCGCGCGCAACGAGGGACTGGAAGAAGGATTGAACCCTTTGCCCGGCGGCGTGGCGCTGCATCTGGCTTGCCATGCGCGGGCGCAAAATATGGGTCAGAAGGCGGCGGAGTTACTGCGCCTGATCCCCGATGGCGATCTCAAGGTGATAGAGCGCTGCTCGGGTCATGGCGGCTCGTGGGGCATCTATAAGGGTAATTTCGACACCGCTCTCAAGGTCGGCCGCCCTGTGGCGCGCCAGGCCGCTGAAAAACCGTTGATTGCCTCGGAATGTCCCCTGGCGGCGGATCATATTTTGCAGGGCGTCGAACAGCAGGTCGCCAAAATGGGCGACGCGGAACGGCCCGAGGTGCCGGCGCGCACCTACCATCCGTTGGAGCTGTTCGCCATGGCGTACGGCTTCGCCGTCGAAGAATAGAGCGTGACATGAACGGCAAACACGAAATTACCCGCGGCGACATCATGGCGATGGATGTCTATGCCGCCGAGCGCCGGGAGCGTCGCGGCGAAGCTGTCGCTCTCAAACGCAACCGCCGCATGGAGGTCGGGCCGGTCGCGGCGTTTTATTTCGAGAATTACGCCACCATGTGGCATCAGGTTCACGAAATGCTGCACATAGAGCGCGGCGGCGAGGCCCAGATCGCCGACGAACTGGCGGCCTATAACCCGTTGATTCCAAAGGGGCGGGAGCTGATCGCCACGGTCATGTTCGAGGTCGACGATGAGGTGCGCCGGCGTAATTTCTTGGGTCGGCTGGGCGGCATCGAAGAGACCGCGTTCTTGCGGTTCGGTGGCGAAAAACTAGCCGGCGTTTCCGAGGCCGATCTAGACCGCACGACCGCCGACGGTAAGGCGAGCGCAGTGCAGTTCATTCATTTCCCGTTTACCACCGCCCAAGTCGCGGCGTTCGGCACGGTCGGTGCGGAAGTCATCATCGGCTTCGATCACCCCAATTACAGCCACATGGCGGTGATGCCCGAAGCGGTGTGCGCGGCGTTGGCCGAAGACTTCGACTAGTTCTGGAACTCGTCGGGCAGAATGCCCCACAACACGTCCTGCGGCATCCAGCCGGTGACCCGGTGGCTGTCGACGGTGATGCGGCACCACCCTTCTTCGCATCCCATCAGGCTGGCAATCACGCCGGGCTCGACGAAGGCGGCGATCTGGGCGGCCGTGGTGGGTTCGCGGAAAATACGGTCTTCGCGGCCGGCGATCGAAACGGTGCGTTTACCCGACAGCAATGATTTATGGATCCAGCCGGTGGTGCCGTCTTGGGTGCGAACCTGGCGCCAGCCGTCAAACTCGGCGACGATCTTTATGGGTAGGCTGGCGCGGGTATAAACCCAGTCGATGGGATAGCGCCGCCCCGGCCCGGTGCGCAGGTTAACCGCGTCGGCGCGCAGACTGACAAAGCGCGGCAGCGGCAGTCCGGTTTCCGATTGCGCGGCGGCCGGCGGGGCGGCAAAAAGCAATCCGATGGCGAGCGCGCCGCACAGCCAACCGACTGATTTGGTATAGAGCTTACGCATAGCTACCTAGCCCTCTACATAATTTTTGCCCAACGGGTCAAGCAATTGAATCCGCTTCGCGATGCCATGTGTCTTGCACCCGGGGGCCTAACGCGGATAAATGATCGGGTTTGGCGCAAGCTTTTGATAGCCTCATAGAGGCTCAAATACCGGCGCACCATGGGGGGATATGGCGACCACCAAACCAGTAGTCATCGTCACGCGCAAACTGCCCGAGGCGACCGAGATGCGCCTGAAGGAGCTGTTCGACGCGCAGTTGAACGACGACGACACGCCGATGAGCCGGGACCAGTTGATTGCCGCGGTTGGCGCCGCCGATGTGCTGGTGCCGACCGTCACCGACCGGATTTCGGCCGAGGTCATCGCGGCGGCGGGCGACCGGCTAAAGCTGATCGCCAATTACGGCAACGGCGTCGACAATATCGACCTGCGTTCCGCGCGCGAGAAGGGCATCTCGGTTACCAACACGCCGGGGGTTCTGACCGAGGATACCGCCGATATGACCATGGCGCTGATCCTCGCCGTGCCGCGGCGCTTGTACGAGGGCGCGCAGGTGATCCGTTCGGGCGACTGGTCGGGCTGGTCGCCGACCTTCCTGCCCGGCCACCGTATCTGGGGCAAGCGTCTGGGCATCATCGGCATGGGCCATATTGGCACCGCAGTGGCGCGGCGCGCCCGTGGTTTCGGCCTCAAAATCCACTATCACAACCGCCGCCCGGTCCACCCCGATCTGGAAGCCGAACTCGAGGCGACCTATTGGGACTCCCTCGACCAAATGCTGGCGCGTGTCGACATCGTCTCGGTCAATTGTCCCCACACGCCGGCGACGTTCCATTTGTTGTCGCGCCGCCGCCTCGAGCTACTGCAACCCCATTGCTATATCGTCAACACCTCGCGCGGTGAGGTTATCGATGAGCGCGCCCTGGGCGATTTAATCGCCGGCGGCCGCATCGCCGGCGCCGGCCTCGACGTGTTCGAACACGAACCGGCGGTCGATCCCAGGCTGACCGCGGCGGACAATGTCATCCTGCTGCCCCATCTGGGCTCGGCCACCATCGAGGGCCGGCGCGAGATGGGCGAAAAAGTCGCCATCAACATCCAGGCCTTCGTCGATGGTCACACCCCACCCGACCGGGTACTGGAGACGATGTATTAGGGTTGCGGGATCGCCGCTTAACCGATCTCGGTAATCGTCGGCGTGTCGCCGCACAGGGCGCAGTTTGGATCGTGGGGAATCTTGATGGTGTGGAAGGCCGGCCCGAGCGCGTCGTAGATCAACATGCGGCCGGCCAGGCTGTCGCCTAAACCCAGCAGTTCCTTCAGCACTTCGGTCGCCTGCAGCGAGCCCATAACGCCCGCCAGCGCCCCCAGAATGCCTGCTTCGTCGCAGCGCGGCACCAAGTCTTCGGGCGGCGCTTCGGCGAACAGGCAGCGATAACAGGCGGTCTTGGCGCTATCGTCGCGCCGGAACGTGTAGAGCTGGCCCTCGAAACGCAGCAGGGCGGCGCTGACCAGGGGCTTGTGCAGCAGATAGCAGGCGTCGTTGAGCAGATAGCGGGTCTCGAAATTATCCGAGCCGTCGACCACCAGATCGTAGCCGGCGAGGATATCGCCGGCGTTTTCCGCCGTCAGGCGGGTGTCGTAGGGCACGACCTTGATGCCGGGATTGATCGCGGCGATGGTGTCGGCGGCACTGGCCACCTTTTGGTCGCCGACCCGCTCGGTCATATGGATGACCTGGCGCTGCAGGTTGGTGAGATCGACTTCGTCGTCATCGACCACGCCCAAGGTGCCGACCCCCGCCGCCGCGAGATACATGAGTAGCGGCGCGCCCAGGCCGCCGGCGCCGACCACCAGCACTTTCGATTGCAATAACCGCTCCTGGCCCTCGTCACCGACCTCGTCGAGGATCAGGTGGCGGGCGTAGCGGTGAAATTGCTCTTCCGAGAGTTCCATGGGTTTGCCCTTACAGCCCCTCGAACAACGCGGTCGACAGGTAGCGTTCGGCGAAGGAGGGCAACACCGTGACGATCAGCTTGCCGGCCATATCGGGCCGGGCGCCGACTTCCAGCGCCGCGGTTAGGGCCGCCCCCGACGAAATGCCGCAGGGCAGGCCTTCGATCTGGGCGGCCTTACGCGCCATGGCGATGGCGCTCTCATTGGCGATCGGCAGGATTTCATCGATTAGGCCGGTATCGAGAATATCGGGCACAAATCCGGCGCCGATACCCTGGATCTTGTGGGGGCCTGGCGGACCGCCCGACAAGACCGAGCTGTCCTCGGGCTCGACGGCGACCATGCGCACCTCAGGCTTGCGGGCCTTCAACACTTCGCCGACCCCGGTCAGGGTGCCGCCGGTGCCGACCCCGGCGACCACGATGTCGACTTTGCCGCCAGTGTCGTTCCAGATTTCCTCCGCCGTGGTTTGGCGGTGAATTTCCGGGTTGGCCGAGTTCTCGAATTGCTGCGGCATGAAGGCGTTAGGCGTGTCGTCGACAATTTGCTGGGCGCGCGCGATCGAGCCGTTGATGCCTTCCGCCGCCGGGGTCAGGATCAATTCCGCGCCGAGCAGCAGCAGCATCTTGCGGCGTTCATGGGACATCGAATCCGGCATCACCAGAATGCAACGATAGCCGCGCGCGGCGGCGACGAAGGCCAGGGCGATGCCGGTATTGCCCGAGGTGGGTTCGACGATGACGCTGCCCGGCCCGACGTGGCCGGCGGCCTCGGCGGCTGAAATCATCGCCAGGCCGATACGGTCTTTTACCGAGGCCAGGGGGTTAAAAAATTCGAGTTTGGCGACCAGGTCGGCGTGGCAGCCTTCGGCTGCGGCCAGCCGGCCCATGCGCACCAAAGGGGTCGCGCCGATCGTGTCGACGATTGAATCGTATATTTGTCCGCGGAACTCGGGCTGCAGATCAAGCAATGGTTCGGCGGTCGACATGTTTTTTTCCTTATATATCAGTATCTAAGCAGGGCAAATTGCCCGTCAGATCGTGTAGTCGAGGCGCTTCGCCCCTTCGCTTTCGATGCCCGCGTCGCGCGCCTGATTGCACAGATCCTGGATCGTGATGGCGTCCAGATGTTCCATGCATTGCTGCGAAACACTTTCCCACATGGGGCCGACGACAGCGGCGCCCAGGGTCGAGGTGTCGATTTCATCTTCCGGATCGGTGCGGGTTTCCATCTCGAGGATGACGCGCACGACTTCGCCGACGGTGATGCGCCGACGTTCGCGGGCCAGGCGGTATCCGCCGCGCGGGCCGCGCACGCCGCTGAGCACGCCGGCGCGCACCAGGTTTTGCAGAACCTGTTCCAGATAGCGCCGGGGGATGCCCTGGCGGCGAGTTATTTCGCGGCTTTGCACCGGCACCGCCCCGGCGTTGTAAGCGATATCGAGGACCGCCTCGATGGCGAAGAGTGTCTTGCGGGACAGGCGAAACATCGGCCGTCTATTCCTTACCTTATCGTCTTAGCTTTTCGCGCCGGCGGTGCCCGTGGAGCCAAATCCACCGGTGCCGCGCACGCTTTCGGGCAAATTCTCGACTTGGTTCCACACCGCCTGGGTCACCGGCGCCACGACCATTTGGGCGATGCGCATGCCGCGGTCGATGGTGACCGGCGCGTCGCCGTGATTGATTAAGATGACCCCCACTTCGCCGCGATAATCGGCGTCGATGGTGCCTGGAGTGTTCACAACCGTGATGCCCTGTTTCAGCGCTAGGCCGGAGCGGGGGCGGACCTGGGCTTCGAACCCCGGCGGCAGGGCAATGGCCAGCCCGGTCGGCACCAGCGCGCGCGCGCCCGGCGCGATCACCATTTCGCCCTCGATTGCCGCCATCAAATCCATCCCGGCGGCCAGGGTCGATTCGTAGGCCGGCAGTTCAAGCCCAGCGCCATGGGCGAGCCGAGTGACGTCGACACTGACTTGGGTGGGGCCGTCGCTCATGCCGCGTTCTCCAATGCGGCGGCAATCCGATCGGCGAGCCGGTCGGCGACATCTTCTTTCGACATTCGCGGCCAATCCTCGACGCCGTCGGCGCTCACAAGATGAATGGTATTATCGGCGCCGCCGAAGGTGCCCGAGTCCGGCGACA
Source organism: Alphaproteobacteria bacterium (assembly GCA_011087645.1). Taxonomy (GTDB): domain Bacteria; phylum Pseudomonadota; class Alphaproteobacteria; order UBA6615; family UBA6615; genus JABDJY01. Next base: position 80,893 of record JAALLF010000005.1, read on the forward strand.
CGTCGTTGGCCAGCAGCCAGTCGCAGCCCTTGCTGGCGCGTTTGGTTTCGGCATTGGCGATGATGTTCTCGGTCTCCGCGGCAAATCCGATGACCAACTGCGGACGCGCGTTACCAGCCGCGCTGAGGGCCGCCAGCACATCGGGGTTGGCCGCCATATCCAGGCTCGGCAGTTTGCCCTTGGTCTTTTTCATTTTTTCCGCCGCCATTTCGGCGACCCGCCAATCGGCGACGGCGGCGGCGCAGACCGCAACATCGGCCGGCAGCGCCGCCTGGCAGGCGTCGAGCATCTGTTGAGCCGTCTCGATGTGCACCACGTCGACGCCGGCGGGGTCGGGCAGATTGGTCGGGCCTGACACAAGGGTGGTCGCGGCGCCGTGGCGCGCCAAAGCCGCGGCGATCGCGTGTCCCTGGCGGCCCGACGAGCGATTGGCGATATAGCGCACCGGATCGATGGGCTCGTGGGTCGGCCCGCTGGTGACCAAGGCGCGCCGGCCGGCCAGGGGTGACGCGTCGCCGAAATAGGCGGTTATGGCGTCTGCGATTTCATCGGGTTCGGCCAGACGCCCCGGCCCGAACTCGCCGCAGGCCATATCGCCTTCGTCGGGGCCGACGAAGCGCACGCCGCGCTCCAACAGGGTGGTGAGGTTGGCCTGGGTGGCCGCGTGCTGCCACATGCGCACATTCATGGCCGGCGCGACCAAGACTGGTTTGTCGGTCGCCAACAGGGCGGTCGATGCCAGATCGTCGGCGAGGCCGCGCGCCATCTTGGCCAGAATGTCGGCGCTGGCCGGCGCGACGACCACTAGGTCGGCTTCGCGCGAGAGCCGGATATGACCCATTTCCGCTTCGTCGGTGAGGGAGAACAGGTCGGTATAGACTTTGTCCTCGGTTAGCGCGGAGACCGACAGCGGGGTGACGAACTGGGCGCCACCGCGGGTCAAAATACATCGCACCGCCAGCCCGTTCTTGCGCAGTCGGCGGATCAACTCGAGGCTCTTATAGGCTGCGATGCCGCCGCTGATGATCAGAAGGACGCGTTTTCCATGAAGCATAAATATGACCGCCAGCCCCATTTTGGGGGAAATTTGCGTGGTTTATTCAGGTTTTACGGTTCTTGTTTGTACTTAAATAGTCGCCCGACGCCGCCAGAGCAAGTCGTGTTGGCCCCGCCAGCCGGAAATCGCCTGATTCCGGCGCGGTTACAGGTCGATAAGTAACAGGAGGCCCAGTGCGGCGATCGCCAGCCACAGGGACCATTGCGCCCTCCCAGTGCCCTTGCTGGCGAGGTTTATAGGGAGCTTGCCATCGGCGACGGCGCGGGCGGCGCGTTCGATTTCGTTGACCGCATGGGGCAGTCGTTCGACGGCGCGAAAAGCGTCGGCGGCGCGCTCCGCCAGTTGGGCTTCCGGCCCGCGATGCTGGCGCATCCAGTCCTCGATCAAAGGCTGCGCCAGTTGCCACATATTGGCGTTGGGCGCGAGCTGGCGTCCCACGCCTTCGGCGAGCAGCATGGTCTTTTGCAGCAATAGCAGTTGCGGCTGGGTCTCCATGTCGAATTGTTCAGTGACCTGAAACAATTGCGCCAATAGCCGAGCGATGGAGATTTCGGCCGACGGGCGGTCGAAGATTGGCTCGCCGACCGCCCGCACCGCCTGCTTGAAGGTTTGCCGGTCCTTGTCGGCGGGGACGTAGCCGGCGCGGAAATGGACATCGGCGACCCGGTCATAGTCGCCGGTGACAAACCCCAACAGCATGTCGGCGAGATAATATCGCGTGCGCCGGTCGATCCGCCCCATGATCCCGAAATCGACCACGGCGAGCGCGCCATCGGCCATGACGAAGGCGTTGCCGGGGTGCATGTCGGCGTGAAAAAAGCCGTCGCGGAAGACCTGCCGGAAAAAATTCTCCGAGGCCCGGCGGACCACGGCCTCCAGATCGTGACCGGCCGCGCGGAGTTCGTCGACGTCATGAATCGGAACGCCGTCGATGCGCTCGGTGGTCAGCACGCGGCGGCCGGTGCGCAGCCAGTCGACCGCTGGCACCACATAGTTGGGATCGTCGGCGAAGTTTTCCGCTAGTTCCACCGCCGCGGCGGATTCCATCCGCAGATCCATCTCCCAATGCACCGCCTGGGCGAAGGTCTCGATAACCGCGACCGGTTTAAGGCGGCGCAACCGGGGCTGGGTGCGCTCGACCATATCCGCGATCCAGCGGAACAAGTCGAGGTCGCGCTCGAAGGCTCTCTCGATACCCGGGCGCAGAATTTTAACCGCGACATCGCGGCCCGCCATCGGAAGGCCGGCCTCAGTTGCGGTGGCGATTTCGTGGGAGGTTGGCCGGGTCACCGCGAAATGAACTTGCGCGATTGAGGCGGCGGCGACCGGCTCGTCATTGAAACTTTCGAACAGTTCGTCGATCGATCCGTCGAGCTCGGCTTCCAGCGCCTGCCGGGCTTGGGCGGTCGGAAATGGCGGCAAATCATCCTGCAAGGTCGATAAATCGTCGGCGATGGTCTCGCCGGCCAAATCGGGCCGCGTGCTCAGCATCTGCCCGAACTTGATGAAGCTGGGGCCGAGTTCCTGCAGGGCAATGGCGAGACGCACACCCGGGCGCAGATCGCGAACGCTGCGTTTGACCTGGAACCCCGACAACAGCCGCGCCGTCACTATGAGGCCGCCGGTGGCCGGCAGCCAGTCGAGCGGGAATAGCGCATCGTGACGGGCCAGGGTGCGGGCGATGCCGATCATTCGCAGAAGATTTCGGACGGCGCGAAACATCTACACAGTCCTCAAATCCGCCACGCCGAGTGGACTGCCGCGATTCCGGCGGACAGGTTGCGGTAGCTCACCTGGTCGAAACCCGCATCGCGCAGCATTGTCGCCAGTTCTTCCTGGGGCGGGAATTTCCGAATACTTTCAGCCAGGTAGACGTACGAGTCCTGGTCGCGGGCAACCAAGGCGCCGAGCTGTGGCAACATGGTGAAGGAGTATCGGTCGTAGAGCGGGGCCAGCAACGGCACCACGACGCGGCTGAATTCCAAACATAAGAAATGGCCGCCCGGTTTCAACACCCGGCGCGCCTCGGCCAGCGCCTTGTCGATGTGGGTCACGTTTCGCAGGCCGAAGGCAATTGTGTAGGCATCGAGCGAGGCGTCGGCAAACGGCAATTCCTCGGCATTGCCGCACACCAAATCGGGCGCGCTGTCATCAGCCAATCCACCCTTGTCGATGGCGCGGTCGCGGCCGGCGATCAACATGCTGGCGTTGATGTCGCAGATGGTAACGCGGGCCCGGCCGTTTGTACGCGTTAGAATGCGTTGCGCGACGTCGCCGGTGCCGCCGGCGACATCGACGATCTCCATGCCGGGCTGCGGGTTCAATTGGTCGATGAAGTTCGATTTCCAGAGGCGATGAACGCCGCCGCTCATGAGGTCATTCATAAGGTCGTAGCGGCTAGAAACCGAATCGAAAACTTCGCGAACCCGCGCGGTCTTCTCGCCCACCGGCACTTCGGAATAGCCGAAATGGGTCGTCGGTTGCGCGTCGGGGGGGCCAGGCTCGCTCATGGGGCGGACCATATCGGCACGGCCCCTCGGCGGCAAAAGAAAATCCGGGCTAATTGTGGTATGCAGCGGCGTTATAAACGTGTCCGAGAAACCCGATGCCCGAACTGCCCGAAGTCGAGACGACCCGCCAAGGCTTGCTTGTGGCGCTTGAGGGGCAGGTTTTGCAGGATGTCGAGGTGCGGGTGCCGGCTCTGCGGTTTCCGTTGCCAGCCGATATGGCAACCCGGCTGGCCGGCCGCACGGTGACCGGGATCGACCGGCGGGCGAAATATATGCTGGTCGCGTTGGACGACGGCCAGGTGCTGCTGATCCATCTTGGTATGAGCGGGCGCATGCGGGTGTTTGCCGCGGGCGCGGACAGGCCGCCCTTGGAAAAGCACGACCATGTGATTTTTCAAACCGATAGCGGGGCGGAAATCCGCTTTAACGACACGCGGCGGTTCGGCGCCATGGACCTAATGGCGGCCGATGAGATTAACAGCCACCCCTTGCTGCGAGATCTTGGGCCCGAGCCGTTGGGCAATGAATTCAGCGGGCCGGTTCTGGCGGCGCGGCTAGAGGGCCGGCGCACGCCGATTAAGGCAGCCCTGCTCGACCAGAAGGTTGTCGCGGGTCTGGGCAATATCTATGTCTGCGAAGCGCTCTATCACGCCAATCTGTCGCCTCGACGCAGCGCCCATACGGTTCAGGGGGTACGGGCCGAGCGACTGGTGCAGGCAATCCGTGACGTCTTGCGCCAAGCGATTGCCGCCGGCGGCTCCAGCCTGCGCGACTTTCGCCATGCCGATGGTGAATTGGGCTATTTTCAACATCACTTCGCCGTCTACGGACGCGAAAGTGAACCCTGCCCACGTTGCGCCGCGACGCAAAAAGCGACAGGCTGCATTCGCCGCCTTGTGCAGAGCGGTCGATCGACTTTCTATTGCTCTCGCTGGCAGCGTTGAGTAAACAGCGGGCCGCCATGCTGTTGCGTCTGATCACCTTGCTAAAACGATTTCTGGCCGCCCTCGGTCTCACAAGCCTGCTTGTCGGCGGAGCGTTGGCGGCTGATCCGCAATATCTGAGCGCGGTAGCCGATCTGCCGTTACCGACAGGATTGGTCGAAGAGGTTGGCGCCGGCGTTAGCTTTGACAAGCCCGAGGGGCGCATCATCGAAGCGATCGCCAGCGGTACGATAGCGCGCGCAGATGTGGTGGCGTTTTATCGGGCTGCCCTGCCGGGATTGGGTTGGCAGCCATTGAAGGCCTTGAGCGGCAATTTGCGCTGGCAACGCGGCGACGAAATTTTAAGCGTCGACATCGTCGACAGCACCATTCCATTGGTTGTGCGGTTTTCCATCGCGCCCAAATAGTCATCAATCGTCTAAAACGCCCGAGAGGGCGGAACATCGAGTAAGGAGAGCTGGGCTATGGCCTATGAGAACATTGAAACCGAAACCCAGGGCCATGTGGGGATCGTGCGTCTCGACCGCCCGAAAGCGATGAACGCATTGTGCGCGGCCTTGGTATCAGAACTGGGCCTGGCGCTCGACGATTTCGAAGCCGACGACAATATCGGCTGCATCGTGCTGACCGGGTCCGACAAGGCGTTCGCGGCCGGCGCGGACATTAAGGAGATGGCCGAAAAGACATTCGTTAGCGCCTATATGGAAGACTTCATCACCGTCGGTTGGGAGCGAGTTACAAAGTGCCGCAAGCCGGTCATAGCCGCGGTTGCCGGCTATGCCCTGGGCGGCGGCTGCGAACTGGCGATGATGTGCGATTTCATTCTCGCTGCCGATAACGCCAAATTCGGCCAGCCTGAAATCACCTTGGGCATTATCCCCGGCGCCGGCGGCACCCAACGGCTGCCGCGCGCCGTCGGTAAGGCGAAGGCCATGGAGATGGTGCTGACCGGCCGCATGATGGATGCCGAAGAGGCCGAACGGTCCGGCTTGGTGAGCCGGGTTGTGCCGCTCGATGGGCTGATGGAAGAGGCGATAAAAGCCGCCGATACCATTGCCGGAATGTCGCGGCCGGTCGTCTTCTCGGCGAAAGAATCGGTCAATCGGGCCTACGAAACGACCCTGGCCGAGGGGGTGCGGTTCGAGCGGCGGCTGTTCCACGCGGGCTTCGCCACCGACGACCAAAGCGAGGGCATGGCCGCGTTTATCGAGAAGCGTCAGCCAAACTTCAGTAACAGCTAGAAATCGCTCGGTTTTACCGGCCAGTACGGCCTTGACGGGGTATCAGTGCCCGGCTATAAGCCGCGCCGCAGCCCACCGTAACCAGAAGCAGTCATATTATGGCCCATCACGCATCGGCGAAGCAGCGCATTCGGCGCAACGCTCGTCGCACAGAGATTAATCAGCGTCGCATCAGCCGCATCCGCACCTTCGTCAAAAAGGTCGAAGTGGCGATCGAAGGCGGCAACCGTGAGGAGGCGATGAGCGCATTTCGCTCCGCGCAGCCGGAATTGCACCGTGGCGTGACCAAGGGTGTGCTTCAACGCAATACCGTCAATCGTCGTCTGTCGCGGTTGTCGGCCCGTATCAAGGCTATGTCGTAACCGCTTACCGCGTTTAGATTTTGTGATAAGCCGCGCTGCTGCAGCGCGGTTTTTTTATGGCCCAAGGTGTTGCTGAAACGCACGCGCCGGCAATTTTTTTAACTATATTTGCCCATGAGTTGTTGCGGGCCGCCATCGTCGCATGTATGGTGGCTCTCACTTTCCGGCCGAGAAATATAATAATAATATAATATTCAAGGGCTGGACACTCGAGCCATTAATTGAGGGGACTAGTGACGGCGAAGCTTAAAAAGAATAAGCAAGTCCGTCAGCGGCAAGTGTGCGCTTTAAGCAAGTAAAACTGTGAAAAACAAAAATAAACGTAAATAAAAGAACGTAGGGAAATTTAGAGGTTTTGGTCCGATCTAGCGCCGTGTCTTGAAATGGCGGCACGCCGACTTAAAGGTGGCATCAGTCCACTTGTCGGTTTTTCGCGGGCGAGGTTTTGGGAGAGAGTCATTTGATCTGCGGACAACATTGTCTTGCATTGCGGTGCCGCGATGGGCGGGTGGCGCACAACAGCAGGTCTAGCGACACGCTTTTCAGAAATTCGACCCTTACACATTTGGCGCGTTTGAACTACGCGACGGAGAATATCGTCAGATGACAGAGCAGTGGGGGCATGCCGACACGACGTTGGTCGAGCAGTGGACGCGGATCCGGGCACAGTTGCGGGCGGAGGTTGGCGATGCCGCGTTTAACAGTTGGTTGAAGCCGCTGACGTTGGGCGAAATGCTGGGTAGCCGTTTGCGAATCGCTGTCCCCACCCGGTTCATGCGCGATTGGATCGAAGAGAACTATGGCGCCCGGCTCACCGAGTTCTGGCAGGAAGAAAACACCAATGTTGCCCAGGTCGAGATTATCGTTGAGCCGACACGCACCAACGTGCAGGCGCCGGGTAGTCCGCCGCCGTCGCCGATCGGCCAACGCGACGAGACCAACGGGCGCGCGGACGCCGGCGATATGGGGTTTGGCGAGGGGTTAAACGGCAGCGCGCCCGATTCCGAAGATGTCCGGGCCTTGCTCGACAAGCGGTTCGTTTTCAAGAACTTCATCGTCGGGCGGACCAATGAGCTGGCCCATGCGGCGGCGCGCCGCGTCGCGGAATCCGACGGGGTGCCGTTCAATCCGCTGTTTCTGTTCGGCGGCGTGGGGCTTGGCAAGACCCATCTCATGCACGCTATCGCCTGGCACATTACCGAGCGAGATCCCTCGCGCCGCGTGTTGTACATGTCGGCTGAGAAGTTTATGTACCAGTTCATTCGCGCGCTGCGTTTCCGCACGACTATGGACTTCAAGGAACAGTTCCGCTCGGTCGACGTATTGATGATCGACGATATCCAATTCATTTGCGGCAAGGATTCTACCCAGGAAGAATTCTTCCATACCTTCAATGCCTTGGTCGACCAGAACCGACAAATCGTTGTCTCCGCCGATAAGTCCCCATCGGATTTGGACGGTATGGAGGAACGGTTGCGTTCGCGCCTGGGCTGCGGCTTGGTCGCCGATATCCATCCGACCGACTACGAGCTGCGGCTCGGCATCCTGCAGGACAAGGCCGAGCAGTTGGGAGCCCAGCTGCCCGATAAGGTGCTCGAGTTCCTGGCCCATAAGATCACGGCGAATGTGCGTGAGTTGGAAGGCGCCTTGAACCGCATTGTGGCCCAATCGACTTTGGTCGGCCGACCGGTCACCCTGGAGACCACGCAAGAGGTCTTACGGGACCTGCTGCGGGCGAACGACCGGCGGGTCACTATTGAAGAGATCCAGAAGCGGGTGGCCGAACATTTCAATATCAGGCTGGCGGATATGCATTCCGCGCGGCGCGCCCGCGCCGTCGCCCGGCCGCGTCAGGTTGCGATGTATTTATCGAAACAATTGACCGCCCGATCGTTACCTGAAATCGGCCGGAAATTCGGCGGGCGCGACCATACGACAGTGATGCACGCGGTCAAAAAAGTGGAAGAATTACGCGCCACCGACAACAGTTTTAATGAAGATGTCGAGCTGTTGAAGCGGATGCTCGAAATTTAGTCGACGATACTGCGCCAGGGCCGGTGTAACTTGTTGAAATTAAGACACTAATTTGACGCTCCGCAGGCCCGGATTTGGGCCAAATACAGTGTCGACTCACTGTGATTCTGCTATAGTCAATCGCCGTTTGAAATTGCGTGGTTGCGGCCTGCCATTTGCGGCGGTCACAACGGGTCAATACGGTCCGCTATAACGTCGGTGCTGTGGGCGAGCCAGCGCATTTTAACGACAAATCGCGGCCAACGTTACGGGAGACCATTTGTTCTCCGCTGACGAACACGCCCGCTTCCAAAGCGGCCATAGCCGGTTATTGACCGGCGGCCGGCAAAATTTGAGATTGACATGAAGCTGACGATCGAACGGTCTACCCTTTTAAAAGCTTTGGCGCATGTGCAGAGCGTTGTCGAGCGCCGCAATACGATACCGATACTGGCCAATGTGTTGCTCGACGCCAGTGACGGCACGTTGACGCTGACCGCCACCGATATGGATTTGGCGATCACCGAAAAGGTGGACGCCGATGTCAGCCAGGCGGGAGCGAGCACGGCGCCGGCGCATACATTCTACGATATTGTGCGCAAACTGCCCGATGGCGCCCAAGTGGAAGTGGAAACCGACGCCGCGGCCAGTCAGTTACTGTTGCGAGCCGGCCGGTCCCGGTTCAGTTTGAGCACCCTGCCCATCGAAGATTTCCCGGTGTTGAGCGGCGGCGATCTACCGGTCGCCTTTTCGCTAACGGCCGACGAATTGCGCGCGGTCATCGACCGGACGCGATTTGCCATCTCGACCGAGGAAACTCGCTATTATTTGAATGGCATCTATCTGCACGCGGTCGAGGCGGACGGCGAGCATTTTCTGCGGGCGGTCGCCACCGACGGCCACCGATTGGCGCGGGTTGAGACCGCGTTGCCGGCCGGCGCGGAAGGTATGCCGGGCGTTATCGCGCCGCGCAAGGCGATCGCTGAAGTGCGCAAATTGATCGACGAGACCACCAACCCGGTGGAAGTCGCCCTGAGCGATACCAGGATGCGGCTGGAATTCGATGGCATCGTCCTGACCTCGAAGCTGATCGACGGCACATTCCCCGATTACGAGCGTGTTATTCCCACCGACAACGATAAGGTTTTGGTCGTCGATAGCGGTGTTTTTGCCGCCGCGGTTGATCGCGTTTCGACGATTTCATCGGAAAAAAGCCGCTCCATTAAGCTCGCTGTTAATCCGGGCTCGCTCACCTTGTCGGCGACCAGCACCGAGAACGGCAGCGCGACAGAGGAGCTTGAGGTCGGCTATTCCGATAGTGGTTTGGAAATCGGCTTTAATTCCAAATACCTCCTCGACATCACGTCTCAAATCGAAGGCGATGAGGCCCAGTTTATCCTCGCCGACCCGGCATCGCCGACGATCGTGCGCGATACCGCCGACGATCGGGCGTTATACGTTCTCATGCCGATGCGCGTGTGAACGGCACGGCTCTCAGACGCGTTGACGATATCCTGCAGGGCGCCCCTCTGCCGGTGGCAGCCGGACTGCGTACAAATGCCATGACCGCCGCGATAAGCCGTCTCGATCTCACCGATTTTCGCAATTACCGGTCGTTGCGCCTCGAGGTCGAGCCGGCCCCGGTGGTTTTGACCGGGGCGAATGGCGCCGGCAAAACCAACTTGTTGGAGGCCTTGTCGTTTTTGGCGCCGGGGCGCGGTTTGCGTCGCGCGGCGCTGGCCGATATTGCCCGGGCCCAAGACAATGCTGTCGCGCCCAGTTGGGCGGTTGCGGCGCGGGTCGACGGGCCGGACGGGCAGGTGGCTCTAGGGTCGGGGGTTGAGAGCGCCCCGGAGGGCAACCAACGCAGCCGGCGCGTTGTGCGCATTGACGGTGCGCCAGCGCGCGGACAGGCAGCGTTGGCGGAGCATTTGAGCATCGTTTGGCTGACCCCGGAGATGGATCGCTTGTTTCAAGACGGATCATCGGGCCGCCGCCGGTTTATCGATCGTATGGTCTTTGGCTTCGATCCCGAGCACGCCAACCGGTTGGCGTCCTATGAACAAGCATTGCGCGGCCGTCAGCGTTTGCTGCGCGATAACACCGGTGATGCGGCGTGGTTATCGGTGCTGGAAGAAACCATGGCGTCGTCCGGCATTGCGCTCGCGGCGGCGCGGCGCGAAGCGGTGGCAAAACTCGATGCGGCGTTGAAATCCGGTGACGAAGCCGCCGATTTGCCGTTTCCCCGTGTCGGCATCGCGCTGGTCGGTGAGGTGGATGGCTGGCTAGCCGAAGAGCCGGCGCTGGCCGCGGAAGACCGGCTGCGCACCGCCTTGGCGGCAACGCGCGGACGTGACGGGTCGGCAGGGCGCACCGAGCATGGACCCCACCGCAGCGAATTGGCGGTGAGCCACATCGATAAAAACATGCCGGCGGCGCAATGCTCGACGGGTGAGCAGAAGGCCCTGTTAATAGCCATTGTTCTAGCCCATGCCCATCTACTGACCCTCGACCGCAACGCCGCGCCGATACTGCTGCTCGACGAGGTCGCGGCCCATCTCGACGATGGCCGGCGGGCGGCCTTGGCGGCGCGCATTCTCGATTTGGGCGCCCAAGCCTGGCTCACCGGCACCGACGATAGCCTGTTTGAAAGTTTTCGCGGCGGTGCGCAGTTTTTACGGGTTGCCGACGCGACGGTCAGTCCGGCCGGCAAAGATCAACGCAATCATATTATCCCCATGGGGAATTGAGTGAGATGACGGATAAATCGGAAGAAAGCCCTGAAGAAGTGCCTGAAGCGGCTACCGATATCGCCCTCAACGAAGAGGATTACGGTGCCGATTCGATTAAGGTTTTGCGCGGGCTTGATGCCGTGCGCAAGCGCCCCGGCATGTATATCGGTGACACCGATGATGGCTCGGGCCTGCACCATATGGTCTATGAGGTGGTCGACAACTCGATCGACGAAGCGCTGGCTGGCCATTGCGATACGGTCGAAGCGACGCTCAACCCCGATGGTTCGGTGACGGTGAGCGATAACGGCCGTGGTATTCCCACCGACATTCATGACGAGGAAGGCGTGTCGGCGGCGCAGGTCATCATGACGCAGTTGCATGCCGGCGGGAAATTCGACCAAAACTCCTACAAGGTCTCCGGCGGCCTGCACGGGGTCGGAGTCTCGGTCGTCAACGCCCTGTCCAGCCTGTTGGAGCTGCGCATCTGGCGCGACGGCCAAGAACACAAGATGACCTTCAGCCATGGCGAAGCGAACGGCGATTTAGAGGTGATGGGACCGGCGCCGGATGTCACCAAGATGGACGGCCCCACTGGGCCGCTAACCGGCACCGAGATTACCTTTTTGCCGTCGACGGATACTTTTTCGAACGTCGAGTTCGATCTGGATACGCTGGAGCATCGCCTGCGCGAGCTGGCGTTCCTCAATTCCGGCGTCACTTTGATCTTGAACGACAAGCGCGGCGTCGAACCCAAGCGCATCGAGATGCACTATGAGGGCGGCCTGAAAGCCTATGTCGAGTATCTCGACCGCAACAAGAACGCGCTTAGCGGCGACACCGTCCACCTCATCGCCGAGCGTGACGATGTGGTCATCGAAGTGGCGATGCAGTGGAACGACAGCTACCACGAGACAGTGCTGTGCTTTACCAACAACATTCCGCAGCGCGATGGCGGCACCCATTTGGCCGGCTTCCGCGCGGCGCTGACCCGCACTATCAACAATTATTCCCAGTCGAGCGGTCAGGCGAAACGCGCCAAAATTTCACTCACCGGAGACGATGCCCGCGAAGGGCTGACCTGTGTGCTCTCGGCCAAGGTGCCAGACCCGAAATTCTCCTCGCAGACCAAGGATAAGTTGGTTTCCTCAGAGGTTCGCCCGGTCGTCGAATCGATTGTTAGCGACAAGCTCAGTCAGTGGTTCGAGGAACATCCGAACGAGGCGCGCGCGGTGATCGATAAGATCATCGAAGCCGCCTCGGCTCGCGAAGCCGCTCGTAAGGCGCGGGAGTTGACGCGACGCAAGGGCGCGCTCGACATCGCCTCGTTGCCGGGTAAGCTAGCCGATTGTCAGGAGCGTGATCCCGAGAAGGCCGAATTGTTCCTGGTCGAGGGCGATAGCGCTGGCGGGTCGGCAAAACAGGGGCGCGACCGCAAATACCAGGCGATCCTGCCGCTGAAAGGCAAAATCCTCAATGTCGAGCGCGCGCGCTTCGACAAGATGCTGTCGTCGGTCGAAATCGGCACGCTGATCACCGCGCTGGGCACCGGCATTCGCGACGATTTCAACATCGAGAAACTGCGCTACCACAAGATCATTATCATGACCGATGCGGACGTCGATGGGTCGCACATTCGCACCTTGCTGCTGACGTTCTTCTATCGCCAGATGCCGGAACTGATCGAGCAAGGGTATCTGTATATCGCGCAACCGCCGCTGTTTCGCGTCGCCCGCGGCAAGTCGGCGGTCTATTTAAAAGACGAAGATGCGATGGAGCAGCATCTAATCGAGTCCGGTGTCAGTGAGGTCGTCTTGGCGGTGGCTGATGGCGATCAGCGCGCCGGGGAGGATTTACACAAGATGCTGGAAACGGCGCAGGCAATGCGCCGCTTGATGAAGCCCCTAACCCAGCATTTGCCCAACGCGACGGTCGTCGAGCAAGCCGCGATTGCTGGTGCGCTCGATCCCGAGCTTCTGGCCAATCCAGAGAATGCGGCGGGCGCGGCTGAATATATTTCCCGCCGCCTCGATGCTCTAGCGCCGCCGCTCGAACGGGGCTGGCAGGGCGCCATCGATGAAACCGGCGCCCTGACCTTCACGCGCGCGCTGCGCGGTGTGCCGGAACGTCTGGTGATCGACCAGCGGATTATCAATTCGGCGGAGGCGCGCGGCCTGAACGCGATGCGCGATGAATTGCAAAACGACTATATGCGCCATTCTAAATTGGTTGCCAAAGACGCTGAATATACGGTCACAGGTCCGATTTCTCTGCTCGATGCGATCCTGGAAATCGGCCGCAAGGGGCTGGCGATTTCGCGCTACAAGGGGTTGGGGGAAATGAACCCCGAGCAATTGTGGGAAACCACGCTGGATGTCGAGGCCCGCTCGCTATTGCAAGTACGGGTGGCGCAGGCTGATGAAGCCGGCTCGATTTTCGAGACCCTGATGGGCGACGAGGTTGAACCGCGCCGCGATTTCATTCAGGAAAATGCGCTGAAAGTCGCCAATCTCGACGTTTAATCGCCCTATTTTGACCACTGACGGCGAGTAATCGAGCGCTGATGGCCAAACGCGCGACCAGCAAACCGAAAAGCAAGGCGAAGCCGAAACGCTCCTCCAGAGCATCCGGCAAGAAAACCGCGCGCGCTAAAAAATCACGCAAGCCCCTCCTATTGCTGCTCAAATGGAGCCTGGTGGCGACGATTTGGGGCACTGTCATCCTCGGCGTGCTCGTTGCCTGGTTTGCCTGGGGGTTGCCCTCGATCGATGGGCTCGAACCGACAGCGGCGCAAACCCGGCGGCCCGGCGTTGTTTTGCGCGACACCAATGGTGGCCGCCTGGCGTCTTATGGCGATCTTTATGGGCGCCGTTTGGGTGCGCGCGAGCTGCCGCCGCATCTCATACAGGCTGTTGTCGCCATCGAAGACCGGCGGTTTTTTGAACATCCCGGCTTCGATGGTCGCGGCGTACTGCGCGCCATGTTGGTCAATTTGCGTGAAGGCCGGTTTGTACAGGGCGGATCGACGCTGACGCAGCAGTTGGCGAAGAACCTGTTTCTCACGCCCGAACGTTCGATCCAGCGCAAGGTGAAGGAGCTGATTTTGGCCCTGTCGCTGGAGCGGCGTTTCGAGAAAGAAGATCTGCTCTCGATCTATCTCAACCGGGTGTATCTGGGGTCGGGCACCTACGGCGTTGAAGCCGCTGCGCAGCGTTATTTTGGCATATCGGCGCGTGACATCGATGTTTATCAGGCCGCCCTCCTGGCTGGCCTGCTGCGCGCGCCGTCGCGCCTCAATCCCGCCCACGATCTCGCGGCGGCGCGCCAACGCACCGACACTGTCTTAAACGCCATGGTCGAGGCCGGGTTCGTGACCAATGCCGAGGCGCGCGATCTCAAGCGCCGTGGAGCCCTGGCGCAGCTCCGGCGCGCCGATGCGCAAGCGGCGGCCGCCGGCGGCGCAGATTCGGGCGCGAGCCGGCGTTACTTCGCCGATTGGGTGCTCGGCCAGGCTGCCGGCATCGCCGGTCGCAGCAACGCCGATTTACAGGTCGAGACGACGCTGTCGCCGCGCCTGCAGGGCCTTGCGGCGCGGGTTATCGGCAAGGTCGATACGGGCGGCGCCCAGGTGGCGTTGGTCGCCATGACCCCGCGCGGCGAGGTTTGCGCCATGGTTGGCGGTCGCAATTACGCTAAAAGCCAATTCAATCGGGCCACTCAGGCATTGCGCCAACCGGGCTCCGCCTTCAAGCCGATGGTCTACCTTCCGGCCCTTGAAGCCGGGATGACACCGGACACACCGGTTCTCGACGCGCCGATCACCATCGATGGTTGGACGCCGCGTAACTTTTCTGGCGACTTCCATGGCGAAGTCACCCTGCGCGAGGCGGTCGCCCGGTCGTTCAACACCACGGCGGTGCGCGTCGCCGAAGATATCGGCCGCGACAATGTATTGCAGGCGGCCCGACGGCTCGGCATTACCTCTGAACTCACCGGCCATCCGTCGGTGTCCCTCGGCGCTGGCGAAGTGACCTTGCTCGAACTGACCGCGGCTTATGCGGTGTTCGCCAATGGCGGCGCCGCGGTCTCCCCCTTTGGCCTCGTCGAGGTGCGGGCTGGCGACGATGTTCTGTTTCGCCACCGCCGCCGCGCGGATAACCAGATCGTGGCGTCAGAACATGTGGCGGCGATGGATCATTTGCTGCGTGCCGTCGTCGATTGGGGGACCGGACGCGCTGCCGCGTTTGGACGTTCGGCGGCGGGCAAGACCGGCACCAGCCAAGGGTCTCGCGACGCCTGGTTCATCGGCTATACAGACAGGCTGGTGACCGGGGTATGGATCGGCAACGACGACAGTAGCCCCATGGGCCAAATAAACCAGCGGTCGATGGCGGGGGGCGGCGTGCCGGCGGACATTTGGCGGGAGTTCATGCGTGCCGCCCATGAATCGCCAGCGCGCGGTTGCCGTTAAGCGAGTATCACGTATGTCGCGGAAACCGCCAGGACCGTCAGGGCGATATTCCGAAAGGTGCGCTCAGAGGCGAAGGGAAACAGTTTGGCTCCGACGAAAATACCGACGATGAAGGGCACCATCATGAACCCGGTGCGCCACAAGACCGTTGAGCCGAACAGGCCAATAATACCAAAACTTATCGCCATCCCGATCAACACGATGGTGAAATAACCGATCATGTTGGCCCGCAACACGATGGGTTGGTCGTTGCCCGCCATCAAATAGAGGATCACCGGCGGCCCGCCGATGCCGGTGGCGCCCGATAGAAGACCGCTAACGGCGCCAACTCCGGTACTGATGAGCGGCGTCCGCTGGCCTTTGTAGCGCCAGCCCGACCAAAGAGTGACGACTAGAATCAATACCGCTGCGGCGACCGCGCGGCGCACCACGTCATCGGGCAGCGACACAAGCAGAAAGGACCCGGCGGGAATAAGGATCAGGGCCGGAATGCCCATCAGCCACACGGTTCGCCAGTTCGCGTGGGGGATCGCCCGCGGGGTCAATTGTATGGCCGGCACGAACTCGACCAGAGCGGCCACAGGAACGCCGATTGTCGGTCCCCACAACAGGCTCAACACCGGCGCGTTGATCATTGCCGAGCCGAAGCCTGAAAAACCGCGAATGAGACCGGCGGCCAAAACCGCGGCGGCGGCGACCGCCAGGTCGAGTCCCCATACGCCGGAGGGTACCAAGTCGAACAGCGAGTCCATCTTAAATCAACTCGATTACTGGACCGGCGGCAGCCTCGGCGTCGCTGGGATCGTGGGTCACCAATAAGGTGGGCATGCGATTATCGCGCGCATGCGCGAAAACGAAGCTGCGAAACCGGTCGCGTAGATCCACATCAAGTTTGGAAAAGGGTTCGTCGAGCAACAGCGCACGCGGCTGGGACAATAGGGTGCGCATGACCGCGACCCGGCCGCGCTGGCCCCCGGATAACGTGTCGGGATCGCGCTCAGCCATGCCTTCCAAGCCAGCCTCGACGAGCGCGGCGTTGACCCGCGCGCGGCGTTCGTCGCGGCCGGTGACCCCGGGTGGTAGTCCGAAGGACAGGTTCTCGCCGACCGACATATGAGGAAATAGCAAATCGTCTTGGAACAAAATACCCACATGGCGCTGTTCGGGCGGCAGGCCGTCGAGGGTCGCGCCATCGAGGCGCGCCTCGCCGGTCGCGGCGAAGACCGGCGCCAGGGTGCCGCAGATGAAGGCCAGAAGCGAAGACTTGCCGCAACCGCTGGGACCCATGATGGTCACCACGTCGCCGGCCGGCACGGCGACGTCCAATTTCTCGAACAGGCGTACACCATCCAGCGTCAAGCAGACGCCGCAAAGTTCCAGCAGTCCGGCGGGACCGGTGTTTCTAT
The DNA here is from genome assembly GCA_011087645.1 of Alphaproteobacteria bacterium. Classification (GTDB taxonomy): domain Bacteria; phylum Pseudomonadota; class Alphaproteobacteria; order UBA6615; family UBA6615; genus JABDJY01. The sequence continues at coordinate 97,629 of JAALLF010000005.1, forward strand.
CTGCGTCGATCATGGACTGATTGGTGTGCCCCAGATGGGAGAGCTTGTGTGAAAAATACCCGTGAATGCTGATTGGCACATTACGGGCGCTTATGCCACCCTGTCACACCGTCCGAGGAACTGCGATCAATGACCGATATCACCGCTGCCAAACCGGCGCTCCGCTGGCTGCCGTTACTCCTGTTGGTTGTGCTCGGGGCGCTGTGGGGCGGCAATCCGTCATTTTCGAAAGCGCTGGCGATCGCTGGCGTGTCGCCCTTCTCGGTGGTGTTTTGGCAGACATCAGGCGCCGGAATATTGTTGTTAGGGGTATGCCTGCTGCGACGCACATCGCTCAAATTCAGCGCCAAGCATCTGATTTACTTTGCCTTTATGGGTGTGGTCGGGATCGATGTGTCCTATGTCACCTTGGTGTTTACGGTCGAGCAGCTATCCGCCGGCTACGTCTCGGTATTGATCCTATTCTCACCCATGCTCACCTACACCATCGCGTTATTTCTACGGATGGAGCCCCTGGTGACGATCCGTGCCGTTGGCATTGTCGTTGGTCTGGCCGGCGCCGGCGTTTTGGTTATTCCCGAGGGCAGCTTGCCGTCGCGTGATTTATTGCCGCTGGCGTTGTTGGCTTTCATCACGCCCTTGGGTTACGCCGCCGCCAATGTCTTCGCCGATATCGCCCGGCCGCCGAATACCGACAATGTGGCGCTGGCGATGGGCACCATGTTTGCCGCAGCGAGCGGCGCGCTGGTCGGCAGCCTGATCGACAATAGCTTCTATCCGGCTTGGCAGAATTTCGGTCATGCGGAGATGGTCCTTGCCGGCTTCGCGCTGGCGACATCAATCGCCTTTTTGATCTTCTATGCGATCATCAAAATGGCGGGCGCGGTGTACTTGGGACAGGTCGGCTACCTGGCGACCTTGTTCGGCGTTGCGTGGGGCATTCTGTTCTTCGCTGAAAAGCCCAGCGCCTGGCTGTGGCTGGCCGCCCTATTGGTTGCGGGCGGGGTGGCGCTGGTTAATCTCGGTAAGCCAAAACCGGTGACGAACAAAGGTGATGGCGCTTGACCGGGCTCGCTGAAACGCATTTGTCTAGGACGGTCGAACAATGACCACAGGCCCGCAAGCGGCACCGCGCCCGACCGCGCCGTTTTTACCGATCTTCCTGCTTTTGGTGCTCGGGTCCCTTTGGGGTCTCAGCCCGGCTTTCACCAAGTTCCTCGCCTTGGAAGGCCTGCCGCCGGCCGGCGTTGTTTTCTGGCAGACGCTCATCGCCGGTATCGGCCTGTTCATCATGTGCCGCATACGCCGTGTGAAGATCGGTTTGGACGTCAAGCATCTGCGTTTCTTTGTGGTCATGGGGGCGGCCGGCATTGCGCTGCCCAACACCAACATGGTTTTCGTCGTCGGCCATATTCCGGCCGGCCTGATGTCGGTGATCATCGTGACGGCGCCGGTGATTACCTATGTGGTCGCCGTGATGATCCGACTGGAAGTGCTTGATATTCGTCGTGCCGCCGGGGTTTTGCTGGGGCTTATCGGGGTCGGCTTCCTGGTGATACCCCAGGGTAGCCTGCCGTCGCCGGAAATGCTGCCCTTCGCCCTGCTCGCTTTCACCACGCCCATTGCCTGGGCGTTGACCAATGTATACGCCGAAACCGCGCGTCCCAGCGGCGCCGACCCCATGGTACTGGCCATGGGAACCATGTTCGCCGCGGCGCTGACCGCGTTGATTGCGTCCTTGGCGACCGGCTCGTTCCATCCGATCTGGCGCGATTTCGATATCGGCGAGCAGGCACTCATCGCTTATGGGTTGGTGACGGTCGCGACATTCTTTTTATATTTCACCGTGGTGGCCTTGGCTGGCGCGGTTTATCTGGCCCAGGTCGGCTATATCACCACGCTTATGGGCCTCGGCTGGGGCGCCTGGTTCTATGGCGAGGAGCCCAGCGCCTGGGTGTGGCTGGCGGTCGTGCTGGTATTGGCCGGGCTTACGCTTGTTAATCTGGGTAAGCGGCGGCAGGACCGTGTGAAAAGCGAGGCTTTGCCCGAAGAATAGCTGTAACAATTATAATAAGAACAGGAGGGATCATGTACGACGGACCTGTCATCGATACCCATCATCACCTCTGGGAAGTCCGCAATTACCCGTGGCTGATGGCGCCGCCGTCGCCGAAAATCTTCGGTGATTCCTATGAATTGCTGCGCCAGGACTATCTGATCGACGATCTGATAGAAGATTTTGGCGACCATAATGTCGTCAAATCGGTCCATGTGCAGGCCCATTACGACCCGTCCAATCACGTCGGCGAAACCCAGTGGCTGCAAGGTGTGGCGGACAAATTCGGTTTCCCTCATGGCATTGCGGGTCACGCGAAACTCTCCGACCCGGAAGTGGAGGCGATGATTGCCGCCCACTGTGCCTACCCCAATTTCCGCGCCATCCGCGACGTAGTCTATTGGCAGGAAGATGATCCGACCCGCCAGGCCGTCGACCGGCCCGATTTCTGCCTCAGCGTGGAATATCGCCGCGGCGTCGCCCTTTTGGGGCAATATGGATTGAGCCTGGAGTTACAGGGCTATTCCAACCAGTTCGATTATTTCGCCGAACTGGTCGGCGATAATTCGGGCATGAATTTCTGCCTCATGCATGGCGGCATGTTGACCAGTGACGACGACGCCACCTTCGACGCTTGGCATCGCGCGCTAGAGGTGTTGGTGCCGTTCGACAATCTCTTCGTGAAATGCTCCGGCGCCAATACCTATAGCCCCATCGGTACGGCGCGGACGCCGGAACAGGTTGACCGGCAATACACCGCGCTGTTGGATTTGTTCGGCGCCGATCGCTGCTTTTTCGGCAGCAACTTCCCGGTCGAGAAACTCAATGCCAGCTTCGACCAGGTGATGGCCAATTGCTGGGCGGCGCTGGCGTCGCGCACGCCCGACGAGCAGCGCGCCTTCTTCCACGACACCGCCGAACGGTTTTACCGCCTCTAAGCGGCCACCGCGAAATCGGCCTCGGCGAGACGCTCGCTGGCCAATGCCAGTTCGGCGGCGGTCGTGGGTTGGAACGGCGGGCGCACGTTAGCCCAGCCGGAATCGCCCGATACTTGCCCGAAATAGGCCTTCATCGCCGGGATCGGCGCCATGCCGGCGAAGGCTTGCCGCAGACGGGTGAGATGGGCCTGGCGGTCATCGGCATCGGCGTCTTGCCAATGTTTGTAGGTCTCCCCGGCATAGGCTGCGTTGACGTTGACCGTGGCGGAAATGCAGCCGACGCCGCCCAAACGCAAGGCCGGCACCAGAAATTCTTCGGAGCCCGGGAACAGGCGGAAAGTGGGTAGTTCAGCGAGAATCTGTTCCATGCGCGGCCAATCGCCCGAACTATCCTTCATGCCCACGACGGTATTGGGATACGCCTCGTGGAGCTGTGCGATGAGCGACAGGGGCAGCTCGAACCCGACCTGCTGGGGGAAGTTGTAGAGGTAGATCTGCAGAGCCGGATCGCCGACTTGATCGATGATATTGGCATAGGCGGCGAACAGCCCATCCTCGCTCGGGGCCTTGTAATAGAAAGGCGGCAGCATCAATACGCCGCCGGCGCCGTTGGCCAGCGCCCGCTTGGTCAGCGCGACGGTGTCGGGAAAGGCGCAGCAGCCCACCCCGGCGATCATTTGAGTGCCGGTAATGCCGGCATCGGCCAGGACATCGAGGATCGCCAGGCGTTCGTCGAGCGACAGCGAATTGGCCTCGCCGGTGGTGCCCAAGGGCGCCACCCCGTCGCAGCCATTGGCCAGCAGCCAGCGGTTATGGGCGACAACCCGCTCGAGATCGACCGCCAAATCGGCGGTCATCGGCGTCAGCGCGGCGGCGTAAACGCCGGTCGGTTGCGATGTATCGGTCATATTGAGAACTCCTCGCCCAAATCTTGATTTAAGTCTTGGCCTTGTTGCGCGGCCAGCGCGCGCCTTTCAAAGGCGGTGCGCCGCTGCGCTTTTGTTGGTTCAACCAATCGACGATATGGTCTTCGAGATCGTCGACCCGGTCCTCGCTGATAGCCTTGCCACGCACCGATATTCCGGCTTCGTGCACGCTGTTGGGATTGCCGGAGACCAACGGGTGCCACCAATACAGGTTCTTGCCTTCGGCGAGCAAGCGATAGGCGCAAGTTTGCGGCATCCAGTTGAGCGCGCCGGCATTTTCCGGCGTCAACTGAACGCAGTCGGGTACATTGGTGTTGCGGTTTTCGTAGTCGGTGCAGCGGCACGCGCCGAGATCGAGATAGCGGCACGACACGTTGGTCAGCGCCATTTCGTCGTTATCTTCGTCCTCCAGCTTGTAGAGGCAGCACTGGCCGCAACCGTCGCACAGAGACTCCCATTCTTGGGTGTCCATGTCGGCGAGGGGTTTGGTCTTCCAGAAGGGTTCTTCGGTCATAACGCCGGTTCAATTTGCCTGATCGATTAGATGTATGAACGAGCCGGATACCGTGCCATCGACGCGCCCGCAAGGGCCAAGGGCCGCGCCGGCGGCGTTTTCACCCTCGAACAGCGGGGTTCCGGCCCCTTCGCGCACGAGTGTCGCGTAGTGGAATTCGTGGCCTCTGAGAGCGCATCCGGCTACACCGAGAGGTCCATCGCTGGCCAACGTCGCCACCCGGTAGCCGAGATGCAAGCGCCGCTCGGCAAAGCTGGTTTCGACCGGCAGCAAGCCGGCCATGGTGTGGCTTACCCCGCCGGCGTCGGTCAGGCTGCCGCCCAAGACCATATAGCCGCCGCATTCACCAAAGACGGCCGCACCCCGCGCCGCGGCGTCGCGCAGACCCTCGAGGAACGTTGTCGCGGCAGCCAGCTCACCGGCATGGAGCTCGGGGTAGCCGCCGGGCAGGTAGACAGCATCCGCGTCGCCGGGCGGCGCCTGATCGGCAAGCGGCGAGAAGGGCGCGATTTCGGCACCCGCCTGGCGCCACCCTTCCATAACGGACGCATAGGCGAAGCCGAATGCTTCGTCCTGGGCGACGGCAATGCGCTGGCCTAAAGGGGGGATTTGAGGTGAAGCATCGTTGATCGTGTCAACGAGTCGGGCGGAGCGAGCGAGCCGTTGCAGGATGGCGAGATCGATGTTTTCGGCGACGATGCATGCCGCGTTCTCCAAGAAGGGTTCGAGCGCTTCATGCTCGCCCGCCGGCACCAGCCCCAAATGGCGCTCAGGCAAAGCAAGTGCGGGGTCGCGCGGCACGGAGCCTAAAATGGCGATATCCGGTGTTGCACGCGCTACGGCAGCCTTCAGAACTGCCGCGTGTGCGTCACTCGCCACTCGGTTAAAAATCACCCCGGCGACCGCCACGTCATCGCGATGGTGAGCGAACCCCGCGACCAGGGCGCCGACGCTAGCGGCTTGGCGGCCGGCATCGACCACCAGGATCACCGGCCATCCGGTCAACGCGGCCAGGTCTGCCGTTGAGCCGGCGTCGGGCTGGTCGGGCAGATTGATGCCGTCGAACAGGCCCATCACCCCTTCGGTCAGGATCAAATCGGCACTGTTCGACTGGGTTTGAACCAAGCGGGCCAGAGTGGCGGGACGCATCGCCCAGGGATCGAGATTGACGCAGGCGCGGCCGGTTGCGGCGCGATGAAATGCCGGGTCGATGTAATCGGGCCCGGCCTTGGCCGACGCCACATTGATCCCAGCGTTACCCAAGGCCCGCAGCAGGGCCAGGGTCACCACGGTTTTGCCGCTGCCCGACGCCGGGGCGGCGATAATTAGGCCGGGGCTAGCCGGCATCGCGGTCGGTGTGCAGGTCGAGTGGGTCGGCGTCGAGGACCCGGCCCGACAGGGCGCCGAACCAATCGAGGCCTGCGCGCAGACGCACCACCTCGCCGACCACGAACAGCGCCGGCGGCGTGACTTCGTGGGCGCGGCTGGGTGCGGCGCCGAGGGTGGTTTCGATCACTTGCTGTTCGCCGGTGGTCGCTGAAGTGACGATCGCTGCCGGTTCGTTGGCGTCGCGGCCGCCGCCAATTAACCGTGCGGCAATCTCGTCGAGATGTTTCAGCGCCATATAGAACACTAAAACCGGCGCGCCACGGGCCAGGGCCGTCCAGTCCAAATCATCGGGCACGTCACCTTTGACATTATGGCCGGTGACGAAGGTGACGGCGGTGTTGACGTCGCGGTGAGTGACCGGAATGCCGGCATAGGCCAAGCCGCCGGTCGCCGCCGTGATGCCGGGGACCACGCGAAAGGGAATGCCGGCGGCGACTAGGGCCAGCGCTTCTTCGCCGCCGCGCCCGAAGACGAAGGGATCGCCGCCCTTAAGCCGTAGGACCCGGTGGCCGGCGCGGGCCAATTGCACCAGCCGGGCCGAGATATCAGGCTGCTTGGGCGATGGCCGCCCGCCGCGCTTACCGGCGTAAATCTGCTCCGCGTCCGGGTTCGCCAGGGCGAGAATGCGCGGATCGACCAGCGCGTCGTAGACCACCACATCGGCGGCCCGCAGCGCGTGCATTGCGGCCAGAGTCAGCAGCGCCGGGTCGCCGGGGCCGGCGCCGACCAGCCACACCCAACCGGGGACGAATTCGGGCAAGGAGATCGCGGGGAGTTCCATGGTCAGAAGCTAGCGCCCTGCTGCTGGCCGGACAACCGGCGCGCGCGCTAAACTATCCACCATGGCCGATTTACCCGACATAGCGCCGGAAGCTCCCGAACGTAAACCGAGCGGTGACCTGCGCCGAGGCTGGACTACCGGCGCTTGTGCTACGGCGGCGGCGCGTGCGGCTTATGAAGCGCTATTGACCGGCGAGTTCCCTGACCCGGTAGTAATCCGCCTGCCCCGCGGTCAACGCGCTGCGTTTGTGCTCGCCGAAAAATCCCTCGATGACGCAGCGGCGATGGCAGGGGTGATCAAGGATGCCGGCGACGATCCCGATGTGACACACGGCGCGTTGATTAAGGCGACGGTGACCCCTGCCCCCACGGGTGCCGGGGTGTTGTTTGCCGCCGGTGACGGTGTCGGCACGGTTACCTTGCCGGGATTGCCGGTGCCGGTTGGCGAGCCGGCGATCAATCCCAAACCGCGCGAGATGATGGCGGCCGCGGTTGGCGACGTCGCGGCGGAATATGGCGCCGTTCCCGACATCACTATCACTGTGTCGATCCCCGACGGGGTCGAGCTGGCGGCGCGCACCAGCAATGCGCGGTTGGGCATCGTCGGCGGATTGAGCGTTTTGGGCACCACCGGCGTGGTGATCCCCTATTCCTGCGCGTCATGGATCCATTCGATCCATCGTGGGGTGGATGTCGCCCGGGCGACGGGGCTGGGCCACATCGCGGCGGCGACGGGGCGCACTTCGGAGCGCGCGGTCCGCGACCTCTGCGGACTTTCCGAACAAGCGCTGATCGATATGGGCGATTTCGCCGGCGGCTTGCTGAAATATTTGCGCGACCATCCCGTTGCGCGCCTGACCCTGGCGGGTGGGTTCGGCAAACTGTCGAAACTCGCCGAGGGTCATCTCGATTTGCATTCAGACCAATCGACGATTGATGTTGGACGCCTTGCCGACCGGCTGTCGGCGCTGGGGGCCGATACGAAGACCATTATCGCTGCTCGTGCGGCCTCGAGCGCTGGAGCGGTGCTGGCGTTGGCCCGCGAAAATGGAATCGCGGAACCTCTGGCCGATGCGGTGGCGGCGGGGGCACGCGAAACCGCGCGGGCCACATTGGCTGGCGCGACCGATGTCGAGGTGGTGGTGGTCGAACGCGATGGAACGATCCTCGGCCGTGCCGGATTTTAGTAAACCCCATATTCTGATCCTGGGCGGAACCACGGAGGCGGCCACTTTGGCGCGCTCCCTGGCGGATGGCTTTTCCGACCGGTTGGCGCTGACGACTTCATTGGCGGGGCGAACGCGCGCGCCGGGCGCGCTACCTGGGCAAGTGCGCAGCGGCGGCTTTGGCGGCGCGGAGGCTCTAGCGGATTATCTAAAGGATCAGCGGGTCGCCATTGTGATCGATGCCACCCACCCGTTCGCGACCCAGATTTCGGCGAATGCGGTGACTGCCTGTGAGACCGCTAGCGTACCGCGCCTGGCATTGTCGCGCGCGCCCTGGAAGGTCACACCCGGCGACAATTGGACCTACTTCGATAGCGTCGAAGCGGCGGCGGAGAATTTAACGCAGTTCGGCCGGCGCGCGTTTCTGACCGTGGGCATACAGGAATTGGCCCCGTTCGCGTCTCTGGCGGATATTTGGTTTTTGGTTCGGCTGATCGATCGGCCCGCTGATCTTGCGCCGTTTTCCGATTTTCAGGCCATCACCGGCCGCGGTCCGTTTTCGGTGGAGGGGGAGCGGGAATTGATGGAATCCCACAAAATTGATGTGTTGGTGAGCAAGGCGTCAGGTGGCACGGCAACGGCAGCCAAGCTCGAAGCGGCGCGGCTATTGGGGCTGCCCGTGGTTATGGTGCGCCGTCCACCGCCGCCGGTGGGCCCAGTGGTGCATGACGTGCCGGCGGCAATCGACTGGATTATCGTCCGTTTGGGGTCTTGACCCGCTGGCTTCGGGCGGGAACACTTGGGCTATGTGGTTACGATTATTAACAATTGCGGCATTAGCCCTGGGTTTTGCGAGCCCGGTGGCGGCGCAGATAGAACTGTTCCGCGATGACCCGGTCATCGTCGCGGCCTATGAAAACCGGCCCGACGATGTGCGCGAGTTGATGGTCCGCCGCTCATCGACCACGCGGACTGACAGCGACGGCAAGACGGCCCTGATCTGGGGCGCGATCCAAGGCTCCTACGATGCGATCGAGGTGCTGCTGGAGTTTCAGACCCGGACCGATGTCGTCGATGAGCTGGGCAATGGCGCCTTGTACTACGCGGCAGGTAACGGCCATTACGAGGTCGTCGAATTGCTGCTTGAGGCCGATAAGGTCATTGACCGGGAAAATCTCGACGGCCGCACGCCGCTTATGCACGCGGCCGAGAAAAGCCAAGCGGACATTGCGAGTTTGCTTATCGAACGGGGTGCCGATTTCAACCACACCGATTTTACCGGCCGTTCGGTGCTCGATGTGGCGCGTAACGGGCGGTCGCGCGCCCTGATAAAAACCCTTGAGGCGGCAGGCGCGCGCTAGCCGAAAAAAATTTAAACGCGTTCGAACCAGCGCCTCATGCTTCGACAAGCTCAGCATGAGGCTATTTTTATTTCGGCTGTCGGGGTCGCAGCACATGGTGGTGGCCGGGGCTATAGAGCTGGCTGTTGGCGAACGCGTCAGCGGTGTCTAGATCGGCAGCGAGCGCCCGGCCGACCAAAATCAGCGCGGTCCGCGTAATACCCAAAGGTTTCACCTTGTCGCGAATAGTCGCCAGAGTGCCTTGCACGATTTGCTGGTCGGGCCAGCTCACTCGGTAGGCGATGACAGTGGGACAGTCGGGCCCATAATAGGGTGTCAGCTCGCGCAACACCGGGACAAGATTGTTGATCGAGAGGTGGATCGCCAGGGTGGCATGGCTTTGTGCCAGGATGGCCAGTTCTTCGCCCGGCGGCATGTCGGATGCGCGCACCGCGGTGCGGGTGAGGATTACGGTTTGGCTGACATCGGGCAGGGTCAGTTCGCGGCCAAGCGCGGCGGCGGCGGCGGCGAAGGCCGGCACGCCGGGCACCACCTCATATGCGATGTCGTGCGCCACCAATTGGCGCATCTGTTCGCCAATTGCGCCATAGATCGAAGGGTCGCCGGAATGCACCCGCGCCACGTCTTCCTTGTTTGCATCGGCGTCGACCATATGGGCGATGATCTGATCCAGGGTCATTGGCGCGGTATCGAGAACCGTGGCGTCCGATGGCGCGGCCGCGACGATTTCCGCCGGCACCAACGAGCCGGCATAGAGGCACATCGGGCAGCGCTCGATCAGCCGCTGGCCGCGTACGGTAATCAGGTCGGCGGCTCCCGGTCCGGCGCCAATGAAATAGACCGTCATCCGCGATACCTCATTAACGCACTTGCCGCGTAGCCTTTCTTGGTCAGCGCCCGTTTTTCGACCAGGAACCAGGACAGAGCGGCGAGGAACACCGTAACGAGGCTCGCCCAAACCGCCAACCACCAACCGTTGAGGGTCGACGGTAGCAGCTGGATGAGCGCCTGTTGAACCGGGAACGCGTAGAGATAAACGCCGTAGGAAACATCGCCCATCTTGCCTGGATCGATGCTGGGGAAATAACGCGCGAGCGCCAGGGCCAAGGTTATGTAGCTGACCAGAAGAACGAAGATTAGCGCGTGCAGCTTGGGAAACGCGCTGGTCCCCGTATAGAGTGCGAGCAGGACCACCGGCGGCAGGATGCCGAGGGGGATGTATTTCCGGTTGATGTAGAACCCCGCACCGGTGAAGAAAAACAGAAACAGTCGCCATTTGTCCTCGTTGCGGGTGACGATGGACGACCATTCGGGCACCAGGAATAGAACGACCAGGACGGCCAGTACCAAATTGGCGGCGTGACGGAACCGCAGCAGCCGCAAGACGCCGAGCACCGTCAGGAAAACATAGGCCCGCAGCTCGATGGGTAAGGTCCACAGCGAGCCGTTCACTGCGCCGGCATGGGCGTTGGTGGCAAACACGCCGGGCAAATCGTACTCGACCCGCCACAAAGTGGAATTGTTGATTAGAAACTGCCAGGTCTCGGCGTTGGTGAAATAGCTGGCGGCGGGGACCGTACTCAACGCGAACAGCGCGACGACGGTGAGCACGGCGCATAAAATCGCGGCCGGAAAAACCCGCAACACCCTAGCTTCGACGAACCCGATGAGGGTCTTTTGGGTGAGGAACGAGCGCGCCACCAGAAAACCGCTAATGACGAAGAAAATGTCCACCGCGAGATCGTGGATGGCTTCGTTGAAGCCGGCATTGGGGATCAGGAAACGACTGATGGGATCGACTGTTTCCAGGCTGGTTTGCCCGGCGGTCAGAACGAAACTATGGCCGAACAAAACCGACAGGGCCGCCGTGAGCCGCAGCAGGTCGAAGTTATTGTCCCGGCCGCGCTCAATGGCGCCGCCGAGGGGACGATCCAGGCCGATCAGGTTTGACAGCGTTGGGCTCATCGCGATCCCATCGCGGTTTCTTTTTCGGTAGCGGCGGCATAACCCCGCGGCGTGTAGGCCCAATCGCGACCGCCTCGGTGCACCGCCCGGCTGGCGGTGTTGCCGACGATCACCACGCTCAACATGTCGATCTCGTCGACCGCCAGCTCGGCCAACGGCAGAACCCGCACGCTCTCGCCGTCGCGCGCCAGATTGCGGGCGATAATCACCGGCGTATCGGCCGGCCGGTGGGCGCGCAGAATATCGCGGGCGGTTGCCATTTGATGGCGGCGCTTCCGGCTGACCGGATTATAGAGGGCGACGACGAAATCAGCGGCGGCGGCGGCCCGCAGCCGATTTTCGATGGTCGCCCAGGGGGTCAGCAGGTCGGACAGGGATATGGCGCAGAAGTCGTGGCCCAACGGTGCGCCGGCTCGCGCCGCGGCCAGTTGCATCGCCGAGACGCCGGGCACCACATCTAGCGCCACTCGGTTCCAGGCGCTGTTATCTGCCTGGTCCAGGAGCTCGAAAACCAGCGTCGCCATGGCGTAGATGCCCGGATCGCCGCTTGATACCAACACCACCTGTCCGCCGGCTGCCGCGAGATCGAGGGCGGTGCGGCACCGCACCTCTTCTTCGCCCAGCGCGAATTCGTGGCGCTGTTTGCCGACCGCCGCGTCGCCGAGCAGGTCGATATAGGGCCCATAACCGACGATGTGATCGGCGGCGGCAATGGCATGATCAGCGGCCGGCAACCGGTAGTTTGCCGCGCCGGGGCCGGTGCCGACGATCGACAGGCGGCCGCGCGGTGTACCGACGGTCAGGAGATCGATTGATGGCGCTCGCGCGATAGCGCAGGTGGCCTGTTTTCCCCGGACCTTGGGGACCACCAAGATCCCGTCGGTCCCGGTCGCGGCGAGCGCCGCGCCTTCCGCGACCCCATGGCAGCCGACGGCGCGAAACACTAGATCTGACGGGGTTGCCAAACGCGGCGTTTCAGCCTCCAGGATGGCGGCGTCGAAAAACCGTAATGGTGCCCCCAAATGCGCCGCGACCGCGTGGACTGCCGGTTCGTCCATCTTCACATCGAGCGAGACCACCACCGCGACCGATTCCCGCGCCAACCCCGCGTCCGCTAAAGTTTGATCGACAAGGTTGATCAGCGCCTCAGGTTCGGTATCGCGCTCGCAACCCACGCCGAGTGCCAGGCTCGGCGGGTTCAATATTAACTCGTCGCCTTGGGGTGGCGTCGTCCGGTCGGAGATGCGCACGGCGAGCGCGCCGGTGTCGGCAAAGACCAGGCCGCCGTCGATTAGCCATGACGGGTCGCCGGCGTCGCGATGGAGGATGATCGGATCGCCGGCCAGCGACGCCGCGGCGACCCGTTTCACCATTTCTGGGTTCACCACCGTCCAGCCGGCGGGCGGATCGTCCACCGCGTGGCCTCCGGTGAGGTCGCTAGCGGTGGTGATCGCCGCCGCGCCGCCGAGCGTGGCGGCGAGATGGCGGGCCAACGCGTTGGCGCCGTTGTGGCCCCCCAACAAAGGCACGGCGACAGAACCATCGGCAGCGAGGGCCACGACCGGCGGCTCGTCGCGTTTGTCGGACAGATAGGGCGCCAAACTACGGATCAAGATACCGCTGGCGCAGACACCGACAATTGCGGTTCCTGTCGCGAAAAGTCCGGCCAGGTGGCGGCCGGTGTTGTCGAAAAATATATCCGCTTCAGCGACGCGCCCAACCAAGCTGTGTACCTGCGTCCCCGGTAAGTCGGCCGCCAGACGGCGCGCGAGTATGGCCCCGTCGGCGGTCAAGGCAACCAGTGCGATGCTTGCCGGCAGAGACGAGGTGCTCATGACCAGGCCGCCCCGCGGGTGTGCACCAAGACCATGGAGAAATAGGGCACGCTATCGCTGTCTACTTCGTCCAAGGCGACGACCCGCTGCTCGCTCATAGTTGCGCGCTCAATGTAGCGAGCGGTCTCGGCGAGTCCGAGTTCGTTCAAAAGAGTTCGCACCCGGCCAAAATGCCGGCCGACCTTGATGATCGCGGCGGCGTCGCAGTCCGCCAACCGATCCGCCAGTATAACGTCGTCCAAGGGCGCGGGCAGAACGGTCAGCACATCGTTGCGGGCGGCTAGGGGCGCACTCAGGGTCGCCGCGCAGGCCATCAGCGACGATACGCCGGGGACCACATCGACCGGCCAGTGTTCGGCCAGGCGCGCGAACAAATACATGAACGAGCCATAAAAAAACGGATCGCCCTCGCACAGCACGGCGACGTCGCGGCCGGCGGCGAGATGTTCGCCGATCTCCTCGGCGGCCCGGTCATAAACCTCTTCGGCGGGAAACCGGTCGCTCGACATGGGCGTGCGAATGATGATCTCAGTGGCGTCGCCGGGCATATGCGGCGCGGCGATCCGCCGGGCCAGACTGTCGCCGGTCTCCGGCGCCGGGTAGGCGATGACCGGGCAGGCGCTAAGCAACCGCGCGCCCTTCAGGGTCATCAGTTCCGGGTCGCCGGGACCCACCCCGATGCCATAGACGGTGCCGCTCATGTTTTATGCACCGCCCACTGGGTGACCGGCATGGCTGGGCGCCATCCCGTGCGCTCTCCGACCGGTTCTGCATTGCTGACGGTGATGCGCGATAAATCGCCGCCGAAAAGGGTGTGGGCGTCGGCGAGAATCTGTTCGCCTTCCAAAGTCACTGCGTTCGCCACCAGGCGACCGCCCGGTTTGAGAACCTGCCAGGCGTACTCAACCACGCCGTCGGTCGTCAGCCCGCCCCCTAAAAACACCGCATCGGGCGGCATCATGTCAGGTAGGGTGGCTGCGATTTCGGCAGTGACGATTTCCAAAAACGGCGTGCCCAGTCGGCTAGCATTTTCGGCAATGCGGGCGCTGCGCGCCGGGTCGCGCTCGACCGCGACCGCCGAAGCGCCGCGACCCTGGGCGTTTTGGGCGGCGCGCAACCACTCGATGGCGATGGCGCCGCTGCCGGCGCCGAGATCCCATAAATGCTGGCCCGGCAAGGGTGCCAAGGCAGCCAAAGTGGCGGCGCGGACCACCCGCTTGGTCAGTTGGCCATCGTGCAAAAAGGCCTCGTCGGGTAATCCCGGCGTGTGGGGATAGACCAGAGCGTCCGGACCAGCGACGCAGTCGACAGCAATAGTGTTCAAATCGGCGATGGCGGTTGCAGCCCATGCCTGGGCGGTGCCGTCGTGGCGAGCTTCGTCGGCGGCACCCATATTCTCTAGGACTGAAATCGCACTGGACCCGTAACCCAACTCGGTCAGCCGCGCCGCGAGCTTGGCCGGGGTCGATCCATCATGGCTGAGGATCAGCAGGCGCGCGCCCGGTTGGGCATGATAGGCTAACAATTCCAACGGCCTGCCGTGCAGGGTCAGACAGACGCATGTATCGAGCGGCCAGGCCAACCGCGCGGCGGCCAGACTGAAGGCGCTTGGAGCCGGCACGATTGTTAAATCATCGGGCTCGAAATGCCGCGCCAAGGTGCTGCCGATGCCATAGGCCATCGGATCGCCGGTTGCCAGCACGACCACTCGCCGGCTCCGGTTGGCGGCGATTTTCGCCATCGTGCTCTCAAGGGGGGAATCCCAAGAAATTGTCTCGCAATGTCCGTTGGTGATCAGCGCCAAGTGGCGTTCGCCGCCGACCAATAGTTCGGCGTTGTCGATCATGGCGCGGGAGGTGGGCGGCAATCCCGCTGGCCCGTCGGCGCCCAGGCCAACCACGGTCAGCCAGGCGCTCATGGGGCCGCACCCTGTTCGATCGCCAAAGCGTTGATCGTGGCGGCGGCCACAGCGCTGCCGCCGCGCCGGCCGGTCAGCGCGATATAGGGTGCGGCGTCGGCTTCGATGAGCGCCTGCTTGGCCTCCGCCGCGCCGACATAGCCCACCGGCATACCGACGATCAGCGCCGGTTGCGGCCAGCCCTCCGCGATACCTTCCAACAGCCGGAACAGCGCCGTTGGCGCATTGCCGATGACGACCACGGCGCCTTCAAGCCACGGAACCCAAAGTTCGACCGCGGCGGCCGAGCGGGTGGTGTCGCCGCGCGCCGCCAACCCACGAACGCTACCCAATCCCAGCGTGCACAGAACCGGGTTATCGGCCGGCAGAGAGCGGCGGATGATGCCGTCGGCGACCATGCGCGAATCGGTAATGACCGCCGCGCCGGCGGCCAGAGCGGCGCGGCCGGCCGGGGCCGCGCCGTCGGACCAGCGCAGATCCTCGATGGCCGTACTGTCGCCGCAGGCGTGCGCGATGCGCAGCGCCGCCGCACGGATGACCTCGGGCAGAGCCTCGACATTCACCGCGCTGCCAACGGCTGCGAAGGATTCCCGATAGATCGATTCGGGGTCGCGCAGATAGTCGAAAGATTGTGCCGTCATGGAGCCGCCTAATCGGCGTCGTCGCGCAGGCTGTTTGGCCCCAGCGGGTGATCGGCGTGGGGATAGGGATGATGATGGCTGTGGTCGTGATCCCCGTGGCCATGGTCGCCGTGATGGTGGTGACCGTCGCCCGTGCCGATGCCTTCGACATGGTGATGGTGGCTGAGCTGTGCCAGGCCGACCTCGTCTTCGAAGCCCAGCACCTGTTCGCGGTACTTACACATTTGGCAATTCATCACGTTGGCGCCGTGCAGGATTTCCTCGACCCGGGCGGCGAAGGTGTCGAGTACCAGCGGGTGGTCGTTCAGATAGGGCACCTTGACGATCTGGATGTCGGGATGGGCGGCGGCGATTTCGTCCGTATGGTCGTAGATGCGGCGCACCAGAATGCCGGTGAACAAGAAATACGGAAACACCACGATGCGCCGGTAGCCGAGCTTTGTGGCGTGTTCCAGCGCCGGTTTGACCAATGGAAAAGTAACGCCCGAATAGGCGGTCTCGGCCCATCCGAAACCAAGGCCTTCCCACAACATGCGGCAGACTTTGGCGACGTTCGAATTTGCGTCCGGGTCCGACGCGCCGCGCCCGACCACCATGAGCAACGTTTCGTGGCGGGGGATCGGTCCCTGCTCGGTATCGGCCTGAGCCAGGGCGGCGCTGACCCGCTCACCGGCAGCGCGGATCATGCGCGTGTCGATGCCAAGTTCGCGGCCGTAGATAATTTCCAGGCCGGGGTTCTGCGCCATATAGGTGTTGAGCACCGAGGGAATGTCATTCTTGGCATGGCCGGCGGCGAACAGCATGCCGGGCACGGCTAGAACTTTGGTGACGCCGCGCTCCGCCAGTTTGTCGAGGCCTTCGCGGATGATCGGCTGAGCGAACTCCAGGAAGCCATATTCGACGTCGCGCTCGGGAAAGCGCGCGCACATGGCCGCGGCGACGGTGGCGAACTCGCGCACCGCATTCTCATCGCGGCTGCCATGGCCACACACCATGATGCCAAAATCTTCGCTCATAACCCTCTACTCTCCCGTTGCCGGCAATAGACCATGCTCACCCCCCACCGCCAAGGCGCCGACTCGATTGACCCGGCGCGGTGGCGGGCCGCAGGATACCGGCGATGCTTATTGCCGAATATGGCGCCAGCGGATTGCTGCCGCCCCTGGTTCTGTTGGCCGCCCTGTTGATCGACGCCATCGTCGGCGAGTTCGGGCCGTTGTTCCGTATTCTCCCCCATCCGGTGGCGATGATTGGCGCGGTGACCGGCTGGCTCGATAAACGGCTCAATCGCGAACGCCGAGCCGCGGCGGCGCGCGCCGTTCGCGGCGCGGTTGTCGCGGTCGGTTTCGCTGCAACCATGGCCGTGCTTGGTTGGGCGCTGGCGAAGCTCAGCCGCTCGATCCCCTTCGGCTGGGGGCTCGAACTGCTGCTTGTGGTTCTGCTGATCGCCCAGCGCAGCCTGTTCGATCATGTGCGTGCCGTCGGGCGAGCGCTCGAATCCGACGGGCTTGCCGGCGGCCGCGCGGCGGTGGCGCAGATCGTCGGCCGCGACCCCGAGCAGCTCGACGAACATGGCGTCGCCCGGGCGGCGATCGAAAGCCTGGCGGAAAGTTTTAGCGACGCGGTGGTGGCGCCGGCCTTTTGGTATCTGCTGCTCGGCCTGCCCGGCTTGTTCGCCTACAAGACGATCAACACCATGGACTCGATGATCGGCTATCGCACCGAGCGGCACGCGGCCTTCGGTATGGCGACGGCCCGCCTCGACGATGCCCTGAATTTCGTTCCCGCGCGCCTGGCCGGCGCATTCATCGTCGCGGCTGCCATGTTCGTACCCAAGGGGCTGTCGTCCCAGGCGCTCAAGGTGATGTGGCGCGACGGCGGCAAGCACCGCTCGCCCAATGCCGGCCGGCCCGAAGCGGCGATGGCCGGCGCTCTCTCGGTCGCCCTGTCGGGACCGCGCCGCTACGCCGGCGAGACCGTTGACGAGCCGTGGCTGGGCGAAGAGTTCAGTGCGCGCATCGGCGTGGCGGAAATCCGTCGCGCACTTTACCTGTTCGTCGTGGCGTGTTTGGTCAACGCGGCGGTGATCGCGGCGATCGTGACCTATCTCATCGCATAGGTTTTGCATTTAGCCACCTGCCGCCGCGAGCAGGGCATCCAAGTCGAGGGACGCTGCTAAATGGTCGGCGAGGTCGTCAAGCGTCTGCTCGACCATCCCGTCATAAGAAAGCGTGCTTCGATGATCGCCGTGGAGCGCGGACAAACAGTTGTGGCGGAATGGGTCGGATGCGAACAGCCCGTGCACATAGGTGCCGCTCACATTACCGTT
Organism: Alphaproteobacteria bacterium; assembly: GCA_011087645.1. GTDB lineage: Bacteria > Pseudomonadota > Alphaproteobacteria > UBA6615 > UBA6615 > JABDJY01. The sequence continues at coordinate 115,447 of JAALLF010000005.1, forward strand.
GGGCGAGACCGCGCCGTCAGGTCGGGATTGGCTGCGGTCGCTTAGAGTGAGGACGGGCCGCGCGGTGTCGGGGCCGGTGGTTTGGCCCATATGCATTTCATAGCCGGAAAGCTCGATATTGCCTTCGACCGTGCGGCCGGTCACTGGCGCCAGGGATTTATCGCCGCCGATGACGGTCTCGACATCAAGCAATCCCAGCCCTTCGGCGTTGCCCGCCGGGCCTTCGATCCCGTCCGGGTCGGCGATTTTCCGGCCCAGCATCTGATAGCCGCCACAAATACCCAGCACATTGGCGCCCCGCCGGACCGCCGCCAAAATGTCGATATCCCACCCTTGGCGGCGCAATTCGGCGAGGTCGGCCAGGGTCGATTTCGAACCCGGCAGGATGATCAGATCGGCATCGCCGGGCAGCGGATGGCCTGGCTCGACTAAAGTCAGCGCAACGTTGGGTTCAGCGCGCAGAGGATCAAAATCGTCGAAATTGGCGATGCGCGGCAGGTGCGGTACGGCGATGTGGATTGTGCCGGCCGATTGTTCCACACCGTTATATTGGCGAGCCAGGGAAGCCGAATCCTCCGCCGGCAGGCGATGGGCGGCCTCGAACCAGGGGACGACGCCGAAGGATCGCAGGCCGGTATGGGCGTGAATGTCGCTATGGGCGTCGTTGAACAGCGATGGGTCGCCGCGAAACTTATTGACGAGATAGCCGCACAAGCGCGCCCGCTCGCGTGTGTCGAGCAGCGACCAGGTGCCCACCAAACTGGCGATAACCCCGCCGCGTTCGATGTCGCCGACCATGACCACGGCAACGTCGGCGGCTTCCGCGAAGCCCATATTGGCGATATCGCCGGTGCGCAAATTGGTTTCCGCCGGGCTGCCGGCGCCTTCGATCAACACCAGGTCGGCTGTGCTGCGCAGGCGTTCGAAACTTTCCAACACTGCCGGCAAGAGCTGCGGTTTCAAATCATGATAGGCCCGCGCGTCGGCGTTTCCGGTGACCCGGCCATGGACGACGATCTGCGCACCGACCTCCGACTGGGGCTTCAACAGCACCGGGTTCATGTCGATGGCGGGGGCGACGCCGCAAGCGCGGGCCTGTAGGGCTTGAGCGCGGCCGATCTCGCCGATCGCCCCATCGCACCCGGTAGCGGGCGCGGCATTATTCGACATGTTCTGCGGCTTGAACGGCCGCACCGCCAGGCCACGGCGGGCATAGGCGCGCGCCAGCCCGGCGACCATGAGCGACTTGCCCACATCCGACCCGGTCCCCTGGAACATCAGCGCGGCAGTCATGATTTATGCCACTATCGACAACACCTCATCCTGAGCCTGTCGAAGGATCGAGGTGTGGTGGCCCCCATGCTTCGACAAGCTCAGCATGAGGATGTCTTGTTTGGTTGATGGGCGTACTCGCATCTTTCAAAACTCAATACCCACTTGGGCTTTTACGTCGTCGCGGAAATGGTGTTTGACCATGGTCATGTCGGTCACCATGTCGGCGGCCTCGATGAGTTCGGCCTTGGCGTTGCGCCCGGTGACGATGATGTGCAGATCGGGCCGCCGCGCGGTCAGGCCGGCGACGACGTCGGCGATGGGCAGATGGTCGTAGCGCAGCACGATGTTGAGTTCGTCGAGCAGGATGAGATCGTAGGCGGGATCGGTTATCATCTCCATGGCCGTCGTCCAGGCGGCTTGAGCAGCGGCGATGTCGCGCTGGCGGTCCTGGCTGTCCCAGGAAAACCCCTCGCCCATCACGGCAATGGTGATCTGGTCGGCGAATTTCTCTAACACCACCCGCTCACCGGTCTCCCATTTGCCTTTGACGAACTGGACGATACCGACCTGCTTGCCGTGGCCCAGCGCGCGCATGACCAGCCCCATGGCCGCCGTGGTCTTGCCCTTGCCTTTGCCGGTATGGACCATCAGTAGACCTTTTTCCTTGGTCTTGCGGGCGAGCATCTTGTCCCGCGCGGCTTTCTGTTTGCGCTTTTTCTCCGCCCAGCGGGCGTCGTCGTCTTGGGTCGTCATGCGGTTTGCTCCAATGGCTGGCCGGCAAGTTCGGAAAGTCTTGCATAGGCTGAGTTCGAGCGCGCCCGCCACAAACCCCGATCGATGGCCTCAATGAGCCGCTCGGCCATTTCTTTCAGCGCGGCGGGGTTATTGTCTTCCAGGAACGCCCGTACCGCATCGTCGCCCAGATAGGCGGCGTAGACCCGGTCGAACTGGTCGTCGCGCACGGCGCCGGCGGTCGCCGCGAAGGCGAATAGATAATCCACCGTCGCCGCCATCTCGAAGGCGCCCTTATAGCCATGGCGCATGACGCCAGCGATCCATTTGGGATTGATCACCCGGGCGCGCACCACCCGCGCGATCTCCGCTTCGAGGGTGCGTATCTTGGGCGCGAAGGGGCGCGAATGGTCGTTGTGATAGACCGTCGGCGCATGGCCGGCCTCCTGGGCGACCGCCGCCGCCAGCCCACCTTCGAACTGGTAGTAATCGTCGCTGTCGAGCAGGTCGTGTTCGCGATTGTCCTGGTTGTGGACCACCGCCTCGACCGCGCCCAACCGGTGCGAAAACGTGCCATGGGCGGCGACGCCGTAACTCTCCGACTTACCGGCACCAGTCCCGGCGCCATAGGCATAGCCGCCCCAGGCCACATAGGCGCGGGCGAGGTCGGCGCGGTCGTGCCAGCCCTTCTCGTCGATCAGAGCTTGCAACCCCGCGCCATACGCGCCGGGCTTGGAGCCGAAGATGCGCCAGCCGGCGCGCCGCCTTGCGTCCGCCGGTGTCATACCGTCGCTGACAAGCGCCGCAGCTTCCGCTGCGATGCGTGCGGCGATGGGGTTGTCGCGCTCGCTTTCACTGTCTTCCGCGGCGACCGCTTGCACGGCGCTGTCGAACAGATCGATTAGCCCGGGAAGGGCGTCGCGGAAAAAGCCGGAGACCCGTAGGGTGACATCGACGCGCGGCCGGTCGAGCACCGAGACCGGCATCACCTCGAACCCGGTGACCCGCCGTGACGCGCTGTCCCAGGTGGGTTGCGCGCCGATCAATGCCAGAGCCTGGGCGATATCGTCGCCGCCGGTGCGCATATTGCTGGTGCCCCAGGCCGACAGCGCCATGGCGCGCGGCCAGTCGCCATGCTCTTGGGCGTAGGTCTCGACCAGCAACTGCGCCGAGTTCCAGCCGAGCTGCCAGGCCGCCGGGGTGGGTACGGTGCGGGTATCGACCGAATAAAAATTCCGACCCGTGGGTAGCACGTCGGGGCGGCCGCGCGACGGTGCGCCGGACGGGCCTGGATCGACGAAGCGCCCGTCGAGGCCGGTGAGCAGGCCGCCCAGTTCAGCCTCGCCGCACGCCGCCACGGCGGGGCGTAGGGTGGTATTGAGCTGGTCGAGCACCGCGATAGTGGCGGACCAGGTTGGGTCGGGCTGTTGCGTGCCGGCGATCACCGTGCTTGCCAACTCCTCCAGCCGTTCAATCGTGTCGCCCGCCGTACGCCATGTATCTTCGTTATGCAGGATTGCCGGTTTGACGCCGCCCCACTGTGCGGCGAAATCGCAATCGAGCGGATCGAAATTCAGTTCCAAGTCGGTGGTTAAAGCGCGTAATAGCGAGGCGTCCCCCTCGCCCGAACCGCGCGGCAGGCGCAGCAGGGCGGCCAGCAGGTCGGTCATTTGATCGCCCGCCGGCGATTGACCGAACACATGCAGCCCATCGCGGATCTGCAATTCCTTCAGTTCACACAAATAACCATCGAGGCGGATCAGCGCGTCGTCGCTGTCCAGATCACCATCGAATCCAAGATCCCGATCGAGACCGGACTCCTGCGCCAAATCGAGGATTTGCCGGCGCAGCACCGCCAGCCGTCGCGGGTCTACATTGGCGGCCTCGTAATATTCGTCGACCAGAGCTTCCAGGTCGCGCAGTGGCCCATAGGTCTCCGCGCGGGTCAACGGCGGCGTCAGATGGTCGATGATGACGGCGGACGCGCGGCGCTTGGCTTGGGTGCCCTCGCCCGGGTCGTTGACGATAAACGGATAGATATGGGGCAGCGGCCCCAAGGCGGCCTCGGGGAAACAGTCGGCGCTCAGCGCCACCGCCTTGCCGGGCAGCCATTCCAGATTGCCGTGCTTGCCCATATGGACGATGGCGTGGGCGCCGAAGCTTTGGCGCAGCCAGGCGTAGAAGGCGAAATAGCCGTGCGGCGGTACCAACGCTGGATCGTGGTAGCTGGCCACCGGATCGATATTGTAACCGCGCGCCGGCTGCACGCCGACGGTGATGTTGCCGTAGCGTTGCGCCGGGATGGCGAAGGCGCCGCACTCGGTATCGCCGTCGCGGAAGTACGGGTCGCCCTCCGGCGGCCCCCAACGTTCGTACACCTGCTCACGGACCATTGCTGGCAGGCTGGTGAAGAACTGTTCGTAGTCGGGTAGCGGCAACGTCTCGCGCACGTCGCGGCCAATGATGGCGGCGTTGGTCGGGCCGGCGGCGATCTCGTCCATCAGGGCCGCGCTGTCATGCGGCAAATTGGCTAGGCGATAGCCGGCGGTGGCCAGCGCATTCAGCACCGTCATCGTTGCCGCCGGGGTGTCGAGGCCGACACCGTTACCCAGCCGGCCGTCGCGGTTGGGATAGTTGGCCAGGACAAGGGCGACTTTTCGGTTGTCGGCCGACGTGGTGCGCAACTCGGCCCAAGCGGCGGCCAGTTTGGCGGTAAAGGCGAGCCGGTCGGCCACCGGCTGGTAGACCGTGACGTCAGTTTCGGTCGCCGGGTCGCGACGCGCGCGGCCCTTGAACGAGACTGCTCGCGCCAGCAGCCGTCCATCGACCTCGGGCAGAGCGACGTTCATGGCGATATCGCGCGCCGCCAGACCGTTGGTGCCGGCGCGCCAGCCCGCTTCATCAGAGCCAGCGAAGACCACTTGCAGCACCGGGGCGTCGGTCTCGGCAAACGGACCCCGGTTGGCATCGCCGCCGGGGGCGGTCAAGGCGAAGCCGGTGGTATTGAGAATAACGGCGGGTGGGGCGTCGGCCAGCAACTGGGCTAAAGTCGCCGCGGCGACCGGGTCTTTCAGGCTGTTGGCATAGATCGGTAGCGGGTTAAGGCCGGCCTCTTGCAAGTGTGCGATCAGCCCGTCGACAACCGCCAGATTGGCCGCCTGGAGCAGCGCCCGGTAGAAGATGATCGCGGCGACCGGCGCGTCGGGCTGCCAATCACTTTGCAAATCACCGAGAGTCGGGGTCGCGGCGCCGGGCCAATAAAGGCCGGCGCGCAGCAGCGGCGCCGGTTCGCGCCACGCAGCGTCGTGGCCGATGAGCGTGGCGGCGAAGGCCAAAAAACTTTCTGCGTTCGCGGTACCGCCCTGCACCAGATACTGCCACAGGCGATGGGCCGAAGGCGCGTCGAGTGTGGTGAGTTGGGTGAGTTCGGCGTCGGGCTGCTCGTCGCCCGGTAGAAAGGCAACGGGAATGTCAGCCGCCGCGCACGCCGCGGCAATTTCGTCGACCCCATAGGTCCAGTAGCCACGCCCGCCCAGCAACCGCACGATGACCAGCTTGGCGTTGGCGATCACCTGGTCGGTATAGAGATCGACCGACAGATTGTGGCCGAGGCGCAGATAATTCGCCAAGCGGACGCTTGGAGCGGCGGTGTCGACGTTCTGACGCACCGATTGCGCCGCTGCCAGGCAGGCGATTTCGGTATCGGCGGCGCTGAGCACAACGATCTCGCCCGGCGTCTGGGCGAGATCGACAGCCTCGCTGCCATCGTCGACAGCACCCGGTGTGGCGGCCAGCAGATGCATCAGCCGGCCTTCCCGACATCATCCTTCGACAGGCTCAGGATGAGGTGAGTTTGCACAAGCAGCCTCATGCCGAGCTTGTCGAAGTACGAGGCTGCCCGCGGCCGACTGTGGCTGAATTCCATCATCCAGAAATTTCCGCAGCGATGGCGGCGCGGTCCATGCCGGCGCGGCCGATGACGACGAGCTCGCTGCTGCGCGTTTCCCCGTCGCGCCAGTCCCGGTCGAAATAGCGCTGAAAGCGAGTGCCGACCCCCTGCACCACCAGACGTCGCGCCTTATCGGGGATGTCCAAAAATCCCTTGATGCGAAAGATGTCGTGCGCGGTTACCGCGGCGGTGAGCCGGGCCTCCAATTGGGCCGGATCGTCGATGGGGCCCAGTGAGACGATGAAACTATCGAAATCGTCATGGTCGTGATCCTCTTCATCGTCGTGCACGCTGGGGCGCGCGGCGATATCGTCCTCGGCGCCGGCGTCGAGCCCGAGCACCAGGGCTGGATCGAGTTGGCCGTGGGTGGCATTGACTGTTTTCACCCCGGCGCGGCGGTGTCCGGCCAGGACGGTGTCGATGCTGGCGACCCCATCCCCTGGGCCGTTCAGCAGGTCGGCTTTGTTGATGATGATGAGGTCGGCGCAAGCGATTTGATCGGTGAACAATTCTTCCAGCGGGTTGTCGTGATCGAGCGAGGGATCGGCGGCGCGTGCCGCCGCCACCGCGTCCGGGTCATCGGCGAAACGTCCCGCCACAACAGCGGCCGCATCTACCACCGTGACCACCCCGTCGACCGTCGTGCGCGCCTTCACTTCCGGCCAAGCGAACGCTTTGACTAGTGGTTTGGGTAGCGCCAGCCCGGATGTTTCGATGACGATATGGTCGGGCGGGTCGGCCCGGTCGAGCAAGGCCGTGATGGTGGGTACGAAATCGTCGGCCACGGTGCAGCATATGCAGCCGTTGGAGAGCTCGATAACGTCATCCTCGTCGCAGTCTTCGATGCCGCAACCATTGACGATTTCGCCATCGACGCCGAGATCGCCGAACTCGTTGATGATCAACGCTAACCGCCGGCCGTTGGCGTGCGCGAGCAGGTGCCGGATCAGGCTGGTCTTGCCGGCGCCGAGAAAGCCGGTGATGACGGTGGCGGGAATTTTTTGCATGGGGGTTTTATCCGGTCTGGCTGAGGGTTTTAAGGGTGATCGGCAGGCCGGCGGCGATGAAATCGACCCGGTCGGCGCGCGCCGCCACTTGCTGGTTGAGGTGGCCCGCCTGGTCGCGAAAGGCCCGGCCCAGCGCGTTATCGGGCACGATGCCGAGGCCGACTTCGTTGGCGACGCAGACGACCGGTCCGGTTGCGCGGCCCAGGCTGTCAAGCAGGCTGGCGGTCTCGGCGGCGATGTCCAACTCGGCCAGCATGATGTTGGTTAGCCACAGGGTCAGGCAGTCGATCAGAATCGGCTGGTCGGAAATTGCACAGCCGGCGAGGGCGTCGCTGAGCGCCTGGGGCGCTTCTTCGGTACGCCAGGTGTCGCCGCGGCGCGCGCGATGTTCGGCGATGCGTTCGGCCATTTCGCCGTCGCGCGCTTCTGCGGTGGCGATATAGACCGGTTGCTGGCCGATGGCTTCGGCATGGCCGAGCACCAGGGTCTCGGCGTGCCGGCTCTTGCCCGAGCGCGCACCGCCAAGCACCAGCGTCAGCGCCGGGAGTGTGCCTGTTTGGGTGGTCTCGACCGCATTTTCCATCGCCAACCGTCTTTCCTCCGCCCGAGGGGCCGGTGTTAAAGTTAGGCGCTAAAGAGGTCTCCTGGCTTCGGGTCGTCGATCGGCGGCGTCCTTCCCGGCGGTGATTACCGCCAGTGGTGATACGCCCGGCCTCGCCGTTACAGTTGCGGGGGCAGCGCCGGCCTTGGTGAGTGTTCTGAGCGATTGTTCTGGGCGAACCCTCACCGCACCGGACTTCCCTGTTTTAGCGCTGGAGCAACGCTAGCATGGCGGTGTGATCGGGCGCCAGTATGCTTTCTGTCGTGGCGTGCTGATTAACGTGGAAAAGTGCCCACGCGCCCTCGGGATGGCTCTCGGTGGGCCCGAAATGATCGAGCCGGGTGACCGAGCAATTGTCGATCTGGCAGGCCAGGGCGACTTCCGGGTCCAGATTTAGAGCATGGCCGATGGCGGCGCGAATGACCCCGCCATGTCCGACCGAGATAATGTCGCGCCCGGAATGCTCTGACGTCAGCCGCTCGATGACCGCCGAGACCCGGCCCATCATATCGACGAAGCTCTCCCCGCCGGGCGCTCTGGTGCGGGCCGGAGCCAGCCAAAACAGATGCTTGGGATCGAGCTCGGCATAGACGTCTTCGCGTTTTCGACCCTGCCAATCGCCGAAATTTTGCTCCTGGAGATCCTCCTCGATGGTGGCCTCCGGCAGGTCCAAACCGGCGTCGCGGATGGCGTTGGCGGTTTGATGAGTGCGCTGCAATTGGCTGGTGACCAGGGTGCCGTCCTGGGGCAGAAAACGCGCCAAGGCCGCATAGGTCGGCGGGTCTTCGACATTGGCGGGCGGGTCTGTGTTGCCGTAGATGCGGCCGTCGGTCGAGGTGACCGGCGCGTGGCGAACCCACCACCAACGAGTGCGTGTACTCATGCTGCGTTTCCTATGATGACGGCGCTGGCAACGATCAAGACCGCTGCCTCGGCAGCCTGTTGTACGCCTCCCAAAACGTCACCGGTATAGCCGTCGATTTGCCGTAACGCCAGCCAGCCGACAACGAAAGCGCCGGCGCCGCCGGCTGCCAAAATGAGTAATACGCCGCCACCGGCCGGGGTGATCAGCATCAGCGCTGCCAGCAAGGCGCCGAGGGCGAGACCCTTCCAGGTTTCCCCCTCATTGGGCGTACCGGCCAAAGCGCCCAGCCCGTCATCGCGCGCTGGCGGCAGCCACCGCATGGTGGGGGCGAACATGGCGCGACTCCAGGCGGCTGCGGCGATCAGCGCGCCGGCGGCCGCACCCGTATCAACCACGGCTATGCTGGCCAGGGCGGCGATCTTGGCGACAGTGATCACGGCCAGGCTCAACACCCCATAGGTGCCCAACCGGCTGTCGCGCATGATGTCGAGTTTTTGCTCACGCGCCTGTCCGCCGCCGAACCCGTCGGCCAGATCGGCCAGACCGTCTTCGTGGAGCGCGCCGGTCAACCAGATGACGACCCCAATCGCCAGGGTGGCGGCGACGGCGGGTGGTACGGCGAGCCAGGTCAGCACGGCCAGCGCAATTGCGCCAACGCCGCCGATGCCCACGCCGACTACCGGGAACAGCCACATGGCGCGGGCGAGATCGGCCTGTGGCGCGTCGCCGTCTTCAATGGCGCTGGCGTTGTCGACCGGCAGCCTGGTGAGGAAGGCGGCGGCGAGCCGGAATTGGGTCGCCATATCCGGCGCGTCGGGCTCGGGACCCAGTGACTCAGGATTTGCGTTCATGGCTTTCTTATAGGACAAAGGCGGCCCTTTCGGAACGGGCAAAGCCCGCGACCAGCCGCGAGTTCGAAGATGAATGACGCTTCAGATAGATCGACTTCCCCTACCGGGCCCGGCGAGGCAACTTTCGATGATATCCGCCAGTTATTGGTCGATCTGCCGGGACCCGACCTGGAAGCTGGCGTGGCGGCGGCGGCGCGCGAGGGCGAGCTGACCAAACCCGCTGGATCGCTTGGCCGGTTGGAAGAAATCGCCCATTGGATGTGCCTGTGGCAGGGCCGCTACCCGCCGCGGGTTGACCATCCGCGGGTCTGTGTTTTCGCCGGCAATCATGGCGTCGCGGCGCGGGGCGTTTCGGCCTATCCGTCCAACGTGACCGCGCAGATGGTGCAAAATTTTGTCAGTGGCGGCGGCGCGGTCAACCAGCTGGCGGCGATGGCCGAGGCGGATTTGCGGGTCTATGAGATGGCGCTGGACCAGCCGACCGCAGACTTCACCCAAGGCCCGGCGATGGACGAGGCCGAATGCGCCCGCGCCATTACCTATGGGATGATGGCGGTCGAGGACGGCATCGAGCTGTTGGCCTTGGGCGAAATGGGTATCGGCAATACCACGGCGGCGGCGGCGATCTGTCATGCCTTGCAGGGCGGCGACGCGTCCGATTGGACCGGGCCCGGCACCGGCGTCGCGGGCGCGGTTCTCGATGCCAAAATCGCCGCGGTCAGCGCCGGAGTCAGCGCTAACAAGGAGGATATGTCGGACCCGTTGCATGTGCTGCGCTGCCTTGGCGGCCAGGAAATTGCCGCCATTGTCGGTGCGGTGATCGCGGCCCGGGTGGCGCGCGTGCCGGTATTGCTCGACGGCTACACCTGTACGGCGGCCGCCGCCGTATTGCACGCCATAGATCCGGCCCTGCTCGACCATTGTCTGGTCGCACACCTCTCGGCGGAACCGGCCCATCGTGATCTGGCGCTGCGCCTGGGCAAACGGCCCTTGCTCGATCTCGATATGCGCTTGGGCGAGGCCTCGGGTGCGGCGCTGGCGATCAATATCGTGCGCGCCGCTGTCGCCTGCCACACCGGCATGGCGACATTCGAGGAAGCCGCGGTGAGTGGCCGCGACACGTCCTAATCTCGACTTTTCGGGTGCAGAGGCCCAACATAGCGATCCCGATTATCGGATCGCACTGAGTTGCCAGACGATATGGACCAGGCTGAAACCACCGATATCCACACCACCGCCGCGCCGGTCGCCGTGTCCGGCCTGTTGCCGGACTTCGGCGGGCGGGTACGATTACGCACCCTGACCCGGATCCGCTGGGTCGCCATCGTCGGTCAGCTGGGGGCGTTATTCCTGGTGCGCTTCGGATTGGAGTGGCCATTACCGATGGATGCCGCCCTGGCGGTCGTTGGCGTATCGGTGGTGCTCAATCTGGTGATGACCTTCCGCCGGCCGGAACAGGGCCGGTTGAAAGAGTGGGAAGCGGCGGCCTATTTGGCGTTCGATACGCTGCAGCTCGCCTTCCTGCTGTATCTCACCGGCGGACTGACTAACCCATTTGCGCTTTTGTTTTTGGGCCCGGTCACGGTTTCGGCGACCGTCTTGACGCGACGGGCGACCATTATCTTGTGTGCGTTGGTTGTGCTGTGTGCGACCGCCTTGGTGTTCGGCCATCTGCCGCTGCCTTGGTCGGATATCGGTCTTGAATTACCCGGCCTCTATGTCGGAGGACTGTGGGCAGCAGTGGTGATCGGCACGCTGTTCCTGGCAGTCTACGCCGGCAGCCTGGCTGCTGAAGGCCGGCGCATGTCGAACGCACTGTCGGCGACGCAGCTATCGCTGGCTCGCGAACAACAATTTTCAGCCGTGGGCGGTCTGGCGGCGGCAGCGGCCCACGAACTGGGCAGTCCGCTCTCGACCATCCTGGTCACCGCGACGGAATTGAGCCGCGAAATGCCGCAAGACAGCCCGTACGCCGACGATATTAACCTGTTGCGGGCGGAAGCCCTGCGATGCCGGGAGATTTTGGCCGAACTGTCCGTGCAACCGCCGAGCGATGACGGCGGCGACCCCTTCGCACGAACTCTGTTGTCAGCCATGGTGCACGCCGCCGCCGATCGCCATCGGGTGGCTCACGTCACGCTCAACATCGAAGCCGCCGGCAACGGTGATAGCGCCGAGCCGGTGGTGGCGAACAGCCCGGAATTCAATCACGGACTGGGCAACATCGTCCAAAACGCCGTGCAATTCGCCCGTGACAGGGTCGCGGTGCAGGTCGCCTGGGACGCGGACTCGATCTCTGTGACAGTGCGCGACGACGGTCCGGGGTTTGCGCCTGCCGTACTTGACCGGGTTGGTGAGCCCTACATTTCGAGCCGGGGCGACGGGCATTTGGGGCTGGGAATATTTATCGCCCAGTCGCTGCTGCAGCGGACCGGTGGACGGCTCGCGGTCCGCAATTTGCGGGGTACAGGTGGGCGTGTCAGCGGTGGTGAGGTGGTGATCACATGGCCGCGTACAAGCCTTGATGTTAACGCCCCAGCGGGGTAATCGAAGGCCATGGCGCAGGATATGCAAGCTTCCTCACACGGTACCGCATCGTCCTCCGACGATATGACGCTGTTGATCGTCGACGACGAACAGAATCTGCGCAATCAACTTGCCAAGGCCATGGAACGCCGCGGGTTCATCGTGGCGGCGGCGGAAAGCGTGGCCGAGGGCAAGCAACTGGCGCTTGCCAATCGCCCGAAATACGCTGTGGTCGATTTACGTTTGGGCGATGGCAGCGGGCTCGAAGTGGTCGAGGTGTTGCGCCAGACGCGCGGCGATGTGCGTGTCATTGTGCTGACCGGCTACGGCAATATTGCCACCGCGGTCGCCGCCGTGAAGGCCGGGGCGATCGATTATTTGCCCAAACCGGCGGATGCCGATCAGGTAGCCGCCGCGCTGTTGAGCGACGAACAGGCCTTGCCGCCGCCGCCCGAGCGGCCCATGTCGGCGGATCGGGTACGCTGGGAGCATATCCAGCGGGTCTATGAACAGTGTAATCGCAACGTGTCGGAAACCGCGCGCCGGCTGAATATGCACCGGCGCACATTGCAGCGTATTTTGGCCAAGCACGCGCCGCGCGAATAACGCCCCGGCGTCGCGAGGTCGCCGGAGCATGGCAAATTGGTTTTTGAAATTAAGAAGACGCCCGGTGCCGTCACTATCATCCACCCCTGCGGGAACGATCATCTACGCTATTGGCGATATTCATGGCCGATTGGACTTGCTGCAACAGCTCGAGGCGAAGGTCATGCGTGATGCTGCCGACAGCGATGCGGAGCGGCGGCTGATCATCTGTCTGGGCGACTATATTGACCGGGGCGCCGATTCCTACGGCGTTATTGAGCATCTCCGGCAGAGACCGCCGGAATCGTTCGAGCGCATCTGTCTCATGGGCAATCATGAATCCTATCTTTTGCGGTTCATCGATGACAGTTCGGTGGCCGCTAACTGGCTGGATAATGGTGGCGCTGCCACCCTATCGAGCTACGGCGTGCGATCGCCGGCGCGCCTCGGTTATGACGTTTCGGCGACAGACCTGCAGGCCACGTGGCGTTCCAGCCTTCCCGCGTCGCACGAAGAATTCCTGCATTCGCTGGTATCCAGTCATCGCGAAGGCGATTATTTTTTCACTCATGCCGGCGTTCGTCCCGGCGTGCCGCTTGATCGCCAGGATTCCCAGGATCTGATGTGGATCCGCGACGAATTCACCGCCGACAAGCGTGATTTTGGCGCGGTTGTGGTGCACGGTCATACGATAGTGGTGGAACCGGAAAATTTGCCCAATCGCATCGGTGTCGACACCGGGGCCTATGAGACGGGCCGCCTGACTTGTGCGGTCTTGCAGGGGCGCGAACGGCGTTTTCTAGTTAGCTAGGGTCATTCGCCTGCCTGGGCGCGATGCCAGGCCCAAGCGGTGGCGACGATGGTGTCGAGGTCGGACATCTGCGCGCGCCAGCCAATCCGCTCCCGGGCGCGGTCGACCGCGGCCACAAGCTCTGGCGAATCGCCGGCGCGGCGCGGCGCGTCTTGGGATGGAATGTTACGTTGGGTGATGCGTCGACAGGTTTCGACGACCTGGCGTACCGAATACCCCGCCCCGGTGCCGAGATTGGCAATGAGCGGTTCCGGCGATGCCGCCAGATAGTCGAGCGCCGCGACGTGGGCGCTGGAAAGGTCGCAGACATGGGCATAATCGCGCACCGCGGTGCCGTCCGGCGTCGGGTAGTCGGTGCCGTAGACGTCGATATGAGGGCGTTGACCCAAAGCGGCAAAAAGGACCAAGGGAATAAGGTGGCTTTCGGGATCGTGGCGTTCGCCCAGATCACCTTCGGGATCGGCGCCGGCGGCGTTGAAGTACCGCAACGCCGCGTAGCGCAGGCCGTGTGCGGCGGCAAAATAACCCAGCATCGCCTCGACCGCCCGTTTGGTTTCGCCATAAGGATTAATCGGTGCGCTGGGCGCATCTTCGGGGATTGGGACGGATTGGGGCTGGCCATAAACCGCGGCGGTGCTGGAAAAGACGACCGAACCAACGCCCGCATCGACCAGCGCGCGCAGCAGAGTAAGGCTGCCATTTACGTTCGTATCGTAGAACGCAGCCGGATCGACGACCGAGATACCCACCTCGATGAGGCCGGCGAAATGGATAGCCGCTTGCGGTTTGTGTAAGCCGATGACCTCGCGCAGACGCGCCCCATCGGTAATGTCGCCGGCCTCGAAGGGCTCCCACCGAACGGCATCGCGGTGTCCGTTCGCCAGATTGTCGTAGACAATGGGGGTATGGCCCGACGCGGCAAGCTGTTTGCTAGTGTGGCTTCCGATATAGCCGGCGCCACCCGTCACCAAGATATTGGCCATGCTGTGTAACTCGGACTGTGATCCTCTGCGTCGCGCCATCCTATGCATAGCCGCCGCGCCGCGCCAAACAGCGGTGGTCATGTGGTGCTGGGGACGTGACGTCCGCCCGACGCACCTGCTATTAGATGGCAGATGACAACGAACCAAAGCCTGCACCATTGGTTAGCGAAGCTCAACGACGTCACTGTTTTGTGTGTCGGCGATGTGATGCTCGATCAGTATGTCTATGGCGATGTCGATCGGATGTCGCCCGAGGCGCCCATACCGGTGCTGAACGTGAGTCGCCGCGATGAGGCGATCGGCGGCGCTGGAAACGTGGTCTGCAATATTGCGGCGCTCGGCGCGCACGCGAATCTGGTCGCGGTTATCGGCGATGATCCCGCTGGTGCTCAGGTGCGCGAACGTCTTGCCGGTTTAGAGGGAACCGGACCGCAATTGCTGGTCGATCCCGATCGGCCGACAACGGTCAAGACCCGCTTCATCGCCGGCAGCCAACAGCTTTTGCGCGCCGATGACGAATCCGCCGGCGACCTTGCCACGAGTTTACTGGACCAAATTGTGGCCTCCGCATCTATTGTATTGGGGGCACAGGAACCGGGTGCGGTTATTTTGTCCGATTACGGCAAAGGGGTGTTACCCGATGCGGTGATAAGCCAACTGATCTCGGCGGCTCAGGCGGCAAAAGTGCCGGTCGTGGTGGATCCGAAAGGCACCGATTACAGCAAATATGCCGGTGCCGATGTGTTGACGCCCAACCGTAAGGAGTTGAGCGAAGCAACACGCATGGTCATCGGTGATACTGACGAGATTGTTGCGGCGGCTGAGAGGCTGATCGATAACTGCGGCGTCCGGCATGTTTTGGTGACCCGCGGCGGCGAGGGCATGTCGTTGGTTTCCGCCGACGTTGCGCCGCTGCATTTGCCGGCTTTGGCCCGCGAAATATTTGATGTGTCCGGCGCCGGCGATACTGTCGTCGCAGTGCTGGCGAGCGGCCTGGCGGCGGGCATGGAGGTTGGCGCGGCAGCGCAACTGGCCAATGTCGCCGCCGGTCTCGTGGTCGCCAAGGTTGGCACTGCGGTGGTTCGCAATGGCGAACTGGCGGATGCCGTCGATGCGGTCGCAAATATTTCAAAAAGCATTGTCGATGAAAAACAACTCGCGGAGCAGATCGCCCAATGGCGGTCCCGACGGCTGTCGATAGGGTTTACCAATGGCTGTTTTGACCTGGTTCATCCCGGCCATGTTTCGCTGCTTGAACAGGCGCATTCCCAATGCGATCGCCTTATTGTCGGGCTGAATAGCGATGGGTCGGTGTCCCGGCTGAAAGGAGCTGATCGGCCGGTGCAGACCGCCGCCGCGCGCGGTCGGGTTCTCGCCTCTTTGGCAGCGGTCGATGCTGTGGTCGTTTTCGAAGAAGACACGCCGGTCGAGCTAATTAAGCAGATCCGTCCCGATGTTTTGGTGAAAGGGGCGGATTACGCGATCGATGAGGTTGTTGGCGGCGACATTGTGCAATCGTATGGCGGCCGCGTTGTGTTGGCAGATTTGGTCGATGGGTTTTCGACGACCGAGACGATTGCCCGCCTCTCGCGCTAGCGCAGGTTCAAGCGAACGCGGCGCTGTTACTGTTGCTGCAGAATGGCCGCGCCTTCGGGGGACTGCATAACCTTTTGCATGGCGCGGACGACGGTCTCATCGTAGCGGTGCGGGTTCTGTTGCAGAATATCGATCGCCGCTTCCGGCGTAATTGCCGGACGATAGGAGCGTGGCGCTACCCGCGCGCAAAATACATCGCAGGCCCCTAAAATCCGCGCCGGCAGGGCGACATCGCCGTCTTTGAGGCCCTGCGGGTAGCCAGTGCCATCGAGACGTTCGTGTATTTGGAAAAGGGTCGCTGCCACCGGCAAACCGAAATCTCGATCGCGCAGCAAGGACGCGGTGTGGTGGACGTGCTTCTGCACTTCTTTGATTTCTTGTTCGGTAAACCGCCGTTGTTGACCCAGCAGATTGGGGTCGACGCCCAATTTGCCGATCTGCGACAGATAGGCGGCCAGCTCCACGGTCGTGCTGACGTCATCGTCGAGCTCCATCACGTCGGTGACCGCGGCCGCCAAATGGGCGAGACGTTGAGCATGGTCGCCCAGATAGGAATCGCGCAGCTCGATGGACTTGGTGAACGCCATAATCGTTTCGCTCATCGCCTTTTCGCGGCGAATTCGGTAGAGAGCTTGGTCGGTGACATCGCGCCAGACGGCGACAATACCTTCCAGGCTGTCGTCATCGTTATTGACCGATGATTTTGTGATTTCGAAAAACCGCGGGCCGCTGGGCAGCGTTACCTCCAATGTCGTCGAGACTTGGCCCTTTTGGGCGGCGGCGTCGTCGGAGGCGAGCAGCGATTTGGCCGTCAACAGACCGAACACGCCGGCATCGTCCCTGCCGACGATCTCCGAAGGACGGCTGCCGAGCATTTGGGCGAACGCCGCGTTTGCAGATAGGTAGCGTCCTTGGGGATCCTTGAATGTAATTCCTTCCGAAACCGATGCCACCAAATTCTTGAGGAGATCCACCTGTGAGGGCGTGCCGGTATCGCTCGCGATATTTGGTCGCGTCGCCGTCTTAACGGCGGATCCGGGTACGGCGCTGTTGGCCTGGCCGGTGGCCGTGCTTTGCGCCGCCTCGCTCGTGTGTCCGGCGGATGCGCTGGCCGCCGCATTGTGCTGCGTGGCCTGCTCGCCGGCTTGTGTCTCAGCGGCGTCACCGTCTTGCTCGGCGGCCTTTTCCTTACCCAACTTCGTGCCGATTAATCCAGCGAACACCACGCCCAGCGCGGCAACGATCGCCAAAGCAGCGCTATTGCTCGACAGAATAATGAACCCGACAACGGCGGCGAGAACGATGAAGATTACTAGCGAGTTGGATTGTTTGAGCATGGTTCACCAATTGGCCTAACTACCGCAAGACCGGAAACTTGCGTGTCCTGATCCTGATAAGAAATAAAGCCAACTATAATCATCACAAAGTTGTTGGCGATCCCTTAACAGGGCGGAAAGAATTTCACCTTTGGTAGCAGTATCTTAGGATTATTCTTTGAACATAGTGCTCCTTTTCAAGGTCACCATGTGTGATGGGCCGAAGGGTCACGGGTTAGCCGTTGGATTCTCGGCCGGCCACGCCACGCTGGGGCCGGCTGAATGTGTGCCGAGGAGGTCCAGATGGACTCGAAAAGCTTTGTAGCCGTGTGTTTTAGCGACCTGGCCGGCCAGGTGCGAGGTCATGGAGTGCCGCGTGCCGGCTTAAGGGATTTGTACCAGCGCGGCCTGCCTTGGCCGACCGATCGGGCGGCACTCACGGTGTTCGGCGAGGCTGTCGATACGCCCTGGCCTGACGATGAAGGTCTTTGTGTGCACCCCGACCCCAATGCCGAGGTGACAATCAATTTTGGCGGCGAGGCGCAAACCGAATCCTTTGTGCTTGGTACGATCCAGACGAGCGACCACAAAAATTGGGCCGGCTGTACGCGTAGCTTTTTACAAGCGACCCTCGACACCCTCAAAAGCGAATTTGGCCTCGACGTATCGTGCACCTATGAACATCAGTTCTCGCTCGACGGAAAAGAACGGGTCGGATCGTCCGCGATGAGCCTCAGCGCGCTGCGGCGCGAACGCGAATTTGCCAGTACCCTGGCGACCGTTCTGGAAAATGCCGGCATCACTCTTGTGCGGTTCGGGGCGGGGGTTGGCGACCGGCAATTTACCGCGACGACGGAAGCCAAGTTTGGCGTTTC
The DNA here is from genome assembly GCA_011087645.1 of Alphaproteobacteria bacterium. Taxonomy (GTDB): domain Bacteria; phylum Pseudomonadota; class Alphaproteobacteria; order UBA6615; family UBA6615; genus JABDJY01. Next base: position 133,419 of record JAALLF010000005.1, read on the forward strand.
GGCCGCCGATGGTGCGGTCATTTTTCGCCAATTGGTGCATGCGACTGCCGAACAACTGGGTCAGCGTTGTAGTTTCGCGCCGCAGTCTTCATCTTCGTCGGATCCAAACCAGATTATCCTCGGCGTCGACTTGTTCGATGATGGCGATCAGGTGACACATGACTCCACTCAGGCAAATGGTGTTAGCGCCACGCTTGGCAGTTTTCTGGCTGGCGTTCTGCGCCACCTACCGGCCCTAACGGCTCTGACGCGTCCCTCGATCGTGCCGATGGCAAACGGGGTTTCCGACGGTGATCTCAATATCGGCGCCACGGCTAAAAATTCATGGGACCGTTTTCCTATTGTGATCAACCCGGCTTTCCGCACTGCAAATGCCAACATCCGTGATTACGGTTTCGCCTTCACCCAGGCGGATGCGACGGCCTGTCCCTATCTGCAGCTCGGTGCGCTACTGTGCGCCGGCCTTCAAGGGTTGCGCGAAGCGCTACCGACCCCCGGAGCTGATGCTCTGGGTGGGACCGCTACCGGCGCGGTTAACGGCCACTGCGACCATGGTGAACATCCCGGCGATTTGGCTGAAGCGCTGACTGCCCTGGGCGAAGATCAAGTGTTTGCGAAGCCGTTCCCGAACGGCATGTTAGAGGCCTACACTAGTGTAAAGCAGGCTGAACTGGTGACGGCATCGCGCTTGTCACCTGCCGAGTTGGGCGAGTGGAGCCAGGAAATCTACTAGAACGACTCGGGGGAAATCCGAGAGTCTGATCGCTTTCCTCGTCTGAAACCTCGCGTCCCGGCGGACAGCGATGGGCCAATGGGCAACATGATTAAGTTCATAAAAACATACGACGCTGCGAAGTATTACTATCTGCTCCTAATACCCGTCGCGCTTCTTATGTTCCCGCATGAGGGAATAATTCACGACAGCAGATTATACGTATTCGACATACTGAACATCGCGCAGGCGGGCATTTTCGCCAACGATGTGCTCGCCGCTATCGGCACGCAGGATAATTACACCCTATATTCCTACATTGCCGCGCCGCTCTACAAAATATTGAGCCCTTGGGCGGCGACATCGTTGGTCTTTGTCGCCGGACAACTTTTGTGGTTTTCCGGCATTTTCGTGTTGGTAACAAAATTCACCGAAGACAAAAGGATTGCCTGCTTCGGGCTGCTTTCCGCGTTCTTGCTGCCCACCGAGTATTTCGGGTTTTCGGTTTTGTCCTACGGCGAATCGTTCGCCACCCCGCGGCTTTTTGTCGAGGGGCTGACATTTTGGTCGCTGTGGTCCTTCTTTAGCCGGAAGTATCTTGTGTCCGTGATTTTGGTCGCGGTGGCCTTGTCGCTCCATCCGATCATGGGGTTGATCGCGGCGTCTTTGCTCATCGCCACTCTGGTGCAAGAGGGCCGACGCTGGTGGTGGATCTTTGGCGGCGCGGCGGCGGTCGGTGCGGCTGTAGCCCTGGGCAGCGGCGTTGTTCCCGTGGAACGGCTAACCGCGGCGTTAGAGGGTGAATGGCTGGAAGTCGTTCAAAAACGGGCAAAATATTTGTACGTCTCTGAATGGTCGGTCAAAGACTGGGTCCGAATAACATTCGTGACGTCGATAACTGTGCCGCTTCTCGCACTTTTTTCGGGCTGGCAACGCCGGTTGGTCATTTCGGCCCTGGTGGTCGGCGGGTCGGGACTGTTGCTGTCGTTTATCGGTACCGACGTCCTGCACAATGTTTTGCTGTCCCAAGTCCAAACCAGTCGGGCCATTTGGTTCGTCTATCTGCTGGGTAATATTGGTCTGGGCGTCGTCGTGGCGAACATGTACCGGCGAAGCGAGGAAGACGGCGACGCGTTCTTTTTCCTATATATCCTGGTGTGGACGATCGCCCATCTCCTTTGGCCAATCCCAGGAATAATATTGGGGCTCACAGCCTCGCTCCTCGCCTATCTACGCCTCACGGACAAAATCGCGGGTATCCCCTCTATATTTAGGCGCCTGATTTATACGCTGACGGGGATGATGTTCTTTTGGATGGCGTTCTTTCGGGTGAAATTTTGGCTGATTCCCGCCAACAGAGACGCAATCATTCAAAACGATAACGCTTTCGTCGGGATCAGCGGTTTCACGCAAATGGAACTCGCCTTCATCGTGTTCATAATATTTGCCGTTGTGCGTCTGCGCCTAAAATTTCCGTCACAACTCACCTTAGCGCTGCTGATCTTATTGACGGCATGGTCGATCTCCGTCTGGGACCGCCGCAGCGCGAACGATCGTGGATTGGAAGGCGATTACGTTGTCGATGCGCTCTTTGATCACATTCCACAAGGCGCCCAGGTTTATTGGCAGGGCAATACGAAGGGCGCGTGGTTCCTGTTGGGACGGCCAAGCTATTTCGCTGACACACTCGGGTCGGGGACCGTTTTTTCCGAACCGCTGGCGGTTGAGTTTCTCAAGCGTGGCCAAATCATACATGCCCTTGATGGCGTGGATTACGTTGATATCTGGCGACCAGCCACAGTTCGTGAGCAACCGGTGAATAAGTCTGACGTGGTGAAAGAACTAGCGCGAGACGACCTTGTCACCGCCTGCACCAACGCGCCTGCCCTCGATTTCCTTATGTTGACCCGGAAGATCGATGGTCAGATCATCATCAGCGCGTACGGGCGTTACCGCACCGGCAAGGTCACGCCACCTGCGGGTCTGGGTAGCAGCGGCGAATAGGCACGTTTAATCAAAGGTTCATCGAGCCAGGGTAAAACAGGAGTTCGGCGACACAGGGACGTGATTACCGATGACTGGGGGCGCTGCAGGGGGGCGCAACGGAGAGTTAATACAGTGATCAAGATAAGCGCATTGCTGCAAAGCGGATTAAAAAAAGTCTGGGCCTCTAAATCGGGGGGCGTGTTAATCTACATCGCCTTCGGATTGCCGATCTTTTTGGGTGTGATGGCGCTGTCGGTCGATCTGGGCCGGGCCTTCATCCTAAACACCGAATTAAAAGATTTCTCCGACGCCGCCGCGCTGGCTGGCGCGGCTGAGCTTGATGGCCGCGATGGCGCGCGCGCTGCCGCGGAATCCGCGGCGCGCACAGGCCTGCAAGGCACCCTGGTGAACATACAAGCCTTCGCCACCGACGGCGACGGGGCGAACCTCACTGTTGATCAAGTTGTATTCCTGAAGAATTTACCCGCCGACGGCACCGACTTTGTCGCTGCCGATACCGCCACCACCGATGAGGAAGCGCGGTTTATCTTCGTCTCGGTGGTCAACCGCGATATTCGCAGTGGCCTCAGCCGCGCGCTGGGCGCGATCCCTGATTTCGATACCAGCGCCCGTTCGATCGCCGGCTTTAATTCGGTGATTTGCCGCATCCCGGCGATGATGATGTGCAACCCGCTTGAAGATGCAACATACGGGACTTTGGCGGGCTGTCTGCAAAGCGACGGGTATTATGGGCCTCCGACGGCGACCCAGGAAGCAACCTGGTCGCCGCACGTAGATTGCCTGCGCGGCAATCAAGTGCTGATGAAAACCGGTGGCGGCCCCGGCGCTTCTTATGTGCCCGGCAATTTCGGCCTGTTGGATCCACCGACCGGTAATCAGGGCGCTAAAAACGTCTCTATATTATTAGCCACAACGGTGCCCGATTTGTGCATTGCAGACACCGCCGATCTGCGGACCGGTGAAGCGGTTGGCCCGGTCATGGCCGGCCTCAACGTGCGCTTCGACCTGTATAGCATGGGCTTTACCAAGAACAACGTAGACTATCGGCCGGCGTTGAATGTGGTGAAGGGGTATACCGATGGTGGTGGTAGCGGCTGCAGCAATAATCCGCCGCCCGACCCTTTGCCGGCTGATCCTGATGCTCTGGCCTATCCCAGGGACGACTGCTTTAACATTGTCTTGCCGGGGTCGAGCCCGCCGACGAACTCCTGCCACGGTGAACGGTTTGGCTTTGGTAATTGGAATATTCCTGCCGGCGCAACGCCTGAAACGGAGCCCTATTGGACGGTCAATCATCCTGGCGTGACGGCGCCGACTTTTGCCGATGACGGTGCAAATTACGCCGATATGACACGCTATGACGTCTACCGGTACGAAATCGAAACGGCCGTCATCAATTTATCTACCATGACCCATATGCCCGAACCTCTCGAAGCCGGCATGACTCGGACCCATGAAACCGAGGCTCCGGACCCGGGTGAGGATGCCCTCCCGTCTTGCTATACCGGGGGCGAATTTAGCGACCCCATCAATGACGACCCCCTAGATCCCAATGATGACGAAGACATTGCTAATTTTGATCGTCGGTTGCTGCGGATGGTGGTTATCAATTGCCTCGCTGAAGGCCCTTTGAACGGCAACGAAAGCGGCGTAACAACCATCGGTACGGTTGAGATGTTTCTCACCGAGCCGGCTCAGGGGTCGGGCGCCGATAAAATCGATATTTTTGGCGAGATCGCAAAAGTCGCGCCACCAGGAGCCAAAGACGGCGCCCGCGATATCGTGCAACTGTACCGTTAAGGGCAGTAAACCGTATTCGTTAACGGGCCTAGAATAAGTAAACGAAACCTTAAACATTGCGTGTAATATTTGCAGAATGACGATGAAACGTGGTGGTGATAGGCGAATATTGAAGATCGCGCGGCGTTTGGCGGGTTGCCGAGACGGCGTTGCAATGTTCGAATTCGCCATAGCGCTGCCCATTCTGCTCATCATTTTCGCCGGCGGCTGGGAGCTCGCTCGCGGCCTATGGACCTACGAAATTCTGAACAAGGGCGTACGTGATGCGGCGCGTTATTTGGCGCGCGTCGATGATCCGGCGGCGGCAGGTAACCAGACGATGGCCCTGCGCTTGGTGTTGTCCGGTGACATTGATTTGGACGAGCCGCCGCGCATTGACTACCAGAAGGTCAACGTGACGATGGGTACAAGGACCTTCGACAACAGCGCCGCCCTCTATCGCAGCAAGGATGGCGGAACAGGTGATATCGACGTCGTTCAGGTGCGCGCCGATATGACCTTCGATGCACCCCTCCTAGGATTCCTGAGGCTGCCTAGCCCGATCGTGTTTTCCGTCGCTAACGAAGAACGCCATATTGGGGATTGAGGCAATGGTTTTTCGTCTCTTGCGCCGAAAACTAGCTGCCGATAAGTCCGGAGCGGCCGCCGTCGAATTTGCCTTTGTTGCCATCGGGCTGGTCTTGTTTACTTTGGCGATTATCGATATTGGATTCGCGCTGTTCTGGTTCAACCGCGCCGAGAAAGCGACCCAATTGGGCGTTCGCGTTGCGGCGGTCTCCGATCCCGTATCAGCCTTTCTGCCGACCTTTGAGCAGGCAAGCGCCGGCGGCGGTGGCGGGCCCGGTGGCGGCGGTGTAGCGGCTGGCGCAAGTTGCGAAACAAGTATCGGAACTATCGCGACCTATTGCATCCATAATGATATTGTGTGCTCTGTTTCTGGCGGGACCGGTACATGTGCCGGCGAGCCAGGCGCATTTTCCAACGCAGCATTTTCGAAAATATTTAACGAAATGCGGGTACTTTATCCGCAACTGTCGTCGGAAAGTGTCCAAGTCGAGTACCGTCCATCCATCGCTGGTTTCGTAGGGCGCCCCGGAAATAGTTCTGGGACCTTCAATCTGGTTCCTCAAGTCACCGTGCGTATCGTGAATTTGCAGTATGATTACATTGCCTTGGGGTCATTACTGGGGCTTCCGCCTTTCACATTGCCCATCATTTCCGCCTCGATGAACGGCGAAGATCTCGACCATACCAGCAACTTATAGTGATCCAATGTTAAGCACCAATAAGCACGCAGGCCGCGCCGACGCAGCGCAGCCCACCATGATCGGATTACTGCGCAAGGATATCGCGCAGGAAGTCAAAAGCATCGTCAAGAAGACTGATGCGACCTCCGATATACGCACGATCTCCGGCACCTTGAAGGAGGAACTGATCGGTTTCCAGTCGGAGCCTTGCGTGGTTTTGCTGCAAATGGCGGCAACCGAGGGCGACGAATTCGATATCGTCGAAGAGTTCCTCAACCGCAACCCGCATTTGTCGGTCATTATTATTAGCGACGACGTGCCGTTCGAACAGGTGCGTCGTTTGATGCGCAGTGGTGCGCTAGACATTCTGCCACGGCCGCTTGTGGAAGAAGAATTTCTGGTCGCCCTGGAAGCCGCCTTCGTTCGTGTTTCCAACGCCAAGCTCAGTGGCGGCGCCGCGAAGACCGGCAACGTTATTACTTTCATGAAGGCTTGCGGCGGGGTCGGCGGCACAACGCTGGCGATCCAGGCGGCACATGCGTTAGCGGGTAACGCGCGCCGGAAGAAAAAGGTTTGCCTGATCGATTTCGATCTTCAGTTCGGCAATGTATCGATGTATTTGGATGTCGCCGATGGCGGCGAGCTGTCCGACCTCTTGCGTCAGCCCGATGAAATTGACGCAACCCTTTTCAACTCTGTGGTCTCTAACCATCGTTCCGGTATCGATATTATCGCGGCGCCGCAAACGGTCTGGTCGTTGGACTCGATAGGCGCGGCGCAGGCGGGCAAGATCATCGAAGTCGCGGCTCAGCTTTATGACTATGTCATTGTCGATTTGCCGGACTACTGGACCGACTGGTCGAAAGAAATTTTAGAAAATGCCCATGCCGTGGTGATGGTTATGCAAATGACGGTGGCCGCGGTTCGCCACGCCCGCCGGCGTCTCGATTTGCTCCAGGCCGAGGGATTGGGAACCGTACCCGTTTTTGTGGTCGCCAACCGGTACAAAAAACCGACGGTGTTCGCCGCCGAAACGATTAAACAGGATGAGGTCGAGAAGGCCCTGGGGCACCCGATCGATTTTGCGCTGGCTAGTAACTATAAAGTTGTCAACGAAGCGCAAACACAAGGGATTCCCATCGCCGAGGCAGAGGGTGGGCGTAAATTTGCGGCAGAACTGAACAAGGTTGCGGAGTCTATCTCCGCTCGACTCTAGACTTTTGTAAGTCGCGCTGCTGAAAAAAGGAATGTCGTAATGCTACGTCGTCTTGTGAGCTCGAACTCAGTCGAATTCAAAAAACCGCCGGCCCCAGAGGCGCCGGAACTCGCCGATACGAAACCAACCGCGCCGGCGCCGGGTATTCAGCGCGCGCCGGTCGTTCCTCCGGCGAGCGAAAACGGTTCGGCGCTGATCAGCAAGAATGGCAGCGCGGCTGATGCCAGCGTTGATAGTGTTCAAACCACTGATCGGAGCGACGATAACGCCAATCGCGATCATCGCAATCGCACGGTGACAGCCGATAACTCGTACGCCACGTTTTCATCGGATAAGCACACCGAACTGAAGATGCAGGTCCATCAGCAGCTCTTGGACACGATGAATCTGGCTGTGCTCGACAAAATGACCGAAGATCAGATTCGCAGCGAAGTCGGCGACCTGGTACGCGAGCTTCTGGTCGAAAACAACGTCCCGCTGACTTTGCAGGAACAGCAGAGCCTGATCGCCGATATTCTCGATGAGGTTCTGGGTCTGGGGCCGATCGAGCCGCTGCTGAAAGACCCGACGATCTCCGATATTTTGGTCAACTGTTACGATACGGTCGTGGTTGAACGATTTGGCCGGCTGGAAATGACCCCGGTCAAATTTAAGGACAACCGGCATCTGTTGCGGATCATCGATAAAATCGTGTCGGCTATTGGCCGCCGTATTGATGAGGGCTCGCCGATGGTGGATGCCCGTCTTCTCGATGGTTCGCGCGTCAATGCTGTTATTGCGCCGATCGCCGTCGACGGGCCGTTACTGTCAATTCGTCGGTTTGCCCAAGACCCTTATACCGTCGACCGGCTGATCGATATTGGCACGATTACCCCCAATATTGCGGAGCTGTTAGAGGGCATTGTTCGATCCCGGAAGAACCTCTTGATTTCCGGCGGTACGGGTAGTGGTAAGACCACCATGCTGAATGCCATGGCGGCGTATATCGACCCTAAAGAGCGCATTATCACGATCGAAGATGCCGCCGAATTGCAGTTGCAACAGCCGCAGGTCGCGCGCATGGAAACCCGCCCGCCCAATGTCGAGGGCAAGGGTGAAATCGCCCAGCGCGAACTGGTCAAGAACTCCCTGCGTATGCGCCCCGACCGTATCATCGTCGGTGAGGTTCGTGGCGGCGAGGCCTTCGATATGTTGCAGGCGATGAACACCGGTCATGAAGGCTCGATGACGACCGTTCATGCCAATATGCCGCGCGATGCGCTGTCGCGTATTGAAAATATGATCGGCATGGCTCAGCTCGATCTGCCGACCAATGCGATGCGCTCGCAAATCGCCTCGGCGATCCATGTGGTGATCCAGCTCTCGCGCTTAAGCGACGGCCGGCGTCGCCTCACCAGTGTCCAGGAAATCACGGGCATGGAGGGTGAGGTCATCACGATGCAGGAGATTTTCCGCTTCGACCGTCGTTCCACCGATGCCGATGGGACGATCCACGGCGCCTATGTGGCGACGGGCATTCGGCCGAAGTTCATTCAGGACTTCAACCAGCGCGGTATCTATATTTCAGACGATCTTTTTGAGCCCAATCAGGAACTGTAATCCTGAAAGCGGATGATTAAGGGTATCTAGAAATGGCGATCGATAATCTAACATTGTTTTATGCGGCGGTTTTTCTGGCCGGCCTATTGGCCGTCGAGGGGATCTATCTGTTCTTCTTCCGCACGCGCAATAGCGGCAATTTGGAAGCCAACCGCCGGTTGCGGTTGCAGTCGAAAAACCCTGACGGTCGCGAAGTCCTCGAAGAGCTGCGAAAAGAAGTTCGCGGTGGTGGTGGGATTGGCGGCTATCTCGACGGGAAGATAGCGTCGGCTGGTAAGAGTTTTTCGGTATCTAGGCTCCTGGTCATCATGAGCATGGTCGGCTTCATGTTTTTCCTCTTTCTTGCCCTCGTGTTGCCGGTACCTGCTCTGGCAAGCTTAGTGATTGGCGTTTTGTCGGGCGTTGGATTTCCGCTGCTGTGGTTAAAAATGAAGGCAAAAGGGCGGATCAGTAAGTTTTCCGAACAATTGCCGGACGCATTGGATACGATGGCGCGCAGCTTACGGGCGGGTCATCCATTCACTGCGGCGATGAACCTGGCGTCGACGGATCTTGCCGATCCCATGGGCACCGAACTGGGCATTGTGGTCGATGAAATGACCTACGGGTTGGAGCTCACGACCGCATTGGAGAATTTACAAAACCGCGTGCGGCTGCAAGATCTCGATTATATGGTCGTTGCGATTACCATCCAACATGAGACCGGCGGTAACTTGGCCGAAGTGTTGGCAAACCTTTCACGCGTTATTCGCGATCGGTTCCGGATGTTCCAGAAGATCAAGGCGCTATCCGCCGAGGGTCGCTTGTCGGCCTGGGTGATCTCGGTCTTGCCGTTTTTTGTCGGAGCCGTAATCCATCTGATTAACCCCTCGTATTTCGGCCAATATGCGAGTGATCCGACGTTTCACAAACTGCTCCTGGGCGGGTTGTTCGGCATTATGCTCGGCGCGTTCACGATGTTCAGAATGGTCAACTTCCGCTTTTAGAGGACGCCATGGAAGCAATTCGGCAACTCCTAGATTCTGTTGTTCAGTCCAGCGGTCTTCTCCTGGTGGTGGTGGCCATATTCGTGTGCGCCCTGTTAGGTGCCTTCGGCGTAGCTACGTTGGTTTCGTCGCGATCCGATGCACGGCGTCGATTGGCTGGCGCCACGGGACTGGCTGCCGGTGGCGACCTGCTCAATGGCGGGTCGTTGCGCATGAATTCGTCGTTGACCGGGGTTGGCGGGATTTTCGAGAGGCTCGCCGGCATCGTTATGCCCAAAGGCGAGATGGCGCCCGACAACGCGTTGCGCCTGCAGATGATTAGGGCGGGCTTCTACAATGCCCGCGTGGTGCGGATTTATTATCTTTCTAGGATATTGATTGCTCTTGCCCTGGGCGGGCTATTGGCAATCATTTACCCGATTGCGGTCCCCGAAACGCCGGTGCAGAGCGTAATATTTCTGTCCGGCGCCGCGGCGATGTTGGGATATTTTACGCCGGTTTATTATCTCAGCCGGCGGGTGACGAAGCGCCAGACATCCATTCGCGAGGGCTTTCCCGACGCGTTGGATATGCTCCTGGTCTGTGTCGAATCCGGTCTCGGCCTCGATGGTGCCCTGGCCCGCGTGTCCCACGAGATCGGTCGGGCGCACCCTCTTCTTTCGGAACAGTTTGGCTTTGTCGGCCGTGAATTGCGTGTTGGCCGTGACCGCGAAGTGGCGCTCCGCAGCATGGCTGAGCGTATCGGCATTGATGAGGTGTCCTCGCTGGTTACACTGCTCATTCAAACTGACAAGCTGGGAACCAGCATTGGCGATGCGCTGCGGGCTCATGCCTATGAGATGCGGTCAACTCGTCTGTTGCGGGCCGAGGAAAAGGCGATGAAATTGCCGGTTAAATTGTCGATGCCGCTGATCTTTTTTATTCTGCCGGCGCTGTTGCTGGTTATTCTCAGCCCGGCCTCCTTGAGTATCGGTCGTGATATGTTCCCGAGGTTAAAGGGCGTCGATTTGTCGGTTTTCGACAAATAGATCGTCTATCAATTTTTGCGTTATCGGGTTATAAGCAAGACAATGTCTTTTTTCGAGGAAGTACGGGCATGAGAAAATATCTAATGCTTGCCGCATGTGTCGCACTCAGTGCGTGTAGTTCTTTCGACTGGCCGGAAATTCGTTCCCTGGTCAAAGTTGGCGACGAAAGGGCCGTCTCCGGACCGGAACTGGCATTGGCGCAGGGCAGAGAGCATTTCGCTCAGGCTAATTATGGCATTGCCGTCGACTCGTTCAACGCTGCTGTGAACCTCGACCCTCGGTCGATCAGGGCGCTAAACGGCCTGGCGGCGAGTTATGACAATCTTGGCCGCTTCGATCTGGCTCAGCGCTATTATTCGACCGCGCTTGCCCTCGATCCAAAGTCTGCGGTTACTTTGAACAATGCGGGCTATTCTCAATTGCTTCAGGGCAATGTCGAGGAAGCGCAGAAGATGTTCGAAGTTGCAGCGAAAATTGACCCTGAAAATGCGCGAATCACCGCAAATATTGAGTTGGCGGTGAATATGCTGGGTTACGACACGCGCCGGGCGGTGCGCGAACAGGTTGCGGTGGTCGAACTGTCGGAAGTCGCCGCGCCGACAATGTGGATTGAGAAAACGGCTGAACGGGTTCACACGCTGGTTACGCGGCCTGATCCTGAATTTCTCGAGCACGCCGCGCGGCTCCAGGTTGATCCGCGAATTGTGAGTCTTGGTGGTGCGCTCCAGCGTTAAGCCGGTTTCCCTGGATTTGATCGTTGGTCTGAGACGTCGCCGCTGGATTTTTCTGGCAGGCGCCATGTTAGCGCTGTCCGCCTGCGAAGATCTCGGTCTCGAAAGCGGCGAACAGCCGCCACTTTCCGCTGAAGAGGTCAATCCGGTGCGCCAGGCCCTGGCCGCTGGCGTCTCGGTCGAGGAAGCCAATGCCGCTCTGGCCCGCAAGGACTACGACACCGCCTACGATAAATTGCGTCAATATCTGATTCTGAATCCCAGTGACGATGGCGCTAAAATAAGCCTGGCGCGCACTTATCTCGGCCGTAACGAAGGCCTGAACGCCCAAACGATCCTGGACTCCCTATCGGAAGAGGCACGCGATAGCGCGGAAGTCGGCATGTTGCGCGGCTTGGCCCTATTAATCGAAGGCGAACGGGTCGAGGCCGCAGGGTATCTTGTAGCAGCGTTGGCGGAAGACCCCACCCTTTGGCAATCAGCCAATGGTTTGGGCTTGATCAGCGATTTTGATCAACGCTGGGACGAGGCTGAAGCGAATTATAAGCGTGCGCTCGAGGCAAAGAGTGATGCCTCTGTCGTGCATAATAATTTGGGCTATTCCTATTTACTGCAAGGCCGGGTTGATGAGGCGACGGAGGCATTTGCGACCAGCCTGACCTACGAACCTGGCCTCGCTGTCGCGCGGTCCAATCTGAGGCTCGCTCTGGCCGCCAAAGGGCGCTACACCGATGCTATAGCCGGTGCAGACAGAGCGAATTTGCCGCAAGTTCTCAATAATATCGGTTATGTTGCGATGTCGCGCGGTGACTTTGAATCGGCCGACATCTTTTTCCATCGCGCGATTGACGAAAGCCCAGTTTATTACGACACGGCGGAAGAGAATCTCGAGCGCTTGCAGACCTTGGTTGGCAAGCCGGTTGAAGAACGCCGGATGCAGAGCATCGTTAATTGAGCCAGCCGGTTATGGCGGCTTTGTTTTTGTATGGCGCGATCCTGCTGTTGGTTGCGGCGGCGCTCTGGGATGCCGTCACCATGACAATCCCCAATTATCTCGTGTTGGCTGTATTGGCGCTTTATGTTGCCAGTTTGGCCGTCAGCTTTAATCTTTCCGATATTTTGTTCGATCTGCTGGCCGCCTTCATTATCTTTGCCATCTGCTTCTTCCTGTTCGCGATGGGCTGGTTGGGGGGCGGCGACGCCAAATTAGCGCCTGGCGCGGTGCTATGGGTTGGCTATGACGGGTTTTTGGAATTCGTCGTTGCGATGACCCTGGCCGGCGGAGTTCTATCAATTGTCTTGCTGCTTTTGCGCGGCGGACTACGCACGGCCGGCGCAACGCAAGAGCGTCTGCCGCTGGTACTTCAATGGGCTAGCCCGGTGCCCTATGGTATTGCGATCGGTGCCGGGGCTATCCTGGTGATCTGGCTGCAAAACCGTGCTGGCCTTTTGCTATAGGCCTTTTTCTTAAGAGCGGCGTTGTCGCACCGAGGACAGTGTTTATGGCCCTATTGGGCTCAAGGCGTGGTTGGCGCCTCGACCATGTCGCCGAGCGCCAGACGGAGCGGCTCTAGTTCCGCTTCATAGCGGCGCCAGCGCTCTACAGATCCGGTGTTGATCGGTTGGCGAACCTGCCATTTGCTGGCGGTTTGCACTTGGCCTGAATTCTCATGGGGGCGAACGCATTGAGCCTCCCAGGGCAGATCGCAGAACTCGATCATCCGCCGGGCTTCCTGTTCTGTCTGGGATACCAATGTTTCGTAACGCAGGGTCAGTATCGGGTTTGGCAAGACCTCGCGCCAGAAGCCGATAAAGGCTTCATGGGACTTTAATTTCCCGGCGATTCCGGCAAGGCTGAACGCCCATGGCTGACCGTTGGCAAAGTTCGCCTGATAACATGAAAGCCCGGTGTCCATCGGTGAGCGCAGGCAATAGATGATTTTCGCTTTCGGGAACATCAGCGATATCAGCCCGAGAAAGCGGTAGTTACTCGGCGCTTTATCGACGACGTAGCGCGCCTGTTCATCGAATTCGGCCAAGCGTTTGGTGTATTGTAAGGCGAAATCCCCTAATACCTTGCGCAATACCGCCACCGGAGCCTCGCGCAGGATGTGAGGATATTGCTGACCCTTTTTGAGTTTGGCTAAACTCCCGACCATGCCCGACAGGTCGGACAGTTCGCCGGCGGCGCCGATTTGCGAATGACTGGCCAATATCTGTTCGACCAGCGTTGTGCCGGACCGCGGCATGCCGATGACAAAAAGCGGCTGCGTTGTTTGGTCGCCTAATACCCCCAATGACTTAAACAAATCGGCTGCGAATACTTGCCGCGAACGTTGCAACAAATCCTGTTCGACCGTTACGTCGGATTTCTTGTCGGCCAGCCGATTGCCCAGATCGTAATATATAAATGCCTACCCGAAGTCTTCGGCGCCGTGCAGGGCGGTAGCCACCGCGAAGGCGGCGCTGCGCCTTTGATGCGGGTCGGCTGATCGGTTGTCGGCCAATGATTTTGCCGTCTCGAACGCCGCGTCGGCGGAGGAAAGCGCTTTGACTTCAGATAGATATTGATAAGATTCGCCGCTTGAAGGGTTGAGCGCGACAGCCTCGCGCCAATGGGCGATTGCCTCGTCAAACCGGCCGATGCGCGAGAGCGCCACCCCAAGATTTTGGTGCGCCTCGGGATTGTTGGGGTCGAGAGCGAGCGCCTTCTCGATTGCGGCGACGCCGCCGAACAAGTTGTCGCGTTTGAGGGCACACAAACCGATGACATACCAAGCGATAGCATTGTCATAGTCGCCGAGTAGGAAAGCTCGGGTTTGAGCCTCCGCCTCGTTCACCCGATTTTGCGTTAACGCGGTCAAAGCGCCGCGCAGGATAGGATCCATATTGCCCTCGAACACAATTTATCGGCGAAGCATTACCACAAGGCGTAATATCCGCCGATCCCCTGAGCTATGTGTTACCTTTGCGCGAATCACTTTTAATATTTCATAAATTCCAACGGCTTATCGGTTACTACGTATAGCGCCTGTGTGTGAAAAATGTCTCACCGTATCGAAAAAAGCACACCAATTAATAATAGTGTTGCTGTATTGCCTTTAGAAAGATATAGGATAAACGACTAAATCTATTCTCCAATTTTCTGTACCGAGGGGGACATGCGGCTTTCAGGATTAGCAAGCGCAACGATCGCAGTGGCGATGGCGTGGACAGGCACCGCGCAAGCGGCGAGCCTTCAAGATGCGGTCGATAAGGCCGTCAGCTCAATTCCAGTCATCGGTTCCGCCAAGGCGCGGCGGCAGTCGACGGAAGAGCGCGTTCGGGTCGAACGCGGCGCCTTATTTCCAGTGGTTAATATCCGCGGTGAAACAGGTTTGCAGTATAGTGATACACCGGGCACGCGCCGGCGCGCGTCGCGGGGCAATGACGATGGCGATACGACCTTGTGGCGTAACGAGGCCCGCATCGTCGTAAACCAGTTGCTCTATGATGGTGGCACCACCTTCAACCTAGTCGACGAAGCGCAAAGCAACTTGGTCGCGGCGACCTTCCGGGTCGACGACGCCCAGCGGACGGTGGCGTTGCAGGCTATTGCCTCCTATATCGACGTACTGCGGAACCGGGGATTTGTAGGCCTCGCCGAAGGCAACGTCACGTCGCATGAGCGTCTGCTTAGCAATGTACGCCAGTTGGTCGATTCAGGCCGGGCATCGGACTCCGATGTCACCCAGGCTGAATCACGCGTCGCCCTGGCTGAATCGGTTCTTGAGAACCGAAAAGGTGAGTTGCGCGATGCCGAAACCCGGTATTTCCGCTCCGTCGGCGAGGCGCCGAGCGATCTTGATCCGATTCCGGCGATACCTAACGCCGGTGATATCGATGTCGAGGGCCAGGTTCAGCAAGCCGTTCGGCTTAACCCCGAACTGGCGGTTGCCCGCGCGCTGATCGATGCCAATCAGGCTCGGTCCGATGCGACCGACGGTTTGTTCCTGCCGCGGCTGGAACTCGAATTGACCGCCAGCGAGGGCAAACATCTTGATGGTGTTCGCGGCCGCGACACCGATTACCGCGCCCTGCTCATCATGACCTGGAACCTCTATCGCGGCGGCGCCGATTCAGCCCGCGCGCGCGAAGCGGCGGCCAATCTGACCGCGGTTAAGTTTGATGAGGCCGACACCTTGCGGCTTATTCGCGAACGCGTCGAGGCATCGTTCAAGTCGTTCGAGAAGAACTCGGCCCGCTTGGGCCCGTTGAACCGTCGGGTCACGGAAAACGAAAACTTGATTGCTGCTTACGAGCGTCAATTCGAGCTTGGCCAACGTACGCTGCTCGACTTGCTCGATGTGCAAAACGAGCTGTTCGTTTCGCAGACCGATGTGAACGACGCTTCGCACCAACGAGCCTTCGACTATTTCGATATGCTGGCGGCCTCCGGCGAGCTGGCATCGCTGTTTGGTATTGCCAATGAACAGCAAGTCACGGTTAAAATGTTCGAATAGACGAATATTTGCTAATTCTACGGCCAAAGAGGCGCGGCAATGCCGCGCCTCTTTTTTTGTTTATATTGTCTTTAAAAAGACTTCCTGCCGGGTGCCCACTCAGGCGGGCTGCCGAGCCCACGATGGGGCCCTTGGAGGCCTACCTGCAATCCCGTTTCAAGGGCGCGGGTTAGTCATATATTCCCGCAAAAAGAACGTCTCATGCTGGGGCGGCCGCGACGTAGTCGCCTTTAAGCAACCGGCCCGAGCAAAACACACCTTATCGTATGCTCAGCGTCATATTGCGCGGGTCTGAGGGGGCCTCCACGCTCCCCAAATGTGCGACTTTTATGCTTTCGCGACCCTTAAGAGCCGGTATTTTCGCGATCTCGAAAATGAGTTGAAAAATAATCGTTGGCCTCCACCGCCGCGTTCGGGCCGAATCGAAGTTAATAGGCAAAATTTTATGGGAATTCGCTTTGAATTTGGGAAGAAATCCCTTAATAATTCGGGAATGTTTAACAAGAGGTTAATGGGCACACCGGTGACGCAGGAAGCACTGCCGGTAGACAAAAAGCCCCACACCTCAGTTGGCGCCTCCAGGCGCGTTTAAGGAGACTACAATGGCTCAGGTACGGATCACTCACCTAGACGGTACTGTCGACGAAATCACGACGAGTGGCGCGACGCAGCAGATCAACGTCCAGCAGGGCGACAAGATCGAGATCGTAAACGCGACGCTGGCATCGGCAACCGTCGACGGCAACAACTATGTTGTCGTCTTGAACGATCCGTCGGGTACGGTCGAGATCACCTTTATCGATCTGTTCTTGCTGTTGGCGACCGGCACCCCGCCGGTGAACGCGGCCGACGCTTCCGGCGCCGATGCAGCCACCGTTCTGACCATCGGCGATACGCAGATCGCCAGCATCGGTGAGGCTCTGGGCCAAATCGCCACGGCGGCCGGTCCCGGCGGCGGCGGCGCGGGTCAGCCCCTCAGCCAAGGTCCGAGCACGGCACCTGATGACTTTTCTCTCCCGCCCATCAATCCTCCCGGCCCCGATGTTGGCCCGGTCACGGGTGATTTCCCGGCTGATGAAACTGTCACGCCCGACGAGGAAGATCCCGTTGTCGAAGTCAACTCCGGCCCGACGGCGATCGACGATTTCAACGCGGTCACCGAAGACGGCGAAGGCGGGTACGGCGACGGCGAGGGTGTCGACAAGGATACTCAGCAAGCATTTGGCAACGTCCTGACCGGCGACGGCAACCCGGATTCGGCTCCCGACGGCGACCCTGAGGGGGACTTGCTGCAAGTTGTCCAGGTTACCGACGGCACCGATTTTGGTTCCGGCGATACCGAGGGCAATGGCACCGACCCGATCGGTTTTGTCGTCGTGGACGGCGAATATGGCACTTTATTCATCAATGAAGATGGTTTTTATTCCTACCAATTGGACAACGGCGACCTGGAAGTGCAGGCCCTCGGCGAGGGCGAAGCGCTAAACGATGTCTTCACCTACACCATGTCCGACGGCGAAGGCGGCTTCGACTCCGCGACCCTGACCATCCACATTTGCGGCGACAATGATCGCCCGATCGTTGTCAGCGATACTAACTGGGCGCAGGAAGATGTGGCCGATGCCAGCGGCAACGTGTTGATGGACCTCGACCATTCTGGTGCGCCGGATGGGGCGGATCGCGCCGATAACGAAGACACCGATCTGGACGCCAATGATGCTCTGATGGTTTCTGGTGTGAGCCACACCAACACCAATTCTGACAATGACGCCACCGGTGACTTTGTCGTGGTCGGCGACTTCGGCACGCTGACCATCAAGGAAGACGGCAGCTACGACTACGTGCTCGATAACACCAACAGCGATGTTCAGGCGTTGGATGACCTTGGGACTCTAACCGAGACATTCCAGGTTACCATCACCGATGGTCATGTCTCGCCACAGTCGACGCTGACGATCACCATCTTCGGCACCAATGATGCGCCGATGGCCGAAGCGGACACCAACTGGGCGAAAGAAGATGTGAGCGATGCCACGGGCAACGTGCTGCAGACGCTGGCTCACAATGGTGCTCCGGATGCTGCCTTGCGCGGCGATGTCGAGGATACCGACGTCGACGTTGAAGCTCTGACGGTGACGGGCGCCAGCCACACCAACGCCAACTCGGACTTCGTGGCGGACGGATCCGGCGATTTTGAGATTGTTGGCGACTTCGGCACTCTGACGTTGAACGAGGACGGCAGCTACACCTATGCCGTGGACAACGCCAACGCCGCGGTGCAGGCCCTGGGTGAAGGCGACACGGAGACCGAGGTCTACACCTACTCGGTGACTGATGGCGACGAGACTGTGATGGCGACGCTGACGATCACCATCTTCGGCACCAATGATGCGCCGATGGCCGAAGCGGACACCAACTGGGCGAAAGAAGATGTGAGCGATGCCACGGGCAACGTGCTGCAGACGCTGGCTCACAATGGTGCTCCGGATGCTGCCTTGCGCGGCGATGTCGAGGATACCGACGTCGACGTTGAAGCTCTGACGGTGACGGGCGCCAGCCACACCAACGCCAACTCGGACTTCGTGGCGGACGGATCCGGCGATTTTGAGATTGTTGGCGACTTCGGCACTCTGACGTTGAACGAGGACGGCAGCTACACCTATGCCGTGGACAACGCCAACGCCGCGGTGCAGGCCCTGGGTGAAGGCGACACGGAGACCGAGGTCTACACCTACTCGGTGACTGATGGCGACGAGACTGTGATGGCGACGCTGAC
>JAALLF010000005.1:152032-330902 GCA_011087645.1 Alphaproteobacteria bacterium
AGGTCTACACCTACTCGGTGACTGATGGCGACGAGACTGTGATGGCGACGCTGACCATCACCGTCTTCGGCACCAACGATGGTCCTGTTGTAAGCCCGGACAAGACCGTTTGGGTGCCGGACAGCAACGACAGCCTAGCTATCTTCGATCCGGTCGAGCTACAGGGCTATCAGTTGATGATCGCGCCGGCGACCGATATCGATGGCGACACGCTAACCTACGACGTAACCGCGGTAAACGAAGATTCGCAGCCGAATAACAGCGGTAACGAATACGAGTTGCCGTTCTTCTCCGGTTCGCCTGATGACGGCACGGATGTGTCTCTGTTCGACACCGGTCAGGAAGGCGAGGCCCTGCAGGGTAGCGAGAATATCCTGATGCTGGTGCGGAGCGACCATGACATTCCGTTCGATACCAGTGGCGCCAACGATCATTTCGGTAATGCACCGGGCAGCGAGTTGGATGTTTATCTGGCAGTCGATCTGAACGGTGATGGCGCTGGCTCGGAGACCGAACAAATCGGTAACCAGCAGGATCTCAACACCTACGATGCGCTGTTCCAAGTGGCCGATGCCGAAACGGCGGTGGAAGCCAACGCCGGCGCGACAGTCACCCAAGGTGTCGATGGACTGTTAGGCTTGGCCGGTGACGATACGGTCGAAGGTACCGGCGGCGCCGATCTGTTGTTCGGCTACGAAGGTAATAACGAGCTAACCGGCAATGCTGGCAACGATACCTTCGTCATCGGTTTCAACGATGGCGGTGTCGATACCATCACCGACTTCGATGATGGTAACGATGTAATCGGCTTGATCGATCTGGAGTTCAGCGATCTCACTCTCGTCGAGAATGGCGGCGACACCGAAATCTACGCTAACGGCGTCCTGCTGGCCGTCGTACTCGGTGTGGTTGGTCTAACGAGCGCCGATTTCGACTCGAACGTGGATCCCTTCTGGTTCGATACCGGCGATCGCACCAGTCAAGGCAGCGGTGATTTGCTGGCTGAGGGCGTCGACGGTGAAATCGTCTGGGGTCTCTATGCTGACGGCGACAACGTCTTCCAGATCGATACGACGACTGGCGACGTGCTGACGGTTGCCGCAGGCACCAGTGGTGACGCAAACAACGACACATTCATCTCGCTGAATGAATATCTCGCGTTTAATGGTGGCCTCGACGGTACCGATTTGTGGGAGTTCATCTTGGATGACTCCACTGGTGGTAATCAGCAGGGTCGGTTTGCCGCGGTTGAGGTTACCGAAAGTGGGGCCACCGGTAGTGGCGATGGCGGCCTCATTGTTACCGGTTCGGCGGGTATCGACCTGATCTTCGGCAGCACCGAGGGAGACGATCTCTCGGGTCTGGCCGGCGACGACGTCATCTTCGGCGATGGCGGCAGCGATACGATCAACGGCGGCGCCGGTGATGATGTGCTCGACGGCGGTGCCGGGATAGACTCATTTGTCTATGACGGAGATTCCGATACCCTGAACGACATCGATACCATCCTGAACTTCAACGATGCGGAAGACACATTCGACTTCTCATTCTTTACCAACGATGTCGATTTGTTCGCCGATGTGACCTTCAGTACCAGTGGAGATGGCGATATCGTTGTCGAGATTTCTGGCGAAAGTGCTGCTGAGCTTGATGGTACGTTCGGAATGAACGCTACGATCGACGGCACCAGCACCGCTGATGAGGTCGCTCTAACCATCGTTTAATTCGCGACCTAATGCGATTAAGTAACAGGGCGGGTGGCGAAGGCTACCCGCCCTTTTTCTTTGCCTGGACCGATTGTATCTCGACGGTCTCATCCTTTGGCCCTCGACCGGCTCAGGATGAATTAAAGCCCTCATGGTGAGTTGGTCGAACCATGAGGACAGTCGCGGCTCTCACTGCCCTTCTAACCAATAGTTAACGTCTGTCGGGCACATTTAACTGCTGGGTGACAGGGGCGCCGGAAGCCGTATCGGCGGATGGTGCCCGATTCGTCGTTTTGCGTTAAACTATTGCCGCCGTTACGAGAATTAGGTTAGACGGACACCTAACGGATTATCTGAATGGACGATAAAGTCACTCCCATTTCGCCCGAAGCCGCGCTCGCCGCGGCGCGCGAGGCCGCCAAAGCCGCTGATGGCACGCCGGCGGGCGAGAGTGCCGCCAAACCGGCGGTGCCGCCGGGCAAGGACGCCGTCGCCCAGGCCATGGCCGAGCGGGCAGCCGCCGTTGCGGCGACCGAAACCGCCGCCGCCCCTGCGACGCCGGCTGCCGCAGATGCAAATCCCGCGGGGGGTGAAACGCCTGCTGCCGTTAAACACAAGGCCGGGTCCGACGAACCGCTGATCAAATGCCTGGCCTATATGGCGCGCCATTACGGCAACCCCCAGCCCGCCGAGGCTCTGGTCGCCGGTCTGCCGATCGCCGAGCAGGGATTGAGCTGGCAGACCTTCGAGCGCGCCGCTGACCGCGCCGGCATGACTATCGAGCGTATGCCCCACAAGCTCAAGAAATTCAGCGCCCAGGAGCTGCCGGCCATCCTGATTATGAAAGATGGCGGCGCCGTCGTCTTGACCAGCATCAAGAAGGTCGGCGCCAAGAAGGCGACCTATTGGGCCGAGATCGTCAGTCCGGAAGAAGGCATGGCCGATGGCGGCGCGGTCGCCGAGCGCACCTTCGAGGAATTGGCCCGCGACTATTCTGGCAACGCCATATTGGTGCGCCCCGATACGGTCGCCGAAGATGTGGTCGATGGGGTTTCGGGCAAATCGCCCAACGCCTGGTTCTGGAGCGCCTTCCTGCCCAATGCCTGGATCTACCGCCAGGTGCTGCTCGGCACGGTGTTTATCAACCTGTTCGCGCTGGCCATGCCCCTGTTCATCATGAACGTATATGACCGGGTGGTGCCCAACAACGCGGTCGAGACCCTATGGGCGCTGGCCATCGGCGTCGCGGTGGCCGGGCTGCTCGATTTCGTGTTGCGGGGCTTGCGCTCCTATTTCGTCGATATCGCCAGCCGGCGCTCCGACGTCACCCTGGCCAACCGTATCTTCGACCGGGTGCTGGGCGCCGGTCTGGCTTTTAAGGGTCAGTCGTCCGGCGCGCGCGCCAATGTGTTGCGCGAATACGAGACCCTGCGCGACTTCTTCAACTCCGCGACCCTGAGCACCTTTGGCGACATTCCGTTCATCTTCCTATTCGTCGGCGTGATCTGGCTGGTCGCCGGCAATATCGCCCTGGTGCCCCTGCTCACCGTGCCCATCGTCATCGTCGTTGTGTTGCTGACCCAGATCCCCCTGAACCGGGTCATCGCCCAATCCTTCGCCACGGCGGCAGAGAAAAACAGCGTTCTGTTCGAGACCCTGAACGGTCTCGAGACCTTGAAGAGCCTGGGCGCGGAAAGCTGGGCGGCGGATAAGTGGGAGCGCTCGGTCGCCGAATCGATCCGCACCAGCGTTAAAAGCCGGCTGATCTCTTCGATCAGTCTGAATATCATCGTCATTGCCCAGATTCTCTCAGCGGTCGCCATTATGGTGTTGGGCGTGGCCGCCATTCATGAGGGCGAGATCACCGCCGGCGCGTTGATCGCCGCGGTTATCTTGAGCGCGCGCACCATCGCCCCGCTGGGCCAGGTGGCCGGCGTGCTGTCCCAACTCTACCGCGCCCGCCTGGCCTATAAGGCCCTGCAGATGCTTATGGAGGCGCCCCAGGAACGTCCGGCCAAGGCGCGTTTCGTCTTTAAGGCGGAGCTCAAAGGCGACGTCGAACTACGCGATCTCACCTTCACCTATCCCAGCGAGAAGACGCCGGCGCTCAAAAATATCTCGTTCAAGCTCAAGGCCGGCGAAAAGGTTGCGATATTGGGGCCGATCGGGTCGGGCAAGAGCACCATCCTGAAGCTGCTGTTGAAGCTGTACGAACCCGATAGCGGCTCGGTCATGCTCGACGATATTGACGCCAGCCATGTCGATCCGGCGATGGTGCGGTCGCAAGTGGGTTATATGCCGCAAAACGCGCAACTGTTCAGCGGCACCATTCGCACCAATATCGCGTTGCATGCACCCCATTCCGGCGATGAAGAGCTGGTGCGCGCGGCCCGTCAGTCGGGCGCCTTGGAATGGATCAACCAGCGCTCGGCCGGGTTCGACGCCCCCGTGGGCGAACGCGGCGATGGGTTGTCCGGGGGGCAACGCCAGTCGGTGGCGCTGGCCCGGGCGTTCCTGCGCGATCCGCCCGTACTCTTGCTCGACGAGCCGACCAGCGACATGGATTCCATGAGCGAGCGGGTCTTTATCAAGCAGATGAAAGAACAAGCCGCCGACAAGACGGTCATCGTCGTCACTCACACACCGGCGCTGCTCGAACTAGTCGACCGCCTGATCGTGCTCGACCGTAATGGCGTCCAAGCGGATGGGCCGAAGGAGCAGGTTATGGCGGCCTTGCGACGGCGCCAAACCGAGAAGGCCAACCAGCCGGCGGCGCCGTTGCCATCGGGCGAAACACTCCCCACATCTGACGCTACACCGGGCGAACCGGCGCAGGCGGCGTCGGGTCAAAACGACTGACGGATAAGCCGATGACCATGGCCAATAATGGGGGCAATCCCACAGGCATTAGCGCCGACCTTCTGCGCCCGCCCCGGCGCTGGACCAATGGTCTGCTGCTTTTCGTTGTGGTCACTGTGGCCGCGCTGATCGGGTGGGCTTGGTGGGCCGAGTTGGAAGAGGTGACGTCGGGAGCCGGCCAGGTCATTCCGGCCAGTAAGATCAAGGTTGTCCAAAACTTGGAGGGCGGCATTGTCTCGGAGATCCTGACCAAGGATGGCGCCGAGGTGACGGAAGGTCAGGTCCTGCTGCGCATCGATCCCACCGGGTTCGGCGCCCGCCTCAATGAGAGCTTAGGCCGGCAAGCCGGTATGGAAGTCACCCTGACCCGCTTGCGCGCCGAAGCAGAGGGAACCGAACCCGAATTCAGCGACGAGCTGATTGCTAAATGGCCCGACCTGGTATCGCGTGAGTTGACGCTGTTCATATCGCGCCGCGATGAGCTACAGGCTTCTCTGAATGCCCTCAGCCAGTTGGTGCGCCAGCGCTCGCAGGAAGTGGCAGAGAAGCGCAACGAAATTCGCGTGCTTGGCCGCAGCTTGGCATTGGCCCAGGAAGAACTCGACCTTATGCGTCCGGCGGTACGCGACGGTATCGTGTCGCGAGTTGAGCTGTTTCGCGCCGAAGCCCGCGTAAACGATCTCGATGGCCAGTTGTCGTCGGCGCGGCTGTCGTTGCCGCGAATTCAAGCGTCTCTGGCTGAATCGAAACAGCGTTTGGAAGAGCGCGAGAAGCAATTCCGCTCCGAAGCCTTGCTCGAGCGCAATACGATCGAAGTCGAACTGTCGGCAATGACCGAAACCATTAGCGCCGAACAGGACCGGGTGGCGCGTACCGATGTGCGCTCGCCGGTCGACGGTATTATCAAGGAAATAAAGGTCACCACGATCGGCCAGGTGGTCCAGCCGGGCCTCGATTTGGTCGAGATTGTGCCGCTTGATGATTCTCTGCTGATTGAGGCCGAAGTGCGGCCCGCCGACATTGCCTTCCTGCGCCCCGGTCAGCCGGCGGTGGTCAAGCTGACGGCCTATGATTTTACCCTCTACGGAACATTGGAGGGTGAGCTCGAGCGGATCAGCGCCGATACCATCGAGGATGAGCAGGGCGAGCGGTTTTTCAAGATTCTAGTCCGTACCAAGCGCAATTTCCTCGGCGAAGAAGTGGCCGGCAATTCGATTTTGCCGGGCATGGTGGCCCAGGTTGATGTGATCACCGGCAAGAAGACAGTGCTGCAATACATCACCAGCCCGCTGTTGCGGGTGCAGGGACAGGCGCTGCGCGAGCGTTGAGCGCGTCGTCTCAGTGCGGCTTAACCCTGTTCGGTCGTGACGGTCGCCGCCGACCCCTCATCAAGATTATGTGTCCACGCCATGGCTTCAATTTATGTCGTGAATCATCATATTAAACGGTAGGATTTTACCTAGTAGCGATTGCGGTTCGACCCGGTTCGCATATGATAGTACCGGTTTTGGAGAGAGTAATTTGCGCCTTCAGTACAACAGATGGATGAGGATGGGGCAGCTCAGCGGGCTGGTCTGTGCCTTCCTGTATCTGCTGGCCGTTGCCGCGCCATTGGTGTTGGGGGCGATACCGGCGAATGCTCTGAGCTGGGCGCTTTACTATGAGGTCGGCCGCTCGTTCTCATTGCTCAAAATGGTTGGCGAGGCCCAATCCCTGACCTGGATGTGGTTCGTGATCTTCACCCTGTCGGTGGTGATCTGTTTCCTCGATATTCGCCGCGAGCGGTTCTTCGTCAGCAGTTTCGTTTTAATTCTGCTGCTCGGCGTCACCCTTGGGGTGGTCTACATGGATTTCATTCTGCAGTTTCAGTATGAGGTCCGCGTCAGTCTCATCTCGCCGTGGTTGAAGATTGCCTTTTTGGTGATCTGCGGAAACTTCATGTATCTCGCACTACGGTCGCGATTTTTTCAATATCGCCGCCTTCACCGTGCCCAAAAGGCTGAGCGCGAAGCCGCATCCTGAGCCGAACCGCCCGCGGATCAGCCGCTAACAACCGACCCAGCCAAATTCACCGCCGACTTGATCGTGGAATAATGCCGCGCGTCCGGTGTTTGTTGGATGATGGGGGCGTTGTCACATAGCGGCAAAGTGCGCGCAAAGAGGCGGGCTATGATTGCCAGGGGCTGGCGGAGGGAGTGGGATTCGAACCCACGATACAGTTGCCTGTATACACGCTTTCCAAGCGTGCGCCTTCAGCCACTCGGCCACCCCTCCGTACCCAGAAGCACCACATCTCTGTGCGGTAACGATCGCGCGGATATGCGGTCGGCCAGGACTATAATCAGCAACCCGGCGATTGCAACCGCTGGCGGGCGCGGTACTATGGATGACAGTATTTTTTCGCCGGCCAGGCGTTGCGGGCCGGTTGATGACCCGTCCGGTGCTGACCGTTTTAACGCGGAATAAAGGGCATTACACACGCCATTATCGGCTAATACGGCGTAATCTTTAGCAAAATCAACGGGAGTAGTTCTTGTGTGCGCGGCACCTTCTGAGTTCGAATATAAATCGACTGACGAAAATACAGGAGAAGCGCCCGCCCCACGCCGGGCCCGCAAGATCATGATTGTCGGGCGTATCATTGGTTGGTTGCTCGTTATTGTCGGGATTGTGATCTTGGCGAGGGACCTGCTCGGCTTAATCAATGATGGCACTTTTGCGCCGGTTGCCGCTGGCGAACTTTGGTTTTCGCTCCATCAGGGTAGCCTGATGCTGGCCGAACCCGTGGTCTCGCGCTATATCCCGCTCATTGGACCGTGGCTCTGGCATCCGGTCATTTCGACCACGTTGACCTGGCCGGCTTTTCTAGTTGTCGGCGTGCCTGGCTTAATTCTGAGCTACGTTTTCCGCCGGCGCCCGCGCCTGCGCCCCAAGGCCGCCACGGCCTAAACTCTCAGCAGGGCGCCTTCCGGCTTACTTATTCAGCTCTAGCTGTCGTCCATCCGCAGCGCGGCGATAAAGGCCGATTGCGGAATTTCCACATTGCCGTATTGGCGCATGCGCTTCTTGCCGGCTTTTTGCTTTTCCAACAATTTGCGCTTGCGCGTAATGTCGCCGCCATAGCATTTCGAGGTGACGTCCTTGCGCATGGCGCTGACGGTCTCGCGGGCGATCACCTTGCCGCCGATCACCGCCTGCAGGGCGACCTTGAACAATTGGCGCGGGACCAGGTCCTTCAGCCGTGTGCATAAGGCCCGGCCGCGGCTTTCGGCCTGGCCGCGATGGACGATCATGGACAGGGCATCGACGGGATCGCCGTTGATCAGAATATCGACTTTGACCAGATCGCCCGCGCGGTAGCTCTCCAGCTCATAGTCGAAACTGGCGTAGCCGCGGCTGACTGACTTAAGTCGGTCGTAGAAATCGAACACCACCTCGTTCAGCGGCAGCAAATAAGTCGCCATTGCCCGGCCGCCAACATAGGTCAGATCGAGCTGTTCGCCGCGCCGGTCGGTGCAAAGCTGTAGGATCGCCCCGAGATATTCATCGGGCACCATGATATTAGCCTTGATCCACGGCTCCTCGATGCTGGTGATTCGAGTGACGTCGGGGAAATCGGACGGGTTGTGGAGGTCTATCGAGGTCCCGTCGGTCAGATGGATCTTGTAGACTACCGACGGGGCGGTGGCGATCAAATCCAGGTCGAACTCGCGCTCGAGACGTTCTTGCACGATCTCCATGTGCAACAGGCCGAGAAATCCGCAGCGGAAGCCAACCCCCAGGGCGGCGCTGTTTTCCGGGTCGAAATGAAAACTGGCGTCATTGAGGTGCAGTTTGGCGAGGCTTTCGCGCAGATCTTCATAGTCGGCCGCATCGGCGGGAAACAGCGAGCAGAAGACCACCGGCACCGAGGGTTTGAAACCCGGCAACGGCGCTTCCACCGGGTTACGGTCGTCGGTGACCGTGTCACCGACCTGGCAGTCGGCGACCGCCTTGATCGAGGCGGTAAAAAAGCCGATCTCGCCAGGCCCCAGCGCGTCCAATTCGGTGCGCGCGGGGGTAAAGACGCCGATCCGGTCGATTTGATATGACTTGCCGGTCGCCATCATGCGGATTTTCTGACCCTTGGCCAGGCGGCCATGCTTAACCCGTACCAGGGCGACGACGCCCAGATAGGGGTCGTACCAGCTATCGACCAGCAACGCCTGCGGCAGCGCGTCAGCGTCGCCTTCGGGCGCCGGCAGGCGCTCGACCAGGGCTTCCAATACGTCTTCGATGCCCTGACCCGATTTCGCCGACATCTCGACCGCGTCGGAGGCGTCGAGGCCGATCACTTCTTCGATCTGTTCGCGCACCTGTTGCGGTTCAGATGCCGGCAGATCGATCTTATTGAGCACCGGCACGATCTCATGGCCGGCGTCGATCGCTAGATAGGCGTTCGCTAGGGTTTGCGCTTCCACACCTTGGCTGGAATCAACCACCAGCAACGAGCCTTCGCACGCCGCCAGCGAGCGCGAGACCTCGTAGGAGAAGTCCACATGGCCCGGCGTATCCATCAAGTTCAGCGCATAGGTCACACCGTCGCGCGCGGTATAGGTTAAGCGCACGGTCTGCGCCTTGATGGTGATGCCGCGCTCGCGTTCCAATTCCATGGAATCGAGAACTTGTTCCGACATTTCGCGGGCGCTCAAGCCGCCGCAATGCTGGATCAGCCGATCCGCCAAGGTCGACTTACCATGGTCGATATGGGCGATGATGGCGAAATTTCGAACGTGAGAAAGGTCGGTCATCGGCGGCTGTTAATCAATTTCCTAAAGCGGAACAGGTTGAGAACCCGCTGGTAAAACCCTGTGGAAAATTTTTCCAGAGAACCCCGCCCGTTATAGTGATCTGATTTAAATCCACTTAGTTCTACCCAATTTTCCCCAGGGCCATTCACAGTCTGTGGATGAATCACTCATAAATAACAACATGTTATTAAGATAGACAATGAACGCCTCGAACTTAGTACCTGTTGTTACGCGATATCGCCAAGGGGTAATTTTATCCACAATTCGCCGAGCAGAACGATCCCGCCAGAGGGGAAAACTAACCCCGCAGGACGCCGCCGGTCTGCTTTTGTACTGCCGCGACGATGGCCTGCGCCACTTGATCGATCTGCTCGTCGGTCAGGGTTGCCTCGACCGGTTGCAGAGTTACTTCGACCGCCAGCGATTTTTTTCCGTCGTCGATGCCCTTGCCGGTGTAGACATCGAACAGTTGCGCGCCCGTGACGAGGTCGCGGTCGGCGCCACGCGCCGCGCGCAACACATCGGCCGCGCTGACCGTATCGTCGACGATGAAGGCGAAGTCGCGGTTCACCGCTTGGAAGGGCGATAGATGCAACGGCGCCCGGGCCGGGCCGCGGTCTTTGCGGGCCGGGACATTATCAAGGAAGACCTCAAAGCCGACCATCGGGCCGCGCACATCGAGGCGATGCAATACGCCGGGGTGAATTTCACCGAACCAGGCCAGCACGTTCTTGCCCAACCGCAGGCCGGCCGAGCGGCCGGGATGGTAATGCGCCGGCGCATCGGTCGAGACTTGCAGGTTGGCCACCGGCGCACCGGTGGCGTCCAGTGCGGCCAAGGCATCGCCCTTGGCGTCGATAGCGTCGACTGGCCGTGACGGGGCCGACCAGTGGCGCGAGGCCATATCGCCCTGGCGCAGCCCGGCGGCCACCAGAAGCTGTCCTTCGGGCGTATCGTCGAGATAGGCCGGACCCAGCTCGAATAGGCCGAAATCAGTCAGCCCGCGGTCGATATTGCGACCCGCTGCGAGCACCAGATTGGCTAACACCGAGGGCCGCAGCACGTCGAGATCGGCGCTGATCGGATTAGCCAGCTGTAGTGTGTCGGGTACACCGCCAAACTGTTCGGCGTGGCGCGAGGCCATGAACGACCAGGTCACCGCTTCGTCGAGGCCCTGCGCTGCCAGCGCGCGCCGGGCGGCGGCCGCGCGCCGTTGTTCAACCGTGAGTGCGATTTCCGGCAGCGCCTCTTCGCGGGCGAGCGAGACCGGGGCGATTTCATCGAAACCGACGATGCGGGTGATTTCCTCGACCAGGTCGGCCTCACCGTGGATGTCGGGGCGCCACGGCGGCGGCGCGGCGCGCATCGGCTCGCCGCCCTCGACCGTAAAGCCGAGCCGTTCGAGGATCGATTTCTGCTCCGCCGCTGGCACGTCGATGCCGCCCAGGGTACCCACCAGGTCGCTGCGAAGCTCGATGGTGCGCGCGGTGTCGGGCATGGCCCCGGCACTGACCGCCTTGCTGGTCTCGCCGCCGCAGAAATCCAAGATCATGCGCGCCGCCGCTTCCGCACCCCAGTCGGCCGAATGGGGGTCGACGCCGCGCTCGAAACGGTAGCGGGCATCGGATTCCATCTGCAGCGCCCGACCGGTGGTGGCGACGGAAATTGGGTCGAAGAGGGCGACCTCGAGAAACACTTCGGTGGTCTCGGGTAGACAACTGGTTTCCATGCCGCCCATCACGCCGGCCAGGGCCTCGGCCTTGTCGCCGTCGCCGATGACGGTCTTGGCCAGATCGAGCGTGAAATGCTTGTCGATCAGCGCGTAGAACGGCTCGTCATCGCGCGCCAGGCGCATGGTCAGGGTTTCGCCACCCAGCTTGCCGGCGTCGAACACATGGAGCGGGCGGCCCAGATCGATCGAGATATAATTGGTGACATCGACCAAGGACGAGATCGGCCGCAAGCCGATCGCGCGCAGCCGGTCTTGCGCCCATTGCGGGCTCGGCCGGTTGGTGACGCCGCGGAAATGGCGGCCGACCACATAGGAACAGGCATTGCCGTCGTCGGCGATGGCCCAGGATACAGGGCTGTCATAAGTGCCCTCGACCGGCTCGGCGCTGGTAAAGGGCTTCAAGATGCCCAGCCCGGCCGCCGCCAGGTCGCGAGCGATACCGCGCACGCCGGTGCAGTCGGGGCGGTTGGGGGTGAGCTCGATATCGATGACCGGATCGTCGAGGCCGAGGACGCTGGCAAAGGGCGCGCCCAGCGGCGCGTCCTCAGGCAGATCGATGATGCCCTCATGCTCATCCGATAGGCCCATCTCGCGCTCCGAGACCAGCATGCCGTTGGACTCGACGCCGCGGATCTTTGCCGCCTTAAGCTCCAACTCGAGCCCGGGGATCCAGCTGCCGCTCGGTGCGAAGACGCCTTTCATGCCGGTCCGCGCGTTGGGCGCGCCGCACACGACTTGTACCTGGCCGTCGCCGGTATCGACGGTGCAGACCTGTAGCCGGTCGGCGTCGGGATGCTTTTCGGCAGCGACCACATGGGCCACGGTGAAGGCGGCGAACTTGGCGCCGGGATCGTCGACGGAATCGACCTCAAGACCGATCTTGATCAATGTCTCGACGATCTGGTCGAGGCTCGCCTCGGTCTCGAGATGGTCTTTCAGCCAGCCCAGGGTAAATTTCATCTTGCCGCCCCCTAAAGCCCGCGAACCATCGATGGCACGGCCAGGGGCGCGAAACCGTAATGGGACAACCAGCGCAAATCGGCGTCGAAGAACGTGCGTAAGTCGGGGATGCCGTATTTCAGCATGGCGATGCGGTCGATCCCCATGCCGAAGGCGAAGCCCTGGTACTTCGTCGGGTCGATGCCGCCATATTCCAGCACCTTGGGGTGCACCATGCCCGAACCCATGATTTCCAGCCAATTGTCCGCGCCGTCGCCGAAATTGCCAATCTTCAGCTCGCCGCCGGCGCGCGAGCAGCCGATATCGACTTCCATCGACGGTTCGGTGAAGGGGAAATGGCTCGGCCGGAAGCGCACCGGCAGGTCGGGGATGCCGAAGAAGGCGCGGCAGAAATCGATAATGCAGCCCTTGAGATGGCCCATATGGGTTGTCTCGTCGACCACCAGCGCCTCGATCTGATGGAACATCGGCGTGTGGGTGGCGTCGGAATCGCTGCGATAGGTGCGCCCCGGCGCGATGATGCGGATCGGCGGCTTGCTGCTTTCCATGGTGCGGATCTGCACCGGCGAGGTGTGGGTGCGCAGAACCAGCCGGGAGCCATCGTCGCGCTCGGGCAGATAGAAGGTGTCGTGCATTTGCCGCGCCGGGTGCTCGGGCGGAATATTCAGCGCGGTGAAATTGTGAAAATCGTCTTCGATGTCGGGGCCTTCGGCGACGGCAAAGCCCATTTCGCCGAAGATCGCGATGCATTCTTCCATCGCCTGGCTGACCGGGTGAATGCGCCCTGCGGGCCGCGGCCGGACGGGCAGGGTAACGTCGCTGGTCTCACCGGCCAGCCGCGCCTCCAATGCTGCTGCCTCAAGGTCGAGCTGGCGCGCCGAAATCGCAGCGGTCACCGTATCCTTGACCTGGTTCAGCGCCTGGCCGGCCGCCTTGCGGGCGTCGCCTTCCAGACCGCCGAGGCCCTTCATCTGCGCGGTAATGCGGCCCTTGCGGCCGAGCACTGAGACGCGCACGGCCTCCAACGCCTCAAGGCTATCGGCCGCTGTGACTTCGGCCAGTAGCGTCGACTCGAGCTCCGTGACATCGGGCGTCGTCATCGCAATATCCAAATAGGCCCGCGGGGGCCGTGGTTAGGCCGATGCCTTCAGCGCGTCTTGCGCCTGATCGACCAGTGCCTTGAACGCTTCGGGTTCCTTGACCGCGAGATCGGCCAGAATTTTGCGGTCGAGATCAATGCCGGCCTGTTTGACGCCATTCATGAATTGCGAATAGGTCAGACCGTGCTCGCGCGCGCCGGCGTTGATCCGTTGGATCCACAAGGACCGGAAGTTGCGCTTCTTAACCTTACGGTCGCGATAGGCGTATTGCAGGCCTTTTTCGACCCGCTCAATCGCGATGCGGTAGTTGGTTGAATTACGGCCGCGATAGCCCTTGGCGAGCTTTAAAACCTTCTTACGCTTGGCGTGGCGGTGGACGGTGCTGGTTGCACGGGACATGGGCTCAACCCTTCTTCTTGGCGTAAGGCATGGTCGGCGCGACGATACGCGCGTCAGCGTCGGCCATAACGCCGATCTTGCGCGCTTTACGCTTGGTCGATTGTGAGCGCTTGCTCATGCCGTGGCGCATGCCGGAGGGTTTAAAGCGGATTTTTCCGGTGGCCGAAAAGCGGAATCGCTTCTTGGCAGACGACTTCGTCTTCATCTTGGGCATTTTGTCCTCGCATGGGTCTGAGGTATTGGTTCGATGGCTGGGCATGCCCTGAGGTTTCGATATACCCCAAGCCGCACCATCGCTTGAAATCGCGCGGTTTATAACGGTCTGGGACTATAAACGCAAGCGTTCTGAGGCGCTTACCGGGCGGCCGGGAAAGACGCAGGATTGGCCCTCGTCACAATGTGCCCGACCCTGGTAGAACAGCGTCAAGAGGCCAACGAACAACGAATAAGGGCGGAACCCATGGATCTGGAATTAACCGGCAAAACAGCGCTCATCACCGGTGCCAGTAAAGGCATCGGCAAGGCAGTGGCCGAAACCCTCGCCGGGGAGGGCTGTAATCTGCTGCTGGCCTCGAGAACGGAAGCCGATTTGGCCGCGGTGCGCGATGAAATAAGCGCCGCTCGCGACGTTCAGATCACCATCCACCCGCTTGATCTCTCGCAAGAGGGTGATGTCCAGACGCTGGCGGCAGCGGCGGCCGACGTCGATATTCTGGTCAACAATGCTGGCGCCATTCCGGCTGGCGACCTTGGACGGCTCGAGGTTGGCACCATCAAGGATGCCTGGGATTTGAAGGTGTTCGGCTTCGTGGGATTGACCAAGGCGCTCTATCCCAAGATGTGCGAGCGCGGCGCCGGGGTGATCGTCAATATCATCGGTATGGCCGGTGAACGGCCCCAGGCGGGCTATATAGCTGGCGCCATGGGTAACGCCTCGCTGATGGCCCTGACCCGCGCGCTGGGCGCGGAAAGTGTCGATCATGGCGTGCGCGTCGTCGGCATCAATCCGGGGCCGATCGAGACCGACCGGTTGGTCACCATGGCGAAAACAACGGCCAAAAACGACTGGAGCGACGAGGACCGCTGGCGCGAGACCCTGAAGGGGTTGCCCGGCGACCGGGCCGGCACGGTCGAGGAAATGGCGTGGATTGCCGCGTTTTTGGCCAGCGCGCGAGCCTCCTGGCTATCGGGCACCATCATCATGGCCGATGGCGGCCAGCACTCGCGGCCGCCGGCCTAGCAAGCGGTTTCGGTCGCGCTACGGGCCGGCTGTCTAATTTCACCACTATTGCGCTTGAGCAAGCGACGTTGCCCAAATGCTTCGCGGCACCTACGCTAAACCAACGCGTGGCGACTGTTGGTGCGACGAATGCTGCGGTAAATAATGATGGAGGCTCTAAATGCAACTTGAGGGTAAATCTGCGGTCGTGACTGGCTCTTCCTCGGGCATCGGCCGCGCCGCTGCTTTGGCTTTGGCCAATGCGGGTGCTGATGTTGTTGTCAACGGCAATTCCAAAATGGAAGCGGCTGAAGAGGTCGCGCACGAAATTGAGCAACTCGGACGCAAATCTATAGCGGTGAAAGCCGATGTGTCGAATTCAGAAGACGTGGACCTACTAATTACCGCTGCCGTCGAGACACTTGGCAAGGTGGATGTTCTCTTCACCAATGCGGGTGTTTTCCACATGGGGATGATTGAAGATCATACGCCTGAGATGTGGTTGCAGACGTTGAACGTAAATCTGACTGGGCAGTTTCTGACCTGTCAGCGTGTTGTGCCCGAGATGAAGAAACTCGGTAAGGGTAAGATCGTCAACAATGGTTCGATCTTTGGCCACCAAGGGGTCATGGGCTGTGTCGCCTATGGCGTGTCGAAGATGGGTGTGCACGGCATGACGCGATGCATGGCCGCCGAGCTGTCGCCGCACAAAATCAATGTCAACGCTGTCGCGCCGGGCTGTATTATGACCGACATGACCGACGACTTCTTTGTTGTGATGGGCAACGGTGACACGGACGCCGGCATAAAGGAGGTAACCAAATCCTATCCCATTGGGCGGCTTGGACAGCCCGATGACATCGGCAATGCGGTTGTCTACCTCGCCTCCGACGTATCCGACTTTATGACGGGACAAATCATGTTCGTGGACGGCGGCTATACCGTGCCATAGATCGCTGATGGCGGTAATGCCTTCGATGTCCGAAATGGCTCACCTGGTCATCTCGACATTGCCGCTCAGGCTGCCGCCTGCCTCTTCAAAGTGAATACGAACCGGACTGTTTTTGAAGTCCGGCTTAGCATTCCTCCACTTTGGCCACACAGCTTTGTCGGCATTGGTTAGGTCGGGCTGACCGCACACCGCCAGCCATGGCCCGCAGTGGTCGGGCGGGCGCCTGCGTTAGCCCACATCCCAGACCGGTCGGCGTACTTCAGGATCGACGAGACGGCTATTTTTGTCGCGCAGGGCGCCGATGCGTTCCATCTCGTCCTCGCTGAGGGTGAAATCGAACAGGTCGATATTTTCTTCGATCTCGCTGAACTCGAGCGCGCGCGGTACCACCGCGACATCCGGCTGCTGGACCAGCCAGCGCAGCGCCACCTGCGCCGCTGTCTTGCCGTGCGCTGCTGCGACCGCACCGATCACAGGGTCGCCGAGCAACGTGCCGCGGGCCAGCGGCACGTGGCAGGTGACAAGCAGTCCGTGGCGCTTGCAGGCAGCGATCAGCCGGTCTTGGCGGATATAGGCGTGATACTCGATCTGGTTGGTGACCAGCGGCTCGGGGCAGATATTGACCGCCTCGTCGAGCAGCGCGATCGTGAAGTTCGACACGCCAATATGGCGCGCTAGCCCGTCGCGTTTGGCTTTGGCGAGCGCACCGAGCGTTTCTGCCAGCGGCACGCGCGACTGTGGCCAGTGGATCAGCAGCAGGTCGACATAGTCGAGCCCCAGGGCTTCCAGGCTGGTGTCGACAGAACGTGCGAAATCGGCCGCGTGCGCATCCTCCTCGGTGACCTTGGTGGTGACGAACAGTTCTTCGCGGGCGATGCCACTGGCGCGGATGCCTTCGCCGACCCATTGTTCGGAGCCGTATTTACGCGCCGTATCGATATGGCGATAACCGCTTTCGAGGGCGTGGACGACGAGGCCAACCGCGCGCTCGGGTTCGGGAAATAGCATCGTGCCATAGCCGACCGTGGGCATCGCGAAGTCTGAACCGGCATTCGCCGAAGACAGCGTCGGGGCGAAATTTGGGCTCGTATTGTCTGCTGGCATCGGGTTCCTCGGATCAATTTGTCGGATCAAACGCCCGGCGTTTTCCGCCTGCAATGGGCAGCCGGCATTGCGCCGGAGATGCTAGGGACGCCGCAGACGCTACTCAAGGCGAATCTCTGGGAACCGCGATTTCCAACGCAGGCACAACCGAGCTCCGCCAAGGCACTTTAATACCGCAAAGGAATTGGCCTTGAGATTGCCGCCCGCCGGTAGCGGCCGGCGAAAAGCTGAGACTAGCGCGGGGTCATCACCATGGTTAGCTGACGGCCCTCGAACTTGGGCATCTGCTCGACTTTGGCAATCTCGTCCAATTCGTCGCGCACCCGTTGCAGGACCTGGGCGCCGAGTTCCTGATGGGCCATTTCGCGCCCGCGGAACCGCAACGTCACTTTGACCTTGTCGCCATCGTCGATGAAACGGCGCGCGTTGCGCATTTTCACTTCGTAATCGTGGGTGTCGATGTTCGGTCGCAGTTTGATTTCTTTGACGTCGATGGTCTTTTGCCGCTTGCGCGCGACATTGGCCTTCTTCTGCTCTTCGTATTTGAGCTTGCCGAAATCGATGATCTTGCAAACCGGCGGTTCAGCGTTTGGCGACACTTCAACCAGGTCGAGGTTCACGCTATATGCTCGTTCGAGGGCGGCTTCTGTGGCGATGACGCCAACCTGCTCGCCGTTCTCATCGACCAGCCGAACTTCGGCATTGTCGATGTCTGTGTTGACCCGCGGCCCGGAACGTTTCGGTGGGGTAACGTCTACTGGTCGTCTAGCGATGTATCTATCTCCTTGTAGTTAAAGCGTAAAACGTGGTTCTCGCTGTCTATTTCGTGGCCGGGCTGGCCGCTTCGGCACTAAGTTGGCCGACCGCGTCATCGAGCGCAAGTATTTCCTGATTTTTAGAGCCCAGACGGCGCACAGCGACGGTTCCCTCGTCGGCCTCGCGGCGGCCGACAACTAGCATAGCCGGCACATGGGCCAGGCTATGTTCGCGGACCTTGTAGTTGATTTTCTCGTTGCGCAGATCGGTTTCCACCCGTAACCCCGCCGCCTGGCACGCCGCCGCAACTTGCGTGGCATAATCGTCGGCGTCGTTGGTGATGGTCGCGATGACCGCTTGCACTGGCGCCAGCCATAGGGGAAAGCGCCCGGCATAATGCTCGATCAGAATGCCGAGAAAACGCTCGAACGATCCCAAAATCGCGCGGTGCAGCATGACCGGGCTGTGCTTGGCGCCGTCTTCGCCGACATAAGAAGCGTCGAGCCGCTCGGGCGTCACGAAATCGACTTGTAGCGTGCCGCACTGCCAATCGCGTCCGATGGTATCGCGCAGGACGAATTCGAGTTTCGGTCCGTAGAAGGCGCCCTCGCCGGGGTTCAGCGTGTAGTCGAGACCGGCCGCGTCGGTCGCCTCGATCAACGCCTGCTCGGCGCGGTCCCAGGTGGCGTCGTCGCCGGCGCGCACCGGCGGTCGGTCGGCGAACTTCACTTGCACATCGGCGAAACCGAAGTCGCGATAAATGCTCAACAGCAATTCGCAGAACGCCTCGGTTTCTGCGACGATCTGATCCTCGGTGCAAAATATATGGGCGTCGTCTTGGGTGAACGCGCGCACCCGCATGATGCCGTGCAGGGCGCCCGACGGCTCGTAGCGGTGGCAAGAACCGAACTCGGCCATGCGCATCGGCAGGTCGCGATAGCTGGTGGTGCCTTGTTTATAGATCTGCACATGGCACGGGCAGTTCATCGGCTTCACGGCGAGGACCCGATTGTCATCGTCGTCGATGGTGAACATGTTCTCGCGGAACTTCTCCCAATGGCCGGAGCGTTCCCACAGGCTGCGGTCGACCAGTTGCGGCGTCTTCACTTCGAAATAGCCAGCGTCGTCGAGGCGCGCGCGCATATAGTCTTCGCAGATCCGGTACAGCGTCCAACCCTTGGCGTGCCAGAACACCGAGCCGACTGCTTCCTCCTGGATGTGGAACAGGTCCATCTCGCGGCCCAGCCGGCGATGGTCGCGCTTCTCCGCTTCCTCCAGCTGGGTCAGATAGGCTTTCAACTCTTTCGAGTCGCGCCACGCCGTGCCGTAAATGCGCTGGAGTTGCTGATTTTTAGCATCACCGCGCCAATAGGCCCCCGACACCTTCATCAACTTAAACGCGGTGCCCAACTTGCCGGTCGACGGCAAGTGAGGGCCGGTGCACAGGTCGAGCCAATCGCCTTGCTTGTAGACTGAAATTTCGGCGTCGCGTGGCAGGGTCTCGACATGCTCGGCCTTGTACTTCTCGCCGGCTTCGCTGAAAAAGCGGACCGCCTCGTCGCGGTCCCAAACATCGCGGACGATCTCTTCGTTACGGGCGACGATCTCTTTCATCCGCGCTTCGATCCGCTCGAGATCGTCGGGCGTGAACGGCTCGTCGCGCACGAAGTCGTAATAGAAACCGTTCTCGATGGCCGGCCCAAAGGTGATCTGGGTGCCGGGGTACAGCTCTTGTACGGCCTCGGCCATGACGTGGGCGGCATCGTGGCGCAGCAAATCGTACACCGTCTCGTCGTCGCTTTTTGTCGTGACGATTTCGATCGCCGCGTCTTCGCTGACCGTGTGGGACAAATCGACCAGCCGGCCATCGACCTTGATCGCCAGGGCAGCTTTCGCCAGACCCGGGCCGATGTCAGCCGCGATCGCTGCGCCGGTCACCGGATCGGCGAACGCGCGCGTGCTGCCGTCGGGCAGAGTGATCGTCACTTGGGTATCGTTGCCGGCCTGGGCCATCATGTCTCCGTTATGCGCGCGATTGGGTGAACGCCGCCTTAACCTCGATTATTTGTGCGCGATTTAACGCAAGTGCAGGCTTGCTTCAACCTCGTCGACGCTAAGGTCGTCGAGAGGGTGGCGGCGCAGGATGGTCACATCGCGGCCCCGTTGACCGCAAAGGTCCGGATCCGAGGCATGGGAAAATAGCGCTACCGACGGCGCCCCGGCTGCGGCGATCACGTGCATTGGTCCGGTGTCGTTGCCGACCGCACCGGCGGCGCCGCGCGAAAGCTCGACGATATCGATCATCGACGTTGCGGTGGTGAGGTCGATGGCGCCAACGCAAAAGGTCGCGATCGCGGAAGCGATCTGGGTCTCTGCGGTACCACCGATCACCACCGGCGTCACGCCCTTAGCCAGCAATCGCCGGGCTAGTTCCGCGTAATTATTCGCCGGCCAGCGCTTGTCCGGGCGGTGCGGCGAGCCGCCAGGGACCAATAGGACATAGGGCGCGGGTAATTCGAAACGTCCGATATCCGACGTTATGTGGTCGAGATTGGGCGGCGCCACCTGCGTGATGCCGGCAATGGCGAGCTGTTCGGCCTGTCGCTCGATGGTATGGATAAAGTCGCGTTGCGGGTTGGTGTGGCGGTGCGAACAACCGGGCACCGTGCCCGACCATTCGGGTTTGCGGGCGAACCCGAACAGGCGAAATATGATCGCCGTGCGGTCGGAGGTCTGCAGATCGTAGACCCGGTCGAAATTTGCGCCGCGCAGACGTTTGCGCATGGCGAACCACTTCGGTAGTTCGCGCCAAGACGGCCGATCGTCGATCCACACATCGTCGAACCAACCGCCGGCAGACGCGAATTCGTCGAAAAGCTTGGTGGTCAACAGGGTAATATGGGCGTCGTCATGGTGGCGGCGGATCGCGGCGAATGGTCCGGTTGCTTGGATCACGTCGCCCATGGCGCCTAATTTTATGACAAGAACGCGCTTTATCGGCTTACCGGATGTCATCTAATCAAATGGCCCGCCGTTGGCGCAGTTCGGCATAAACATCGAGGGTAGCCTCGCACATGCCGGTTTTCGAATAGCGGTTGCGGACGTGGCCGATCGCCGTATCCGCCAGCCGCGCGCGCGCCTCTTTGCCGATTGTCAGGGCGCTGCCCAATGCATCGGCTAAGGCCGAAGCGTCGCCGGGGGTGAACAGCCAGCCGGTCTCGCCGACGAGAACCTGTTCCGCCGCGCCACCATGGTTAGCGACGACCACGGGCCGGCCCATCGCCTGGCCCTCCGCGACCACGCGCCCAAAGGCTTCCGGGTCGGTCGAGGCTGACACAACCACGTCGGTCAGCATGTAGGCGGCGGCCATATCGGGACAATGGCCCAAGACCTGCACCTGACCCTCCAGCCCCAGTGCTTTAACGCGTTGCTCCAGCTGGTTGCGATAGGTCGTGCGGCCTTGATCGGACCCCACAAGAAGCCCGATAACGTTGAATTTCTCGGCGCCCAGGCGCTCCTTCAGGATCGCCAGCGCTTCAATCAGTAGCGCCTGGCCTTTCCAGCGCGTCAAACGTCCCGGCAGCATCACCACCGTGGCGTCGTCGCGCAGGTTCCATTGTCCGGCGAGGTTCACGACCCGCGCTACGGTTGTTTTCGCCGGATCGAAGACCTTGAGATCGACGCCACGCGGCACCACGCGAATTCGCTCCTCTGGCACGGCGTAACGGGTGCGCAGATGCTCGGCGATAAAATTGGAATTGGCGATCACAAGATCACCGTCGGCCATCACTGCATTGTAACGTTTCTTCCAGGCGCCGGTTATGCCGGTGCCGTAATTATAGGTGCCGTGAAACGTGGTGAGGAAACTGCATCCCGTGCGCCGGGCCGCCGCCCGCGCGCTCCAGGCCGGGGCGCGGCTGCGCGCGTGGACAATATTGACCTTGTGCAGCTCGATGATGTCGACCAGGCGTTGCACGTTGCGGCGCATCACAATGGGGTTCTTTGAGGTCAGCGGCAAGGTGATGTGCTTGGCGCCACAACGGTCGAGCTCGTTCACCAAATGGCCGCCCGATGAGGCAACAAATGCTGGCGCGCCGCTCGCTTTGATGGCGGCGGCAATATCGATAGTCGCGCGCTCGACCCCGCCGCCACCGGTTTCCAACGACGGCAGCACCTGCAGGACTACCGGCGCAAGCCGCGCCCGGCCCGAATCGGTTGGCGTGCTCACGGTATTAGACTGAGCGGCAGAATTCATGTCATCGTAGGGTGAATGACAACACCTTCCTATATCGCGGCCGCGGACGGCACCAAACTAGCCTTTTACGCTACGCCGGCCCGCAAGGGCAGGCCTGGCCCCGGCATCGTCTTTCTTGGTGGCTTTATGTCCGACATGACGGGCGAGAAGGCAACCACTTTGGAGGCTTGGGCGCAACGAAACGGGCGTGCATTTTTACGCTTGGACTATTCCGGGCACGGATCTTCCGGCGGTCAATTCCGGGACGGCACGGTGGGACGTTGGGCCGACGACGCGCTGACGGTCATCGAGCATGCCGGTAATAGCGTGACCGGCCTTAGCGGACCGCTCATTCTTGTCGGTTCATCGATGGGCGCTTGGATCATGGTGCGGGTTGCGCTGGCGCTACAACGCTCTGGCGGCGCGCAACAGGCTGCCGCTCTGGTGGGGGTCGCCACGGCGGCGGATTTCACCCACGATCTGATGCCGGCGCGCCTTGGGCCTGAGGTTATGGCACAGATCGCCGAGACGGGGTTCTATTCCATGCCGTCGGATTATTCCGATATGCCTTATATCATTACCCAGGCTCTGATTGACGACGGTAATGACCAGCGGATCCTCAACGGGCCGGTCAATCTCAATATCCCGGTGCGTCTGATCCACGGTATCGACGATCCGGATGTGCCTTGGACCCAGTCGCAGAAACTGATGGACGCGTTAACCTCCCACGATGTCGAGCTAATTTTGGTTAAGGGTGGCGATCATCGTTTGTCGACGGAGCGCGATCTAGCGCGGCTTGTGGCGATCGTTGCCGGGCTGGCGACTAGCCTCGGTCCGCCTTGAGCAAAGCCCGCAACCCCGAGCGATAGTCGGGGTAGGTCAGGGAGATGCCGAGTTCGTGTTTTATACGCGCGTTCGAGACCCGTTTGTTTTCGGCATAGAAGCTGCGCGCCATGTCCGTCATCTCGGCTTCTTCAAAAGGCACCTCCGGTGGTGGTTCGACGCCGAGCAATTCGCAGGCATAGGCGGTCACATCCTGCGGCGGGGCAGCTTCATCGTCGCTTAAATTATAGGCCGTACCCGGGTTGGGATGGGCGATCGAGGCTTCGAGTACCTGCGTAATATCGTCGAGATGAATGCGGCTAAACATTTGGCCGGGCTTAAACACGCGGCGGGCTTGACCCCGTTGGACGGTCTCCAACGCGTTGCGGCCGGGGCCGTAAATCCCGGCGAGCCGGAACAGGTGCGTCGGTACGCCATTGTCGCGCCATAACCCGCACCATCCGTCTTCGGCTGCCACGCGGCGTTCGCCGCGTATCGTGGCCGGCCGACGCTCGGAGGTCTCATCGACTTCACCACCGCCGCGATCGCCATAGACGCCGGTGGTCGATAGATAGCCGACCCATTTCAGTGACGCTGATCGTGCGGCGATATCGCGGCCATGCAGGTCGATCACCGGATCGCCGTCGGCGTCAGGCGGCACGGAGGACAAAATATGGGTAACTCCCGCGAACGCGGTGGCCCGATCTTTGAGGGGATGGTCCCGGTCGAAAACCCAGGCGGCGATGCCTTGATTGACCAACCCGGCGCATGTCTCGTCGCTGCGGCTTGTGCCACGGATCGTCCAGCCCTTGGCCCTCAGACGTTGGCATAAGGCGCTGGCGGTATAACCGAGGCCGAAGCAAAAAAGGGTGGGAGTGTCGGACATCGTGATTCCAGCCGCGCGCGATAGCCAGTATGCTTTACCAATTCCGGCACTGTTACATGTGCCCCCAGCCGGAGCCAAGGCGTGACGCAGGAAGAACGGTCTAGGGAACGGCATCTGACGGTAGCGCCCTTTCGCTTTTCGCGAGGAACGATTGCCGCGGGGCTCGGCGCGGCACTGTTCGCCGGGTTGGTCGCGACACAAGCCGAGGCGCAGACCCGTTTCTCCGAAATGCCGGTCGCTCGCGCCTATCAGGGTTGCATGGCGCTGGCCCGGTCCAAGCCTTCGGAAGGCTTCGAGGCGGCGATCGCTTGGCGCGACGAAGGGGGCGGCCCGCCGGCGCGCCATTGTACCGCGATAGCCTTGGTCGGCCTCGGCCAGCTCGACGAGGCGGCGCAGCGGCTGGAAAAGCTGGCGCAGAATATGAACGGCTTCGGCGCCAAGGAACGCGCCGCCGTGCTCGACCAGGCGGCGCAGGTCTGGTTGCGCTTAGGTGACGGCACGCGCGCCTATGCGGCGCTCACCGCGGCGCTCAAGCTCGACGACAGCAATTCCGCGCTTTGGGTTCGGCGTGGCGAGGTTTTGGCGCGCGCCGGCGAATATTGGGATGCCATTGACGATTTCGGTCAGGCCCTGGACCGCGACTCAGGCACATTGGACGCGCTGATATTCCGCGCGGCGGCCTATCGTCTGCTCGAGGTCCCCGACCTCGCCGCCGACGATCTTACCCGTGCCCTGGCGCTCGATCCCAGTAATCCCGAGGCGCTGACCGAATTGGGCATGGTGCGCCGCGACCTGGGCGACCGCGACGGCGCGCGCCAAGCCTGGCTTGCCGCGATTAACGCCGCACCGGGCTCGGCTGCGGCCGGCACCGCGCGCGCGGCGCTGCAGCGAATGGACTTAAAACCCCAATAGGTTTGGCGCGCCTGTACTCAGAAATCCAAATTAGCGTAATGGCGCGGCGGCGGTATGCCGGGAATATGGTCGGCCAGCAAAGGGCGCACGCTGGGCCGCGATTTGAGCCGCGCATACCACGCTTTGGCCTCCGGATAATCTTCCCACGGCACATCGTCGATATAGTCGATGCAGGAAAGCTGCGCGGCGGCGGCAATGTCGGCCAGTGAGAATTTACTGCCGGCCAGCCAATTATGGCGCGCCATTAGATATTCGATATAGGCCAGATGGGTAGCAATATTGGTGTGGCCGGCGCGGATCGCCACCGACGAAGGCGCGCCCAGCCCTAAGAACCGCTTGTTGATTTTCTCGTCCACCAGGTTCTGGGTCACCTCGTGGTGAAATTTTAGATCGAACCAGGCGACTAGCCGGCGAATTTCGGCCCGCGTGAAGGCGTTACCTTCGAGCAGTGGCGGGTCGGGATAGGCGTCTTCGAGATATTCGCAAATGGCATTGGAATCTGCCATCGCGATGGCAGGTTCTTCGTCGGTGCCCTCGAGCAGGACCGGCACCTCACCGGCTGGGTTTAGCGCCAGAAACTCTTCGCGGCGTTCCCACGATTTTTCGATCACCAGATCGAAGGTCAATTTCTTTTCGCTGAGCGCGATGCGAACCTTTCGCGAGAACGGGCAAAGCCAGAGGTGATGAAGCGTCCGCATAACGGACCGATTCTAGACTAGGAAATCGAGTCAGTTAAAGCGGCTCTAAGTTGCACCGACGGTTTCTTTGAGAAAGTCGGCGATATCGCCGATGCATATTTTGCCCTGGTCGATCACATTCGATTGGGTGAAAAAAGTGTGCATAACGCCGGGGTAGACTTTGAGGCGATGGGGGTGGCCGGCCGCGGTCATATTTTCGGCAAGCCGCAGCGAATCGTCACGAATGGGG
Source organism: Alphaproteobacteria bacterium (assembly GCA_011087645.1). GTDB lineage: Bacteria > Pseudomonadota > Alphaproteobacteria > UBA6615 > UBA6615 > JABDJY01. The sequence goes on from JAALLF010000005.1 coordinate 177,391, forward strand.
TCGAGCTCAGCCGCCACGATGAAAGCAGGCGGCAGCCCGGTGACATCGCCCTTGGCGGCAAAGGCGCGGGGGTCGTTGCGGTCGGCGTCGCCCATATAGTCCGCATAGACTTGGGCTACATAGGCGGTTTGCAGAAGAAAATCGCCGCCGCCGAGCTCGCGCATGGAATCTGTGTCCAATGCATCGTCAACCACGCCGTATATCGACACTACGCCTTTGATCAGATCGGATTTGCGGTCGCGCAGTTCAATCGCGACGCCAAAGGCGATACTGGCGCCGGCCGAAGCGCCGCCAATGGTCATCGCCGTCGGGTTGAGGCCCAAATCGCCGCCGTTTTCGGCAAGCCATTCGACCACCGCAGTGACTTCGATCACCGGATCGGGAAAGGTGTGTTCCGGGGCGTGTACATAATCGCAACTGATCACCGCGCCCCCCCAGACCTGCGCTAGTTCGCGCATTTGGCGGTCATTGGAGAGCTCGCTGCCGAGCTTAAAGCCGCCGCCATGCAAATAGATGAAGACCGGCATATCTGCAGCGTCAGTGGGCTTATAGAGGCGCATGGGCACGTCGCGGAACGGGCCGGGTACGCTTAGATCCTGCTGCACCGCCATTTCTGGCCCGCCTTCATTCCAGACGGCGCGCGCGGCATCGGCCTGCGTGCGGATTTCGGCAATCGTTTCGCCGGCGCCGCCCACGTTTTCCACAATCTCCGCATTACGCTCAAGCGCCGCGGCCTGCTGTGGGTCGATTTTCGCTCGCCAGTTTTCGGTCGCTGTTTCGTTTTGCGTGGTCATCTCATGCTCTCCCCTCGGCGCTATCGAGCGCCGGCTTTTTTCTCAGAAGCGCCGGACGCTCACCTATTTCTAGTATGTCTTGTGGGGCGTCTAAAATCACCTCCCTTCGACTCCCGACCTGATGTTACAAGCGCGGATCGCGGAGACTATTGCGACCTGACGTAAATAAAATGGGCGGTAGCGAGCCGAACCTGGATAGCGGACGAGATGAGCCTCCTGGAAATCATCCTCCTTGCCGTGGTGCAGGGCATTACCGAGTTTTTGCCGATCAGCTCGTCGGGCCATTTACGGGTGGCGGCGGAAATTCTCGGTCTTCCGGGGAGCACCCTGGCGATCGATGTCGCTGTGCATGTGGGAACCCTGGGGGCCGTGCTGATTTATTTTTGGCGCGATGTCATACGTGTTCTCGTGGGCGTCGCCCAGTTCGCCACTGGCCGACGAACCGACGGTGGACTCCTGGGCATCTATATCGTTGTCGCGACGATTCCGGTTTTTGTCGTGGGGTTCTTCGGGCGTGACCTCATTGATGGCGAATTACGCACATTGGAGATCATCGGCTGGACATCGATTATTTTCGGTCTGTTTTTATGGTGGGCGGATCGCACCGGCATGACGGTCTTAAACCTGGAACATCTCACCGCGCGCAACGCCATCATAATTGGCCTCGCCCAGATACTCGCCTTGGTTCCTGGCACCAGCCGGGCGGGGGTCACCATCACGGCGGCGCGCCTGTTGGGCTATGAGCGGTCGGAGGCGGCGCGGTTTTCCATGTTGCTGTCGATGCCCGCGGTTGCCGGTGCAGGGTTGCTTATCGCGCTCGAACTCGTCGCCAGTGGCGACGCTGCGTTGGGCAGGGGCGCGGTTATCGCCGGTATATTGGCCTTCATAACCGCGCTGGGGGCGATTGCTCTGTTGATGCGTTGGCTGCAATTTTCCGGCTTCGCACCCTTCGTCATCTACCGGGTTCTGATGGGTGCTGGGATTCTCTACTGGGTCTACGCCGTCTAGCCTTCGCTGCTCTCGAGGGCGAAGATGGGGACTGGTCTGCGCCGCCCTTTGACGGCGATCGCCGGCAGCTCGCGCGCCGGCAATGGCCCGGTTAATTGGGCCCTCACCGCGCCGGATATCAACAGGTCTTCCTGCGTTTCCTTGCAATGGTCGGCGACCCGCGCCGCGACATTCACCGTGTCGCCCATGACCGTGTATTCAAGCCGGTCCTCGGTGCCGACATTGCCGACCACGGCGGGCCCGCAATGGATGCCGATGCCGTGCTGGATTTCGGGTTTACCGGCCGCCACCCGTTCGCGGTTCAACGCCGCCAGCGCCGCGCGCATGGCGATCGCGGCCTCGACCGCGTCGCGGGTGGCTTCGGGGTACGCCGTCGGTGTGCCGAAGGTCGCCATCACCGCATCGCCGATAAACTTATCCAAGGTGCCGCCATGGGCGAATACCGCATCGACCATGCGCTGCTGATAGTCGGAGACGAACGCCATCAATTCTTCGGGTCGCCAGCCTTCCGATAGACGGGTGAAGTCGCGGATATCGCAGAACAGCACCGCGACATCCTGAACGCGGCCGCCGGGCTTTAGGAAATCATCGCCGGCGCGGCTGATCTGATCGCGCACGGTTGGCGAAAAGTACCGGCCGAGCTGGGCGTTCGCCCGTTCGAGTCTGATACCTTCGAGGCTGAGGCGGCGGGCGATGAAGGTGGTCGACACCACAAGCGCGCCGACAAACAGCAATATGGCGAACTCACCGGCGAGCTGTGGCAAGGATACGGCGGGTCCCACATAAGCGGTCAAATAGTCGTTCGTCCACGCGGTTCGTGGTTCGCCCACCGCAAGGGCGGCGATGCTCAGATAAATCAATGCCATGCCGAACGCGGCGAGCAGCGGGTAGAGCGGGCGCAAGGTTAGCGCGTTTAGCGCGATAAAGACCGCCATCAACCCGCCCATCGCCGTCTTGAACATCAGCGCGGTGGGTACCGCCGTCCCGCCGATACTGTCCCACCAACCGATCAGAATCCCAGCCATGAGGGCGATGTCGACGGCAACCGCCAGTAAGCCGACCAGCAGGACGCGATGGGTTAGGTGCAGCATGATCAACAACAGCCCCACCGCAACGAAGCCGGCCGACAGCCCAATCAGCGAGTTGATCTGTCCAATCGTGGAGGCCGCCGCCAAAGTCTGGTCGATAGGCAGAGCGACAATAATAACCAAAAGCCGCGCGATCAGCGCGACACGGATGCCGCGAAACTCGCGCCCGCGTAACAGGTCGGCGGCGATGGACATTTAGCGGCGCCCTTAGACGATCGATGCCCGGCCGAGGCGTCCCCCCTTGCGGTGCCGGCGCAGATAGGTCGGTATAATCGCCTCTAGTGTGGTCGGCTGAACGCCGAGATCGGCCAGGGTTAATGCGTCTTCGGCGACAATATTATCGGTTTTGAGCGAGAGTATTTGATCGCGGGTCAGCAGCGGCTTGGGCATCATCCCCAGGAACGTTGCTTGAATTTCGCCGACAAAGAACGGGACCGGCACCAGCAGCCGCTTGCGGCCGGTATGCTCTAAAATGATTTCCATAAGCTCGGCATAGGTGAGGACCGCCGGTCCCCCCAGCTCGTAGGTTTTACCCGCCGTGGCGGGGTTCGCTAGGGCGTTGACAATAGCCGCCGCCACGTCGCCCACATAGACCGGTTGGAACCGAGTTTTGCCGCCGCCGTAGAGCGGTAGCACCGGCAGGATGCGCGCTAACGCGCCGAAGAGATTGAAAAACCCGTCTTCCGGACCAAACAGAACCGATGGCCGCAGGATAGTTGCGTCGGGATATTGTGCGCGCAAAGCTTCCTCGCCGGCGCCTTTCGAACGCTGATACTCCGACCAGGCGGATGGTTGCGCGCCGATTGCCGACACGTGTACCAGGCGCTTGATGCCTTGGTCAGCGCAGACTTGGCCGATTGCCGCGGGAACTTCTGCGTGAAGCGTGCTGAATTTCTGGTGGCCGCTCTTATACAGGATACCGACCAGGTTGATCACCGCATCCGCGCCCTCAACCGCGCGCGCCACAGCGTTGGTTTCGCGAACATTCACCGCGACCGGCGTCACTTGGCCGACTTGGCCCAGCGGGCGCAGAAACTTCGCCTTCTCCACATCGCGTACGGCAACGGTGACGACCGCGCCCTGATCGGCCAGGCGTTCGACCACATAACGCCCGATAAAGCCCGATCCGCCGATAACGGTAACCCGCCGTTGTTCCATGAGCCGCGGCTCCCCATATTCCAATTCGATCCAAAAAAGCAGCTGGTCGCCGCCTGTGTATGCCTTTTGCGTGTATAGCGCTTCGTCCGCAAGCCTGCCAAGCACGCTTCGTAATCGCCCGGCGTTAGGATATTGACAAGGTTCGCGGGCGCAGAGTAGCAACCACTCCACACCTTAAGTTTGGTGTGGCCCGGCTCATTTAACGATTGCGACGGCCCCTTGGATATAGAACTTCATCAAAACGACCTGCCGGACGGCCTCGATCTTGGCCCGGTGATCGCCGTGGATACCGAGACCCTGGGCCTCAACCTGGTGCGCGATCGGCTTTGTCTGGTCCAACTGTCGGCCGGCGACGGCAGCGCCCATCTGGTGCAGTTTCAGTCCGGCGCCTATGACGCGCCCAACTTGCAGGCGATGTTGAGCGATCCGGCGCGCTTGAAACTATTCCACTTTGGACGCTTTGACTTGGCCGTGCTGCGCCGTGATCTGGGCGTGGTAGCAGCGCCGGTCTATTGTACGAAAATCGCGTCGAAATTGGTGCGCACCTTCACCGATCGTCATGGGCTTAAAGATCTTTGCCGCGATTTGCTCGGTGTCGAAATATCGAAACAACAACAGACCTCCGATTGGGGCGCCGCCAAACTGAGCGACCAACAATTGGAATATGCGGCCAGCGACGTGTTGTTTTTGCACGATTTGAAGACCCGGCTGGACGCCATGCTGGAACGTCAGGACCGCACGGCTTTCGCGGCGAAATGTTTTGAATTCTTACCGACCCGTGCCGAACTCGATCTAGCCGGCTGGGATGAAGTTGATATTTTCGCCCACAGTTAGGGCGGAACGGGACGTCGCGTTGACCTTTCAAGGGTGCGCCCGCATACTGAAACTGCTTGATTCGCGTACGATTTTTGACCTTCGCAAGGCACCGTTTGAACCGAATGAGCATTATCCAAAACCCGAAATCAGAGTAGCCGCCTGAATGACAAATCCGACCAAAGCCGAGATTATGGACGGCGATTCCGGAACGGCTCAGTCGAGCGACCTGGTGGCGGCGCGACGTGTCTTGCGGCTCGAGGCGGAATCCCTGCGCGCCATGTCGGACGCTCTCGACGCGACCTTTATCCAAGCGCTGGAAATTCTGTTTGCGGTGACCGGGCGGGTCGTCGTGACCGGCATGGGTAAGAGCGGCCATATCGCGCGCAAGATTTCGGCGACGTTGGCGAGCACCGGCACCCCGTCGCACTTTGTTCACCCGGCCGAGGCAAGCCACGGCGATATGGGCATGATCACCCGCGCCGATGCGGTGCTGGCCTTGTCCAATTCGGGCGAGACGCCGGAGCTCGGCGATTTGATCGATTATTGCCGGCGCTTTCGTATTCCCTTGATCGCGCTCACCGGTAAACAGGGCAGCACGCTTGCCGAGAACGGCGATTGCGCGTTGATCCTGCCGGCAATTGCCGAGGCCTGTCCGATGGGTTTGGCGCCGACCACATCGACCACGGCGATGTTGGCGATGGGCGATGCGCTGGCGGTCGCCCTGCTGGAACGCCGCGGCTTCACCACCGAGGATTTCCAGGTCCTACATCCGGGCGGCAAATTGGGCCAGGGCTTATTACGGGTCGACGACATCATGCATGTCGGCGACGAACTGCCGTTAACCGGCCCGGATTCGGCCATGTCCGATGTTATTTTGACCATGACCAGCAAGGCATTGGGGTGCGCCGGCGTGGTCGATGGGGATGGCCGTCTCGTCGGCATCGTTACCGACGGGGACTTACGCCGCCATATGTCGGCTGATTTGCGCAGCACGACGGCCGGCGAAGTGATGACCAGGTCGCCTAAAACGATCCGCTTGGGCGCGTTGGCCGCTGAAGCGCTTGGCACCATGAACGATAATAAGATTTTGCTGTTGTTCGTTGTCGACGATGGTGTCCCGGTCGGCATCCTGCATATGCATGACTGCCTGCGGGCGGGGATTGCTTAAGGCCGATGACCGAAGCTCCTCCAACTGCGGCGTTGAACGAAACCGCCGCCCCACCGCGGGGCGCCTTGTCGCAAAAGTTCGCCGATATGGGTCCGCGTCGGCAGCGCGGCGGATTTGGCCGCTTGCGCTTTGTCTCGACGATGAAATACATTTTGCCGGGACTGGCGATGGCTCTCCTCGTTGTGGTCGTTGCCTGGCCGGAATTCGCGTCCGATGAAAATCGGTTCACCGTCCCCGAGGCGGTCGGCCCCATTGGCACGTCGCGCCCCCAGGTGCTTAACGCCAGGGTCTTGGGTGTCGATTCCCAGTCGCGCCCGTTTCAAATTACCGCTGACACCAGCGCGCTTAAAACCGAAGAAGGCCGAGAGTTCTATTTCTTGGAACAGCCGAAGGCCGATATCGTTCTTGAAGATGGTTCCTGGGTTGCCTTGACCGCGATCGACGGCGAATACGAAGAGGAAACCAAATTTCTCTATCTGGTCGGCAACGTGAACGTGTTTCACGATGCCGGGCATGAATTTCGCACACCGAAAGCGCGATTCAATCTCGATGACCGATCCGCCCAAGGCGACGATGCGGTGCAAGGGCAGGGGCCGCTTGGCACGTTACAGTCTGAAGGGTTTCGAATTTTGGATGGCGGTGATCGGGTGCTGTTCACCGGCAAGTCCCAGATGTTTGTCTATCGCGGCGCACGGGATACGCAATGATGAGAAAAACACGAACTGGATTGGCATATATCACGGCGCTTGCCACGATGATGGCCGTGGCGGTGCCGACTGTCGCGCAAGCTCAATCTTTGGGGTTCGGGCGTGGCAATAGCGACCCCATCCATATCGAGGCCAGTGAAGGCATCGAATGGCAGCGCAACAACCAAGTCTACATCGCCCGCGGCGAAGCCCGCGCCAGTCAAGGCGGCGTTACTGTTGAGGCCGATGAGCTTGTCGCTCATTACCGGGCGACGGAATCGGGCTCTGATGAAATTTATAAGATCGATGCTAACGGTAATGTTCGCATCCTGTCCGACACCGAGACGGCGACGTCGGACAAGGCGGTCTATGACGTGGTCAAGGGCGTTCTGATTATGACCGGTGAGCAGGTTCGCCTGGTCACCGCACAGGATACAATCATCGCCCGTGACAGTTTGGAATATTACGAGGACCGGCAGCTCGCCGTGGCCCGCGGTGATGCGTTGGCCATGCGCGACGACCGGCGGGTGCGCGCCGACACGCTGATGGCCCACTTTGTTGCCAAAGAAGGGCAAGCACGCTCGTCGAAAATGGAACGCATCGAAGCCATCGGCAATGTACATTTGTCGACGGATACCGACATCGTTACCGCCGATCGCGGCGACTATCAGCTCAATGCTGGTTTGGCGACCGTTACCGGTGACGTCCGGATCACCCGCGGCGAAACCCAATTGAACGGTGACCGGGCAGAGGTTAATTTGAATACCGGTCAAAGCCGTCTCCTCACCAAGTCGGCGGGCGCCCGCGAACCGAACAAACGGGTACGGGGAATTTTCGTGCCATCCGCAACACCTGAGGGCGGAAAGACGAAGTAATGAGCGATCAGTCAAACGACCAAACTCTGGAAGATATGGCGGCGCCACGATTGGTGTCGGAGAACGAGGGTTTGGTTGCCGGGAACATTGGTAAACGCTTTCGCAAACGTCCGGTGGTTCGCGATGTCAGCGTTCGCGTGCAGCGCGGCGAGGCGGTTGGACTGTTGGGGCCGAACGGCGCCGGCAAGACCACCTGTTTCTATATGATCACCGGCCTGCTTTCGCCCGACACCGGTACGATCTCGCTGGACGGCCACGATATCACCGACCTGCCGATGTATCGCCGGGCGCGGTTGGGCATTGGCTACTTGCCGCAGGAAGCCTCGATTTTCCGGGGGCTGACAGTCGAGCAGAATATTCGCGCCGTGATCGAGGTTATCGAGCCCGAAGTAGAGCGCCGCGAAGTCTTGCTCGAAGATTTGATGGCTGAGTTTTCGATCAGCCATCTGCGCCGCACTCCCTCGCTGGCGCTTTCCGGCGGCGAACGGCGCCGGGTCGAGATCGCCCGAGCACTCGCCTGCCGCCCCCATTTCATGTTGCTCGACGAACCCTTGGCGGGCATCGATCCGATCGCGGTCGCCGATATTCGAGAGTTAGTGAGCCATCTAAAAGACCGCGGTATTGGTGTATTAATCACCGATCATAATGTTCGCGAGACGCTGGATATTGTCGATCGGGCATATATTTTGCATGATGGGGCCGTATTGAAGAAGGGTACACCGGCGGAAATCGTTTCTGACAGCGACGTTCGGCGTGTTTACCTAGGCGAAAGGTTCACCCTGTAGACCTTATTCTTATGGCACTTTCACAGCGTCTCAACCTGCGGCAGACGCAAGCACCCGTTATGACGCCGCAACTGCAGCAAGCGATCAAGCTGCTGCAATTGTCCAATTTGGAGCTTGCGGATTTTGTCGAAAGCGAACTTGAGCAAAACCCCCTGCTCGAGCGCGAAGATCCGTCCGGGGAACTCGAAGCCCGCGATAGTGACCGTGAAAGCTCCCCAGATACGGCCGACCCGGAAATAACCGACCCGGAATATGACGGGGGTGACATTGCCGACGCGCCGGACCTACCCGATGTGAGCGAATTGACCCAACGCGAGGCCGCGTCCGATAGCGATGCGCCGTTGGACACCGACTATGAAAATGTCTGGGCCGATGATTATCAACCTGCCGATGTCGGCGCCGATGCTCTAAGTCCAGCGAGTGAAAGCGCGTTCAGCAGCTCGAGCGCCGGCGCGCAGAGCTTTGAGAATCCGGATGTGGGCGAGTTGGCTGTCGGCCAGGCGGCGACGTTGCGCGAACATCTCTCGGCGCAACTTAACGTCGATATGGCGGATCAGCATGTGCGTTTGATCGGTCAGACACTGATCGATTCGGTGAACGATGACGGTTATCTCGCAACGACGGTTGAAGCCGTCGCCGATCAACTTGGATGTTCACCGGAAGACGTTGAGGCGGTTCTCTACAAGCTGCAGCGGTTCGATCCAGCGGGTGTTTTTGCCCGCGACTTGGCCGAATGCTTCGCTTTACAATTGGCTGAGCTCGACCGCCTCGACCCGGCTATGCAGGCGTTTCTCGACAATCTCGACCTCATGGCCCGGCACGATATTGCCGCGTTGCAATCGGTTTGCGGGGTGGACCGCGAGGATATCGCCGACATGATTGCCGAGTTGAAGCAGCTCAATCCCAAACCCGGCGCGGCTTTTCAGCAGGAAATGACCCAGTGGGTGTCGCCCGATGTCTTCCTGCGTGCCAAGCCAAAGGGTGGCTGGGCTATAGAACTCAATAGCGATACCCTGCCGCGCATTCTGGTCAATCGGCATTATTACGCTGAAATATCGGCTCAGAAATTATCGAGCCAGGACAAGCGCTATATGCAGGAAAGCCTGCAGACAGCCCAGTGGCTGGTAAAAGCTCTGGACCAGCGTGCCAATACGATTTTGAAAGTGGCCACTGAAATCGTGCGCCAGCAGGACGCTTTCTTTCAGAAAGGTGTTGCCCACCTAAAGCCGCTGGTTCTGAATGACATAGCCGAAGCGGTGGAAATGCATGAGAGCACGGTAAGCCGGGTGACGGCGAACAAGTACATTATGACGCCGCGCGGTCTTTTCGAGCTCAAATACTTTTTCACCACGGCGATCGGCGCGACCGAGGCCGGCCAAGCCCATTCTTCCGAAGCGGTCCGTCATCAGATCAAAGAATTGATCGACGCCGAAACCGCAAAAAACATCCTGTCCGACGACAGAATCGTTGAAATTCTGCGCTCGGACGGGGTCGAAATCGCCCGACGGACGGTCGCAAAATACCGTGATGCGCTGCATATTCCGTCGTCGGTGCAGCGTCGGCGCATCAAGCGCGCCCATGCTACATTATAGTTATATTTCAACAGCTTAGTAATTAACCCTCGGTCTTATTGTATGCGCGCCTTAGGGATTCAGGGCTATTGACAGCGCTGAAAGCCGTTACTATGTTCCGGCCGCCGATGAAGCGGCGCATTACGAATACGTAAGCTCTGAACATGGGGACCGGCCGACCCGAACGAAGAGGTCAGCTTCCGCCACATATGTCATGAAGAGCGACGCCACATTTACAGCCACAAGGTTACCGTCTGGACCCTGTCTCGACGCGACCTCGATTATCAGGTTTCGATGCACATAAACATTTCCGGCCAACAACTCGACGTCGGTGACTCCTTGCGCGCCCATATTAGCGAATCGCTGGATGCCACCGTCGAGAAGTATTTCGGCGAAGCGATTGATGGCTCGGTCGTTCTAACCCGCGAGCGTTTCACCATACGTGCTGATCTGGCCGTTCATATTGGCCGCGGTATTTATGTGCGGGCCCACGAATCCGCCGACGATGCCTATGCCGCCTTCGATGTTGCGGCGGCCCATCTGGGCAAGCGGCTACGCCGTCATAAGAGGCGCCTGCGCGATCACCATGAAGCACGCGAGAACGCCGAAACATTTCGGGCGCAGCAATATGTTTTGGCGCCTTATGAGCCCCTTGGCGAAGAAGAAGCTGACGCGGAAACTGTCTCGGACAATCCGGTGATTGTCGCTGAAAACCAGACTGACATTGAAAATATGACGGTGTCGGAAGCGGTCATGCGAATGGATCTCGCCGATGTGCCGGCGATGGTGTTCCGCAACGCCGGCAATGGCGGCCTGAATGTTGTGTATCGGCGCGCCGACGGCAATGTCGGCTGGATCGACCCGGGAGCAAACTAAATTGACCGCCGCGATACGAACCCGATCGCCGGACAAGATGGAGAGACATCTTTAATGGAAGTATCCGAACTGCTGACCGCTGAGGCCATCATCGCCGACCTCCGCGTCACCAGCAAGAAACAAGCATTGCAGGAATTGTCCAAGTTCGCCGCCGATCTTAGTGGGCTAAGCGAGCGCGCCATTTTCGATGTGCTGTTGGAGCGCGAGCGTCTCGGTACCACAGGTGTCGGCGACGGCTTGGCGATACCCCATGGCCGGTTGCCGGGGCTAGAGAAGATTCAGGGATTTTTCGTGCGGCTAGAAAAGCCGATCGATTTTGACAGTATGGATGACCGGCCAGTCGATCTGATCTTTCTGCTGCTCGCGCCGGAAGGCGCCGGCGCCGATCATCTGAAGGCGTTGGCGCGTATCTCGCGGTTGCTACGCGACGCCGCCATTCGCGAGAAGCTTCGTGGCGCCAACAGCCGTGATGCGTTGTTCGCGTTGTTGTCGCAAACGCCGGAATCGAGCCCGAACCTGCGGGCTGCTAGCTAGAATGCTCGAATGAAGGCCGCTTAGTGGACGCTGAGCGGCTCGAGTTCGTTCTGCGTGATCGTCGCAAACGCTAGATCGCGGCCCTCGACCACTGCGACCTCACTGCCGTCGGCGGTGTGAATGGCATAGAGCTCGCGCCCGTCCGATGGCTTGGGTTTGATGTAGGCCAGATCTTCGATGCCCAATGCCGCAAACTCCTCGGGCGGCAGCAGTTCCCAGCTATTTTCGATGTTCACTTCCATATCGCTATCCTCTCGAAGCACTCAGCTCAGGCTTCTTGCTTGGCGGCCACGTCGATGGTGGCGCCTTTCGACGCACCATCCGCCGCCGAAATTTTGATGTTCTGCGCATTGCGTTGCGGTTTGGGCTGGCGCAGATCGATGTGTAGCAGGCCGCTGTCGAGTACCGCGCCGGTGACTTCGACGCCCTCGGCGATGACAAAGCTGCGCTTGAATTGCCGGGTGGCGATGCCCCGGTGCAAATAGACGCGCTGGTCTTCTTCGGCCTGTTGGCCGCTGATGGTGAGCTGATTGTCTTCGAGCATGATTTCCAGATCGTCGAGCGTGAAACCGGCGACGGCCAGGGTGATGCGCAAGGCATGCTCCTCGGTGCGCTCGATATTGTACGGCGGATAGCCCTCGGCCGGCGCTTTGGCGATGCGCTCCAGCGTGCGCTCGAACTGGTCGAATCCGAGCAATAAAGGGCTATTCAGAAGGGAAACACGGGACATGCCGTTACTCCTCTTGGTTACGAGCGAGTACGGGCCGCCTGGGCTGTGATCGACGCAGACGGAACGCTCTGGGCCCAAAATGGCGCCCAACGAACAGGCCCTAAAAGGGCCCTGCTATAGGCGATAAATGGGCCCTAATGCGCCGATTTCAAGGGGTTAGCGGGTGGCTAACTACTGGTGCGGTGTGCCGAATAACGTCATAAATAGCTGCGCATCCCGGTCTGGATCGACCAGGTAGACCGGTTCCGGATCGTCTTCACCATATTCGCTCGGTGCGATATCTTCGGTTTTGTGGATACCGGCCGCTGCAACGCTGCCAGGCCGTTCTTTTTCGGGCCGTTCTAGAGCGGGCCGTTCCAGCGCGGCGAGCGGCAGTGCCCGGGTTGCAGCGACCGGTCCGCTCTCCTCCCGAGGAGCGAGCGATTTCAGGGGTGCTCCGTCGGACAGAATGAGCGTGATCAGAAATGCAGCGATGGGGAGCGCGCCGAGCAACAGGGCTATGATTTTCAATGGCTGCATGTCTTCCTTCCCGGTTCATCGAGAAGGTTGGCGGGCAAAACAGGCGGTAATGGGGAGCGAACGCGGCATTTTGCCGGCGAAATAAGGCAGCTTGTGTAAAAAGGGCCTCTTTGATACGAAAATTAGCGGGTTAGCCGGTAAATTCGGCCTCTAAAAGGCCACTCACGCCGACATTGAGGGCCAAAAGGTCGCCGGCATGGGGTTCAGCCGCCAATTCCGCCTCGTTCAGCATGATCTTCGCCGATGTGACGAACAATGTCGCCATACCCTCGCCACCGAAGGCACACGAGGTCGGCCGGCTGACCGGCAGATCGATCATCTGGTCCACCGCGCCGTCGGGCGCATAGCGCACCAGGCGACTGCCGCGAAATTCCGCGCTCCAGTAAAACCCTTCGCGATCGACGGTCGCGCCGTCGCCGGTGCCGCGGCCCGGCTCGTCGGGAATTTGCGCGAAGACCCTCCGCACGCCGAGATCGCCGGTCGCGGTGTCGAATTCATAAGCCCAGATCGTACGGCGCGGCGAATCGGTGAAATACATCACCGACCCGTCGGGCGACCAGGCCAGCCCATTGGAGACCAGAATGTCGTCTTCCATTGGTCGGCAATTATGGTCGCCATCGAGCCGGTAAAGAATTCCAACGGGCTCGCGTTCGAAATAACTGGTTGGCGGGCCGGGTGGATCGCACATGGTGCCCGACCAGAAACGCCCCTGCCGGTCGCATTTACCGTCGTTGAACCGGTTGAGCGGCAGGTCCGGTTCCGGATCGATGATCCAGTCCAGGGTCGTCATGTCGGCGCCAACCGTCGCCAGCCCGTCGCGCAGTCCGGCCACTAATCCGCCGCCTTGGCGCAGGGCGACGCTGCCGATTTCCTGGGCCACCGGCCAGGACGAATCGAGGCGGGTCGCGGGGTCGAAGCGGTGGATCGCCGGCGCTTTGATGTCGAGCCAATACAGCGCGTTGTCGCGCGCCGACCAGACCGGGCTTTCGCCTAAAATCGCATCAGTTTCGATGATGTCGAGAATTTCAGCCACCACGCGCGCCCCTGCTTTCCCCCGGCGGTCCGCCGTTCTACGATGCAGCTTAACATCACAGCGCAACCAGCATAGAGGCGGTAAGGCGCGACAAGGGGGACACCACAAATGATCGTCGATGCACGCTATTACACCGTCGCGGCCGGCAAGATGGCCGGCTTTCTCGACAGGTATGGCAATAACGGCCTGCCGTTGCAGCGCAAGCACGGTTTCGATTTGGCGGGTTATTTCACCGTTGAGACCGGGCCGCTCAACCAGGTTGTGCATTATTGGAAATGGGAAAGCGCGGCCCATCGCCAGGAATGCCGGCGCGCGCTCTATAATGATCCCGAGTGGACCGAATACCGCAAGACAAATAGCGAAGGCGTCATCGTTCAGCAGTTCAACCGGTTGCTGGCGGCAACCGATGTGGTCGAACCCTTCGCCTTCATGGGCAATGGCAGTGAGTTAGCCTTTGTCGACGAGCGCACCTACACCATCACTTATCCGCAAGTGCCGGCGTTTATCGAATTGACCAAGAAACTGGCCTATCCGATCACCCAACGCGCCGGCTGGCAACTCATCGGTTATTTCACCTCGATCACCGGCACCGTCAACCAAGTCGTCCACCTATGGTACTGGGATAGCCAGGCGCAGCGCGAGGAACGTCAGGTTGCCGCGACCAGCGATCCTGAATGGCCGATTTATCAGGCCGCCAACGGGCAGCGCATGGAGCTTCAGGAAAACCGCTACCTGGTGCCCACCGATTTCTCGCCGCTCAAATAGGTCATCGGGTTCCCATGGCCGAAAAGACGCTACGTCCCAAGGACGCCGCGACGTTGCTTCTGTACCGCGGCGGCGGCGACGATCTGCGGGTTCTGCTCGGCCAGCGCCATCACGGCCATATCTTCATGCCCAACGCCTATGTTTTCCCTGGCGGGCGGGTCAACCCGGCGGACAGCCGGGTGGCGCCGGAGTCGCCCCTGCGAGCCGATGTCGCCGCTCGATTGGAGCGCGCGGCGACGCCGGCGCGGGCGCGCGCGATCGCCGTCGCCGCGATCCGTGAGACCTATGAGGAGACCGGGCTTTTAATCGCCGCCGGCGAAAATAACGGCAGCGAATGGCACGCTAAGATCGGGCCGCGCCTGGGGGCAATCGATTATTTTTTCCGGGCCATCACGCCGCCCAACCGGGTGCGCCGATTCGATGCCCGGTTCTTTTTCGCTGAAGCGTCGGCCGCGCGCGGCGATTTGGCCGGCGACGGTGAGCTGCAGAATCTCGGCTGGTTTTCGCTGCCCGAAATCCGCGATCTGGAAATGTCGGGCATTACCCGCATCGCTCTGGCCGAGTTTCGCCGCGTCATCGCCGACCCAAATCCGCGTGGTTCCGACCGCCCCATCCCGGTCTCCCGCTTCATCCGCGGCCGCTACCAAATCACCCCGGAATAGGGCCCGCTATTTTGACGCAAGCCGCGAGCCCCTCTCCCTCCGGGAGAGGGGTTGGGGTGAGGGGAGGATAAGTCCTCATGCTGAGCTTGTCGAAGTATGAGGGCGGCGACACCTCGATCCTTCGACAAGCTCAGGATGAGGTGTTGCGAATAGAATAATTTTCCCTCACCCGGCCCGCTTACGCTCGTCACCCTTTCCCGTGGGGAGAGGGTTTTGACAGCGCGCTACCCGGCCTGTTGGTACGTTGTATCCGGTCCAGGCCTGCCGTCGCAGGCGGCGCGGCCGGTCTCGACCATGTGGATCAGATGCGACAGCACCGAACGCCCGGCGGCGCGGTGCAGGCTTTTATCGACATCGATGTACATGCGCGCCACCATGTCGGGGATCAGCCCGATACCCTCGGCCAGACAGGCGACGATCTGGTCTTCGCGCTCGTGACGGTGGGCGAGCAGCGCCGACACATAGGGCAACGGGTCGGTGATCGGCGCGCCGTGGGTGGGGTAATAAATGCCTTCAGAGCGCCCGGCCAGCTTCACCAGCGACGTCATATAGGCCGACATATCGCCGTCCGGCGGCGACACGATGGTGGTCGACCAGCCCATCACATGGTCGCCTGGGAACAGCGCGTTCTCTTCTTTTAGGGCGAAGCACATATGGTTCGAGGTGTGGCCCGGTGTGTGCACTCCTTCCACCGTCCAGCCGTCGCCGGCGATGGTCTCGCCATCGGCTACCCGATGGTCGGGCATAAAGTCGAAGTCGGCGCCCTCCTCGACTTGTTCGCCGTCGCCGCCGCGGCCATGGGGACCGAACGCGTAGGACGGCGCACCGGTCGCCGCCTTCACCGCCACCGTGGCCGGCGAATGATCGAGATGGGTGTGGGTGACCAGAATGTGGCTGACGATCTCGTCCTGCACGGCGGCGAGCACCGCGTCCACATGGTCGGCCAGATCGGGACCGGGATCGACAATCGCCACCGATCCGTTGCCGATGATGTAGGTGCCGGTGCCGCGGAAGGTGAAGGCGCTGGGATTGGGCGCGATCACCCGGCGCACCAGCGGCGACAGGCGCTGTGACGCGCCATACTCGAACTCCAATTCCCGGTTGTAGGGGATCACGGTGGCCATCGGCGGTCCAATCTCGCGTTACGTCAATGTTATTCGCGGCCGATCGCGGCGGCGTCTATCAGGGCGGAAATCTCGGCCTCGCTGAACCCCCAATCGCCGAGCACGGCTTCGGTGTGTTCGCCGGGTATCGCCGGGGCCGAGTGCACCCGCCCGGGGGTGCGACTGAAGCGCGGCGCCGGGGCCGGCTGGGTGATGCCGGCGACCTCGACGAAATTGCCGCGCGCTTGGTTGTGGGGGTGGAGGGGCGCCTCGGCGAGCGACAGCACTGGGGCGAAACACACATCAGTGCCTTCCATGATCGCCACCCATTCGTCGCGGGTCTTGGTCTTGATGGTCTCGGCGATGGTCGCTTTAAGCGCGGGCCATTGGTCCCGGTCCATTTGCGGTGGCAGGGTGTCGGGGTCGAGCTCAAGTTTTTCCAGCAATAGCGCGTAGAATTTTTTCTCGATCGAGCCAATCGAGATGAACTTGCCGTCGGCGGTCTCGAACGCCCCATAGAAGGGCGCGGCGCCGTCGAGGATATTTTCTTCGCGCGCATCGTTCCAATAGCCCGACGCGCTCAAGCCATAGATCGGCGTCATCAGCGAGATCGCCCCGTCGACCATGCCGATATCGACCACCTGGCCGGCGCCGCTGCGCTGGGCCTCATAGACTGCTGCCAGCACGCCGAAAGCCAGATACATGCCGCCGCCGCCGAAATCGCCGATCATATTGAGCGGTGGCACCGGCGCCTCCTTGGGGCCGATGGCGTGCAGCGCGCCGGTCAGCGAGATGTAGTTGATGTCATGACCGGCGGCGTGGGCCAGCGGCCCGTCATTGCCGAAACCGGTCATGCGGGCATAGATCAGCTTGGGATTGCGCGCCAGCGCGTCGTCCGGGCCGAGCCCCAGCTTTTCCGTGACGCCGGGTCGGAACGGATCGATCAGCACATCGGCGCCCTCGGTCAGCTTGAGCACGGTCTCGGCGCCTTGCGGGTGCTTCAGGTCAACGGCGATCGAGCGCCGGCTGCGGCTCATCAGGTCGAATTCCGCGCCGCGCGGCACGCCCAGGCCCGGATCGGCCCGGCGGTCGACGCGAATGATGTCGGCGCCCAAATCGGCCAACAGCATGGCGGCGAACGGCGCCGGACCGATGCCGGCCAATTCGACCACTTTGAGCCCGACCAGGGGTCCTGATCGTTGATTTGATTGCGTGTCTGGCATGGCTTCGCCCTCCCCCGGGCGGTTATTATAGGGCCAGTATAACAATCGAACGCCCGCCAAAGGAATGACCGGCCATGAACGATACATCGCCCTACGCCCGCAATAATTTCAAACACCTGGTGCTCGCCGGCAAGCGCTGTTCGCTGATCAGCTTCCGCCTGGCGCGCACGGTGGACGCCGCCATGATCGCCAAAGCCGCCGGCCATGACGCGTTCTATGTCGATGCCCAGCATTGTCCTATCGATGGCGACGCGACAGCGCAGATCCTCGGCGCGGCGTTGACCATGGGGATCACGCCCATGGTGCGGATCCGCGGCCACAATCAGCTCGAGATCGCCCGGGCGCTCGATTGCGGCGCGCTCGGCATCATCGTGCCCGACGTGGAGACCGGCGAGCAGGCGGTCGAGCTGGCCCATCACGTGCGCTTCCCGCCGCTCGGCCGACGCTCGATCTCCGGCCTCACCACCCATACCGGCTATGCCGCCATGCCGCTCGCCGACCTAGTGGCGGCCGCCAATAGCGAGACCATGCTGATCGCCATGATCGAATCGCGCCGTGGGGTCGAGAACGCCGACGCCATCGCCTCGGTCTCCGGCATCGACGCGGTATTGATCGGCACCAACGATTTGACCATCGATTTGGGCGTCGCCGGTCAACACGACCATCCGAAAACCGCCGAGGCGTTTTCAACCGTGATCGCGGCCGGCAAGCAGCACAACACGCCGGTCATGTTCGCCGGCATCGGCAATCTCGAGATCGCCGCGCGCTACATCAACATGGGCGCCGCGCCGTGCTGGTTCGGCGGCATGGACACCAAGTTCCTGCTCGACGGCGCCCGGCGCGAGGCCGAAGCCTTTCGGGAATTGGCGCTGGACTGACCGTCACCCCCACTCCGGCGCTCCCCCATCAAGGGCCGGGCAATCGCCTATGGCGGGCGCTTAAATTCCTCGTCCTTCGAGACACTCGCTACGCGAGCCCTCAGGATGAGGAATTCTGTTAGATATGCACAAAGCCTCACCCTGAGGAGCCGCCCCAAGGGCGGCGTCTCGAAGGGCGAGGCGGTCATAGGCGATTGCCCTGCCAAGGAGAGGGGCTTTGCGCTACTTCATCTCTTCCGGGAAGTCTGGCTGGGCCTGGGGGCGGGCGTCGAATATTTCTGGCACCTGCATGCACGCGCCGAAGATGCGTTTGCAGGTGGGGTAGGCGTCGGTGTCGACGCCGAACATGGCGGCGGCGCCGACTTGGGGCACCAGACATAGATCGGCCAGGGTCAGGCTATCGCCGTGGCAATAGGCGCCGGTCTCGGCATCGCCGGCCAGTTTTTCTTCGATCGCGGCGAGGCCGGTGGTCATCCAGTTGTGGATCCAGGCAGTGAGCTCTTCCTCGCTGTGGCCCATATCCTGGGTGATATATTTGCGGATGCGCGGCACCAGCAGCGGATGGATGTCGGCGACCGAGATCAGGCAGATCGAGCGGACCCGCGCCCGGCCCGCCGCATCGGCCGGCAGTAGCGCCGGTTCCGGGTGGACGTCCTCGAGATATTCCAAGATCGCCATCGACTGAGTCAGCACCGTGTCGCCATCGACCAGCGCCGGCACCACCATCTGCGGGTTGACCTTGCGGTAGGCGTCGCTGAACTGATCGCCCTTCACCAGATCCATCGATTCCACCTCGAAGGGAATGCCCTTGAGGTTGAGCGCGATACGCACCCGGAAGGCGGCGAGCGAGCGCCAATAGCCGTAAAGTTTCATGGAAGTCTCCCCGAAGGTTTGTTGATTGTTGATCGCAATTGGCGCGCCGAGGCCCGTCTCTGTCAAGCGCCGGCCAATTAATGGGTCACCCTGAGCCCGCGCCGGTGGCGGAACATCCAGGCGGGCACGGCGGCGGCCAGGGCAAACGCCAAGAACGGCAGGAGCATCTGCATCAACGCGTAGGCGCCGATGATGCGTCGGTTGCCGCTCGCCGCCAGGCTCACGGCGTCGGTGGTCAGCGTATCGAAGCGCCCGGCGCCGGCGAACAGGGTCGGCAGGTAGAGCCCCACGCTGACCGCGAACCCCACTGCGACGGCGACCAGTATGGGCCGCAGCAGCATCGGCAGCTTAACGCAACGCAACACCCGCCACGGCCCGGCGCCCAGGCACAATGCGGTGCGCGCATAGCGGTCGTCCCACGAGCGGTAGGGATCGGCCAGAGACAGGAATACATAAGGCAGCACGAAGACCAGATGGCTCCATGCCACGGCGACCCAGCTGCCGTCGATATTGAGCACGATAAGCATGATTTGCGCACCGAACAGAAAGGCGACCTGGGGCACCAGCAGGGGCAAATAGAGCAACAACAGCGCCCGGTTGGTGGCGCGCTTGCCGAACCGCGCCTCGTTTTCCAGACAGCCGACGGCGAATATCAGAGCGACCACTGAGGCCGCCAGGCCGACGCTCAGCGTGTTCCAGCCGGCTGCGGTCAGCCGCTCGGCGTTTCCGATCCAGGTGGCAAGGCCGATTGTGTCGGGCAGCGCCTCGGGAAAGCGCCAGCGGCCGGCGACCGACCACAGCGCCATGGAGAGCAGACTGAAAAAGGCGATGGCGAAGCCACCGATCAGGGCCACCGCGGCGGCGCGGCGCAGCCAACCGTCGCGCCGCCAGCGCCAGCCGGTGCGAATCCAGCGCTTGCCCAAACAGATCACCGCCCGCTCGCCGAGCCACCAGACAATCAGCGCGGCAGCCACCAGGGCGAGCTGCAATATCGCCCCGGCGGAAGCGACGAAACGCATCGCCAGTTCCGGATCGTTGAACCAGCGCACCAATTGTACGGCTAGCGGCGGTGGGGTGGTCGGCGCCAACACGATCGCCACATCGACCACCGAGACCGCGTAGGCCAGCACGGCGAATACTGGCAGGCGGATCTGCGGATAGATTTGCGGGAACACGGTCTTCAGCCAGGCGGCGATGGGGCCATAGCCCAGGGTGCGCGCCATGGTGCGGGTGCGGGCGGCGTCGACCTGGCCGAGCGCCGCCAGGGTCATCAAAAACAGAAAGGGGATTTCCTTGATTGCCAGACCGGCGATAAGAGTCAAGCCGGCCGGGTCCTGGGCGATGATAATGTCCGGCGGGCGCTCGAAGCCGGTCGCCCAGGGCGACACCAGGCGCAGTATCCAACCGCTTGGCGCCAGCACGAAGGCCAGGCCGAACGCCACCGTGACATGGGGGACCGACAGTAGCGGCGAGAGCAGACGTTGAACCCGGGCGAAACCGCGGGTGCCGTGCCAGCCGGCGCAGAACAGGATGACGATGACCAGCGCCACAACCGTTGTCGCCAGCCCGCTGACGAAGGACAGGCGCACCGATTCGGCCAGACCCGGCGCCGCCAACAGGTGCCGCCAGGGCACCCAGGACAGGGTTTCGCCGCCCAGCGCCGGCAGATAGCCGAACGCCGGCAACGCGGTGCCGATAAGGCCGGCGGCGACCGGCCCCAGAAACAGCAGCAGGGTCACCAGGGGGATCGCCCGCAGCGCCGAATTGCGGCGGCGCGCCCAATCGGCGTCGTTGGCGAGATTAGCGGCGAGGCTCATCGATCACAGCGCCAGGGCGCGCACGGCGATATAGAAACCGAGCAACAATAGCGAGATGAACAGCGCTTGTTGGAAGCGCTGCTCGGACAGTTGCTGGCGCAGACGCGCGCCCAGCGCCATGCCGACCAACGCGGGCAGGGTGGCCAGGGCGGACACCGCGCCGATGTCGAAATTCATCCGGCCATGACCGGCCAAAGCGACGGCCAACGCGGTGGTGGATGTGAGAAACAGCACGCCCATGGCCTGAACCATGGCATCGCGGGTGAAACCCAGGGTCTGGAAATAGGGTATGCCGGGCATGAAAAACGTGCCGGTGAGCCCGGTCAGGGTGCCGTTGATGACGCCGAGGACCGGCGTCAGCCAGCCTTCGTGGCGGCCCGGCGCGGGTAGTTTTGGCGACGTCAGGCCGAACAACGCATAGGCGACCAGCAATCCGCCGAGCAACGCGGTGAGTAGACTTGCATCGCTCCGGCCGAACAAATTTACGCCGAGCCAGGCGCCGATGAAGATGGTCAGAAGTAACCCCCAAACGCGCCGTACGATGGTTATCAGAGCGCCGCCGGCCAACGCTTGCCAGATGTTGGTAACCAGCGCGGGCACGATCATCAGCACCATGCCTTCGGACAGGCCTATCAGAGCTGTTAGTAGGCCGATTGCCACCGTGGGCAGGCCCAATCCGACGACTCCCTTAACCGCGCCGGCGAGCAGAAACACCGCGGTGATGAGGGTGAGTTCGGGCGCTCCATAGCTCGTGCCGAACATCGCTGTTTACTATTTTCCAGCGGCGTAGCGCTCGGCCCAGGCCGCTTCCAGGGCGGTCACCCACGAAGTGTGGGGCTCGAGCAGCGTCACGCCGAGATCCTTCGGTGACAATGTGGCGATGCCGAGCTTTAGATTGGCGAAGCGGTTCTGTTCGGTGATCGGCAGCTTATCCATCGCCAACACGGTGCCGCTGCCCCAGAATTCCGGGTTTTGCTTGCGCGCCTGGGCCTCCGACGACATCAGGAAATTGGCCAATACCATCGCGCCGTCGCGGGCCTTGGCGTTGAACGGAATGGCCAGGAAACTGGTATTGCCGACGGTGCCGCCGTCGAGCACGAAGGTTCGCACGCTGTCGGGCAGGGCGCCGCGGGCGATCAGGCTCGACGCTTCCGAGGGTTGGAAGGAGAGTGCGATATCGACCTCGCCATCGTCGAGTAGGCGATGTTGCGCCGGGCCATTCTGGGGGAACACCTTGCCAGAGCGCCACATTACCGGGTGCAGAACGTCGAGATAGTCCCATAAAGGTTTGGTCGCGGCGGTGAATTTATTCGCCTCGACTTCGTTTTGCAGGATTGTGGAATCTTCGACCAGCTCGATCAACGCCTGCTTGAGAAAGGTAGTGCCGATAAAATTGGGCGGCTGGGGGTAGGTGAAGCGGCCCTCGTTCTGCTTGGCCCAGTTGAGCAACCCCTTGATCGACGTCGGCGGAGTTGGCAGCGACTTGCTGTCATACATGAACACGAATTGCGCCATGCCCCAGGGCGCTTCCAACCCGTCGACGGGAATGGTGAAATCGATCGTGGTGGTCTTCTTGCCGATGGTGTCGACGAATTGGTAGTTCGGCGCGTTTTCGGTCCACGGACCGAACAGCAAATCGTTGCGCTTCATCGCGGCGAAATTCTCACCGTTAATCCAAATCAGATCGACCGAGCCGCCGGTCTCCCGCCCGGCCGCCTTTTCCGCCGCCACCCGCGACACCGCTTCGGCCGTGTCGGACAATTTCACGTGCCGCACGCCCACGCCGTAGCGGTTTTTGACCTGCTCGCCGGCCCAGGCGATATAGGCGTTAATGCGCTCGTCGCCAGCCCAGGCGTTCCAGAACACAGTCTGGCCGCGCGCCTTGGTGACGGTCTCTTCCCAAGTGTCCGCCAGAGCCACCGGCGCGCCGCCGGCGATCATGCCGGTGAGCATTATCGCCAAAATTCCGAGTGCTCGCATTATTCTCACTCCTCCGAACAAGCCCGTCGTTCCGGCCTATTTCGTGTTGTAGCCAAGCAAGGCGGTCAACGCGTTATCGCTGCGCCAGTCCTGACGAACCCGTTCGATGGTGGCCGGGTCGAGATAGTGTTCCACGCGGTCGGCGACATGCGCAACAAGCGCGGGATCGGATAAGTCCGCCGACCAATCCTCGGCCGAACCGCCTTCATGCTTGCTGGCCTTCGCGGCCGCTTGCGATCTGACCCGCCATTTCGCGCACCAGGTCACCGACCACAGCCACATCATGCGGCGCAGATCGAGCAGCCAGGGCATCACGGAATCGGCTAGCGGTTTCGGCACGGCGGCGAGCCAGGTGGCGTAGAAGTCGGCGACTTGGTCGGGGCCCAGCTCGGCATAGGTGGCGACGTCCCAGGTGGTCGAGGTGTAGAGTGTTGCGTGGGCCAGATCGAAAGCCGGTATGCCGTAGCGCGCTTTCTCGAGGTCGACCAGCACCGCGCGGCCGTCGCCTCCGAGCAAGAAGTTACCCGGATGGGCGTCGAAGGCGATCAAGGCGGTGGCGGGCGTGTTGGGCTGCGATAACAAGCCACCGGCAGCAACCAGCTCTTCGCGGATTTGCGCTTCGGCATCGTAATCTAGACCGGCTGCACCGATAAAAGCCGACTGCTCCAAGATCTCGCTGAACGTGTCGGCCAGCGCGTTCACCGGATTTTTCAAGGGCCGCCGGTCATCGTCGGGCGGTACCGGCAATGTGTGAATTGCCGCCAGGGCCTTGGCCAGGGCATCGATATGATCGGGTAGGGGCAGCGCCGAGCCTTCGATTTCGTCGACGATCAGCGCGCCCATCGGCAGTTCTTCGCCGACCGGCAAGACCGCATGGAGGTGGGGCGTGTGGCCGCTCGGCGCGGCGCGGGCAAAACAGGCGGTCTGGTAGACCAGGTTCGACTGGGGGTCCAGGTCCATTTGGCTCTGCTTGGGCACCCGGGCCAACAGCTTGCGGTCCGCCAGACGCACATGGTCATGGGCCAGACCGGTGGTCGGGATCATGTGCAGATCGGCGATGGAGATGTTGCCGAAATCGCCCAGCCCGGTGAGACCAGTGGCGAGGCCGGCGAGCAGATCCTCGATTGCCAGGGGTGGCAGGTTAGGCTGCGGCGCGCCGTGCAAGACGTTGCTGCTTGAGCTTTTCGATAACCGGGCCCAGCACCTTTTCGTGAAATCGGTCGCAGCCGATACATAGGTTGCGATAGGGTTTGCCGGACGGGGTCTCGGTCTCTGACTCCGCCAAAAACCGCTCGACATCCCAGCCATGGGTCAGCCCCATGCGTTCAGGCCGCCCGCTGTTGATTGCTTCGAACACCGGATGGCCGGCCAAACTGTCGAGAATATCGGTCAGCTTCTCCTCTTGAAGATTGCCCACCGCCGCCTTGGTCTTCAGACAGCAGGGAAAGATATCACCGTTCGGTTCGATCGATATTTCCGAGCCGGAATAGCCGTGGTTGAGGAAATTCAACCCGCCCGACCAGCGGCTGCAGAAATTGGTATTGATATCGGCGGTCGATAATTCGTTGGTCCAGGCCCGGCCGCGCGGCCACAGCTCGCCAATCCAGGAGTCCGGCTCGGCACCCATGATCGAATAGATCTGGCCTTCCTCTTCGGTCCACGCGGTATCGTCGGCGCGCCGGCCCGAGGGCTTCATACCGACGGCGGCGAACATCTCCTCAAGTTTCACGATCATCGGATCG
This sequence comes from Alphaproteobacteria bacterium, assembly GCA_011087645.1. Lineage (GTDB taxonomy): Bacteria > Pseudomonadota > Alphaproteobacteria > UBA6615 > UBA6615 > JABDJY01. The sequence goes on from JAALLF010000005.1 coordinate 202,075, forward strand.
CGTTTGCCGCCTTCATGGCCGACATGGAAATCGTCCATGCCCGAAACCACGACCCGCCAGATGCCGCGGGCTAGCAGCTCGTCGAGGATTTTCTCGGTCAGGCGGTCGCCGGTGGTCTGCACCACCACCCGAACGCCCCCGGTGTCGCTATATTTGGCGACGATTTGTTCGATCGCCGGGTAGAGCACCGCCTCGCGGATCGGATCGAGCAGCACTTCGCCCCCAGCCAGGATGATGCGCCCCGGCCGTTCCGGATAGCTGCCATCCGGATTGGGCTTCTCCAGATCCTTATAGGTCATGCTGTCGGGCATATTGGCGATGATGCGCGACGCGTTGGTGGCCGATTCCGTGACCACCTTGTCCAGCGCGCCGCGAACATAGGGACGGAACCGATCATCGTAGCAATGCACGCATTTGCGATGGCAAAGCCATGTCATCACATAGTAAATCGATTCCATACTGCCCCCTTCAACGACAACGGTCCCGGCTGGGTCGGCGATTGTAACGGCTAGCCCCGGTGAGCATAGCCATCGGCGGTAACGTCACGGCATTGTTATCTTTGCAGCAAGTTGGCGAATGCGCCAGCGTCGCCACGCCGCGCCATCGTCCACATCCGAGCGCTCGCCGAGCATCGCCACTCGGCAGGCGGGGTTGAGGTTAGCCAAGGTGTCGGCCAGCGCGCTGTCGGTCGACCAACGCACATTGGCGAAGAGATTTGCCGGCACCACCGGGCGCCGGCGCGCGCCGACCAGCCAGTAGCCGCCATCGGCCGCCGGCCCGAAGACCATGTCGTGATTGCCCAGGGCGCTGAAGGCGTCGGCGATATCAACCACTTCGATGTCAGGAATATCGCTGCCGACGATCACCACCGGGCCCGGCTGCAATTGGTGAAAGGGCCGCGCCATGCGTGCTCCCAGATCACCGTCCCCCTGACCGATGATGGCCACGCTGGGCGGCACCGGCCATAGTTCCGGCGATCCGGCCGCGCGATCGGGGGTCACCGCCAGCCAGGTCTTCCAGCGCCGGTCGCAGCCCAAGCGCCAGGCCACGTCGTGCAAGGTGCGCCGGTAGAACCCGTGTGCCCCGACCGCGCCGATATCTGCGGCCAGGCGGCGCTTAACCGCGCCCAGTTGCGGGCGCCGGGCGAACAGGACCAGATGGTGGGGCAACATCGGCTTACCCGTACAGGTGCCGCAGAAGGCGCGGCGAGACACCGAGATAATATAGGGCGAGGCAGAAAAGGTTGCGCGCCGAACGCCGCAGATAGCCGCCGCGTCGGTAGCGTTTGGCCGAGGTGCGCGCGGTGGCGGGTAGCGCGATCAGACGCCGCCGACCGATGCGGCGCACGAAATCGACATCCTCCATCAAAACCAGCGACCGATATCCGCCGAGCGAGTCATACAAGGCGCGGGCGATGAGCAGGCCCTGATCGCCATAGGGCAGACCGAAGGTGCGCGCACGCCAGGCGACGATGCGTTCAAGGCGCCGCGCGGCTGCCACGTCGTCGTCGAACGCCAGCCGGAAATAACCGGCGCGTCCGACATTCTCTGGAGCACGCACAAAGTTGCCGACCGCACCAACCCAGTCGTCTTCTAACCGTGTGTCGCCATGGACAAAAAGCAGCCAGTCGCCGGCCACCGCCGCTGCGCCGGCCGCCAATTGGCCGCCCCGGCCCGGGGCTGTGGCAATGGTCCGTGCGCCGCCCGCCTGGGCGCGCGCGATCGTGTCGTCGGTCGAACCGCCATCGACCACCAATATGTCGGTATCGAACGCGGCGTTGGCTGCGTTCAGCGAGGCCAAAGTCGCGTCGATCATCGCGGCGCCATTGAGCGCCGGCACCACGATCCCGAGTGATATTTCTGCGCTAGCGGTCACGGTGACAACGTTTTTCAATCACATCGAATACCCCGCGCGCCGCGGCGTTGGTGGCCGATTTTACCCTCGCGGCTTGGCCCCGATCAGCACGAACAGCATCAGCGCCGGTTTGCCCGAGCGGTTCGACCAGGCGTGGTTGGTGCCGCGCTGGATCAAAACGTCGTTGGCCTTGAGCAGGGTTTCGCCCTCTTCCATCACCGCCCACATTTCGCCTTCTAAGACGATGGCGTAATCGGTGGTCTGGGTCTCGTGCATGCCCGGCGTGCCGGCGCCTGAATCGTGGGCGCCACCGCTGCCCATCTGATCGAACGCCTCGCCGACATCGGCGTCCTGCCACGCTTCGTCGGGTGGAAATTCCACATAGCGGAAAATATTTCCCGCGGGGTTATGTGGTTCAATCTGGTTTTCGCGAATCGCCGGGTCGCCCTCCGCGGTATTGTCGGCCGGCGCCCCGGTCTCCCAAATCTCATGCAGGACGAGTTGCGGCAGCGGTTCCAGGGTTTGCGGCGGCGGCCCATCCATCAGAATAATCGATTTTCCCTCGGCGTTATGGCCGGTGACGACGCGACGAAACGTTCTTGCCATGACACACTCTCCCCTATTGGTTGCGGGCGCTCGACGGCACCCTTGCAATTCAGCTTAGCGGTCGCGCGGCAGATCGCCTAGTCTAGGCAATCGCCCTTGAACAACGAGGCAAGCTATGGCCGATTCCAACAATCCTTCCGGCGCCCTGCCGGGCGACCCGCGCTTCGGTTTGAACGAGGCCGAGCTCAAGCAATATTACATGACCAAATCGCCGAGTTGGCTGATCACCGCCCGGTTGCGCCCCGATGGTGGGGCCGAGGCGCGGGCTTCCGCGAACGAGGCCCATGTCGCCTATTTGCGCGCTCACCGGGACCAACTGCGGTTTGCCGGCCCGTTGCAGAATGACGAGGCAAGTGCGGCGACCGGCAGCCTCACCTTGCTGGACGCGCCCGACCGCGCCGGCGCCGAGGCGTGGATCGCCAGCGAGCCGTACAATCTGGCCGGCGCCTTCGGCTCTGTAGACATCGTGCGCTGGTCGTCGAGCATGGAAATTCGTCAGCTCGATTATCCGCGCACCGAGGGCTGGCAGCAATTCGCCATCACTGCGATCGATGGCCCGGATGCCGAGGCGCGCCGCGCGGCGGTGGCCGAAGATCATCACAAATATCAGGCCTCGGTGATGGACCGCTATGTCGCCCGAGGGCCGACGCAGAGCGATGACGGCGCTACGCTGATCGGCAGTTTCATGATTATGGAGTATCCCGACCAGGCGGCCTGCGAGGATTTCTGGGCCAAGGAGCCGCTGAACTATGGCGGCGCCTTCAAGGACGTGACCTTAGAGCGCTGGCGCTACGGCAAGGCGGTCGGCTGATGGCGGCGGCACTGCATCTCGGTACACGAGAAGTTGACGACAAGTTGGCTCCCATGGGCTTCTTCTACCGCTAGAACGTCACCAGTTCGTAGGGGCACTCTAGCGGGGTTTGAGCATGTGGAAGTTGGGTACAACGTCGAGCCACGGCGTGCCGGTCACGCTTGCCGGTTTATGGCATCGGTTCCGCCATCCGGTAGAGCCTGAGGCGAAGGCGAGCCTGGCCGCCATTTGGCAAGATATCGCGCCTGAATTCCGCACCGAAAACCAGATGTTCGGTCGCCACGAAGAGGGCTGCGGCGCGACCATCGGCGTGATGCCTCGTTGCGACTTTGCCTGCCGGGGCTGTTATCTGGCGGAAGGCGCAAACCGAGTCCCAGCACTGGGGCTGGAGCCGGTGAAGGCGCAAATGCGTCTCTTGCGGCAGCGCTTGGGCCCATCGGGCAATCTGCAGCTCACCGATGGCGAGGTGACCCTGCGGCCGACCGAAGAGGTTATCGAGCTTTTACAATATGCCCACGCTATCGGCTTGATCCCCATGCTGATGACCCACGGCGACAGCTTCCGGCGCCATCCGGGATTGCTCGAGCGGCTGATGGTTGAGGGCGGGCTGGAGGAGGTCAGCATCCATATCGATATCACCCAGCGCGGACGGCGCGGGGCGGCCTACAAGCGCGCCACCTGTGAGGCCGAATTGATGCCCCTGCGCGCGGAATTTGCCGATATGGTTCGTCGGGCCCGCCGCTCCACCGGATTGGCTCTGCGGGTGGCCTCGACGGTCACCGTGACGCCGCAGAATATCAGTGAGGTCGCCGATATTGTCACCTGGATACAGGCCAACGCCGATGTCTTCCGCATGATCGGGTTCATGCCGGTGGCCGATGTCGGACGCACAGAAGCGGGTATCGGGCGCGTCGACGTTGACGGGCTGTGGCGCGAAATCGCCCGAGGATTAAATGTGGAGCCTAACAATAACGACCGCCTGGCCGAAAACCAGTGGTGGATGGGCCACCCTGGATGCTCGCGTTTCGTCATCGGCGCCTCAGTCCGCCAAGTGGGTCGCGCGCCGCGATATCTACCGATGAGCGCCAATAGCAGCGATGATGATCGCCGGTTCCTGCAAGCGGTGCTCAAACGCTGGGCCGGTGTCACCTTCCGCGCGGATCGGCCGACCGAAGCGCTGGCGCGCATTGCCGGCATGGCATTTCAGGCGCCCGGCTTGTTCGCCTGGACCCTGCCGCGCATGGCCTGGCATTGGCTGCGTCGGCTCGATCAGCGTAACCCTTTGGGGCTGGGCTGGCGTATAATAAGCGGTACAGCACGGGTAGACCGTTTGATGATCGCCTCGCACCATTTCATGAGCGCTGCCGAGATGGCCACCGACGAGGGCCGCGACCGGCTGGACCATTGCGCCTTCATGGTGCCGGTGGATGGCGCGCTGGTGTCCATGTGCGAGGTCAACGCCGCCGGCCTGCGTGATCGGGTCTACGGGCAAATTGCGGATTCCCTCGACGATGGGCTGGATAGCGCCGCTTGACGAATGGCGGATATTGATCCGCCTGTTCGGACCGCCGCGGATCGTTATGGCGGAGGCCTACGGTGATGACACCACCGGCGCGCGCTTCGACCACAGCCTCCTCGACAATTTGCTGCGCCGCCATGTCCGCGCCAACGGTCGCGTGGATTACGAAGCGCTGTTCGACGACGTGGCCCAATTGGATGACTATATCGCGGCCGTCGAGGCTGTCGATTTTCACGCCCTGTCGCGCGACGAAAAACTGGCGCTGCTTATCAACGCCTATAATGCTTTCACCCTGCGCCTAGTGACCGAACATCGACCCCTTAAATCGATCCGCAATATTCCCAGCCGCGACCGTTGGCTTGGCCGCCGTTGGCGTATTGGCGACCAACTAATAAGCCTGCACGAGATCGAAAACGGTTGGCTTCGGGCCCGTTTTGTTGAACCAAGGATACATTTCGCCATCAATTGCGCCAGTATTGGCTGCCCACCCTTGCGCGCCGGCGCCTACACCGGTGCGGCGATTGACGGCGAGTTGGCGGCGCATACTCAGGCGGTTCACGACGATCCCCGGTGGGCGCGCTGTGACGGAAACATCTTGTGGCTGACCAAGGTTTACCTCTGGTATTCCGGCGACTTTACCCAGGCGAGTGGCGCTATGGCGGGCTTCGCCGGCCGTTACATGCCGGAAGTTGCGGTGCGGCTTACAGTTGGCGAACCACCGCGATTGCGGTGGTTACCCTATGATTGGGGCATCAACGCCCTATCTTGAGCCACCACACGGTTTGAAGGCCGATGCGAACAGATGGACTCGCCATCCCGAACGGTCATAATGACGGCAATGAAAACGTCGGAACCGAAAAAACCGGCTGAACGGGGGAAATAGGTGTCCCAGGCCTACAACATCGTTATCGTCGACGATCACCCGCTGGTGCGCAGCGCCATCCGGCAGGCGATATCCGACGATATACCGGATGGAACTTTTTCGGAGGCCGCTTCGCTTGAGGATGCGGTGGAATTGCTCGGCCAGGGTAGCGGCGCGGATCTGTTATTACTCGACATCCATATGCCGGGCATGAATGGCCTGACCGGACTGTGTTTTCTGCGGGCCGAGTTTCCCGCCGTGCCCATTGCTATGATTTCCGCCAGCACCGACCCGCGGCTAATTCGCCAGGCGATGGATTATGGTGCGGCGGGGTTCATACCCAAATCGGCACCGATTGCCGATATGCGCAGCGCCATTCGTGCTGTGCTCGACGGCAACCACTGGCTACCGAAATTGGATAATTTACCGGAAACGGCGAAGGAAGACGCCGCGTTGGCCACCCGTCTATCCAATCTGACGCCGCAACAAATTCGCGTCCTCACCATGGTCAGCGAAGGCAAACTGAATAAACAAATCGCCTACGATCTCGACATTTCCGAGGCCACTGTCAAATCCCATGTTTCTGCGATTTTGCAAAAATTAGGTGTCAACAGCCGTACTCAGGCCGTCATTCTGGCCAGCCGGTTGGCGGTTGATGATCCGGCGCGCGACGTTCCGGAAATCGATGCCTAAGCTGCGTTCCGTTACCGTGCTTGCGACATGTCGCGCTGGGTGAGTGCGGTGCGCTGGGCGAGCAGCCGCGTCATCAAGGCGCGCAACACCGCCGGTTTAACCGGCTTCGCCAAGATCGCGTGGCCGCGCCGCGCTGCTTCTTCTTGGAGGGCTTCGGTCTGGTCGGCGGAGATAACGACCGCTGGAATTAAGCTATCGAGATTGCCACAGATCTCCGCGATCAATTGCAGGCCATCCGTCGCATCGTCGAGATGGTAGTCGGCGAGGATGAGATCCGGCATGTCGCCGGCCAAGGCATTGCGCCATTGGGCGCCGCTTGACGCAATCCGCACATCGCAGTGCCAGCCACCCAATAGGGCCTGCATGCCGTCGAGGATGTCGGGATCGTCGTCGATGCAAAGGACAATGGCGCCGGCGAGTTCGCGAATGCGTGGATCGGGCATTTCGGCCAAGGCGGGGCTGTCTGGTAGGGCTTCGCCGATCGGCACCGTGACGGCGAATACAGACCCCTTACCGACCTGCGATCGCAGGGTGATTTCATGGTCGAGCATGCGCGCCACCCGGTCGACAATGGCCAGGCCGAGCCCCAAGCCTTGGGCTGAGTGCGTTGGGCCGGCGAGCCTCTGAAATTCGCGGAACACAGCCTCGTACATATCGTCGGGAATGCCCGGTCCAGTGTCCCAAACCTCTAGCCGCAATTCATCGCCGACCCTGCGGCAGCCAAGCAGCACGCGACCGCGCGCCGGCGTATAGCGAATGGCGTTGGTCAGGAAATTTTGCAGAATACGACGCAACAGCCGGCGGTCGCTGCGCACAACCTGGCAGGTCGGTACAAACTGCAACGCAACGCCGCCCTCGTCGGCCAGCGCGGCGAACTGGGTCGCCAGTTCTTCCAACAGCTCATTGAGCGCGAAATCTTCGAGCTGCGGAACGACGCCGCCGGCGTCCAACTTCGAGATATCGAGAAGTTCCTCCAGCAGGTCCTCCACCGATTTCAGCGACGTTTCGACTCGTTCGATGAGTTCGGCATTGTCGGTCGGTTGTGGCCGCTCGGCCAGCGACGATAGGAATAGGCGCGCTGCATTCAGCGGTTGCAGCAGGTCGTGGCTGGCTGCTGCGAGAAAGCGGGTCTTGTCGATGTTGGCGTCTTCGGCAGCCAATGTCGCTTCGCGCAGCTGATCGTTGAGCTGGGTCAGGGCGCGGGTCCGCTCGGCGACCCGTAGTTCCAGACTTTCCTTCGATTCAGCCAATTCGACGGTGGCTTGAACACGCTCGGTCACGTCGGTCAGCGTCGCCACGATATTGCCACCCGGCGTTGCGCTGGTGCCGACTTCCAGAACCGTGCCGTCCGCCAGCCGCCGCTCATAAGTGATTGGCGTGCGCGAGCGATACTGCGCCATAAGTTCCGCGACAATAGTTTCGACGTCGCCGGTGCCATACTCGCCATGCTCGGCGCTATAACGAATAACTTCTTCCGCCGAGACGCCGATGCGGGCATAGGCATCGGGCAGGTTCAAATAATCGCTGAACCGCCGGTTCCACCAGACCAGGCGTAGATTCTCATCATAAACGGCGATGCCCTGGCGGATATTCTCCATCGTTGATTGCAGCAGCTCGCGGTTATAGCGCAGCGCCGCGGAGGCGTCGTCTAGCAGCGCCATGGCGCTCTGCATATCCATATCGCCGCGCTCAAGGGAAAGCGCGATGACGAGGCGCGCCGACGACGCGCCGATGGCGCTGGCCAGCAGACGCTCGGTGAAGCGCAAATGCTCCACGTCCACCGGAGACTGCGGCGTTATCGCTTCATCGTGTGTCTCCGCGTACCTCTTGAAGGCTCGCGCCACGGCTTCGGCGCCCAGATAGCCGGCCGCGATTCCCTGCAAATCGCCGACCGTCAAATTACCCTTGAGGGCTCGTACTCGGGCGCTGTTGTGGCCGGCATCGACTTGGACAAAGGCGCGTGCTTGCGAGCGTTCGATCGCTTTGGGTTGGGCGAAGAAAGACAGGGTAACGAACACCAGTATATTCGCACCGACACTCCAAATCACACCATGGGTCAGCGGATCCCCGAAGTCGAAGCCGAACAGGGAATGCGGCGCCAACGCGCCGATGGACCACGGGCCATCGGTCAGCAGTGAGGCTGGCAACCATGCGCTTTCGGCGAAGGTCGGCAGCAGCAGCGTATAGGACCATATGGCGAAACCGACGAAGACACCGCCCAGGGCGCCGATCCGCGAGGCGCGCTCCCAAAATATCGCGCCGAAGATCGAGGGCGCGAATTGGGCAACGGCGGCAAACGATATTAACCCGATCGAAGCGAGCGCCTGACCTTCGCCGGCCACCCGGTAGTAGGCGAAGGCTAGCATGATGATGGCGAACATTACGGTGCGGCGAACGCTGAGCAGAAGCTGGCCCACATCACGGTGCCGCTCGGGCCCCCGCGCGCCGTAGCGCAGCAATAACGGCATCACCACATCGTTCGAGACCATGGTGCTGAGCGCCACCGTCGCCACAATCACCATGCCGGTCGCCGCCGACAGGCCACCGATAAACACGAACAGCGCCAAGGTTTCCTGTTCGGCCACCATCGGCAGGGCCAGCACAAATGTATCGGCGTCGACCCCCGATCCGCCGAAGGCGATCAAACCCGCCAAGGCGATGGGAATGACAAACAGATTTATGGCAATCAGATAGGCTGGGAACAGCCAGGCGGCCCTCTTCAGTTCGCTCTCATTGGCGTTTTCGACTACGGCCACATGGAATTGACGCGGCAGGCAGATAATCGCTGCCATCGACAACAGCGCGATCGTCACCCATTTCGAGGCGTCGATGCCGCCGGTGAAGCGCTCGACGATTAACGGTGAGGCCGCAGCGTTGGTCAGAAGATTATCGATGCCGCCGAACATAATGAAGGTCACGAACGCGCCTGCCGCCAGGAACGCCACCAACTTCACCACGGATTCGAAGGCGATCGCCAACATCATGCCCTGGTGATGCTCGGTGGCGTCGATGTTGCGGGTGCCGAAGATTATCGAAAACACCGCCATCAGCGCGGCGACCACCAGGGCGGTGTCCGACCACCAAGGACCGGCGCTGATCGTGTCTTGCACGACCACGGCCGGATAGCCGCTGAGCACATTAAAGCTGGCGGAGACGGCTTTTAGTTGCAGGGCGATGTACGGCAGAATGCCGATCACCACGATTATCGTTACCACGGCAGCGACCGATTGGCTCTTCCCGAACCGCGCCGCCACGAAATCGGCGATGGTGGTGATGTTCTCGGCCTTGGCGATGCGGATGATCTTGCGCAACACCGGATAGCCCAGGGTAAACAGAAGGATCGGTCCCAGATAGACCGGCAAAAAGTCATAGCCGCTCGATGCCGCCAGACCGACGCTGCCGTAGAACGTCCACGATGTGCAGTAGACCGCCAGGGTCAGCGCGTAGATTAACGGTTTGGCGGTCGCCCGTTGACCGGCCGGCCGTTTTGCCGCCAGCCGGTCGCCATAGGAGGCGATGGCAAACAGCACGCCGATATAGGCGAGCGACGCGATGTTGATAATTGAATTGTTCAGCATTTCCGGTTTCCGCGCCCACTAAAACAGGCTCTGCCCCCGCAGGGCAAGTCGCGGATAATGCGCATTCACTGGAAACCGCGGAAACGTTGGGTTTTTGGCTGGTTTACCGACAGAAGGTCGATAAAAAATTGGATGTGCGGAGTAACAAGTACTCCGCACATCCAAGCAACCCCTGTCTACAGGGATCGGGGGAACACAGGGAGAAGGCTGTATAGCCGCGATCAATTAAGCATCGCGCCAAGCTACACAGCACAAAAATCTCGTGAACGGTGGCGTGCTCAATGACCAACCGTTCGAAATTTTTATAGAAGAGTCCGGGCTGGGCGGTAAATTAGACCAAGGTCTATTAGCCGAAAGTTTGAGAGCTTACGGTCCTAATTTACCTCGTGGTGGTTGGCGCTCATGTCCGCACGCGGTAACATCGAATGCATAATGAAATTGTGACTTGGGGGGGAGCTATGGAGAACCGAATTGCGGCGTGTTTCGCCGCTGTTATGTTTTTGACCATGTCGAGCGCGGCTGTCGCTGAAACGCCGCTCGAGCGTGGTACCTATCTCATGCAATCGATCGTCGCCTGCGGTAATTGCCACACGCCGAAGGGGCCGAACGGCGAACTGCCCGGCATGGAGTTGGCCGGTGGTTTCAAATTCGATGAACCGCCGTTCACCGCGTACGCCTCGAATATTACGCCGGACAAGGAAACCGGCATCGGCAACTGGACCGACGAACAACTGATCAAGGCGATCCGCGAAGGCGTTCGACCGGACGGCTCGATCATCGGCCCGCCGATGCCGATCGTCCTGTATCGCGGCCTGTCCGATAGCGATGCCAAGGCGCTGGTGGCCTATATGCGCAATTTGCCGCCGATCAAGAACCAAGTGCCGAAATCGGTCTACCGCATTCCGCTGCCGCCGGCCTATGGACCGCCGGTCGGCCAGGTCGCTGATGTGCCGAAAACCGACAAGGTGGCTTATGGCGCCTATCTGGCCGGTCCCGCCGGTCCCGCCGGTCATTGTACGGAATGCCACACGCCGATGGGTGAACGGGGGCGGCGCGATTATCAGAACAGGCTCGGCGCCGGCGGGTTCGAATTTCACGGGCCGTGGGGCACCAGCGTTGCCGCCAACCTCACGCCGACCGGTTTGAAGGATGTTTCGGACGCCGACCTCAAGAAGATGATCGCGGCCGGCACCCGGCCCGACGGTGGGCGCATGCTGCCGCCGATGGCCTATCCCTATTACGCCAATATCAGCGCCGAAGACCTCGACGCCATCGTCGCCTATCTGCGCACCCTGCCGCCGAAGTAGCGCTGGTTCACACGCGAAACGAAAAGGGCCTGGCCGAAATTGACCAGGCCCTTTCTTTTAGCCAATTGGATTTTGCGACAGCGTCAGATATGGACGCCCTTCATACCGCCAGCGGGGTAGCGGGTGCCGGCCGCCGCGCCGGCGGGCACGGTGTCGGAAATTCGAGCTAGATCGTCGGCCGACAGGCTGACACCCAACGCCCCCATATTCTCATCCAACCGCTCCTGGCGCTTGGTGCCGGGGATGGTGACGATGTCGTCGCCCTGGGCCAGCAGCCAGGCAATGCACAGCTGCGCCGGTGTGCAGCCCTTCTCCGCGGCGATTTCAGCGACCCGACGCGCCAGCTCGATATTGTGGGCGAAGTTCTCGCCCGCATAGCGCGGGTGGCGATAGTGGGGATCGTCCTCGGGCATCGTATCGAGAGACAGGAATTCGCTGGTCAGCAGGCCGCGGCCGAGCGGCGCGTAGGCCATGTAAGAGATGCCCAACTCGCGCATCGCCACCAGGGCTTCTTCGGCCTGCTCGCGATAGAGCAGCGAATATTCGCTTTGCACCGTGGCCAGCGGGTGGGCGCCGTGCGCCTTGCGGATGGTCTCGGGCTTGCCTTCGCAGATGCCGATAGCGCGCACCTTGCCCTGTTCGACCAGCCGGCCCATGGCGCCGACGGTTTCTTCGATCGGCACCTTGGGGTCGATGCGGTGTTGGAAATACAAATCGATGACATCGGTATTCAGGCGCTTCAGGCTGGCCTCGCAGCAGCTCGCGACATATTCCGGCCGGCCATCGACTAGATTGCCGCCGCCATCCGGGTTCTTTACCTGGCCGAATTTGGTGATCAGCGTAACCTTGTCGCGGCGTCCGGGCAGTGCGCGGCCAAGCAGATCTTCGTTATGACCCCAGCCATACATGTCTGAGCTGTCCAGCGCGTCGACGCCGCTATCGATCGCATAATGGATCAAGTCTACCGCCGCATCGTCATCGCTGGCGCCGTAGACGCCGGAAAAGGACATGCAGCCCAGGCCGATCGCCGTCATTTCAAGGTCGCTGCCGCCGAGTTTACGTTTCGCAGTATTGGAATTGGACATGTTGAATCTCGCTGTTTAGGGCTGAGCTGGAAACTTGGTCGTTATTACAGTTGGCTTGTCGCCGCGGGTCAATCTTCGTCGAGATGGGCTTCGTCGAGATGGGCCTCGCGCTGCTTATAGAGTTCGTCGTCGGCGTATCCCATCGCCTCGGGCTCGCCACGCCCCAACATCACCTGAAACCACACCGGCTCCAAGCTTTTATTGTCGTAGCCGTGGATGACGCCGGGCGGACAGGCGATACATTCCCAAGGACCGAGCTGGGTCTCGCGCCGGTTGCCGTCCTCGTCCTCGATGAAAACATCGAGCCGCCCTTTAAGAACGAAGAAGGTCTCTTCGATTTCATGGGTGTGCGGTGCGTTTCCCTGGCCGGGCTCCACATACATGATCGACAACGTATGGGCGCGGGCCGGGATGGCGTTGGGGTCGCTATGCTTGCCGGACCCGCCGGCGCCGATGAAGCGGTGCTGGGCGCGCTTATAGCCCTCGATCTTGGCGTCCTCGAAGGCTTCCCAATCGGGCACCCGGTCGGAAAACCGCGCCACATAGCGCTCCATGATCTCTTCCAGCGAGACATCTTCCAGCTCCGGCGGTCTGGGATGGCGGGCAACACTCATGGGCGGCTCCTCTTGAAATTTCCTAGGCTGCGCGGTTGTGGCGGCGGGTGAAGTCGAGTGCCGCCAGGCGGCCGGTGACCGCGCCGCGCATCACCGAGGTCGAGCCCGGATAGTTGCGGTAGTACAGCCCGACCACCTCGCCGGCGGCGTACAGGCCGGGGATCACCTCGCCATCCATGTTCACCACTTGGGCGTCAGTATTCACCTTGATGCCACCGAAGGTAAAGCAGTTGGCGGCGATGATCGGCCAGGCGCGGAACGGCGGCTGGTCGAGCACCCGCGCCCAGTTCGACTTGATCGGCTCCAGGCCGCTGGTCGCCAGGCCGTCGGCGTGGATCGGGTCGAAGCCGGCCGGGTCGGGGCAGGCCGCGTTGTAGGTATCAATGGTGGCGGTGAGCTCGTCCGCATCGACGCCGATCTGTGCCGCCAGTTCCGGTACCGTGTCGGCCATCAGCGGCGGCACGCGGGTGCGCACCGATTTCTGCCAGTTCGGCACATCGTCCAGGCGCCCGTCATGGATTGCGTAGGCCAGGCCCTCAGGCTGTTGCATGATCACCCGGGTGCGCGATTCGTAGCTGGCATCGACCGTGGTCGGCGCCTCGTCGACGAAGCGACGGCCCAGCTTATTGACCAGAATGCCGTAGGTATAGGTCAGCACCACCGGTTCCTGCTCGCCCGAGCGCGGGTCGATCGGTTGGGCGTGGAAGCTGCCATAGTCGCCGGCCGGCGCGCCGCCGGCGTCGAGCGCCATGCGGATGCCTTCGCCGCGATTGTAATGGCCGCCGCGCGCTACCGGGCGGATGTAGAGCGCCTGGGGCCCCAGATAATGGCTCTGCATTTCCGGATTGCCTTCGAAACCGCCGCTCGCTAGCACCACGGCGGCCCCGTGAATTGCCAGCCGCCGGTTGCCTTTGCCGACCGCGTCGATCCCAGTTACCGCGCCGTCCGCCCCATGGATTAACGCCTTCGCCGTGGTCTCGTAGAAGAAGGTAATGTCGTCGGGCACGGTCTCGGCATAACCCGCCAGCGCCTCGACCAGCGCTAGACCGCCGCCGACCGGGGCCATGCGGGTGGTCGACTCGTTGATAAAATAGTTGGGCAGAAAATCGAAGGTCACCTCGAAACTCTCGAGCCATTGCAGGGCGACCGGCGCCTCGCGGGCGATGGTGGCGATCAGCTCCGGATCGGTGAAGGCCAGGGATTTCAATAGGGGTGGCCACTCGTCATAGGGCCGCATTGCATCCTGAATCAATTCCGGGTCGGGATAGCCGCCGGAATTATTGGCCAGCTGGTCCTCGAAATCTTCCGACACCGCGTCGCGCGAGCGCATGCGCCAGTAGGATTCGGTGTAACGGGTGTTGCCGCCGCGCTCTTCTTTCACCGCGCGTTCGAGCACGGCGACCTTGGCGCCGTTCTGCTGCGCGGTCACCGCCGCCGACAGGCCAGATATGCCGCAGCCGACAACGATCAGATCGAACTCTCGCGGCTCGTTCGCGCCAGCCAAAGCTACTTTTCCCTTTTCGCTGCGGCTTTACGTTGGCGCTCTTCGTAACGTTTGGTCTCGGTCGAGATGGCGTCGTTGACCGCGCCGACATAGGTTTCGCGGTTGGCGGCGGTGTGGTCGTAGGAATCGCGCCTCGCGTCCATGGCGTTTTGGAAATGGGGGATGACATAGCGCGTCATTAGCTCGTAGCTCTTCTGGGTGGCCTGCCAGTTAGCCCAGTCATGGGCCAGTTGCAGCAGCGCGCCGAAACCGCCGGTGCCGTTCCATAGGCGCTCGATATGCGCGATCGCATCGTCGGGGGTACCGATCACGGCGATGCGGTTGTCGCGCAGATGTGCCAGCGGGTCGGGGGTGCCCGGCGGTATGATGGGGGTCGGCGCGATGTTGCGAAAATAATCGGCGAAGGCCTCAAGTCCGAACCCGACATCGGCTTCTGCCTGCTCGCGCGTTTCGGCGAGGTGGATGAAAGTGGTGATGCGCCAGTTCTTGCGGTCCACACTTTTGCCATGTTCGGCTGCCGCCTCCTCACAGCGCCGCCAGTTCTCGGTATGGGCGGCCAGGGCTTCGTCGTTGGTGCCGCCGAGCGACAACAGGCCGATGCCGTGCTTGCCGGCCGCCAGCGCGCCGGCCGGCGAGCGCAACGAGGCCACGGCCATCTCGATCATCGGTTTCGAATAGCTGGACAGTTGCAGGCGGGCTTCGTTGAGGGTGAACCAGTCGGTCTCGGCGCTTACCCGTTCGCCGCGCAATAGCGGTACCAGCACGTCGAGCGCCTCGTTCATGCGGCGGCGCTGCTCTTTCGGGTGAAAGCCCATGGCGAAGGCATCCGACGGGAGTGAGCCGGGACCGACCCCGAACATCACCCGGCCGCGGGTCATATGGTCGAGCTGGTTCATGCGGTCGGCGTTGATGAAAGGGTGGTGATAGGCCAGCGAAGAGACTCCGGTGCCGAGCCGAATATGCTGGGTGCGTTCGGCGGCAAAGGCGATGAACACTTCGGGCGAGGCGATGATCTCGAACCCGCCCGAATGGTGCTCGCCGATCCAGGCTTCGTCGTAACCCAGCTTATCGAGGAGGACCACCAGATCGAGGTCGCGCTCGAGCGCTAGGGTCGGGTTCTCGTCCGGGCTATGGAACGGACCCATAAAAATGCCGAAGCGCAGGTGCCGGTTGTCCGTATTGGGCATGGCGGCCAGACTACTTGATCGCTTGCGGATTAATCGGCGATCCCACGGCGCCGGTGATCGGCAGGGGTGGCGCGCAGAACAGGAACTCGTAGACGCCGTCTTCCAGGCAGTCGTCGGCGAGGTCCTTGAGATAGAAAATCTCGCCCATGGTGATGCCGATCATCGGGATCACCACCCAGTGCCAGGGCTGAAACGCCTCGTTTGATTCGTTCGGCCGCACCTCGCAGCCCCAAGTGTCGGAACAAATCGCCGCGATTTCCTTTTCGAACACCCATTCGGCGGTCTCAAAACGCATGCCGGCCGCGTCGCCGCCGGCGTAACTGCCCCAGTCGCCGTCGGCCAGACAGCGCTCCATCATGCCGGTGCGCACGATGACGAAATCGCCGCGGCGGATTTCGACGCCCTGCGCCTTGGCGCATGCGTCGAGTTCGGCGTTGCCGACGCCGAAGCCGTCTTCGAGCACGTCGCCGCCCAGATAGCGCGGAATATCGAGCAGCACGCCACGGCCCACCATACGGTCGCGGGTGTTTTGGATACCGTTCTTCTTGGCGCCGTTGGCATCGACCAGGCGGGCATCGTAGCCGTTCCACATTTTGTCGTTGGCGAACACATGGGCCAGGCTGTCCCATTGGGTGCCGCATTGCAGCGGCATCGAGACCATGTCGTCGGCGTAGCGGCACATCAGCTGGCCTTCGACCATGTCGGGCGCGGTTTTATCGTCCTGCACGCCCGAGACCGCGTCGGTACCGGTCGCCAGCATGGTGTGGATCGGATTGAACCGCCCCTGGCCGCCGCGCTGGGGGCCGTCCTTATCGAACGGCAGGCCGAGCGAAATAACCTTGCCTTTGCGGATAGTGTCGCGGGCCGCCTTAATTTCCGCCTCGGTGACGAAATTCAGCGTGCCGATTTGGTCGTCGTCGCCCCAGCGTCCCCAGTTTTTCACCTTGTCGCGCATCGCCTCGATGTCGGCGATGGTGATGTTCGTCTCGAGATTGTTTTTTGGAATGATCTTCACGTCACTCTCCCCGGTCGTTGACGGCCGCTACGTGCTGGTGCGTTCTGGCCGATACAGTGCAGAAAAATTCACCCCATGTTAAGCCCGCGCCGATCAAGGCCTCGGCAGTAATTGCCGGGTGGGGGTAAATATGCGCCGGTATTGCCGGGCGTTCCGGCGTTCTCCAACGTGTGACTATTCCGAAAAAGTTAGCTTGGTTAACGCGTTAGCGCCGATCGCCGCCGTCGGCACCCGCATGGCATGGTGTTTGCGTGTGTATAGGCAGAGGTCAGCGAAGGAATCGCTCCTCGATCGACATTGAATCCGACGCGGGAGCGCGCTCTGCTCTCGCAGACAAACGCGCGAGGTACGCAAATGCAAATCAACAATCAATTCTCACCGGCCAGTCTCGGCCAAGGTGCGCGGCCCGACCATGCCGGCAACGGACAAGGCCGGGGACAGCAGTTTCAGACCGTGACGTCCGATGTCGAACCGGCCACAACCACCGATACCACCACGGCGGTTGCACCCACCGAAGAAGGCGGAGAAACTGAGGGTCCTGGTAAGTCAGGCAATTCGCCAGCCCACCGTGCCCGCACGGAATTTGACGGGTTTGGAGAGGGCGAAAACTTTGGTTGGCTGGTCTCGCAGATCGCCCGCGGCCTTATCAGCGTAGCGCCGACGCCCGACGGCGAAGGTGAGGGCGATACCGGCGTCATTGCCGACGATGTCGGCACCGATGTTGTCGTGGATGGCGATGAGACTCCGCCCACTGGCGAAGATAGCGTGCCGGGCGACGAGACTGCCGATACCGGCGGCGTCGCCGATCCGGTGGTTGAGGACGATCCTTTGGCGGGTCTGCTCGACGCGCTCGCCGATGACGGCACAACGAGCGAAGCGACCACCGACCCGGTGGCCGATCTGCTCGATGAGTTGCTGGATGACGAGACTGAAGTCACCTGACATAGGATTCACATTACCGAACCCGCATAAAACAAGGGCTTGGCTTTTTCTAGCCAAGCCCTTTTTGCGACCACGTCTTCGCGGCAGGGGGAGGTGCCCTGCGCGTAGTCACATGGTCTGGAGGATCACCAGCAGCAGCACGGCGAACACGATGATGAAGATCGATGCATCCTTAATCACCCGTTCCCAATAGCTGGAAGACGGGCTGCGGTATAAGCGCCACTTGGAGGCCGAACTGCGGGCGCTTTCGAATTCGGCCCGGTCGATCGGCTCGGCGGCCGCAACGGGTTCCAGGTCGACAAACGCTTTTTCCAAAATCGCCTGCTGGGCACGAGCGCCGAAAGCCTCATCAATATTTTCCGCAGTGTCCGCCACTGCCGGCTCTTCTTGCGGCGACCAAGCAGGCACCTCGGATGGCACCGCCGTTGTCGGCGCGACCCGTTGTTCGATCTGCTCGACTTGGACGCCGCCCCAATTGTCTTTGTGACGCGGAATCAGGTTCGCCGACAGCGACGCGGGCGGCGGTGCCTTGGGCTTGTCGGCGAACACCACCAAGGCCTTATTGTCCGGCGGAACGTCATCCTTTTCCGGCGGCGTATTTTCAGCCAGGTCGTCAGGTTTTTCGGCAAGTCGCATAGCGATCAAGACCTTGCTAGTCGGTTATTTCGGTTGCCAGCCGCGCGGCGCGGCGACGCCGAGACAGGCGCAACTGTTGCGCAAAATTTCGGGGCTGATCTGTTCGAGATATCGGTCCAGGGCATCGGTCATGATGTCCTGTAACGAATGATCCAGATGGGCGGCGGTAAGCCTTAGTTTGAGATGACGGTCGCGGTCGAGGCGCACGGAAACCCGCGCCCGTTCGCCGTCGATTGACGTGGGTCCGTTGGCGCTCTCCGGTACCGGCGCCATAACCGGCCGGGGACCGCCCGAATGGCGGGTGCCGCTATTTTCGAATGCGCTGGTCGCGGTGATGACATCTTCCGGGCGGATCGGGGTGTAGCCCGTCGGTGCCGCGCTGCCTTTGCGCGCCAACAGCGCGCTCGATAAGGTCGCCGGTCTGTTCGTCCTCATCCGACATTCCCCCCGACAACGCGCAACGGCTCGTCGTCGATTGCTCCATCGGGTGTCTCGGTCGGCGATGCTGGGACAGGGCGCGTCTGCGTTTCGGCCGCGGCCGCCGCGTCCAGCGTCTCAAGACGGCCTTCCAGATACATCCACAGTCGCTCGATCTCATCGGTTGATCGTTCCGCCCGCGGCAGTTCCATGACTGTTCGACCATCGATCATGCTGGCGGCGAAATCGGTGCGGTGATGAATGATGCTGGGCGCCACCGCGCCGTGCTGTGACAGTGCGACGGCGGCTTCGGTTGTAATACGGGCGCGCTGGCTGGCGCTATTGACCACAAAGATAAGCGGCTTGCCGAGACCGCCGATGAGATCAACGGTGGACCCGGTTGCCGCCAAGTCGTGCGGGCTCGGCCGCACCGGGATAACTACCAGGTCGGCCAGTTTGATGACGTTGACGATAGTCCAGGTGATCGCCGGCGGGGTATCGATGACCACTAGCTGAACGCCGGATTCGCGCAGCGCGTCCAAATCTTCGGCCAGCTTCGCCAGGCTGGTTTGCACCAGAATCGGGGTCTCGGCCTGGCGATAGTTCCACCAGTTGGTCAGACTGCCTTGAGGGTCGCAGTCGACCAGAACCACTGGGCCCATGCCGGTACGCTCGGCCTGCACCGCCAGGTGGCCGGATAGCGTTGTTTTGCCGGTGCCCCCCTTTTGCGAGGTGACTGCAATTACCTTCATGACCCACGTCCCTTGTAATAGAGCACACGGCCAGAGCCGTAACTCTGGCGCAATGTTTGTTGGTAGGCCAGAAGTGTACAAGAGAAGGGTCGATATGAAAGCCTTATTGCAAATAATTATCTTTTTGTTACGCCGATTTATATGAAAAACACATCTGTAATAAGATAATAATTTCTCTATAATGATATATTTATATTTTCTATACTATAAATATGGTGTGACTCTTCAGTTTTGACGGTTAACTGCCGATAACCAAGCGCTGGTCAGGTTGTTTGGCTCGATAGCGATTCAGCCGGTTGACGAGCGCGCCGCCTGCATCCGGGCCATCGGCGTATCGTTGATCGCCGCGTGCACCGCAACCGCGGCAAGCCCCAGCCCGATCGAAATCCACCATATGCTTTGATACGACCCGGTCGCGTCGAACAGGCGTCCGCCCAGCCAAACCCCCAGAAAACTGCCGAGTTGGTGGCCGAGAAAGACAATTCCGTACAAGGTCGCCATATAGCGGGTGCCGAATATTTGCGCCACGATGCCGCTGGTCAGCGGCACCGTGCCGAGCCACAGCAGGCCGATGACGGCGGAAAATATCAGCACCGTGGTCGGGCTGGCGGGGGTGCTGATGAATAGATATATGGCCACCGACCGCAGTCCATAGAGCCAGCACAGTAGGTATTTCTTGCGGTACCGGCCGCCGAGATAGCCGAACCCCCACGAGCCGATGCCGTTGAAGACGGCGATGACGACCAGGGCGGTCGCCGCCAGTTCCGCGGTTAAATTCAAATCGCCTAGATAGGCCGGCAGGTGGGCGGCGATAAACCGCACCTGAAAGCCGCACACGAAGAAGCCGGCGATCAGCATTACATAGCCCGAATGGCTGCGCGCCTCGAGCAGCGCCTCGCCCAGCCTCTGGGTCGATGGGGCCTCGGTAATGCCTTTGCCGGCGCGCAGGATGGCAAAGGCCAGCGGAATGATCAGGGCGACCACGAAGGCCAATACAATGAGGGCGGCGACCCAGCCGAACCCGCCGATCAGCCGCTGGCTGAAGGGCACCACGAGGAATTGACCCAAGGTACCGCAGGCGGTGACGGTACCCAGCCACATACTGCGCTTTTCGGCACTGACGTTACGTCCGACCACCGACAGCACCATCGGCATGCCGCAGGTGGCGGCGGCGATGCCGACCAGAAAACCGGCGCTTAAGAACATCGCCGTGGGGCTGGTGGACTGGGACATCAGAACGACGCCAAGGGCGTAGAGCGCGCCGCCGGCCGCCATGACGCGCGGTGCGCCCCATTTATCGGCGATCGCGCCGAGGAACGGCGTGGCCACGCCGATCATCAACGCCTGGGTGGCGAGCGCCAGCGACAGCACCTCCCGGCCCCAGCCCAATTGCTGGCTAATCGGCAGCATGAACAGGCCAAAGGTCTGCTGGATGCCGACGGCAATGGCGACGATGGCCAGCGCGCAGCCGATGACCACATAGGTCTGGCGCCGGTGATCTGGCGTTCGTTGCGGCGGTATGGTGCTTTCGCTCATATCGGGTTTCTTTTAACCGGCGCGGCGGCAAAAAGTAACGGCGGGCTGCTTTTACAACCCGCCGTTCACTAACCGCCCCTAGGGACTAATTCTGGTGGAGCCGGACGGGATCGAACCGACGACCTCTACAATGCCATTGTAGCGCTCTCGATCGGGAGGGAGCGACCGATGTTGTCGCAATTCGGTTGAGTGCTGTCATGTGCGCGATACTCATAACCGCTTAGCGCGACTGCAAAGGTGTGAATCATCCGATAGGGTATTGTCGGTTCAACATCTATCCGCGTATTCAGTTGGTCGACGGACGAGCCCTGCCGAGGGCTCTGGGTCACGTTGTGATGATCTTTAGGCGAAGAGCGAACGATGGTGCTTCAACAAGTCCTAACATGCCGATAGGTTGATACAACCAATCCGACTTAGAATTGGGGCCGACTAGAATGTTATTTAATTCATATGTTTTTGTAGTTCTTTTTCTCCCCATAACAGTTACCGCCTTCTACCTACTCCGGAATACGGGACGGCACGCGTCGGTTGTCGTTCTGATACTGGCGTCGCTATTTTTCTATGGCTATTGGCGTATTGACTACGTACCGCTGATTGTAATTTCCGTTCTTGTTAATTTCGGATGCGGCCTGGCGATAGCCAGTCTCAGAATGAGCAATCCATCGTCTGCAAAAATTGTCTTGGCGCTTGGAATTAGCGCAAACATTCTTTGTATTGCCTACTTCAAATACGCCAATTTCTTTGTCGACAACCTCAACAGTATTACCGGGGCCGACGTGCGCCTCGGTTCGATCATCCTCCCATTGGCGATCTCGTTCTTTACCTTTCAGCAAGTTGCTTATCTGGTTGATGTCTACCGCAATGAAGCGCGCGAAACGAATTTTCTGCGTTACGCTCTGTTCGTTCTCTTTTTCCCGCAATTGATCGCCGGACCAATCGTCCATCACAAGGAGATGATGCCTCAATTCGCACGCCGAATTCTGGATAGCGCGCGCGCGGAAAACATTACAATCGGGGTTACGATTTTTGTCATTGGATTGTCGAAAAAGGTACTTATTGCCGATACGGTAGCGGAATTCTCCACACCCGTTTTCGTCATTGCCGAACAAGGCGGCAGTATTGATTTTTATTCCGCGTGGACCGCTGCGCTATCATATACATTTCAAATATATTTCGATTTCTCCGGCTATTCAGATATGGCCGTGGGGGCAGCGCGATTGTTTGGCATACGGTTGCCGATGAATTTCTATTCTCCCTACCGCACAACCAGCATTATTGATTTTTGGCGCACCTGGCACATGACGCTGTCGCGGTTTCTGCGGGATTATCTATACATTCCCATTGGTGGGGGCAGAAAAGGCCCCTACCGCCGCGTGTTAAACATCCTGGTTACCATGCTGCTTGGCGGCCTTTGGCACGGAGCAGGTTGGACATTCATGGTGTGGGGCGGGTTGCACGGTGTGTATCTTATTGTAAATCATATCTGGCGAGAGCTGCCGTTCGCCCAGATAAAGAATACCAATGGTTTCAATGCGGCATTGTTACGGCAATTTTACCGCATCATTACATTCCTTAGTGTGGTGGTCGCTTGGGTATTCTTTCGGGCCGAAACCTTCGACGGTGCGACTAGAATTCTTCGGGGGATGGTGGCCATCGACGGCATCAAAATTCCCACCGGCGTTTTCCGCCATCTGCCCACCGATCTTCAGGAGAAATTTATCGAGCTGGGAATTACCTCGATAAATCAATCATCATGGCCCATCATTCTCCTGCCAACATTATTACTCGTCGTATGGATGTTGCCGAACACGTATGAATTTTTGCGCAGGTATCAGCCTGTGATCCCGGACGCACGTATCGATTTCGGTGATAATTCCGTTTTGGCCACGACGTGGAAATTTACCCCGGCATGGGCGATCGTATTTGGTGTGGTGGCATCAATTTGCTTGTTCGCAATGCTGTCGGCTTCGCAGGAATTTCTTTATTACAATTTTTGATTCTGAATATATAACAATGGCATTATAGAGGGGAAAATGGAAGATAAACATAAATATATGTTTTATTTTATCTTAACAATTATTGTTGTTATGTTTCCTTTGTTTATGAATTATTTAATGCTCCGATCCGCCGGTGAGTTTAGGTCGCTTAAAGATGTAGCGCAATATCAACAAAGCACTGGTGCGTTATACGGAACCGGTCTCCACGACATTAATCCTGAACATAGATTAGAAATAATCGAGGCCCGGCGGCCGGAGATTATAGCGTTAGGGTCATCGCGCGCCGGGTATTTCCGCCAAGAGTTTTTTACAGAGCGGTTCGCATGCGCTTGTTTGGTCATGAGCTCCATCCACGACGCGCCGGCTTTTGTTTCGGAAATGCTCAGTAGGCACATGCCGAAATTGGTGCTGTGGAATATTGATTTTTGGTGGTTCGGAGGCACACGAAGGGCAGCCAGGGCCGAGCAACAAAATGAAGGTTCGGTGTCTTTGACGAGACAAAAAATCACGAAACCCTTTGTTTGGTTGCGCGACGGAACGATTTCGTTCGCCGAGTATTTTGAAATCCTTGTTGGAAATCGAAGTCTAAATAGCATCACACATTACGATAAACTTGGTGTGAGAGCGGTGATGCAGTCGGTGGGAACGCGAAGCGACGGGTCGACACTTCACGGTGCGTGGACTTATGGCCTGCGCAATGATGAGACCGTTATCTCAAACCGGCGACGTCTCAATAGCCCAAATGTAATACTCGACGTCGCGAAAGGCGGATATGCACCGGATCAAAATTTTAGATCGGAGGAATTTCAGATACTCGCCGACACCATTGGAACGCTCGAACGTGCGGGAGTCAGAGTTATTCTAATGCTGCCGCCCGTCGCACCGCCAATTCAACGCGTGATGACTGAATCCGGGAGATATCGGTTTGTCGACTCGCTTAGCGACAAGCTCGGACAACTGGGCGTTGAGTATTACGACTTACGAGACTCGGCGTCCTATGGGTCAACGGTATGTGAGTTCCTCGACATTCATCACGCGGGTAACACCGTATATCTCAGGATGCTAAGCGAAATAGTGACGCGGAACCCGAATTCGGTGTTGGCAGGTTATGTAGATGTCGACTGGTTGAAGCGTTCAATTGGCGAGTTTAACGGTCTTATCGTGGCGCAGTTCGATACTACCAAATACGGCATGGTCGAGCGCGATCTCTACGGATTTCGCTGTCACGACGAATCAGTAGCTGTACAATAATATGACGCACCTATAATCGTCCGCTGTTGGAATCAATTTCTAAGGCGTCCCGGTTTGAATTTGACTCCAAGTGGGGCAAACTGGAGAAGGTCACGGATAACTGGTGTGATCTAGCGTCAGCTGCAGTGGAGAAGACAGTGGTTTCGGTGTCGAGTTTTCGGACAAATCCAAAAGGTTATGTAGACGAAAGACTTGGTCGTATTGTTTTTGGAAATTCCACGACGTTTTCAAGAAACTTAGAGGGACGGCTGACGATGGCCCGTGCGCGGGTGGCGTCGCGAGGTCACGGCGATCTTGATACTTCGATAGACTCTTCGTTGATCAGAACCCAGGGGTTTGCAATTGCCCCCAAGCTTTTTCCGGTGGAGCTTATTCAAACCATTGAAGACAAATTTTCGCAGATGTTGGCTGAGGGCCATCCTGCGACCGAACCTCGGCCGATTATCGATGGGGTGGCGTACAGGTTTTTGTTACTCGATGCTGGTCGCTACATTCCCGCTACTGCAGGCCTTCTCGATGAAAATGTTTCGAACGCTGTGCGCGGTTATTTTGGGTCGAATTTTGGTGTCATGACCTTGAAGATATGGCGCAATCTTGGTGCCGAACCGGATGTCGCGGCACAGGGGATTTACGCGAACAATTGGCATTGCGATGCCCAACCGACTTCCATATTGAAGATGATGGTCAATTTGTCCGATGTCACAGAGGCCGACGGTCCGTTTCACGTCCAATCTCGCAAAGATACCAAGCGCATAATTCGCGCCGGATATGGTACCCGCGAAAATTACGCCGGAGCCGCGAATATAATCGACAACCCAAATGCAGTCGTGAAATGCACTGGACCGAAGGGGTCAATGGTGCTTTGCAATACCGAGCTTTGCATGCACAAAGCCGGGACAGTCGAGCCAGGTCGAACCCGTGATATGCTGCAGATTGAGTTGATCCCGTCTCCGGAACCTCTACCGACCGATTGGTATCGAGTACAAACTTTGTCGTCGGGCAATTGATCTGACGACCCAGGGCTTGGCTATTGCGAACTCATTTGCATTGTGATCGCACACAGAACAAAGGCTCAGCCGTTACCGACTGAGCCTTTGTTTTATTCTGGTGGAGCCGGACGGGATCGAACCGACGACCTCTACAATGCCATTGTAGCGCTCTCCCAACTGAGCTACGGCCCCATTATCTGGCGTGGCGATTATCGGCGCGACGATACCCATGGCGGCATCGAAGGCAAGCAATAATTCAACCTGCAATCTCGAATATGTCTAGCTCTCGTCGTTGATGTCCTTAGGCACGATCGGAACATCGGTGTTATCGTCTTCCAAATCCGACGTGTCTTCGATGGTCGCATCATCATCTTCGTCATCATCGTCAGCGGCGGAGTCATCGGCCAAGGCTGCCAGTTCCTTTTCGATATCCTCGTCGCTCTTGACGGCGGGTGCTTCTGGCTTTGGCGTCTCGTCGGGTGCCGCACGCGAACGCCGTGGCCGAAAGATCGTTTCCACATCAAACTTAACGCCGCAGCTCGGACACAAAATCGGGTCCTTGCGCATGTCATAGAAACGTGTTGCGCAGGCTAAGCAAGTCCGCTTCACGCCCCATTCCGGTTTGGCCACTGTCATTCCTCCGACGGGTTAAGCGCTGCCGTGTGCCACGATAGCCGCCGCCTGTCAAAAGCAAAATCATCCACCGAAAATTTGCCGACGCCGCAGCGCAACGCCAATAGCCGGCCCGCGGCTTCTGTGCTATGGCACCTCGCCAACGAGAAGGCCCATGTCAAAACCGAAAAACACAGCCTCCGGCACGCTTACCGCCCGGCGCGGCGGCCCTCTGCGGGGGGCGTTCAAAGTGCCCGGCGACAAGTCGATTTCCCACCGGGCGCTGATGCTGGCGGCGCTGGCGGTCGGCGAAACCACGATCACCGGCTTGCTTGAAGGCGACGATGTGCGTCACACCGCCGCCGCGCTGGAGCTGCTGGGAGTGGCGGTCACCCGCGACGGGTTGGGCGCGTGGCGGGTCAATGGCGTCGGCATCGGTGGGCTGACCCCACCCGATGATGTCATCGATTTGGGTAATTCCGGCACGGCGGCGCGCCTGTTGTGCGGCCTGCTGGCCGGCCATGGCTTTTCGGCGGTGCTGACCGGCGATGCCTCGCTGCGGTCGCGCCCCATGGGCCGGGTGGTCACCCCGTTGACGGCGATGGGGGTGACCTTCCAGGCTAACGATGGCGAGCGCATGCCACTCACCGTGGCCGGCAGCGATAATTTGCGGCCTACCGCCTACACATTGCCGGTGGCGTCGGCCCAGGTGAAGTCGGCGGTGCTACTAGCCGGTCTGCACGCGCCGGGCGAGACCAGCGTCGTGGAGACGACCGCAACCCGCGACCATACCGAGCGCATGCTCGGTCATTTCGGCGCCGAAATCCGTGTCGAGGATGTCAGCGATCAGACCGGACGCCGGATCACCATCACCGGTCAGCCCGAATTGGCGCCGGCCGCCATCGCCGTGCCGGCCGATCCCAGCTCGGCGGCCTTTCCCACCGTGGCGGCGCTGCTGGTGCCCGGGTCGGAAATCACCTTGCCTGGTATCTGCACGAACCCGACGCGAACTGGCCTCTATGCCAGCCTGGCCGAAATGGGCGCCGATCTGACCTGGCGCGACGAGCGCGTCGAGGGTGGTGAACCGGTGGCCGATCTCACGGTCACCGCCAGCGCTCTAGCCGGGGTCGAAGTGCCGGCGGCGCGCGCGCCGGCGATGATCGATGAATATCCCGTGCTGGCCATGGCTGCGGCCTGCGCCGAAGGCACCACCGTGTTCCATGGGGTCGGCGAACTGCGTCACAAGGAAAGCGACCGCCTGGCTGCTGTCGCCGCGGGTCTGGCCGCGTGCGGCGTTGCAGTCGAAGAAGGCCCGGATAGCTTGACCATCCAGGGCGCGGGCGGCGCGCCGGCCGGCGGCGCTACCATCGAAGCGGCGCTGGATCACCGCATCGCCATGAGCTTCCTGGTGCTCGGTCTGGCTAGTGAAAACCCGATCTCGATCGACGATGGCAGTTCGATCGAGACCAGCTTTCCCGATTTTGCCGGATCGATGGCGGCGCTGGGCGCCGATATCGGACCCGATGAATAAGGGGCTGATCGCATACGTCCGCCGCTGGAATTCCTCGTCCTTCGAGACACTCGCTGCGCGAGCCCTCAGGATGAGGAATTCTGGAAGGTCTTCACATAGCCTCATCCTGAGGAGCCGCCCCACGGGCGGCGTCTCGAAGGGCGAGGCGTTCGTAGGCGATCGCGCTGCGATTCATCGGGTGGCGATGTATGGGGTTACTGCGCCATGATTATCGCCATCGATGGCCCGGCTGCGGCTGGCAAGGGCACGCTGGCCAAGCGCCTGGCGACTCATTTCGACTTGGCCTTTCTCGACACCGGGCGGCTTTATCGCGCGGTCGGCTACGGTATCTTACAAGCCGGTGGAGACCCAAATGACCCGAAAATCGCCGTTGCGGCGGCGCGCGCCCTCGATCCGGCGAATGTCGATACCGGCGATCTTTATACCGAAAAAGTCGCCGAAGCCGCCTCCGTGGTGGCGGCGATCGGCGACGTACGCAAGGAATTGCTGAGTTTTCAGCGAAATTTCGCCCATAACCCGCCAGGTGGCAAAATCGGTGCCGTGCTCGATGGCCGCGACATCGCCAGCGTGGTGTGCCCCGACGCGACCCATAAACTCTTTGTCACGGCGAGCGCGGAAGTGCGCGCCAAGCGGCGTTTTAAAGAGTTGCAGGAAAACGGCGTGGAGAGTACATATGCCGCCGTCCTGGCTGATATTGAGCAGCGGGATCAAAGGGATCGTACGCGAAAGGTGTCGCCGCTGAAGGCGGTCGACGCCCATGTGATCGATACTTCCGGTAAAACGCCCGACGCGGTCTTCCAAGAAGCGTTGGACCTTATCGAAGGTGATCGATCAACATAGCGTCGGTCGCGACCATAACGTTTTCGCCGCTGGTATGTCTGGATGGTCCGGGCAGGCGTCGAACACGCTAAGACCGCCGGAGCCAACCGGCTGGCAAGATTATGTATCTGAGTTAAAGGACCCACACACAATATGACTGATACCGCCGCTACACCTGAAGGTATGCCCGCTACCGAAGATTTTGCCTCGATGCTCGAAGAGAGTTTCGGCGGCAGCAAGTCCCTCGAACGCACCGTCGTCAAAGGCACCGTTATCGCCATCGAAAATGACTCAGCCTTGATCGATGTCGGCTTAAAGTCGGAAGGCCGCGTTTCGTTAAAGGAATTCGCCGCGCCCGGGCAGCCCGCAGAGCTTAGTGTCGGCGATCAGGTCGAAGTCTTTGTTGAACGGTTCGAGGATTCGAACGGTGAAGCGGTGCTCAGCCGCGAAAAGGCGCGCCGCGAAGAAGCCTGGGAAATCCTCGAAAAGGCTTTCGAGAACACCGAACGGGTGAGCGGTTCGATCTTCGGACGGGTCAAGGGCGGTTTCACCGTCGATCTGTCGGGCGCCGTGGCATTTCTGCCGGGTAGCCAGGTCGATATTCGCCCGGTGCGCGACGTCAGCCCACTGATGGGCACGCCGCAACCGTTCATGATCCTGAAGATGGATCGCGGCCGTGGTAATATCGTGGTCTCGCGCCGCGCCGTTTTAGAAGAAACCCGCGCCGCCGAGCGCACCGAATTAGTCGCCAACCTGGAAGAAGGCCAGGTGCTGCAGGGCGTGGTGAAAAACATCACCGATTATGGCGCCTTTGTCGATCTCGGCGGGGTCGACGGGTTGCTGCACGTCACCGACATTTCCTGGCGGCGCATCAACCATCCATCGGAAGCGCTGCAGGTCGGCCAGACCGTCCAAGTCCAGGTCATCCGGTTCAATTCCGAAACCCAGCGTATTAGCCTGGGCATGAAGCAACTCGAGGCCGATCCCTGGGATGCGGTCGAAGCCAAGTACCCGGTCAGCAGCCGCTTCACCGGCCGGGTCACCAACATCACCGACTATGGCGCGTTCGTCGAGCTGGAAGCGGGCATCGAAGGTCTGGTCCATGTCTCGGAAATGAGCTGGACGAAAAAGAACGTCCATCCCGGCAAAATCGTTTCGACCTCCCAGGAAGTCGAAGTGGTGGTGCTTGACGTTGATCCCAACAAACGGCGGATCAGCCTGGGCCTCAAGCAAACCATGGACAATCCGTGGGACAGCTTCGCCGAGACGTTCCAGGTCGGCAACGAGGTCGAGGGCGAAATTCGCAACATCACCGAGTTTGGCCTGTTCGTCGGCCTGCCCGGCGACATCGACGGCATGGTTCATCTGTCGGACATCGCTTGGGATCAAGCCGGCGAGCAAGCCCTGGAAGGCTTCACCAAGGGCGATACGGTCAAGGTCAAGGTGCTCGACGTCGATGTCGAGAAGGAACGCATCTCGTTGGGCATCAAGCAGCTCAGCGAAGACCCGTTTGCCGCGGCCGGCGGCAGTGTCGCCAAGGGCGAGGTCATTACCTGCACCGTTTCGGAAGTAAACGATGGTGGTATCGAAGTGCAGACCAGTGGCGGTTTGACCGCATTTATCCGCCGCTCGGATCTATCGCGCGATCGCTCCGAACAGCGCCCCGACCGGTTTGCCGTCGGCGAAAAGGTCGATGCCAAGGTGGTCAACTTCGATGCCTCCAGCCGGCGTATCTCATTGTCGATCAAGGCCAAGGAGATCGACGAAGAGAAGCAGGCCATGAAGCAGTACGGCTCGTCGGACAGCGGCGCCTCGTTGGGCGATATCTTGGGGGCCGCGCTGCGCGAGAGAGAGCAGCAATCCGCCGACGATTCTGCCGATGAGGGTGGGGACGCCGCCGAAGCGCCGGCTGAAGAACCGGCCAGCGAAGAGGACGCGCCCGCCGAAGATGCACCCGCCGAAGACGCTGGCGAGAGCGAGGAAGACGCGACGGAAAAGTCGTGAGGCTGGACTGACCAACCGGAGTTTGGATGTCGTTTGATCCCGATGCATTGATCGACCGCCGCCGTCTCAAGCGGAAACTCCGGTGGTGGCAGGCGGCGACTTTGATCGCCGTAGCCCTGACTATTGTCAGCGGCTTGCAGGCCAGCGACCTGTTGTTTGAACGCGAGACCATCGCGCGGGTGCGCATTGCCGGCCTGATCGTCGAAGATCCACGCCGGGACGCCCTGTTGGCCGAAATCGCCCGCGATGACTCGGTTCGCGCCCTGATCGTCCATGTGGATAGCCCGGGCGGCACCGTGGTCGGCGGCGAAGATCTTTACAGGTCCCTGCTGGTCGTTGGCGAGAAAAAGCCCGTGGTGACCGTGATGGGGACGGTCGCCGCCTCGGCGGCCTATATGACCGCCGTCGCCGGTGACCGGGTATTTGCCCGCGAGGGCACGATCACCGGGTCGATCGGCGTACTGTTCCAGACCGTGGATGTGACCCGCCTGCTCGACAAATTGGGCGTCAAGCCGGAAACCCTAAAATCGGGACCGTTGAAGGCCGTGCCATCGCCGACGGAGCCGCTGACCGAAGAGGCGCGCGCCGCAACGCAGGCGTTAGTCTCTGATTTATTTGACTTTTTTATCGACCTTGTCGTCGCAAGACGGCCCTTGGACCGGGCGCAAGTGTTGGAACTCGCCGATGGCCGGGTCTATACCGGCCGCCAGGCGGTGCAAAACGGCCTCGTCGATGCCATCGGCGGCGAATCTGCGGCGCGCGACTGGCTGGCGGCGGAAAAGGAAATTTCCCGCGATGTCCCCACGGTAACGCTGGAACCTCGAAACGAGCGCTCGGGCCTTTCCGAGGTATTTTCCAGCCTGACCGAAAAATCGTTAATTTCCAATGCCCTAACACTTGACGGCCTGTTATCTGTTTGGCACCCTGACTTGTGATCTAGCGGGTCTGGCGACCTGTTAGATCGACCGCGTTGCGGCCTTGGGGGTGTCGGGCGCACGCGGTATCTGGATAAGGTTGGTGGTGGACATTCATCCCGGGGGTAACGATGACAAAGTCGGATCTGATTCTGCGCCTGGCTGAGCGAAACCCTCACCTGTTCCAGCGGGATGTCGAACGCATCGTGGCGACTATTCTGGACGAAATTACCGCCGCCCTGTCGCGGGGCGACCGCGTTGAGTTGCGCGGTTTCGGCGCGTTTTCGGTAAAACACCGGGGCGCCCGCGTCGGCCGCAACCCGCGAACGGGTGAATCGGTGTCGGTTGCGGAAAAGGTGGTGCCGTATTTCAAGACCGGCAAGGAATTGCGCGAGCGCCTCAACGCCGACTGAATAATATTGCTTGCAGCCGCGCGCCGCGCTGCCGATATCTGACAAGCATAATGACCGGGTATCTTGACCTGCCCCATAGCCCCATAACCGCAATGGTTGGACCGTGAAACGATTACGCTGGCTATTCACCGTACCGTTGGCGCTGATCCTAATCGTCTTCGCCGTCAACAATCGCCATCTGGTCGATGTTAGCTTATGGCCGCTCGGAATTGTCATTAGCTGGCCGCTCTTCGTATTTGTCTATATTGGCGTCGTCGCCGGTTTCGCAGGTGGTGCGATCATTGCCTGGGTATCGGCCGCGCAGCGCCATCGTCGGGCGCGTCAACGGCGCACCGACAAGCAAGTACGGGCGTCGGAGGCCGTGCGCGTGAAGGACGAGGCCGAGATCGCTAAAGGCGCCGGCACAACGTCCCCCGCCTTGATAGATTGAGTGCGCCGGTGCGCATTTTTAGCGCTGGCGAGGTTGAGACTGGGCTCGATTATGCTGACTTGGTCGAGACCCTGCGCACCGCCTTTCAGCGTGAGGCTGTCGTGCCTCTGCGCCACCACCATTCCATCCCCACCGAAGGGCGGGAGGCGACACTCTTGTTGATGCCCGCCTGGAGTGCGCCGGCCCCGGCGCCGGCTCATTTGGGCGTGAAGGTCGTCACCGTATATCCCGACAATGCGACCCGGGATTTGCCGTCGGTATTGGGAACATATCTTTTGCTCGACGGGCCAACGGGTGTGCCGGTGGCCTCGATCGACGGGCCGACGCTGACCGCCCGGCGCACCGCGGCGGCGTCCGCCCTGGCAGCCGATTATTTGGCGCGCCCCGACGCGCGGAACTTGCTCATGGTCGGCACCGGCCGGCTTGCCGGCAGCCTGATCGAAGCCCATACGGCGGTGCGACCGATCCGCCAAACGGTGATTTGGGGCCGTGACAGGGACAAGGCCGTGCGCCTCGCTGATCGTCTTGATAACGATACCAACCGGATCACTGCGACCGACGATTTAGCGGCTGCGGCGACGTCGGCGGATATCATTAGTTGCGCCACCACTTCCCAAGATCCGTTGATCCACGGCGATTGGTTGCGCGCCGGCGTCCATGTCGATCTGGTCGGCGGCTTTCGCCCCGATATGCGCGAGGCCGACGACGACGTGATGGGGCGCGGCCGGATTTTCGCCGATACACGCGCCGGCGTGTTGGCCGAGGCCGGCGACATTATCCAACCGCTCGATGCTGGTCTCATCACGGCCGACGATATCGCCGGCGATCTCTTCGAATTGTGCCAGGGCCGATGTGAGGGCCGCCGGTCGCCGGACGAGATCACCGTGTTCAAGTCGGTGGGCAGCGCGCTGGAAGATCTGGCGGCCGCTGAACATCTGCTGGCCGGGGAGATGTCATGACCGTGACAGGGGACCAAATTCGCGCCTGGTTGTGCGACCATGCTCTGCCGCTGTGGAGCAGCGCCGGTCTCGATGATCGCGACGGCGGATTTTTCGACGATCTAACGATGGCCGGCGGTGCTGTCGCAGATGCGCCCAAGCGCCTGCGCGTGCAGGCCCGCCAGATCTATGTGTTCAGCCACGCCGACGTGCTGGGCTGGAACCCGGCGCCGGGCCAAATCGCGCCACTCGACGCGGCGGCCAGCGGTTTCGAATTCATGGCCGCGCATTACTGGCGCGACGATCCCGGCGGGTTTGTCTTTTCTACCGGTCGCGGCGGGGCGGTTAGCGACGCGCGTATAGAGCTCTACGACCAGGCCTTCGCACTCCTAGCCTGCGCCTGGTACTTCCGCGCCTCGGGCGATGGGCGGGCGAAAACTTTGGCCGAACGCCTGCTGGTGTTTCTCGACGCCAACCTGGCGGATGCTGGCAATGGCGGCTATTTCGAAAATCTCGCCCACGATCTGCCGCGCCGCCAGAACCCCCACATGCATCTGCTGGAGGCGTTGCTGGCGCTCCACCATGCGACCGGCAGCGATCAGGCACTGGCTCGGGCGCGCGATCTGGTGGGACTGTTTCGCCAGCGCCTGTTCGACCAGGACACCGGAACCTTGGGCGAATTCTTCGATGTCGATTGGCAACCGGTCGACGGCACGGCGGGACAAATCGTTGAACCCGGCCATCATTACGAATGGACCTGGCTGCTCCATCATTACGCCGCGGCGACCGGGGATGATTGCGAGCATGAAGCCGATCTCTTGTACCGGTTCGCCGAACAGCAGGGCATCGATCGCGAGCCTGGTCCGACCGAAGGGCTGGTCTTCGATTCGGTGCTGCGGCGCGGCGTCGATCTGGACGACAATAAGCGGTTATGGGGGCAGACCGAGGCGATCAAGGCGCAGACCGCTCGCCTGGAATTCACCGGCGATGAAGCGGCGGGAGCTCGGCTGGATGCGCTTCTCGATCGTCTATTCGACTGTCACCTGGTCGGCGAGACTGGCCTGTGGCGCGAACATTTACAGCGCGATGGTACGCCGATCCGCGATACGGTGCCGGCGACCTCGTTTTATCATCTGTTTCTCGCGCTCACCGAGGTTTTACGCGTGCGCGACAGCGTAACGATGCTCTAGCGGCGACGCGGGCGCTTTGCTAGAACCACGCCGCCGCTAACGGCCCCAACGAGTCGAAAATGCTACCAAAAAACCCAGTTTTCGTTGCCCTCGACACGGTCGATCTGAACCAGGCCATCGCCTGGGCCGATGCCGTGCGGCCGAGCGTCGGCGGCGTCAAACTGGGGCTCGAATTTTTTAAAAGCAACGGGCCCGACGGGGTGCGCCGGGTGGTCGATCTGGGCCTGCCGGTTTTCCTCGATCTCAAATTCCACGACATACCCAATACGGTGGCCGGCGCTGTGCGCGCGGTGACCGGCTTGGGCGCGGCGATCGTCAACGTACACGCTGGCGGTGGCCCCGCCATGCTCAAGGCCGCTGCCGCAGCCGCCGCCGAATACGGTTCGGACCGCCCGCTGGTTATCGCCGTTACCGTGCTGACCAGCCTCGATGACGGCGATCTGGCCGCCGTCGGGCAAACCGGGCCGGCGGCGTCCCAGGTCGAACGCCTGGCGCGGCTCACCCAATCATGTGGGCTCGACGGTGTGGTTTGTTCGCCGGCTGAGATAGCGACGCTGCGGGCCGCCTGCGGCGACGGTTTTCGCCTCATCGTCCCCGGTATCAGACCTGCTTGGGCAAGCAGAGGCGATCAGAAGCGGATCATGACACCGCGCCAGGCGCGCGATCTGGGGGCCGATATTCTGGTTATCGGACGGCCGATCACCGGGTCCGACGATCCGGCCGCGGCAGCAGCGCGCATCGTTGAGGAACTGGATATCTCGTCATGAATGGTGTGGCCCGCCTCACCCCCACCCCAACCCTCCCCCCTCAAGGGGGAGGGGGCTTGAAGCGCTCGGTGCCCAAAAGTTCCCCCTCCCCTGGAGGGAGGGGGTTAGGGGGAGGGGGAAGCCCCCGAAACCGATATACGGATGGTGAGCAAAGATGACTGTTGCGGCGAAAATTTGCGGCATCAACGACGCTGTTGCCATGCAAACGGCGGTGGCTGCCGGCGCGGCTTATGTCGGCCTGGTGTTCTATCCCCAGAGCCCGCGCTCGATCACGCCAGGAACTGCGGCGAAACTGGCCACCCTGGTGCCCGAGGGCGTGACCAAGGTCGGTCTGTTCGTTGATCCCGACAATGCGCTGATCGCCCGGGTGCTGCAGGAAGTTCCGCTCGACCTGCTGCAGTTGCACGGCAACGAAACGCCGGAACGGTGCACCGACATCCGCAATCGATTCGACAAACCGGTGATGAAAGTGATCAAGGTCGCGTCGTTGGAGGACGTGAACGGCGCCAACAATTACTGCGACCTGGTTGACTGGTTGATGTTTGATGCCAAACCACCCGAATCGATGACCAACGCGCTGCCCGGCGGCAATGCGGTGCAGTTCGACTGGACCCTGTTGGCGGGCTGGTCGTGGCCGGTGCCATGGATGCTGGCTGGCGGGTTGGTCGCCGACAATGTGGCGGAGGCCGTTTCAAGATCGGGCACTGCCGTGGTCGATGTGTCGTCGGGGGTCGAATCGGCGCCCGGCAAAAAGGACCCGGCGGAGATCAAACAGTTCCTCGACGCGGTCGCCGAGCTATAGGCGGTATTTAGCCATTTGGCTTATGTCCTGCCATCGATTGCTGATGTATAACCCGGCTCATCATGACTATTGAACGTCCCAACAGCTATCGGTCTGGCCCCGACGGGAAGGGCCATTTCGGCATATTTGGCGGCCGCTATGTCGCCGAGACGCTGATGCCGCTGATCCTCGAGGTTGAACGCGCCTACGACGCGGCCAAGGCCGATCCGGCGTACCAGGCCGAGCTTGACGACTATCTCAAACATTATGTCGGCCGGCCCAGCCCGCTCTATTTCGCGTCGCGCCTGACCGAGCATCTCGGCGGCGCCAAGATTTACTTCAAACGCGACGAGCTCAATCACACCGGCGCCCACAAGATCAACAATTGCATGGGCCAGATTCTGCTGGCGCGCCGTATGGGCAAGAAACGCATCATCGCCGAGACCGGCGCCGGCCAGCACGGTGTCGCCACGGCGACGGTCTGCGCGTTGTTCGGCCTCGATTGCGTGGTCTATATGGGTGCCACCGATATCGAGCGCCAGGCCCCCAACGTGTTCCGCATGAAGCTGCTGGGCGCCGAAGTGCGGCCGGTCACCAGCGGCACGGCCACCTTGAAAGACGCCATGAACGAGGCGTTGCGCGACTGGGTCGCTAACGTGGACGACACCTATTATCTGATCGGCACCGTCGCCGGGCCGCACCCCTATCCGGCGATGGTGCGTGATTTTCAGAAGGTTATCGGCGAAGAAGTGCGCGAACAGATGTTGGCCGCCGAGGGCCGCCTGCCTGATACACTGGTGGCGTGCATCGGCGGTGGTTCCAACGCCATCGGTCTGTTTCATGATTTTCTTGACGAGGACAGTATCGATATTATTGGTGTCGAGGCCGCCGGCCACGGTATCGAGACCGGCGAGCATGCCGCGTCGCTAACCGGCGGGCGGCCTGGCGTGCTGCATGGCAACCGAACCTTTCTGCTACAGGACGGCGACGGCCAAATCCTTGACGCTCATTCGATCTCCGCCGGCCTCGATTATCCGGGCATCGGGCCGGAACATTCCTGGCTGCACGAGAGCGGGCGGGTGAATTATGTCTCGGTCACCGACGCCGAAGCGCTCGAAGCGTTTCAACTGTGCAGCCGGTTGGAAGGCATCATCCCCGCCCTGGAGCCGGCTCACGCCCTATGCCATGTCGCGCGCATTGCGCCGGAGCTGCCGGGCGACCATCTGTTGGTAATGAATATGTGCGGACGCGGCGACAAGGATGTGTTCACGGTGGCCGAAGCGCTCGGGGTGCAACTATGAGCGCCCAAACCAGTGCCCCGACCAGCGGTCGCATCGAGGCGCGGTTCGCCGCATTGGCCGAAGAAGGCCGTGCCGCCTTTATTCCCTTCATTATGGCTGCCGACCCCACGGTCGAGTCTACCCTCGACATCCTCAAGGGCCTGCCGGCCGCCGGCGCCGATATTATCGAGCTGGGGGTGATCTTTTCCGACCCCATGGCCGACGGACCGGCGATCCAGGCGGCGGGGCTGCGGGCCAAGGCCGGCGGCGCCACTGTGCGCCAAACGCTGGAGATCGTGCGTCAGTTCCGCACCGATGACGACGCCACGCCGATCATCCTGATGGGTTATTACAACCCGATCTATATTTACGGGGTCGATGCCTTTCTGGCCGACGCCCGGCAGGCCGGGGTCGACGGGCTGATCGTGGTCGATCTGCCGCCCGAAGAGGATAGCGAGCTGTGCCTGCCGGCGCTGGCGGCGGGCATGCATTTTGTCCGCCTGGCGACGCCGACCACCGACGATAAGCGCCTGCCAGCAGTGCTCGAGCATACGTCGGGCTTTCTCTATTACGTGTCGATTGCCGGCATCACCGGCACCGCCTCGGCCACCCAGGACGCGATCGGCGCGGCGGTTGCCCGGTTGAAAAACCATACCGATCTGCCGGTCGCCGTCGGCTTCGGCATTAAGACCCCGGAACAGGCCGCCGCCGTGGCGCAAGTCGCTGATGCCGCCGTCGTCGGGTCGGCGATTGTGCAGCTGATCGCCGATAACCTGGACGATAACGGCCAGCCGGCCGCCGATCTGGTCGACACGGTGCTCGATTTCGCCCGCGCATTGGCCGCAGGCGTTCACGGCGCGCGGCAACAGGCCGCCGAGTAGCCCAACCATGAGCTGGCTCACAAACTTCGTTCGCCCCAAGATACAGGCGCTGGTCGGCAAGAAGGACGTGCCGGAGAATCTGTGGCACCGCTGCCCCGCCTGCGACCAGATGCTGTTCCATCGCGAGCTCAGCGATAATCTACATGTCTGCCATCATTGCAGCTGTCATATGCGGATTTCCGCGGTGACGCGGCTGGACATGTTGTTCGATGACGGCAAGTACGAGCGGGCTAAACTACCCGCGGTGGCGGCCGACCCTCTGAAATTCCGCGACACCAAGCGCTACACCGAGCGATTGCGCGACGCCGAGACCCGCGCGTCCGAACCGGAAGCCATCGTCATTGCCAGCGGTGAGATGGGCGGCGTGCCGACTGTGGTGGCGGCGTTCGACTTTTCGTTTATGGGCGGCTCGATGGGCCAGGCCGTCGGCGAGGGGCTGGTGGTCGCCGCGCGCCTGGCGTGCGACCAGGGCGCCGCGCTGATCGCCATTCCGGCCTCGGGCGGCGCGCGCATGCAGGAGGGCATGCTGAGCCTGATCCAGATGCCGCGCACGGTGATCGCCGTCGAGCAAGTGCGCGAAGCCGGGCTGCCCTACATTGTGATCCTGACGGACCCGACGACCGGTGGGGTGTCGGCGTCGTTCGCCATGTTGGGCGATATCCAAATCGCCGAGCCGGGCGCGATGATTGGTTTCGCCGGCCGGCGGGTGATCGAGGACACCATCCGCGAAGAACTGCCCGACGATTTCCAGCAGGCCGAGCGCATGCTCGACCATGGCCTGATCGACATGGTGGTGCCGCGGGGCGAACTGCGTGACACATTGATCCGGGTGATTTCACTGCTGCGCCAGAAGACACCGGGCGAATTGGTGCCGAAGATAGCGGAAACTGGGACCACGTTGGCGATCGAGGTGCCTCCGGTAGATGCGCTACCCGGTGACGGGGCCCCAGTCGCGTCCAGTGACTGAGCCGGTGGCCAAGACCGACAGCCTGCAAGACATTCTCGCGCGTTTCGACCGGTACCATCCGGCGCGCATTGATCTAACTCTCGACCGCACCAGGCGGCTGCTCACGGCGCTGGGCGAACCGCAGCAAAAACTACCACCGGTCATTCATGTGGCTGGGACCAACGGCAAGGGGTCGACGATCGCCTTCCTGCGGGCAATCTATGAGGCAGCCGGCCTGGCGGTCAGCACCTATACCTCGCCGCATCTGGTGGACTTCACCGAGCGTTTCGTGCTGGCTGGCGAGACCATATCGACCGCCGCTCTGTGTGACTTGCTGAACGAAGTCGATGACATCAACGATGGCCAGCCGATCACCGAGTTCGAAATCGTCACCGCGGCGGCGTTTCTGGCCCTGTCGCGATGCGAGGCAGATGTGGTCCTGTTGGAGACCGGGTTGGGCGGCCGCTACGACGCGACCAATATGGTCGATGCGCCCCTAGCGACGGTGATCACGCCGATATCGCTCGACCATCAGGCGTTTCTGGGCGACGACATAGCCGCCATCGCGGCGGAGAAGGCGGCCATCCAAAAGGCCGGTGTTCCCTCGATCATCGCGCCGCAACCGGGCGTGGCGGCGCAGGTTATCGACCGGATCGGCGCTGAGCGTGGCGCCATTGCCTTTCGCGCCGGCCAAGAATGGTCGTTCGAGACGGTCGACAATGGCTTCATCTATCGCTCACCGGCGACCACCCTGAAACTACCCCTGCCGTCGCTTTTCGGCGCCCATCAGATCGTCAATGCGGCCACGGCGGTGGCATGTGCCGCGCAATCCGCGCAGATCGCGGTCGCCGAGAAAGCCATGGTCACCGGTCTTAGCGCCGTCCAATGGCCGGGCCGCTTCCAGCGCCTGCCCGACGGGGCGTTGCGCCAGCGCTTGCCGGCCGCGTGGGAGGTCTGGCTCGATGCCGGCCATAATGGTGCGGCGGGCGCCGCGCTGGCCGCCGCCTTGCGCCAGATCAACGCAGGGGAGGCGCGGTCCCTGCATATTGTCTTTGGTATGTTGGAGGATAAAGACCCGGTCGCGTTTCTCGGCCCCCTGGCCGGTTTGGCCAGCTCGGTAACAGCGGTGCCGTTGGCCGATGAGCCGCGTAGCCACAACTCGAAAGCCAGCGCCGCTGCTTTGGCGGATGCCGGTATCGCGGCGGATTGGGCGCCGTCGCTCGACGCTGCCTTGGACGCTCTGGCCGTAACGCAAGGCGATGCGCGCGTGTTGATTTGCGGCTCCCACGTCATTGTTGGTGCGGCCTTGCGCGGCACCGCGCGGCCCTTATGAAGACCGGTGGTTGGATCGCCCGCGCCGGCGGCTTAAGCTGCGTTTGGAAGGTGTTTTAGATGGCAAAGTCAAAGCAGGCGCGGCAGCAATTGACCTTGGGGGACCGGGCGCCAAATGTCTTTCTGCCCGATCAGCGCGACATCACCATCAGCCTCCACGACAAGGCGCGCGGCGGGCCGATCTTCGTTTTGCTCTACCCGACGCAAAAGGATCCGGGCTGCGCGGCTGAACTGGACAGCCTATTTTCCCTGGCACCGCAGATGCTGGCTGACGGGGTGCACCTCTTCGCTATTGGCGGTGACCCGGTCGCCCGGGTTCAGAAACTGGCGGCGGAGCATCAGCCCGACTTCTTTTTGCTGGCCGATAGCGAGCACAAGGGAGTCGACGGCTTTGGCGCGCGCGGCAAGCTGGTTGGGTTCGTGCTCGATCCCGGTCAGCGTATCCAAGCGGTCATCACACCGGGCGATACGCCGATCGCCGAACGTGCGGCGGCGGCGTTGGTCTCGTTGCCGCGTCACGCGCCCTTCAATCCGGGCGTTCACCCGCCCCTGCTGGTCATTCCCCAAGCGCTGCCGCGCGAATTCTGCACCTATCTGATCGAGCAGTTCGAGGCGCGTGGCAACGAGGCCAGCGGCACCTTGCGCATGACCGACGGCAAGATGGTCCATGCGTCGGACAGCGACATCAAGCAGCGGCGCGATCATCACGTGGTCGACGACGATCTGCTCGAGCAGATCGCCGACTATATGCAGCGCCGGGTGTTGCCGGAAATCCACCGGGCCTTTCACTGTCCGATAAAATTCGTCGAGGAATTCAAGATCGTGCGCTATGACGCCGATCCGGGCGGGTACTTCCGTCCCCACCGCGACAACACAAGTCCGGGGACCGCACATCGGCGCTTCGCCATGACCTTGAACCTCAACGCTGAGGATTATGACGGCGGCGAGTTATGTTTTCCGGAATTCAACAACGCCACTTACAAGCCGGCGACCGGCGAGGCGGTGATCTTCTCGTGCAACCTGCTGCACGAGGCGACCGACGTTGCCGCCGGTCAGCGCTATGTGCTGCTATCGTTCATGTATGACGAGCCGGGCCGCCAGACGTTGGAGCAATATCAGCAGGGTATGAAGCAGCGCTGAGATTACCGAGTGGTGTATTTTAGGCCGCCGGCGCGGCCTTATTCTTCTTTGCCGCAGCTTTCGCGGCAGCGGCGGCGGCTTTCTCGGCTTCGGCCTTGTCGGCAGCCTCTTTATCGGCAGCTTCCTTGGCTAGGCGCAGGGCTTTCTGTTTCGCCACCCGGTCGTTTAGATCCTGCCAGGCTTTTTCCTTTTCCTTGACGAACTGCTTAGCCTTCTTCTGGGTGGCGGCGAACTGTTCTTCCGCTCGAGAGCTTGGTGACTTCGCCATCTTGGTAATCCTCTTCTCTAATCGAGGTGACACGGGGGGATCGTTGCGCCCCAGTGCGCATATGGAGCCGCGCAGGCTGGCGCGCGTTGCCGGTGACGGCACGAGGAACCGTGCCGTTTATACTTTTTTCAACGTTTCATATTGCCGAAGGAACGACCGTGGATCGGCCGGTTTGCTTCCCTCGGCCCGCTAGGCGCGCAATCTGAGTTACGTCGCCGACGTCGCGTGGCGGCCACCTCCAGCGGGCGCTGGAGGGACGCCTTGCAATATTATTCGACGATTTGCAGGTTCTCGGCGGAGGATTTGCCGTTCTGACCCGCCTGAAGCTCAAAGGAGACCTTCTGGCCTTCGTTAAGTGTCGTCAATCCGGCACGCTCGACAGCCGAAATGTGGACAAACGCGTCTTTTGAGCCATCTTCCGGCTCGATGAATCCATAGCCCTTGGTGGCGTTGAACCATTTTACTGTACCAG
This sequence comes from Alphaproteobacteria bacterium, assembly GCA_011087645.1. Taxonomy (GTDB): domain Bacteria; phylum Pseudomonadota; class Alphaproteobacteria; order UBA6615; family UBA6615; genus JABDJY01. The sequence goes on from JAALLF010000005.1 coordinate 243,948, forward strand.
TCGTCATATTTTTTTCCTCTAACACGAGAGTTTGGCTTGTGCCGCACACCATATGCAGCACGGTTGGGATAACGCTCACATTGTCAGGGGATCGCTAAGTTAATCGGCGCACCGGTTATCCAGGCAGCACCAAACGAATGCAGCACGTTTACATATCAACTGGGGAGTCCGAAGGGAATATCAATAGCTTGTGAGATTTTGTGGGAATCCGGCGATCTATCGGCCGAGAAAATGAGCCAACGCGCTAGGTCCCCCCTATAATGACCGCGCACTCTGTGTACCGATTTTGAGAATCGAGGCTTAAATGAGTGACCCGATCAAACGCATCGCCGTGCTCGGCCTGGGCAAGGTGGGGACCCTGGCGGCGACGCTGTTGCACGAGTCCGGCTTTGAAGTGGTCGGCTTCGACACCCGCAAGCTGCGGCGAAAGCTGCCCTTCAAGGTCGAGCGGAAATCCGCCGCCAATAAGTCCGAGGCTCTTAGGGCGTGCAAGGGCTTCGACGCGGTTCTGTCCTGCCTGCCCTATCACCTGAATGTCGGCGTCGCAAAGGCGGCGCACCAGCTCGGTCTGCATTATTTCGACCTCACCGAGGACGTGCCGACCACCAAGGCGATCCGCGAGATGGCCGAGACCTCGAAAGGCGTGATGGCGCCGCAATGCGGCCTGGCGCCGGGCCTGGTCGGCATCATCGGCGCCCATTTGGCCGAACAGTTCGAGCAGCTGCGCTCGATCAAGCTTCGTGTCGGCGCCCTGCCGCAGCACCCCACCGGGCTTTTAGGCTACGCCTTTAACTGGTCGCCGGAAGGGGTGGTCAACGAATATCTCAACGATTGCGAAGTGATCGAAGAAGGCCAGCACAAATGGGTCTCGCCGATGGAATGGGTCGAGAAAATTCACATCGACGGTAACCGCTTCGAAGCATTCACCACGTCGGGCGGCCTGGGCACCATGTGCGAGACCTATCAGGGCCGGGTGGACAACCTGGACTACAAATCGATGCGCTATCCCGGGCATGTCGAGCTGATGAATTTCTTCTTCCACGAGCTATTAATGCGCGATAAGCGCGCACTTGCCGGCGAGATTCTTACCCACGCCAAGCCGCCGGTCGACGACGATGTGGTGCATATTCACGTCTCGGCGGAAGGCATGATCGACGACCGGCTGATGCGCCAGGAATATGTTCGCTCCTATTATCCCATCGAAGTGGCCGGCCGCACTTGGCGCGCCATCGCCTGGACAACGTCGGCGTCGGTCGCCGCTGTCATCGAAATGGTCAGCCGAGGCGACTTGCCAGCCAAGGGGTTCCTCAAGCAGGAACTGATCCCGCTAGAGCCGTTCCTGGCAACGCGCAATGGCGGCCTGTATGAGGCCTCAAGCGCAGGCGGCCGTTGACCGCGCGCCGCGCTGGACAGTGAGGCGGCGTTTACGGGAAGATCGCGCCACGAAACAATAAATTGGGGGAGGGAGCGCATGAGCGCTGAAACGGTTTGCGTTGTCGGGTGCAGCGGGTTTGTCGGCAGCCATGTCGCCGCGGAGCTTTTGTCGCGCGGCTATAATGTGCACGGCACGCTGCGCAACGCTCGAGGCGATAACGCGCGCTGGCTGATGTCGGATGTGGCGTCCGCCGCCGGCGGCGGCAACAAGCTCAGCCTCTATGGCGCCGATGTGTTCGACAAGCCGTCCTTGGCGCCGGCGCTGGCCGGGTGCGGCGGGGTTATCGTTTGCGCCGGCTCGCCGGTGATCGCGCCGGAAACCATCGATCTCATGCTGGCGGTCGCCGAAAATGTGTCCGATGCGGCGATCGAGGCGGGGATCGGCCGCGCGGTGTTCACCTCGAGCACGGGCTCGACCAACCCGCCGGAGGGCGAGCCGGCCCTCAAGAACGAAGACCTGCACTGGTCGGATCCTGACTTTCAGTTTGAGACCGGCAAATTCGCCGCCGTCGGCAAGACCCGGCTCGACCAGATCGTGCTGGCCAGGATGGCAGCGTCAGACGGCGCGTTTCGCGTCAGTACCATTAACCCGTCGATGATCGTCGGACCGGCCTTCCAGCCGGAACCGGTAACCAGCCTGCAGCGCTTCGCCGCCATCATCAACGGTGAGCGCTTTGCCGATAAATATCCCAACAGCTCCATGTCGATGATCGATGCGCGCGACCTGGCCGCACTGCATGTCAGCGCGATGGAGCGCGAGACCGCCAGCGGCCGCTATTTCGGCGTCAAGCAAAGCTGGCTTTGGCGCGATATCCTGCAGGCGCTCGAGCGCGCCTATCCGGGCTACGCCATGCCCGCTGCCGATCCCGACGCGGTGCCGGTGCGTGCCACCCAATTCGATCTGACACGGCAAAATAGCTTGGGCGTGAATGTGCGCGGCCTCGACGAGATGCTTGCCGGTGTGATCGCCGAGCTGCAGCGGCGGCGGATGATTTAGGCGCACACTCGTACGGCTAAATGACGGATCCCGGGTGCTGACCAGCGCGTCATCAGCCCTCGCCGGCACACTCCACAGCGGCATCGGGCGCGTAGATCAACGCGGACTCGCTCGTCGTCCCCGACACGATCCCCACCACTTCATAGCCTGCATCGACGGCTCGTAGGACCGGCGCGCCGGAATTGCCCTTGGCCATCGGGCAGTCGACGACGAAGGAGTCGTCGGGCCGAATCGCGGTGATGCGGCACGAGGCGCGATTGAGCAATTGAACCCGTGGACGGCCATATCCCAGGATGGTCACGGTCTCACCGACATTCACTGGGCGTCGGGAAACCGGCACGAAGGGTCGCTCGTCATCGCGCCCCAAACACAGCGTGACAATGTCTTTTGCAGGGTCATCGGCCACCAAACCGTCGGGTTGCATATGCTCCAGCCACGCGCCGCGCTCATATCCGCGCAGTAGATGTACATGGCGATAGGGAATGCCGTCGATACAATGCGCCGCGGTAAGGGCGCGGTTCGGGCCTGTCAGAACGGCAGTACAATGTCTAATCGTCCGATGTCCCGCATGATTGAGACGGGCTATCGCCGCATCGGGGTCGGGGCCCGCTGCAAGTGCGGTCGGTAATAACAAGCTGGCGGATAGCAGGGTTACACCCACAGAATGTAGAAGCGTGCGATACATCAGCTGATATATCCCGAGGTTACGCCGCCAACGTATCGTGGATGACTTGGGCGAGTTCAGCGCGTTTAAAGGGCTTGGTCAGGAGCGCTTCGTCGAAGCCGGGTATGTTCGCGGTGCTGTAAAGCGCGGATGCGTAGCCCGACATGAAGACTACCTTCAGATTCGGATAAAGGCTCATCGCCTTATCGGCGACTTCCGGGCCGCAAATGCTGCCGGTCAACACCACATCGGACAGCAGCAGGTCGACGTTACCCGCTTCTTGTTGCAACAATCGTAGAGCGCCGTCGGCATCGGCGGCGCGAAGCGCGCGATAGCCGAGACCCTCCAGTACGGCGACGGTGGATTCGCGAATGTCGGGATCATCTTCTAATACCAGGATCACTTCTTTCCGGCCGTTTTCCAGATCATTGTCCTGAAAATTATCGTTGGTTTTGACGACAGCTTCCGACCGGGGCAGCAACAACCTTATTTCACTACCCTTGCCCAGCTCGCTAGTAATGATAGCGTCGCCGCCGGATTGCCGGGCGAAACCGTAAACCATCGACAGTCCGAGGCCGCTGCCATCGCCAACCTCCTTGGTCGTATAAAACGGCTCGAAGGCGTGTTCGCGCGTTTCTGCGGCCATGCCGATGCCAGTATCGCGAACCGAAATCTGAACATATTCGCCCGGCGTGATCTCATCGTTTACGCTGGTGTCGCCGTGCCGCAGTGTGATGTTGGAACAGCTTATTTCGAGAACTCCGCCTTCTGGCATCGCGTCACGTGCATTTATCGAGAGGTTGACGAGGGCGTTTTCCAACTGGCCAGGATCTGCGGTCACTGGCCACACACCGCTCTGCACATCGGTCAATACGTTGACGTGTCGTCCGAGTGTGCGGTGCAACAGGTCGTGCAGGCTGGGGACGAGTTCGGCCAGGTTGATCTCTTGCGGTTGCAATGCCTGTTGGCGCGCATAGGCGAGCAGGCGCTGGGTCAGTTCTGCCCCCCGGGTTGCGGCGCGGTCGATCGTTGACAGCAGCTTATCGTCGCCAATTTTGTCGCCGAGCAGTTCCGCGTTCGTCGTGATTATCGCCAGCAAATTATTGAAATCGTGCGCCACACCGCCGGTCAATTGACCGATCGCCTCCATCTTCTGGGACTGGCGGAGTTGCTGTTCGCTGTCGCGCAACTTTTCTTCAGCCAGCTTTTGTTCGGTAATGTCGGATGCAGAGCCGCGGTAGCCGATGAATGTGCCCTGCGCGTCGAATACCGGAAGCCCGCTGGCGCGGAGCCATTTCGTTTCGATATCGGGGCCGACCCGCTTATATTCAAAATTCCGAAACGGCCTATGGTCGCGCAGGGCTTTCAGGTGCGCGGCCCAAGTGGCGCGATCGTAGTCATCATCTAAAAGCTCCTCGCGCGTCTTTCCATAGTGCCATTCCGGTTGGACATCGAGGTTGCGCTCGACATTTTCCGACATGTAAGTGAACCGTAAATCTGCGTCCATTTCCCAGAACCAGTCGGCGGTGGCGTCGGCATAGTCTTTGAAACGTTGTTCGCTGGCCCGCAGATCCTGGGTCCGTTCCTCGATCCGGCGCTCCAATTCTTTATGGGTGTTTTTCAGCTCCTGCTCGCTTTGATGCAGCTCGCGCGTGCGCTCCGCGACACGGTTCTCCAGCTCGCCTTGATTGCGCTGGATCGTGTCGGCCATCGCGTTAAAGCGGCTTAGCAGATTACGCAGTTCGAACGGCGCCAGTTTCGTGCCAAGCTCAGCCCGGGCCGAAATGTTGCCGTCTCCCAACCGGCGTGCGGCGTCCGCCATCGCGCTTATGGGGCCGGCGAGATAGCCGGTGACGAACCAGGCTACAGCTAACGCGATGAGAAAGCCGCCCAAGATAACAGCTAGTGTGAACAAACGAATGCTGTTCGCCTTGGCCTCCAATTCCGAGAAAGGTTGCGGGACCATGACCCCCCAACCGGGGCCGGTGACGGTGGTGAACCCGGCGATCATGTCGTCTTCGAGCGCCGGCGAATAGAATTTAGAGATGCCGGTCTCACCCTTCATCATACGCTGAACGGCTGATACCTGAGAAAGGTCTTTTCGGTTCGCGACCCATTCGTCGAGGGGATGGGCGATGACGAGACCCTGGCGGTCGACAATGGCGGCATGTCCGCGACTACCAAACGCGACAGTATTGCCAAGTTCGCGAAGCCAGCTGGTGTCCAACGCGCCAACCGCGATGAGGTTTCCGCGCCGCTGCACGAGATAAATCACGGGTTTATTTTCGGGGTTGGGGAGTACTCCAGTGAGGTTAGTGTGGCTCGATTTCGTCGCGGACACGAACATCTCTAACCGCCTGGCCGGGATGGCGTCCGGACAGGGAACGACGTTCTGTCCGATGGCGTGAACGACGCGGCCGTCGGCGACATTCGCCACGCATATATGCGTGAAATTTACGTTCGCCATGAGCCGGTTCGCGCCTTCCACCGACCGGCCATTTACCGTGTTTGTCACCAGTAATTCGAACACGGACACCGCGTCGCGATGGTAACGTTCCATCGCAAGTTTGAGATGGCGGGCCAGCACGAGATGCTGATCGGAGACGCGATCTTCCTCATTCTGCAGTGCCTTTGAGTGCGGCCAGATGCCGAGAAGCGCGACGGGAATCAGCGTCACACCGATAAAAGCAATGAGGATAAGCCAGCGGAGCTTCATCGTATAAATCCAAACTGATTAGAACGCATATAGGCACGAAACGCCCCAAATCGTACGGCATTAGCTGCCGATGGTCACGTTATGAGATTTACGATGGTTAATATCCGCTGCCGGCCGTTGCGCCGCTACGCCAGCGCGCGCATTGCCAATCTGTTAGGTTTGGGGCACGCTTTTCACTGATTAGCGGCGGCACAGTAAAGGGAAACCGATGAGCGAGAGCAGCGAAATCACTGTCATGAGCCTGGAAGAAATGCGCGAGCGGATCGCGATTTTCGACGACCAGACGCCGAGTACGGAATTACTGATCACCCAGCGCATGCCAGGGTTTGCGCGCGATATCTACAGCGTCATCGGGCGTGGCGTGTCTGAAGACGCCAAGACCAAGCCGGCGATCGCCGATTCGTCAGGTTTCAATATTGCCTATGTGGGCGCCGAGCCGAACAATGGATCTGCGATGCACACCCACGAGGAAGTCGAGGTGTTTATTCCTTTTTCCGGTCAGTGGTCGGTGTTCTGGAACGAGGGTGACGCGCGCGAAGAAGTGATCATCGGCCCGATGGACTGCGTCTCGGTACCGCCAGGGGTGATGCGGGCCTTTACCAATATCGGCGACACCTATGGTCACTTAATGGCGATTATCGCGGGCACGGAAAACGCCACCGTGTCGCGGCCGCAAGACGTCATCGACGCCGCGGCGGCTGAGGGCCTCAAACTCGACGCCGACGGCCATATGGTGGACGCGGCCGAGTAGACCGCGCTAAGCCGGCAATCCGACCGAAACCAGCCGATCGATCATGGCCGGGACGTCGGGCCGATCGGGATAGAAAATGATTTGCCGCCAACGATCGGCGGTAAAGCGCGGGCTGATCTCGAGCACGTTTTGCACTTCACTGCGCGCTTCCGATTCTTTTCCCATCCCCTGCAGCGCCAGCACCTTCAATATCCGCGCCATGATCCATGCCGGACGCTTGGCTATGATCTTGTCGCTGACCGCCACGGCTTCCTGGTAGCGCTCCAAGGCGACAAAGGCCTCGGCCATGGCGATGAGGTAGAATTCGGGCGTGCCGGGGTTCAGGCCGATGGCGCGCCGCGACGAGCGCAAGGCTTCATCCGGCAGTCCGAGGCTCACTAAGACGTGGGCTAAGCCCTGATGGGCGTCCGCGCTGTTAGGATCCAAGGCGACGGCCAACTCTGCCTCTAGACGTCCAGCCGCCGCGTCATTTTCCACCATCAAGATATGGGCGAGCTCCATATGGGCCGACGCATGGTCGGGGTCGATAGCGAAGACCCCATCCAGCAACCGCCGGGCTTCTTGCAGGCTTTGCTCTCGGTCGGCCGACCAGCTGAACGTGGCGTCTTCTATATGGGTGCGCGCCAGCCCGATTGTGGCCGACAGGAATGTCGGCGATCGGTCCAGGGCGGCCTCATAGGCGGTGCGGGCCCGCGCATTGCCGGGGCGCGAATATTCCTTGTACGCCGCGCGTCCCATTTGGAAGTCCGCATAGGCGGCGGGATCGCCGGCCTCTCGATGCCAGCGCCTGACCTGCTCGCCTTCGGTAAGCTCGATTTCTAAGGCGGAAACCACTTGATCGGTGATGTGGTCTTGAAAATCGAAGATCGAATCCACATCGCCATCGAATTTTTCCGACCAAAGGTGGTGGTTGTCGGCGGTTTCGATCAGTTGAACATTACAGCGCAGCCGTGCGCCGGCGACCCGGACGCTGCCTTTGATGAAATAACGCGCCGTTGCGTCGTTGTCGTCGCTTACACCGGAAATCACCCGCAGCGCGTCCAATTTAGAAATCGCCGTGGCGATGTCCTCGACAAAGCCTTCGGCGTAGAAGTGGTGATCGGGATCGGAGGATAAGGTTTCGAAGGGTAGGACCGCGATCGTCGAGGGCAAACTCTCCTCGCGCGCTCCCGTTTTGTTCTGTGGAGGATTGGCCTGGTCTTCCGCGCTCGCCGGCCAACGCCAGACCCGCACTTTGCGGTCGATGTTTTTCAGGCTTTGCTCGCCCAAATCCTCGAAGCTGTCACCCACCGCGCCACGCAGGTTTTGCCGCACCATGTCCGAGATACAGAGACCGGCAGGCGGCGCAATCGATTCCAGGCGTGCCGCGACATTGACGCCGTCGCCCAAAATATCGTCGCCGTCGATGACGATGTCGCCCAAATTGATGCCGGCGCGATAGAGTATGCGCGTTTCTTCAGCGATGTTCCGCTCTTCGGCAGCCAGGGTCGATTGGAAGGCCAAGGCGCAGTCCACCGCGTCGACCACGCTGGGGAACTCGGCCAACAGCCCGTCCCCCGTGGTCTTGACGATGCGGCCGGTAAAGCGAGCGATCTCGGGGTCGATGAAAGTCTGGCGATGGACTTTCTGGCGGGTAATCGTGCCGCTCTCGTCGGCACCCATCAAACGGCTGTAGCCAACCATATCGATCGCCAGGATGGCTGCCAGACGCCGCTCCATCAAACGCTCCCCTGGTGGGGAACGTCGCTGACGCTAGCTCGATGGTTGAGAAAGGCCATGGCCGCCGGCCTCAGCCCTTCAATTCCTGGCGAATTAGCTCGATATTGGCCTGATCGGGTTCTAGCTCGCCGGCGTGGATGCGGCGGGTGAACTCGATCAGAACGTCACTGACCGGGGTGGCGCGGCCGTTTTTATGGCTCTCGTCGGCGACCAGGCCGTTGATCATGTCGATCTCGCTGTAGCGGCCCTTCATATGGTCTTGCAGTACGGTATTGAGCGCGGTCGGACCCACATCGCGGGTGATTTTTTCGAGCAAGGTCTCGAGCAGATTGTTGGTGTTCTCGACATCTTCCGGCTTCAGCCCGAAGATCGGCACGGTTTTGTACCCGAGCAACTGGCCGGCCGTTAAGGCCTCCTCGCCGGAGCGCAGAAACAGCTCGCGCGCGCCGTCTAACTTGAAGACCTGCTCGTTTGTGGTGCCGAGAACGGCCTTCAAGGCCATGGTCATGGCGTTGACGATCAGCTTCATCCACTTGGCCGAAATGATCTCGTCGGTGATGTCGACTTTGCCGGCGTGACGCAAAACCTCGGCGACTTCCTCGACGCGGTCCGCATGGGCCGGGTCGAAGGCGCCGAGCCCAAACCAAGTCCCGGTTTGCACCGTGTTGCGGCGGATTTCACCGGGCTCGAACATTTGCGACGACAATTCGATGACGCAGCCGATGGTGCGCTCAAGGCCGACGATTTCGCCGATCATCTCCGCCGTCATGCAGTTCTGCACCGCTACCACCAGCCCGTCGTCGGCCAGATATGGTTTGATGAACTCGGTCAGCCAGCGCGAATCGTAGGCCTTCGAGGTGAGCAGCACGAGGTCGAATTTCTCGGTCAGGGTGCAGACATCTGACAGGTGATAGGCCTTTACCTCGGTATTGTACTCATCGTCCTTGGTGGTGATGGTCAGGCCGTTCGCCCGCATCGCCTCCACATGTTCCGCCCACTGGTCGATCATCGAGACATCGAGCCCGGCCCGGGTGAGATCGGCGGCAATGCAGCTGCCATTCGCGCCCGTCGCGAGCACGGCTATTTTCTTATTCATTTTTTGGCACTCGCCCCTGATTGTTGATCGCTTCCGATGGGGCTGGATTATACCGGCGGCATATAGGCTGTGGCGAGCCTTGCGTCGTCAGGAAGGGGGGGGGTGAGCGGGTGCCAGGCAAAAGAAAACCCCGCCGGCGGGGCGGGGTGTTTCAAATGGTCGTCGATTGCGGCGCGGTCTAGAGCACCGAGTCGACCCAATCGTAGATCTGGCTTTTCGGTAGGCTGCCGACTTTCATCGAGGCCACCTGACCGTCCTTGAACAGCAACAGCGTGGGGATTCCGCGCACACCGTATTTCGAGGGGGTCATCGGGTTATCGTCGATATTGAGCTTGGCGACGACCAACTCGCCGTCCTTGTCGTCTGACAATTCTTCCAAGGTCGGGCCAATCTGCTTACACGGGCCACACCATTCGGCCCAGAAGTCCACCAGCACAGGCTTGTCGGATTGCAGCACGTCGGCTTCGAAGGAATCGTCGGAAATGGGTTTGCTTGCCATGATGTTGTCCTTGTTCTCGCATAGCGGCGGCCGACTCGGGCGCGCAGCATCGGTTCGCTGAGAAAGGTAGGTGCGACCCTGGGATGGGTCAAGCGACCAGGTTGCGATTTCCGTTCACAGCGGCGTGGGAGCGGCGTTGGAATGGGCGTCCAGCAAGGCTGGGGGCAGTTCCATCAGGTGCGGGCCATCGGTCCATAATAAGTAGCATTTCACCGCAAAACCGGGATAGGCGTCGGCTAACAGCGCCCGATAGGCCGCCAATTGGCGCAGATAGACTGGCTGCACCCCGTCCGGCGTCTGCGGTGGCGGCCGATTGGTTTTATAATCCACCACGGTCACTTTGCCGTTGGCGATCAGCAGCCGGTCGATCTGGCCGGACACCACCCGCGCCTGGCCGTCGGCGGCGCTGACCACGCCGGAAATCGGCACTTCGGCCAGGCTGTCCGGTGAAAACAGCTCGGCGAAGGCGTCGTTTTCGAGCACCGCCAGGGTCTCGGCCGCCAAGTGGGCCTGCGCCGCCTCGGAGAGTTCCAGGGCCGGGCGCGCCAGATGGTGGCGCGCCGCCGCCGCGCGATGTTCGGGTGGCAATTCCGGCAGCCATTGCATCAGATAGTGAATGATCGTGCCGCGCTTGAACCGGTTCAAATCGGCGTCGTCGTCGACCGGCGAGCGCACCGGCGGGTCCGCTTCGCTGCGCGACGGCGCCAAGGGGCGCGACGGGCTGGGTTCCGGCGGCGCCGGTTCCAGCGCCCAACCGGGCAGGGGTGGCGGGGCGGCGCGCGACGGCGCGGCGTCGTCGGGTTTGGGTGCATCGTGCTGGGTCGAGTCCAAGCGCAAGACATTGGCGTCGATGGTCTCGGGGTCGGCGGCCAGGAACGGGCTTTCAACGGTCCTCGCAACGCCCTCCAAGGCGTTCTGCGCCAGCCGGTACCAGCAATCATCCGGCGCGCCGCGCGCGGTCTCCCAGCCGCAGATATAGAGCCGGTCGCCGGCGCGGGTCATCGCCACATAAAGCAGCCGGCGATATTCTTCGGCCTGCAATTGGCGCGCCTGCTCCTGCGCGGCGCTCGCCATCGCGTCGCGGTCTTCCGCGCGCGGTGCCCACAGCATGATGTTGCCGGGCTCCGGCCATAGCAGATGGGGCGAGGCGACCGGCACCTGCATGGTGTCGGGCAGGATGACGATCGGCGCCTGCAGCCCTTTTGCGCCATGCACGGTCATCACCCGCACCGCGCCGCCGGCTTGTTCCAGGTCGCGTTTCACTTCCGCCCGGCCGGTCGCCATCCAGTGGAGAAATCCCTGTAGCGAGGGGGTGTTGGTGCGCTCGTAGCTCAAGGCCAGCGACAGAAACTCGTCGAGCGGGTCGGCGGCGTCGGGGCCCAGGCGGGCCAGGATCGCCGCGCGGCCGCCGCGGTTGAGCAGTTGGGCGTAGAGCTCGTAGGGCCGCAGAAAATCAACCTCGCCGAGCAATCGGGTGAGATAATCATGGGCCTGTCCGAAGCGTCCCCCGTCGCCGCCATGGTTGCGCAGCGCCTGCCACAGGTTGCCGTCGCGCCCGTGGGCCAGGGCGAACAGGTCGTCATCGTTGAGGCCCAGTAACGGGCTTTTCAACACGGTGGCCAGGGTGAGGTCGTCTTCCGGCAACACCAGAAACTCGCCCAGGGCTAGCAGGTCCATCACCGCCAGTTGCTCGTTCAAGACCATGCGGTCGACGCCGGCGACCGCGACATTGAAATCCTTCAATGCGCGCACCAGCGCTTCGACGAACGGCCCGCGCCGGCGCACCAGGACCATGATGTCGGCCGCTTCGACCGGCCGGCCCCGGCTCTCCAGTATCTCACCTTCAGCGATCCAAGAGGCGATACGCCGGGCCACCAAGCCGGCCAGGCGTTCGCGTGCGCCGGCGATGGACACCCGTTCCACCGGTGGTTTCCAGGGTTCCGGTTCGGGCGGGCCGACCGGCGTCAAGGGCGGCCACAGCTCGACACAACCGCCGGTGGCCGCGCGGATCGGCAAATGCTGCAGCGTGTCTTTGTCCTCGACCACGCCGGTGCGCGCTGGCGCTTGCGCGAACACCGCGTCGACCGCCTGCAGCACCGGGCCGGTCGAGCGGAACGACACATCCAGGCGCACATCCTCCCAGCCCCGTTCGGCATCGATCGCGCGCTTGTTGAAATAGCGCCGCATGCCTTCGAAGGCCTGGGGCTGGGCGCCTTGGAAACTGTAAATCGACTGTTTGATGTCGCCGACCGCGAACACACTGCGGGTCGGCAGGTGCGCGTCGTCGATGGCCTCGTCGCGCCGGCCGATACCGGCGAAGAACTCGTCGGCCAGGGCGGCGACCACCCGCCATTGGTCGGGATTGGTGTCCTGCGCTTCGTCGATCAAAATATGGTCGATGCCGCCGTCGAGCTTGAACAGCACCCAGGCGGCGCGGCCCTCGGCATCGAGCAGCTGGCGCGTGCGAATAATCAGATCGTCATAGTCGAGCAGCGCGCGCGCCGACTTATGGCGGGTATAGGCATCGATCAGCGCGTCGGCAACGCGAATTAGTACCGCGGTCGCCTGGGCGACATTGGCGCTGCGCAGACGCTCGCGGATGGCGTGGATCCGCGCCGCCTCGGCGGCCAGAAATTCGCCGGCTTGGGGGTCGGTGGCCAGCGCCGGTTTGGTGATCAGCGATTTGCGAATCTCGCCCGGCCGGGTCAAGAAGACGTCGCGATAGCTCTCGAACAGAGAAGCGCGCCGATCCGCCTCTGACAACCAGAGCCCGATCGACTCCGCCCGCCTCTGGTCGGCGGCGCTGCCTTGGGTCAAGGCGATCACGGCGCGGCGCAGGCCGTCTCCGTCGAACGATCCCGCGTCGCAGGAGGCTGCGATAATGGCGTCTTGGGTCTCGCCGGCGGCCAGTCCCAGCACGCCGTAAATGGCCGTGATCAACGGTTCGACGCCGCCATGGCGGGCGATCAGATCGGCGATGCGTCCGCGCGACGCGGTCAGTTCGGCCATCAGGTCGGGAAAGCGAGTCTCATGGATACGGCTGGTGATGTCGGCGACCGCGTCGGCCAACGCGTCGTCGTCGGTCTGTGCGCGGACCATCAATTCGTGTTGCACGGCCTCCAGCAGTTCGCTGGAATCGCGCTCGTCCATCACCGCGAAATGAGGCACCACCTCGGCCTCGATGGGGAAACGCCGCAATACCGATTGGCAAAAGGCGTGGATGGTCATGATTTTCATGCCATCGGGCACGTCGAGCACTTGGGCGAATAGCCGGCGCGCCCGGGCCAATTGATCGGCATCGACCGAGCCGCGGGTCAGCGCCGCCAGTTTCCGTTCCAAATCGTCGGCCTCGGCGATCGCCCAATTGCCCAACTCATCGTTGATGCGCTGGGCCATTTCCGCCGCCGCCGCTTTGGTGAAGGTCAGACATAGAATGCGCTGGGGCGCTACGCCCGCCAGCAACAGGCTCAAAACCCGGTCGGTCAACACCTTGGTCTTGCCCGAACCGGCCGAGGCCGCCACCCAGGCGCTGGCCCGCGGGTTCGCCGCCCGCCGTTGGTTGGCTTCGGTCAACTGGTAGAGTTGTTCGGGAACGGCGGCGACGCTCATCCGTCTTCTCCGCCATCGGCGCCGGGTGCCGACCATTCCTTGACCCGGGCAAGATGCTCATAGTCGGAATAGCGCGGCGCCCAGTTGGCGCGGGGTCGGCTTTCGTAGGGCGTTGCCGGGTCGTCGAAGGTCTCTATAAGATGGGCCAGCCCATCCGCGGCCTGCCGCGCCAGCGCGTCGGGGGCGTCGCCGCCGACCGATGAGACCGCGCCGACCACCCGGCCCCCGCTGAGTCGCCAATATTCCAGGCCGCCCACCGTGCCGGGAGCCATCTCGTCGAACCCGCCGGCGATCGCCATCGCCGCCTCCAGGGGCAGTTGCGGCGCGAAGCCGGCGACCACCTCAGCGGCGCCGGGCACCGCGCCGGTCTTGAAATCGATGATCGCCAGGCCGCCATCGCTCAGTCGGTCGATCCGGTCGGCGCGCGCCACCAACTCAAATGCGCCGTGGGGGCCGGTCAAGGCCAACCGGCCGCGCACTTCGGTGTAGGTCTGCGCGATGGTGGCACGGCGCGCGGTTTCGGTGTCGATGAACCATTGGGCGATGCGCTGGAACCGTGGCCACCAGAAGGTCCACACCGCCGGCAGGGTGCGGATCGGCGCTAGCATCTCCGCGCCGGTATCGAGCAGCCGGGCCAGTGCGTCGTCCGGCAGCGGTCCCGCCGGGCACTGGCTGAGGAAGCGGTCGAGCACGCTGTGGATCAGCGAGCCGTAGTCGGCCGCGTCGGGCGCTTGATCGATCGGCGGCAAGGCGCGCAGCTTGAGAATATGGCGCGCATAAATGGCGTAGGGGTCGCGCATCCAGGTCTCGATTTCGGTGACCGACAGGCGGCGCGGCCGGGCGGCGACCGGTGGCGTAGGGCGTGGCCGTCCCCGGTCGGTGATATCCGGCATCGACACACCATCGGGGGTGGCGAGGGCGAGGTCGCGGTGCCAGGCCAGCCATTTGTCGCCCCGCGCGATCATTTCAGCCGGATCCAGGCCCAGCGGTTTGGCGGCGAATTCCAGCCGGGTCAGCCAGCGCGCCGGGACGGTGGGCGATCCGTCGACCCGTTTTGCGCGGGTCAGATAAATCTCCGCCGCGCCCATCGCCTGGGTGAAATCATGGGCGCTCAAGCCGGTGCGCCGTTCCGGTTGCGGCAGGCCGAAATCGGCGCGCATCGGCCGGCTCATCCACGGATCGGCGGCCAGCGCGGGCGGCCAGCTGCCTTCGTTGAGGCCGCCCAAAATCATCACGTCGTAGCGCTGCAACCGCGCCTCGAGAGGTCCCAGGATAGCCAGGCGTGGATGGCTGCCATAGCGCGGGCGTACCGTGCGCCCGGCGAGCAGCGCTTCGAGCAGCGCTGGATAGCGCGCTGCCGACACTGGACTCAAGACATGGCCGGCATCGGCTAAATCGGTGACGAAGGCCGCCAAGCTCTCGCCGGCGTCACCGCCCCACAAGCGCCCGGCGCCGGTCATCTCATCGCTCGCCGCCAGGGCCTCGGCGAAGCGGGCATGGGCGTCGATGATCTCACCAATCGGCCCGGCCGGGCCGGCGAGTAATTCGCTAAAGGGCTGGGCGTTGTCCACCAGTGCGTCGATCATGTCGGCGGCGGTGCGGAGTTCAGGGTCTTGGTCCTCGCGGGTCTCCGCCGCGCGACGCACGGCCTCGGCGAGCGCCGGTAGACCGGGCGCCAGCCGCGGTCCGCGCAGGACGGCGATCTCCAACGCCCGCACCAACCCGCGAAAGACGCCCGGCGCGATTCCACCTGCGGCCAGGGGGTGTTTCAGGGCCGACAACAGGGGAAACGGCGCCGCGTCCTGGCCGATCAGGTCGACGATCAGGCGGAAAAACACGCCAGGCGGCGTTTCCGCCAGGGGCACCCCGCCGCTGTCGTCGACCGTCACATCCCAGCGCGCCAGCGCGCCGGCGACCCGCCGCGCCAGGTCGCGATCCGGCGTTACCAGTGCGGCGGTGCGGCCGGTCTCGCGATCGGTCAAGACGTTGCGCATGATGAGCGCGATGGCGCCGGCTTCCTCGTCGGAACTGGCGCAGTCGAGGCGGGTGATACCGGTCAACGCTGAGCGGTCGATATCGTCGATCTCGGCCCAGCTATCGGTCGCCAGGGCGGGACGCAGCGCGGCACTGATCAGTTTGGACCGCGCGCGCTGCGGCCGGTCGGCGAGCGGCATGCCGGGCCAGTCGGCTACGTCGCTGCGGGTCAAGCCGAGGCGGGTGAGCAAGTGTTTGAGGCCGAACTGCGGGTGCGAGGGTTCGAGCAGGTCCCAAATAGCCTCGTCGAGATCATGGTCGAGGCCGGGCAGCACGACCGCACCCAGTGGCAACCGTGACACGACAGCCAGAAGATCCGCTGTTGCTGGAATACTGCCGGTACTGCCCGCCGCGATCACCGGCGTTGGCGGCGGGTTGCGTTGCCAATGTTCTGCGCGGGCCGCCAGCAGAATATTGCGCCGCTCAGCGCTATCGATAACCCCCTCGGCGGCCAGGCATTCTGGCCAGGCGCCGGTCAGCACCTCCAGAAATTGCAGAGTGAGCCGCCAATGTTCCGCGTAATCCTCCGGCACCAGTCCGGAGAGTCGTTCGAAACCCAAACGTTCGGTCTGCACCTGGTCGAGTAAATTGGATAGCTCGGACGCCAACCGGACCGCCTGATCGACAGGCAACTGGCCCTCACCGGTTTGGGCCGCGCTATCCTGAACCAGACGCGCCAGCATGAGGCGCCGGCGCATGTCGCCGATCGCCGGTGGAATATCACGCTCGGTATCGGGGGTCTGCATGGCCAAGAGATCGAACTGCAACGCATCTTCATCGACATCGCCGATCGGCACCATGCGAGGCAGCAACAGTGCGCGGCCACCGCTCTGGCGTAAAAAGGCGTCCTGCAAGGCGCGGCAAGCCCGTCGCGTCGGCAGCAGGACGAGGACCCGCGCCAGCGCCAGGGGGTCGTCGGTGCTGGCATGATCGTGGGTTATCCCGGCGGCCAGTGCATCGACGAAGGGCACATGGGCAGGGATGGTGAAGACGGCAGCGGGTTCAGAGGACATTACTGGCCTCCGCCAATCGCGAACCCCAATTCCCATGACCGGTTAAGGCGGCCCGTCGTCCGACCTCGCTGTCGGTGTAGGACAGCAGGATATCCAAGCGATCCGGTGGCAACTGCGATGCCATGCGCTCCGGCCATTCGATGAGGGAAATGGCATCGGCCAGCGCCTCCTCGATACCCAATTCGATGATCTCGTCGGGGGCGTCGATGCGATAGAGGTCGAAATGCCATACGGCGACGGGCGATAGATCGTAGCTTTGCACCAAGGTAAATGTCGGGCTTGGCACCTCGCCGGTATGGCCGAGTGCGGCTATGAGTGCGCGAGCGAGCGTGGTTTTACCGGCGCCCAGCTCGCCATAGAGCGCGACCACATCGCCGGCCCGTAGCAGACCGGAGATTGTGGCGCCAAGCGCTTGGGTAGCTGCGATATCGGTGAGGTCGCGGGTCAGGGTTGCCGGCGGCGCGCCGGCCGGCGGAGTCATTCCGCGGTGGCCGTTGCGGCAATGGGTTCCATGGGTTCGGCCGGCAAGCGGCAATAAACCGAGGTTCCGGCCTCCGGCGAAGACTCCAGTTTCACGTCGCCGCCATGCAGCTCGATCAGGCTTTTCACCAGGCTCAACCCCAGCCCGGCGCCGGTGCCGCTCTGCGGGCCGGTCGCGCCGCTACCGCGTTCGAATTTTTCGAATACGCGGTCCTGCTCGTCTTCCGGAATACCCACGCCGGTGTCGCTCACATAGAAAACGAAGTCTGAGTCGCCGCGCCGCGCACCGAGCGTGATGGTGCCTCCCGCCGGTGTGAATTTGATGGCGTTACTGACCAAGTTGAACATGACCTGCTTCAGGCGGCGCTCATCGCCATGGACCTGGCCGACATCCTTCGGACAATCGAGCACCAATTTCAGTTCCGCGCGGCGGGCGCGTTCGCGGTGTAGGGTCGCTACGTTGCCGATCATTGCGCGGCCTTCGAATAGCGCCGGTTCGAGTTCCAGGTAACCGGCTTCGATGGTGGCCAGATCAAGCAGATCGTCGATCAATTCGAGCAGAGAGCCGCTGGCCTGTAAAATGTCGCTGATATAGCCGGTCTGCCGGTCATTGAGGGTCCCGAACATCTCGCCGCCCAGCATCTCGGAGAAGCCAATGATCGAGTTGAGCGGGGTGCGTAATTCGTAGGAAATATTGGCAACGAACTCGGATTTCAGGCTGTCGGCCTGCTCCAGCGCTTCGTTGCGTTCGCGCAGCGCGCGCTCCACCTGATGGCGGTCGCTGACATCTAGATAGGTCATCAACTTCATACCGTCGGGTAATGGCACGCCGGTATATTCGATCACCGTGCCGTCGGTGCGGTAACGCGTGCCGCTGATTGGATCGCGCGACATCATATCGCTGACGATTCCCCGCCGTTGCTCGTCCCAGTCGGTTTTTTCTTCGTAGAAATGGCGGCTCTTGTCGACCAGATCGCTCATCTGCGGCTCGCCGGTAAGTTCGTCTGCCGAGAACTCCCACAGTCGGCCATAGGCGGAATTACATAGTTTCAGTCGGCCGTCGGCGCCGACCAACGCGACACCTTCATAGAGATTGTCCAGCGTGTGCCGCTGCACTTCGATCAGCGTATTGTATTGGGCTTCCAGCGATAGCCGGTCGGTAACGTCCTCATAGGTAAACATGAGGACGCCGAACGGGTGCGGCGATATGCGTTTGAACAAGGTTTTGCCGTCCGGCAAATGGATCAGAGTCTCGGTCGGCGTGATCAGCGATGTGAACAGTTTGATCTGTTCCGCTTTGAACGCCCGGAAATCGACTTCTTCGGTGACCATCCGGCGTTCGCGAAGAATTTCCAGTTCCTCGCCCACAGTCGGTTCGGTATCGAGCCAGGCGGTGTCGGCGTCCCACAAGCGGGCATAGGCGGCGTTATAGAATTTCAGCCGCGTTTCGGCGTCGTAGATCGCGATGGCGGCGGCCACATTCTCCAACACATCGCTATGGGCGGATATATGGTTGGCAAGTTCTTCTTGAATGTCCTCAAGCTGGGTGAAATCGGTAGCGTAGCCGACGATGCCCATGCTGTCGCTCGGTGTCTCGTTGAATTCCAATAACCGCCGTTCGCCGGCGATCACCGTGTGCCGGCTTTCCGATTGCGGCACCCCGGTCGCTTGGGCGAGGCTCGCCAACTGGTTCTCCAAGCCGCTTGTGATTTCGACCAGTTCAGCCGGTTGTCCGTTCGGATCTTGCGCGTCGCGGCTCACGGCCTCCCGATAGGCGCGGTTTGCCTGGGACAGGCTCAAATTCTTGCTGCGCCGCCATACCGGGATGGGGAGCGCGTCGAGCATGGCGCGCAAGCCGTCGCGTTCCACTTCGGCGGCGGTCAACTGTATCGTGGTGTCCGATTGGGTCGCCGTTTCGCTGGTTACATCGCTTGCCCATAGCACGTCGAGCGGCGCTGTGCGGGCCCGACGCCCGTTCAGTTGCAGTGCCCGACCGGCATCGATGCTCAGCAGAGTCAGCGAAAATTCTTCACCGCGCTGGCGTAGCGCCTCGACCTTTTGGTCGAGTGACGCCCGATCGCTCTCAGAGAACACCTCCCGCAATCCCGCATAGCCCGCTGCAGGGTCGACACCCAGCATTGCTGCTGACCCTTCGGACATCGGCTCCTCTTTGCCGGAAAACCATGAAACATACCCGCCGGGAACACTGGCTAATGTGGCGATCAACCGCTCGCGTGCGGCCGCCGCGCCGCGCGTTGCCGTTGCCTGGCGCCATAGGATGATCGCTACAACAAGCCACCCCGCGATGACAGCTAGCAGCAGGACTGTGTCCAGAATCGTCACAATCAGAGACTTCGACCTAGTTTCGAGGCACCCCGCCGACTCAAACGACTCGGTAGAGCGACCGACAAAAGTCTAGGCAGGCGTCACCAGCGCCGCAAGCGCTCTTACGGGCTAATACCGATAGGCTTCGGGCTTGAAGGGGCCGGTTTCGGGCACGCGGATATATTCGGCTTGCTCCGGCGTTAACTGGGTCAATGTTGCGCCGACCTTCTTCAAGTGCAGCATCGCGACCTTTTCATCGAGATGCTTGGGCAGCACATAGACTTGGTTTTCGTAGGCGTCGGCGTTGTTCCACAGCTCGATCTGCGCCAACACCTGATTGGTGAATGAGGCGCTCATCACAAAACTCGGATGGCCGGTTGCGCAACCCAGGTTAACCAGCCGCCCTTCGGCCAGGAGTATCATCCGCTTGCCGTCGGGAAATTCGATCTCGTCGACCTGGGGTTTGATGTTGTCCCATTTGAAATTACGCAGTGCATCGACCTGAATTTCAGTGTCGAAATGGCCGATGTTGCACACGATCGCGCGGTCTTTCATGGCGCGCATGTGGTCGAGGGTGATGACATCGACGTTGCCCGTGGTGGTCACGAAGATGTCGGCCTGGGGGGCGGCATCTTCCATGGTCACAACCTCGTAGCCCTCCATCGCGGCCTGCAGGGCGCAAATCGGGTCGACTTCGGTCACCATCACCCGGCAACCGGCGTTACGCAGGCTCGCCGCCGAACCCTTGCCGACATCGCCAAAACCCGCGACAGTCGCAACCTTGCCCGACATCATGACGTCGGTGGCCCGGCGAATGCCGTCGACCAGGCTCTCGCGGCAGCCATACAGATTGTCGAATTTCGATTTGGTCACGCTGTCGTTGACGTTGAAGGCGGGCACCTTCAGGGAACCTTCAGCCGCCATCTCGATCAGGCGGTGCACCCCGGTGGTGGTTTCCTCGCTCAGGCCCCGTACATCGGCCAGAAGCTCGGGGTATTTCTCGTGCATGACGGCGGTCAAATCGCCGCCATCGTCGAGGATCATGTTCGGTCGCCAGCCGTTCGGACCCTCGATGGTTTGGTCGATGCACCACCAGAACTCTTCATCGCTCATACCCTTCCAGGCGAAGACCGGCACGCCGACCGCGGCCATGGCCGCCGCGGCCTGGTCTTGGGTGGAAAATATATTGCACGACGACCAGCGGACTTCGGCGCCCAACGCGATAAGGGTCTCGATGAGCACGGCGGTTTGGATGGTCATATGTAAGCAACCGGCGATCCGGGTGCCGGCCAGGGGCTTGGATTCGCCGTATTCCTCGCGCAGCGCCATCAGGCCCGGCATTTCGGTTTCCGCAATGTTGGTTTCCTTACGGCCCCATTCGGCGAGGGAAAAATCGGCAACCTTGTAATCGCCACCCGTGGCGGCATCGGCAACGGCGGTCATCCATGAACTCCTGAGAAGGTTAGATCGAATCAGTTTCGGTATTAGTGCGCCAGAACCCGTGCTGGCGTTGATGATTCGATTTCGACGGCGTCTTAACAGACCGGCTGCAAAGCGACAATAGGACGATCCGCGCTACACAATTTCTTGTCGGAGCGGCCTAGGCCGCCGCAACGGTTGTTGGCGGCGAATTAATTTGATTAGCTATTTATCCCGCGCGCGGAAACGCTCGGTTAAGCCTTGGGCGCGATGATCGGCAAGATGGTAGGAGCCTTATGTCGATGATCGGAAAGTCCTATTGGTTGGGCACGACAATCCTGGCTGGCGTGGTTGCCGCGACCGACCCGGCAGCGGCCGGACCGCTTGCGCGGGGCGATGATCTGTCTGTCAAATTAAGTGGGTCTTATCGCGTCAATGCCGCCGTGGTCGACCAGGGTTTCAGATCGGGCTTTGGGCGCGGCTATGCGCTCAAGGTCGATTCGGCGACGGTTAAACTCGATGCGGCGGCGAAGACTGGGGCAGGCGTGCAATATGGCCTGCGGCTGGAATTGCTGACTAACACCAGCAGCAGCACCAACGCCGACGAAGCCTTTGCGTTTCTCAACACCGCGTGGGGCCGCGTCGAGTTGGGAGACCAGGACGATGCGGCGGTGCGCATGCATGTCGAGGCCGACAATGTGATGGTCGGCCGGGTCGGGTTTAGCGGCGACGTGGCCGATTTTTTCAAATTTGGCGCCGGGGGCGCTGTCGCCACCCCAGTGCTGAGTCAAACCGGCGATGCCTCGAAAATTATTTATTTCACCCCACGCTTCGAGGGGCTGCAGTTGGGAGCCTCCTTCGCGCCGGATAGCGGCGCCAATGGCGCGAGTTTTGCCGAGACCGATAATGATGGCGATTTCGAAAATGTGGTGAGCGTGGGTTTGAACTACGCAACCAAGCGTGATGGCGTCTCGCTTCTGCTCAGCCTGGTCGGGGAGTTTGGCGACGACGAGGACGCGACCGGCGCAGAAACTCCCGGTGATGTGGAAACGGTGGCGATCGGCGGCACCGCAAAGTTTTGGGGCTTTGCCGTTGGCGCTGGTTATGTCGACCTGGGTCATAAAGGTCTCAGCGCGATGGATATTGCGGCCGGCGCTGATGCGGGCGCCCATTGGAACGCCGCGGCAGCCTATCGCCATGGTCCGTGGGGCGTCAGTTTGGGCTACTTTTCGAGCACGAAAGGCCAACCAGCCGGCCGGGGCGGCGACACGACTGTTGACGTTGTTTCCGTCGATGGCTCGTTCAATGCCGCCCCCGGATGGCAGGTCGCCCTATCGGTCAACTTTGTCGAGGCCGCCAATATCAATGGCACGACGACACCGGTCGATAACAACGGATCGGTGGTTATCTTGAGCAATATATTCCGTTTTTGAAGTGCTCGAACGAAGTCGCATCGAACCCGACGCTAACCAGCGCGGGGGGGGCCATTGGCCGAAGCGCTATAGGTAGCGGGCCGCAATCCGATCAGGGCGTATCGTCACGCAACTCGCGATGGCGCACATCGACTTGCGAGGCGCGCTTACCTAGCCAGGCACCCAGTTTCTCGGCAATAAAAACCGAGCGGTGACGCCCGCCGGTGCAGCCGACGGCAATTGTCAGGTAGCTTTTACCTTCTTCTTGGAAACGCGGCAGCAGCAACCCCAGAAGATCGGTCACGCCGGTGAAAAACGCCGCGAAGTCGTCATCGTCCTCGACATAGGCGCCGACCGCCGGGTCGCGGCCAGTCAGGGCGCGCAAGTCCGAGTCGTAGTGGGGGTTGCGCAGAAACCGGGCGTCAAATACCAGATCGGCGTCGCGTGGTACGCCGTTGCGGTAGGCAAATGAGATAACTTGCAGATGGGGCGTTGCCGTTGAAGCGTTGGCCAGCTGGCTGTGCAGGATATGCGCAAATTCATGAATATTGGTATGGCTGGTGTCGATGACGATGTCGGCGGCCTCGCGCAACGGCGCCAACAGCGCGCGTTCGGCGATGATGCCGTCGGTCAAGGGCCGGTCGCTGGCCATCGGATGCACCCGGCGGGTCTCGGTGTAACGCCGGCGTAGCACGTCTGAATCGCAATCGAGGAACAGTATATCGATCGGGATTGAGGTCTGCTGGCGCAGTTGAGCCACGGTATCGGCGAACGCGTCGGCGTCGAAATCGCGGGTGCGGATGTCGATGCCGACGGCCAGGCCGCGACCAGCCGCCGGCCCCTGGCCGACCAAGGTCGCCATTAGACGTAGCGGCAGATTATCGACCGCCTCGCTGCCCAGGTCCTCCAATACTTTGAGGGCCGCCGTCCGTCCCGCGCCCGACATGCCGGTGACCAAGATCACCCGATCCGCCAGGCTGCCTGTCGCGCTGTCGTTCATGGCTGGTTAGCCGGCGTCCGCGGGCATTTCCATGCCCAGGATACGGCACGCGTTGCCGCCGATGATGCCGCGTTTCTCGTCGTCGCTCAGCCAGTCATACCCCATGACGTTTTGCACGGGTTTCTCGTGGCCCATGTCGAAACAGTAGTCGCTGCCCAGCAATACCCGGTCGGCGCCAACCAAGTCTGTCAGATACTTCATGACGAAGTTGGCGTGGCCGATCGTGTCGTAGGTAAAGCGCCGCAGATAGGTCGACGGTGCGTCCTGCAGATGCCGCGTTTCCGCGCGCTTGGTCCAGGCATGGTCGATACGCCCGATCAGAATCGGGAAGGTGCCGCCGGCATGAGGCAGGTTGACCTCGAGGTTGGGATGCCTGTCGAGGATGCCGCCGAAGATCAGGAAGGTCGCGGCGACCGCGGTATCCGTCGGATTTCCGATGGTGTTGATGGTGTGATAGTCGGTCAGCCGGTCGGCGCCGAGCACGTTCGACGGGTGCAGGAAGATCGGCAACTTTAGTTCCGCGACCTTGTCGAAGATCGCCTCGAAGCGCGGCTCGGACAGGTTATGACCGGCCACGTTGGTGCCCATATAGACGCCGCGCGCGCCGGGCAGTTTCACTGCCCGCTCCAACTCGGCCACCGCATCGTCGGCGTTGAGCATCGGCAGGGTGATCAGGCCGACGAACCGGTCCGGATGGGCGACGTGAAATTCCGCCGTGCCGTCGTTATAGGCCTGCGCCAGATCGAGGTTGAGACTGTCATCGGCGAAGTGACACATCGGGTTGGTCAGCGACAGCGCGTGGAGATTGGTCTCCTGGCGCTCCAACCCCTCAAGGCGCGCATCGATATCGAAATAGCTGGCATCGAGCGGGCCGATTCTGCGCTTGCCCTTCGGCGGGATCATCGTCACCGATCCATCGCTACCGTTCTCCACCGACCAGCCGACAACATGTCCGTGCTTTTCCAGCACCTCGACATAGCCGCGGGTAAAAAAATGAGCGTGGATATCGACCGAGTACATAATGCAATTCCCCCCAAAAATTTGGCCCCGGTTGTCCCAAGGCGCGTGACCAGGCCGCCAAACCGGCGGCCGCGAATGATGCGTTAGCGTATCCTACCGAATTTGTCCCGTCGTCAACACTAATCGACGGCGGTAGCGTACGATTTGTTGCTGACTTATATAAGACTCGATACGATCCGGCCACGCGTGTAGAGCAGGCGGCATCGACAACAACTCCGTGCCATCACGGGGATCAGGGAGCAGTGGAGAGAACATGGCGGGCGAACGTAACGAAATTGGGCTGGCGATAATTGGCTGCGGCACCATCGGGCGCATCCGCGCGGAGATCGCGCGCGACTATCCTGGTGTCGGCTGGCTCGGCCTGTGCGACATCAAAGAAGATCTCGGCAAGAAACTCGCCGAAGATACCGGCGCCGATTTCTTCACCACCAATTACGAAGAGCTGGTCAAGCGGCCGGAGGTCAACGCGGTCATCATTTCGACCGACGAGAACCACCATATGATGCCGACCCTGGCGGCCGTCGAACAGGGACATAAGCTGTTCATCGAAAAGCCGCTGGCCACTGATGTGAAGGAATCCCAGCGGGTTCTCGACGCTATCGAGGCCGCCGGCGTCGATGCGGTGATCGGCTATACGAACCGTTTCCGGCGGCGTTTTCTGGCGATTAAGGAGCGCCTCAATACTGGGCAAATCGGCCAAGTGACCGGCGTGGTCACCAGGGCGATTATGAACCGTATGGTCCCTATCGCCACCGTGCAGCGCACCAATCAGCGCGAAAACCTGACCCCGATGGTGGTCTCCGGCACCCACGCGCTGGATATGTCCATGTGGCTGATGGAGGGCAAATCGCCGGTCTCGATCTACGCCCGCTCCAACGATCTGGCGCTGTCCCAATATGGCACCAAGGATTCAACCTTCGGTCTGTTCATGATGGATGACGGCACCATGTTCTCCATGAACATCAGCTGGGCCGCGCCGGTGGTGTGGCCGGGGGCGGTTTATGGTCTGGAAATTGGCATCATCGGCAATAAGGGGGTGATCGATATCGAAGACACCCACCGCGATCTGATTCTAGCGACGGAAGTGCCGCAGGGCGGCGGCTATGTGCCCGATGGGTTCACCCCGGAATATCAGCGCCATGTGGATTTTCTGACCTCTTATCCCGCCGGTGACATGTATGACGGCCAGTTCTGGGGGCCGATGCGCGAAGAGACCAATTCGTGGTTCCAGCGCCTCTACACTGGCATGCGAACGCCTCACGCGACGGCCGCCGAAGGACATAAGAACTTGTTGCTGACCATGGCCATGGACCTATCCTCGGCGCGTGGCGAAGAATTGAAACTACCCCTCGATCTCGACGAGTATTACCAATAAGCCGATAAGGCACACGCACGATGGCCAAAGCCGCGAACAGAAAGATCACCGCCGGCAAGCGCGCGTCCGGCGCGGCGATCCCGCTCTATGCGCAAGTCGAAGAAATCATTCGCCAACGGCTGATCGACAATTATTGGAACCCGGGCGAGGCGCTACCCAGCGAGATGCAACTCGCCGCCGAACTCGGCGTCAGTCAGGGCACCGTACGTAAGGCGCTCAACGACATGGTGGCGGAAAACCTGCTGGTGCGCCGGCAGGGCCGGGGCACCTTCGTTTCCGAGCATACCGAACGGCGCGCCCTGTTCCTGTTCTTCAACCTTGTCGGCGAAGACGGCTCGCGCACCATGCCGGTGAGCGAAGTGAGTTCGTGTGCGCACCGCAAGGCCACGCCCGAAGAGTGCGAGCGTCTCGATCTTGCGGTGGGGGCTGAAATCATCACCGTCCAGCGGGTGCGCTCGTTGCATGGTGAACCCACCATCGTCGATCGGGTGACGGTGTCGCGGTCGCTGTTTCCGAATTTGGGCGGCGATGTGAAATTGCCGGAAAACCTCTATCGCTTCTATCAAGGCGAATACGGCATCACTATCACCAAGGCCCAAGAGAGTGTGCGCGCCGTTTCCGCGACGCCGGAAGAAGCGGAAATGCTCAGCCTCGCGCCCGGCGCGCCTCTGTTGGAGATCGACCGCATATCCCTGTCGCTTGACGGGCGACCTGTCGAATGGCGGGTCAGCCGGTGTAACACCAATCAACACACCTATGTCGCCGAGCGTGGATAACGTCTAACGGGAACGTCGATTTCGCCGTCTGGAACCAATTAAAAAAGCTCACATGAGGGGGAGTATTCAACATGACCAAAGCACAAGCGGGCGTTGTCGGTCTGGGTAATATGGGTGGCGGGGTCGCCCGGAATCTCGTCAAGGCCGGTATCCAAACCGGCGTGTGGGATGTGTCCGACGACGCGATGGCGCCGTTCCGCGACAGTGAGAATGCCAGTCTCATGACCCCGGGCGAGATGGCCGCCCACGGTGCGACTATCCTCTACGTTGTGCCGGCGACCCCGGAAATCGAAGCGACCCTCAATGGCCAAGACGGCGTATTGGCCAAGTCCGCGCCCGGCACCGTGGTCTTCGATCTCACCACTTCGTTTCCCGATGACACCAGGCGGGTCGCGGCGGAAGCAGCCGAAGCCGGGGTCGACTATCTTGACGCGGCGATGAGCGGCGGCGCCACCGGCGCCGATGCGGGCACGCTCACCCTGATGATCGGCGGCGATAAGGCGGCATTTGAGAAATCCAAACCGATCCTCGAGGCGGTCGCGGGCAACATCTACTATCTTGGTGACAGTGGCGCCGGCCATGCCATGAAGCTGATCCATAATATGGTGGTGCACACGATCTTCTTAACCAATTGCGAGGCCGGCCGCATGGCCGAGGGTGCCGGCATTGCTCTGGCTGACATGGTCGAAGTGTTCAACAATTCCAACGCCCGCAGCTATTCCAGCGAATTCCGCTTCCCCAAGCATATCCTGTCGGAGAAATGGGACGCCCGCTCGCGGGTCTACAATCTCAACAAGGATCTCGGCATGGCGGTGCGCTTCGCCGAATCCATGGACATCGACGCGCGCTATGCCAAGGAAACGCTGAATTTTCTCGGCCACGCCATCGACCGCGGCATGGCGGAAAAGGATTACAGCCTGCTCTATCCCGAGTTCGACGCCATCAGGGGCGAGGAGTAGATCCAGACCCTCTCCCCCCGGGAGAGGGTAGTGAGCGATAGCGAACCGGGTGAGGGGACAACTAGGCGTCTCTGATTGAACGGGTTCGATGCGTTGTGAATTCGATGGCGGTGGACTTATTTCCCCTCACCCCGACCCCTCTCCCATGGGGAGAGGGGCTTATCGCCGGCTCAATCGAGCGAACTAATTTCCGCATCAACCCGGCAGAAACTCAAACAACTCGTTGCGGAAGCGGCCGACGGTGGCTTCGACGACCGGCTGCACCGCGGCGGCGAATTCCGCCCGCTCGTCCTCGGTCAAGGTGATGACCTCGTTTTGGGCGGGGTCGAATTTCTCGATCACCGCCGCCTCTTCGGCCGCCGCGAAGTCGCGTTGCGCCGCGGTTGCGGTCGCCAGCGCCGCATCGACCGCCGTGCGCACCTCCGCCGGCCAGCCGTCATAGGTCTGCTTGTGGCACAGGACCACGGCCGGCCCGAAGAAATGGCCGCTCAGCGTGATCCAGCGATGGTGGTTGTGGACGCCCATATTATAGGTGTTGGTAATGGCGTTTTCCTGCGCGTCGACGGCGCCCGACGCCACCGACGGTACCAGATCCTTGACGTCGTAGAACACCGGCTCGAACCCCAACGCGGCGAAGGACTGCATATAGAGATCGCTTTTCAGGGTGCGGATTTTCAAGCCGGCGCAGTCATGCGGATGGCGGATCGGGCGCACGCTATTCGACAGGTGGCGGAACGCATTGTCCCACCAGGCGGCCACGCGAAACCCGGCGACCTCGTCGATCCTGTCGCCGAGATAGTGGCACAAAGGCCCATCGAGCATGGCGTAAGCCTGCGCCCGGTCGCGAATGGCGAAGGGCAGATCGAGCAGGGCAAATTCGGGTACCCGGTCGGCCAGATAGCTTGAGGCGAAATAACAAAATGTCATCTCGCCGGTGGCGACCATGTCGAGTAGATCGACCGCGTTGTGCCCCTGGGCGGTGATGTCGGGGGTGAGCGCGAAGGCAAGATCGTCGCCCAGGGTTTGCGCTAATGTATCGCCGAAGACCGTGGCCGCCCGGTTATGGACCGAGAATGCGCCCTGATAGCCGCCGAAGCGAATGTCGATGCTGGCCAAATTAGACCCCTAGTCGACCGGTGGCCAAATCCGTTGACCGACGGTCGGCGATCCGGGGGTGTGCATGGTGTAGCGCACCAGCCGGCCTGACCATTCGTCCTCGTCCAACGCTTCCGCCTCATGGCCGATTTCGAAATGCTCCAGCCGCGCCTCGAGCGAGGTAAATTCGTAGAGTACGGAATATTTCGCCCAGCCGGCGACCGACAGCATCACCCGGGCGGCAATGCAGCCGGACATTTTGGCCATGGCTGGCAGGCGGTACTGCGCGTACCAGGGGCCGACATCGAACTCGTTTTCCAGCTTCGCGGTGCGAAAGCTGCCCATCTGGATGGCAGGTCCCGGCGTGGTGCCCGCCGGCCGCAGGGCCATTTCCGGTCCGTCGACGCGCGCGAACACCGAGAAAATGCACGGCCGCACACCTTGGCGCAGATCGAGCATTTTCCGTGCTGTGCCGGTCAGCGCCGCTTGTTCGTCGACCACGCTGGGTGCGACCAAGGTCCAGGGTTCTGCGGCGCCGGCCAGCATGAGGAACTGGGTGCCGGTGCCGACGCCTTCCATGCCTTCGGATTTGGGGAAATGCTCGCGCACCCGTTTCATGTCAGCCCCACCGACAGTGTCTTGATAGTGCGCCGCCCAGGCGATCCCGGGTTTTGACTGAATTTGGGGTAAATAGTCGCTGTGCAGCCAATCGAGATATTCGTCGCGCCCGTCCTCGGGCAAGTCGTACCACGTCGCCCAAATTGCCTGATCCATTTTCTAGCTCTCCCCCCGAGATTTTTTTTGGTTTCGCAAAAAGATAGGCGGCAATCCCGTCGGGGACTACCGCCTATTAGCTTAACAAATTTTGCGGCGATTAGCCCTTGGTCATACTATCGACCAATTCCTTATAGGTACCGCTTTGAACGGGCCGGAGCTTTTCATAATCCGCACCGTCCATGAGGTTGGTATCCTCACCCAGGCGCTTCATCATGCGCTTGTAGGTCTTGTCTTCTTGCATCTTGGCAAAGGCCTCACGCAGCAAGGCAAGACGGTCGGCGGGGATGCCGCGCGGCGCCATAATGATGCGATGCATTTCGCCGAGTTCGGTGGGGAAACCAATCGACTTGAACGTTGGCGGGCTGCCGACAACCGGCTCGTCGTTCACGCACGCCAATGTGCGCACCTTGTCGCCCTGTCCGGCAATGGTTGACGGCAACTGCACGGTGAAGTCCGCGTCGCCGGCGAGTAGCGCGCGCAGCGAGGGGCCGCCACCGCGATACGGCGTCATGTTGGCGTTAACCTGGGCCCATTGCAGCAATCGCGCGCCGGGAACCATACCCGCACCCCACTGGCCGGAATGTGCGAATTCAAGCTTGCCGGGATTGGCGCGGCCGAAATCGAACAAGCCCTCGATCGTTTTGTGCGGCGAATCGGCGAGTACGATCAGGCAAAAACGTGCCGAATTGAGCCGCGCGACGGTGACGAAATCCTTCGTCGTGTCGTAGGGCAAATCTTTGACATGCTGCTGTAGTTGATCGAAATAATTGTGGCTGAACAGCAGCGTATAACCGTCGGCTGGCGCCGTTGCCGCCGCGGCGGTACCGGTCTGGCCGCTGGCGCCCGGCATCAGCTTCACGATCATCGCCTGATCGATATATTGCGGAATGATCGACGTGAACACGCGTGAGTTCAAATCGTGAGACCCGCCCGCACCCATGGGCAGGATTAAGGTGATCGGTTTGGTGGGAAAGTCCTGTGCGGCCGCACCGCCGATGCTCACACCGAACATCAACGCAGCCGTCGATACCATCTTCATCAGGTTTATGCGCATGGATTCCTCCCGTTAAGTTGCGCT
Organism: Alphaproteobacteria bacterium; assembly: GCA_011087645.1. GTDB lineage: Bacteria > Pseudomonadota > Alphaproteobacteria > UBA6615 > UBA6615 > JABDJY01. Next base: position 274,196 of record JAALLF010000005.1, read on the forward strand.
TCAAATCAATAGTCGACCGCTGGATTCTTATCGTCAGTGCCGATCAACCCTTACTCTTCTATAAGACTTATACAACGACACCACTGCACCGTGCGATTGTCAAGGAACGAGGGTGTGGCCGCCTTATTCCTCTTGGTTTGCCATCCCCAGGCTCTCCCGTCGCAACTTTGTCGATCGTCGCCATAAATACCAGGCGATGACCGGCGTTAAGACCAGAATAACAACGGTTATTGGCCGTTCGAACATGATGTAGCCGAAGATATCGCCCTTCGACAGACTAAGTGTCTGGCTTAGTGCCCGCTCAATCTCAGGGCCCAGAATAAAGGCCATGGCGAGCGGGGCGACATCGAAGTGGAATTTCCGCAGGACGTAGCCGACGCCGCCGAAAAACGCCAAAACATAAAGATCGGTCGGGTTGTTACGCACTGCGAACACGCCGGCGAAGGCGAACATAATCGTCAGCGGCATGAGCAATGATTTAGGAATGCGCACGACCCGCGCGAATGCCGGAATGGATAAATAGCCGACGACCAGGAACAGTACATTGGCCAGCACCATGGCCAGCAAAATAGCAAAGACTTGCGGACCTTGCTCGGCCATCAATTGCGGGCCGGGCCGCATGCCGACCGCGATAAACGCGCCCAGCAAGATCGCCGTGATGTTGTCGCCGGGAATGCCAAAGGTCAGCATGGGCACCAAAGTTGGGCCATTAACCGCGTTATTCGCCGCTTCCGCCGCCGCGACGCCCTCGAGCTCTCCCTTGCCGAATTTTTCCGGGTGTTTCGAGGCGTTCTTGGCCGCCGCGTAGCCGACAAAGGCGGCCACCACCTGGCCGACGCCGGGGATGATGCCGATCGAGGTGCCGATCACCGTCGAGCGCATGATGGTGCGACCGCAGGAGCGGAACTCGGCCCAGGTGAGGCGCTCGCCTTCGCGCACCTTCAACTTGGCGTCGATATAGGCGGAAGCTTTCTTCTCGATGTTGAGAAGCAGTTCCGACAGAGCGAACAAGCCGATCAGCATGGGTAGCAGGCTGATGCCCGAGCGCAGCTCGAACACGCCAAAGGTGAAGCGCGACAAGGCGCCGATCGGGTCCTGGCCGATCATGGCAATGAACAGGCCCAGCACCATCACCAAGAGGCCTTTGACGAAGGCGCCAGAGCCGGTCGCCGAAATCACGATCAGACTGAGAAATAACACCGCGCCAAGTTCCGGCGGGCCGATTTTCAGCGCGATCAGGGCAATGGGCACAATGGCGAAAATGGTGAAAATATCGCTGGTGAAATCGCCGGCGACCGACGAGAACAGCGCCACCTCCAGCGCCTTGCGCCCCTTGCCTTTTCGGGTGAGCGCCGGGCCATCGAATGTCGTCGCCACGGCGGCGCCGGTGCCTGGCATAGAGACCAGAATCGCCGGTATACTGCCGCCATAGATGCCGCCTTTATAAATTCCCAGCAGGAAGGGGATGCCAAATATCGGCGGCAGGAAAAACACGATGGGTAGCAAGATGGCCATCGCCGTCAAAGTCGTCAGCCCCGGCAGTGCGCCCACGAACATGCCGAGAAGCAAACCGCCGGTCATGTAAAGGATGGTGATGAACAGGGTTTCGGGATTAAACAAAATCCCGGCGCCTTCGATCATCGCACCAAATAATACTTCCATCGCTTATTCGCCCTTACGCGCGTGCCCGCCGGGGCATGTCTAGAACCACAATATGTTGGGAAAGAACGGGTTTTGCGGCAGCACCACTTGCAGCCACACCCGCAAAATATTGTAGAAAATCAGCGGCACACCGATGCTGACCGCAGCGCCGGCGAGGAGATTACGGTTGCCGTAAAATGTCGACAAAACGGCGAGTAGAATGATCGAGGAAATCACAAAGCCCAGCCAGGGCATGACCAGCGCCATAATCAGAAAGCCGAGCAGGGTCACGATCACATTGACGATGGCCTCGCTGTCGAGGTTGCGGATACGGTTTTCCTCGACCAGCACCCGCGCGCGCCAGATGAGCCACCCCCCGGTGATGACAAAAAGGATGGCAACCAGGCGCGGGAAAAAGTCTGGATCGAGGCCCGACGGTTTTTGACCGAACAGTAGTCGCGGCCGTTCGACCTGGTCGGGTGTGATGATGAACAGGGCGATCCCGACGACGATACCGATGATGCCGAACACGGTGTTGAAGTTAATCGCGCCGCGTGACGCCGGTTGGTCACCGGTATCAGACATTCCCACCCTAACCTCTCTGCGCGGCCGCCTTATGGCAGCCGCTTGTTCGTTTACTTCGCCGCCATCGCTGCCGACGGGTCGTTGCGCGGCAATGTGACCGGCTCGCCCAACTCGTCGGACAGGTCGGCCGCGGTATAAACATCCATCACCAGCCGGGCTTCGTCCGGCTTCACCATCACCGGCCGGTCGTAGACCACCGCTTCGACGAAGTGGATGGTCTCGTCGGCCATCGGGCCGGCGAACACATGGTCGACCGGCTCACCGGGCATCGACGACATGGGATAGCGAATGCCGTGTTCGGTGGTGTTGAACTGCACTTCCTTATGGGTGTCGTCGATGGTCAAGGCGCCGTCGGTGCCGACCACTTCGATCCAGCATTGCGAATAGTTGGGATAGCCGATCGGCAGGATCCAGCCGGCGCCGACGGTGATCGTCGTGCCGTCGTCCATGGTGACCATGATCCATTGATGATCCGGTGTCTCGCTATTGCGCTTGAACAACTTGCCCGACGTTTGCGAGTAAACCCGCACCGGTTTGCGCGGTTGCAGGGCCCACAGCAGAAAGTCCAGATCGTGGGTCGCTTCCATCGCCGCCGGCGACAATTTCGAACGCCCGGTGATCTTGGTGCCGAGCTCGCGGGTGACGTTGCGGCTGATCAAGCAGGTTACCGGGTCGCCGATCAGACCTTCCTTTAAGGCCTTGTTTACATAGGCGAATTTCGGCTTGAACCGCTGTGAATAGCCAACTGTGAATTTCAAATTCTTCTCTTCGGCCAGCGCGATCACTTCATCGGCTTCGGCGATGGTGGTCGAGACTGGCTTTTCGACGAAGACGTGTTTGCCGGCTTCCAGGGCCGCCTTGATCATCGGGTAATGGGTCGATTCCGGCGTCGCGGAAATGACAATGGCGTCGAGCTCGTCCTTGGTCAGAAGCTGTTCCCAGTCGGTGGTCGCGAAGTTGGGGCTGGTCTCGGCCTTCACCTCGGCGAGCCGGTCGGGGTTGATTTCGGCGATATGCAACTCGTCGATCAGTGGACTGCGCGCGCAGGCGTTTGCGCGAATGCCGCCGGTCCACCCGGTGCCGATAACCCCAACATTAATCTGCTTCATCTCTCTATCCCCGTTTTACGCGACCCTTACGAGCGCCGTTAGATTTCCCATGAGCCCGCTGGATGCGTGTTTGTGTATTCGTGCGAACTTAGCCAGTCTTATATAAGACCGCAAGCAATGTGTATGACCGTTATCCGTCCGAAGCTATCGAACGCCGCCCATCCATTGCAAGGGGCAGTCTCAAAACCCATCGCGATTCTGCCACATGGTTTCGCCGATGTTGCATGGCGGGCCGACGCGGGCCGGGGCGTCGCTCTGCACGCGGATTGGACCGGCGATCGGTGGCGGGCTTCGTAGCGGTTGCAAGCCGGCAATCTCAAGCACCAGCTTGCGGCGCACGGCGCGGGCAAAATCGTTGAAATCGGCGGCCACCACCAGAAAAGCCCCGGTGCCTCCGATCACACAGTTGCGGTAGTACAGATCGAGATTGGCGATATTAAAGCGCGAGAACGGGCCGCCGCCGGGATCGAGGATCGGCAACCCGTTGATGGTGATCCCCGCCGCCACCGCATTGTCGCGGGCGGTGGTGACCAGCGACCCCCAATTATTCGGTCCGTCGCCGGAGATATCGATCACCCGGCGGGTGCCGTCGAAGCCGTTATTGTCGAACCAGGGTTGGGCGAATTCAATGGCGCCGCTAATCGACGTGCGGCTGGCCGAAAGTGGGATATTCTGCTGCAAGGCATCGGCGAAGGCGTTGGCGCTGGCCGCGCCATCGATGGCCCGCCAATCGACGATGATGTCGGCGTGGCCGAACCCGGCCCATTCGTAATAGCCGACAGCGATGCGCCCGAGGATGCCGGTTTCGATGGCTTCAATAAGTTCGGGATCGCGAAACGCGTTGATATAGCCTTGGCGTTGTAGTCGCGCCTCGCCGGCATCGATACTGCGCGACACGTCGATACCCAGGGCGAGCTCGAGATCGACCGCTGTTTGGGCGCTGGCTTGCAGGGGCCACAGGCTCGCGCCGAACAGCCAGAAGGCGGTTATGAGAATTCGATGTGCCCGGGACACCACGGCGCTAGATCAACGGGGTGGCCGGATCGAGGCCGAAGGCGACCCGCCCGTAGGTGGTGCCGGCGACATCCCAGTTCAGCGCCAAATGGCCACTGATCGCATGAACGTCGCGAAATTTACGCTGCATTTCATTGTCGAGGAATATCCCGTTGCCGCCGGCGGCGGTAAACAGCCGGTCGACGGCGCGCCGGCATAGCATGACCATATAGGCCTGATCTCGGCGGCCGCGCGCGCGCTCCTCCATGGTCAACGGTTGGCCTGCCGCCATCGCCGCCATCGCCTCGCGGCAGTCGCGCAGCATGAGAAGCCTGGCGCTATCGATCTCCGCGGCAGCTTCGGAGACATGCATCTGCATGGTCGCGAATTCGCTAACATTGACGCCGCGCGGACTGTGGGTGCTGAGATCTTCGATATGCAGCGCGAGTAGGCTTTCCGCCACTCCCAGCGCCGGGGCGGACAGCATGAACGGCACCGAGCCGGTGCGTGGCAGGCAAAATAGCGGCGGGCGTTTTTGTTTGATGCGATTGGCCGAACCTTCATTGGTCTCGGTCATGGAGAAGGTGTGGTGGTCGGGGACGAAGGCATCCTGGATGACCAGGGTCTTCGAGCCAGTGCCGGCCAGACCCATGACGTGCCAATTATCGTCGATGCGCACATTCTCACGGGGCACCAGGCAGAACGAGGGCACCACGCCGTCGTTGCCGGGTTTCGGCAGTAGCGCCACCACCATCAGCCAGTCCGCATGGTCGCATCCGCTCGACCAACTCCAGGTACCGCTGAGACGCCAGCCACCTTCGTCGCGTTCAATGTCGCCCGAGGGGGTGAAGCCGGCCGAGACCAGGGCGTCGGGATTGTCGCCCCAAATGTCCTCGGCCGCGCGCGGGTCGAACATGCCGATGGTGATCGCGTGATCGTTGTAGACCCCGGCCACCCAAGCGCTCGACGCACAGCCGCGGGCTAGGCGTGAGATCGCCTCGACCGACTCGTCGAGGGGCAATTCGCCGCCGCCGAGATGGCGCGGCTGTCCCATGCGCAACAATCCCGCGCTGCGCATCTCGGCGATACTTTGCGCCGGCACCATTCGCGCTGCCTCGGTATCCGCGGCCCGCGCTTGTAGCGCGGGCACCAACGCATCGGCCGCGGCGACCGCGTCGGCGTCACTTGTCTCGACGGCGGTTGACGTCACGACAGGCTGGCGGGGGGTGGCGCCGGCGGCTGATCGGGATCGTCGATCGACCACAGGGCGAATCCCGGGCTTTTCTCCCAGATGCGCGGTTCCCAATCGTCGTCCATGCAGTCCATGTCGGCGAAATATTCGGTGTTGCCGCCGCTTGGATTGCGGAAATACCAATAGAGGTTGGAGCCTAGAATGTGGCGGCCCGGCGTTGTGTCCGGCTGCCAGCCATGGCTTTTCATGCACGCGCCGCCCATCATGATTTCATCGAAATCGCGCACCTCGAAGGCGGCGTGGTTGAACCCCGCGCTGCCGTCGCGCCGCAGTAGAAATAAATTATGGTGGTCGCGCGATCCGGCACAGCGCATGAAATCACCGCGGCCGATTGTGCTATCGGACAGGCGGAACCCCAGTCGGTCGAGATAGAACGATACGGCCCGGTCTGCACCGTCGTGCGAGATATAAAAAACCACATGGCCCAGGCGCAGCGGTCGCGCCTGAGGCAGCGACGCCACCGTTTCATTTAGACGCTGGGCATTCTCGTTCAAATTCACGAGCGGCGGTGCGGCCTCGACCGTGGCTGGTTGGCTCACCGCGAAGCCGATTGAAAAGCCGCTTTCGTCGACCGTGCTCAGGCTGCCGTCGGTCGCGCTGGTCACCTCGCGGTCGGTGGATAGTTCGGCCGCCAGCGCCGCCAGATCATCGGCCGACTCCACGCCCCACACCGTCTGGCGCAACGTAGATTGCTCACCGTCGGGTGCTGTCGGCAATGTGGCATCGTCGATCGGACGCAGGCTGATGGTTTGTCCCGCCGGGGTCCTGAACACAGCGCCGCTGTCGCTGCGCTCGACTGCTTCCAGCCCCCAATTCTCGTAATAACGAATGCCCGCCGCCATATCGGTGACGCCGTAGACTAAGGATTCAACACGGGTGATTGGCATAGTCTCCGCCTTTCCAGCGCTTGTTGCGGTTGGCTGGCGCGCCTCGGCGCCTGCGTTGGGGTGATTATGGCAAATCAGCCAGGCTCAGACACGTGCTAATCGAAGGCGTGGGTTTGCACAAATATTTCGGAAGTTTGAGCGGCTAGTCGCGGGCGCCGGTGGGCAATTCGACGACGAAGCGGGCGCCGCAGATCACGCCGTCGCCGTTGCGGCGGTTTTCGGCCCAGATGCGGCCGTCCGCGGCTTCGACGATTTGGCGTGAAATACTCAACCCCAGGCCGGAATGGGTGCCGAACTTCTCGCCCTTGCCGTCGGGGCCTTCGATCGGACGGTCGGAATAAAACCGTTCGAAAATCGATTCCAGGTTCTCTGGTGGGATGCCGGGCCCGTCATCCTCGACCGATACGGTGACAACGTCGCCCTCGCGTTTGCGGACCCGTTCGGCCCGCACGGTAATATTCTTTTCGGTCGGACTGAACGATATGGCATTGGCGATGATGTTGCGGAATACTTGGCCGAGGCGGCTTTCCGACGCGCAAACCGTCAAATCGGTATCGGCTTCCAAGTGCCAGTCGATGGAAGATCGGTTGTCCGAGGCCACGCTGCGTTCGATGTCGGTGAGCGCCCCCAGAACCTGGCGCACATCGATCGGCGTCGGCACATCGCGGCTGAGTTCTGCATCGAGGCGCGACGCATCGGATATATCGCTGATCAACCGGTCGAGCCGGTGTACATCATCGACGATAATCGACATTAGCCGCTTCTGCTGTTCCGGGTCATCGACCCGGGCGACGGTTTCGACGGCGCTGCGCAACGAGGTCAGCGGGTTTTTAATCTCGTGGGCGACATCGGCGGCGAACCTCTCGATGGCGTCCATGCGCTGCCACAGGGCTTCGGTCATGCCGCGCAGATCGCGGCTGAGTTCGCCGATTTCGTCGCGCCGACCCGAGAAATCGGGAATCACCGCGTGGCGGCCGCGGCCCGTACGCACCCGTTCGGCGGCGGCGGCGAGGCGGTTGATCGGCCGCGCGATGGTGCCGGCGAGATAGAGCGACAGCAATATGGTCACGCCCAAGGCGATGGCAAAAACCTGCAGAATATCCAGGCGAATGGCGCGCATGGCTTTTTCGACCTCGACGCCGCTGGTCGTCAGCATCAGCGCGCCAACCACTTGGCGATAGCGTTGCACCGGAACCGCCACCGAAATCACCATGCCGCCAGCCTCCTGGCGCCGAACGGCGGCGGCCTGTTCGCCAAACAGCGCCCGCTGAACTTCGACATAGTTGTTGGCATTCGAGGGGCTGGTTTCTTCGTAGAGCGGCAGTTCGCTGTTGCCTGGCAACCAATTGAGCACGGCGGAAATTTTTTCATCTAGCCAATCGTCGAAGCCGATTTCGCTTAGCGGCGGTGGCAATTCCTGCACCTGCACAAAGCCGCGCGAGAGGGTTAGATATTGCGTGTCGGCGACCAGCACGCCGGTGTTCACGAACAGCCGCGCGCGCGTGTTTGTCGGGTCGGTCAACCGGCGCAGCATTAGGTTCGCGCGTACCGGTTCGACCCGCTGACCGATGCCCGGCGAAACGCCCACAGCACCGGCCCCCACGGCGCCGGCGAACACCTCGCCCTGGGTCCGCAGGGCGGCGATTTCGGAATCGATCAGGCTTTGCTGATATTGATCAAGGAAGAAGAAGCTGCCGATGGGGACGATCAGAACCAGCAGGTTAATTGCCAGGATACGCCGGGTGAGCGATGTGGAGGCGCGCCGCTGCGCCAGCCACAACAGGGCCCACCGCAGGCGCCGGAACCTGCGCCGACCCGCCTTGGGCGTGCGGTCTCGGCGACGAACCGGTGCTTCGGTCGTGCGCGCCTCAGGTGTGGCGTCGTGTTCGTATCCAGTTCGGGCGTCCAGTGTCTTGAGTCCCCCAAAAGAACGGCGTCGGTTCAGCTTTCCTTGTAGCGGTAGCCGATGCCGTACAAGGTTTCGATCTGGGCGAACTCGACATCGACTTCCTTAAACTTCTTCCGCAGGCGTTTGATGTGGCTGTCGATGGTGCGGTCGTCCACATAGATGCTGTCGCCATAGGCCGCGTCCATCAACTGGTCGCGGCTCTTCACATGGCCGGGCCGTTGGGCCAATGCCTGTAGGATCAAAAATTCGGTTACCGTCAGGGCGACTTCGCGCTCGCGCCACATGCAGCGATGGCGGTTGGGATCGAGGACCAGTCCGGTTCGGCGGATGACCTTGCCATCGCCTTCTTCGATCGGCGCGTCGGCGTCGCCGCGCCGCAGCACCGCGCGGATGCGTTCGATCAGTAGGCGTTGTGAGAACGGCTTGGTGATGTAGTCGTCGGCGCCCATGCGCAGGCCGATCACCTCGTCGATTTCATCGTCCTTCGAGGTCAGGAAGATGACCGGCACCGCATTGTCTTTGCGCAATTTTCCCAATAGCTCCATGCCGTCCATGCGCGGCATTTTGATATCCAAGACCGCGAGATCGACCGGCTGGGCGGTGAGGCCGCGCAGCGCTTCGTCGCCATCGGCATAGGTGTCGACTTTAAAGCCCTCGGCTTCCAGGGCGATCGATACCGAGGTTAAAATGTTACGGTCGTCGTCGACCAACGCTATTGTCTGCGCCATCGGGATATCCTTATTAAACTGTTGCAGCATATCGGTGCCTCCGGGCCACGATCACCGTGCTGCCTTATTATGGCGGATTTACGACTGGATTTGGGCCATCATTGACCATAATTCAATGATACTAAGGTTTTCAGTGGGTTGCATACTTCACGAATTAACCGCAGAAACCCACGGAAAAGTGAGTAATCTGCGACCGTGCGACACATTGCTGGTTGGCGCGAGAGGGCGTTAAGTCTCAGTCCATGAAGAAATCGACACGCATTGGCATACTCCTCGCCGTCCTCGTCATCGCAGTGGGAGCTGGGTTGGCGCAGTGGCTGGTCATTCGCAACGACGACGTCACCAAGGCGGCGAGCGGATTAATTACTAGCGTAGAAATTGGGGGGCCGTTTGCGCTGACTGACCATACCGGCAAGCAAGTCACCGAGAAGGATTATCTCGGCAACTTCACGCTGGTGTTTTTCGGCTACACCTTTTGCCCTGACGTCTGCCCCACCGAGCTTGGCGACATCGCCTTGGCGCTCGACGAATTGGGGGACGATTCCGTTGCGGTTACTCCAGTGATGATTTCCATCGATCCGGAGCGCGACACGCCGGAGGTTCTGTCCCAATATGTGTCGCTGTTCCACGAGCGTCTGATCGGATTGACCGGGTCGCCGGAAGCGATCAAGCAAGTCGCCGACGCGTATCGTATATTCTACAAACGCGTCGACGATCCCGATTATTCCTACTACCTGATGGATCACACCTCGTTTGTCTATTTGCTCGACCCCGAAGGCAATGTCGCATCCCTGCTGCGCTACGGCACTTCGCCGGAAGAGATGGCGTCGATTATCCGCCAGCATATGCGTGGCTAAGCGCGGCAGGCTGTCATGGCGATAGTTAGAGGCCTTGCCGCCCTGGTGATTGCCGCCGGAGTGCTCGGCGGGGCGGTGCCGGCGCAAGCCCATGACCATGTCCAAGGATCGCTCACCATCGTCCACCCCTGGTCGCGCGCCACGGCGCCGTCGCAGAAGGCTGGCGGCGTATTCCTGGTCATCCAAAACGCCGGCGATCGGCCGGATCGCCTGATCGGCATTGAATCCGACATGGCCGATATAGCCTCGCTGCACGCCAGCATTCGCGACGGCGATGTCGTGAAAATGCGGCCGGTCAAGGGCGGCATTGAAGTGCCGGCGAAGGGCGAAGTCGCGCTGGCGCCCGGTGGCAAACACGTCATGTTGATTGGGTTGCGCGAGCAACTGATCAAGGAATCCACCTTTCCCCTGACCTTAATTTTCGAGCGCGCCGGACCGATCGAAGTCGTTGCCGTGGTCGAATCCGCCGGCGCGCGTCGCCCTGCGGCAGGCGACCCGGAGCACGACCACGACGCCGCGACGGCGCGGTCCGGCAAATAACGCTTCTCGGTCGCAGGTTATCGGTAGGGGCCGGTTCAATCTTGTCGGCGACTGCTTTAGTCTCTGCGCCGCTATGACGATTGATGATCGAGAGAAAGACCCCGGCCGGGTGGCGCGCCGGTTGATCCGCACCGCGCGGCAAGCGACGTTGGCGACCCTGGATATTGAAACCGGCAGCGGGCCCTATGCCAGCCTCGCCTTGACCGCCTGTGGCCATGACGCGGCGCCCCTGCTGCTGCTGTCTGATTTGGCCCGCCACAGCCGCAACATCGCCGCCGACGGGCGCGTATCGTTGCTGTTCGCAAAATCGACCCGCGAGGCGATTTCACAAAGCCGCGCCTCGGTGGTTGGCCGCGCTGAACCCTGTGATGACCCGTTGTTGCGCGGCCGCTTTCTCGCGCGCCACAGCGCGGCGCAATCCTTCGCTCAATTCGCCGATTTCAAGCTCTACCGGTTGGCGATCGAAAGCGTTCATTTCATCGGTGGTTTCGCGCGCATCCACACCCTCGAAGGTGACCAAGTCATGTTCGATACTAAGGCGTCGGCGGACTTGGCCGAAAGCGAGTCCGATATTATCGCGCATATGAATAGCGATCATGGCGAGTCGGTAAATCTCTACGCCCATAATCTGGTCGGCCGGCCGGGCCTGGACTGGCGGCTAACCGGCATCGATCCAGAGGGGATCGATCTGGGCCGCTATGACGCCGATGCCCGTTTGGATTTCGACGGTGTGATCACCGGGCCCGAAGAGGCCCGCGCCGCGCTGGTCAAGCTCGCCCACACCGCGCGCGGCGAAGCCTGACCGCCGCCCGTTACACCATGAATTTGATGTCCGAGGCGAAGGTCGGATAGGCGTAGACCATGTCGGTCAGGGCGGCCGTGCCGAGATCGTATTTCATCGCCATGGCAAACAGGTGGATAATCTCCTCCGCGCCGTGACCGACGATATGGGCGCCGAGTATGGCGTTGGTATCGTCCTCGACCAGTACTTTGGAAAAGGACACGGTCTCGGCGTGGGTCATCGACGAGCGCCAGCCCGACATGTCGCCGCCCTTGACCTGGAACTTGCGGCCGGCGGCGATGGCCTCTTCTTCGGTCATGCCGATGGTGGCCAGCGCCGGCACGGTGTAGACATTGGCCGGGATGTGGCCATAGGACGGCGTTTGGCCGCCGCCGTTCAAGATGTTGTTGCCGACGATGCGTCCTTCATAGGTGGCGATCGGCGATAGTTGCCCGCTACCGCCGATGGCGTCGCCGGCCGCCCAGACATGGGGGTTCGAGGTGCTGCGCAATTCCTCGCTCACCGACAGCGACAACCCGTCATGGGCGACATTGCCGGCGTCGAGATCGAGCTCGGCGACGTCGGGCACCCGGCCGGCGCCATTGGCGACCCGGTCGGCCTCGATGCTCTGCGGCTTGCCGTCATGGGTGAAGTTCACCTGCAGTGAATTGCCGGCAGCCGTGATCTCCTCGACATTCACGCCGGTGAGGATATTGATGCCGATCCGCTCGCTTTCTTTATGAACCTGCGCCACCGCGTCGGCTTCCATGCGCGGTAACAGCCGGTCCATCACTTCGAGGATGGTCACCTCGGTGCCGGCGCGGGCGAACACATGACCGAATTCCAGCGCGATCACGCCGCCGCCGATGAACACCAAACGGTCGGGCAGGGTCGCCAATTCGAGGATGTCATCGCTGGTGATCATCAACTCGGCGCCTTTGATCGGTAGGCTGCGCGGCGTCGAGCCGGTGGCGATGATGATATTTTCCGCCTCCAGCGTGCGGCCATTCACGGCGATGGCGTTCTCGCCAACGAACTTGGCTCGCCCTTCGATCAGCTCGATCTCGCGGTTCTCCAGACTGCCGCGAAAGTCGTCGGGCACGCCGTCAACGAAGGTGCGTTCGCGCGCGATCAAGGCCGGCCAATCCAGCTTGGGCGCGCCAACCGAGATATGATGCTGTGGCGCTAAGTCGATTTGGTGCAGCACTTGCGCGGCCGCCACCAACACCTTCTTCGGCACGCAACCGCGGATCGGGCAGGTGCCGCCGACATCGCGCGATTCTATCATGGCAACGGACTTGCCCGCCGCCCGCGTCACTCCGGCGGCCCCCATGCCGGCATTGCCAGTGCCTAGAACAACAACATCGAAATTATCAGCCATTTAAGAATCCTCCTGCTGCGGCCCCCGATCGGCGCCCGGTTCGCCAGCGGTTCCGGCGTTTGCCCTAGCGTGCGCCAGTTTGGTCTGCAAATCCAATATTAGAACCTCCAGGGTCTCGATCTTGTTGTTCAATTCTTCGACAACAGGAGACATCCGGTCGTTTGTGTAGCGCGGGGTGATGTGTTGCGGGCAGTTCGCGTCCCATTGGTCCAGATGGAAGATGATGGCCCGCTCGGGTTCGGCCTTGTTTGCGGCCAGATAATCGGCGTCGACCAATTTGGCTATCAAATCCGGCGCGTTTTCGATCACTTCCGCCCGGCCCCACAGCTTGATGCGCCGGCGGTTGGCATAGTCCATGAGGAAGATGAAGGCGCGGTCGTTCTCGGCCAGATTGCCCAGGGTGATATATTGCTTGTTGCCGGCGAAATCGGCGAAGGCCAGTATCGATTTGTCGAGCACCTTGAGAAAACCAGGTGCGCCGCCACGGTGCTGGATATAGGGAAGTCCGTCAGCGTTGGATGTCGCCAGGTAGAAGGAGTCCCGCTCGGCGATGAACGCGGCAAGGTCGTCGGTTACCTCCTGGCGCCACGCGCCTTTTTCGTCCATCCGCGCATAGGCGGCGCGCGAACCGCGCTTTTCCTGCTCGCGCTGCACGGCCTTAGTGAAGGCCAGGTGGCCGTTGGTGTCGGACATATCGTCGTTCTCGTTGTTGCGCCCGGCGGCCGCGCAGATGGTCCACGCGACCGCAGATGTCGAAATTTCCGGGCTGTTTGGGAGGTTAGGAGACCTGGCCCTTGGCGCGGCGCAAGACGTCGATCCAGGCTTCGCCGCTGGCGACAACGCAACTGGTGCCGTCGGGCATGGTCATCATGATGGTCCAGGTGGTGCCGTCGCCGGCGGTTAGCACCTCAATGACGCCGCCGCTATGCGCCAAACCGACCGCGACGGTCGATTCGTCATATTCGCTACCAAGCAATTTAACGACGGTGTCGCGCGGTCCGCAGCTGTTTTGCGCCGCCGCGGGCGTGCTCAGCAACATAATTCCGGCGAGCATGAGTAGTGAAAACAGGGTGGCTGAAACGCCGCGCCAGATCGGTTTATCGGTTATTGCTCGGTTCCACATGGTGTCTCGCTTTCCGGACTCTCACCCTTCCGGGCGGCGTCCTTTTCCGGCAGCGCCACATGTAGCGGCGCTGCCATGGGTCATTAGATAGACAGACTAGTCTGTCTTTTCAAGGCCGACTCGCGAAAAAATGAGACTCGTACAAATCGACGAATACTGGCCAATAACCGGCAATTTCTGGCAATTAGCCACTTGCAGAGCTATCGCAAAAATGAATATTTGCTATGCGTTAAGTGCCGTCCTATATTGATATACGACAGAATGGTCTGTTTAGATGCATTACCCATTGAACCATCACGAAAGCGTCAAGGGATGAGCACGTCGCGTCGCGAACAGCTGGTCGAAACTGCCTTGGCGGTCTTCAACCGCGAAGGATTTCATGCCGCCGGCATTGACCGCATATTGGCTGAAGCCGGCGTCGCTAAAATGACCCTCTACAATCACTTTCGATCGAAGGACGATCTCATCCTGGCCGCGCTGCGCCGCCGCGATGAGGAGTTTCGCAATTGGTTTCCGCGCGCCGTTGAGGCCCGCACGCAAGATCCTGTCGAACGACTATCGGCGATATTCGATGTGCTCGGCGATTGGTTCGACGCCGCCGACTTTCGGGGCTGCACATTCATCAATGCGGCGGCGGAATATGGCGACCATGCCAGCCCGATCCATGCCGCCGTGGCTGAACATAAGCGCCTGGTCGAGGGCTATATCGCAGAGTTGGCCGTGGCGGCCGGGGCCCCGGCGCCGGCCCCGCTGGCCCGGTCACTGATGATGTTGATGGAGGGTGCGATCGTCATTGCACATAATACCGGCGATGTCGCGGTGGTAGCCGCGGACGCTAGGCGGTCGGCACAATGTCACATCAAATCGGCGCTGCCGAAATAAACCCGGCTAGATCAGTTCGACCTTGACCGCGAGCGGGCCTTTGTCCCCCTTTTGGGTGCCCACTCGGACTCGGGTTTCAGGTTCCAGCATACGCAACCCGCTACTGGCCACGACACGGCCGGAGATGAACACGTCCGGACCCCCATCGTCGGGTACCACGAAACCGTAGCCCTTATTGGCGTCGAAAAATTTGACGACGCCTTCGATCAAAGGCCCGTCGGGCTCGGCGTCCATATCGGATTCAACCCCGCCCTCGGGCGCCTCGACACTGAAGATGGTGGTGACAGTGGGACCCTTGGCGCCCTGGCTGATCTCGCATTCGACCGCCGCCCCATCGGGTAGATCACGATGACCGGCGGCTTCTAGCACCGAGACATGCACGAAGGCGTCTCCGGTGCCGTCGTTTGGCTGAACGAACCCATAGCCTTTGATCGGATTAAACCACTTAACGATCGCTGACGTTCTCACACCGTCATCGGTGCTGGATAAACTGGAATCACTCATTGGTGACGGGCCTCATCCCCATACGGTACCGCACTACCGTCCTTGCTACCTGCGCGTATCCACGGTTTGGGTTCCCGAGATTCTTGTTTTTCGTTTTTTTCTATTGTCGAGCTTACTTGGACATTTGGCAATAAGCATCGCGGAAATATTAACAATAATTCTCGACCGACGGTCTATGTAAATACACTCCGCCTGGTGTGGTCTAAAATTTTGGAAATTTATTGACCACAAGCCGGGAAGTAATTGATTCTAAACGTTATCGTCCAAAATAGGCTTGCGATTTGTACAACCAGTAATAGGTATTTGTTGGCGGGGCGGAAGAATTAGTCCAGACAACTTAGGCGTAGGTGAACGATCCGCCTGGATAACAAGTGATATTCCCACGCCGGTGGGAATTGGCGTCAGCCTGATTGAGGCGGGTTTCGAAGAAGGGAGCCATAGCCTACGAACCACATGAAGAACCAAGCAAAAGGCCTTGATTCATATACATTCTCATTTTCTTTAACCAAGAAGTGCGCTATGATTCCGGCGTTTTGACGCTCAAGTTCGAATTTGATCGGGTTAATCCCGGCCTGGACTTGGTCGTTTGGCGGTTTAGGAGAAGCACCTTCGATGACCCAGGTCTTCAGGCAGAGTACGGTCGGCGAGCAGGGCCGGGTCTATACCAGGCGGGGGGGCCGGTCCGAACAAACGGCGAAGCAACCAGCAGCGGCCCTGGTCGACACCGGGGTTTTACAACCGCCGGCTTTTCGCGACCTTGAAGTCGGCGAGCTACTGCTCAAACAATTCGGCCCGGTCTATGTCGCCGACGCCAACTTCAACCTGATCTATGCCACCGACGGGTTCATTGAATTGTCGCGTGACGCGTGGGGGTTCGAGGTCGACCTCTCCAACAGCGCCGCCGCGCCGACCCCGCTGCGCAATGTTCTTGAAGGTCTTGCCGAAACCGGCCGCTTCGAGCCCAACCATACCGAGGTCCGCCGCTCTGGCATGACCCGGCTATATCTCGGCCGTCACTTCATCAACGAAGGTGATAACGGGCGACTATTCTACGGCTACTTCGAAGATGTCACCCGCAACACCACGCTGGAAAAAAAGCTGGCGGAGACGGTCGAAAAACTCAATGACACGATCCGCGCGTCATCCGACTGGGTGTGGGAGACCGATGCCGATCTGCTGATGACCGAAGTGTCGCCGCGCATCGCCGCGATTACCGGCGTGCCGCCGCATATGCATTTGGGCAAACACGTGCTGTCCCTCGGTGAACTGCCCGAGGCGTCGTCGGGAACCCCCGATCTGGAAAGTCTGTTCGCCAGCCATCGGTCGTTCCGCAACCGGTTGTTCATCATGCGCGACGAAGCCGGCCAGCCCCGGCGCATCCATCTCAGCGGTATGCCATTCTTCGATAAGTCCAATGGCCGCTTCCTCGGGTTCCGCGGTACCGGCACCGATATCACGCGCACCATGGAGGCCGAACGGGCGATGATGAGCGCGCGTCAGGACCTTGAGCAGGCGCTGAAGACGCTCGAAGTGCGCAATGATCAACTCAACGACGCCCTGACCAAGGCTGAGGGCGCGTCGACCGCGAAGAGCGAGTTCCTGGCGCTGACCAGCCATGAATTGCGTACCCCACTGAACGCGATTATCGGCTTCACCGAATTATGCCGCCGCCAGGTCGCCGGACCGATCACCGAACGCATGGGCGACTATTTGGACAACGTGCTGTCCGCGTCGGGCCATCTGGTGCAGATCATCGACAATCTTCTCGACACGGTGCGCATCGAGAACGACACCACCGAAATCAATTTGCAGCGCTTGGGCGTCGCTGAATTGCTACGCGATACTATGACCATGGTCGAAGTGCGCGCCCAGACTTCGGGCCTGACGGTGCAGATTCCCGATGTCGATGACGGTGTCGAGATATTTGGCGACGTTACCGCGGCCCGGCAGATATTGATCAATCTATTGACCAATGCGGTCAAATTCACACCTGAGGGCGGGACAGTCGGCATTGAGGTCAAACCGGGGCAAGACGATCGGGTGCTGATGACCGTGTGGGATACCGGTATCGGTATCCCTGAAGATCGCCTTCATGCGGTGTTCGAACGCTTCCATCGGGTGCGCTCCGACGCCTTCACCAATAACACCGAGGGCGTTGGCATCGGCCTGCACGTCGCGCGGAATCTAGCGCTGCTCATGGGTGGTGATATTTCGCTGGAAAGCGAGTTGGGCAAGGGATCGCGATTTACCCTAAGCCTGCCGCGTTGGGACGATTCATCGTCGCCGGCATAAGTTCCTGTGACGTCGATCGTTGGCGTTAGTCCAGATCGCACTTCTCGTCATCTTAAACCATAAGATCTGAAAGACGAGCCTCGAGCTCTACCGGATAGTCCCAATATTCGGGATCCGGTCCCGATTTATTACTGACGAAAAGTCCGTGATAAAGGGCCGGCGGTTCATTCTTCGGGTCGAAGTCCGTCAGGATCAAACGCTTTTCGATTTTCGACCATGACAACTCCACGGCTCCCGCCTTCTGTGCGCCGATTTTCTTAATGATCGAGCTGGTAATCGGCGCCCAGCCCGCGCACGGCCGCGGGTCGGGGTCGACGCCGAAACTCTTTATGATCATGCCGGTAATCGGCGCCAATCTGCAGCTTTCGAGGGTGGGCTTTGACTTGGCGTCGACGTGCAACCGAATAAAATACGATACCGGAAACAGTCCAAGCCGATGCTCGTTCCGGGCAATGGCGAAGGCGGCCCAACCATCCGGGTGGAAATGTTCCGCCGTATACGCGGCGGGATCAAATGTATTCACCGGGTTGCCGTCCTTGGTCGGATAGAACCAGATATCGCCGGGCGATACGGGATGGCGCTGGGGTGAATTGAGGATGCGGCGGTTGGCAATTTTCCCGGGCGGTTTCGACCATGCTAATAGGCGATCGTCTAGCTGAGCGCGGCGTTTCGACCTGTCGCGCTCGCTCATCGACAGGCGCGCCATCAAGGCGTCGTCCAGACCCTCCTCGATGATTTCGCGCGCTTGGTCGAAGACCGGTTGATAGGTAATTCCGTACCGGTGGAACTGGTCGGCGATCACCAGCCAGACAGTGGAATAGGTATCGTCATCGGGGTCATCAGCTGGAACGTATTCCAGGATCACCCGCAACAGGTCTTCGCCGTCTTTCGGCAAACGCATGAGAGTTTTAATGAGATCGCGCAGCTCTTGCGCGGTGTCGTCGCTGTACAGGCCTGGTCCCCAACTACCCATAACAGTTGCCTTTTTCAAACCTGCATTTCGGCATCATCACGGAACCCGACGTCTGTCTCCGTAATCGTAATATATCGGTATTGAGGTTTGCGCCTAGGACGCGGCGCGGGTTCGCCCGATCCTGGCCGCGCCTTCCGGCGTCAACAGGCCGTTGCGCACCCAGCCCTTTTCCGCCATGCGACGCCACTCTTCCGGCGGCACCGATAGAAAACCACGAACATGGGCCGGTCTGATCTGAACCGTATCGTCAAGCTCGGCCGAGCCTTCCGCCTCGGCGCCATCGGCGAGCCAGGACAAGGCTAGCGCCTGTACCGGGGACAGAGCCTCCCCGGCCGCCTGTGGCGCTTGCACCAACGGCACCGCCGCCAGCCAGAATTCATCGCTGGAGACGCTTTGCACCAGCTCGAGGTCGGCGCGCGCGCGGGCTTCGTCATCGAAGGATCGCAGGCTTTCGAAGTCACCGTTGGCGCGTTTACGGCACAAGACCCAAACCCGCGCCACATCGGCGGTGGTGTCGACCACCGGCGCCGGATCGGTCTCCGCTGTCGCCGCGTTATGGTCTACCGAATCCACGTTTTGCGCTCTTCGCTATGCTCTAAATTGAAGTGCTACTCGGCCTAACGGTACAAGAAAAGTACCTCGCCTCGTTGTTGGCAACGTTAGCGCATCGACTGACCAGAGTCAGCTACCGGTTCCGGGATTTTTCGTTAACAAACATGGTTAATTCGCCCCTTTTGGGACGCGTTTCGGTGTTTTCTGTGGAAATTAATCTTAACCGGTTCGCTGCCCCATCCCGACCATGGCGCGCGCTTAGCCACACTGTCATGAGGCCGCGGCAGGGCGCTCAAGCCGCCGCGGCGTCTTCGGCCTGCTTGTTGATGGTGTCGAATTCGTTCGGCCAGTGGTCGGCCAGCCAATGCAGATAGGTTCGGATACGTTCGGGATCGAGCACCAGGGTGCCTTTGATCTTGTCGATCTCGGGCTGCTCCTCGATCTCGATTTCCAGACAGTCGTTGATCCGGTTGATCATGTTGAACATGGCACAGATCAGGGTCAGTTCGACGATTTCCGCATGGCTGAACAACGCCTTCACCCGGTCATAGACAGCGTCGTTCTTCTGGGCGGTGTTGCGGGTCACATGTTCGGCCCACAGAATGGCGGCTTTCTCATGCTCGGTGAAGTCGGCGGAGTCCAGATAGTCATCCGACGACATGTCGATGATCTGCTCGTGGCTGATGCCGGCCGCCTGGCCCAGAGCGGTGTTATGGGCGTAGCAATAATCGCAGCCGTTCACATGGCTGGTCTTGATCACCACCATTTCCTTGATCCGCCCCGACAGGCGCGCGCCGGGCCATTCGCGCTGATTGGCGGCGTTGAATGGCAACAACAGCATGGCCAGCAACGGGGCGTGGGCCAGGGTGCGAATGCTGTGGGGCACCCGGCCGACCATGCCGGTCGCGGCGTCGTAGAAATCCGCCAGGTCGCCGTCGACCGCCTCGGGTTGGATCAAGGGAATGCGCGCCATATTTTGCTCTCCGTCAGGCTGCTGCGGCGTCTTCGGCCTGCTGGTTGATGGTGTCGAAGTCTTTCCCCCAATTGTCCGCCAGCCAATGCAGATAGGTGCTCATGCGTTCGGGATCGAGCACCAGGGAGGATTGGATCTTGTCGATTTCCGGCTGCTCTTCGATGGTAATGTCGAGGGAATCGTTGATCCGGTTGATCATGTTGAACATGGCGCAGATCAGGGTCAGCTCGACGATTTCGGCGTCGGAAAAATGCGCCTTCACTTGATCATAGACCGGGCCATTCTTCTGGGCGGTGTTACGGGTGACGTTCTCGGCCCACAGCACAGCGGCGCGCTCGCGCTCGGTGAAATTGCCCGAACTCTTATAATCGTCGCTCGACATATCGATGATTTGCTCGTGGGTGATGCCGGCGGCCTGGCCCAGCGAGGTGTTGTGGGCGTAGCAATAGTCGCAGCCATTCACATGGCTGGTCTTGATCACCACCAGCTCCTTGATGCGGCCCGACAGGCGCGCGCCGGGCCATTCGCGCTGGTTGGCGGCATTGATCGGCAGAAACAGCATGGCCAGCAGCGGCGCGTGGGAAATGGTGCGGTAGAAATGCGGCACCCGGCCGAGCAGGCCGGTAACCGCGCCAAAGAATTCGTCGAGATCGCCGTCGACGGCTTCCGGTTCGATAAGGGGGATACGCGCCATGGAAAGGCTCCTTTGCAAAGAGTGAATGACTTTGCGCGCGATCATACAGGGCCTTGGTCGCACGGCAATAGTGGGGCTAATCCTCACCCTTCGAGACGGCGCAACAGCGCCTCCTCAGGATGAGGAATTTGAGAGTTTTGGAAACGGATGAGGCGGACTGGTATCCACCAAACCACCTCATCCTGAGGAGGGCCGATAGGCCCGTCTCGAAGGGCGAGGTGGTTTGGTAGGCTCTTATGTCACCGGCGTTCTAGTTTCCGCGCCGGTGTTGCGAGAAAATGCGGTGGGCGCCGGCGATGTTGAGCGGCCCCCAAGCCTCGAACTGGGCCCAGTCGGCGTATTTATCCAACTTGATCTCGGCCTGCGCCTGCTCGACCGTCTTGCCGGCGCGCACCGCGTCCTTAACCGCCGCCCACAGATCGTCCATATATTCGCGGAACGCGGCGACGTCGGCCTTGGTGCCGAGCCGGCCATGCCCTGGTACCAGGATATCGAAATCCATCGCCTCGACCCGGCGCAGAGATTCCTGCCATTCGGGCAGGTAGGCGTCGCCGAAGTCGCGGAAGGCGACGGTTTTAACCGGGATGAAGTCGACCGCGAACAGCGCCCGCTGGGCCGGGAAGTTCATTACGATCATATTGTCGGAATGGTTGCGCCCGACATAGGAGAGCTCGACCGTCTGGCCGCCCAGTGTGATGTTCATATTGTCGGTGAAGGTGAGGTCGGGCGTCGCTGTCGGCCGCTTCTCGGCGATGATCACATCGCGCGCATTGGCGTGGGCGACCACGGTGGCGGTGTCGGCCCACACCTCGCCGCCAGCGCTGTGGTCGGCATGGTCGTGGCTCAACACCAGATATTTGATCTCCTGGTTGAAGCGCGATTTGATCTCGCCCTCGAGCCAGGTCGCCGCGTCGGCGTTGATCGGGTCGGTGGCGATGACGCCGTCGTCGGTCACCAGGAACACCGAAAAATGGAAATTGTTTTGGAACCGGTAGAGGTTGGGCGCGATCCCGGTGATCGAGCGTTTGACCTCTTGCTGGGCGAGTTGCTCTTCGCCGGCATGGTTGTGATTGTGGGTGTCGGCCTGCTGCGCCAGTGCGGGCGCACCAAATAGCGTAACCGCTACCAGCGCGGCCGTGAGACTGGATAATTTCATCGTGAGCTCCCTGAATAAAACGACGTCCCGTTAACCGGGACAATGTGGAAATTCTAAACGCGCTCGCCCCGCCAACGCTAGCGCGGCAAGGGGCCATATTGATCAACAGTTTGGGAGCGAAATTATTCCCCTAATGCGCGTCGTTCCAGGTGTCGCCCACGCCCGCGTCCGCAACGAGCGGCACCGCGAGGTTGGCGGCCGGGGCGGCGGCGCCTTCCATGATGTCGCGCGCGGCGTCGATGGTGGCGTCGATCTCGTCGTCGGGCACTTCGAACAGCAGTTCGTCATGGACTTGTAAAAGCATCTTCGCCGACAGCTCCTTGCGGGCCAGGGCCGGGGGCATGCGGATCATCGCGCGCTTGATGATGTCGGCCGCCGCGCCCTGGATCGGCGCGTTGATCGCCTGGCGCTCGGCGCCGCTGCGCACCATATGGTTCTTGTCCTTGATACCGTTTAGGTGGATGCGCCGGCCGAACAAGGTCTCCACATAGCCGTTGGCCTTGGCGAACTCGATGGTCTCGTCCATATAGTCGCGGATGCCGGGGAAGCGCTCGAAATAGGCGCTGATATAGGCCTGGGCGTCGGCCCGCTCGATGCCCAGATTGCGCGCCAGGCCGAAGGCGGAAATGCCGTAGATGATGCCGAAATTAATCGCCTTGGCGCGCCGCCGCAGATCCGGGCCAAGTTCATCGAGGGGCACGTCGAACACCTGGCTGGCGGTCAGCGCGTGGATGTCCTGGCCGGCTTCGAAGGCCTCGATCAGCGCGCCGATGCCGGCGACATGGGCGAGTACCCGCAGCTCGATCTGGGAATAATCCAGCGACACCAGCTTGTGGCCCGGCTCGGCTATGAAGGCGGCGCGGATCTTGCGGCCCTCTTCGGTGCGCACCGGGATGTTCTGCAAATTGGGCTCGTTCGACGACAGCCGCCCGGTCTGGGCGATGGCCATACCGTAGGAGGTGTGGATGCGGCCGGTGTCCGGGTTGATCTCGCCCACCAGCGCGTCGGTATAGGTCGATTTGAGCTTGGCCAACTGCCGCCAGTCGAGCACCGTGCGCGGCAGCTCGTGGCCTTGCGCGGCCAGGTCTTCGAGGATGTCGGCGCCGGTCGAGTACGCGCCGGTCTTGCCCTTCTTGCCGCCCTCGATGCCCAGCTTGCCGAACAATATCTCGCCGAGCTGCTTGGGCGAGCCGATGTTGAATTCCTCGCCGGCCAGCTTGTGGGCGGTCGCCTCCAGCTTCGCCGCGCGCTTGCCGAAATCTTTCGACAGGGCGTCGAGCGCCTTGGCGTCGACCTTGATGCCGGCGCGCTCCATGGCGACGATAACCGGCACCAGGGGCCGCTCGATGGTCTCGTAGACCGTGGTCATATGCTCGCCCGCCAGGCGCGGTTTCAGGGCGCGGTGTAGGCGCAAGGTGATGTCGGCGTCTTCGGCGGCGTAGTCCAGCGCGGCGTCGAGGGGCACCTCGGCGAAGGTAATCTTCTTCTTGCCGGTGCCGGTGACGTCGGAGAATTTGATGGTCTCGTGGGCTAGGTGGCGGAACGCCAGGTCGTCGAGATTATGCTTGTTGCGTCCGCCGTCGAGTACATAGGACAGCAGCATGGTGTCGTCGATCGCCGCCGCGTTTAACGGCGGCTCGTCCGGTAGATGTTTCTCGCAGGCGCGGCCCACCACCATCAGATCGTATTTGGCGTTATGGGCGATCTTTAAGACAGACGGGTCTTCGAGTAGCGCCTTTAAGGGCGCCAACGCGGCGGCGAGGGGGATTTGCTTGATCGCGCCGTTGTTCTTGCCGCCGCCGCTGCCGTCCAGGTCGAGCTCGGTCGGCGCGCCGTCCACATGGCCGACCGGCACGTAACAGCCATTGCCGGGCGCGGTCGACAGCGAAAACCCGACCAGTTGGGCCTGCATGGCGTTGAGCGAGGTGGTCTCGGTATCGAACGCGACCGTGCCCGCGGCGGTGGCGGCGTCGATCCAGGCGGCCAGCGCGGCTTCGTCTTGCACCAACTCGTATTCGCTATCGCCGGTGGTTTCGGCGGCCGCGGCATCCAGGGTGGATTGGTCGAGCAGGCCCTCGGCGACGAAGCGGCTCTCGACGCGGGCGGTCAGCGTGCGGAACTCCATTTCCTTTAAAAACGCGATCACCGTCGCCGGGTCCGGGTCTTTCAGGGCAAAATCGTCGATCCCATCGGCGACTTCCACATCGTTCTTTAGGGTGACCAGTTCGCGGCTGATGCGCGCCTGCTTGGCGAACTCGATCAAATTCTCCCGCCGCTTGTTCTGTTTGATCTCCTCCGCGCGCGCCAGCAGCGAATCCAGATCGCCATATTCGTCGATCAACAGCGCCGCGGTCTTGACGCCGATGCCGGGCACGCCCGGCACATTGTCGGTGCTGTCGCCGGCCAGCGACTGGACGTCGATCACCTTATCCGGCGCGACGCCGAACTTCTCCGCCACTTCCGGCGCGCCGATCACCACGTCCTTCATGGGGTCGAGCATGGTGACGCCGGGGCGCACCAGCTGCATCAGATCCTTGTCCGACGAGACCACCACTACGTCGATGCCGCGTTCCGCGGCGGTGCGGGCGTAAGTGGCGATCAGATCGTCGGCCTCGAAACCTTCTAACTGGATGGCCGGCAGGTTGAAGGCGCGGGTCGCCTCGCGCACCATTTCGAACTGCGGCACCAGTTCTTCCGGCGGGGCGTCGCGGTTGGCCTTGTATTCCGGGTAGATGTCGTTGCGGAACGTCTTGCGCCCGGCGTCGAAAATCACCGCCATATAATCGAACACGCCGTCGTTGCGCGCCTGATCGATCAGCTTGAGCAGCATGCCGCAATAACCGGCGACGGCGTTGGTGTAGACCCCGTCGGTGCGCCGGAAGGCGTCGAGCGGCGAGGAATGAAAGGCGCGAAAGATGAAGCCCGATCCGTCGATCAGGTAGAGCTTCTCCGCCGCCGCCCCGGATTTCGATTTTGCTGCATCGGCCATGTTTAAGATTTAGCGCACTTGGCGGGCGCGGGCGAGACCCGGAGCGGCTTTGCCGGTGGATTACTTCGTGGTGGTTTCCCCCGTCTAAGCCTTACACCTCATCCTGAGCCTGTCGAAGGATCGAGGTGGCGCCCGCCTCATACTTCGACAAGCTCAGCATGAGGCTAACTCTTATGCGTCTCATCCTCTCTCTCAATGAGAGGGAAAATTTTTCAGTTGGCAGTCTTCGTATCCCGGAATTGGCCGCGCCAGGCGGCGACCCGGCGCTCGATGTTCTTGATTTGGGATTTGCTGAGACCGCCGCCAAGCTCGACGCGCCTTGTGGCCGCCGCCGCGCCGAAGCCAAGTGCGTTGTCGGGGTCGTCGGCCTGCAGGATTTCGTTCCAGAAATAGGCGGTGGGTAAATCGGCCGCGCGCGTCTTGCCGCCGGTGAAATGGCGCACCAGTTCGCCCGCGGCGGCGACGCTGCCTTGCTGGGCAGCGATTTGATAGATCGCCACCGCGCTGCGGTCGTCCTCCGCGGTGGCCCCGCCGAAGCCGCTGTCGAGATTTTGCGCGAAGGCGAAGGTCATCTCCGGGTCGCCCGCCCTGACGCTACGTTCCGACCAAGCGATGGCGCTGGCGATGTTCTCGCGCGCGTCCGCGTCGTTGCCTTCTTTGGCCGCGCGCACCGCACCACTGATGAACAGGTCGACCAACTCCGGGGTCGCCGCGATATAGCCGTCTTCGATGGCGTTCTCGTACCATTCCAGCGCCAGGCCCTCATGCACTTCGATACCGCCGGTGCCGAACCGGAAGGCCCTGGCGAGGTGATACATGGCGGCGGCGTGATTGCCGCCGACGGCGCGGCGAAACCAGATGAGCGCGCCGGCATCGTTGCGGCCCACGCCGCGCCCGGTCAAGAACGCCAGTCCCACTTGATATTCGGCTTCGTGATGGCCTTGGTCGGCCGCCAGCCGGTACCAGTCGAAGGCCTGGGAATCGGCGCCCACATCGGTGAACAGAGCCGCCAGCGCGATCCGCGCCTCGCTATCGCCGGCATGGGCCTGGCTGAGGCGCGCGCTGACTTCCTCAAGGCTGCCATGCTTGTCCTTGTCTTCGTCGGCACCGAGCCGGTAGAGACGCGCCGCGCCGATGGCGCTGCCGCCCCGCGCGGCCCGGCCGTACCAGATTATTGCCTCTTGCCGGTTCTGCGTGACCCCGTCGCCGGTCTCGTAAGCTTGGCCGAGCTGGGACTGGGCGAAGGGGAGCCCGGCCTCCGCGGCCTTACGTGTCCACTCAAAGGCCTTCGCGGTCTCACCGCGCTCGTTTGCCGCCATCGCCAGGGCTGACATGGCGGCGGCCTCCCCCAGTGCCGCGGCTTGCTCGAACAAGGCTTCGCCGCGAGCCTTGTCGACCGTGACGCCCTCACCTTGGGAATAAATCCGGCCAAGATAGAACAGCGCGCGGGGGTCGAGTTTGGCCAACGGTTCGAACGCCGCCCGCGCGGTCGCGAAATCGCCTGCGCTATAGGCGGCGAGGCCCTCGTCGAAGTCGGCGAATGCCGGCGCTGTGAAGCCGGCCAGCAGCACGAAAATAGCGCACAAACGAAACATCATGGGATGCTGCATGTGGGGTGGCGGTCCTGTCAAACAACCGCCGCCCGCGGCGGTGAGCCTAACGTCATTGTGAGGCGCTTGCCCCTCTCCTTGGGGAGAGGGGTTGGGGTGAGGGGACAAACCTAACACCGAAACCAACCAAGAAACTTCCCCTCACCCGGCTCGCGTTCGCTCGCCACCCTCTCCCGGTGGGAGAGGGTCTGGACCCTCAAGCCGGCGGCCAGTTCTCGATGGGCATCAGCTCGAGTTGCCAGGCGAAGCCCGGCAGGGCTTTGAAACGCTCCTGCCAGGCGGAGAGAGCCGGGAAATCGGCCTGATCATAGCCGGCGTCAACCAGAAAGCTCGTTACCGGAAAGACCGCGATATCGGCGAAGGTCGGACGCTCGCAGGCCAGCCATTCATGCTCGGCCAAGTGCGGCTCGATGATGCCCAGGCCGCGGTCGGCGGTGACTTTGAAATAGTCGAATACCGGGCCGGGGCCGGCGCCGAACAGCAGTTCGAAGCGCAACCGCGCCAATCCGTAACCCAGGAAATCGACGGCGAAGCCGACCCAGTCACCGACCCGCGCTTCTTCCATCCAGTTGTCGGGGCCGAGCTTGCCGGTTTGTTCGGCCAAATAGCGCAGCGTGTCGTGGCTCTGGCGCAGCAGCAAATCGCCGTGGCGCAGCACCGGCACCTTGCCGAGCGGATTGATTTCCAGATAGTCGGATTCGAGGTTTGTCCGGGCCATTAGATCGACCGCCTCGAACTCGTAGGGGGTGCCGGTCATCGACAGCATCAGCGCCGTTTTGTAGGCGTTGCCCGAACGCGGATGGCCATACAGCACATACGACAAATTGTCGGTCATGATCTTCGCTCTCCCAAATTAACGCCGTGCAACGATTATAGCGCGGGTTTAGGCCAGTGGGTCCAGTCGGTGCGGGCGAGCAACCAGTCGAGCCGGTCGCCGCGGGTTGCGGCCACCATAAAGCCGAGCTTTTCCAGGGTGCGCACTGAGGCCCCGTTATCGGCGGCGCAGTCGGCGACGATGCGCTTGGTGCGTGAATCGGTGAACGCCCAATCGATCAGCGCGGTGCAGGCTTCGACGGTCAGCCCGCGGCGGCGATGGGCCGGCACCACCTGATAGCCCAGCTCGACCGCGCCGTCGGTCGAGGGCGGACCGTTGAAGGTGGCGGCGCCAACCACCAGGCGTTCGGTCTTGTAGAAGAACAGCCACAGGCCCCAGCCGCCGGTATCGGGCGGCGCGGTGGCGCCCAGCGCCGGATTGGCCGCGTCGTCGAGACGCTGGGCGAAGGCCGGCAGTTTGGCGGCTAGATCGGCGTCGGGGAAGTCGCGGTGTAGTAAGCCGTTGGCGAGTTCGGCGGCGCGGTCGCGGTCGCCGATCAGCGCCCGGGCGAGCGCCCGGTCGACCGGTTGTAGGGTCAGGCGCCCGGTGTCGAGGGACGCGGGAAAGGCCGGCGTTGTCAGCGCTCGAACACCCGGAAATTAATGCCCGGCCGACGCCGCGGCGCCGGCTTTGAGCACATATTGGCGACCGCAATAGGGGCAGTCGATTTGGGTCTTCTCGCCCATGTTCAAGAACACGCGCGGATGGCCCAACGCGCCACCGCCGTCGCAGGCAATGGTCGGGCTCTCGACCTCAAGAATTTCAGGCGGTTCCATTAGCAGTCTGCTCCCTGGTATTCTCTTACCCCTCATCCTGAGCTTGTCGAAGGATGAAGCGGCGTTCCACCCCCACCCTTCGACAAGCTCAAGATGAGGATTAACTTAAACATCCGCACCGGGGTGGCGATAGCGGTTGCCACGCCCGGCACAGGCCCATACATAGGCGAACACGCGATTTGCCTCAACCGCCCAATCGGCTCCGAAACCCCGCGACGCGCCTATGAACGATACCAGCGCCCAGCCTGCATCCGCGCCCGACGCCGCCAGCGAGAATCTACCGGAGCTGGCGATTTGCGCGCGCGGGCTCGACAAGATCTATAGCGGTGACAACGGTGCAGCGGTGCACGCGCTCAAAGCCATCGATCTGGACGTGCCGCGCGGCGGTATCTTCGGCCTGCTCGGCCCCAACGGCGCTGGCAAATCGACCTTTATCAATATTCTCGCCGGGCTGGTGATCAAGACCGGCGGCACCGCCAAGGTGTGGGACATCGATATCGACCGCCACGCCCGTGCGGCCCGCGCAGCGATCGGCGTGGTGCCCCAGGAACTCAACCTCGACGCCTTTTTCACGCCGCGCGAATTGTTGGAACTGCAGGCCGGCCTCTATGGTGTGCCGCCGCGCGAGCGGCGCACCACAGAGATCCTCGAGCGGGTTGGCCTGACCGATCGCGCCGAGGCCTTCTCGCGCAATCTGTCGGGCGGTATGCGCCGGCGTCTCTTGGTGGCCAAGGCGCTGGTCCATAACCCGCCGGTGCTGGTGCTCGACGAACCCACCGCTGGGGTCGATATCGAACTGCGCCAGTCGCTGTGGGCTTTTGTGCGCGAGCTCAACGCCAACGGCACCACGGTGGTCCTGACCACCCATTATCTGGAAGAAGCCGAGGAGTTGTGCGATCGCATCGCGATCATCAATCATGGTCAGGTGATCGCGTGCGAAGATACCCGCGCGCTGGTCGGGCGGCTCGATAATAAAGAACTGCGCCTGACCGTGGCCGAAGACATCGCCGCCCTGCCCGGCGCGCTGAGCGATTTTCATGTCGACCTGCCCGGCGACAACCGGCTGGTGTTCCGCTACCGCACCAGCGAGACCGAGGTCGGCGCGATCCTCGGTGCCGTCGCCGCGGCCGGGCTGACGGTCACCGACCTCACCACCGAAGAACCGGATTTGGAAGACGTCTTCCTCGAACTCACCCGCGCGCAACCCTGATCCGTGGCGATGGGCAGAAGATCGTATACCTTCCTCCTCTTGGCCGTGATCGCGCTGACCGCCTGCGCGCCGCGCCTGCAAAGCCTTGGCCCCGATGCTAGCCAATCGATGACCCCGCAACTGACCGCTGACACAATCACCACCCGCGACGGCATTGCCCTGCCGGTGCGGAGCTGGCTGCCCGAGGGCGCGCCGCAAGCGGTGATTATCGCGCTACACGGCTTCAACGATTACGGTAACGCCTTTGCCGATATCGGCGCGTTTATGGCGGACCAGGATGTCGCGGTTCTGGCCTATGATCAGAGGGGCTTCGGCGCCGCGCCCCAACCCGGTATCTGGCCCGGCCGGAAAAAATTAACCGCCGATTTCCGCGATGTTCTCGCCGCCGTCCGCACCGCCTACCCCGGCGTGCCGGTCCACGCCATGGGCGAGAGCATGGGTGGCGGCGTGCTGATGGCGGCCTGGGCCGAGACGCCTTATCCCATCGACAGCATCATTCTGGTCGCGCCGGCGGTGTGGGGCCGCGCCTCGATGCCGTTCTACCAGACCGCGGCGCTGTTTATGTCGGCCTATACCACGCCGTGGCTGCGGGTCACTGGCGGCGGGCTGAAACGCCAACCGTCCGACAATATAGAAATGCTGCGCGCCCTGGGTCGCGACCCGCTGGTGATCAAGGAAACAAGGGTCGACGCTGTGTGGGGCATCACCAATTTAATGGATGCGGCCTTGGTTGGTGCTAAAAAATTCGACGCCCCAGCGCTCATTCTCTACGGCGCCAATGACGACATCATTCCGGCGAACGCCACCCTGGACATGCTGGAGAGCCTGCCGCCGCCCCAGCGCCCGCGCAAAGTGGCGATCTACGATGCCGGTTTCCATATGCTGCTGCGCGATCTCAAGGCCGAGACCGCGTGGCGCGATATTCTGGCGTGGCTCGACGACCCGGCCGGCGGCCTGCCGTCCGGCGCCGACACCCGAGATCCACTGAACGTTCTGGCGACCCGTTAGCGCTCATC
Source organism: Alphaproteobacteria bacterium (assembly GCA_011087645.1). GTDB lineage: Bacteria > Pseudomonadota > Alphaproteobacteria > UBA6615 > UBA6615 > JABDJY01. The sequence continues at coordinate 304,483 of JAALLF010000005.1, forward strand.
GCAAGTCACCCTTCGAGACGGGCCTTCGGCCCTCCTCAGGATGAGGATGAGGATTTATTTCCAACCAAATTCACCTCATGCTGAGGAGGCGCCTGAGCGCCGTCTCGAAGCATGCTGCACGACAAGTTCTAGTCAGTCTCGCCGGGCTCTTCCGTCTTTTGCAAATCCAGCGATAGGGAATTCATGCAATAACGCAGGCCGGTTGGCGGCGGGCCGTCGGGAAACACGTGGCCCAGATGGGCATCGCACTTGGCGCAGACGATCTCGGTGCGCACCATGAAGAAGCTGCGGTCCTTTTTGTCGGCGACCGCGTTCTTGGTGATCGAATCGTAAAAGCTCGGCCAGCCGGTGCCGGAATCAAATTTTTGGCTCGAGCGAAACAACGGGTTGTCGCAGCACACGCAATTATAGATGCCTTTGTCTTTGCACTGGTCGTAGACGCCGCTATAGGCCGGCTCGGTGCCGTGCTCGCGGGTGACATAATATTGGTCGGGCGTCAGCTGGGCGCGCCATTCCTCTTTGCTTTTAACGATTTTGTCGCCCTTGTCTTTTGCCATGGATCGCGGTTCCCACTAATGGCCGGCATTCGGCCCATAATATGGGGTTGTAGTGGGCCCGATCAATGTGGGCCGCGCGAAGCGCTTGACCGGATTGGCCAAAGGCGTAATGTCACCGCCACGCGCGCCCGTAGCTCAGCTGGATAGAGTGTCGGCCTCCGAAGCCGAAGGTCACAGGTTCGAATCCTGTCGGGCGCGCCATTCCTTTCGGAATGGTCGCCCTCTTTTGTGAAGACGAGTTCGAACAAAGTTCGAACGGGCGCGCCATTTTTTTCGAAGAATTTAAAGGAATCGGCCACGCGCGTGGTGCGCTCGCCTATAAGGACGGCCGGGTCATAGTGGCGTCTGCCGGTTTAGATTAGGGGGCGACACCGTAGCGGCGCGTTCGTCGATCCTGCCGGAGTAAGACCGGAACTTGCGGACCAGGACCGGTGTTCTCCCGCCGTCCGCCGCTAATGGCCTGCAGTAGATGACGTACCTCCTGCAACGCCGCGATGTGGGACAGGGTGAGCGGGATGTCGACACCCTGCCGGCGCAAATCGAACAGGGTCAGACCTTTTAAAAACAGCTCGCGAAAGATCACCCGTTCGCTGAAGCCGGCGACGAGGCGCAGGCCAAGCCGCGCCGATAGGTCGTTGAGGGCGGCCTCCATATTCCGGTTATTGCGTGAATTCAGCGTCGCCAGGCGGTTACGCATGACGATCCAATCCAGCGACCCAACACCGCGCTGCAGGCGATCTTTCTTCAGCGCCTCCACCATCTCGGCATAGCGGCTCGCCTCCACCATTTTGTAGCTGTCCGCATCGATGTGCCCGAGTAGATCGAGATCGACGAAACTGTCGTTCAACGGCGTGACTAGGATGTTGGCCTGGACGTGCCCTTCGCGCGATAGATGATTATCTGCGCCCGGCGTATCCACGACGATAAAATCGCACGCCGCCAAGGTGGCAATCGCCGCGGCGAGCCGTTGGCTCTCTTCCGCCTCGGCGGCGTCGCGGTCGGGCAATTCGCTGCGTTCGACCGAAAGATATTGGGGCAGCGGCAAGTGCGGCGCCTGGCGCGCGGCGTAGCGCCGCCGGTTCTCGAAATACCGCGTCAAGGTACCCTGCCTGGCGTCGAGATCGACGGCGCCGACCTGGTGCCCTTCGTCCAACAGGCCGACAATCACATGCATCGCCGTGGTTGACTTGCCCGAGCCGCCCTTCTCGTTGCCGAACACGATAATGGTCGGTTTTCGAGCCGGCGCGCCGCTGGCAAGCGGCGTGGTATCAGGGGATGTCGCGGCTGTGGTCACAGGAACGGCGGACTTTCGTTTCCCCGCGGAACCGTTGGGTGAGACGCGCCGTTCCAACGCCCGCAGGGTGGATTTTCGAATTTGTCAAACGGACAGGCGGTAATTATCCGCCGGCAGCGTTAAGAAATTACTAGAGCGCTGGCCTGTGCGCCGGCCGCGGAAACGCGTCTATTCCGGGAAGAACGCCGCGCAGTCGCCGGCGGCGAAGTCGACGATGATTTGGCTGACCCGCGGGGTGAGGGCCTGCATAGCGCTGTGGCCCGACGAAACAAGGGCGCCGTCGCCGCTCACCGCCGCCCGTTCGCTGCGATTGATGCGCTGATAGGCCTCGCGTTTGGGCGCCAGGCGCACGATCATCCGCGGCCGGCCGGCCGCGGTCAGATAGTCTAGACTGCCACCGTTCCAGGTCCCTACCGTGCCGCCATAATCCCACCCGAAGCCGGATAAATTGAAACGCGCGCCGTTGATCTTTTCCAGCTCTTGCAGGGTGCTGCCCAGGCGCAGCCCCTCGCCCGTCGCCCGACGTTTGCCGAGCACGTTGATCGTGTCGGGCCTGGCGCGCGTGTCCGCGTCTAGCCAGGTGATCTCCAGACTGTCGCCGTCGGGCAGGTCGATTCTGGTGCCCTGACAGACAAACCCTTCGCCAACTTGCACCCGATGGTCGCGCACCCGATCGGGGCCGAAGATTTTTCGCAACTCCGCTTCGCTAGTGGCGCTGTCGATCGAACCGACCCGCTCTGGCGACAGCCCTGCCGCATCGTCACTGGCGGCCGGTAGGCTCGTGCCGGCGAGGGCGGAAAACAAGATTGTGAGGCCGGCGAGAAGGGCGTTTCGAGAAGGCAAGCGATCCATAAAGGCCTTGCAGAGGTGGGGCGGCGGGGCGAGGCCGGATAATTGCCGCCAACTATGATCGAATTATGGCGCGGTCGGTGATATTCCGCTGGGTCGCGCTGCCATGCTTTAATGGGTTCAAACGATAAAAGTCTGAGGAGGGCTTGGCGATGGGAAGCAACGTCGATTGGCTGGCGCTGACCGTGGAAGCGGCGTTGGAGCCGGACCTGCCGATCTGCGATCCGCACCATCATTTGTGGGAATTTCGCACCGACCAGGTCGAGCCGCGCTATCTGCTCGACGATGTTCTGGCTGACACCAATAGCGGCCATAACATTGTCTCGACGGTCTTCATCGAATGTGGTGCCATGTATAAGGCCGAGGGGCCGGAGGCGCTGCGGCCGGTCGGCGAGACCGAGTTCGTCTCTGGTATCGCCGCCATGAGCGAGTCCGGCCAATATGGCCCAACGCGCATCGCCGCGGGCATCGTCGGGCATGCCAATCTGCTGCTCGGCGACGATGTGGCGCCGGTGTTGGAGGCGCAGATCGCTGCCGGTGGCGGGCGCTTTCGCGGTATTCGCCACGCCGTGCCGTGGGTTGCCAGCGACGAGGTGCCGGTCACGCGGGGCAAAAAGCCGCCGCATTTGTTAATGGATGACACTTATCGGGCGGGGTTTGCCCATCTGGCGCGCTTCGGCCTGAGCTACGAGGCTTGGCTCTACCACCCGCAAATAGCGGAGCTGACCGATCTCGCTCGCGCCTTTCCCGACACCGCGATTATCCTCAATCATTTCGGTGGGCCGATCGGGGTGGGTCCCTATGCCGGCCACAGAGATGAAATATTCAAGACCTGGCGGGACGACATCGCCGAATTGGCGAGGTGCCCCAACGTGGTGGCCAAGCTTGGCGGTCTCAATATGGAGATTAACGGGTTCGCCTGGCACCAAAATCCCAAGCCGCCGGCCAGCCAAGAGCTGATGGAAGCGACGCGGGCCTGGTACGACTACACGATCGAGCGGTTCGGCGTTGAGCGCTGTCTATTCGAGTCTAACTTTCCCGTCGATAAGCTAAGTTGCGGCTATGGGGTGCTGTGGAATTCGTTCAAACGGCTAACCGCGGACTATTCCGACGCCGAGAAAGCCATGCTGTACCATGACAATGCGGCGCGCATTTACCGGCTTTAAAGCGCGGCGATGACAACGAGAACCAGGGCCCAAACGGCGAACGAGGCGGCGCTTACATAAAGCGTGGCGGGCCTGTTTACGGTGTAAAATTCGTCTGTGGTCCTATACATGGCGGTCATCCTCTCTCTCGCACCCGTCGGGTGTACTCTGGAAATGGGCACGGTTTTGGCGGGCCAAAGTGACGCAGGTCACATCGCGGGCGGATTTTTGCCAAATCATGCCAAAAACCCGCTGGAAACCCCGTTTTCGTGATTGGGGGCCACGCCGTGGGATGGCGTAGACTGGCTGGATGGCGAACGGTGGGACCGTATAGGTCAAAACAAGAGAAATCGGCGATGAGGCGTTTAGTATTTTTGATGGCCGTGGGGCTACTGGCGGTGGTGGCGGCGAACACGGCGGCGATTGCTCAATCAGCGCCGCGCCATTCGGCCGGCCCGGTGTGCCGAGAATCGGGTCCGTTGCCCAATCAGATCCGCTGTTTTCTCGACGCCGCCGAAGCCGAAGGCGATGTTGGGCAGTGCGACGGCGCCTACGACTTTGCGGTGCGCTTCAATTGTATTTCCAAGTTTGCCGAAAATAGCGGCGATCCGGTGGCCTGCGAGCGCATTCCCATCCGCAACAACCGGCTGCTTCTGATGCGCGATTCGTGCGTCAGCGGCGTCGCGGCCGCCACCCGCGCCCCGCAATTGTGTGAGCAAGTTCAGCTTGATGTGGTGCGGGACTCCTGTTTTTTGATCCAGGTCCTCGACTTAGAGGCCAATCCGCAACTCTGCGAGAATATTACCAAAGCCGCAGTGCGGGAAATCTGCTCGGAAAATCAGTAAGTTTTCCCGGCGTCGACCGGTTCGCTCTTTCGCCGCCCTCCGGCGGGCGATATGTTGGGATGTCGGCAACGAGAACGCATGTGATGTTTCTTCTGGCAAACCTCCTCAAAGGGTTCGTACAGCGGGGTCGGTTGAAGCTGATCGACGCGAACGGCAAGACCCATGAATTCGGCAACGATGGCGCTGATGAGGAGGCGAAGCCGGTAACGCTGCGTCTGCATGACCGCGCCCTGCACCGGAAACTTTTTCTCAACCCTGAATTGACCGCCGCCGAGGCCTATATGGACGGCACGTTGACCTTTGAGGACGGGTCGGCGATCTACGATCTGCTCTATCTCTTTTCGATCAATCGCCCAGGGCTCGGCGCCCACCCGGTGCAGAGCCTGCAGCGGCGCTTGTGGCGGGCCGCGCGGCGGCGTCACCAAGCCAACGATGTGGATCGCGCCAAGAGCCAGGCGCGCCATCATTATGATATTTCCGACGAGTTGTACCGGTTATTCCTCGACGAGGATCTGCACTATAGCTGCGCCTTCTTCCGCTCCCCCGACGACAGTCTCGAGACCGCGCAATCGGCCAAGCTCACCCGCGCCGTCGCCAAGCTGGCGCTGGAACCGGGCATGCGGGTTTGCGAAATCGGCGGCGGGTGGGGCGCCTTCGCCATCGCGCTGGCCAAGGCCGGCGCTGATGTCACTTCGATCAACGTATCGCCGGAGCGGATTCGCGTCGCCGAGCAGCGGGTGCGCGATGCCGGGGTCGGCGACCGGGTGCGGTTCGTCCAGCAAGATTACCGCGAAGTCGATGGCAGCTTCGACCGGGTGGTCTCGGTGGGCATGATGGAACATGTCGGGATCGGCCATATCGATGAATATTTCGCCAAAATTCGCGGTCTCTTAGCCCCCGACGGCTTCGCCTTCGTGCATTCGATCGGCCGGATGACGCAACCGGGAACGACCGGCCCGTTTATCCGAAAGTATATTTTCCCCGGCGGCTATGTGCCGGCGTTGTCGGAAGTGTTCGCCGCCGCCGAGCGCCAGGGCATATGGGTCGCCGACATGGAGGTGTTGCGCCTGCACTATTATTATACGATCCGGCATTGGCGACGAAACTTCGCCGCCCGCCGCGACGAAGCGGCGGCGCTCTACGATGAGCGGTTTTGCCGGATGTGGGAGTTTTACCTGGTGGCGGTCGAGCTTGGGTTTCTGAACGGCTCGAACATGGTCTTCCAACTATTGTTGTCGACCCAGCGCGACGCGGTGCCGATCGACCGCGCCTATATGTTCGAAGCCGAACAACGCGCCCTGACGGCGGCCGGTTAACCCTTAGCGTCCCCGGATAACCTGCCGTTTGCCATAATCGTGCCATGAGCGGGTGCGATTAAAAGTTGTGTAGCGGTGTTCCGTCGGTCGATTTCGCGTCTTTGACCTTGCCCATGGGGCTCAGAAATAGGCTAGGATAGAGCCCAATGATAAACGCGCCCCGGGAAAGATCGGTAATGGCGCTAAGGAATAAACCGGGCGGTGTGTCGAACGCCGCCCGCACAGGAGTGGATGGCGACATGTCTATGAGTGACGGCGAAAACACGACGATTCCCTTGGCAACCCGCAGTATGCCTGACATACCGCCGAAGCGGAGCGGCGGCGAGGGGCTGTCATCCTCGATGTCTCAGGGCAGCCGCATGACGGTTGGTCCGGGCATCCAATTGAAGGGTGAAATCGGTAATTGCGCGGCGCTGGTGGTGGAAGGCGATGTCGATGCGACATTGGACGGTGAGGGCCTGGAAATCTCCCAACGCGGTGTTTTCAATGGGACGGCGCGGGTCGAAACGGCCGATATTCAGGGGCAATTCAAAGGCGATCTTACGGTGACCGGCCTATTGCGTATCGAAAACGGCGGATCGGTCTCCGGTAAGGTAAGCTATGGCCGGATCGAGGTCATCGCCGGTGGCGAATTGTCGGGCGAAATCAGCAAGGTAGACACGCCAGAAAAGCCCGCCAAACCAGCGAGCAATGTCGGGATCGCCGCCGAGGCGGACTAGCCGCCCGGTTCTTGCGGCGAAACCGCACAGGGGTGGCCGGATCTGATTGACAGGTCACGGACGGCTACCTACATTCCGGCCACCGAATACATCCCCTACCGGTGGCGATCGCGGGCCGTCTAATAGATGGCGCCGCCCCGCAATAATTTTACGCCGGAGGCCGCAACAAGAGGAGCTCATCATGTCAGAAAACAGTCTTCCCATCGCCATCGTCGCGGCCGCAGGGTTTATCGAGCAATCCCTGACAAATACTCAGAAAACGTTGATCGCCGCCGGTCTGCCCTATCATGTCATCACGCCGGAGGGCGCCTTGGTTCAGGGCTGGCATGAGGAGGCGTGGGGCCATCATTTCATGGCTGACAAGAAGCTGGCCGACGTTATTTCAGCCGATTACTGCGGACTTATCCTTCTCGATGGCCCCAATAGCGCCGACAGCCTAACCGAGAATGCGCACGCCAAACGGCTGGTGAAGGCGGCGATGGATAGCGCCAAGCCGGTGCTCGCCATCAACGATGCGATTCGCCTGTTGATTGCCGCCGAAGTGGCCGCGGGCCGGCGCATCGCGGCGCCCCAAGCGTTGCAGAGCGATCTCACTCGCGATGGCGCGGAGCCTGTTGATAGCGAATCATTGGTCACCGATGGTGCGCTCGTCACCGCGACCGCCGAAGCCGCGGGCCCCGTACGTCTCGAAGCCTTTCTGGCGCTGATCGCCTCGGGTTCGGTGCCGCAAGCCGCTTAAATACAAGGCCGGTCGCGTCGCCGTCCCGACGCCGCAAACATCACCGCCGTTTCCGCTCGGCGTCCGTATTTTGTATAATTACGGGCGATGACCGATGATGCGGACACAGCGGTAACGACACCGGAGCTGACACGCCAAGTAACGCGCGGCGTATGCCGGTATCTGTCCGATTTGGGCTATAGCGTACTCACCGAATTCACCTTGAAGAACGGCCGGCGGGCGGATGTCATCGGCCTGGCGCGCGATGGCAATGTGGTCATCGTCGAGGTGAAAACCAGCGTCGCCGATCTGAAAGCCGACCAAAAATGGCCGGAATATGAGGATTTTTGCGACCAGCTATTTTTCGCCACGCCGCACGACTTTCCCTTGGAACTGTTGCCCGACAGTTGCGGCATCTTGGCGGCGGATAACTGGGGTGGCGATGAGATTCGCCCGGCCGAGGTGACGCCGCTGCATGCTAGCCGCCGTCGGGTTCTCACCCTTAAATTTGCCCGCAAGGCGGCGCAACGCCTCCATAATCTAACCGACCCTCGGCTGGGCTAGTGGACACTACCGGCGCGCGTGCTACCCGAATGCCCGTAAATACCTGTCCAAGCGCAATTTTTCATGTATTTTAGAGGTCGTTGATGACAGTATTTTTGAAATTCAGCTTTGGGGGAGTTTCGCCGATGTTGGGCAAGGTATTTTTGAGCGCTGCCGCGTCGTTGTTTCTCGCGGTAATTCTATTGTCGCCGCAACCGGCGGCCGCGGCGGATCAGATCGGCACCGTCAAAACTTCGGCCGGCGACGCTAAGATTATTCGCGCCGGCAGGCCCGGCCCGGCGGCGGTCGGGACGGCGATCGAGCAGAACGATATCGTCGTGACGGGCGCAGACGGCTCGGTGGGTGTGACCTTTTCCGACAGCTCGATGTTCTCAGTCGGCCCCAACACCGAAATCGTCGTTGATAAATATGTCTTCGATCCGAATGCCGGCAATGGGTCGTTTACGGCGAACATGGCCAAGGGCACGCTGCAATTCATCTCTGGTGAAATCTCGAAATTGTCGCCCGACGCGGTCAGGGTCAACATTCCCACCGGAACCATCGCCGTTCGCGGCACACGGTTTCTCGTCGAAGTTGGCAAACCGTCTCTCTAGTCGCCCGCCCGGGCCGTCGCGTCGTTTCTGCGCAATTGGAATATTAAAGCCGTGCTGAAAATCAAGAACGTCTCCTGGTGTGCATCTTTCATGTTGCTTTTAGCGGCCTGCAGTCCGCAAGAATTTCCCAAGACCGGGTCCACTTTTGTCGACAATTTCCGGGTCCTTGCCGGTGATTGGGATGTCGAGCAAGTTAAAAGCTTGCCCCGGCCGGAAGGTGAATTCGAAGCGGCGCTGTTCGACGAATATATTCGCCTTGGCGCGGCCGAGCGCGCCGAAGCCGATTGGAACGACACGACGTTTTTCCTCAATCGCGCGCGGCGTCTGTCGCGCCAGCGCGTGCCGGACCCGACGCCGATCGATCTCCGCAATATGCCAGCCGATTCGCTAGACGAGTTCACTGATGCTCGACGGCGTTTGATGATCGCATTGTCGAGCACCCGACGCTTTCGACAACCGGTAGAGTCGGCGCGGGCCCAGGCCTCGTTCGATTGCTGGATGCAGGAGCGCGAAGAGAACTTCCAGACCGACGACATCAATAGCTGCCGTTCGGTATTCCTAGCGGAAATCGAAAAACTGGAAGCCACCAAGCCGCGAACTCTGGTCGTGTTGCTGCCCGATCTGGACGGCGAAGTGGGCGAAGTCGTCTTCACAACGGGCGCCGGCACCCAGGTACTGACCGGCGAGCGTTCGGCGACAACGGCGAACAGGTCCACCGAGACGCCGGCCGCGCCCTTCGAACTGGAACAAGCTTCGGTCGATAAAACCTTTGGCCCGGCCATCGGCGCCCAGCCGGTGCCGCCCGACCGCTTCATTATATTTTTCGAAATCCGCTCTTCCGATCTCACCGACACCTCTGCGGCGCAGATACCGCAGATCATAGACTCGATCAGCCGGCACCCGGCAGCGGAAGTCGATATCGTCGGTCACGCCGACCGCTCGGGCTCCGACGCTTATAACGACGCCTTGTCGCTGCGCCGGGCAACGGAAATTCGACAACGGATCATCGGCGCCGTCGCCAACGAGGACGCGGTGACTATTACGGCTAAGGGTGAGAGCAATCCGGTCGTCGATACCCCGGACGGCGTCGCCGAGCCGCAGAACCGGCGGGTTGAGGTGACGGTCCGCTAAGGTTTACCGCTCTAGTCACCGCCAAGTTGGCGGAAAAACTGCTGGTCTTGACGATCCTGCTCTCTCTGGTCGAGATCAGCGGCGGTTTCGCAAGCGGCCAAAGCAATGGCGGCCAGCAGGACGAGCATTAGCTTTTTAGGCACGGCATCTACTCACCTAATGGTGTCCGATGACCCTTAGATGGGATGCCTTTGCTGATAATTCACATAACGATTTCGCGCGCCGAGCGTCGCAGGCGTCAATTCGGCTGAATTTCGCGCTAATCGAAGACGAAACTGGGCAGCCAGGTGGAGAGTTCGGGGACGTAGGTGACGAGCACCAGCAGCCCGAGCAGTAGCACGATAAACGGGTTCACACCGCGAATGACTTCGGCCAGCGGCGCCTTCGAAATACTCGACAGAACATAGAGATTAAGTCCAATCGGCGGCGTCAGCAGCGCCAGCTCCATGTTGACTGTGACCACGATCGCATAATGGATCGGGCTGATGTCGAAGGCGACGAGCAGCGGCAATACCAGGGGCAGGGTGATCAGAATCACCGCGATCACTTCCAGGAACATGCCGAGGACCAGCATCAATATGTTCATGAACAACAGGAACTGCCAGGTTTTGAGATCGAGCGCGGTGACCGCTTCGACGAGCCGGGCCGGCACGCCGCTCTCGGTAATCCAATGGCCGAACATCAGGGCCGAGGCGACGATGACGATGATCGAGCCGGAAACCTTGAACGATTCCGCGAGCAGCCGGAAGACATCGCGGTATTTGACCGCGCGGTATACGTGGATGCCGGCGGCAATCGCGATCACCGCCGACAGGGCGGCCGCTTCCGACACGGTGACGATGCCGCCATAGATGCCGACGAAGATCACCAGCGGAATCGCCATCGCCGGCAGGGCGCGGAAATTGACCCGAATAAACTGAGCCCTTCCGATGGGATCGCCCTTCGGGTAATTGTGGCGGCGGGCGTACCAGAAGATAAAGGCGCCGAACAACACGGCCTGCATAAGTCCCGGAATAACGCCGGCGAGGAACAGCCGCGGCACCGATTCTTCGGCGACGATGGCGTAGACGATCAGCGCCAAGCTTGGTGGAATTAGGATGCCCAGCGTGCCCGAGCCGCCGACCACACCCAGCGCGAACTTTCGTTCATATTTCTGCTCGACCATGGCTGGGATCAAAATCGTGCCCATGGCCAGCGCGGTGGCGACCGACGAACCGGAGATCGCCGCGAATACCGTGGTGGCGACAACGCAGACCAAGGCTAAACCGCCCTGCAAGCGTCCGACCCAGGCATTGGCGGCGTCGATCAGCGCCTTGGCGATGCCGCCGCTTTGCATGAAGGTCGCCGCAATGACGAAGAACGGCACGGCGATCAAAGCGTCGGAGTTAAGCCGGTCGAGGACGACTTGCGCGCCGCCGACATAGGGTGTGCCGTCGATCCAGAATAGAATAAGCGAAAGTGTTCCCAGGGCGACGAAGATACCCATGCCGCTCGACAGGAATCCCAACAGAATGGCGACGACGGCGACGGGGCTCATCTGCGAATACTTTCCGGCTGCGTCGTCATCGGCTCAATCAATCATGTGGCCGCCACCATCGCCGAGCTCGGACTCGCCTCTGGTGCGGGCGAGTTCGATGAGCCGAAGCGTGTAGCGAATGGCGACCAGGCCCATGGCGATGGGCAGGCAGGCATAATAGTAAACGATGGGGATGCGCAGGGTGCTGGCGCTGCGTTCGTCGAGCAGTATGGCGAAATCCACCACCAGATAGCCCGACCACACCATGGCGACGCAGAACGCGATACCGACCACCAGGTTGAAGGTTTCGGCGCCAATGCGGATGCGCCGCGGCAATATTCGGACAATCAGATCGGCGCGCACATGGCGGTGCTCGCCGGCCAGCGCGCTGGCGCTGAGCATGACCGCCCAGATCACCAGAAAAATGGTCACTTCCCCGGCCCAATCCGGCGCCAGTTGCGGCAGCAAAAACCGCGCCAGCATGCCGTACATAAACACCGCCAGCGCGGCGACGGCGATCGCCGCGACCAGCCATTGTTCCACCCGGTTCCACCACTGGATCACCATGGCAGTTTCAGCGCTTTCATGAAGGGAAAGAAATATATTGGCCGGACCGGCAGACGCGCCGGTCCGGCCAACATGATGTGACCGTAGCCGCCGCTACTTCAGCGCTGCGGCAACACGTCCGACGAATTCAGGGTCCATCTCCAGCTGCTTGACGATGGCGTCCTGCTGACCCAACAGCTTCGTGCGCATGGCCGCCAGATCGGCCGTCGACGCTTCGATCGTGGTGACGCCGTTCTTGGTGCCTTCGATCTGCGCGTCGGCCTGACGTTTCTCGGCCAACTTACGCGCCGGTCCGACGGTTTCGGCCCAGGTGTTGGTGATGATGTCGCGAACTTCGGGGCTCAGCTTGTCCCACTGTACCTGGCTGACCATCGGCACATATTGCAGAAACGCCTGCTGGTCGTTGTAGGCGAACTTCACACCGGAATCCCACAGCTTGGCGCTGCGTGAGGATTCGTGGGTCGTCATCAAACCGTCGACGGTCCCTTGCGTCAGAGCCAAAGGCACGTCGCCGAAGGGGATCGACACCGGGTTGGTGCCGAAGACTTTAAAGCGCGCCACGGTCGCCGCGCCCGGCGGTGTGCGGAACTTCATGCCGGCCATGTCGGCATGGGACTTGATCTCTTTACCGGTCGTGAAAATCGTGCCGTAGCCCAGATCCATAAAGTCGCCGACGATCTTGACCCGCAGTTTCTTCTCTAAGCGGTCCTTCATTTCGTCACCCAGCGGGCCGTCCCAAACGCCATAAATCTGCGCGCGGGTGGCGCCATAGAACATGGGCAGATCGGGGATCAGCGCGTTGGGCTCGAATTTGCCCATCTGCCACAGGCCGGGCACGCCCATTTCCAAAGTGCCTTGCGCCAAAGCTTTGGGGATATCGGGTCCCTTGAAGAGCTGGTTGGCCGGGAAGACTTCGACTTCCAATTCGCCTTCCGTGCGTTCCTTCAACTTGCTGATAAAGCCTTCCAGGGAAATGTTGCGAACGTGGTTCGGCCCTGTCGAAAGCGCGAGTTTAAATTTTGTCGGTTCTGCCTGACCGGCGACCGGTGTTCCGACCAGGACGGCAAGTCCCAGTGCGGCGGCTAGCATTTTTTTCATTGTGTCCTCCCAAGGATTTTGTCGCGACGAATTGGTCACGGGCAAAGCTAAAACATGTTGACGTTACATCCCATGCAACTATAGTTGTACGGACAACCGGACAAGTCAATCATATTTTCATCTCGGACCCCATGCCGCAGTTAGCCGTAAATTATCGAAGCATCCTTTTTGTCCCCGCGACCCGGCCCGAGCGCGTGCCGAAAGCCGCCGCTACCGGGGCCGATGCGGTGTGCGTCGACCTCGAAGACGCCGTGGCGCTGAGCGATAAGGACAGCGCCCGCTCGGCGTCCTGGGATCAACTCGGCGTCCTGCGCTCGCTGGGGGTGCAGAGCATTCTGCGCATCAACGCGCTGACCACCCGCGACGGTCTGCACGACATGGCGGCCCTGATCGATAGCCCGACCGCGCCCGACAGTCTATTCGTGCCCAAATGCGATAGTGCGGAGGAAGTGCATTGGATCGACAGCCTGTTGGCCGATCGCCATCAGGATATGAAAATTCTACCGATTATCGAGACTACGATCGGGCTGAGCAACGCCGCGGCGATTGCCGGCGCCAGCCCGCGGGTTGCCGGTATGGGTTTCGGCTCGGCGGATTATTCGGCGGAAATCGGCTCGGACATGGGTTGGGATGCGTTGGCCTACGGGCGCGGCCGCATCGTCGCCGCGGCCGGCCAGCACGGCGTTGCGGCCATCGACGGGGTGTGGCTCGATTACCGCGACGATGACGGCTTGCGCGGCGAAGCCGAACGGGTCGAGACAATGGGCTTTAGCGGAAAAATCGCCATTCACCCGCAACAGGTCGCGGTGATCAACCAGGTGTTCACGCCCAGCGACGAGGCGATTGCGAGTGCCCGGCGCATTGTTGCGGCAGCCGAGGCGGCTGGCGGCGGGGTAACCACGGTCGACGGACAGATGATCGATTATCCGGTGGTGCAATCGGCGCGGCGCGTGGTCGCCATCGCTGAACATGTGGCGGCAAGTTCAGAAAAATAACAGGGAGAGAAAATCATGACTTATGGCCATAAGGAAGTCGGGCCCCAGCGTTATCGCGAGGATATCGGCCGCTACTATGAAGACTTTACCGTCGGCGATGTCTACGAGCACCGGCCCGGGCGCACCATCACCGAAGTCGACAATAGCTGGTTCACGCTGCTGACCATGAATACCCACCCGCTGCATTTCGACGCCGAATACGCGGCCAAGAGCGAGTTCGGCAAGCCCCTGGTCAACAGCGCGTTCACCTTGTCGGTCGTCGCCGGCATGAGCGTGAGCGACACCAGCCAGAAGACCATCGCCAATTTGGGCTGGAAAGAGATCAAGCTGACCGCCCCGGTCTTCGCCGGCGACACCATCTACGCCGAAAGCGAAGTGCTGGAGATGCGCGAATCTAAATCGCGGCCCACCGCCGGCATCGTCACCGTGGAGACCCGCGGCGTGAAGGCCGATGGCACCTTGTTCATGTCTTTCGTGCGCTCGTTCCTTATTCCCAAGACCGGGCATGCGGTCGACGACGCCGCCAACTATTAGCCGGATCGATTGAAATGGACGACTATCCCCTGCCGGAGCAAGACCGGCTGATGCTCGACTCCCTCGAGCGTTTCCTCGAGCGTGACGTTGCGCCTTACGTTCGCGATTTTGAAGACCCGGACATCTACCCGAAAGACATGGTCGATGGCATGGCCGAGATGGGCCTGTTCGGCGTCACCATCCCGGAAGAGTATGGCGGGCTTGGCCTGCAATGCCTGACCTATGCGCGCATCACCGAGACCGTCAGCCGCACTTGGATGTCGCTTAGCGGCACCTTTAGTTCGCATCTCATCATGGCCGAGGCGATCCGCCGGTTCGGCACCGATGCCCAGCGCGAGAAGTGGCTGCCCAAATTTGCCAGCGGGGAAATCCGCGGCGGTATATCACTGACCGAGCCCGATGCTGGCACCGATCTGCAGGCGATCACCACGCGCGCGGTGCGCGACGGCGATAGCTATATCGTCAACGGCGCCAAGATGTGGGCCACCAACAGCCATGAGGGCGACATTCTGGCTGTGCTGGTCAAAACCGACCCGGATGCGCAGCCACGCCACGCCGGCATCAGCCTATTGCTGATCGAGCAGGGAACACCTGGGTTTCCGCAGCCTAAGAAACTGCGCAAGCTGGGCTATCGCGGCGTCGATACCGGTGAGCCGGTGTTCGAGAATTGCCGGGTGCCGGCGGAAAACCTCATCGGCGAGGTGGAGGGCGAGGGCTTCAAGCAGATCATGTCGGGGCTCGAGCTGGGCC
Source organism: Alphaproteobacteria bacterium (assembly GCA_011087645.1). GTDB lineage: Bacteria > Pseudomonadota > Alphaproteobacteria > UBA6615 > UBA6615 > JABDJY01. The sequence goes on from JAALLF010000005.1 coordinate 319,674, forward strand.
GTATCAACGTCGCCGCCCGCGGTGTCGGCGTGGCCCAGGCCGCGCTCGATCTTGCCGTACGCTATTCGCAAGAACGCCACACCTTCGGCAAGCCGATCTGCCAGCACCAGGCGATCCAGCTAAAACTGGCCGATATGGCGACCCGGGTTGAGGCGGCGCGTCTGCTCACCTACCGCGCCGCCATGGCCTACGACACCGGTGCGCGCAGCGACATGGAGGCCGGCATGGCGAAACTGTTCGCCACCGAAGCGGCGGTGGAGAACTCGATCGAGTCCATGCGTATCCATGGCGGCTATGGCTATTCCAAGGAGTTCGATGTCGAGCGGCTCTACCGTGACGCGCCGCTGTTGGCGATCGGTGAGGGCACCAACGAGCTGCAACGCATCGTCATCGCCCGCCAGTTGATCGCGCGAAACCCGATCTAGTGCCCGATTTAGTTAAGGAGCCTATGAGATGTTGCCGCTGACCGGCCTTCGCATCGTCACTGTTGAGCAATATGGCGCCGGCCCGTTCGGCACTCAGCAATTGGCCGATCTGGGCGCTGAAGTGATCAAGGTCGAAGACGCGGCCTTGGGCGGCGACGTATCGCGCTCGATCGGGCCCTATTTCGTCGAGGGCGACGATAGCGACGCCGCCAGCCTGCTGTTCCAGGGCCTCAACCGCAACAAGCGCAGCATCGCGCTCGATCTCGCCAGCGAGGGCGGGCGGCTTGTGTTCCACGATCTGGTGCGCACCGCCGACGCGGTCGCCGGCAATAATCGCGGCGACGTACAGGAAAAGCTGGGGCTGACCTATGCCGAGCTTGGCCAGGTAAAGCCGACCATCGTTTGCGCCCATCTGACGGGATATGGCCGCGAGGGCGAGCGCGCCAAATGGCCGGGCTACGACTATTTGATGCAGGCGGAGACCGGTTATTTCTCGGTGACCGGCGAACCCGATGGTCCCCCGGCGCGTATGGGTCTGTCGGTCGTGGATTTCATGGCCGGCACCTATATGGCGTTCGCCATCGTCTCCAGCGTGTTGAACGCGCGCGACACCGGCCAGGGGCGCGATGTCGATATCACCCTGTTCGATACCGCGCTCTATAACCTGAACTATCTGGCGACCTGGTATCTCGGGGCGGACCACAATCAGGGCCGCGAGCCGCGTTCATCCCATCCCGTTCTGACGCCGTGTCAGCTTTACAAGACCGGCGACGGGTGGATTTATTTAATGTGTAACAAGGAAAAGTTCTGGGGCGTGCTGTGCGACAAGATCGGCCGGCCGGAATGGGCCGACGACGCTCGCTTCAGCCGGTTCCCGGACCGCTTGGAACACCGCGCCCTGTTGACCGACATGCTCGACGAGGCACTGTCGGCGAAGACCACCGCCGCGTGGATGGATGAATTCGCCGGCGCGGTGCCCGCCGCCCCCTTAAACGATGTCGCCCACGCCCTGGAAAATCCCTTCGTCACCGAGCGCGGGCGCGTCCAGCAGGTCGTGCAGCCCGGCGGACAGGCGGTTCGCGTTTTGGCGCCGCCGATCCAGTTCCCCGGTGAAACCTACGATTTGCAACCGGCGCCGACCCTGGGCGGCGATACCGACGACCTGTTGGACGAACTCGGCTACGACGCCAAGACGCAAGCGCAGTTGCGCGAAAATGGCGTGGGATGAGCGACGTCGCGCAAATCGCCAAGTCGCCGCCGCGCTATATCCTGATGGCCCAGCGGCTGGTCGCCGAAATCACCGAGGGCCGCCACCCGGTGGGAAGCCTGCTGCCCACCGAAGCGACCTTGTGTACTCAATATGGCGTCAGCCGCCACACGGTCCGCGAGGCGATCAGGGAAGTGCAGGCCTTGGGACTTGTCGCCCGCCGTCAGGGCGTCGGCACTCGGGTGATCTCGTTGACCCCGTCGCGCGGCTATTCGCACATGCTGGCCTCGGTCGACGATTTGTTGCGTTTCGCCACCGGCACGAGGCTGGTCCATGTGACGTCCGAAGAGGTGGTCGCCGATACCGAGCTGGCCGCCGCTGGACAATTCCAACCGGGTCAGAAACTCATCCGGTTCGAGGCCCTGCGCGTGCCCAGCAACGACATCGAGGCCCCGCCGCTGGCCTGGACTGAACTCTACGTGATCGATACCTACGCCGGCATCCGCGACGATATCGGCGTCAAGGAAGGCGCCGTGGGCTGGCAGATCGAGCAGCGCTACGGCGTGCGCATCATGGAAATTCAACAGGAAATCAACGCCGTCGCTGTCGGCGAGGCGCTGGCCTCACGCGTTCAAGTGCCTGCCGACAGCCCGGCGCTGCGCGTCGAGCGTTGGTATATCGGCGACGACGGCCAGGTGTTCGAATATGCGGTCAGCGTAAACCCGGAAAACCGCTATTCGTTTTCCATGCGCCTGACCCGCGACATGGCGGGCTGACGGGGGAACCGTACAGAAAACGGCGGCGCCGCTCGGGTCGCCGCCGTTTGATTGAGCTCTCGGATTTGAATTATTCCGGCACCGGCAGAGGCTGGTCGTTTTCCGGGATGTTCCAAGCGCGTTTCGTTGCCGGACGCTCTAATATCTTCATGTACCAACGGCGTACATTGGGGAAATCGTTGAGGTTGATTTCCTGCCAGTTGTGGCGCGCCGTCCAGGGCCACACCGCCATGTCGGCGATGGAATAGTCGTCGACGATGAAGTCGCGGCCTTCCAAGCGGCGGTCGAGCACTCCATAGAGCCGCCGCGCTTCCTTCTCGTAGCGTTCCTGGGCGTATTCAGATTTGCCCGGATTATATTTGGTGAAGTGATGCACCTGGCCGAACATCGGGCCGACGCCGCCCATCTGCCACATCAGCCATTCCATGGTGCGCCAATAGACGTCACGGTCTTTGGTGTTGAGGAACTGGCCGGTCTTTTCCGCCAGATACAGCATGATGGCGCCAGTCTCCATCAACGAAAAATCGTTATTGTCATGGTCGACGATCGCCGGGATGCGGTTGTTCGGGGCGATTTTCAGAAAGTCGGGCTCGAACTGCTCGTCCTTGCCGATATTGACCGGGATCGTGGTGTAGTCGATGCCGGTCTCCTCAAGCAGGAGCGCCACTTTGCGGCCGTTCGGGGTGTACCAGGTATAGAAATCGATCATCGGCGAAACTTTCCTCGATTTGGATAATTGGGGGTCGCGCTCTGGCGCGCCGGCGGTTTCGGCGCACCCTATGAGGCGCCGGAGCGAGGGTCAATTGGCGGGCCGGCAAAACTGCTGTGCGCGGTCATCGGGCTTGGGGTCAGCGGCGTTTCCACACAATAACATGGGTGCCGGTGCCCACCGGGGCCTTGCCGGTGAAGGACATGCGCGCGCCGTCATGTTCGACCGCGCGGACAATCGTTTGGCCCTGAATATTTGGATCCAGCGCGTGTTCGACCTTATGGACCACATTGTCTTCGTCGACATCCCAGGCGCCGGCATAGTGGATATAGGACGTGAAGGCCTCGAGGCGGTCTTCGTCGGTCGGCCGGTCGGCGGGCAGAAAGCGGTCCTTGGCGTGCACGATGGCCGACATATGACCATCGTCGGTATACATGATCATGCCCTGCGCATCGCGCCCCATGGGGTGGGAGCGGCCATCGTCTTCGTCCTCGACATACCATTCGTCGAGCGTCCAGGCGCCGAGCAGGTCGGCTTTGCTAAGTGGCATAGGGTTCCCCCGCGTTCTATAGTTTGTCGCGCGGCACGATACGCGGGCGGGCACGGATGCGCTAGACTGGACAGATGACCACCAGCCCTGATCAAAACGAGCCAATTCTGGACGGTGCCCCGATGTCGCCGGGCCGGCGGCTGCTGCGCTGGTGGCCGATCGCGGTGCTCATTGTTGGGGTCGCGGCGTTCTTCGGCAGCGGCGCCGACCATTACCTGATGCTGCAAACCCTGCACGATAACCGCATGGATCTGGTGGACTTCGTCCGTGACTATGGCGTGCTGGCGGTGATCGTCTTTCTCGGCGTCTACGCCACGGCGACCGCGCTGGCCGTGCCCGGCGCGCTGATCTTGACCATCGCCGGCGGCTTTCTGTTCGGCCCCTGGTGGGGCACAGTCTGGGTGGTGATCGGCGCCACGGTGGGCGCCACGCTGTTGTTTTTGGCCGCGCGCACCACCTTAGGCGAAGTTCTGCGGGCGCGCGCCGGGCCCATGCTGAAGAAGATCGAGGCGGGGTTTGGCGCGAATGCGTTCAGCTATCTCTTGTCGTTGCGCCTGCTGCCGGTGTTCCCGTTTTTTGTCGTCAATGTGGTGCCGGCCTTCGTCGGCGTGCCGCTGCGCACCTTCGTGCTGGCGACGGTGCTGGGGATTATCCCCGGCTCGTTTGTCTTCGCCTCGGTCGGCGCCGGGCTGGGCAGCGTGTTCGAAATGATGATGGAGCCAACCCTGGCGAGCGCCATCACGCCGGAAATCATCATCGCTCTGGTGGCGCTCGCGGCGCTGGCGCTGCTGCCGATTGTCTGGAAAAAACTCAAGTACCGCGCCGGTATATAGCGCCATGATATAGTCCAACCCGTCATAAGAGGAATTTCCCCGTGCCCCATAAACTGATTGCCCGATCCCGCAAGGATACGGTGCCGGTTTCCGTTGTCGCCACCGCCAACATCGCGGCGTGGCTGCGCAAGCTGCCCAAGGCGCAGCGCGACTGGCTGAGCCAAAGCGGTTTCACCGGCAAGAAGGGCTCTCATGCGCTGCTGCCGGGCGCGCGCGGCGGCGTTGCGCGGGCGGTCTTCGTCACCGACAAGGGCACTGACTTGTGGTCATGGAGTGGACTTGCCGCCGCGTTGCCGAAGGCGAGCTATCGCCTGGAGGGTCGGCTGGCCAAGGCGGCGGCTAATGACGCAGCGCTGGGCTGGGGTCTGGCGGCGTACGAGTTCACCAAATACCGCAGGGCCAGGCTCGACCGGCCGGAACTGGTGTGGCCCGCCGCCGCCGACCGCGCCGCTGTGACGCGCACGTTGAACGCGACGGCGCTGGTGCGCGACCTGATCAACACGCCGGCCGAAGATATGGGCCCCTCGCAACTGACCGCCGCCGCCCGCGCGCTGGGCCGGCGCTTCGCCGCGCGCACCAAGGTGATCACCGGCGACGCGCTGCTCAAGGCCAATTACCCGATGATCCACATGGTCGGCCGGGCGTCGGACGATGCGCCGCGGCTGATCGACATGCGCTGGGGGAACCGCGGCCCAAGGGTGACCCTGGTCGGCAAGGGGGTGTGCTTCGACACTGGCGGGCTGGATCTGAAACCGGCGGCCGGCATGCTGCGCATGAAAAAGGATATGGCCGGCGCGGCCCATGTGCTGGGGCTGGCCTCGATGATCATGGCGGCGAAACTGCCGGTGCGCCTGCGGGTGCTGATCGGCGCGGTGGAGAACGCGGTCGCCGGCAACGCGTATCGGCCGTGGGACGTGCTGGCCACGCGCAAGGGCATCACGGTGGAGAACGCCAATACCGACGCCGAGGGCCGTTTGGTGCTCGGCGATTGCCTGGCCGAAGCGTCGCGTGAGACGCCCGACCTGCTGCTCGACTACGCGACGCTGACCGGCGCTTCGCGGGTCGCGGTCGGCGTCGAACTGGCGGCGCTTTACTGCAACGATGACACCTTGGCCAAAGATCTGGAGAAACATGGCCACGGGGCGGCCGACCCCCTGTGGCGGCTGCCGCTGCACAGGCCCTACCGGCGCATGCTCGACAGTAAGGTGGCCGACATTTCCAGCGCCAGCGAGGGCGGCTTCGGCGGCGGCATCACGGCGGCGCTGTTCTTGGAGGAATTCGTCGATGACGGCATTCCCTGGGCCCATTTCGACATCATGGCGTGGAACCTATCGACCCGGCCCGGCCGGCCCGAAGGCGGCGACGCGCAGGCCATGCGGGCGGCGTTCGCCTTGATTTCCGAGCGTTTCGGGCGGTAAGGGCAGCGCCTCCATAGATATAGTTTCAAACTATGGATATTATTAAAAATCATAATTGGTAATTAGGCGGCGGACCCGTTAGCAATATGTTCGCTTTAAAAACAACAGAATACCATCGCGACAGGGAGCGTTTTTAATGGTCAAACCTATACTGCAAACTTATCCGGTCATTCACGCCGAAAGCGAGGAAGAGCGCGAGAAGCTGCGCCCGATCGGCCGTAACAAAGAGCGCTACCAAGAAACCATGCAGGGTTGGCATGAAGTGATCATGGCGGCCGACAACCTCAACTTCTGGGGCGTCGCCACCATCGAACATCACTTCTGGTCGGAAGGCTACGAGGTCGGCCCGGCGCCGGCGATCATGGATGCCTACTGGGCGGCGATCACCAAGAATGTGCGGGTCGGCCAGCTCGGTTACGTGATGAGCATTCAGAACCCGATCCGGGTGGCGGAAGAGACGGCGATCATCGATCACCTGACCCAGGGCCGCAGCTTTGTCGGGTTCGCGCGCGGCTATCAAAGCCGCTGGACCAATGTGTTCGGCCAGCATTACGGCACCACCTCGACCAAGTCGCCGACCGCGGCGAAGAACAATCAGACGGCGGTCGGCGCCGGCTTCGCGCAAAGTAAGTTCACGATCTCCGACAAGGATGTCGCCAACGACCAGCACAACCGCGATGTGTTCGAAGAAAATATCGAGATCGTGCTCAAGGCCTGGACCCAGGATTCGATGAACCATCAGGGCAGCGCCTGGCAGATCCCCTATCCCGGCGATACCGGGGTCGATGACTGGCAACTCGCCCAGGTTGGCGTGACCCAGCGGCTCGGCGCGCTGGATGAGGTCGACGAGAATAATAACGTGGTCAACGTGTCGGTTTGCCCGGCGCCCTACCAAGACCCGCATCCGCCGATCTTCGTGTCGGGCAGCGGCAGCCCCGAGACCATCGACTATAATGCGCGCATGGGCTTCATCCCGACCTACTTCACCGATATCAGCACCGCCGCGCCGCTCGGCACGCAATATGCGGCGACCGCCAAGGCGGCCGGCTTCGACTGGCTGCCCGGCCAAAACCAGAACATCGTGCGCTGGCTGCAGATCGCCGAGAGCCACGACGCCGCCATCGATGCGGTGATGGCCCATGATTACGACATCTGGAAAAACTTCTACGCCGCCATGGGCCGGCGCAAGCTCGACGAGGCCGATGTGATCGGCTCGATGCTGGATTCCGGCCTCTACGCCATCGGCCCCGCGGAATCGGTGCGCGACCAGTTGGTAGCCCAGTGGGAGCAGATGCCGGCCGAATACATCACGCTGATTTATCACTACGCCCAGATGCCCAAGGACAAGGTCATCCAGAACATGAAAGAGTTCAACGAGGTGGTGAAACCGGCACTCGACGAAGTTACCGCCAAGGCGGGCCACGATATGGCCCAGGCGGCTGAATAAAGCCTGGTAAAAAGGCTATACTCGAGGGGGTCGCGCCAGTCGCGGCCCCTTTTTCTTTGCCCAAACGGGTTGCCCTTCAAATAGGGTCGGCGCCGATACGCGTCAAAACACCAGTCAAAACTCTGCCTGGCTTGATCCTCGTTGACGGGGCTTTTTCGCTCTTGTTTTGCACGGTCGACCGCCGCGACCAGCCCCGCTTGTCCAACGTTATGAGCATGCCCTTACCCGCTCCAACCGTTCCGCTTTATGCTTTCGACAACATCTGGCGAGGCACCGAGGCACTGTTCCATTATTAGCCATGAATGGGACAGTTTAAGTTGCTGGTGCTGACTGCAAAGTGGCGCCGAACGCCTACTACCGGGCGTAAACCGGCTGTTTTTAAGATGTCTGGTTATTGGCTGATTACGTCGGGTATCGGGGCACATCGGTCGTGAATTGCGATAGGTGATCATGACCGGGATTGACCCACAACGGACATCGCGGGTGTTCATAGACTCCCTGCAACTCGCGCCATAAACTTCCCCATTAGGGGGAGAAGCCAGTTAATGGCCGAAGAGCGCGCCCAAAGAAGACTTGCAGCAATATTGGCCGCTGACGTGGTCGGTTACAGCCGTCTCATGGGCGAGGACGAGACGGGGACACTAGCTACGCTCAAACAGCATCGCGCATCGTTAATCGATCCCACCATTACCGAACACCGGGGCCGCATCGTCAAACTTATGGGGGATGGGGTCCTAGTCGAGTTCGGCAGCGTCGTTGACGCGGTCGAATGTGCCGTCAGCATCCAGCGTGGCATGGTGGAACAGAATGCCGATACACCGGACACAAGTCGGATTATGTTTCGTATCGGCGTCAATCTCGGTGACGTAATCATCGAAGGCGATGACATCTATGGTGACGGGGTGAATGTCGCGGCCCGGCTCGAAGGCTTGGCCGAACCGGGCGGTATCTGCGTGTCGGCAAAGGTGTTCGAGGAGATTCGGACTAAGCTCGACCTGGGGTTCGACGATTTGGGCGAGCAGTCGGTCAAGAATATCGAAGCGCCGGTTCGGGTTTACTCGATAAACCTCGGTATCGAACCGCCGCAGAGGCTCGCAGGATCGAAATTAGCATCTGCTACGGAACCGTTCGCTGGGAAACCTTCGGTTGCTGTGCTGCCGTTCGCCAACATGAGCGCTAATCCAGACGATGAATATTTCTCCGACGGCCTGACCGAGGACATTATCACCGAGCTGGCGCGCTTTCGCGAGTTGGCCGTAATCGCCCGCAACTCGACCTTTCAGTTCAAGAACCGGGCGACCGACGTTGCCGCCGTTGGCCGCGAGTTAGGTGCGCGCTTTGTGGTTGAGGGCAGCGTACGGCGCGCCGGCGAACGCATCCGCATCAACGCCCAGCTTGTCGAGGCGGATAGCGGCGCCCATGTTTGGGCCGACCGCTGGGACCGCGACATGGGCGACATCTTCGCCGTGCAGGATGAGTTGACCCGCACGATCGCGGCAAATCTTGGCGTGCGGGTGCAAGACGCCGCTCTTGACCGATCTCTGAAAAAGCATCCATCCGATCTCGATGCCTATGATTGTGTGTTACGGGCGCGTCGCTATACGGCGTTGCTCGACGAGGATGAACACGCTAAGGCCCGCGATCTACTGGAACAGGCGATCAAACTCGACCCCGATTATTCCCAAGCCCATGCGCTGCTAGCCAACGTATATTTGGCCGAGCACCGGTTCGGCTCAAACCCACGGCCCGATCCGATCGATCGCGGCCTGCGCATGGCGCGCCGCGCCGTCGAACTCGATCCACAGAACGCTTATGCCCGTTGTTGGCTGGCTATTGTGTATTTTTTCCAGCACGAGAATGAGAGCTTCCAGGCCGAGGCGCTACGGGCGCTCGCCCTCAATCCGAACGATGCCGAAACGGTGGCCGAAGTGGGCCATTACTGCACATGGATGGGAGATTTCGAACGAGGCATCGCACTAAACCGTCAGGCGGTGGCGCTCAACCCGCTGCACCCGGGATGGTATTATTTCGCCTTCACCCAATATCACTACAATCAACGTGACTACGCGCAAGCTGTCGCTGATGTCGAAAAGGCCGGCATGCCTAATTTCTACTGGACGCCCCTGATGAAGGCGGCTGCGCTGGGGGAATTGGGCGAGACCGAGCGCGCCGCTGCGGCTTTGGCGCGAATGCGGGAACTGAAGCCGGATCTATCGCCGAGAGAAGAAATCAAGAAGTGGAACTGTGCGCCCGACCATGCCGCACACCTGATGGAGGGCCTGAAAAAGGCCGGCCTGTCGGAGTGAAATTCCGACGTTGTCCCGGCAGCGCTGAATGTCCACTTTTGGCTAGAAACCGTCGTCAGCGGGCAAATTCTGCAACGTACAAACCGGACATTCGATTTCGAAATACGAATTAAGCCGCGCGAGCTGCTGCATTTCATCGCCCTGGAGATTTGTCGTGACAGGCACCGTCTTCGAGATGCTAGGCCCCCGACTGTTTATCGCTCGTAGTAGACAACGTCGCGGACAGAACCTCCAATGCGACCATGAAGTCGTTCAAAGGCAGATAGCCAAAACCCAGCCGGAAGACGCGTTTTTCTTCGCCGAACCATGTACCATCGGCGACCTGAAGATCGTGAGCTTCGAGAACGGTATAGAAAGCATCGACCGCGTTGTCGGAGAATGCATCGTGGCAGAGCCGCACGCAGCATAGGGCACCCGCATCAGGACGGACCCATTCTGCAAGATGCGAATGATCGCTTACCCAACGACTGAGGCGATCAAGAGCTTCTGAGAGGGCGCTTCGGCGATCGGCGAGGATCACATCGAGTTTGTTGAACAGGATTTCCGTCAGCGCTTCATCGACCACTGACGCCGATATGACGGTGTTCAACTTGGCAAACGTAAGGCGCTCATAAAGATCAGCCGATTGAGTCGTTAGCCAGCCAATCCGCAAACCGGGTGCGCCGTAGGCCTTCGAAATCGAAGACGTAGTGATGATCCGGTCGGAAACACCCGCAACACTGGGCATCGCATTCCCGTCGTAGGTCGCATCTCGATAGGTTTCGTCAACGACGAGGAACGCGTCTGGTGCCCGCGCTCGGACGGCTTCGACCAAGCGTTTGACTGTCGCCTGCGGGATAGAAACACCGCTTGGGTTTTGCGGTGACGCGATGCTAACGAGCTTCACCTTTGGATTAAGCGTCGAGATAAATGCTGCTTCGTCGATCTGGTAGCTCTCCTCGAAGCTCAATTTGAACGGCGAAATCGTTGCGCCGGTCGCCCGCATCGCGTCAATCGTAGGCGGAAAACAGGGCGTGGCGACGATGATTTCGTCGCCTGTTCCACAAAGCTCGAAATTCGTTAGAAACAGCGACAGCGCTGCGCCCTGTGTAACGAGCACGTCATCGGGATTGACGCCGACGCGATCTGCAATCAGCTTTCGGAGGGTCAAATTTCCTTTCGAAGTGCCATAGCCGAGTCGTAACTCGAGAAGGCTTTCAAGATCAGATTGATCCACCAACTCGTGCAGGATGAGATCGCTCGACGTGCTTTCGGCGAGATTGTGGCGACGATGAACGTCTAGAAGCGAAATGATTTCGTTCTTCGGAAAGCGTCCATTCGACATTCGATTCCTCCTTTTCGCTGTCAACAATAGACAGCGCCACAGAGACCATACAAACGCATTTTCGTTCCAAAGGTAACGACCGAACCGCCGTATTGAAGGGGACGGGTTGGATCAGCGCTCATGACCGTTATTGGCTACTTCCCGCCCTCAGCGGGCACGTCCAGCCACGACCGAAATACGCCGGTCACCTCAACCGATCGATGCAACACAAGCGTTAAATCGTTCTGCTGGGGA
>JAALLF010000018.1 GCA_011087645.1 Alphaproteobacteria bacterium
CCATCACCAACTTCCGCTACATCGCCAACGCGCTGTGGACCACGGAAGAAACCGTGCAACGCCTCAAGGGCTAGGCCTGATCGTTAGAAATGTAATTACGTTTTCGGAAAGGGACCGAAATATGAACATCAAAACTATCTTATCTGTTGTAACGGTTGGTCTGGGCACGGGATTATTATCCTCCGCTGCAAGCGCGGCTTCGGATACTTCACTCGTTTTGCAGATGTTGGGCGAAGGCACCAAGGTTGGAACCTTGGCTGACGTTTCCAAGCGCGCGGGCGTTGACCTCAGCAATAAGAATCTCGGATTTGCGTTAAGCGAGTTTGAGTGCCACGAAATGCCGCTTATCGACCCGACCAGCAAAATGACGCTGGGTAAAGGCGTCGATTGTTTGGCCGGCATTACGCCCGACGGAAACGGCGGCATGACCCTGACAGCAGTGTCGGTCTTTATGCTGCCCGGTGGCGTCATTATGTCGACGGGCAAGGCGAGCCTGCCTGTTTTCATCAATGGCGTGGGCTCTGGGGATGGCCATCGCACTCACGTAACGGGTGGCATACCCATGTCTGACAATATCATTGCCGCGACAGGGGATTTCGCAAATATGAGCGGAAAAGCGCGGGTGTCAGGCATGCTGCGAGCGGGGGGAGAAAAGCTCGTTTTCGACTGCCTCTTTGTGGTCGACTTGAAAAGCGCTTAGGAGCGCGAGCTTCGTAAAAAGGGACGCCTTTTTCAGAGCGGTAATATCGAGCAAAGCACCGGGGAAATTCCCCGGTGCTTTTTCTTACTCCAATCAACGCGATATATTTTGTTCTTTTCTGGTTCACAGTAGTGATCGCGAAATCATGTCCGGCTCAGCGATATCTCGCCACACGATCATGAGAATAGGGATTCTCGGTAACATAATTGGTGGTAACAAACCGTCAGGGGCGCCGCGTGGTTGCTGCTCGACCAGGCGCGCATCATCGAAGGAAGGCGAAACCCCGCCCGATCCGGCCGCCTTCGCCCGGCGCATGGCCGATGTGATTACGAAGGTTTTGGTTGAATAACGCAATTGGCGATGCCGCGTACAATGCCGCGGCGCGCGACCGCCTTGGGCGGCGCAGCCACTGCTTGGCGACCGCCACTGGTAATGACCCCTCCGGATATCACGTGCGCTCATAGACACGCTCTCTCCCGGACCATACACTTTGCGGCGCTCGGGGAGAGTTTGAACAATGTCGGAAAAACGCATCCAACGACGGCTGGCGGCGATCCTTGTCGCGGACGTTGTCGGCTACAGCCGTCTGATGGGTGAGGATGAGACGGGAACCCATGCCGCTGTAAAGGCGCTACATTCCGAGATTTTCGAGCCGAAAATAGCCGAATATACCGGGCGGCTCGTTAAGACAATGGGCGATGGGATATTGGTTGAGTTCCCCAGTGCTGTGGACGCTGTGGAGTATGCAGTCGAGGTGCAGCAACTCCTGACGCTGCAAAATAAAAACATTCCAAACGAAAGCCAAATACGCCTGCGAATCGGCATCAATCTCGGAGATGTAATCGTCGATGAAGACGATCTCTACGGCGACGGGATAAACATCGCCGCTCGCCTCGAAGGATTGGCCGAGCCCGATACAATTTTCGTTTCTGAAATGGCGTACAGCAGTGTCAGAAATAAGATAGACGTTCAGTTTACAGCTATGGGCGAACATTCGTTAAAGAACATCGTCGACCCGGTGAAGGTCTATAAAGTTGAGCTGGAAACTGCTGATCCTGGAATGTCTGACGGTCAGGTCTCAACGGCAATATTTCGTAGGCCTGCCGTTGCCGTACTGCCATTCCAGAATATGTCTGGCGACCCTGAGCAGGAGTATCTCGCCGACGGGCTGACCGAGGACATCATTACCGCTTTGTCGTTGTGGAAGTCTTTCCCAGTTATCGCGCGTAACTCGACTTTCTCATTCAAAGGGCAAGCGCCTGACATTCGCAAAGTTGGCGTAGAGCTGGGTGCCCGTTACGTACTGGAAGGGAGCGTCCGCAAAGCGGCGAACCGGGTCCGCATAACCGCACAGCTCATCAACTCTGAAACCGGCCATCATGTATGGGCAGAGCGATACGATCGCGACCTTGCAGACATATTCGATCTTCAGGATGAAATCACGCGCCGGATTGTGGCCACCCTGGTGCCGGAACTAGAGCGTGCGGAGCGTGAAAAATCCGCGACCAAGCCGCCAGCAAATCTCGATGCGTGGGATTTATACCTTCAAGGTTCTGCCTTCATGAATGATCTGGCTCCGGACGCAGTTTTACATGCAAGAGAGAAGTTCACACACGCGATCGATCTCGACCCTGGTTACGCAAAGGCCCATGCCAAGTTAGCACTCAGCTATCACCGCGAGTTATGGCTCAATATTTGTGAAGACCCTCTCGAAGCAGCCGGCACTATGCTGCGCCACGCCCAATCGGCGGTGCGCCTCGATGACAGCGACTCTTATTCCCACGCTATGCATGCTCTAGCGCTTGTTTGGCACAACCATGTCGATCAGGCGGTTGAAGAGCTTTTCCGAGCGATCACACTGAACCCGATTGACATCGACGCAAATTTCACCGCCGGTGTTGCTCTCTCATGGGCCGGCCGGCCGATTGAAGGAATCCCGCACATTGAATTTGCGCTGAAGATTAGTCCTCACGACCCCCGATCTACGATGTTTTATTCCCAACTAGCGGGCGCCCATTTTGACGCCAACGATTTTGAAGCGGCGGCCGAATGGGCGCAAAAGGCGCTAAAAGCAAGCAGCAACGCCGCACCAAATGCCAACACCGCATTCGCCATTCTCATATGTCTCGCAGCGCTCGCACACTCGGACAAATCGTCGGAAGCGAAAGCACTCGCGGAGCAGGGAGAACCGATTGCGCAGAATTTTGAAAGCGCGGATGGTTTATTTCGATTGCGCGTCAACGCGACCACGAGATCGCGTGTTCTCGAAGGGCTCGGAATGGCGGGCCTAACTCCGTAAGAGGCAAAAACCGTCATACGACCGAATTCGGGGATGAAACGTATGGAAAGAAATTGGATAGAAGAACAGCGTCGGTTCTGAGCACACCGCCTCAACCCGGCCCCGGCCCGCGCATGTCGACGACGGCGGCGCCGAGGATGCGGCCTTGGGCGCGCTCTTGGATGATCACCGCGCAGAAGTCGCCGCCGGGCCCGTCGAGTTCGGCCAGGCGCTGCACCATATCGACCGCCTTGCCGTTCCAGTCGCCGACCGGGCGCATGATGCGCACCACATTGTAATTGATCAGGGTCTTACCGCTATTCTCGCCGCGGCTGACCACGGTCTGTTTCTTCTCGTCGAAGCGGATGAGAATGATTTCCGCTTCACCGCGATAGACCGCTTCCGGTTCGGGGATTTGAATGCGCACCTGACCGGCCGATACCCGGGTTAGTTCCACGTCGATGCGCCCGCGCTGCTCCTTGCCGGCGGCCTTGATGGCGCGCTTAACATTGTCCTGGCGATTGCCCGATGCGTGCATGCGGCCATCGACGACGACTTGCGGCGTGAAGACGTAAGGCAAGCCGAAGCGGTCGAGATATTTCTCCTGGCGCTTGGTGTAGGCCGGCTTGGAGAACGGATCGGCCCAGCCGATATAGTCCCAATAGCCGACGTGGAAACTGAGACCCAGAATATCGCTGCGCTGGGTCAACTGACCCAGAAACGCGTCGGCGGGCGGGCACAGCGGGCAGCCTTGCGAAGTAAAAAGCTCGACCACAGTCAGCCGTTCGCCGGCCTGGGCCGGCTGCGGCGCCACGGCCGCCAGCAGCAAGCCTGCCGATAAGACCAGCCAGCGCAGAGCCGACAACGGGATTACCAAATTTGCCATTGCCCTAAATATGAAACGCCGGGGTTTCACACGCCAATCAATTGACGGTGACAGACCCTAGGCGGCGTCCTTCATCATATTGCGCAGCACATACTGCAGAATGCCGCCATGGCGGTAATAGTCGACCTCGTCCAGCGTATCGATGCGGCACAGCAGCGGGATCTCGCGCACCGCGCCGTCGGCATAAGTGATCTTGCAAGCCACATCCATGCGCGGCGTGATGCCGTCCTCGATTCCGGTCAGGTCGTAGATTTCGGTGCCGTCGAGGCCCAACTGCTTGCGGTCGAGCCCGTCCTTGAACTGCAACGGCAACACGCCCATGCCCACCAGGTTCGAACGGTGAATACGCTCGAAGCTTTCCACGATCACCGCCTTGGCCCCCAACAGCCGGGTGCCTTTGGCCGCCCAGTCGCGGCTCGAACCGGTGCCGTATTCCTTGCCGCCGACAATCACCAACGGCACGCCGTCGGCTTGATACTTAATGGCGGCGTCATAGACCGACATGCCTTCGCCCGACGGCTGGTGCACGGTCACGCCGCCCTCGGTGCCCGGCGCCATTTCGTTGCGGATGCGGATATTGGCGAAGGTGCCGCGCATCATCACTTCATGGTTGCCGCGCCGCGAGCCGAAGGAGTTAAAATCGATCGGCCGCACCTGGTGCATTTTCAAGTAATCGCCGGCCGGGCCGTCTTCCTTGATCGAGCCAGCCGGAGAGATGTGATCGGTGGTCACGCTGTCGGCCAGGATCATCAACGGCCGGGCGCCAATGACATCGGAAATCTCGCCGGGCTCGGGCGACATATCCTCGAAGAAACTGGGATGGCGCACATAGGTCGAGCCGTCGTTCCACTGATAGGTCAGGCCGGTGGCGGTCTTGATGTTCTGCCACATGGAATCGCCAGCAAAGACGTTGTCGTAGCGATTGCGGAACATCTCCGGGGTCAGCACGCTCTCCAATATCTCCGATACCTCGGCGTTCGACGGCCAGATATCCTTGAGATAGACATCGTTGCCGTCGGCGTCCTGCGCCAGGGGATCGTTGTAGAGATCGATATTCATCGACCCGGCCAGGGCATAGGCCACCACCAGCGGCGGCGACGCCAGATAGTTTAGCTTGGTGAGCGGATGCACCCGGCCCTCGAAGTTTCGATTGCCCGACAGCACAGCGCCAACGCTGATATCGCCCGCGACGATGGCATCGTGGATCGCCGGATCGAGCGGACCCGAATTGCCGATACACGAGGTGCAGCCATAGCCGACCAGATCGAAGCCCAGCTCGTCGAGCGGCGCTTGCAGGTCGGCGGCCAGCAGATAGTCGGTGACCACCTGGCTGCCCGGCGCCAACGAAGTCTTGACCCAGGGCTTGCGGGTCAGGCCCTTTTCGCGCGCCTTCCTGGCGACGAGGCCGGCGGCGACCAGCACAGAGGGGTTCGACGTGTTGGTGCAACTGGTGATGGCGGCGATCACCACGTCGCCGGGGTCGATGGCGTAATCGGCGCCCTCGACCGGCGTCGCCGTGCCCGAGCCCATATCGGCCAAGGCCTGCTGGGCGCTGGCCACCATGCCCGATAGGGGCACCCGATCCTGGGGACGCTTGGGTCCGGCCAGCGACGGCTCCACCGTCGAGATGTCGAGCTCGAGCGTATCGGTGAACAGCGGCTCGGGCGCATCCTTGTCGCGCCACATGCCTTGCACCTTGGCGTAGGCTTCGACCAGAGCGACCTGTTCGTCAGAGCGCCCGGTGAAGCGCATATAGCGCATGGTCTCGGAATCGACCGGGAAGATGCCGCAGGTGGCGCCATATTCCGGCGCCATGTTGGACACCGTCGCCCGGTCGGCCAGGGACAAATGGTCGAGCCCATCACCGTAGAATTCAACGAACTTGCCGACCACACCCCTGGCGCGCAGCATCTGGGTGACGGTCAGCACCAGATCGGTCGCCGTCATGCCCTCTTTCAGCGCGCCGGTCATCTTGAAGCCAACCACTTCCGGCACCAGCATCGATACCGGCTGACCCAGCATCGCCGCCTCAGCCTCGATGCCGCCAACGCCCCAACCCAAAACACCCAATCCGTTGACCATGGTGGTGTGACTATCGGTGCCGAT
Organism: Alphaproteobacteria bacterium; assembly: GCA_011087645.1. GTDB lineage: Bacteria > Pseudomonadota > Alphaproteobacteria > UBA6615 > UBA6615 > JABDJY01. The sequence goes on from JAALLF010000018.1 coordinate 5,971, forward strand.
CACCGTGTCGGGGTAGGCGAATGTGGTGCCGTCGATCTCATCAGTCCACACGGTCTGCGCCAGATATTCCAGATTGACCTGGTGGCAGATGCCGGTGCCCGGCGGCACCACGCGGAAATTATCGAAGGCAGCCTGGCCCCAGCGCAGAAACTCATAGCGCTCGCCGTTACGCTCGAACTCAAGCTCAACATTCTTAGCGAACGAATCCTTGTCGCCGAAATTGTCGACCATAACCGAATGATCGATCACCAAATCGACCGGCGAGAGGGGATTGATCAACCGCGGGTCGCTGTCGAGCTTTTCCACCGCCTCGCGCATGGCCGCCAAATCGACCACCGCGGGGACGCCAGTGAAATCCTGCAACAGCACGCGCGCCGGGCGGTAGGCGATTTCGCGGCTCGACTTGCGCTCCTTCTGCCAATCGACGATGGCTTGCACATCGTCCACGGTCACCGTGCGGCCGTCTTCGTAGCGCAGCAGGTTTTCCAACAGCACCTTCAACGAATAGGGTAGGCGCGAAATATCGCCGAACTTCGCCGCCGCTTCGCTCAAGCTGAAATAATCATATTTGGCGCCACCGACATCGAGAGTGCGGCGGGTCTTCAAGCTGTCTTGGCCGGTCGTGGACATCGACGGAATCCTTCTCAGTTGCCGGAAGTTATCATTTTGATCGGCCTGACGGACGGGTAGCGACCCAAACGACGTCAGATTTCGGTTTTATATATGCCAAAGGCGATCATGCGCCAAGCTAGGGCGTGGCGAATGGCGCGTCCAAAACGCGGTCTGCGCTATTCGGACTTCGCGCCATTTTCGCTCGCGCTTTCGGAACTCGATTTACTTGGCGCGGTACCCAGATCGATCTGGCTCACAATATACACGCCGATCACCAGTACCGGAACGGCGACAATTGCGGCCAACAACACATTGCCACCGCGCGCGTCAACCTTGGCGCTGGTCTCATCAACGCGTTTACGGCCGTGCCACATGGCGGCAACAAGGTTGTCGCGGGTCAAAAACCAATCGACGAGGACCGCGGCAACATGAATGAAAATCAAGAATTGCAGGAGCGAGCCGGTGGCCTCGTGGACGCCCAAGACAGCCTTAGCGACGCCCTCGCCGGCAAAACCACCGACCAAGACGCCGGTGCCGGCCGCTATGAATGACAGTCCGAGGAGGATCAGAACCGCCCAACCGCCGAGCGGGTTATGGCCGGTATGAGCCGGCGGCGACAGCCGCAAAAGCTGCAGCGAATACTGCCGCACGGCAGACCAGCCAGCGACAAACGCGGTGAAGCGGGCATGCTCGCCGCCGACAAACCCCCAGACCAGGCGAAACAACACCAAGAGCAGCGCAACCACGCCGCAGATCGCGTGAATGGTATAGAGCGGGCCGCTATCGCCGATAATGATCAGCGCCAGAATGATCGATCCGGCCAGCGTCCAATGAAAGGCGCGCGTGGGCAGATCCCAAACATTAATCGTTTTCATCAAATCCTACTGAATTGAACGGCGGCGGAAATGCCGCGCGGGGCTGGCCTATACGGTTCCCATCGGGACGCGCTGGGCGATGTGATCGGCCAGCCGGTCGGCGGCCGGAGAGCCGCCGGGGGGCGGTCGCAGCAAAGCTATATCGACCGACGGCAGCACAGGGAAGCCCTCATCGGGCGATAGCTCGCGCAAGCCCGACGGCACACTACTGCGCGCCAGCACCGTCACCGCCAGCCCGGCCAGTGCAGCAGTCGTCAATCCGGCGGTGGATTCGCTGGAATAGGCGATCCGGTAGGGCCGCCGGCTTTTATCGAACGCCGCTATCGCAGACTCGCGAAACAGACAGCCCGGCTCGAACACCGCCAACGGCAATGGGTCGCGTTCGTGCACCATATGGCGGACAGACGTCGCCCACACGATGGGTTCGCGGCGGATGACTTCGCCGCCCTTCAGCCATGAGCCCGACGTCACCAGCGCCACGTCGACTTCGCCCTTTTCAAAGACGCGACATATCTTGGCACTGGTCTCGCAACGCATGTCGACTTCGACATTGGGGTGGGTCTCGGCGAAATCCGACAACACCTCTGGCAGAAACCCCGCGGCGTAATCGTCCGGCGTGCCAATGCGCACCAGTCCGGCTATTTCCGGCTGCGAGACAGCGGCCATCGCTTCGTCGTGGAGGTTCAGAATACGCCGCGCATATTCGACCAGCGCCACGCCCTCACGGGTCAGGCTGGCCTGGCGGCGATCGCGGGTCACCAAGGGCTTGCCGACCGCGTCTTCGAGCCGCTTGATCTGCATACTCACCGCCGACTGGGTGCGGTGCACCTGCGCCGCCGCGCGGGTGAAACTGCCGGTTTCCGAGACCGCGACCAAGGTTCGCAGCAGTGGGGTTTCGAGGGACATATCCATGGCATCTATCTATCAAATTTATTGATCAAAGTCATAAATATTATTCGTTTGATTGATTACTAGTCCTACCCCATGTTCCAGCCATAGTCGCGAATATAAGGAGTTGGAGCGATGACACAGACACTAAATTCGCTGGTTGACGGGCTTTCGCGCCTCCGGGCCCGCTATTTCACCCCGCTGGAGCGGCGCAATTGGTCGATTGGCGGCGCGCGCGCAAATCCCGAGGTCGGCAATCCGGCGCGGGCGACAAACTTGCTCGACGGTCTGATCGCCACCGTGCGAAATCGCAATCTGCGCCGGAAATGGCGGCTGGAGTTAGGTGCGCTCGACGATCAACAACTGCAGGATATCGGCGTGTCGCGCGTCGAAATTGAGCGCATGGTCGGCCGGCTGCGGTTCTGGATTTAAACGCAGCAGTACCCCAGAGGTCACATTTCCGCCGCAAAAAGACCCCACTGTCGCCAAACCGCCCGCCCATATTGATCCTGCCGGCCGTGTCAATTCCATCGGGCGCGACCGGTTAGCCTCCGACATCCAGCCCACCCCCAAGGGCCGATGTTGATCCAGGGCCTGAGACCGTCGGTTGCCCCCAACCGGCGGTCTTTTTTGTGGCCAGGGGTCACCACATCTCTCTCGGCAGCGACTCGCGGGTCTGATAGGGTCGCCCGCCGCAGCAATAGGCAATTCGACAAGGGCGGGGGCATTGCAAGGTTTAACGGTCAAGGAGCTCGACTGCATCCGCGGCGACCGCCTGGTGTTCGCCGGGGTCGCGCTGGCCGTGAAGCCGGGTCGCGCCTTGCTGCTGTCGGGCGCCAATGGCAGCGGTAAATCGAGCCTGTTGCGCATTCTGGCGGGCCTGCTGCCACCGGCCGCCGGCAGCCTGGCCTGGGAAGGCGAAAATATCGACGAGGACACCGAGGCCCATCGCCGGCGGATCGCCTATATCGGCCACGCTGACCCGGTCAAACCGGGACTGACCGTTTGCGAGAACTTGGAATTCTGGGCCCGGCTCTATGGTCTGGAACCGGAGATCGAACCGGCGCTGTATCAGTTCGGCATCGAGCAACTCGCTGATCTACCGGCGCGTTATTTATCGGCCGGTCAGCGCCGCCGCCTCACCTTGGCGCGCCTGGCGGTCGGCCAGAACTCGCCCTGGGGGCCGCCCCTATGGCTGCTCGACGAACCGGCGACCGGCCTCGACCCCAGCGCCGTCGCCATGCTGGCCAATACCATCCTGGCCCATCTCGCCAATGAAGGGGTCGCGATCATCGCCAGCCACGGCGGGCTGCTCGATGAGAGTTTGAGCGGACATGCCGACCGGCTCGACCTGCAGGACGCAGCTCCATGATCGGTATGCTCCTGCTCATTCGCCGCGATCTTATGCTGGCGTTTCGCGGCGGCACCGATGCCGCCATGGCGGTGGTGTTCTTTATTCTCGCCGCGACCCTGTTTCCGTTCGGCGTCGGGCCCGATCCCGAGGTGCTGCCGCGCATCGGCGGCGGCGTGATCTGGGTGGTCGCCCTGCTGGCGGCGATGTTGAGTCTGGAACGCATGTTCAGCGCCGACTACGAGGATGGCAGCCTGGAACAATTCGTCCTGTCGCCGCTCCCCTTGGTGCTGGTGGCGCTGGCCAAGATCATAGCCCATTGGCTGACCACCGGAGTGTTGCTGCTGGTCGCTGCACCGGTGCTGGCGGTATTTTACAACCTGCCAGCCGCCGCCTTCTTGCCGCTGATCGTCTCGATGTTGCTGGGCACGCCGACCTTGAGTCTAATCGGCGCGATCGGCGCGGCATTGACCCTGGGCGCGCGACGTAGCGGGGTTTTGATTTCCCTCCTGGTGCTGCCGCTCTACATTCCGGTCCTGATATTCGGCGCTTTGGTCGTCGATGGCGCGCTCGCGGGCCGCGACTATGGCAACCTGCTCATGGTGTTGGGTGGATTTCTGCTGCTCGCCCTGGCGGCCGCGCCGTGGGCGACAGCGGCTGCATTGCGCCAGTCAATCGAGTAGACTTGGCGACCAGGCAATAGGAAAGAGACCCGTCGTGTTGCACCGTTTCGCCAATCCCGCCCGCTTCTCGCGCATCGCCGCGACGATGCTGCCATGGGTCGCGGGCGTGACGGCCATTTTATTCATTGTCGGGCTTTATTTCGCGCTGTTCGCTTCGCCGGCCGACTACCAGCAGGGTGAGACCGTGCGCATCATGTATGTCCACGTTCCCGCCGCCTGGACCGCCATGGCCTGCTACACCTTCATCGCGGCGATGAGCGCCATATCGCTGATCTGGAAGCACCCGCTGGCCGATATTGCCGCGCGCTCGGCCGCGCCCCTGGGGGCTGGGTTCACCATTATCGTGCTGGCCACCGGCAGTCTGTGGGGCAAACCCACCTGGGGCACCTGGTGGGTGTGGGACGCGCGGCTGACGTCGGTATTGGTTTTGCTATTTCTTTATCTGGGACATATTTCACTGACCCATGCCTTCGACAATCCGGCGCGCGGCGCCAAGGCCGCCGCCATTCTAGCCCTGGTCGGCTTCGTCAACATTCCGATCATAAAATTCTCGGTCGACTGGTGGAACACGCTGCACCAGCCGGCCAGCTTGACCCGCCTCGACGGTCCCTCCATTGACCCGTCGATGCTGACGCCACTACTTCTGATGGGCGTGGCCTTCACCCTATATTTCGTAACAATGCTGCTAGTGCGCATGCGCGCCGACTTGGCCGCCACAAAAGCGCGCGCGCTGCGCCTCAACGCCGCCGAATAGCGAACGGGAAATGATGATGAGATTTATTCTTGCTGTTTCCGCGATGCTTGTCGCCCTGGCCACTGGCGCGACGCCAAGTCATGCGGAAGGAAACGTCAAAGAGGGTGCTAAAAAGTTCGAGATACGCTGCAGCGCCTGCCACACGGTCGAGCAGGGCGGCATCGACAAGGTCGGTCCCAATTTGTTTGGTGTAATCGGCGCCACCGCCGGCAAGCGCGCCTTCAGTTTCGAACTGCGCCACTCCAAAGAGATGAAAGAATCAGGGATCGTGTGGAACGACGAGACATTGCACGGGTTCTTGGAAGATCCCGGTAAGTATCTGCCCGGCACCAAGATGCCGTTCGTCGGATTTCGCAAAAAACCCGACCGCGACGATGTGATCGCCTATTTGAAATCAGCGACAAAATAGTCGCGCGTTCATTCCATCACAGAAGTTCAAAACTGTAGGCGTAACGCTCCCACACCGGGATATTGGGCCTGACCCAGGCGCAGCTACGACTGGCCTGCGGCAACGCCAATACAAAACTGCCCGCCGGCTTTACCGTCAAACCTTGCCTTGAGGGCGAGCTTTAGGATCGCCAGCTAGGCATTGGCGCTGTTTTCGGCCCCAATTTCGCCCGACTCCCACGGCAAAGTGACATCACCTTTAGTGGGAATAACCACTGTATTCCGCTAAAAATTCTCTTTATCGGTCTATACTTGTCCGGTTAAGAGACCCAAGTTCGAGTGTAACCTAGCGGCCCTATCGCCGCGCCCGAGCAGAAACGAAGCCGTGGAAGATATTGCGACATTTCTCAACATGGGCGGACACGCCGCCTTTGTCTGGCCGGCCCTGGGGCTGACGGCGGTGATCTTGATCGCCATGGCGATCACCAGCACCCGCCAGTTGCGCGCTAATGAGGCGGCTCTGGAAACCGCCGAGAAGGCCGGCGGCGGCCGGCGGCAGCGGCGCGCGCGCGGAGGCGCCGAACAGTGAAACGCAAGCACCAACGATTACTCCTGGTCTTAGGGTCGCTGGGGCTTGTCGGCGCTGGCGCGGCGCTAGTGCTGACGGCGGTCGAGGACAGTCTGGTATTTTTCTACACCCCGGCCGATCTGGCCGAGCGGAACATCACCGACGATCGGCTGTTTCGTCTCGGCGGACTGGTCGAAGAAGGCAGTGTGCAGCAATCGGGCTCGACAATCTTGTTCCGGGTAACCGACTTTACCGGCACCGTGCCAGTTAGCTTTAACGGCGTCCTCCCCGACCTGTTCCGCGAAGGCCAAGGCGTTGTCGCCGAAGGCACCCTGGGGACCGACGGTACATTCACGGCCAAGCAGGTGCTCGCCAAACATGACGAGACCTATATGCCGAAGGAAGTCGCCGAGGCGCTGAAGAATTCCGGCCGCTGGCAAAATGGAGCCGCCACGCAATGATCGCGGAAATTGGCCAATTCGCCCTGCTGCTGGCGTTGATCATCGCCGCCGCGCAGGTGGTCGTACCCATGGTCGGTGCGGCGCGGACCGACGCCACTTTGATGGCCTTCGGTAGCCGCATGGCGGTAGCCCAGGCAGCACTACTCGCCGCAGCCTTCGCCGCGCTGACTTACGGCTTCGTGGTATCGGACTTTTCCGTTTCAGTGGTCTTCCAAAACAGCCATTCCCTGAAGCCGATGCTCTACAAAGTCAGCGGCGTGTGGGGCAACCACGAAGGCTCTATGCTGATGTGGGTGCTGATCCTGGCGATCTTCGGCGCCGCCGTCGCGGTCTTCGGGCGCAATCTGCCGCCGACCCTGAAAGCCCGGGTTCTGAGCGTCCAAGCGATGATCGGCGTCGCCTTTCTGGCCTTCATCGTCTTCACCTCGAATCCGTTCATGCGCCTCGACCCGGCACCGTTCGACGGCACTGGCCTCAACCCGCTGCTGCAGGACCCTGGCCTCGCCTTCCATCCGCCGCTGCTTTATCTCGGCTATGTCGGCTTCTCCATGGCGTTCTCGTTCGCCGTCGCCGCGCTGATCGAAGGCCGCGTCGACGCCGCCTGGGGCCGCTGGGTGCGGCCCTGGACCCTGGCCGCCTGGGTCTTTCTGACCGGCGGCATCGCACTGGGCAGTTGGTGGGCCTATTACGAACTGGGCTGGGGCGGCTGGTGGTTCTGGGACCCGGTGGAGAACGCCAGCTTCATGCCGTGGCTGTTCGGCACCGCCTTGCTGCATTCCTCGATCGTGGTGGAAAAACGCGACAGCTTGAAAAGCTGGACTATTCTGCTGGCCATCCTAACCTTCTCCATGAGTTTGCTCGGCACCTTCCTGGTGCGCTCGGGCGTGCTTACCTCGGTTCATGCATTCGCCTCCGATCCGGCGCGCGGCATCTTCATTTTGATCATTCTGCTGGTCACCGTCGGCGGCGCGCTGAGCCTGTTCGCCTGGCGCGCGCCGACCATACGCGGCGGCGGTCTATTCGCGCCGGTTAGCCGCGAAGGCGCGCTGGTATTGAACAATCTGCTGCTGACACTGGCATGCGCCACGGTTCTGCTCGGCACCCTTTACCCGTTGATCCTGGAAGCCGCCTCGGGCGGCGCCAGCCGGGTATCGGTCGGCCCGCCCTATTTCAACGCGACCTTCGCACCGATCATGGTGCCCCTGGTCGCCGCAATCGCCATTGGGCCGCTACTGGCCTGGAAGCGGGGCAATTTAAAAGCCGCTACCGTCAAACTGCGGATTGCCGGTGTCGCCGCGGGCGGCGCCATCGTGATCACGTTTATCGCCGTCCCCGGTGGTCCAATATTGGCGCCGTTCGCCATGGGTTTGGCCGCTTGGCTCGCCGCCGGCGCCATGGTCGAATGGGGGTCTCGCATCAAACTGTTCTCAGCGCCGGTGGCCGAAAGCTGGCGCCGCTTGACCGGCCTGCCCCGCGCGGCCAGCGGCATGACCGTCGCCCATCTGGGCCTGGCGATCATGATCGCCGGCATCACCGGCGCCTCGGCCTGGCGCACCGAATTGATCACCACATTGGCGATCGGCGAAAGCGCCCAGGCGCAAAACTATTCCCTAACCCTGCAGGCGGTCGAGAACGGCAGAGGGCCGAATTATAATTTCGAACGGGGGACGTTTCTGCTGACCGACCGCGACGGCGACACGCTGCTGATGTACCCTGAACGGCGGTTCTTCCCGGTCGCCGGGCAGACCACCACCGAAGCCGCCATCAAGACCACCTTGCTGGCCGACCTTTACGCGGTGATCGGCGAATCCCGGAGCGCCCAAGACGCCGGCCAGAAATGGACGGTGCGCTTCTTCATCAATCCCATGGTCCCCTGGCTCTGGCTCGGCGCGTTTGTCATGGTCGGCGGCGGGCTGCTGTCCTTGTCCGACCGCCGCCATCGGGTCGGCGCACCACGGCGCAAGCAACGCCCGGTGCCGGGCGTTAGCGGAGCGCCGGCTCCGGCGGAGTAACCCATGCGGCGTTTGTTGTTGATCCTGCCGGTCGTTCTGTTTGTGATCCTCATCGGTGTACTTGCAGTATTGACCCTGCAAACCAAAGAAGGCCGCGATCCCTCGCTTATCCCCTCGGCGCTTCTCGACAAGCCGGCGCCGGAAATCCAACTGGCGGCGGTCTCGGACGACATCCCCGGCGGCTTCGCCGGGGCCGATTTGCGCGGCCGAGTGACCATGGTCAATGTCTTCGCTTCCTGGTGCGTACCCTGCCTGGCCGAGCACCCGTTGATCACCCGGCTCGCCGAAGACGGCGTCCCGGTCTATGCAATCAACCATCGCGACTCCGCGCCGGAAGCCTCTAAGTGGTTGAAAGTAAATGGAAACCCTTTCACCGCCGTAGGTTTTGACCCGGAGGGCCGGGCCAGTGTCGAATGGGGCGTGACGGGCGTGCCAGAAACATACATCATAAACGCCGAGGGGATCGTCACCTTCAAGCACGCCGGCCCGATAACCGCCAAGGTGCTAAAGGATACGATCCTGCCCAAATTACGGGAGGCAGGCGAATGAGACATTTCCTGGCGATCTTCGCAATTGTCGCCGCAATCTCGGCGGCGGGGCTGGTTACCGGCAGCCCGGCGCTGGCGGTCGAACCCGACGAGGTCCTGGCCGATCCGGTGCTGGAGGCACGGGCGCGCGAATTGTCCAAGGTTCTGCGCTGCGTGGTCTGCCAGAACCAGTCGATCGACGATTCCAACGCCGATATCGCCCGCGACATGCGGCTCATCGTGCGCGAACGGCTGGTCGCCGGCGACACGGATGACCAGACCGTCGCCTATATGGTGGCGCGCTACGGCGATTATGTTTTGCTGCGGCCGCCGTTTCAGCCCAACACCATGGCGCTATGGGTTGGCCCGCCTTTTATGGCCATGATCATCGCCACCCTCGCCCTGCTGTTCTTCCGAATGTATCAACGCGAACGGGTGGCGAGTGGCAGCCCCGAACCGCTCACGCCGACCGACCGCGCGCAGCTCGACGCCTTGGTCGACAAGTTGGCCGCCGAGCCCCGGCGGCCACGGCGCCAAAGCGGCCTACGCGCTGAACTGGAACAACCATTCGGTTCCACTGGCAGCGGTGGCAACGGTAGCGACAACCCCGCTACATGACACTCTGGATCATTTTCGCGGGCCTGCTCGCGGCTGTCCTAATCACTGTCTTATGGCCGCTCCTGCAGCCCCGTGCGGCAAACGCCGACCGCGCCGATTACGATATCGAGGTCTATCTCGACCAATTGCGTGAGCTCGAGCGCGATGTTCAGCGTGAACTCATCGACGAGGTCCAGGCCGGCGCCGCCAAACTGGAGATCGAGCGGCGTTTGCTGGCCGCCTCGAAGGCCGCCGAAGGCGTTGCCGGCAATCCTAAATTGGCACGCGGCGGTGTGCCGGTAGCCCTCCTCCTGGCGATCGCCATTTCGGCGGCAACGATCGGGTTATACGTCGATATCGGGTCGCCCGACCTACCCAACCTGCCCTTCGCCCAACGCGCGCCGGCGCCGACGGAAGATCCGCAAGTCGCGCAGGCGCGCTCGCGCTTAGCCGCTGTCGAAGAACGTTTGGTGGCGGAACCGGAAAATGCCGATGTCTGGCGCGATCTCGGCACCCTGCGCCTGGCCGTGGGCGATCAGAACGGCGCTGTCCAAGCATTCGCTCAAGCCATGACCCTGTCCGGCGGGCGCGCCGATATCGCCTCGGTCTACGCCGAAGCGCTGACCTATGCCGCCGACGGATTAGTCACCCCCCAGGCCAAGGAACTCTTCGAAGGCGTTCTGCGCGAAAACGCCGAAGAGCCCCGCGCGCGGTTTTTCATGGCATTAGCGCGCTACCAAGCGGGTTTCCGCGAAGAGGCTTTGGAACTCTGGGCGGCTCTGGCCCGCGACGCTACTCCTGGCGCACCATGGCTGCCGGCGGTGACCGACCGCATCCGCCGGACCGCTGCCGAAGTGGGCGCCGATGTCGCCAACTTTCTGCCCGCCCCAACGGACCCCACCCAGCCTGGCCCGACCAACGAAGATATCGCCGCGGCTCAGGATCTGAACGCGGAAGAACAACAGGAAATGATCCGCTCGATGGTCGAACGCTTGGCGAGCCGGCTCGAAAACGAACCCGACGACGTCGAGGGCTGGCGCCGCCTCGGCCAATCCTACGATGTCCTCAACAACCCCGAACGCGCCGCCGAGGCCTACGCCCGAGCCCTCGAGCTGGATCCCAACCATCCGGAAACGTTGCTGCGCGCCGGCCTCGCGGCCGGCACCGCGGGCGATCGCGAGACCGCGCTGGTTTATTTCGAACGCCTACGCAGTTTCCTGCCCGAAGGCGGCGACGCTTATCGCACGGTGAGCGAAGCCATCGAGCGGATAACCACGGCCAATTAACCTTAAGCAGGGTTAATGGTTGCCGGATTGGGAAAACAGCCCAATTTATGCGATAATGAAGTTATCGTGAGTACGCACCGGCGTCCCAAGCTGGTTGCGGAACCAAGTTTGGGACTCTCGGCGCGTCGACCCAATAGAGGATGTGCCGATGAATGTAGATGCCATACTCCGCGCAAAGGGCGCGGGCGTCGAAACCGCGCGGCCCGATTGGACAGTTTTACAGGCCGTGAAGAAACTCGCTGAACTGGGTGTCGGAGCACTGGTGGTCAGCGCCGACGGCCAACGCATCGCCGGGATCATTTCCGAGCGCGATGTCATGCGCCAGATCGCCAATGGCGGTCACGAAACCCTCGAACGTTCGGTCGACGAAGTCATGGTGCGCGAGGTCATCACCTGCGCACGCGACGACACGGTGAACCATTTGATGACGGTGATGACCGAGCGCCGGATTCGTCACCTGCCGGTGACCGAGGATGGGTTGCTGGTGGGTATCATCTCGATCGGCGATGTGGTGAAACGCCGGATTGAGGAAACCGAATTCGAAGCCGAGGCCCTGCGCCAGTATATCGCCACAGGCTGACGATAGAACCAACCATCGCTGCTAACTGGCGGCGCGTGCTTCGATGGCCTCCATATCGTCGTCGGAGAACCCGAAGTGATGACCGATCTCGTGGATCAGCACGTGGCGAACCACGTGGTACAGGTCTTCGCCGGTCTCGCACCAATAATCCAACAGAGGCCGCCGGTAGAGGTAGATGCGGTCGATATCCGTCACCGTATCGGCAACGCTTTTCTGGTCCAGGCTGATTCCCTGGTAGAGGCCGAGCAGATCGAAGGGGCTCTCAAGCTCGAGCGCCTCCAGGGTCTCCTCGTCGGGAAAGTCGACCACGTGAATGGCCACGTCGGCGACGTGCGCCGTCAACGCGTCCGGGATCGTCGCGAACGCCTCGCCCGCGATCGCCTCAATATCGTTGAGCGTCGGCGCGCTCGAATATTTGCCGGTTGCCGCCATAGGCTTAGATATAAGCCTGCTTGATCTTGCCGCCAAGCGCCGCCAGTGTTGTCGGTGTTCACACCGCCGCGAGAGACGCGGGCACACCAGGAGGAGGCGATGGCGGAAAAATTAAGCGACGCGGCGCGCACGGCGGCGTTGGCCAGCCTGTCGGGCTGGACAATGGTCGACGGCCGCGACGCCATTAGCAAGACGTTCACCTTTAAAAATTTCAACGAGGCCTTCGGCTTCATGAGCCGTGCCGCGCTAAAGGCCGAGGCCATGAACCATCACCCGGAATGGTTCAATGTCTGGAACCGGGTCGAAGTGACATTATCGACCCACGACGCCGGCGGACTGACCGAACTCGATGTCGAACTCGCCGGGTTTATGGATGGCGCGGCGTAACTTGAGAAATCATCCTTCGACAAGCCCAGGATGAGGGTGTTCCTCATGGTGAGCTTGTCGAACCTGTGGAACGCGCGCGTTACCGCGCGGCCATCCTGAGCGCGCCGTCGAGGCGAACCACCTCGCCGTTGATCAACACATTGTCGCACAGATGCAGCACCAGCTTAGCGTAGTCGGTCGGCGTGCCGAGGCGCTTGGGAAACTCCGGCTGCTGGGTCAGGCTTTCGCGCGCGTCGTCGGGCAAACCCGCCATCATCGGCGTGTCGATCAAGCCGGGCGAGATGGTGTTAACACGAATACCGCTGCGCGCCAGTTCGCGCGCCGCGACGAGGTTAAGCGCTACGATGCCGCCCTTCGACGACGCGTAGGCAGCCTGACCGATTTGGCCTTCATAGGCGGCGACCGAGGCGGTGTTAATAATCAGGCCGCGCTCACCGTCTTCCATCGGTTCGGCCTCCTGCATGTCGGCGGCGACGAGGCGGATCATGTTGAACGTGCCGATCAAATTGACCTTGATCACCCTTTCGTAGTCTTCGAGCGGCAGCGGCCCCGAGCGGCTGACGATGCGCCCCGGCGTGCCAACGCCGGCGCAGTTGATGAGCAACTGGGCGACGCCGTTGGCTTCGCGCGCGGCAGCAACCGCCGCCACGGCGCTATCGGCGCTGGTAACATCGCACTCGATGGCGATGCCGCCGCAGTCCTCCGCGACCGCGCGGGCGCCGTCCATGTTGACGTCCATCACGGCGACCTTCATGCCCTGCGCCGCCAATGTGCGGGCGCACTCCGCACCGATCCCCGATCCGCCGCCAGTGATAATCGCGGCTCTGCCTTGCAAGTCCATGACGACCTCCCTTTGCTTTTATTGTTGTGTTTGTGTTTTACGCTTTCTGGAAAAGCAGCTCAATCCGCCGTCCCATCAAGGAATTCACTGAGCGCAGCGTTGAACGCATCGGGATTTTCGATGTTGGAGAGATGGCCCGCCGGGTCGATCTCCACATAGCGCGAATTGGGTATGCGCCTGGCCATCTCGCGCATTCCCGCTGCCGGCGTGCCGATATCCTGCGCACCACAGATCAGTAGGGTCGGCAGGTCGATCTCGTACAGCCGATCCACATAGTCGAGGCGGGTCATGGCGTCGGCGCAGGCGGTATAGCCGGCGATCGTGTTGGTGGCGATCAACCGGCGCGCCTGGTCGACGATTTCCCGCCGCGCAGCGCGCACCTCTTCGGTAAACCAGCGCAGCGGCATCTGCTCAGCCAACGGTTCGATGCCGTCGCGCTTCACCTGGGCGATCATCTGCGGCACCGCGATGGCAAAATCGCCGGTAAAATCGGCGCGGGTGCCGGCCAGCACATATTTGTCGATCCGCTCGGGCCAACCCAGCGCCAATGCCTGCCCGGTCATGCCACCGATCGACAGGCCGACAAAATGGCTGCGCTCTATCTCCAGTTCGTCCCATAGGGCGACGATATCGCCAGCCAGGTCTTCCAAATCATAGGGCCATGGCGGCGCCTCGGTGCCGCCATGGCCGCGGGTGTTATAGCGCAGGATGCGAAACCGGTCGGCGAACAGCGCTACCTGACCATCCCACAGGCTGAGATTGGTATTGAGCGAATTGGAGAAGGTCAGCCACGGCGCGCCTTCAGGCCCGTCTATTTGGCAGACGAAGGAAATTCCGTTGGCGCGAACCTCCATCCGCCGCGCCGCCTACTGCGCGGCTTCAAGAGGTTTGGCAATATTCACACCGCCCAAAGGGCCGACCGCCTTCTCGATCATCGGCATAACTTCGTCGCCGAACCGGCGGATCGATTTCATGACGACCTCATGATCGGCGCGCCCGATGGTCATGTAGAGCGCAATATGGTTCGAACCAACGCGCGTGATCTCATCGACCAGACACTCGGCCACGGTTTCCACATCGCCGATCGGGTTCCATTTCAGAATGTCTTCCGGCGACATCTCGCCGTCGAACGCTTCTTCCGGCAACCAGGCTTCCGGCAATGCCGTCTGGCCCTGGCGTAAATAGCGCGACAGCCGGACCTGGTAGCGGGCATTCTCAGCGAACGCCAGCGCCTCGTCCTTATCGTCGGTGACCAGGCAATAGCGCAGCGTACCGAAATGCAGATCGCCCGCATTGCGTCCCTCGGCCCGCCATGTTTCTTCTGTTTGAGCGCGGGCGGCCACCAAGGTGTCGGTATCCTGTCCAAAGCCCGAGACGATGAACGGATAGGGTCCACGCGCCGCACGACGTTGGGAGTCGGGACTGTTGCCGGCAATCCAGATAGGCGGGCGCGGCGACTGAATCGGGTTGGTGGTGAAAAAGGTTTGCGGCAGATCGATATATTTGCCGTGATATTCGACACTCTCCTGTCCAACACCTTGGCTGATCAGCTCGATCCATTCATCCGCGACATCGCGCGCTTCTTCCAGGGTGATGCCGAACCGTTCCAATTCATAAGCCTGGTAACCGCTGCCCAGACCCAGGATCAAGCGCCCCTCCGCGAGATTGTCGGCAAATGCGATCTCGCCGAGCAGCCGCGCGGGCTCATAGAGCGCCGGCAAAACGGCCGCGGTCCCCAATTTGATGCGCAAAGTCTGCGGCGCCACATGGGCGACCATCAGCAATGGTGATGGCGTAATCGAGTAGTTGGTAAAATGATGCTCGGTAAACCAAGCGGTGCCAAATCCGGCAGTTTCCGCCGCCTGCACTTGCTCGACCGTCTCGGCGATCATTTGCGCCGGACTATGCGACCGGTCACGCCGGTTCATGAGATTAAATATGCCAAAGTCCATTTAGGTGTCCTCCCGAGCCGAGCTATTTACCGCTCAACGGGGAAACTGAGTCAAGCCGATCCGGCCGTCGTTTTTTCCGCTCGAAGGCGATGTTCGCGCTCGATTATCGCGGCGCGGCGGACAATATAAATAGCGCTGGAGGTAATAATCAGCGCACCGATCATTGCCACACCGTCGGGAATTTCGGCGAAGGCGAAAAAGGCGATCAGGGCGATAAACGGTAGGCGTAAATAGTCGAGCGGCGCAATCGCCGAAGCCTCGGCCATCGAAAAGGCCCGGCTGGTGCAGACAATACCCGTCGTGCCCAGCCCGCCCATGGCCGCCGAATAGGCCAGCATCTCCCAGGTCGGAGTCACCCATACCGTCACCGCAATTAAAGTGAGCACCAGCGCCGACCACAGGGTTTGATAGATGGTGATGGTCGCAGTCGATTCCGTCGCGCTCAGGCGCTTGACGCCAATAAACCACCAGGCAAGCAAGAACGCGCCAAATATCGGCAACAGCGCCACCAAGGGTATCTCGGCAAATCCCGGCCGCAGGATGATCAGCACCCCGACGAAGCCGATCACCGTGGCGCCCCAGCGGGCGAACTCAACCCGCTCTTTCAACAGCAGTGCTGCGATGATGGTGGTGAATAAGGGCGCGGTAAAATTCAACGCCGTCGCCTCAGCCAGCGGCATCTCGGCCAGGGCGACGAAGAACGAGGCGGTCATGATCACCGTGAGCATCGACGTGGCGAAATGCAGGCCGTGGCGCCGGGTCCGCAACAGGGCGCCGCGGCGGCGCAACATCCAGGGCGCCATGATCGGCAACGCCCATAAAAACCGCAGAGCGGAGACTTGGAATGGGTGCAATTCGCTAGTGACAATGCGGACCAGACTATGGTTGAGCGCCAAAGCCCCCATCCCCAACACCATGAACAGAGCGGCCACGACAGGCAGCGGGATGCCGAACCGGGCTGTGTTATCGGCGCTGGTCATGACGGCCTTAGGCGCGCCGCCAACGCCTCGCGCCGGGCGATATAGACCGCCGACCCAGCGATCACCACAGCGCCGACCGCCGACCAGATATCGGGCACTTCGGAAAACCAGATAAAGCCGATGCCGGCGGCGAAAAGCAGGCGGACGAAATCGAGCGGCGCGATGGCCGATAATTCGGCGATCGCCATGGCCCGGGTCAGCAGTAAATGGGCCAAGGTCGACAGCACGCCCCCCAAGACCATCGCCCCGAGCACTTCCCAAGACGGGGTCTGCCAAACAGCCAGGGCCGGCACCAGCGTGAACACCGACAGGTAGAAACTAAACGCCAGCACCACGGTGCGGACATTGTCCTCCTGAGAGACCACTCGGATAATGATCATATTGCAGCCGATCGTGGCGGCGCTACCGATGGACAAAAGCGCGCCCAGGGTGACCGCCTCGATGCCCGGCCGCAGCATGATCAACACGCCGATAAAACCCAGGATACAGGCTGTCCAGCGGCGCGCCCGCACCACTTCGTGCAAGATGAACGGCGCCATCATGGTAGCGAATAGCGGCGCGGTAAAATTCAGCGCAACCGCCTCGCCGACCGGGATCACCGCCAGCGCGCTGAACCACATTAACGTTCCCGCCGCCGACAGAATGCCGCGTACAAAATACAGCCGGGGGCGTTTCATGCGAACGAGCGCCATGCCACCGCGCATCACCAGCGGCAACATGAACACCAGCCCGGCGAAAGAGCGCAGGAACGCGGCCTCAAACGGGTGAACCTCACGGGTCGCAAACCGGATCAGGCCGGCAGTGACGGCGAAGAAAAAGGCCGAGATCACCATATATAGAGCGCCGCGAACGGGCGCCGACATGGCGAAACGGCCCTCGGAGATCAGGGCGGGCATGGGCGGCACATTAAAGGAGTCCCAACAGCGAAGATACGCCTGCCTTGCACCTCTCCCTTGCGTTTCGCGGCAAGGCTAGGCACCCAACAAACCGTGCGGCATACTGAGGTCGTCGACGCATTGGCGCGCCGGTGTGCGCTGCGTTGACATCGCGACTGTCACGGTGTTTATCAGCTCGCATGTTTACCCAGGCACTGCTTGGAACAGAGGGTAGCCGTCAACGAATGCGCTGCCGAAGCAAACGACGAATAACTAATATCGGGGCGGATATATGAGTGATTCCAAAAAGGTTTATCCCGACGCCACAGCGGCGCTCGACGGCCTGCTGTCCGACGGCATGACCATCCTGGCCGGCGGGTTCGGCCTGTGCGGCATTCCAGAGCATATGATTTTAGCGATCCGCGATTCCGGCGTGCAGAACCTCACGGTAGCGTCGAACAATTGCGGCATCGACGATTTTGGGCTGGGTCTGCTGCTGCAAACCAAGCAGATCAAGAAAATGATCTCATCCTATGTCGGCGAGAACAAATTGTTCGAAGAGCAGTTCCTGAACGGCGAGCTCGAACTTGAATTCAACCCGCAAGGCACCCTGGCTGAGCGCTGTCGCGCCGGCGGCGCCGGCATCCCAGCCTTCTTTACCAAGACCGGCGTCGGCACGGTGATCGCCGACGGCAAGGAAACCCGCGATTTCGACGGTCAGACCTATTTGATGGAACGCTCGCTGACCGGCGATCTATCCATCGTCACCGCCTGGAAAGGCGATAAGGCTGGCAATCTGGTTTTCCGCAAAACCGCGCGTAATTTCAACGCCCCGATGGCCACGGCGGGCGACAACTGCGTCGTCGAGGTCGAACATCTGGTTGAAATCGGCGATATCGAACCCGATCAAATTCATCTGCCCGGCATTTACGTCGATCGTATTTTCGAAGGCCATAGTTTCGAAAAGCGCATCGAGCGGCGTACCATTCGCGAGGCCTAATCGGCGCCGGCGGCAAAGAAAAAGGAGACAATCAATGGCTTGGACACGCGATCAAATGTGCGAACGCGCGGCGCTGGAACTGGAAGATGGTTTCTACGTCAATCTGGGAATCGGCATGCCGACCCTGGTCGCCAATTACATCCCCGACTCCATGAACGTGACCTTCCAGTCGGAGAACGGCATGCTGGGCATGGGCGCGTTTCCCCTCGACAACGAAGTCGATGCCGACCTGATCAATGCCGGCAAGCAGACCATCACCGAATTGCCGGAATCGGTCTATTTCGACAGCGCCACATCGTTTGCCATGATCCGCGGCGGCCATATCGACCTGTCGATCCTCGGCGCCTTGCAAGTGGCCCAGAACGGCGACCTCGCCAATTGGATGATCCCCGGCAAGATGGTCAAAGGGATGGGTGGCGCGATGGATCTGGTGGCCGGCGTGCGCCGCGTCATCGTTTTAATGGACCATAACGCCAAGGACGGCTCGCCCAAGCTGCTCAAGCAGTGTGATCTGCCGCTGACCGGCGCCGGCGTGGTCGATACGGTGATCACCGATCTCGGTCTGTTCGAAATCAAGGGTGGCCAGCTTTACCTATCGGAACTGGCGCCGGAGACCACACTAGACGAGGTCCGCGAGCGCACCGAAGCGGAATTCGTTCAGTAGCGGCCCAATCGTCGTTGTGTGCGGCAAATGATCGACGTTCTGTTGACACGACGGCCGGCGAGAAAATAGCGGCCCCCGATGGCGGCGCGACGCAACGAGTCTCTGTTCGGCCTGGGCGCCGGCCTGCTGGTGCTATTCATTTTTTCCGGCACCCTAGTGGTGTCGCGCATGGGCGCCATCAACACGCTAACCATTTATGACGTCACGGCGCTGCGGTTCGGCATCGCCGCGCTTTGCGTGCTGCCATTTCTCGGCAAGGTGAATTGGTCCAATCTCACCTGGCGCCGCGCTTTCACCCTGGCGATTGTCGGCGGCGCGGTGTTCGCGCTGTTCCTGCTCGGCGGTTTCGTTTTCGCCCCGGTGGCCGATGGCGGCATTGTGGTCAATGGCGCCATGCCGATCTTCGCCGCCCTGATGACCTGGTCCCTGTTCGGTGAAGGGATCGGGCGCTGGCGCATGGCGGGCATTGCGCTGATCGTCGTCGGGGTCGGGGCGACCGGCTGGGACGCACTGGAATTCGGCGCGCCTGGCCAGTGGCGCGGCCATCTGTTGTTTCTCGGCGCGGCGGCATGTAACTCAGGTTTTCTCACCGCCGTGCGGGGCTGGCGCATCGGCGCACTCGAATCTCTCACCGCGGTGATGGGCATAAACGCTTTGATCTACCTGCCCGTCTGGTGGCTGTTCCTGCCCTCCACAATCGCCGCGGCGCCCTGGCAGGAAATTGCCATCCAGGGCTTGTATCAAGGGGTCATCGCCGCCTTTGTCGCCGGCTTCATGATTGCCTATGCCGCCCGTATCCTGGGCTCGACCCGCCAGGCGGCGATCATGTCCGGTGCACCGGCACTGGCGCTGCTCATGGCGATCCCCCTGCTCGGCGAAATTCCCACCTGGATCAGCGTCGCCGGCGTGGTGATCGTCACCGCAGGTATCCTGGTCACCCTCGGCCCCGGCCTGTTCCGGCAGGCCCGCGAACCAGACCCGTCATGAACCCCAGCCAATCCAATTATCTGATCGGGTTAGCCTGCGGGCTGGCGGTGCCGTTTATCTGGGGCGCCTGGATCGTCGCCTCGCGCTTCGGCGTCACCCACGCCCTGACCGCCTACGATGTAAGCGCGCTCAGGGTCGGCGTCGGCAGCCTGATCGTCCTGCCGGTCCTACTCACTCGGGGCCTCAGCGGGTTGGCGCTCACCCGCGCTTTTATCATATCGGTCGGCGCCGGCGCGCCGTTTGCACTGACCTCGTTCACCGGCATGTCTTTGGCTCCGGTCGCCCATGCCGGCGTGCTGACCAATGGCGCCATGCCGATCTTCGCCGCGCTTTTGGGCGTGTTTTGGCTGCGCGAACGCCCCGGCGGCCAGCGGCTGGTGGCGATCGGTTTGATCATTATTGGCGGGCTGTTGATTGGCGGCGATAGCTTCACCGGCGCGCCGGAACCCCTGCAATGGTTGGGCGATATCCTGCTGGTTGCCGCCGGCGCGATCTTCGCGCTGTACATGACCGCGCTGCGCAAATGGCAGCCGGAAATCATCCAGACCATCGTCGCTGTTCCCGTGGTCAGCGCGGTGCTCTACCTGCCTATCTGGGCGCTATTTCTGCCGTCCGGGTTATTGCGGGCGGATATCTTTCCGCCTTGGCCTGAGATCGCCCTGCAAGCCGGGTTTCAGGGCGTGGTCGCCAGCGTCATCGTGGTCATGCTGTTAACCCGCGCCACCCGCTCCGTCGGCGCCACCACACTCGCGGTCTTCCTCGCCGGCGCGCCGGCCCTGGCGGTGGTGTTCGGTATTTTTCTGCTCGACGAATTGCCCACCGTGCTCGCCTGGGCCGGCCTCGCGGTCACGACGGCGGGTATGGTGCTGGCGGTCGAACGCCGCCGGGATAATGTCAGCGATACGGTCTAGTCGATCGGCAGGCGCAGCACCATGCGGTTGATGGCGTTCATCACACCGTAAAGTTGGTCGAATTGCATCTTGAAGGCGTCATAGTCCAGATCGCCGCGTTTTTCCTGGATGGCGCCATGGATCGCCGCCAAGTCCCTTTGGCCATCACACAGCGCGACGATAGCGCGGGACAGGGACGGCACCTGCATCACCTGCTTATGACCTTCCGTCGACACGGTGATTTTACCGCCGGGCGGCATCTGTTGCGTCGCTTCCTCGGGCGTCAATCCGACCAACGTGGGAACCGCATCGGGCGTATCGGGCGATGGCGGCACCACCGCGTTGGCCGCCCGCACCGCGTAAAAGACGTGCTTTTTATGATTGCCCAAATAGAGCTCGGCAAAAGCCGCGCGCTCCAGCGGATCGAAATCCACCAACGCCTTCTTGAGCTGCGGGTCGTGCACCAGGAGCAGCGGGTCGTAGCGATAGGGTTCGATGAACGTCACTAGGCGCAGCCCAGCCCCGGCGACGAGGTTGGCCACTTCGGGCACCTGATAGGCCCGGTCGCGGGCGTGCAGGAAAATGTCATAAAGGCCGGGATCGCCGCCATCCTTATGGTCGCGCACCAGCCCGTTGCAGTTGAGCCACGCGGTCGCCGGTAGATCGTTGACCAGCCGCCGGGTCAGGGCGACCCGCGCCTTGTCGTCGTCGCCGGGCGGCGCCAGCGTGCGCATCATATCCTGCACGTGATAGATGCCGGTGCGGCCCAGCGCGCCATAGACCATGACGCCAAGCCCACCGTCAGGCGCCAGTACGCTGGCGAGCGCCGCCAGGCCGGCATCCGGGTCTTCGAGATGATGCAACACGCCGCAGCAATCGATGTAGTCCCACGGACCCGGTGCGATGTCGGCGACATCGAGCAACGAGCCCTGCACGAAGCGGATATTATCGAGCCCGCGGACCTTGGCGCGTTCCTGCGCAATGGTCTGCGCCGGCTCGCTTTGGTCCAAATGGACCACCTCTCCGGGCACCCCAGCATCGGTCATTTGTTGGGCCAGCATGATCGCCGCATCGCCGGTCCCACCGCCCGCCACCAACGCGGCCAAGGGCTTCGACAGGTCGCGCCGGCCGCCGAATACATAATGATTGACCTCGGCCAGTTGGCTCGGTGAGCCGGCGAGCAGGCGCTTCTTCTCATCCGCCGGCTTGCGCTCGGGATAGGGATAGGCCTCGTATTGCGACTGCACCAGTTGGTCGCGCCGGCCCCTATCGCTCCCTGTGTCGCTGCCGCTGTCAGACATTCGCGGACGCTAAGCGTCGATGTCGACGACCAGGCGACCAGTCGCCTGACGGCTTTCCAGAACGCCCAGTGCCTCAGCGGCCTGGGCGAGCGGAAAGACCTGGGACACGTGAGGCTTCAAGCGGCCCTCGCTGTACCATTTCGCCAGTTCGTCGAACGAGGCGCGGTAGGTTTCCGGTTCCTTCGTCTTATAAGCCCCCCAATAGACGCCGACGACGCTGATATTCTTAACCAGCAGATAATTGGCGGCGATTTGCGGCACCTCACCAGCGGCAAAGCCGATCACCAGCAGGCGGCCCGACCAAGCCATCGAACGCAGCACCGCCTTCGAGAGATCGCCGCCGACCGGGTCGTAGACCACATCGACGCCGGCGCCATCGGTAAGCTTACGCACCGCGGCGCGCAGATCCTCATCGACATAGTTGATCACATGGTCGGCGCCGTGGGCTTGCGCCAGGTCGAGCTTTTCCGAGGTCGAGGCCGCGGCGATCACCGTGGCGCCCAGCGCTTTGCCGCATTCGACGGCGGTCAAACCGACCCCGCCGCCGGCGCCCAACACCAGCAGCGTCTCGCCAGCCTTCAGCGCCCCGCGATCGGTCAGCGCCAAATGCGAGGTGCCATAAGCCACCGGAAAGGCCGCCGCCGTGTCGAAATCCATACCCTCGGGAATTGCGAAAACATCGCTGGCCTTGGTGCTAACCTCTTCGGCAAACGCCCCGACGCCGGGCACCACCATCACCCGGTCGCCCACCGCGACATTGCTCACCCCCTCACCGACCGTCAGAATTTCACCCGCGCATTCCAAGCCGGGGGAAAACGGTAAATCCGGCTTTTCTTGATATTGGCCGCGCACCAGAACGATATCGGCGAAGTTCACCCCCGCCGCGCGCACCCGCAGGGTCACTTCACCCGGACCGGCCACCGGCGACGGTGCCTCGCCGAGCACCAAGGTGTCGGGCTCGCCCCAATCGTTGCATAAAATCGCGCGCATCTTTTCGTCTCATCGTCCCGGTGGAAGCCGCGCTCACCTTGCCTCGTGACCGCCGTCCGTGCAAGTTTGCCGCCTATCATGACCAACACACGCGGCTATTTCGGTATTGGCGTCGAGGGTATCTCGAAGGCCATGAATGTGGGCTCGATCATGCGTTCGGCGCACGCCTTCGGCGCCGGTTTCGTATTCACTGTCGGCGCGGTTTATCCAGAGAGCGAAGGCGGCAAATCCGATACCTCCGACGCCGTCGATCAGCTGCCGCTGTACGAATTCGACGATACTGGTAGCCTGCGGCTGCCGAAAGGCTGTTCGCTGGTGGGCATCGAATTGATCGACGAGGCCGCCGACCTACCGAGCTTTCGCCACCCCAGCCGTTGCGCCTATGTGCTGGGGCCCGAGCGCGGCAACCTATCGCCGGAACTGCTCGCCTTGTGCGACCACACGGTGAAAATACCGACGCGGTTCTGCGTCAATGTGGGTATCGCCGCCGCCATCGTCATGTACGACCGCACGCTCACCCTGGGCCGCTACGCCCCACGCCCAGTGCGTACCGGCGGCCCAACCGAGGCCTTGCCGGCGCACGAATTTGGCGAACCCGTCATACGGCGCAAACGCCCGCGCTAGGCAAGGGCTGAAATGTGGCAATCACACACGATTGATTGACCACAGCCCTTTGCAAGACTCGCCCGATTTTGCTACGAGGCTGCCATGAAATTACACACCTTCATGCGAACCCTGCTGCTGGGCGGCGCGGCGTTAGCGGCGACCGTCACGATCACGGGAACCCCGGTTCACGCCCAGGAAGCCAAGCTGATCGGCCGCTTCGGCGACTGGGAAGCCTATACCCGTGGCGGCAAGAACGACCGGTTCTGCTACATCGTCTCCAAGCCCAAGGAAGCCAGCCTACGCTCGCGGCGCGGCGACATTTTTTTGCTGATTTGGCACCGACCGGCCAAGAAGGAATTCGACGTGGTCCAGGTCGATGCCGGCTATTCGTTCAAGAAGGAATCGGAAGTCGAGGTGAAGGTCGGCGGCGACGAATGGAACCTGTTCACCCGCGACGGCAACGCTTGGACCTATAAGGGCGACGACGATGCCAAAATCGTCGAAGCGATGCGCAAGGGCGCACGGATGACCGTAAAAGGCACGTCGAGCCGCAATAATCCGACCACCGACAGCTATTCCCTCAAAGGCGTCTCCGCCGCCCATCGCGCCATGAATAAGGCCTGCGGCCGCTCATAAAGAAGATGGTCGCGCGCTGATTCCGGTTGCTCCCACCGCCCTAGCGGCTTATCTCAGGGGCATGCCAGCCAATTCTGACATATTCGCCCCGCCCGATACGGCGGCCGATGCGCGTCCTAACCTTATCGGCATGAGCCGCGCCGAAATGGCCGACGCGGTTGCCGAGATGGATGAACCGCGCTTTCGCGGCGATCAACTCTTCCAATGGGTCTATAACCGCGGCGTCACCGACTTCGAGGCCATGACCAACATGGCCAAACCTTTGCGCGCCGCCCTGGCCGAGCGCTTCTCGATTTCCCGGCCGGCAGTCTCGCGCGATCTGGACTCGATCGACGGCACTCATAAATGGCTGATCAAGCTGGCCGACGGCAACGAGGTTGAAACCGTTCACATTCCCGAATCGGACCGCGGCACCTTATGCGTCTCGAGCCAAATCGGCTGCACCTTGAACTGCAAGTTCTGTCACACCGGCACCCAACGGTTGGTGCGTAATCTGGGTCCGATGGAAATCGTCGGCCAAATCATGGTGGCGCGCGACCATCTGGGCGAATGGCCCAGCGCCGAGCGGCCGACCATCTACGAACGCCAACTTTCCAACATCGTCATGATGGGCATGGGCGAGCCGCTTTATAATTTCGACAATGTGGCCAAAGCCTTAAAAATCATCATGGACGGCGAGGGCATCGCCATCTCGCGCCGGCGCATGACGCTGTCGACCGCCGGTGTGGTGCCGATGATCCGGCGTTGCGGCGAAGAATTAGGCGTCGGCCTGGCGGTTTCCCTGCACGCGGTACGCGACGAGCTGCGCGACGAGATCGTACCGATCAACCGCAAATACCCGTTGGCGGAATTGCTCGCCGCCTGCCGCGAGTATCCCGGCGCGCGCAATTCGCGGCGCATTACGTTTGAATATGTGATGTTGAAAGACGTCAATGACAGCGTCGCCGACGCCCGCGAGCTGGTCCGCCTGATCGCCGGCATTCCGGCAAAGGTCAATCTGATCCCGTTCAACCCCTGGCCCGGTGCGCCTTACGAACGCTCCAGCGACGAAGCAATTGAGCGCTTTGCCGAGATCGTGCGCATCGCCGGCTACCCCTCGCCGGTGCGCACCCCGCGTGGCGAAGACATTATGGCGGCCTGTGGCCAACTCAAATCCGATAGCGAGCGGGTCTCCAAAAGCATCCGCACGGCAGCCGAATAATCGCGCCGCGCCACGCTTGCCTCACGCGCTCGCGCGCCTATACTCGCGCCGCCCAGAAAAACGCGCGAATTCATGATGACAAACGACGTAAAAAAAGTAGTGCTCGCCTATTCCGGCGGCCTCGACACCTCGGTCATTTTAAAATGGCTGCAGGAAACCTATGCCTGCGAGGTGGTCACCTTTACCGCCAATATCGGCCAGGGCGAAGAGGTCGAACCAGCCCGCGCCAAGGCCGAGATGCTCGGCGTGAAGGAAATTTTCATCGAAGATCTGCGCGAAGAGTTCGTGCGCGACTATGTCTTCCCGATGTTCCGCGCCAACGCGCTCTATGAGGGCATCTACCTGCTCGGCACTTCGATTGCGCGGCCGCTGATCGCCAAACGGCAGATCGAGATCGCCGCGCAAACCGGCGCCGACGCGGTCTCCCATGGCGCGACGGGCAAGGGCAACGACCAGGTGCGCTTCGAGATTGGCTATTACGCGCTCAATCCCGACATCACCATCATCGCGCCGTGGCGCGAATGGGACCTGACCTCGCGCACCAAACTCATCGCCTACGCCGAAGCGCACCAGATCCCCATCGCCAAAGACAAGCGCGGCGAAGCGCCGTTCTCGGTCGACGCCAATCTGCTGCATATCTCGGCAGAGGGAAAAGTGCTGGAAGACCCCTGGGTCGAGCCCGAGGAATTCGTCTATTCGCGCAGCGTCGCGCCCGAGGCCGCGCCCGACAAGCCGACCTATGTGGAAATCGATTTCGAGCATGGCGACCCGGTGGCCATCGACGGCGAGCCCTTATCGCCGGCGGCCTTGCTAACACGCCTCAACGAGTTGGGCGGCGCCAACGGCATCGGCCGGGTCGATTTGGTGGAGAACCGTTTCGTCGGCATGAAATCGCGCGGCGTCTACGAGACCCCCGGTGGCACCGTGCTGCACGCCGCCCACCGCGGCATCGAATCCCTGACCTTGGACCGCGAAGCGATGCACCTGAAAGACGAGCTCATGCCGCGCTACGCCAAGCTGGTCTATAACGGCTTCTGGTTCGCGCCCGAACGCGAGATGCTGCAGGCCCTGATCGACAAAAGCCAGGAACGGGTCTCCGGCACCGTGCGCCTAAAGCTTTATAAGGGCAGCGCCACCGTGGTCGGTCGCAAGTCGCCGAACAGCCTCTATTCCCTCGACCACGTTACCTTCGAAGATGACGATGTCTACGACCAGCGCGACGCCGAGGGCTTCATCAAGCTACAAGCGCTGCGCCTGCGCCTGGAAAAGGCGCTACGGGGCGGAGATTAGAGTTAGACGATCAGCCGGGCCAGGCCGACACGCCCAATATCAGCGGGTGGAGCCAGAGCAGCGCCAGGTAGAGAACGACGGTGACCGCCACGCGCCACCAGCCGATACCGGGCCAGTCGAACTTCGTGCGCCTTTGAATTATGGCGACCAGCGGCACCGCGCTGGTGGTCATCAGCACCGGCCCCCAACCGGCCGTATGCTGGCCCGCTTTCTTCAAATCGATATGCCACATGCCGCCGGTGGCGAGGACCAGCAGGCCGCCGAACAGAGTGAGGCTGGCGGTATCGCCATTGGCCAGCAAATGAGACAGCGCCCATAGGGTCACGCCATTGAGGAAAGGATGGCGGGTGATCCGCATGATGCCCGATGTGGGATCACGGCCCGGCGCCAGCGCATCGCTGCCGGCCATCGTGGGGTTCGGCGTGGTCAGGCCGCAGACCGCGAGGAACAACGCTACCGGCATCACCAGCACCGGCAGCCAGGCCAGCGCCGGATTGACCTGCCACAAAATTTCCAGCGGCGCATCGCGATAGGCCAATAACAGCCATACGAACAGCACTGTGATCGCCAGCGAGTAATAGCCGAGGAACTGTTTTTCGCCGAACTGGCGCACCAACACGCTGCGCACCGGCGCGCTCGACAAGAGAAAATGACCGCCGACAAAGGCGACCATTGCCGCAAATAAGGTATCGAGGCCACCGGTCATCGCCGAATTATCGGCAAGCGTCCCGGTTTCGTCCAGTCACCGTCGTGATACTGGTGCGATGCGGCGCTAGCCCTTTGGACGCCTTACGTGTAAGACAGCGCCGCCATGACCGATAATGCCAACGAAAACGCGCCGGGCCTCGACCCGATCGCGGAAAAAATTCTCGAACTTCTGGCGGCGAGCGAACCCAATAGCTCGCTGTCGCCGCAACAGATCGCCCAAGCCGTTGCCGATGCGCGGCGCCGGCCCAACGACCCGCCAGACCTGTGGCGGCGCTACCTGCCGGCGGTTAAGCAGCAGGCGCTGCATCTGGCCCGCGCCGGCAAGCTGATCGTCATGCGCAAGGGTAAGGAAGTCGACGCTCAGACCGCCAAGGGTGTGATCCGCTACAAACGGCCGATTTAGGGCTGACTGCCAGACCCTTTTGGGTACGCTACCAGACCGGCGCGGCGAGGCCGTTTTGCCGGCACGCGGCGGTGACCGTATTCGCCAGTAGACACGCGATGGTCATCGGCCCGACCCCGCCGGGGACCGGGGTAATCGCACCGGCCACGGCGATCGCGGCATCGAATTCCACATCACCGACCAGGCCCATCTTGTCGGGATCGTCGTCGGTCGGCCGCGGCACGCGGTTGATGCCCACATCGATCACCGTGGCGCCGGGCTTGATCCAGTCGCCCTGTACCATTTGCGGCCGGCCCACAGCGGCAATCAATATATCGGCGCGGCGGCAGACCGCGGCCAGATCACGGGTCCGCGAATGGGCCACCGTCACTGTACAACTCGCCTGGGTCAGCAATTGCGCCATCGGCTTGCCGACGATGTTCGAACGGCCCAACACCACCGCTTCCAGGCCGCTCAGATCGCCCAGTCGGTCTTCCAGCATCATGCGGCAGCCCAGCGGTGTGCACGGCACCAGAGCGGCGTTCGGGCCACTCATCTGGCCGGTCGCCAAGCGGCCGGTATTGACTACGTGAAAACCGTCGACATCTTTCGCCGGATCAATGGCGTCGATCACCGCCGCCGGGTCGATCTGGTCGGGCAGCGGCAGCTGCACCAATATGCCATGGACGCCCGGATCGTCGTTGAGCTTGGCCACCAGGGCCAATAATTCGTCCTGCGATGTCGCCGCGTCGAGCCGGTGGTCGGCGGCCGCGATGCCGGCAGCCTCGGCGGCGCGGCCTTTGTTGCGCACATAGACCTGGCTCGCCGGATCCTCACCGACCAGGACCACCGCCAGCGACGGGGCCAGGCCGTGGGCGGCATTGAGTTCGCTCACCGCCACGCCGATGCGCGCGCGCAGGCCTTCGGCGAAGGCCTTGCCATCGATAATCCGGTCAGCGAATTGAGCCTTCGAATCGCTCATGCTTACGTCCCCTGTTAGCGCTTCGGTCAGCCTAATTGGCAGCGTCCCAAGCGTCTAACACAGCGGCCAGGCTTGCGCCATCACCGGTAATTTCGAGCGATTTGAGGCGCGCCGGGCGCCCAAAGGCTCAGCCGAGAATGAAATTATTTCGGATCAAGGATCGTACAAAAAACAGCGCCAACAGCAATATCAGCGGCGACAGGTCCATACCGCCAATCGGCGGGATCACCGATCGAATGCGTTTCAGCAGCGGCTCGGTAATGCGGTAGAGAAAATCGCCGACCATATAGACCAGCTGGTTCGACGTGTTGACCACATTGAACTGCACCAACCAGGTCAATATCACCGAAATGACCACCGCGGCGGTGTAGAGGCCGAGGACTGTGTCGAGGAGTTGCCATACAGCGAGCATGGGAGAACGGTATCCTGAATTGGCGAATCGGGGCCGCGTTGCGACGGCGGCGCAAAGACTAGCCGCGTGTCGGTGTAACTGTCCAGTAACCAGACCAGTAAGGCCCAATGATGATTAACAGGCGGTAAATGGCGCACGCTTGCGCGCTTATCATAGCTACCTTGACAGCGGCGCGGCCCCCTCACATAGTCCCGCCGCGCTGGCAGACTAACCGCCGCCGACGCCATGACTATGATGGGGCTGTAGCTCAGTTGGGAGAGCGCTACGTTCGCAACGTACAAACGGAATTATTACACGCTCTATTTCAATTACTTACATAAGTAGTTCGGCAGTGTGCACAATTTGTGTAAAACTCCCTGAAAAGAATTTGGAATATTAGTCTCGAGCTTTCTTAACTCTACGAAACTTTGACAACCGCTCGTCCGACGCGATTTTCAGAGGCTCATCCAGTTCACCTGCGTTGACCGCTTCGACTATCGTATCGATCGTTCCTGGAAGCTTATCAAGAGCATTGATTTCGATTGTGCTGTTGTCACCCAAGCTAACAACTGACGCACCTTAAAACCGCTTCATGCAAACGCTTCCATCCGGCTCTTTCCAAAACCAGCGCTTCGTTCGTTTGGGAACTTCCTGCCACGCCGTTTCGCCGGTCCCTGCGTTATGGAAGAACTTGGTACGCGTTCTGACGACATGTTTTCCTTCAAGTTCACCCTCAACCAATTCTTTTTGCTCCTGAATCCGTGTGATCAGCTTTCGGCGCAGCCTCTGCTCGACTGGCTCACGTGCGCCGGAGCGTTCCTTGTCTGTAGTTTTCGGCTTTGCCATTATCGCCATGGTTCATTTCCCACGCTTCTGATTTGTTCTTTACGATAATGTCTGATCCGCTTCACCGGTCGTTTTTCGAGAAGTTAATCTCGTACGCTGGCAAACCCGGTATAGTCGGGACCTTGCTTCCTATAGATTTAAGATGTAAGCGGTATGCACAATGCCAGAACCGCCGAACTGCTCTTTTTGGCGAACCAAGCCTTCGTTGAGCACCCCTCCTTGATCTTCGGTGGAAATTCCGAAATCTAAGTATCGCTTTTCACCGGAGAACTGGCCGATTAGATATTCGAACAATCCGTCCAACGCGCCGACATCAAGGCCTTCCGGAGAAGCGGCAATGTATTGCGCGTGGGCGACCATAAGCGTTTCGAAAATAACAACCCCAGCCAGAATCCGACTTTGCTGTTCTGCCGTAAACAACCGAATGTTCCGCGGAAAGCGCCCCGCTAAAAGCTGAGCTTCCTCGACGGTATGGACTGGGCGCATGTTGTGTTGATCTTGCAGGCGCGCCGTAAGAATCTTCCAATACGCAAACCAGTTGTCGCTTTGCTGAAAGGTCAGCCCCGCCTTGGCCGCCTTCTTGGCCCCGCGCTTGCGCCGGCTGGACACGTCGCCGCGGTAGGCAAGGTCGATGGCAGTCGTGATCTCGACAGCGCTCAGTGCCGCACCGACGCGTTGGAGCGCATATTGGTCTTCTTGGGCGGGACGGCAGTGGTAGATGTGAGGCAAAGATTTGTAGATCAGTTGCTTGACACCGGTATTCTTCAAATAAACGCCCAGTTGCTCAATTAACGAAACCATAAGCGGCGACGACATGGTCTGGCTCTGCTGGATGACGCCGCCGAAAGTTAGGCCTTGATGGCTGAAGCAGATTTCCTGCGAAACATTGGCGGGCAGCAGTCCTACCAATTTGTCATCACTATAGACTAGGAGAGACGCGTCTTCGAACCGGTCCGCGTGATACTCCATATAGTCGCGCCGATGCATGAAGTGCGGCGCTTTAGCCCCGTCCACAAAAGCATCCCAATCACTCTTGTGCTCGGCAGTGTAGGGCGTAAATCGCAACACCCGCGCTTAACCCTTACGCCGGCTGAATCGCTTGGCCATGTCTTCCTTTGCATCCATGGCCGGCGGTTTAACGAGGGCGTCTGGTTTGGTCGAGCGCGTAATAGCAGCGCCAAGGGCGATGAAGTTATCAGCACCGATTTCGACACCCTCAGCGGTGGCAGAATTCACTCCCATGAAGGTATATGCCCCGATAGTACAGAGCCCCGAAACCACCACATGCGACGAAATGAACACATGGTCTTCGACTTTCGTGCCGTGGCCGATATGGTTTCCTGACCATAACGTCACATCGTTGCCGATTTCGACGAACGGCTGAAGAGTATTGTCCTCAAGGATGAAGCTGTTCTCGCCGATTGTGACATTGTGCCAAACAAAAGCGCGGGAACTGACATAGCTAGCCAGACGATATCCCTTGGCTTTGAGGTCGTCATACTTCTCAGCCCGAACGGAGTTTAGCTTCTGGCTGCCGATAGCGACGAAAGCATCGAATGTATCCGGGGGAAACTGTTTTTCGATTTCATCATAGGGGGTCACAGGTTTCCCCATGAAGGTGTTACTCTCGATGTAATCGCGGTCGACGGTAAAAACCATTACCTCATATTCATCGCAGTCATGGGTAAAGTACTCATACGCCAACCTGGCGATTTCGCTACAACCTACGATGATAAGGGGTTTCATAGCTTAGGGCCGTCTAATCAGAAGATCGTCGCGGCGGTTAGCCATGGGTAAGGCGTCATTTTGCGGTACGATATAAGCGTTGCAGCCGGCTGCCTGAGCGCGCCGCACCAACCCAGCCAGAACCGCATCGTCGATGTTGTCGTGTTCAGTCACCAGGTGCTCGACTCGCGGCGGCTCATCGGTGTTCTGAAAAGCTTTGTGAAACGCGATCCCAGCTTCGCTTGAGAAGAAGCGTTTGCGCTTAGACACGTTGGGTATGTCGCCGATCAATGCCGCGCCCCGAGGGGCCAATAGGTCAATCAAATGATCGAGGAAGGCGAACAGGTTGGTATCCACGTAAACATAATGCAAGACGCTGTAGCACAAGATCGCGTCGGCGCCTTTGGCGCCGGTGGCGGCGAACACATCCTGAGCGATTTCCGGATACTTTCCAGCAATCTTGATCATGCCTTCCTGATCTTGGTTCAGATCGAGCATTTCCTTGGAGTCCACCAATACCAGGTTATGGTTTTCTTGCGCAGCAAATTTCTTGACTCGGTCGGTAACACCGCCACATCCGCAACCGATATCGACCCAGGTCTTATTCGGTTCTTTAAGGGTCAGGAGATTGCCGAGGATTTCGGCAAATATCATATCTTCGTAACCCACGCGATACTGGCTAGGAAACGCGATTTTTTCCTCCGGACTAAGGTTCGGGTTTTTAGCCAGCTGGCGGAACCGTTCGTAATCGAGAGCGGTCGTGGCAAAATCGATGGATTCAGACGTTGCCAAATCCACGGCGTCTTTGTTCTCAGACAATGTGTTGCTTCCCATTCGATTCGAAAGCTGCAACGGTGAGACTCACACGCGATTCTTTATAATACATGCCCCACACTCCCCACCGAATTTTCATCCTGGAATATACAAAACGTAGAATGGCTTTATTCAAAAAATTCCCAGATCTCTGATATCACACGGTCGATTTCCGCGTCCCTGTGGAACGGGTCCAGCGGCAATGACAGGAGCTCACCAGCAGCCCGTTCGCACTCAGGCAGGGAAATATCCGGAAAAGCTTGTCCGGCATAAGCCTCTTGTCGATGGATTGGGACGGGATAGTGGATGTTAGTGCCAATTCCACGCTCCGCCAAATGTTCAGCGAGTTCGTCGCGTCGCCCTGCCGCAACACGAATGGCGAACACATGCCATCCGGGAGTCACACCCGCCGTAATCCGTGGCGCCGCCAGTTTCTCTTCCAAACCCGCAAGCCCTTCTATGTAACGGGCCGCCAATGCGCGGCGGCGGTCGTTCCAATCATCGAGCAGGGGCAATTTTACCAATAATACAGCGGCTTGAATGGGGTCCAGGCGGCTATTCCGCCCGGGCAAGGTCTGTTGGTACTTCGCCTCCGTTCCGTAATTGTTGAGCATACGGACCTTCCGCGCCAGGTCTGAATCGTTGGTGACGACCGCACCGCCGTCACCCATAGCCCCTAAATTCTTGGTTGGATAAAAGCTAAACGCCGCCACGTGCCCCAGCGCGCCAGCACGCCGGCCATTATATTCTGCACCATGCGCTTGGCAGGCATCTTCGACGACGAAAAGCCCATGGTGTTCGGCGATCTGCATGATCGGATCCATATCGGCGACGTTGCCGTACAAATGCACGGGCATAACAGCACGCACAGCCGGCGTAACGGCGGCTTCGATATCTTCTGGACGGACCACATAACTGTCCGGATCACAATCGACGAATCTCGGCCTCGCCCCAGCCATAACAACGGCTTGGGCAGAGGCCGTAAAAGAATTAGCGGGGACGATCACCTCGTCGCCGGGACCAATGCCCCTCGCGATAAATATTTGTGCCAAGGCATCCAAGCCGTTGCCACAACCGACTGCATAGTCTGCACCACAATATTCAGCGAACGCCGTCTCGAATTCCGCGGCCTTGGGGCCGCCAATGAACATGCCAGAACGCGAAACATCTGTGAGTGCGCGTTCCAGGTCAAACCGCAAGTCCTTGTGGCATCGATCAAGCGCTAGATAGGGAATGGCGGCAGCGGTTTCGCGTTCCGCCATCCATTCCGTGAAAGCATCGTGATCGCGAATATAGTCCGCCTCGTCATACTCGTCGGATGCCAGAACGCAAACCACGGCATCGTTGCTAAACTGGTCCAGATCGCGCCAACAGCCTGGCGGGATGAACAACCCGATTTCGGGATTGTCGAGATCGAAAGAAAAGGTGCCGTTGGCATTCTCAAGCGTGATACGCACCGACCCGTTGACGCAAATCATGAACTGGTAAAGCTCGATATGGGCGTGGCTGCCACGCGCCTCGTTGCTGTAGGGGCCATAAAGAAAATATAGCCGCCGCGCATCAAAACCAAAATGTTTGGCTGCCTCGGCAACACCCAAATTGCCCCGATAGTCCTCGATAGACTGTAAGGGGACAATGTGGGGATCGGCCACTTTGGAGGTTAGGTCTACAATGCTACACCAAGCTACGAAGGTATAGCCCATATGCGCTATTGGCATATCGATCCGCATTGCTGAGGAGCTGTTCCTCGTCGATGTAACCCAGATTGAACGAAGCTTCTTCGATGCAGCCAATCTTAAGGCCCTGATGTTTCTCGACGATGTTTACCAAGTTCGAAGCATCCAGCAGTGAATCGAACGTACCAGCATCAAACCAAGTAACGCCTCGTGAGAGAAATTTCGCACTAAGCTGTCGCTGGCGCAAGTAGATGTTGCTGAGATCGACGATCTCCAATTCTCCGCGCGCCGACGGCTTCAGCATTTTTGTATACTCGACAACGCGTCGGTCGAAGAAATACAGCCCGATAGCCACGATGTTGGACTTGGGTACTTTCGGTTTTTCCTCGAGCGAGAGCACATTCTGATTCTCGTCACATTCGATAACGCCGAAAAGCTCCGGGTCGTTGTGGTGTATGCCGACGATGTAGGCACCCTCTGTGAGAGCCATACATTCTGTCCACAGCATCTTAAGGTGTCCCCAATGCAAAATATTATCGCCCAAAATCATACACACAGATTCACCGTTAATGAAATCTTCCCCAACCAGAAACGCCTCTGGCAAACCCCGCGGCTCTTTTTGGTCTTTGTATTCGATGGAAATACCGAGACGGCTACCGTCGCCAAGAACACTTTCGAGCATTGGGAGATCTTTAGGCGTGCTGATAATTAGAATTTCGCGAATCCCCAAAATCATCAGCGTCGACAGAGGATAGTGAATCAAGGGTTTGTCGTAGACAGGTAATAGCTGCTTGCACACCGAATCGGTAAGCGGGCGTAGGCGCGTCCCGCTACCGCCGGCCAAGATAATTCCCTTTCTAATTTGTGACATTTATTCCACGCTCTCGCCATTGTCTGATGCTCGGTATTCCATAATATTACAGGGAATGCAAAGAGACGATGGGCCTACTTTCGGAAACATCTTGGCTTTACAGTTGGATACGTTCCAAATTGGCATCCCCCTCAGTTTCAGAACCACTTAGAGCTGATACGGCTTCCGTGAGCACTTAAGCTCCGGGACCGGCAACTTCCTTTGACAGTCTCAGGCTGGTGACTATTATGCTCGGTGATTCGATAGGCGGTTGGACCCAGAAAAAATGATTATATCTATTTCGGCCTACACAGCCGATATGTCATCTGCCTTGCGGCAGCATTGGATATGGAGGCCACTCTCCCACCACGACCTGCGGCGGCGGTTCAGGCGCTCGGTCTTCGGTGTGTTGTGGATCGTATTTCAACAAATGTTCTTCGCCGTTGGAGCGGGATTGTTATGGTCAACCCTGTTCGGGGTAGATGCGCGCAGCTTCATCCCCTTCGTCGCCTCCGGCCTCGCAGTGTGGTCCTTCATCACGGGAAGCTATACCAGTGGATGTTCCACCTTTAGTCAGGCACAAGTTTATCTCAAACAAATTCCCGTAAACAGTTCAATATTTATATACCGCATGCTGTACACTAACTTAGTAATTCTGTTTATTGGTGTATTAACCAGTTTTTTTCTTGTCTCTATATTGCTGCCGCAGAATATCGGATGGGGAACGCTTTTGGTATTGCCGGGTATCGGCATGGTCGCAGCTGCGGCCTTCGTGACCACCCAAACACTGGCTTATATCGGCATGAGGTTTCGCGACGTTCAGCACGCATTACCGTCACTGTTCCAGCTTTTGTTTGTACTGACGCCAATTCTCTATCCTATCGATATTTTAAGAGCACGCGGCCTAGAGATAACAGAGTTCATCAACCCCTTTACGTCGATCATAGAAGTCATCCGCGCGCCCTTGATTAACGGCGTGGCAGCCCAGTGGCCTCACTACGCTATTGTCATTGCCTACATTGTCGTGTTTCAGGTGCTCAGCGTCGCCGTACACGCGCGCTGGAAACACGAAATGCCTTACTGGTTATGAAATTTATTCGCCTCAATAATGTCGAAGTTGAATTTGCTCTTGAGCGGTCTCCGACAGGGCAGCAGACAATACTAAACAGGGTGCTAGGAATACATAATCCGAGAGACAATTTAAAATTTCGCGCGCTTCACGATGTCAACCTAGAGATCTCTGAGGGGGACCGGCTGGGACTGATCGGAAGGAACGGCGCCGGTAAGACAACTTTACTAAAAGTTATATCTGGCATTCTGCCGCCGAGCACTGGTACCGTGAATGTGTCTGGGCAGGTGAATGCTCTTCTGAATTTGGGCACTGGGATGGATGGTGACCTTAGTGGATACGAAACCATCTACGTACGCGGCAGCCTGCTGGGTATCCGGCCCAAAGAGATGGACGTGAAGGCAGAGGAAATCGTCAATTTCGCCAACATTGGTGAATTCATCCACCAACCCGTAAGTACCTACTCGGCGGGTATGTTCTTACGTTTGGGATTTGCCATTGCCACCGCGATCGAGCCCGAGATTCTGGTGCTCGACGAGGTGTATGAAGCCGGTGACGCGGCATTCAAAGAGCGTTCGAGAATACGGATTGAAAGCTTCATCGCTCGCGGCAATATCGTCGTGCTGGCGACCCACTCAACCGCTAGTATCGTAAAGTACTGCAACAAGGTGGCGTGGCTCGAAAAGGGTACGGTAGTCAAATTCGGATCGGCCCGCGATGTTGTGCCCCTATTTCAAGAAGGGATGGGGATAACCCCGTCTCCCGCAGATTCGTTTATCAATTGACTTTTTGAGATGTCATTGATTTTCGAGGACGATGTGCCGCTTGTTTCAATATTCCTACCAACATACAACCATAAAGTATTCATCGCAGAGTGCCTTGAGAGCTGCATAGCCCAGGATTATCCGAATATTCAAATCGTGGTAGGGGACGACGGCTCGGATGATGGCACGGATGAAGTGGCGCGCGAGTTTCAAGCCCGATACCCGAACAAAATCATTTTTACCCGCTTTGACGTGAATCAGGGCATTACGGCGAACGCTAACCAAGTATTAGACCTGTGCACTGGAGAATTCATCGCTTTTACATCTGGTGACGACATCCTATTTCCAAATAAATTATCGCGGCAGGTAGCCTTTATGCAGGCCAACCCGAGGGTCGTGATCTGTTACCACGACGTGGAATGTTACGAACAAGTTTCGGGTAAGGTAATCTACAAGTATTCCGACCGCTTTCCGATGGCCGTCGGTTCGTTGTCGCATTTGGTTCGGGCCAAAGTCTTCTTCGCCGGCAATTCGGTGATGATGCGCAGGCGTTCTGCCCCGCCCAATGGTTTCGATACGCGCATTCGTCACAGCTCCGACTGGCTGTTCTTCATGGAAGCGTTGATGAAAGAAGGCGCGCCCCAACAAGGCATCGCCTTCGTGCCAGAGATTTTAGGCCGTTATCGTCGCCACAGTGGCAACAAAACCGGACAAACCTATGAATACGGTCTGCCAGAAGCCCTGAAAACCTTGGACATCGCCGCCAAGCGGGCGCCAGCATATAGAACATTGGTACGCAGAGCCATGGCGGAACGCCTGCTCACCCAGTCGGTGAAAGATTTTCTCAAAGGACGACCGGCGACAGCGTTAGGCCACTTCAGCCAGGGCATCGCCACCAGCCCGTTCTTCGGGCCGTTGTTGTTCGCATCGAATCTCACACATTATCTAAATTACCGCATCATCGCGTTTTGCAACCGCAGGCGACGTTAGCCCTGTATTTTTATGACACATCGTCGTCGTGCCAAACAGCCACGCCAAATCCGTCTTCACCATAATTGTTACCATTGTAGAATAAGTAGCGTCTCTGCGCTATGTCAGCGATGGCACCAAACGCCATCATTTCCGAATCCCAGCCATTCGTCGTGGCGGCGATGGTGGCCAGGTCATCCTGACGCTTCCAAGTGACTCCATCGTCCGACGTGGCATAGCCGATGTGGTAGCGCCGCGACTTGGATCGAATCGAGTACCACATCTCAAAATCACCCGCGGGCTTTTTAAGAACAAAGGGGCGACCATAGCCAAATTCGTCCTCGCCATCCGGTTCCATTACCAGCGCGCCGTAGTCTCCCCACGAAATACCATCGTCGCTTTCCAAGTAGCGCATGGCGTAGGTGGGAACCTGTTTATCCTCATGTAGGATGGTCTTCGATCCGGCGATGTACCACATGCGCCAGATGTCACCGTCGTGCATGACATTGGCGGCGGTGCGCACAATCAGTTCACTGTCGCTACAATCCAGCACCGGAACTTTCTTCAATCGCTGAAAGGTCCTGCCGTTGTCGTGGGATGTGGCGACCCCAACGAACAACATGTAGCGGACCTGGTCGGACAATTGCCACCCAATGTAATAGAGACGCAGCTCGTCTCCCAATCGCACGATGCTGACCGGGGTGACGCCGTTATCGTCGAATGCGCCCGGTTCACCGACATCCAACGCCGGTGCATCAGAAACGGCGAAAACGCGAGTCGGATCCGCAGCACTGACATCAACATATCCGATTCGACCAACCTGATTCTTATCCAGGCAAGCAACAAATATACGTATGATCTCCTCAGAGAGCTGAACCGGGGTCGGGGTGTAGGCGTGTGTCTGCCACCATGGTGTTTTTTGTACGGGCATCTTGACGAGCCCTAGTTTCTCCAACGCCATTAGTCTATCCGGTCAGCTGGTGGTTGTGTAAAAAGACCCGTGCGTCCATTATACGAATAAGAAATTGAGTGCAATACTGAGATAATTTGCTTAGGGGCAGGGGTGGATGCCAAAGTTTTCTATTATGAAGCGTATAATATTACGTGCCAAACACATATTATTAGCGATAACGTCAGTAATGCTTATCCGAGTTCTTTACGCTAGGCATCTTAAAAAAGCCGGGCTAAATAACCTACCGCTAATCCAAATCATCTCCTCCGCCTTTGTGAATCGGATCCTCTCGTTTCGGCTGCGCAACTTCATGCTGGGGTTGTCAGACCCTATGTCTATCACCTGGGCGGGAACTTCCGACAGCTTGCTAACACCTCATTTCGGTTTAGTTCATATGGGCCTAAGCCGATCGAGATACAGGGACTACCCCTACATCGGGCTGATTTTATTTACCGGCATCCTCAAGCGCCTCGGCTACATAAAGGAGGTGCAGGCATTCTGTTTGTCACTGAGCGAGACCAGCACTGGTCGGGTCAAGGCTATCGCGCTGAGAGAGCTGGGAGACATTGAGCATCTCCATCACAATTGGTTTAAGCAGCTGGCCGATCCGCACCGCGAGAATGTTTTCTTTGTGCCGTCTGAGGTCTTTGCCGTTAAAGACGGCGCGCCATATGAGGCACATCTCACGCACGTTTCTCCCGAGACAGTTCTCGACTACTACCGCCGGGCGCAGGAAGCCGACCCGACATTCGCGTGGCTAGGCTATGAAATTGCGCGCCTCAACCGCGACGCCGGGCGCTTGGAGCAAGCCATCGAGCATCACCTGCGTGCCGCCGCCAATGGTGCGGGAGAAATACCCCGATTGGTGGCACGGCAAATCCAATACCTATTGGATGGCGACCGACCGGCTTACCAGCTGAATTTTCCCGACTTACCGGGGATAGCGTTGGCACGGTATTCCCCCAAGCGCGTGCGATTGGCCGCGATGTCTGACCTATCCGACGACCGGCATGACGTGACGACGGTATGGGATGAGATGAGCCTAGATATTGATTACCGAACCAGTAGTAACAGGGAAACGGTCAGCGTTGCGAAAACCATATCCTATCCAGCTCTGGGATACGGGCGTTTCACCAACCTGCGCAGGTTGGGTCATCCATTTTCGTTGGTCGACGAAGAAACACTGCTCACCGACACCATTCATTTTCATCCGCCCAACTATCCGATGTTCAATACCCACCTGCTCGCAACCGACAAAAACCAAGCTGTGGTGACGTTGCACCAGACGCCGAACTTCCCGGGCATGGCGCATGTGCATGAGCCGGTGATCCTGCTGGGCGGTGGCGCGAAGCTGAATTATTTCCACACGATCTTCGAGGCCTTGGGAAGTCTGGCGTTAATCGAAAATGAAAATTTTTTCCCCGACCGCTGCATAATGTTGAATAGGGGGGCGCCGCCATGGCTAATGGAATTAATGGCCGCATTGGGGATCACCAACGATTTATTAAGTCTGGCGTACGACGACAATGATGCTTCGAAATATGTCTTTCATGACGCTTTGCAAGTTGCGTGCCCATCGAAGATGACCGTGCCTCACCCCTTGGCGATCGACTTCCTGCGTCGCCGTCTGTATCCTAAAACATGCCGCCCGAAGCCCGGCAAATATTTGCACCTGGACCGAACAAGTACACGCTCCATCGATAGCGGGCGCAAAAAGGAGTTTCACACATACTTGGAAAGCCAGGGCTTCGAAATCGTCGAACCCGGGACCATGTCCATCCGCGAACAGGTGGAGCTTTATAAGGATGCTGAAATCGTCAGCGCATTAGGCGGTGCGGCGCTGAGCAACCTCTTGTTTGCCCCCCAAGGATGCAAGGTGATCGTTGTTGCGCCGACCACGCACGTATATGAAATATGGAGCGTCGTCACCAAGTGCCTCGGTCAGAAATTATGGATGTGCCTCACGGACCCCGCCGCCCAATATCCCAATCCATATTATTTGTGGTGTGGTGCGGCATTGGAATATGACATCGCCACCTACCAAGCCTGCCTGAATGAGGCAATTGGCTCACAAGTTGGACGCAGCCAGGAGTGATGCATGGCCGTCTTAAACGAACTTGAAGCAGTATGGCGGGATGGCGAGCTCGCCGCCCCCGGAATCGAGCTATCGGAGTTGTACCAAGAGGTTATGCAGGGTCCGCCCATCGTCCTCCACAATGTATTCTCCAGGAAAAAATTAGAAAAGCTACGCTCCCAGGTCCATCGCTGGGGTCAAGAAGTCGCAAGCAAGCCTCCACAAACCTACATCGACGAGAACTTTCATTCCTTCGAATCGGGGATTAGTCCTCGACAGAAAACACCGCACATGTACCATGCCTATAATTTTAACCAGATAACGCAACTACCCGCATACCTGCGCGACAC
The DNA here is from genome assembly GCA_011087645.1 of Alphaproteobacteria bacterium. Classification (GTDB taxonomy): domain Bacteria; phylum Pseudomonadota; class Alphaproteobacteria; order UBA6615; family UBA6615; genus JABDJY01. The sequence goes on from JAALLF010000018.1 coordinate 47,135, forward strand.
GTTGACGCAAATATCCGACCCGCTACGTATTTTCCAGAACGAACTCACCGGCAACAAAGCTGGGTATGAGGTAAACGCGCAAGGGTTCAAGCTTCACCCCCAGTTTATCCAGTATCCCAGCGGTGGCGGCATGCTCGGCAAACATACTCATCCACTTGAACCACAGCGTATCGGACTGATTTTAGCGTGTTCGAAACGCGGAACAGACTTCACAAGCGGCGGCACATATTTCGAACTGGATGGTGAATCCGTGTCATCAGATGAAATTCACGACATCGGGGATATGCTTTTGTTCAGGTTTGACCTGCCTCATGGGATCAGTCCGATTGACGAAGACGCTGCACTGGAGGATACGTCAGAACGCGGGCGGTGGACATTTGTCCTCCCCTATCACTAATCCATTTCACTTGTCGGTAAAAAAGGGCGGCGCGATGGAAGACGGGAATTACAAGCAGCAGGTTCGTGGGACACAAGAACAAGTCACAAATCGCGAACGCCTCTACAGTTTGTATGAAAACGCGCCGATCCCAACGGATCAGATGCTATTGAATCTGCCGCTGTTCATGCGCTCTAGCTTGGTGGCAAAGCTACTCCACTTTAACGAAGCCTACAGCCGCATAATTAGTTTACCGGGCGCCATTATGGAATTCGGCGTCTGGTGGGGCCAGAACTTGGCACTGTTCGAAAATCTGCGCGCCGTGCACGAGCCCTACAACCACGCACGGCGTATCGTTGGCTTCGATACCTTTGAAGGCTACCCCGAACCATCCGACAAAGACATCAAATCCGAAACCCTAACTGTTGGCGGTTACACGGTTTCCGAAAACTATGAAGACTATCTCAAGGAAATTCTGGCCTGTCACGAAAATGAAAACGTTATGTCGCAAATCAAGAAGACGAGCCTCGTCAAGGGCGACGCTAGCGAAAGTATTCAAACCTACCTTAAAGAGCACCCGGAGACTGTGGTGGCCATGGCGTGCTTCGACATGGCGCTTTTTGAACCGACCCGCGATGTGCTCAGAGCGCTCATGCCGCACTTTATCAAGGGCACAGTGTTGGTATTCGACGAATTCTATTCCGAAGAATTTCCAGGCGAAACACTTGCCATCCGCGAAACCCTGGGGACCAGCACCCACCGAATCGAACGCTCGGCCTTCCTACCCGATCGCGCCTATCTTACTATCGAATAGCCCAACATACCGATCGCACCATTTGTGCCCTAAACCCAACACCAAAGATCTGAGGCAATGAGCCATAGTCTCCGTTATTGATGATTTACACGGACCATCACGAATACCAACACAAGTTGGAACGTAGAAGACCGCCCATGCTACCCAATTATTTTCATGTCGGACAACCCAAGGCCGGCAGCACAACCCTGCATTTCATGCTAGTCGACCATCCCGATGTCTGCTTAGTCAAAAGCAAGGAAGCGCACTTTTTCGATATTGACGAGGCCTACGATAAGGGTCTGGATTTTTATCGGAAGGCCCACTTCGCCCATTGCGTAGGGCAGAAGGTTGTCGGCGACATCACCCCCGCCTATTTCAATGCCGTTGCGCTGGAACGCATCGCAAAGGATTTTGGCGATACGGCCAAGATCACGGTTTGTTTTCGGTTCCCAGTGGCACGTACTTATTCGCACTATTATCATTCAGTCCGTCTGTTGGAAGAACGCCAATCGCTGTTCACCCGGCTCCAACCGAACACCGGATACTTAAGGGCCAGCTGCGGCGGCAATATCTTCGAAAAGATATTGGAACTGTTCCCGCGCGAAAACGTAATGCCAATGATATTCGAGCGCGATCTGGTCAGTTCCGGCTCCATCCAGGCTTATGATAAGGTTTGTAACTTCCTTGGCATCGAGCCTGCCAAGGTGCCAGAAAACGAGAAGAAAGGTGTGGGCTTTCGCCCCAACGTCGCGATCGCTAACCACAATGGTTCGGTTGAGGACTATCGAGGTGCACACGAATTCAAAAAGGGCGACGTCATCATCGAGACCCTACAATGGACGACCCATTACCATGCCGAAGTGATTTCCAATCCCGACTCAGAAACCCGCGAGCGATACACCACCATTTTCGATGAGGTCACCACCGAACTCACTAACGACCAAGTGCGGGAGATCTACGCGTCCAACTTCGCGGAAGACGTGGAAAAGCTGAAAGAGCTGTTGGGGGATGACATTCCCGAGTGGTCGCTCGACGACCGGACAATAAAGGCACCGCCCCAGCTTGAAAGCCGTATCGGGAGAAAACCGTCCATCCTTCATAAACTCCGAGAGCGATTTGGCTGATGTCTGGTAGCACTACCAAAGCAATTCGGATTGAGGTAAATACGGGAACCCCGTCACGTCCGGTGATGCACCAATCCCTCACAACAACGCATGCACCCGGGCACACAGTTCAGGCACGACTTCGGCCCTGAACCAACTGTTCTTGCGTTCCCACGCGGCGGCGCGCCGGCTCGGAGGGGCTCTGGCGGACGGTCCGGCGCATTGTCGCGCCAGCCCCGCACGGATTTACTCATAGAGCAATTGGGCTTCTGACGTGAGACCCGAGTTCCCTCCAGTCATAGGGAGAGAGTTGATCAAAGAGCGTGAAAAATATGTTCGGCTCTTATCGCATTCAAAAAATGCACAAGAGCAGAAAGTTTTCGGTGATTGGATAACCGAGTACGAAACACTCGCTGGCGAAGTATTTAGCGCGTTAAAAGGACGTGGTAGCGCATAATTTCGCACTAGAATTACGGGAAAATCGCCGACACTAGGCGTCAAATGCCGGTTATTAGACACAAAACCGCAGTTGAATTCAGTCGCGCTTTTACTACTCTACCATCAACTTTCACGATGATGACGGTGGATTTCTCAGCCCAACAATCGACCATGTCGCAATCTTAGCGGGCTGTTAGTTTCTTGCCGCTGACACAACTCCAAGATTGCGTGTTCGTTTACAGTGCGCCCTATGAACCTTGAATGCTCGATATCATAACTTCCAAGACGCTTATAAAGGTTTCAATGTTACCGTTTATTCTTTCACTTTCAGCCAAGAGTTTTTCTTTTGCCTCCTCAAACTCTTTTTCATTCGCTCGCTCTTTAGGGGCTACATCGTCACCACTGTCGTTCTCGAAGAATGAACGGAGTTCATCAACGTATTTTTTCCGAATACTAGCGTCGACCATCAAATCCAGGTCAAACATTTCACGATATTCAGCTACGAAATCTTCTATTTGATTTTGTAAAAGATTCTTTTCTTCTTCGGGTAAAATGCCGAATACCGGCAAATCAAATTGTGCAATTATAAACAGTTTTCCGGTTTTCGCCGGTGATACCCATGGGTCGTTAAAATAATAGGAAGGCCCAAAGGCAAAATCAGATTTCGCACTTAGGAGTTCCGCAAAAGTGCCTATCTGCTTAAAATCGGCTAATCCGTCGGCTAATCTGACTGAAAACTTTGCCCCTGCTAATTCGGTTATTCCACGCCCATAGGTTGTTTGCGCACGTTTTTCCAACTCTTCCAATATAAAACGTCTGTTTAAGCTAATTGTGACACTTAGTTGGTTCTCGATTTTTTCGATTTGGCTCGTTAAAGTTTCTATCTCTATCTTTAATCGCTCGCTCTGGCCCGCCAACTTAATCGCGTCCGTTGTTAAACCAGCATTTCTTTCGAACAGTGCTTTCTGCCGGTCTCTTAATCTTGTTACCTCTGTTCTAATAGCCCCCAGATTTTCAGTTTCTATACCTGCAATCCGTCTTAGGCTTTCAATTTCATTGGTTTGTAGCGAAATGCGTTGATTGGCTCCCGAGATTTTTTCGTTCAACGATTTTGACTGATCTTCCAAAATTCCCTTTTTGATGAAAAGACTTTTATTTTGTTCTCGTAAGTCCAAATTTTCTATAACTGGCCCCAACGTCATGAACCCAATTATCGCTATTGCAAGCGTTCCGATCGCCGCGAGCCAACCCGGAAGTGCGTTTGACAAGAACATCTTCCATTCAATAGACATCACAACCCCCGAAGCCCCGCCCAAGATCGTTGCCAAATAACGACGATACACACAATCATGCACCTGATTAAAGCATAATGTCGATCGGCGTAGATCTCCCTTAGGTAGTAAATTGCTATTTCAAGAACTCAGCTTTTACAATCAGAAATTATTGGGATATCTGTATTCAAACGTCCCCTACGAATAAGTGCAGTGGGTGGATTTGTATTATATCAATCCGGCAAACTGTCGGGCAGGTCAGGATTTGGCGAAATCTCGTGTTCACTAAGAAGGCGACGTTCGTCCAACCTTTGTTGAACAAGACCATTAAACAGCACCTTGTATAATTGAGATCCAGGTTCGGGTGTCAGCCCGCTCTTATCCGCTTTCAATTCCTCTAATACCTGCCGTTTGATGAGTTCAATCTCAGCATCCTCACTGTTCGACGAGTTACCTGCGACGTTGGACTTGTCCGATGATTTGCGCGTAGATTTGTCTCGTCTTTGGATGAGTTTCTCACGCTGCTCTCGCGTTTTGACATGGCCGTAATGCTTGTCGAGCATTGTTACGCCGGTGCCCATCTGATCTTTGAGCAATGATGTTCCAGTTCCTTCCTCAAGTCTTATGGTGGCGTAGGAATGACGCAGGCTATACAGAGACAACGGCAACTCACTATCGCTGTCGTACAGAGAACAGGCTTTGAGCAAGTTATTGAAACCAATCCTGAAACTTTTGACTGGTTTTAGGTCCAGATTTTTGTGGTCAGACAAACGAGAATACGTGGTGTTTTTTCGTCAGTTTTTTGCCCTGCTTACTCAAATATGATTGCTGACGCGATCTAATTGCTTTCAAGCTGTCAGCAGCAGGATCGTCCAGAACCACATCACGTGGCTTCGTCTTCCCCCGTTTTGCGTGCAAATACGGCTCGTCCACATCGATAAACACGTCTGACCATTGCAACTTAGTCGTTTCACCTGTCCTCAATCCCGTATCGAGCAACACGACTATCCAATCGTATAGCAATTGCCGTTGTTCACGAGTAACCGCATTCTTGGTCTGATCAATTCGCGCTTCAGCGGTTTCGATGAGGGTCTTTAATTGATCACGTGTGAAGTTTGGCCTGCGGTCTTTATTTGCCTTCAAATTCGGAACATCCGGCGCGCTATATCTTGTGAGGTATCGTTTCCTGACGGCAAATTTAATCAGCCCGCGTAGCACTACGTTCTCGCGGTTTATCGTATCAGCTTTGGGTTCTTCTCCAGCCTTTGTGAGCTGTGTGCGCCGCCATTGCACGTACTCCCAAACATCATCTTCCGCCATTTCGCTGACATCAGGTAATCGCGATTTAAAATACGGCGAAAGGTAAAGCCTAATCCTACCTTCGTGATATTTTTTGGGACCACCTTTGGGCAAACTCGCAAGATATTCAGTACAGAGCATTTCAAAGCTCACAGCGTGCTGCGGTTTGCCCGATAATTCTCGTAAGCGAGCTTGATCGTATTTTTCTAGTGCCAGCCTCTTCGCTTCGACCTGATCTTTTGTTTTAAGGGATTGTCGAACAGCTTTTTTTGCACCATCTAGCCTGAAACGCACCCGCCAAACGCCATTATCGTGCAAGTAGATGCGGACGCCCGGTGCGACCTCTACCTGATCTTCTCCAACTGGTCTGGCCATTTCAAAAACCCTACAGCGACTATTTGTGTACAATTTGTGTACAACGATCGCATGGCCAACCGATTGATACAAAAGGATTTCTTCAAAACGACTATTTTGAAGAAATGAGCACAAGCTATAAAAGTTTCAGATGCAGCGAGCGCACAGGCTGAAATACTGTTTGCTTTCAATGTGTAAGCCAGTATGTTCGCCGCCGCAGCAAATAGTGGGGCTGTAGCTCAGTTGGGAGAGCGCTACGTTCGCAACGTAGAGGTCGTCGGTTCGATCCCGATCAGCTCCACCATCCCCTATTGCAAAGCACGTCGGCAGGGGCGCAGCCAGCCGGCAAGCAAGCGCCCGCCGTCCCGGACCGCCGCACCGTGAGCCGCCCGGCCGATCCGGATATAGTGATCGATGTCGATGGCGCCATTTGGGTGGCGCCGAATTTCGGCCGGGGCCGGTGATTTTCCCTCAACGCGTTTCGTGAACTTCGTGCCGATATACATTCCGCGGTTCCTCCATCATTGGGTGACGGAAAAACCTAGGCCGGTTTCATTGGACGCGCTTGCAGACGGTCTTTAGGTTTGCTTGAGAAACGTTGGATTTTTCGTCCTTTTCGGGGTTATGGCGATGGTTTACCGGTTTGGCGGGTTTACGCTCGATCCCCTGACCTACGATTTGCAGTGTGACGGCGAACCCATATCGGTCGAGCCGCAGGTCTTCAGCGTGATCAACCTGCTGATCGAAAACAGAGACCATGTGGTCTCGAAGGACGAGCTGATCGAGGCCGTCTGGGACGGCCGTATCGTTTCCGATGCGACGTTGAGCAGCCGCATTAGCGCCGCGCGGTCAGCCCGCGGCGATACCGGCCAAGACCAAAACATCATTCGTACTATTCCACGGCGCGGCTTCCGCTTCGTCGCCGAGGTATCGGCTGATGGTGCCACCGAGAACCCGCCACCGGGCTCGCCAGACACCCGCCCGACCATTCGTTACTGCACAACGGCGGACGACGTTCAGTTAGCCTATGCCTTCGCCGGCGAGGGCCCACCGCTGCTCAAGGTCGCGAACTGGCTAAACCATCTCGAGTTTGATTGGGCGAGCCCGATGTGGGCCCCGCTATTTCACGAATTCACCCGCCACCGGCAACTCCTGCGCTACGATTCGCGGGGTGTCGGTCTGTCCGACTGGGATGTTGGCGATTTTGCCTTCGATCTGTTGGTCGAAGATATGGAGGCGGTGATCGACGCCAGCGGCGTGGAGAAGTTCGCCTTATTAGGCATTTCGCAAGGTGCGGCAATCGCTATCGACTACGCGGCCCGTAACCCCGATCGGGTCTCACATTTGATACTGTGGGGCGGTTTCGCGCGGGGACGGCGCAAACGCGGCAACCAAGATGACTATGCAGAAAGCGAGGCATTTATCACCCTGATGCGCCAAGGCTGGGGCAAAGAAACGTCGCCGTTTCGTCAGATGTTTGCTTCGCTGTACTTGCCCGACGCCAACGACGAGCAGATCAAATGGTGGACAGATATGCAACGCACCGCCACCTCGCCGGAGAACGCCGTGCACTTACGCGAAACCATCGACGATCTAGACGTCACCGAACAATTGTCGAAAGTACAAACGCCCACGCTCATCGTGCATTCAGAGCGCGAAGCGGTGGCGCCATTATCGGAAGCGCGCTTTATGGCGGCGCGAATTCCTAACGCAAAATTCGTCGCCCTCGACAGCGCCAACCATCTGGTATTGCACCAGGAACCGAGCTGGCAGCGGGCCGTTTCGGAAATAGAGGCGTTTCTGTCTAGCGCGCCCTAGATCCCCTCATAACAACGCGTGCACCCGGGCGCGCAGCTCGGGTACCACTTCCGCCATGAACCACGGATTCTTGCGCTCCCACGCGGTGGTGCGCCAACTGGGGTGGGGCAGCGGCAGATAGTCGGGCAGAAAGTCGCGCCACGCCCGCACGGTCTCGGTCATCGAGCGCTTGGGTTTAACCGGCAGGTAATGGTTTATGGCATAGCTGCCGACCACCAGATGGAGCTCGACTGCGGGCATCGCGGCGCGCACCCGTTCGTGCCACAGGGGCGCGCATTCGGGCCGCGGCGGCCGGTCGCCGCCGCGCTCGAACCGGCCAGGATAGCAGAACCCCATGGGCAGCATGGCAAAGCGGGACTCGTCGTAAAACGTGTCGCGGTCGACATTGAGCCAGCCGCGCAGCCGGTCGCCGGACGGATCGTTGAACGACAAGCCGGTCTTGTGCACCGCAGTCCCCGGCGCTTGGCTGAGGATCATAATGCGCGCCGATATACTGCCGCGCACCACCGGCAAAGGCCCCAGGGGAAGGTGCTCGGCACAGAGGGTGCAGGCGCGGACATCGGCCAGAAGGCGCTCTAATATCGCTTCGTCATTTTCGCTCATTGGGCGATATGGGCGCGCAACGCCGCGACGAAGGCCGGTACGATTTCGGTCGCCGGCCCATAGTGGGCCTCGTGGAACAGGGTGGCGCCCTCGGATTCTTCCAGGTTCAACTCGATGGCCTGCGCGCCGGCGCGCCGCGCTTCTTGGACAAACCCGGCGGCGGGATAGACGTTGCCCGAGGTGCCGATAGAGATGAACAGCCGGCAGCGCGCCAGGGCGGTCAAAATCCGATCCATATGCAAGGGCATCTCGCCGAACCACACCACATGGGGACGCATGCCGCCGGCCTCGCCGCAGTTAGCGCAACTCATATCGACCCGCAGATCGTTCAAGCCGCCGACCACATCGCCACAGTGATGGCACTGAGACTTGCCCAGTTCGCCATGCATATGAATGAGGTTCTTGGTACCACCGCGCTCGTGCAAATCGTCGATATTCTGACTGACCACCAGAACTCCGCCGGGCCAGAACGCCTCCAACTCACCCAGCGCCTTATGGGCGGCGTTGGGCATCACCGAGGTGTCCATCATCTGTTCGCGGCGCACATTGTAGAAACCCAAAACCCGTTCCGGATCACGGGCGAAGGCTTCCGGCGTCGCCACGTCCTCGATGCGGTACTTTGCCCAGATACCGTCCGGGTCGCGGAAGGTGGCGAGGCCGGATTCCTTCGAGATGCCGGCCCCGGTTAGGATAACGATCGGGTCGGCTGCGGTAACGTGTTCGAGAACGCTCATGGCAGGTTGCGCGTGTTTTCCTATAAAACGAACCCGCACCGTAGCGCCCCGCAGGCCGCCGCGAAACCCGGCGTGGACGGCATTATCGCGGTATATAAAGGCCGCTGAGCCGACACCGCGCCCGGTATCCCCATACTTCGACAGGCTCAGCATGAGGATACCTCTATATCTCCCGGCCTCATCCTGAGCTTGTCGAAGGACGAGGCCGCACCTCAAGTGGCGAGGCGCCTCACAATTCCAGCGGATAGACCGCTTCCGGTGTGTAGAGCGCGCCCGAGCGGCCCGTCTGGCTGGCGTAGAGCGTAAACGCGTCGACCGGGATCGGTGGCAAATCGAAGCTGCCATAGGTGGCAACGAAATCCGCTGCCGGGCCTTCCGGCGCGTTTTTGCAGCGCGCCAAGGTGACATGGGGGTGGAACTTCCGGCTCTCGGCCGGAAGGCCAGCACGCATGCTGGCAGCCTCGATCTTCGCCTGCAGGTGAAGCAGCGGTTCGGTATTCTCGACCCCGGCCCACAGCGCGCGCACCCGACCGCGCGATCCGAAAGTGCCCAGCCCGGCCAAACGAATGTCGAAGCCCGGCGCGGTGAGGCGCGACAGGTGATCGTCGATATCCTCGGCCACCGCCGGTTCTACCTCGCCGATAAAGCGCAGGGTGATGTGCATATTTTCCACCGGCACCCAGCGGGCGCCGGGCAAGGGCGCGCGCACCAGGGTCAGCCGTTCGCGCACGGCCTCGGGCAATCCCAGCGCTACAAAGAGTCGGATCATCTAATCGGTCCACCCGGGCGTCAGTCCTCGAGGAACAGGCTCAACACGCCGGTGTAGGTGTAGAGCCGGCCATTGGAGATTTCGCCGTTGCCGAAAAAGCCGACGATCGGCACATCGCCCAAGGCCTCGCTGATCATCGCCAACTCCTGGCTGCCCGGTCCGAACTGATTGGGGCCGCGGGCGATGCAGCTATGATAGACGCCGCCGCGAATGCCCGACCCGGCGCGACTTTTTAGAGAATCGAGCATGCGCCCCATATCCTCCACCGCGCTGGCCGCGTCGCGGCGTACGAACATCACCTGGTCGCCCTCGCTCAGCGCATCGCCAATTGCCAACCAGCCTTGATTGGCATCGATCCCCATCAAATTACGCACCATATAGTCGCCAGTATCCGACCCGACCACCGGCACGGCGGCGTGGATATAGCCGGCGACGCGCTGCAGGTCGCGCGCCAGCAAATCGCCGATATCTTCGTTGAATACGTCGAGCGCCAGCCGCCCATCGAGCTCTGTGACAATGTCGCCGTCCATATCAGTGACGGTGTGCAGCGGACCAATGGGGGAACAACCCTGGGTCAGGCCAGTCGCCACCTGGACCGTATCGGCGAACAGCACGCCGGAGACACCGCCGCCGGTGGCGGCGTCGGAAATCTGGCCCGCCTGCGTCGCCGCGCTGGTCAGCCCGCCAACCAGATAGGCCTCGGTGGTCTCCGCCAAGCCCGGCACCAGGGATAACACACCGGCGCCGCGCGGATCGGCGTGAACGATGGCGAATCTGGGGTCGTGCGCCGACAGCCATTCGGCCATCGAGCGCAGCGCGTCGTCGCCGCTCTCGCCTGAATTTATCGACGGCAGCAGGCGATAATCATCGCCCGGCACATCCAGCGCCATGATCGCCATCGCCGGCGTGTCGAAATATTCCGCCCCGCTGGCGCAGATCGCGGGCGCCACCGCGCCGGTCCAATCGGCGATGCCGGAGCGTTCTTTCAAATGGTCGAGGATATCATCGAGATCGCCAGCCAGGGGCTCGGTGACATAGAGCAGGCCAAGCCCCCCGGCGGCCGGCGGCCAATCCTCAAGGCAGCGATCCATCAGGCTCCGCCAGCCCTGCCACTGGGTGATCGGGCCTTCCGGGGTGACCCCGGCATGGGCGTATGCAAACGACGTCATGGGAATATCCTGCTAGCGGCTCTCGGCCTTTGCACTTTGTTCGATGTCGGCCAGGGCTTGCAACACCGTCGGCGTAATCCGCTCAACAATTACCCGCACGCCGGCCGGATTGGGGTGAATGCCGTCGGGCTGGTTCAACGCCGGCTGCGCCGCCACCCCGTCGAGGAAGAACGGATAGAAGGCCACCCCATGGCGTTCGGCAAGCCGTGGAAATACCGCCTGGAACGCCTCGCCATACGCGCGCCCATAGTTCGGCGGGGCCAGCATGCCGGTCAAGACCGCCGGTATTCCCCTGTCGGCCAAACGGGTCAGGATGGCGTCGAGATTGGCTTCCATATCCGCCGGCGCCAAGCCGCGCAGACCGTCATTAGCGCCCAGTTCAACGATCATCAGATCGGGCATATCCGCCAACACCCAGTCGATGCGCGCCAGGCCGCCCGCCGACGTATCACCCGAAACGCCTGCGTTCACCACCCGGGTATTCGCGCCCGCTTCACGCAGCGCCGCTTCCAGGCGGGCGGGGAAAGCGTCATTAGCGACAACCCCGAACCCGGCGGTCAGACTATCGCCCAGGGCGACGATCACAGTCTCGTCATTCGCCGCAAAGGCGGTTCCATATAGACTGGCCGACAAGCCAATCACGCCCGCCATAACCGCAAGAGATCGTTTAATCCGCCGGCCATTGATCGCGGTTCGAAAACCGCCATATCGTTGAGGACCGTTTCTTTTTCGCCCCCCTAGCCGGGCCCCGAGGTACAACAAACATCTCATGATGGACTTGCCCGATCCGCAACAATCGCAGCGCCCCGACGGCGCCACCGCCGCTAAACCCATCGTTGAGCTTAGCGACGTTCACCTTCATTTGGCGAGTGCGGGCGGCAAGGTCAATATTCTTCGCGGTCTCGACTTGTCGGTCAACGCCGGCGAGACCATCGGTGTGGTCGGCCCCTCGGGCTCGGGCAAGTCGACCATGATGATGGTGATCGCCGGGTTGGAGCGACCCACCAGCGGGACGGTGCGGGTCGCCGGCAGCGAATTGGCGACCCTGAACGAGGATGCGCTGGCGCTGTTCCGCCGCCGCTCGGTCGGCATCGTGTTCCAGGCCTTCCATTTGGTCCCGACCATGTCCGCGGTCGAAAACGTCGCCGTGCCCTTGGAGTTCGCGCGTATCGACGACGCCTTCGAGCGCGCTCGCGCCAGCTTGGAGACGGTCGGCCTGGGCGACCGCCTGACCCATTATCCATCGCAATTGTCGGGGGGTGAACAACAACGGGTCGCCATCGCCCGCGCCTTCGCCACCGAACCGAACCTGCTCTTGGCCGATGAGCCGACCGGCAATCTGGACGGCGACACCGGAACCCAAGTCATCGATATCTTGTTCGAGCGCGCCGCGCGCTTCGGCACCACCTTGCTACTGATCACCCACGACCGAGGATTGGCGCAACGCTGCAGCCGCGTCGTGCAATTACGCGACGGCCGCATCGTCGATCATGGGAACACCCCGCCATGAGCAGCGAAGACGCCGCCTCCTGGACGCTGGCCTGGCGGCTGGCTCGGCGCGAGCTGCGCAGCGGCGTTCGCGGGTTCCGGGTTTTCCTGGCCTGCTTGACAGTCGGCGTGGCCGCCATCGCCGCGGTCGGCTCGACCTCCTCGGGTCTCACCGCGAGCCTGGGCAACGACGCCCGCGAGATCCTCGGCGGCGACGTCGCCGTGCGCCTGGTGCAGCGCCCCGCGCAACAGAGCGAACAACGCCATCTGGGCACCACCGGTCGACTTTCCGGCAGCGCCGAAATGCGGGCCATGGTGCAATCGGACGCCGTCGGCCCCAACGGCGCGCGGTCCTTGGTCGAATTAAAGGCCGTCGACGATGCCTATCCGCTCTACGGCGCGCTAGAAACCGAGCCGCGCCTGTCGCGCCAGGACTTGTTCGGCCGGCGCGGCGAGCTGTCGGGCGTGGCCGTGGCCCCGCAACTGGTTGACCGGTTGGGCGTCAGTGTCGGGGATATCTTGCGGGTCGGTGACGGGCGTTTCGAAATCCGTGCCATCCTCGCCCACGAGCCCGACCGGTTGGCCGGCTCGGGGATATTCTCGCTGGGGCCGCGGGTGATGATCGCCAAATCCGCGCTCGCCGAGACCGGTCTCGAGCAGCCCGGTAGCCTGATCTACTACACCTACCGGGTCGCCCTGCCCGACAGCGTCGATCCGGAAGACTGGATCGCCGACCTCAACACCGAATTTCCCGATGCCGGCTGGCGCATCCGCCGGCTCGACGAGGCGGCGCCGCAGATCCGCCGCCTGGTACAACGGGTCGGCCTGTTCCTCACCTTCGTCGGCTTAACGGCGCTACTGGTTGGCGGCGTCGGCGTGGCCAACGCGGTGAGCGCCTATCTCGACGGCAAGACCGCCGTCATCGCCACGCTGAAATGCCTCGGCGCCCCGGCCCGGCTCATCGTGCGAATCTATCTCTTGCAAATACTGACCCTGGCCGGGGTCGGCATCATCGCCGGCCTGGTGCTGGGGGTGCTCACCCCGTTCGCGGCGTCGGGCGTCATCGCCGCCTTCCTGCCGGTGCCGGTCAGCACGGGGATATATCCCGGCGCGCTACTGATCGCTGCCCTCTTTGGCTCGCTGACCGCGCTGAGCTTCGGCCTGTGGCCGGTGGCCCGCGCCGCCCAAATACCCGCCGGCAGCCTATTCCGAAACCTCGTCGCCCCGGTTCGGGCTCGGCCGCCGGCGGTCTATGTGGCCATCACAGCAGTGGGGCTCGTCGCCCTGGCCGCGCTGGCGGTCGTCACTGCCGACGATACCGGCCTCGCCCTGTGGTTCGTTGGCGGCGCGGCGGCGGCGATGGCGACGTTTCGTATTGTCGCCGCGCTGATCGCCATTGCCGCGCGCCGGGTGGGAAATTTGCGCCAGCCCGCCGTGCGTCTGGCCGTTGCCGCCCTGCACCGGCCCGGCACGCCGACCCCCAGCGTGGTGCTGGCGCTGGGCTTGGGCCTATCGGTGCTGGTCACCATCGCCCAGGTCGACGGAAATCTCAGCCGGCAGATCCGCGAAGAATTGCCGACCGGCGCGCCGGCGTTTTTCTTCATCGACTTGCAACCCAACCAAATCGCGCCCTTCGAGGCGCTGCTGGCCGATATCGACGGGGTCGAGAAGACCGTGCAGGTACCCATGCTGCGCGGCCGCATTACGTCGATCGCCGGCGTCGCCGCCGAGACCGCGACGATCGACCCCAATTCCCGTTGGGCGATCCGCGGCGACCGGGGCGTTACCTGGAGCGAGGCGGCGCCGGAAAACAGCCCGGTGGTCGAGGGCGAATGGTGGCAAGCCCACTATGACGGCCCGCAGTTGGTCAGCCTCGACGCCGATGTTGCCGCCGGGTTCGGGGTCGGCATCGGCGATACGCTGACGGTCAATGTGCTGGGCCGGGAGTTCACCGCCACCATCGCCAATTTGCGCCACATCGACTGGCAAACCCTGTCGATTAACTTCGTGATGATTTTCTCACCAGGGTTTCTCGAGGCTGCGCCGCGCAGCCATATCGCCATCGTCCACGCCGATCCTGCCGCCGAGGCCGAGATAGAGCGCGGCGTCACCAATGCCTTCCGCAATGTCAGCGCCGTGCGGGTGCGCGACGCGCTGGAGACCGTCAACGGCATCGTCACCGGCATCGGCACCGCGGTACGGCTGGCCGCCCTGGTCGCCCTGGTGGCGGGCACCCTGGTGCTGGCCGGCGCCATCGCCGCCAGTCATCGGCGCCGCGTATACGACAGCGTCGTCCTTAAAGTGCTCGGCGCGACCCGGCGTAATGTGATGACCATCTTTGTTCTGGAATACGGCTTGCTCGGCTTGGTAACTGCGTCGCTCGCTGCCATCGTCGGCTCGATTGCGGCCTGGGCGGTGCTGCGTTTCCTGATGAATATAGACTGGGTGCTGATGCCGCAAACCGTCGCGCTGACCGTGATTGGCGCCACGGTGATCATTTTGGCTATCGGCGTGGTGGGCACCTGGCATACGTTGGGGCAGAAAACAGCTCCTCTGCTGCGCAACGACTGACACCGGGTTAGAATGAAGGTAAGGGTTGGACAAGGATCGCCGGAGCACGCACTCACCCTGGCTTATTTACCCTTGGGCGTGTTCGTCGGCATCGCCCTGTCCAGCCTATTCTCTTTCGCCTTTCGGCTCGGATTTGCCCCACCGGTTATCAGCCTGGGCCTGCTGGCGGCCCTGATAATCGCGGTCGGCGTGGCGAGCCGCCAATTCAGAGCCTCGGCGGCGGCCGGCACAAGGCTCACCCTGGGGCATATGGGGATTGTGTGCTTGCTCGGCGGGGTAGCGGCCGCGCCGCCGGCCGAATTTCCGCCGTTGATGCTGTGGTCTCTGGCGGCGCTGGCCGGAACAGCCGCTACCGTTCTCATGATGGAAGCCTGGCTAACCGAAAAAATCGCCGCCGCCGGGCCCTTTAGCCGGATGCTCGGCCAGCAGGCACACGGGTTGCTCGTGCTGTCGGCGGTGATGCTGTTATGGCGCAGCGGCAGGATCGACGCCTGGGTGATTGTCGTCGGCGCGGTCCACTATATCCTGCTGATACTGTCGTTAGTGTTGCCGGCACTGCGGCGGAAATCCACCGCCGTCTGGCGGCCCCACGCCCGCTTTGCCCTGGGGGTCGTCCTGGCCGTAGCGCTCGCCCCGATCGTGCCACCGGTTCTCGTCACAACCCTCGCCGTGGTAGCCCTCGGCCTCGCCCTGGCGGGTTCAGCATCAGACATTAGCGTTACCCGAACATGAAAATTGATTGATTTCAGATGTTTAGAGGATCGCGATCACAATAAATCCAACGCATCCTCGGTTGATTTTCGAGTAGCAAACCCCCATATTTAGCCCGCAAGAGGGCTCCAACTGGGCCGCTCTCATAGGAATGAAGAGGTGACTATGTCTGACCAGTTTAACCGTGGCGTAGTGTTGAACCGCACGGGAACCGACGCCCAGATCGATGAAGGTCTGCGCGCCTATATGCTGCGTGTCTACAACTACATGACAACGGGCCTGGCGCTGACGGGTGTGGTGGCGTTCATTGTCGCTTCGACACCGGCGGTCTTTAACGCCATATTCGGCACTGGCCTGCAGTGGATCGTGATCTTGGCGCCGCTCGGCATGGTGTTCTTCTTGAGCGCGCGCATCAACAAGATGTCCGCCGCCGCTGCGCAACTTACCTATTGGCTGTTTGCCGGCCTCATGGGGTTATCGCTGGCCTCGGTCTTCGTAATCTATACCGGCGAGAGCATCGCCCGCGTCTTCTTCATTACGGCTGCCACCTTCGCCGCGATGAGCTTGTACGGCTACACCACCAAACGCGATTTGACCGGCTGGGGCTCGTTCCTGTTTATGGGCCTGATCGGCATCATCCTAGCCAGCATCGTCAATATCTTCATCGGCTCGTCGATGATCCAGTTTGTCGTATCGGTCTTGGGTGTGCTGATCTTCACCGGCCTGACCGCCTACGACACCCAGAAGATCAAAGATATGTACAGCGCCGTCGACGGCTCCGAGATCGCCGGCAAGAAGGCGATTATGGGCGCACTGCGGCTCTATCTCGACTTCATCAATCTGTTCCTCATGCTGCTGCATCTGTTCGGCAACCGCAATTAGGTTCGCCAACAATCAAACAATTTGAACGCCCGGGGTTTTCCCCGGGCGTTTTCTTTTGCGCCGGCCGCGCCATAATAGGACCCATAATTGGGAGAGCGATTTATGGCCAGTTTAAAAGACAAAGTGGTGGTGCTGACCGGCGCTAGCCGGGGTATTGGAGCCGCCGCCGCGCGGCTCATGGCCGAAGACGGGCCGACGCTCATCCTGTGCGCGCGCTCGGCCGAGGCCAACGCCGAGACCAGGGCCGCCGTGGAAGCAGTTGGCGCCACGGCCGAGAGCCACGGCTTCGACGTGTCCGACGCGGCCGCGGCGAAAGTCTTCATTGACGATGTGGTGACGCGTCATGGGCGCATCGACGTGCTGATCAACAATGCCGGCTCCGGCAAGATGGGCAGCGTCGCCGACGTGCCGCCGGACGATTATCTGGCGGTTCAGCGGGTCAATGTGATGGGCCCCTATAATATGATCTACGCCGCCCTGCCTGCGATGCTGGAGCGCGATGCCGGCACGATCATCAATTTGACCAGCGCGCGCGCTTTCATCCCCGACCGGTTCTACGCCGCTTACTGTTCGTCGAAGGCGGCGCTACTGTCGATGACCCAGTGCCTGCATTTCGACCTACAAGATACCAACGTCAAAATTTTCGCCTTCTCGCCCGGCTTTACCGAAACCGACATGGTGCGCGAAATTTACGCCAACAAGGTCTTCCGCCAGGCAGCGCTAACCCCTGACCAGGGCCAACCGCCCGAACGACCGGCCAAGGTGATGACTTGGCTGGCGCGCGAAGCCCCCAACAACCTGGCCGGCGAACATGTGCAGGTGCAGTTCAACGACATCAGCAGACGTGCCGGCCTCGAGGATTAGCGACCGACGTCCTTCGATGGCGGCACATCTTCGGTACGCCGGTAGATCAACACAGCAACCAGTAAGGCGATTGCCAGGGCGCCGAACATCGCCTGATAGGCCTCGACCGGACTGCGGCCCAGCGTGTCGGCGGGGAAGGCGTTGACGATCGCGCCGGTCACCACCTGCACGACAAACACCCCACCCCAGATGAACAGATTGATCGCGGTAATCGCGCGACCGGTATGGCTGTCGGGAAACAACGAGCGGGCATGAGCGAATATCGTCGCGGTATAAGCCGATGCCAGACCGAGCAGAATGAACAATCCGGTCACCAACACGACCGAGCTATTGTTGTTGACGGTCAGCAACACGAACGACAGCGCCATGGCGATCGCGCCGGCGCTGACCACCCCGCGCCTGGTGTCGAATAGCCGGTCGAGCGGACCATAGAACAGCGCCGAGACCAGCCAGGCCAGCGACAACGCGAAAATAACGTTGCCCCGGGGGATCAGATCCAGGCCGAATACATCGTTCAGATAAGGCCCGGTCCACAGAGCGCGGGTGGTTAAAAACGATCCCACCGAGACCGCCGCCACCGCCGCTAAACCATAAAGCCGACGGTCGGCAAGGATGAGGCCCACGCCGCGGATGGTCTGGCCCAATGTCTCGGGAACAGGCTCGGCCACGGTCGAACCGGGCGGACGGTCGCGGGCGACTAGGAAGACAATCACGGCCACTACCGCAGCGCCCCAGCCGACAAAGCCCAACGTGTCACGCCAGCCGATTGCCGCGCTGGCCCAGGCAAAAGGAGTCGCCGAGAGCAACAGGCCGGCACCGCTCACCGCGACGGCAATCGAGCTGGCGGTCGCCAGACGGTCGCGCGGCACCCAGCGGGACAGCATAAGGATCAAACCCATATAGACCGGCGCGATGCCACAGCCGGCGATGAACAACGCAACCGCCAACGTAATCGGCGTCTGGGAAATCGATATGCCCAATGTGCCGATCGCGGAGATCAACAGAAACCCGGCGATGGTGCGGCGCGGCCCAAACCGGTCGAGCAGGATGCCGACCGGCAACTGCATCAGAGCAGAGCCGAGAAACAGGGCCGCCGGTAGACTGCTAAGTTCGGCGGCGGATAAATCGAGCTCGCTGCGCAAATCCGGCGCGATGACCGACGGCGCCGATCTTAGAAACTGGCTCAGCATAAACGCCAGGCCAAGAAACGGCGCCATCGCCGAGATCACAGCCAAACGGGTACGCCGGACGCCGTTCAGGGGGTTTTTCGCCTTATCTGTCATGGAACTTTACGAAATCCGGGCCGTCGAGACGCGAATCTTAACCTATCTCGAGCCGGAGAACCGCAGAATACACACAAAAGGGTTGGCGCCTCTACACCGGTCATTAAGCATAATGGCGTAAAAATAGGTCAGATTAACTAACCCCTGACCCCGGCCCCACGGCATTCTGATGACCGAAGCATTTACCCTGTCGGAATATATCGACCACCATCCCGGTCTGGCGATGGACCGGCGCGACGCGGCGGCTGTGCAGCGGGCCTTCGACCTGATTGCCGAAGACAACGCCATCGAAACCCCGTCGGAGTCCCAGCCGGTCCCGGCAGAGACTATTCAGCAAAGCAAGCAAGAGCTCGAGAACACGGTCTATTTTCTCGCTCGCGCGGCGCAGATTTACGACGAAGGCACCGGCAACCATACGCGCCGGGTCAACGAATATAGCTACTTCTTGGCGCAAACTGTCGGCATGGGCACCGCTTTCTGCGAAGAGATCCATTATTCGGCGCAATTGCACGATCTCGGCAAAATTAGTGTCGACCCCATCGTGCTCGGCAAAGCCGGGCCGCTGTCGGAGACCGAGCGTCAGGAAATGGACAACCATACTATCTACGGGCACCGCATCCTTAGCCAGTCGCCGCAACTGGCGATGGCCGCCGAGATCGCGCTGAACCACCACGAAAAATGGGACGGCACCGGCTATCCCAATGCGCTGGCCGGCGACGATATCCCCCTGTCGGCGCGCATCACCCAGATCGCCGACATCTACGATGCGCTACGCACCGCGCGGCCTTATAAACCGGCCTTCGATCACGAGACGGCGCGTGGCATCATTCTAAGCGGCGATGCGCGTATCGACTCGGCCGGCCATTTCGATCCCAAACTGGTCGAGGCCTTCAGCGACACCCATTCCGATTTCGACCGGATCTGGCGCGAGCTGTCGGACGGTTGAAGCGCGGCTAGCCCCGTAACTCGCGCGGCAGTTTGAAAATGCCCGAGCAACGCGCGACCGGTGTGCCATCAGCCGTGACCACGCCCTCGACGAAATTCATCGAATGGGTGCGGTTGACCAGATTGGCCTGACATTCAACCCACTGGCCGGTCAGGATCGGTTCGATGAAATCGGTCTCGAGATGAATGGTCGGGGCGATACCCTTGCGCTTGATCTGGAACAGCGCCGTTTGCGCCATCGAGACATCGACGAAACTGGTTAGCCAGCCACCATGCACCACCTCGCGCGGATTGAGATGGCGTTCGTCGACGCGAAACGCGAAGGTGATCTTGTCGCCGCGAATGCGGTGGAACAGCGGACCGTTACGTTCGGTGAAATTGCTGAATAACGGAAACGGCTCGAAGCCCTTGGGCACCTTGATCTTGCGCTTGATGTCGTATTCCAGATGGTCGAGCCGGTCGGCGCCCCAATAGGTATTCCCATCGCAAACCATGAACGGTGCGCCAAACATACCATCGGCGATGGCGCGATCGAATCCCTCGGCCAGCGCCTTCTTGGCGCGCCGGTCGCCCTCAGCGGCCTTAATCTCGTCGAAGGCGATATCCACGCCATAGACCTTGCACGCGGACGCCAGTTGGCGGGCGGTGCGCACTTCCTTGCCGAGACCGAAATAGCGATTGTCGACAGCCAGTGCGAAGCGCTTCGCCAGCGCCGGATCCTTGCGCTTAATCCGCAGGAACGCCATCCGGTGCAAACTCGCGCCGTAAGGCGGCACCTCGGGCGGGAAGTTCACCGGCAAGCCGTTCATACGGCACGCCCGAGGAAAATCTTTCTGATTGTGGGCGAACTTGGCCGGCTGGTCGCGCGGCGACGTGATCCCTTGGTGCGCCATAATCTCCGGTAGCACCACCACGTTCCAATCGACCTCGCGGCCGTAGCGTGCCGCGACCTTGTCGATGCGGTTCATGGCGACGTAGGAATAGGCGGAAACAAAATCGAAATAAAACCGTATCGGCGAAGCCATAACGCGTCTCTTCTTGGTTTAAACGGGGACGGGTGATCAGCGCACGCCGATCGATTTTAAATGCGCCTCGCGGCGGGTCAGCCACCAGCCATACTGGTCGGGCCAATCGGCAAAGTCGGGGTCGGCGCCCAGGGTCTGCGCCGCGTGGCGCGCCCAATAGGGGTTGTAGAGCGCCTCGCGGGCGATGCCGATCAAATCAGCCTGGTCGGTCTGTAATATTTCCTCGGCTTGTTCGGCGTGCACGATCAGACCGTGGGTCATGGTCGCGATATCGTTGTCGCGGCGGATGCGGTCAGACAATGGCAGGCGAAAACCGAGCGGCAACGGGTCGCGCGTCGTGGTCGCCATGCCAGCAATACCGCCCGACGAGCAATCGACCACATCGACGCCGCGGCTTTTCATCTCGTCGGTAAGGACAACAGAATCATCTAAGTCCCAACCGCCGTCGACACCGTCAACCGACGATATGCGCACGAATAACGGCTTGTGGGCAGGCCATACGGCGCGCACCTTCTCGACAGTCTCCAGGGTAAATCGCATGCGCCCGGCGCGGTCGCCGCCATAGGCGTCGTTGCGGTGGTTCGACATTGGCGACAGGAAGGTGTGGGACAGATAGCCGTGGGCGGAGTGAATCTCCAACACCTCGAAGCCAGCTTCGTCGGTGTAGCCGGCAGCATCAGCGAAGGCCTGTTGGACCGATTGTATTTCCGCGACGCTAAGATCGTGGGGCATCAGGGAGGTATCATTCACCGGCTGGGCACTGGGTGCGACGATATCCCAGGCGACCTCGCCGCGCGCGGCGTCGCTATCGTCCAGGGGGCCGTGACCTTGCCAGGGACGCTGCATGCTGGCCTTGCGGCCGGCATGGGCGATTTGCATGCCCGGCGACGCGCCATGCGCCTTGAGAAACGACACCACCGGCTTTAGCGCTGCGGCGTGATCGGCCGACCAGATCCCCAGATCGCCATGGGTGATGCGCCCGCGCTCTTCAACCGCGGCAGCCTCGCAAAACACCAACGCGCTGCCCCCCAGCGCGTATTGACCGAGATGGACGTTGTGCCAGTCGTTGGCCAGCCCGTCATGGGCCGAGTACTGGCACATGGGCGAAATGACGACACGGTTTTTCAAGGTCACGCCGCCGATGGTCATCGGCGAGAATAAAAGCGGTTTGTCGGTCTCGGTTTCGGCCACGGGCGTTCCCCTGTTCTTGATTTTCTCCGGCAGCATCGGGCGCCGCCCGCCTAGTTTGCGCTTTTTGCCAGCGCCTTCAACAAATTGAGCAATGTTTCGTCGCGCGCGGCGGCCAATTCATCGATGGTGCGGCCGCCCGCTTCTTCCGCCACCCCGGCGATGATCTTCTGCTTGACGTCGTCGCTCAGCTGCGGATCGCCTAAGGCAGCCCAGCGGCGTTCCTGGCTGGCGCCGAGAATGTCGAAATAATGGGCGATGCCGCCAGCGCCGCCGCCCAGGTGATAGGTCATGTGCGGACCCATGAAGGCCCAGCGCAGACCAGGCCCGCCGGCCATCGCCTTGTCGATATCCTCGACCGTGGCGTAACCCTCGGCGACCAGATGAACCGCCTCGCGGTAGACCGCCGCCTGCAGGCGGTTGGCCAAATGGCCGGGAATTTCGGCGCGCAGCCGCACCGGCGATTTGCCGACACTCGCGTAGAATTCCATTGCCCGGTCGACCGCCCAGCTCTCGGTCTGCTTGCCGCCGCCCACTTCGACCAGGGGCATCAAATGGGGCGGATTGAACGGATGGCCCAGAACCACCCGCTCAGGATGGGCCGCACCGCCCTGGAATTCGCTGGCCGGCAGCGCCGTCGAACTCGACGAAATGACGATCTCGGGGGGCAGGTGTTGGTCGATCTCGCCGATCAGCTCGGTCTTCACCGCCGCGTCTTCGGGGCCGCTTTCTTGCACGAAAGTAACCCCCAAAAGGGCCTCTTGCAGGTTACCGCAATAGACCACGCGATCCGGCGAAGCGCCCTCGGCGAACCCAAGCTGTTCGAGGATCGGCCACACCCGGGCGACAAACGCGGCGGTGCGCTCGCCAAAACCATCAGCCGGGTCCCACACCCGAACGTCGCAGCCCCGCGCCAGGAAATAGCTGGTCCACGACGCGCCGATCGTGCCCGCACCGATTATGGCAACGATTTCTGCCACGTTTTCGCTCACGATTTAGCGGCTAGTCGCCGGTCCCAACCGGCGTGCCGGCGATGCCATGGCGCAAATCTTTGCACGTGAAGAAATGTGCATCCTCGCCGGGCATAACCTCGACATTGTGGACGATGTTGGCCGGGATATACATCAGCTCACCGGGCACCACGTCGCGCTCCTGCCCATCGACCACCGCGCGCAAGCGGCCCTGCAGCAGATAAATCCACTGCTCGTTGGGGTGGGTATGGGGGTCGGAAGACTGGCCCGCCGGGATGGTCATGATGCCGACCTGGGTCAGCTCGCCTTCGACCACTGGACCGAAGGTCGGTGCGTAACCCGGGCCGGCGTCGAGACCCTTTAGATTGGCCACGTCGAAATAGTAATTTCCGTCGCCGCCCTTGTAGGCGCCCTCGGTTTTCGTCGCTTGTTTCGCATCATCCGGCATTCTGACTCTCCCTCTTTATTTGTCTTTCCGGCGTGAATTTAGCCATCCACCGGATTGAAATCGTAAGCCCCGAGACCTTGTACCAGCGCAAAGCGGCAGGGGCTATCGCCTTGGTTGACCACCCGGTGTACGCGGCGCACGGGCACCTGGAACATCGCCCCGACGCTTAACGTTTCCACATGATCGGGTGATTGAGTTTCCACACTGAATACACCCTCGCGGCAGATATACCAGTCAGAAACCTCGCTGTGGAAATGCCAGGGGATCTGTGCGCCGGCGTCGATCGTATAGAGAGTGAAGCGCATATCGGCCGACTGTGCGATCACCTCGTTCGCAACTCCCGGTCTCGCCGTCGGGTTACCTGCCATCGCTAAACCTGCCTCTTGTGGTTATCCCTCAGTCTAGCGCCGCGCGGTCTTTGCCTGCAATTTCGCCAACGCGCTATACTGGGCAAAACCGGCGCGGGAGATGCGCGCATAATTGGGGGAGACCGAGCCATGAAGTTCTACGATTGCAGCACCGCGCCCAGCCCGCGCCAGGTGCGCATGTTCATCGCCGAGAAGGGCCTGAGCGACGAGATCGAGACCATCGAAGTCAATTTACGCGAGGCCGAACAACTCGGCGATGCTTTTCGCGCGATCAACCCCTATTGCACCGTGCCGGTTCTGGAAACCGACGATGGCGCCCGGATGTTCAGCACCGCTGGCTGCTGCCGCTATCTCGAAGAGGCCTATCCGGAACCGCCCTTGATGGGCCGCACGGCGGCGGAAAAAGCCGTCATCGCCGATTTGGAATGGCGCATGGAAATCGACGGCTTCTTGGCGGTCAGCGAGGCCTTGCGTAATTCCGCCCCCGGCCTGAAGGACCGCGCCCTGACCGGCCCGGATAATTACGCGCAAATCCCCAAACTCGCCGCCCGTGGTCAGCAACGGGTGCAGCGCTATTTCGGAACCCTCGACGCTATACTCGAGGGCCGCGACTATGTGGCCGGCGAGAATTTTTCCATCGCCGACATCACCGCCTTCTGCGCCGTCAGCTTCGCCAACCGGGTCAAAATCGAAACGCCGGACACCGCCGTCAACGTGCGGCGCTGGTTTGCCGCTGTGAGCGCGCGGCCCAGCACGACCGTCTAAGATCGGATAATATCTTGGCCGCAAGCGAATCACAGGCACCGGTCCGCGACCTGATCATCCGCAACGCCTTGGTGTGGGGCGCCGGTGCGCCGCGAGACTTGGCGATTTCGGCTGGCCGGTATGTCGAGCTTGGCCAGACCGGCGCGACAGCAGCCACGGAAATCGACGCCGCCGGTCGGCTGTGTATCCCCGGTTTCATCGAGCCCCATATCCATCTCGACAAGGTGCTGCTCACCGAAAGCGTGCCGGTGAATCGCAGCGGGTCATTGGGCGAGGCAATCGACATTCTCGGCGCGCGCAAGGCAACTTATACCGTCGAAGACATCGCCGAACGCGCCAGCCGCATCGTCACCTCGGCAGTCACCAATGGCGTCACCCACCTACGCACCCATATCGACGTCGATAGCGGCTGCGGTCTGACACCGTTGGACGCGCTGCTCGAGGTGCGCGCGCGGTTCGCCGAGGTGATCGATATACAGATCGTCGCCTTTCCCCAGTTGGGCATCGTCAAAGACCCGGGGACAGCGGCACTGTTGGAGCAAGCCCTGGCGCGGGGCGCCGACGTAATCGGCGGCATGCCGTTCAACGAGGCGGGGCCAGCGCAAAGCGCTGAACATATCCAAATCGTCTTCGATATCGCCCGCGCGCGCGACGTGGATGTGGATATGCATATCGACGAGAGCGACGACCCCAACGCCCGCACATTAGAGATGCTGTGCGCGGCGACCCTCGCCAATGGCTGGCAGGGCCGGGTCACCGCCGGCCACACCTGTGCTCTAGCCGCCTACGACCAGGGATATGCCGACCATGTCATGGACCTTGTCGCCCAGGCCGATATCCACATGATCACCAACCCGGCGACCAATTTGATGCTGCAGGGCCGCGACGACGACCACCCCAAGCGCCGCGGCGTTACCCGGGTCAAAGAGTTGGTCGCGCGTGGGATCAATGTGTCCTTCGGGCAGGACAATCTGCGTGACATGTTCTATCCGTTCGGCCGCGACGACCCGCTCGAGTTGGCGCTGCTGATCGCCCATGCCGCCCATATGAGCCAGCCAGACGAGATCGACACGGTGTTCGCCATGGCGACCATCAACGGCGCGCGCGTGTTGAGCCTGCCCGACTACGGCACCGACCCAGGCTGCGCCGGTGATCTCGTGATCCTCGACGCTCAAACCGCCGCTGAGGCCATCACCGGCCGGTGCGACCGCAACTACGTCATCAAAAGCGGCCAGGTGGTGGCGCAAACCGAGACCCGGACGACCCACGAACTACCAGGCTGACACGCCGGGGCTTGTTGTGCCGATCCCGCCACGGCCGAAAAAGTTCTTAGCCGCCATTGGAAGGCTTTCCGCAAATGCGACGTCGCCGGCAAAATCACACCGAGGAAGTAGGGGCGTAATCGCATATGGCGGTGGGTGGAATTCCTCGTCCTTCGAGACACTCGCTGCGCGAGCCCTCAGGATGAGGAATTCTGTTAGATATGCACAAAGCCTCACCCTGAGAGTCTGACTCAAAATGAAGTGAGCGATATCAGCGGTTTATCAATCTGACCCTC
>JAALLF010000019.1 GCA_011087645.1 Alphaproteobacteria bacterium
ACTCCATCTTTGCTTCCAAGATAAAGTGTTGCGTCGACCAGTTGAGATCACCATCTGTTGGTCGTTATCCCAGACGGTCCATTGATAGGTCGCCTCGCCTTCGGCGTCGGTCGACTTCTCGATGACGATCTCGATCATGGGTTGGGTTCTCCAAGTGATGAGGCGTTTAACAAATCGCTGAAAACCCACCCGACATCGTTGGGGCCTTCGCCGAAGCGGATGTTTTGCCAGCCATTTTCTGATCCAAGCACGATGACTTCACTGCCCCGAGGCAGGGACTTGACCACCGCCGCAGCGGACGACGGGCCGACGCGAATATTGGCGCTGCCGACATCTATGGTGGCGCGTATCTCAGCCGGCCCGGTGGGCGCCACCGGTAATATGCGCGGGGTCGCGGCGCTCGATACGGCGGCCGGCTCGACGGCCGGTGGCGGGGGCGCGCGCAGAGAATCGATTTGACTGCGCAGGCCGGTGATCGCCTGCGTTGACCGTTCGATGATAAGGGCCCGGGCCTCGGGGAGGAGCAGGGGCAAGCCGATCAGGATAACCGCTAGCAACACGAAGACCCGCGAGCGGCGCGGCTTCCAGTCGCGCTGTTGGCGGTAGGCGCGTTCGCGCGCGGTCGGGCCGTCGTGCGATGCCTCCTTTCGCGATTTTTTCGGCTTGGCGCGCCGGTCGGCGACTTCGGTTTCCCAGCTCTCCCGGGCGGCCGCCAATTTGGCGTCGGCGTCGGTTTGCCAGACCAGGCGTGCCTTGTTCAGCCGCGCCTCGGTTTTTTCTTCCGCTTCGCGCAGCGCTTCTGCGATGCGCGCTTCAACGTCTTGGTCGCTCGATTGATCGCCAGTGGATTTGTTTTCCTCCAGGGCGCTGGCATGGGCCGCCTTCAACGCCTCAATCTCCACCGCGTGTTCGGCCCCTGCATCCTTGATCGCCTGTTGGCGAACCTTTTCGATATCGATATCGTCGGAGCCCTGGTTTTGGCTTTCGTATTGGATGCTGAGCTCGGCCTCCAGTTCCGCCTTTGCGACCGTCAGGCGCTCTGCTTCCTCGGCCTGCCAGATCTCGCGGGCGACCGATAGGGCGGACTCCGCGTCCGCTTCCCAAACCTGGCGTGCGGTGGCCAAGCGGGCTTCGACCATTTTCTCGGCCTGCTCTTCGGCCTGACGTGTGGCCTCGGCAAGACGCTCGGCGAGTTCCTGCTCGCGCTGTTTTTCGTCGCCGGCGCTCGTTTCCGTTTTTGCCGTTGCGGTGCGGTCCGCTTCCTCGGCCTTCCAGGCCTTGCGGGCGGCCAAAAGAGAGGCCTCTGCCTTGATCTCCCAGGCTTGGCGCGCCTCCGTCAGGTTCGCCTCGGCCTTTGCCTCGGCCTGGTGTAGCGCCTCGGTGAGGCGGTCGGAGGATTCCTGGTTGGCCTGTTCATCGGTCGCGACGGCGCGCTCTTCAAGGGCGCGCGCGTGGGCGCTTTGCAGATCGGCGATTTCGCGCGCATGTTTGCTCTTCGCCGCATCGATTGCCGCCTTGCGGGCCTCATCGATGTCGAGCGAAGCGCTATCCAGCTTTTGTCTAAACTGCGCTAACTCGACCTCGAATTCCGAGCGTGCTGCGCCCAGTCGCTCCGCTTCCTCGGTCTGCCAGGTTGCGCGCGCCGTCGACAGGGCCGCGTCCGCCTCGGCTTGCCAGGTCTCGCTGGCCTCTTTGATGCTGGCCTGGGTTCTCTGGTCGGCCTGTGCCAGGAGTTCGCCAGCCTCCCGCTCCAGTTGCGCCCGCGTCGTGGCGAGTTGTTCTTGCGCGGCGGTGGCTTGTGTGGCGAGAAGGTCGGCGTGGGATTTCTGTAAGGCCGCGATCTCGTTGGCATGGGCCGATTGGGCGGCCTCCAATTCGCGCTTGTGGTTTTTCTCGATATCGCTTCCGGCGGCGTCGATCTGCTTCTGCAGCCGGGCAGCTTCTTTTTCGAACGCTTTCTTCGCCTTGGCCTGGACGCGTTCGGCGTCGGTCTGCGCTTGCGCCGCTATCTTCTCCGCGCTCGCGACCAGTCCCGCCGCTTTTTTCTCCGCCTGGCTGACCGCTTTCTCGAGACGACCGACGAATTCCGATTCCAACTGCTCTTTGGTTTTGGAAATTTGCGCCGTGAGGTCGCTTTGGTGGGTTTCGCGCAATTTGGCGATGACCCGCGCATGCTCGGCCTCGACGGTTTTGATTGCCTGTTCTCGCGCGGCGTCGATATCAACCGTGCCGGTTTCGTTTTGCCGTTTGAGCTGTGACAGCTCCTGCTCAAAATCCTTTTGCGCGTCGGCCCGGGCACGGCTGGCCGCCTCTTCGACCTGTTTTTCCAAGTCGGCGATCCGCGCGTTGGCCTCTTCCTCGGCCTGGGCCTCGGCTTGGTGCAGTGCTTCGGTCAGGCGTTTCTCGAAATTCAGTTCGAGCTGCTCCCTGGCGGCGGTAAGCTGCTCGACAAAATCGCGCGCCAATGCGGCTTCGGCGGCCTGCAGGGCTTGTTTGTGGGTCTCCTCGGCTTCGCTGCTCGAGGATTCCATTTGCCCACGTAAATCGGAAAGTTCGGCTTCGAGTAGTTTGCGTACGTCGGTGCGACCGTTATCGTCGCCCCCAATGACGTCGGGCGCGCGCTTCACATGGAGCGCGGACAGGGCCGCCGGTTCGGGCGGTTCGTCTGAGGCCGTATCCGCTTCCACCGCCTCGACAACACGCAGTTTGGGGTTTGCGCCGTCGTCGGCGGCCGGCTCCGACGGTACGGACACGTCGATCAAGGCCAGGGTGGTGGCATAGTCCTCATCGAGGTTGATGACCCGAAGGACCAGAATGATCGGGATTGGCTCGGTATCGGGCGGCGGCAGATAGACCAGACCCGGAATTTCGTCGAGTTTCAGGGAAAAGGTGCAATCGCCATTGTTGCGGCCGTTCGATAGACGCGACAATTGCGGCAGTTTCTCGATGCGGATGGAGAGTTGCTTGTGGTGGCGATAGGGCGACAGCAAGGGACCCAGATCGAGCGGGATGCCCTGGGAGACCGAATCTTGCGCTGCGTCCAAATTTGCTACCATTCGAATCCGATATCCCCGGTAAATTGCTGAAACCGGGAATGTCGCCCAACTTCAATCATTAACCGCGCCTAATGCGGTTTACAGCGAAATACCCGAAGTGGTTTCCGCACTTACTTATGTAGAGCCACAAGATTAAATAATCTTTACTGATCGTTAATACTTGTTTCTATTTTTGCGCAATTTTTACAAATATTAGACGGTACATTTCGGGGGATTCGGCATCGAACCCGAATAGGGCGGCACAAACGCGATGTCTTGGCCTACTATGGCGGTGATTCGTGACGTTTAAGGGAAGTTCAATGAAGGCATTAGCCGAAAGTGTCACCTTGGCTGATGTCGAGGCGGCGGCCGAGCGTATCGCCAGCCGGGTGCGGCGCACGCCGTGTCTACGCACCCGCTATATCCGCGACCCGCTGCGGTCGGGTCCGACGATGCTGAAACTTGAGTGTTTGCAAGTCACTGGGGCGTTCAAGGTGCGCGGCGCCAATAACGCTATTCTTCAGCTCGATGACGCGGCGCTGGCGCGGGGCATGATCACCGCCTCGGGCGGCAATCATGGGCTTGCGGTGGCTTATGGGGCACAGGCCTCCGGTTGCCCGGCAATCGTCTACTTGCCGGAGAATACACCGGCGGAAAAGGCCGAGAAAATCCGCGGTTGGGGTGCCGAGGTCGTGGTCGAAGGGGCTGTCTGGGATGATGCCGAGAGCGCCGCCTTGGCGCGCGCCGAAAGCGAGGGTCTGACCTACATTCACCCCTTCGCCGATCCCGCGGTGATCGCCGGGCAGGGGACCATCGCCCGGGAAATGTTGAAACAGTCGCCGGATATCGACGTCATTGTCGCTGGTATCGGCGGCGGCGGGCTGATCGCCGGGGTGGCGCTGGCCGCCAAGGCGATTAACCCTAAAATCAAGGTCATCGGCGTCGAACCGGCCGGCGCACCGACCCTCGCCAATAGCTTGAAGGCGGGCGCCGTGGTGACCCTGGACGCCATCGACAGCGACGCCAATACATTGGCGCCCCGGCGCAGCGCCGATATCAATCTGGCGATCATCGAAAAGTATGTCGACGATATCGTGTTGGTCAGCGACGATGAGATGCGCGCCGCCGCCCAATGGCTGTGGTTCGAGATGGGCCAGGCGGTCGAGCTTGCCGGCGCGGCGGCGGTCGCGGCGATCCAAACCGGCCGGGCCGCCGCACCTGACGATCAAATCATGGCCGCCATCGTCTGCGGCACCGGCACGGCGGGGTTGCCAGCGGCATGAAGTTGGAATTCGTAACCGTCGATGTTTTCACCGACCGGCAGTTCGGCGGCAATCCGCTGGCCGTGGTGGTCGATGGGGCGGGGCTGTCGGATGCGCAAATGCAGACGATCGCGGCGGAGTTCAATCTGTCCGAGACGACGTTCGTTCTACCACCGCAGAATGCAGATCATAGTGCCCAGGTGCGGATCTTTACGCCACGCGCGGAATTGCCGTTTGCCGGTCATCCCAATGTTGGCACCGCCTTCGTTCTGGCGCAGCGGCTCGCGCAAGATAGTTCTTCACCGGAGGTGGATCACCTCATGTTCGAGGAGGCCGCCGGGTTGGTGCGAATGGAACTTCTGCGCGAACGCGGAGCGGTGGTCGGCGCGCGCCTGGCGTCACCGATGCCCTTCGAAATGGGTGACGAAGTGCCGGTCGACATTATTGCTGATGCCTGCGGTCTTTCGGTCGACGATATCGAAACCGAAAATCACCCGCCGCTCATCGCGAGCTGTGGCGTACCCTTTGTGATTGCTGAAGTGAAGGATTGCGAAGTGTTGGCCACCGCGAAGCCCCGTGCGCATATATTTGAACGCCACCTGCCGCCAAATCGAATGACCGGCATCCATCTGCATGCGCGCGCCATTCTGCAAGAGGTCGATATTCAATCGCGCATGTTCGCACCGCTGCATGGGATCAACGAAGACCCGGCGACCGGCAGCGCGAATGTCGCCCTGATCGGCCTGTTGGCGCATCTGCAGGACGATCCCAACGAGATGATGGAAAGACGCATCGGTCAGGGCTATGCCTTGGGACGTCCCAGTATTCTCAACGCGGCCGCCGAAATAAAGGACGACGGGACTATCGCCACCTATATCGGCGGCACCTGCGTACCAGTGATGCGCGGTACCCTCGAGATCGTCTAGCCCTTCGCGTCGATCAGCACGAAGGCGATGCGGCACGGTTCGCTGCCGCGGTTGATGTAGCCGTGGGCGGTGCCTTGTTGGACGAAGGTGTCGCCGGCCGCGAGATGGACTTCGCCAGTGTCGAGGATCATGTCGATCTCACCCGATATGACGACCGCGAAATCGACCGAACGGGTGGTGTGCAACGAGCGGTGGGCGCCGGCCCGGTCGGCGTTTTGATCCGGGTCGAGCCCCATTTCGGCGAGCATGGCTTCGTTGTCGATATCCGGCGCTTCGGCTTCAGGCGGGAAGTCGACCATCCGAAAGACGGCGCCGCCATCGGGCGGCGCCACGGGGAAATCGCCCAGCGACCAATCGGCGTCAGCCGAGAATTCCGGCGGGCTGGTCTCGGTGCGCCATAGCATGGTCGAGGTTACCCCCGAGGCGCGGTGGCGCTCATTGGGCGCCGGACCTTCGAACATTACGGTGGCGTTGCCGTTGCTGTCATGGCCGGTGACCACCCGACGGACGGTCGGTATCGCCGCCACGCGCTTAAGCCGAGCCGCGCGGAATCCCGGCGGCCTCTTCCAGCAGTTCGAGGATCACGGCGGCGTCCTTTTCCTGCCAACCGCGCGCTTCGGCATTCCTGTAATAAGACGAGGCGACGTCGAATAGCGGTGTCGGCACGTCGAGTTTCTTGGCGAACTCGTCGATAATGACGATGTCCTTTAGCTGGATCGCCAGGGCGGCTGTGATGTTGTTCTCGTAGTCGCCTGCCACCCACTGCGAAGCGCGGGTGTTGAAAATCTGCAAGCGGGCGGAGCTTTTGCTGACCACATCGACGAACAGGTCGAGGTCGATGCCGGCCTTGCGGGCCATCACGAAAGCTTCGGCGCAGGTCAGATTGTGGATCGCCACCATCAGGTTCAAAATGTATTTGATTTTGATGCTCATGCCGAACTCGCCGACATAGGTCACCGAGCTGCAAAACGAGTTGAGCGCTTCTTCGACCCGGTCGAACGCTTCTTTCTCGCCACTGACCGTCATTGCCAGTTCGCCGGCCTGCGATTGGGGCCGGGCGCCGGACACGGGACAGTCGAGCAGGGTCACGCCGGCTTCGGCCAACTGCGCGTGGAAAGCGTCCTTGGTCTCCTCCGGAAACGTGCAACAATCGGCGACCACCAGGCCTTGCTTGCCGGCATTTGCCAGGGCGGCCATCGTCTCTTCGTAAGCGGCGATATTGGCCACCGCGACGACCACGAGATCGCTCTGCGCGGCGACCGCGGCCGCATCGTCGACCGGCTGTGCGCCGGCGTCGGTTACGCGTGCAATATCAATGTCATAGCCAACGACATTGTGTCCTCCCTTGAGCATGTTCTTGGCGACGCCGTTGCCGATATTGCCGAGCCCAATTACGCCAGTATTAATTGCCATTTTGGTCTTCCTCTTAACTTTGCTTTGTTGAGTTGGATGTCGCTATTTCTTCGCCGCTTTACGTTTCCGCGCCGGCGCCTTTTTCTTGCGCCGCGGGATGCCGGCCATCTGTTCGTAGATATGCGTGATCACGCCGGGATCTTCGCTGCCGAGGCCTTGCGCCAAAGCAGCGAAGGTCGGCGCCATGGCGTTCAAGAACACCGGCACCGGCACGTTATAGTCCTTGGCGTATTGTTCGATCAGCTCATTGTCTTTCATCATGATGGTGAGATCGGCGGTTTTGACCCGCGGATCGGCATACTCGCCCTCGAACATCAACGGACCGCGATATTCGACCACCCGCGAATTGCCGGCTGACGGCTTGAGTACTTCTTGGAACATTTTGAGGTCGACCCCGGATGCGCGGGCCAGGGTTATCGCTTCGGCGAGTACCGCATCGTGCCCGCAGATCATCATATTGATCAGCAACTTTAGCTTGGTGCTCTCGCCGAAGGGGCCGACATAATAGTGGATCTTCGAATAGCCAGGCAGCATCGGTTTGACTTTGTTGAAGGCCGACTTGGGGCCGCTGACCATGATCGAGATTTCGCCGGCCTCGGCTTGCCGGCCGGCGCCGCTGACCGGTGTGTCGAGCATGGTGGCGCCTTTTTTGGCCAGGGCCACCCGGTTGCGTTCCTTTTCGTCCATCGAGACCGTGCTGGATTCCAGCACGATCAGGCCTTTCTTGGCGCCGGCGGTCAGACCAGTCTTGCCATGGACCACCTCGTCGAGAATGGCGGCGGTGGCGACAGAGGTAATGACGATGTCGGATTTGCGGGCGACTTCGGCGTTGGTTTTCGCCACCGTGCCGCCGGCCGATTTGAATTTGCGCGCCCGCGCCGGGCTGGGATCGAAGCCGGTCACGGTGAAGCCGTTCTTCACCAAATTAGCAGCGAACGCGCCACCCATGATACCAAGCCCGCACACGCCGATGCGTAAACTCATGACCGCTCTCCCCGAGGTTTGTTCTTGTTGGCGCGAGTATAGCGGTACGATCGACGCGCGACGAAAGGAAAAGACGAGAGGGGTGAGGTGTATCCGGGTTGGTTTTTATTGTTTAAGGATCGCAGCGAGCGTCTTCATCCTTCGACAAGCTCAGGATGAGGTTGAACTCTACCTAGCCCTCATGTTGAGCTTGTCGAAACATGAGGTGAAACGCAGTGGCATCCATAGTGAGGATAAGATGACAAGCGCGGAACAATTGGCCGAGACCACGGATGAACCCGTCCTATTGCGCGACGACGCCGACGGGGTGTCCACGCTAACGCTCAATCGGCCGAAATCGGGCAACAGTCTGTCCCATGCGCTGGTGGCCGCCTTGCAATCGACGCTGGAGGATATCGCCGGCGATCCGAGCGTGCGGGTGGTGGTGTTCGCGGCGTCGGGTAAACATTTCTGCACTGGCCACGATTTGAAAGAATCCCTAGCGACCAAGACCGGCGCGGATAAAGCGGCGTCGAACCACGCGTGCAACGTGATGATGCAAACCATCGTCGAGCTGCCCCAACCGGTGATTGCGCGGGTGCACGGCACAGCCACCGCGTCAGGCTGCGAGTTGGCCTCGAGCTGCGATTTGATCGTCGCCTCGGACGTTGCCCGCTTCGCCACCCCCGGCGTCAATATTGGGTTCTGGTGCTATACGCCGCAGGTCGCGTTAAGCCGGGTGGTATCGCGCAAGCAGGCGTTGGAAATGCTGCTGACCGGCGATTTGATCGATGCCCAAGAAGCCCTGCGCATTGGTCTGGTCAATCGAGTGGTGCCGCTGGCCGATCTTGACGCCGCCGTCGGTGGACTGGCCGCGAAGATCGCCAGCAAGTCGTCCGAAGCGGTGGCGCGCGGCAAACAGTCCTTCTATCGCCAGTACGAGATGACCCGCAGCGGCGCCTATGACTATGTCACCAAAGACGTCATCCCCGAGGCGTTCGAGGCCGACGATGCGCGCGAAGGCATCGCCGCCTTCGTCGAAAAACGACCGCCGGCATGGAAAGGGCGGTAAGCCTCGCCCCCTAATCAGTTAGTCTAGTTCCGTCGGCAAATCCGGCCCTGTACGGTGCCCACCGTGGCGTCCTCGCATTAAGTTGAGTAGGCTATTTTCAAATAGCGGGTAACCTGTACACTGAAATTTCCAAATTATGGCAAGGTGGTGGTAAACCACTGTGAAAACAAAGAGTTAAATAGGGCAGGATGAGTGTAGATACCGAAGCAGACGCTGCGGCGAGCGGTCAGGGCGTCAAGCCCGCGCGAATTGCTATCAGCGGTGCCGGCAAGAGATACGGCGATCTTCAGGTCTTCCAAGACATCAATCTGGAATTCAACGAGCGCGAGATCGTCACCGTCGTTGGCCCGTCGGGCTGCGGCAAGACGACATTGCTGCGCTGTATCGACGGTTTGATGCCGGTCTCCGACGGTGAAGTCAGGATCGAAGGCGATTTGATGACCCAGCCGCGCGAGGGCGTCGCCATGGTGTTTCAGCATTTTGGCCTGTTTCCCTGGAAAACGGTGACCCAGAATGTCGGTTACGGGCTAAAGCTGGCCGGGGTCAGCAGGGCGGAGATCGACGAGAAGGTTCCTTATTTCGTCAAGCTGGTCGGCCTTGAAGGGTTTGAGTCTGTTTACCCTTATCAACTATCCGGCGGCATGCAGCAGCGCTGCGGTCTGGCCCGCGCCCTGGCGATGGAGCCCAGCGTGCTGCTGATGGACGAGCCGTTCGCCGCGGTTGACGCGCAGACCCGCGAGATTCTGCAGTTCGAGTTGCTGAGAATCTGGGAAATGCGGCCAATGACGATGGTTTTCGTCACCCATTCCATCGAAGAGGCGGTGCTAATGGGCGATCGGGTCGTCGTCCTGAAGGGCCGACCGAGCAGCGTGTTTGAAACTATCGATGTGGATTTGCCGGCGCCGCGCGACCGCTCGACCTTGGCTCATCCGCGATTTGCCGAACTTCGCGAACATGTTTGGGCCACATTGATGGACGAAGTTCGGGCTGCGGAGTTCGACGTGCGCTAGCACAGCGGTGGCGCGGAGGAATTGGGTGCGCCCCATCTTGTCTGGCTAGGCCGGCAAGTGGGAATGCTGGGAATTGAAATTTCGCGACTGTGATACTGGAGCGCGAATTGACCCGGTTGCGGAAGGCTTAGAGGCTTTCTGCCCGGTAACAAGGATCGGACGCAAGTTCGAGTTTGAACGCCCGGATTGGGCAAACGTGATGAAGTCTGGCCTGGTAAGCATACTGGTACGGACATCTTCTAAGGGAGGAGTGTAAAGATGAAAGTTATTACCAAAGCACTGCCGTTTGTTGTTGCAGCAGCCGGCTTTTTTGGCGTTGCCACTTCGGGCATGGCTCAGGATTTGAAGGTTGCCATTCCGGCGACCCCACCCATTTGGGCCGGCATGGTCGCGCACGTCGCTGAGCAGGAAGGCATCTATAAGAAATATGGTTTCAATGATGTCCTTATCCAGGCTTTCCCCATTGGTCCGCAGGCCACCGGCGCCGCCGGTCGGGGCGAGTTTCATATCGGCATTGGCCCGACCTCTCCGGCTTCTGTCGCCATTTCCAATGCCGGGATGCCGGTCGTTGGTATCGCCGGACAGAACAGCTCCGATTGGCTGATCGGCTCCACCAATGCCGATAAAACGACCTGCGAGTCGGTCGAAGGCGAGACGGCGGCTGTCGATCGCCGCGGTGGCATTCGCTTTATTCAGCTAGCGGGTCTCTTGCGCACCTGTGGTCTGAACCCGGGCAAGGTCGGCCAGTTGATCGAAGTCCGCTCTGCCGTCGACCAAGAGATGATCTCCGGCCGCGCGACGTTCGGTGTTCTGCACGCCGATGACGTGCCGGTTATCGAAGCTGCCGGTGTCAAGGTCCACACGGTTGCCATCATGGCCGACATTCAGCCGAATGCGCACTACGTCATGCATTTCGCAAATACGAAAGCCTTGGCTGAAGACCGCGACTTTTACGTGCGCGCGACGGCTGCTCATATCGAAGCTTTTCGCTTCATGAACAACCCCGCCAACGTCGAGCGCGTTGCCGCTATCGGCGGTCCGGAGACCGGACGGGCTCAGAATTTTGCGATTGATGCCGTAAAATTCTATCAGTCTGTGAACTTCTTCCCCGAGAACGATAACGGGCTGGACCGTAAAAAGGTTGAATCTTCGATTGCCGTGCAGAAGCGCGTCGGCAACATCGAAGGCGAGCCGGTTAAGTATGACGACATGGTCGATCTTTCGATCTACGCCGACGCTCTGAAGCTGGTCGACGGCAAATAGGGATCAGCGTTTCGCTGATTGATCCTAACTAGGCACCCCTTCCATTACGGAAGGGGTGCCAAGGGATTTGCAGATGAACTCTCTTTGGGACAGTCGCCCCATTCGATTTTCCACCTACGCGGCCGGGTTACTCATCGGCGCGGTGTTGTGGGAATATTTTGGCGGAAAGGTGAATCCGTCCTATGGCGCGCCTCTGTCCGCAACAGCAAAGCGGTTCATTTTTCTTGTATCCAACGGTCAGTTGCAGGATGCCGTGCTGGGCTCGTTGCAACTTTACTTCGTGGGATTCATCTCGGCGGTCCTGGCAGCCAGCTTGTTTGGCCTGCTGATGTCGCGTCTGAACTACCTTCGGGTGGGTTTTGAAAACTACATTATGCTGCTTTACGCGACACCGATGATTGCCATGGTGCCGTTTATCAAATCCGTATTGGAAATCGGATTTGCAGCCAAGTTCACCGTTGTCTTCCTGTTTGGTTTCTTTCCCGTTCTCTACAATACGTTGGAGGGCGCGCGCAGTGTGAAGCCGGAAATGGTTGAAGTGGCAAAGTCCTTCCGCTCTGGCGAATTCGCCCTGTGGCGCGATCTGCTGATCCCCCATACGGTGCCGTTCATTCTGACCGGTATACGTCAAGGTGCGGGCCGGGCTCTAGTTGGTGTGGTGGCGGCGGAGTTCCTTATCTCCAGCAGCGGGCTTGGCGGTCTGATCCAGGATCAGCAGGGCAAATATTCCATGTCGGGCGTGTTCGCATCGATCACCGTGCTGACGGCCATGGGTCTGCTTTTGATGTGGATCGGGCGGGTGCTTGAAAATCGGATGGCGGCGTGGCGGGGTCTAAACCGATGACGACAGAAACCGGCACAACCACCCGTATTCCCGGCGCATCGACGGCTGAGAGGGTTCAGCCGGGTAGGGACCTTCTCTGGCGCATTGTCAGCTCCGGTATCTTTGCCAAAATTTTGGTTGGTGTCGTGATCGTCACGGTGTGGCAGATGGGCATGGACAGCCTAGGCTCGAACTTTGACTATGTCGCCAGACCAACAGGTATCTTCGAGGCTATCCCGGTCACGATTGCGCCTGAATGGTACTTCACCACCTTCCTGAATACGCCGGAAGCCTATACGCCAATCGTCCAGGCGGCTCACGAACGGTTCATGGCCGGCATTGTCAGCACAATGGGCGCAATTTTCGTTGGCCTTTTTATCGCACTGGTAGCCGGCACCATCGTCGGTGTCCTCATGGGCCGGATAAAGGCCGTGGACCGGTTGCTGAATTTCTATGTTATTGCGTTCTATGCGATGCCCATGGTTGCCATCGTGCCCGTGGTCGTCAATTGGTTTGGCAGCAGCGGCGGCGGCACGCGTATGGCCATCATTCTGTTTGCCGGGTTTTTCTCCATCACCTTGAACATGGCCGATGGCGCGCGAGCGACGCCGCCTGAATATCTCGACGTCGCCAAGGCCTATCGGGCAAAACCGTGGAATGTCTGGTTCGGCATCGCGATCCCGGCAGCCATGCCATATCTGTTGGCCGGTATCAGGCTGGCGGCCGGACGTGCTCTGGTCGGCGCGGTTATTGCCGAAATGCTCACCGGGACGCCCAACAGTCTCGGTAACTTCATTTTGCTGGAGGCCGGTAATCTCCGCTACAACGAAGCGTTTGTTGCGGTGCTGGTGCTGTCATTTTTCGGCGTTGGCATTGAAGTCGTATTGAATTGGTCGACCCGCATGTTCCTGCCGTGGTACCGCCGTGAAGGTCGCGGTCAGTAACTACAGCGACCGGGGTCAAGGCGCCGGTCGGGGTCGCCCGATGCCGTGACCCCCCGTATCGAATCTTTGAGCGCGGTGACGCTGGCGACCCACGACATGGCGCGCGCCATCGCCTTCTATCAAGCGCTCGGATTCCAAATTCGCTACGGCGGCGTGACCGCGGAGCTGACCAGCTTCGACGCCGGCAACAGTTTCCTCAATGTGGTCCAGGCCCCCAAAGACGCGCCGATTTCCTGGTGGGGGCGGGCGATCTTTTACGTCGACGATGTCGACGTCATGTACGCCCGCGCGTTGGCGGAAGGGTTCACGCCCGAGGCGCCGCCGCAAAACGCGCAGTGGGGCGAGCGATATTTCCATCTCACCGATCCCGACGGCCACGAACTAAGCTTCGCCCGCCCGCTGGGGAAATAAACGGCGGCATGGATAGCGCCGTGCTTCGAGACGGCGCTACGCGCCTCCTCAGCATGAGGGTATTGTATAAAATTCCACAACCTCATCCTGAGAGCCTGGCCGGAAATGAATTGTTTGTTTCTAAGACCTTGTTCCCCGCCCCGTGGGAGAAAACCAAACGCAATGGCTAACGCCACCCCCCTCCCTAACCCTCCCCCTCGCTGGGGGGAGGGAAATTATTAGCGACCCGCTGGCTATTACCCCCTCCCCCTTGAGGGGGGAGGGTTGGGGTGGGGGTGATGACGCTCGAGGGTCAGATTGATAAACCGCTGATATCGCTCACTTCATTTTGAGTCAGACTCTGAGGAGCGATCGAAGATCGCGTCTCGAAGGATCAAGAGGGGCTCCGCTGCGCGCCTAAGTCTCAATGTCGGCGACGATGATGTTGGCGACCGCCGGCATGGCGACAGCCAGCGCGGCTTGATGCGCCTCATGGGGCCCATATCCGGCCAGCGCGTCCTTGTCGCGCAGGGTGACGACGCCGCAATGGGTGAAGTTGCCGGCGCGGTCGGTGAAATTCTTGCCGAACTCGACCGATTCAACCCCGTCGATCTGTCCGGGAAACGCATTCACCGCCGATGAGAAACCATCGATTATTGCGTCGTCGGTGCCGTCTTTCCATTCCACGAACACCATGTGCTTTATGGACATATTTCTCTCCCTCGAAAGCGATTAAATTCTGCGGTTAGTTTAGCGGGTTATCGATCGCCGGTCATCCGGTCCAGCGGCCGCCATTGACGTCGAGCGTGGTGCCGGTGGTGAAGGCGGCGCCCGGAGTGCTTAAATACCAGACGGCGTGAGCTATTTCTTCCGGCGTGCCCAGCCGGCCCAGCGGCATGTTATTGGCGATCGCTTCCATGCGTTCGGCGTGGAGGACGGCGATGCGCGGCGTCATCACCGTGCCCGGCGCGACCATGTTTACAGTGATGCCGAAGGGCGCCAATTCGACCGCCGCACGGCGCGTCAAGCCGCCGACAGCGGCCTTAGCGGCGGAATAATCGAGGGCGGCGTGGGCTGACGATGTGCGGCCGGCGGCCGACCCGATGGAGACGATGCGGCCATAATTATTGGCCTTCATCGCCGGGATGACGGCGCGCAGGGGGATGTAAATACCCGTCAAGTTCCATTCGATGCCAGCTCGCCAGGTTTCGGCGTCGTGTTCTTCGATGGTGGGGGTCGAATGAAACCCGCCGGCGCACCCGGCTAATATATCGAGGCGGCCGAATTGATCGACGATGCTGGCGACCGCGCCGTCCATATCGGCTTCCGATGTGCATTCCGCGGTGATCAAAATCGCCTCGCCGCCGGCGGCGCGAATGCCTTCGACCACCGTTTCGCCACGATCCCCGTCGCGGTCGATGATCGCGACCTTGGCGCCCTCGGCGGCGAACCGCTCAGCGCTGGCCTGGCCGATCCCCGCCGCCCCGCCGGTCACCGCGGCAACCTGGCCCTTGATTGACGCTAGTTCCGTCATCGCAATTCCCCCTGATTTATTGTTTCACCGACTTGTTGTGTGGTGTTTATCGGCAGAATTTAACATGCCAGCGCAGGAGACCCCAGCGGCTTTGCCGTTGAGGCCCTTAGCGCTAAAGTAGGACCAGCGAATTCCGAGATGTAATTCAAGCATCCGAACCAAATCTCAAGGGGGACACCATGGACGACATCAAACATACGGCCGATCCGCTGTTCAAAAGCGAAGTGCGCGAAGGCATGCGCATCGACTGGGATGTGCCCATTGAAATGGATGATGGACTGGTGCTGCGCGCCAATGTCTACCGGCCCGACGATGAGGGTCAATATCCGGTCATCATGTCCTATGGTCCCTATGGCAAGGATCTGCATTTCGAGGAGCTCTACAAGACCTGCTGGGATCTGATGTGTCAGAACCATCCGGATGTCCCGGCGGGGTCGAGCAATATCCATCAGGCCTGGGAAGTCGCCGACCTTGAAAAATGGGTGCCGCACGGCTACGCGCTGGTGCGCGTCGATTCGCGTGGCGCCGGTCGCTCGCCGGGTTATCTCGAACATTTCAGTTCGCGCGAGACCCAGGATTTTGCCGCCTGCATCGAATGGGGCGGCGTGCAGGTCTGGTCGAATGGCAAGGTTGGCCTGAGCGGTATTTCCTATTACGCCATCAATCAGTGGCAGGTTGCGGCGCTGCAGCCCAAGCATCTCGCGGCGATTTGCCCGTGGGAGGGTTCGAGCGACTATTACCGCGAGGGCGCCTATCACGGCGGTATCTACTCGTCCTTTGCGCGCCACTGGTACGACATGCAAATCATGCAAATTCAGCATGGCTATGGCGACCGCGGCTACAAATCCCGCGCCAATGGCGTCCTCGCCGCCGGGCCCGACACCGTGTCCGACGAGGAGCTTGCCGCCACCCGGTTCGATCTGCACGCCTCGATGCGCGCGCATCCACTCGACGACGAATTCTTCGCCGAACGCGCCGTCGATTATTCGAAGATCGAAGTGCCGATTCTGAGTTGCGGCAATTGGGGCGGCGCGCCGCTGCATCCGCGCGGCAATTTTCACGGCTACATGTTGCCGCCATCGAAGCAGAAATGGCTCGAAGTCCACGGCCTCGAGCACTGGTCGCTGTACTACACCGACTATGGCAACGATTTGCAGATGCGGTTCTTCGATTGCTTCCTGAAGGGCGACGATTCGGGTTGGAAGGATCAGCCCCAGGTCTCGCTGAATGTGCGCCACCCCGGCGAAAAGTTCGTGCTGCGGGCCGAAGAGGACTGGCCGCTGCCGCGCACCGAATGGACCAAGTTTCATTTCGAACCGGCGGGTCAGATACTGTCGGAAACGCCGGCTGGTAAAGCCGCCGAGATCACCTATGAAGCGATGGGCGACGGGTTGACCTTCGTGTCGAACCCGGTTGCCGACGACACCGAAATCTGCGGTCCGATGGCGGTCAAGCTAAACGTATCGTCGGACACCAAGGACGCTGATATGTTCGTCATCCTGCGGGTCTTCCAACCGGATATGAAGGAAGTCACCTTCCGCGGCGCGCTCGACCCGCACACGCCGGTGGCCTCGGGTTGGTTGCGCGCGTCGCACCGCAAGCTCGATCCGGCGCGGTCGGAAGAATGGGCCCCGTTCCATTCGCATGACGAGGTCGAGGCGTTGACGCCCGGCGAGGTCTACGAACTCGATATCGAGATTCATGCGACCGGGATCGTGGTCCCCAAAGGCTATCGCTTCGCCCTGTCGATCCGCGGTTGCGACTATGTCTACCCGGGTGAGCCCAATGCCGGCCTGTCGAACATGAAGAACACCTTCACCGGTGTCGGACCGTTCCTCCACGACGATGAGACGGATCGCCCGCCGGCAATATTCGACAATAATGTGACGGTGCATCTGGGTCCCGACCATCCGGGCTATGCACTGCTGCCGATCATTCCGGCGAAGTAGGGCCGGCGAAGTAAGCGTATTTAACAGTTGGTCTGAGGAGCACAGTGATGAAAGCGGTGATGATGCACGAATTCGGCGGTCCCGAGGTCCTCAATTATCAGGATGTCGAGACCCCCGAACCGGGACCCGATGATGTGCTGGTGAAGGTCCACGCGGTGTCGGTGAACCGCACACTGGATCTGGTGGTGCGTGAAAATAAGTATGCACGCACCCCAGTGCTACCCCATATCCTGGGGGTCGATCCCTCCGGCGTCATCGAGGCGGTGGGGTCCAATGTCACAGACCGCAAGGTTGGCGAGCGGGTCTATTGCAGCCTGTTTGTGAAAAGCGACGATCCCGACGCGATGAACCTGCCCGGCGTAGGTGCAGTGATGTTCCTCGGCGTCAATGTTTGGGGCGGCTATGCGGAATACGTCAAAGTGCCGGCGGAGAACGCCCAGCCGATCCCTGACAGCTTGGATTTCTATGACGCTACTGTGGTCGGCCGCCACCTGGCCACGGCGATCAACCAAATCGAAGGTGTTGGCCAGGTCTCCGAAGGTGACTGGGTATTGGTGATGGGAGCCTCTGGCGGGCTCGGCAGCGCCGCCGTCCAGGTCGCCAAACTCAATGGGGCCAATGTCATCGGTGCGGCGGGAGCCGACGCGCGGGTGCAGGCGGCAATCGATTGCGGCGCCGATCATGGCGTGAATTACCGCACGCAAGATTTGGCGGAAGAGGTGGCGCGCATTACCGGCGGGCAAGGGGCGAAACTGGTCTGCGAAAATATTGGCGACCCGGATCTATTTCCCGGCGCCTTCAACAGCCTGGGGCGTGGCGGCAAGATGGTCACCGCGGGGGCTCATGCCGGCGGCCATGTCGAACTCGATCTATGGAAGCTCTATCTGTTTCAACTGCAAATCATCGGCGAACCCCGTGAACAGCCCGGCGGTTTGGCCCGGGCTCTGAAGATGGCCGGTGAACACGACATCAAATGCCTGATCGATCAGGTGCTGCCGCTGAGCGCAGCGCAGGAAGGCCACCGCATCGCTGGCGCGCGCGGCGGCACCGGCAAAGTGATCCTCGATCCGACGCTGGACTAGGGCGCGTTTCAGCCCGCCCAGCAAAACACCGACAGGCAGGTGCCGAAGGGCTTATCGACGGTCGCATAGAGCAATGTGTCGAGCCCGAAGGCGATAACCAGCAACGGCAGACAGAAGAAGAGCGCGAAATAAAGTGCCGCCCATAGGGTGAACCGGCGCCGGGGTACGGTGATGCCGTGCACTGTTTGCGGCCGTCTGAACATCGCGATCATGGCGTGACGCTATACACATTGCGGCGCAGCGACGAAACCATTCATATTGTCGTGATGGTTTCCCTGGCGGTCGCTCCCCCTGATGATTTTGCCTTCGAAGCGGTTCCCGGCGCGCGCCGCGATTGGGACCGGTTGATCGGGCGAATTGGGCAATCGAGCCTCGAACAATCCTGGGCCTATGGCGACGCGGTGGCGGCCTCCCAAGGCGCCGCGGTGACCCGCCTTATCATCCGCAACGGTGGCCGGCCGGTCGCACTTGTTCAAGGCTTCCGCACTCGTGACGTTAAACTCGCCAGCGTCAATCGCATTCTGCGCGGGCCGCTCTGGTTGGATGACCTTTCAGACGCGCAACGCCTGGAGGCCTGCCGGTTGATCCGGCGTGAATTTCGGGCGCGGCGTCGCGACCTGTTGTTCTGGCTGCCCGAACTGCCCGACACGGTGGACAGCCGGCGGTTCATGGGCGCGCTGGGGATGCGGCGCATGGTTACTGGTTACAGCACCGTGTGGCTCGATATTCGCCCCGATGAAGACCAGCTGCGGCGCGGCCTCAAGGGTAAATGGCGCAACGCCTTGGTGTCGGGCGAAAAAGCCGGGCTGCGGGTCCGCGCCGTGGAGCGCAACCGGGCCCTTGAAGAGGCGATGACCACCTATGACCGGTTCCGCCGCAACCGGCGCTTCATCGGCCCGCCGGCCGATCTCATCCGGCAA
This sequence comes from Alphaproteobacteria bacterium, assembly GCA_011087645.1. Lineage (GTDB taxonomy): Bacteria > Pseudomonadota > Alphaproteobacteria > UBA6615 > UBA6615 > JABDJY01. The sequence goes on from JAALLF010000019.1 coordinate 18,587, forward strand.
ATGCACGCCGGCGCCGGTAAGGCCGGACATGTGCGGGTGTGGGAGGCGTTTCACGGTAAGGTCGCGGTTGCTGGTATTGCCATGGTTCGCCACGGCGTCAGCGCCACCTATCTGGCCGGCTGGACCGGCGAAGAGGGCCGCGACGGCAACGCCCATAATCTGCTGCTCTGGCGCGCCATCACCGAGTTGCGCGGCGGCGGCACCGATTGGCTCGATCTGGGCGGCGTGGACACGCAAACGTCGCCCGGCATCGCCCGCTTCAAGCTCGGCCTTGGCGGTGAGATCGCAACACTGAGCGGGACATATTTGTAGGATTGCCTCTGTGGCGCGAGCCGAAATAGGCTAGACGCGATGCGCCGGAAACGTCGTGCGCGACTTATCTGTAGCTGTCGAGCTTCGCTCTTAACCTGAGGCGCAATCTCCCATACTGTTGGTATCGGACGCGTACCCGTTTGCCGATAACCAACTTTGGAGAGGAGTAAAAGTTATGTCCTTAGTCAAGTTCATACCGGATCCGAATTTTGATGATTACCAAGAGGTGTTCAAGGATAACTACAAGTTGGAACGGCGCGACGATGGCGTGATTTTGGTTCAGGCCCATACAGCCGGCGGGCCCATCCAGTTGAGCGTCGAAAATCACCGTTCCGTGGCGCAGGTCTTCAAGACCGTCGGCGCCGACCCGGAAAATGAAATCATGATCTTCACCGGCACCGGCGACGATTTCATGATGGAACCCGATCCCGAGGGCTTCAAAATTGAAGCCGAAAACCTGAACTACTGGGCCTACGAATACGCCTTCAAGGACGGTAGGGTGAATTTAAACGCGCTGATGAACGACCTCGAAATTCCTACCATCGGCGTCCTCAACGGCCCCGGCTTTCACACCGAGCTGTGCCTGATGTGCGACCTGACAATCTGCAGCGAAGACACGGTCATCTACGACCTGCACTACGATATCGGCTCGGTGCCGGGCGACGGCATTAATGTGTGTTTCCAGGAATTGCTCGGCACCAAGCGGGCGGCCTATGCGTTACTGACCGGCGAAGCGATCAATGCCCAGCAGGCGCTGGAATGGGGCATGGTCAACGAGGTGGTGCCGCGCGAGAAAATGCTCGAGCGCGCCTATCAACTGGCCGACCAGATCATGACCCAGCCGCGCACCACACGGCGCATGACCACGCAAGTCATCCGGCGGCCGTGGAAGCGCAGAATGACCGAGGATTTCGATGCCGGCCTAGCCATGCAGATGTTCAGCCAAGTCGCCGCGGAAAGCAGCCACCATGGCGAGCGCCATATCTCCGACGTCATCGCCTATGTCAGGAAAGGCAAGAAAAACAATTTCGACTAGTATCGCTAGCGGAAACCGAGATTTCCGAAGGTCTTAACGCGCTCGCTGTGGTGCGGATGGAGAGGTGTGCATCGGCGCGGCGGCCCGGAGGGCGCCTGGGTGGCGAACTGGTAACGCCGTGCGGGACTTATTTGTCAGCCTAGGGCAATTCAAATGGCAAGTGGAAATGCTCTATCCGCTCTATCCGATCATTTCGGAAGTAGATTGTAACGCGCGAATAAAACGGTTCCGCGATTGGGGTATACCAAACTTGGTCCTTTAGTCCGGTAAACTGCCAGCCGTCGTTGGCGAGTATTAGGTCTCGATAATCCGGATCGTTTTTTTTGAATTCGCCACGACGCATTTCGCGGAATTTTTGCTCTCCGACGACGAAGTTTCCCACGGATACTTCGAACTCCGTATCGAAATTTGCGATGGCATCGAAAACTGTGTCTCGGGCCATACCAACTTCTATGCTGCGATCTAACCGCACCATTTCCTGATTTTTGATCTTTAAATCTTTCGGTGCCGTTGGTGCGATGTCGTATTCAGGCCATTTGTTGGAAACCAAATGATCGTCAAATTCGATACGCAAGGGCTGTGGGTACCCTCCGATCCATACCACAATCCCGGCTTCGTTTGGGAATAGGGTAGCAAGGTCAGAGTCGCTCGGACTGTCGATATACTGCTCTTCATAAACAACCGGGTTAGGCCAATTTCCGTTCGCCCTTAGCGCGTTCAGAGCCTCGAGTTTCGGCTGTCCGATGGAGAGCGGCCCATAGTCGCCCAATCTGATCTCGCTTTTACACCCAGCCAAGGCTATGAGCGCCACTAACAGAACGATACCTCGCCGCGCCAATCTGTTCCGCATTCGATTGCCTAAGGTTGAATTAGTTGTTACTTCGACGGGCCAATTTTTGTCTGCAGTGTCGAGGTTAAAGCTGGCATATCAAAGCCGGTTGCGGTGACCGATTTTGGTATGATGTGAAACAATCTTGGCATTCGATAGACCAGCAAGTAATGGTCGTTCTGCCTCCATTTATGCATTTTTTCCCACTTTAAAACGCCCTGGAAGTCGTCGTTTTTGAGCCAAACGCCATCGTCCTGCAGTCGAATTTTTACCGGCTCTTGTATGGCCTTGTAGTTTCGATAGTGCCGCTTCGCGACGTACGGGGTGAGGCCGAAATGAAACGAAAGACCGCCAATGATGCCACCGACGAGAGCTCCGATGGCTAGAAGCCAATGCGGGAATGGCAAGGTAACTGCGGCCAATGCTAGTGCGCCGCTGAGAGCCAAGTATATCAGGGCTCCCCGTTTGGTAGGATTTGAGAAGAGCAGAGTTGCTCTTACATAGTCGCGCTCAGTTATCGTAAACGTTGATTCCATACCCATTTATACCATTATTCGGCGGATTTCTGGTGAAAAGTAACGCGCTAAGAACGATGTTGCGTAACATGCGCCAGGGCAGGGGACACGCCGGCCTTTCGTGGTAGAATAGCGCCGCATTACAATAATCCAGGGAAATGGATAGATGTCCGACGCTGCTTATGCCCGTGCCGACGCCGATTCCGCGGTTGTCGCTGAATTGACCGAACTGCTCGGCGACCGCCTCAGTACGACCGCGGCGGTGCGTGAGCATCATGGCCATGGCGAGGACTATTACGCGCCTTACCCGCCCGACGCGGTGTGCTTTCCCCATTCGACTGAGGAAGTGGCGGAAATCGTCAAGATCTGCGCCGCCCACCACACGCCGGTCATCCCCTTCGGCACCGGCACCTCGGTGGAGGGCCATGTCACCGCGCCCCATGGCGGTGTGACCATCGATCTCATGCAGATGAACAACGTCATCGAGGTCAATGCCGAAGATCTCGACTGCCGGGTGCAGGCCGGCGTCACCCGCAAGCAGCTCAACGAGTATCTGCGCGACACTGGGTTGTTCTTTCCTATCGATCCCGGCGCCGACGCCTCGCTCGGCGGCATGGCGGCGACCCGGGCCAGCGGCACCAACGCGGTGCGCTACGGCACCATGCGCGAGAACGTGTTGGGGCTGACCGTGGTCACCGCTGACGGACGCATCGTGAAGACCGGCGGGCGGGCCAAGAAATCGTCGGCCGGCTATGATTTGACCCGTATCTTTGTCGGTTCGGAAGGCACGCTCGGCGTGATCACGGAAGTCCATGTGAAGCTCTACGGCATTCCGGAAAAGATCGCCTCGGCGGTGTGTCAGTTCCCCTCGACCGCCGACGCGGTTGACAGCGTTATCCTGACCATCCAGTCGGGCATTCCGGTGGCGCGCATCGAGCTCATGGACTCGTTGATGATGGATTGGACCATCGACTATTCCAAGCTCGACGGCTACGAGGCCAAGCCAACCCTGTTCTATGAATTTCACGGTACCGAGGCCGGGGTCGAGGAACAGACCCAGCAGGTCCGCGCGATCATCGACGATTTCGGCGGCTCGGCCTTCCAGTGGACCAGCTCAACCGAGGAACGCAACAAGCTGTGGCAGGCGCGCCACGACGTCTACCACGCCTGCATCGCGCATGAGCCAGGCAAGCAGGGCATTTCCACCGATGTATGCGTGCCCATCTCGCGGCTTGCCGAATGCATCGCGGCGACCGAGCAAGATACCCGCGCCTCGGGCTTCGAGGCGCCGATGGTCGGCCATGTGGGCGACGGTAATTTTCACTCAATCTTCCTGGTCGACATCCACGACGACGAGGAAATGAAACGGGCGAAAGAGTGCAACGACCGCATCGTTCAGCGGGCGCTGGCCCTGGGCGGTACTTGCACAGGCGAACATGGCATTGGCGTCGGCAAGATCGATTTTCTGGTCGCCGAACATGGCGAGGCGGTCAGCCTGATGCGCACGATTAAGCGCGCGCTAGATCCCGACAACATCATGAACCCGGGCAAGGTGCTGCGGGTTTAATAAACCCTCTCCCAAGGGAGAGGGGCTTTGCCCGGAAAATTTGGTTGAGGAGAACACATTATGACAACCAACGTCGTACAATTGCGTGATGTGGCTTCGGTTCGCGAGGGAGTCAGCGACGCCGAGTGGCAGGCGCGGGTCGATCTCGCCGCCGCTTACCGGCTGGCCCACGAATATCGTTGGGCCGATAGCATCTATAACCACATTTCCATGCGGGTCCCCGACGAGCCCGACTTCTTCTTAATCAAGGCGCACGAGCTGCTTTATAACGAGGTCTCGGCCTCGAACCTGGTCAAGGTCGACATGCGCAACGACGATGTGGACGAGGCCATGCACGTCAACCGGCCGGGTTTCACTCTGCATGGTGGGCTGCTGTCGGTCCGTAAGGACGTAAACTGCTTTTATCACACCCATATTCCGGCCTGTATCGCTGTCGCCAATCAGAAGGAGGGGTTGCTGCCGGTGTCCCAGACCGCGATGACGTTCACCGACGAAATCGGCTATCACGACTATGAGGGCATCACCGAGAACCTCGAAGAACGCGAACGAATGGCCGCGAATTTGGGCGACCGGAAAGTGCTGCTGATGCGCAATCATGGGGTGGTGACCAGCGGCAAGACGGTGCGCGATGCCTTCATTCTGATGCGCGACATCGCCGATGCCTGCGAGTTGCAACTGCGCCTGCAGGCATCGGGCGCCGAGTTTGTATTACCGTCGGCCGCGGTCTTGAAGTCCTATACCGAACAGCGCAAGACCCACAATGCAGGCCGTGGCAGCGCCGACTGGCCCGGTTTCCTGCGCCGCCTCGACCAAATCGATCCGTCCTACCGGGATTAGGTAACGCTTCTGCCAAAGAGCCGCCGGTGTCTTTTTCGCCGACGCGGTAGCGGGTGCCGCCTCATGATTCGACGGGCTCACCATGAGGAAATTAGAACAATAACCTCATCCTGAGCTTGTCGAAGGATGAGAGCGCTGCTCACCCCATCGCTAATTTCGCCTTCAACTCAGCCTTAAACCGCCGGTCGCGTTTCAGCGCGGTCTCCCGGCGCAGCGCGTCGCCATGGGCCAGCGGCCCCTCGCTGTGGACCAAGTGCCACGGCCCGCGACCCCGGGTGAAGCGCGCGCCATTGTTGGCATTGTGCTGGGCCAGCCGGGCGTCGATGTCCTTGGCGATGCCGGTATAGAGAATGCCCGCGTGGTTACGCAGCACGTAGACGAAATAGTCGGACGCCATCTGTCGTGCCTAATAGTGCGGCGGCGGTTGGTCGTCGGGCGGTGCGTGCGGCCCGCCGGTTCCGCCCGCCTCAAGCTCGGCGATCCGTTCGGTGAGGCGGCGCAATTGCAGGGTGAGGCCGTCGATCGCCTTGCCCTGCTCGGCGATAACGGCGGACATATCTTCGCTCACCCGTTCATGGTGGGCGAGGCGGCTCTCCAATTCCGTCAGGCGCGCTTGGGGATTGTCTGTCATTGGGGCTTCCCTGAAAAAGGTCTCCGCGCGATTATAGCGGATGGCAAGCGCGTCGCGCGGGCTAGGTAAATCAAAAAACAGGGGGCAGATATGGCGGGCACGCGTATTGGAGTGGTCTCACCGATGGCGATCGCCAGCGAGGCAGTGACGGCGGCATTTAAAGAGGATTGGCCGGCAGCCGAGGTGATCAATCTGCTCGATGAATCGCTGTACGCCGATTTTGCCGGCGGCAAGGGGGTTACCGACGAGACCTATCGGCGCGTCGCGGCGTTGCTGAAATACAGCCAGGATAGCGGCGCCCAGGCCATCGTGTTCACCGGCTCGGTGTTCGGCCGCACCGTCGAGGCGGGCCGCGAGCCTCTCTCCGTGCCGGTGCTGACGTCGCACGAGGCGATGATCGAAGCGGCGTTTGCGTGCGGGTCACGGTTCGGCATCCTTACCACCGCGGCCGGATCGCTACGCTGTCTGGCCGAGGATATCGAGCGCTACGCCCAGGCCAGGGGCTTGAGCTACACCCTCACCGACCATATCGAGGACGCCGCCCGCCCGGTGATACTGGCCGGCGATATCGAGCGCCACGACGAGATGGTCGCCGCCGCGGCGGCCAAGATGACCGACTGCGATTGCCTGTTGCTCGGCCAGTTCTCGATGGATCAAGCGGTTAAGAAGTTCGCCGACATACCCGGCCGTCCGGTGTTAACTCCGCCGCGCACGGCGGTGGCGAAGTTGAGAGAGTTGGCGGGTTAGGAACCCTCTCCTTCGGGAGAGGGTGGCGAGCAGAAGCGAGCCGGGTGAGGGGACAATAAGGGCGCAGGTCCTACGTAGATCCTGCCGCACATAGCAAAGCAATCACCTATGTAGTGTGCTGGAATTCCTCGTCCTTCGAGACACTCGCTGCGCGAGCCCTCAGGATGAGGAATTCAGTTAGGTTTTCACAAATCCTCATCCTGAGGAGCCGCCCAGAAGGCGGCGTCTCGAAGGGTGAGGGTGACGCGCCGTGCTCGCTTTAAGCGCCCGCGACTTCCTTCGCCTTTGCTACGATGTGCTCGGCCGTAATCCGATATTCGGCTTCCATCGGTTCGGCATAAGGCACCGGGATGCGTGGCGCGCCGATGCGGCGCACATGGGTTTTGAGCGCGTCGCTCATGTTTTCCGCCACGTCGGCGGCGACCTCGGCGCCGAAGCCGCCGACTTGGACCGCTTCCTGCGCGACCAGCAACCGCCCTGTTTTGGCGACCGAGGTGTAGACCGCGTCCTTGTCCCACGGCCACAGGCTGCGCAGGTCGATGACCTCGGCGTTAATGCCATCGGCCGCCAATAGTTCAGCCGCTTCGGCGGCGATCAGCGCCATCTTCGACCAGGTGACGATGGTCAGGTCGCTACCCTCGTTGACGATGCGCGCCTTGCCGATGGGCATCACCGCCTCGGGATCGTCGGTCACCTCGCCGGTGGCGGCCATTAGTTCCTTGTGCTCCATGAAGACCACCGGATCGTCGCAGCGGATCGCCGCCTTGAGCAAGCCCTTGGCGTCGCCCGGGGTCGCCGGCGCGATGACGACGAGGCCCGGCGTGTGCACGTACCACGCTTCTGTTGATTGCGAGTGCTGCGCGGCGCCGCCCTTGCGCGCGCCAATCATCTGACGGACCACCAGGGGCACGCGCGCCTGTCCGCCGAACATGTAGCGGATTTTCGCGGCTTGATTGACCAATTCATCGACCGCGCACATGGCAAAGTCGGCCATGCGCAGGTCGGCGACCGGCCTGGTGCCGGCGACCGCCGCGCCAACAGCGGCGCCCATGATGGTGTTCTCGGAAATCGGCGTGTTGACGATGCGCTTGGGCCCGAACTCGTCGATTAGTTGGTAATACTGGCTGCCGCTGGTGCCGCCATGGGCGGTGCTGAGATCCTCGCCGAGCGCCCACACCAGCGGGTCGCGGCGCATCTCTTCGGCCAGCCCGATGCGGACGGCGTCGCCCTGGTTCATTTCGCTCATTGGGGCGCTCCTATGTCCTGCACGTCGGCGAAAGCCAGTTTGGCGTCGGGGAAGGGTGCTGCGTGCGCGGCTTCGACGGCGTCGGCGATTTGCTTTTCGGCCGACGACGTGGCCTCGTCGAGCTCATCCTGGCCAATGCCGTTGTCCAACAGCCAGGCGGCGCAGCGCCCGATGGGTTCGCCCTTCCAGCGCTCCTCGGTCTCGCCTTCCGGCCGGTAGAGCATCTTGTCGCGCGAGATATGGCCTTTGATGCGATAGGTGCGGGCGTGGAGAAAGTGCGGTCCGCCGCCACCGCGCACGCGCGAGATCAGATCGGCGGCCAGTTCGTCGACCGCCAGCACATCGTTGCCGTCGATATCGAAGGCCGGCATCCCGAAAGCCTCGGCCCGCGCCACCGGACCTGCCCCGGCGGTGACCGAGCGGGTGACCGTCGACGAGGCGTAGGTATTGTTCTCACAGACGAACAGCACCGGCAGCTCGTAGATCATCGACCAGTTCAGCGCCTCGTAGAACGGTCCCCGGTTGGTGGTGCCGTCGCCGACAAACACGGTGACGATGGCGTCGACCCCGCGCAGCACCAAGGCCTGTGCCGCGCCGACCCCCATGGTCGTGCCGTCGGCCAGAATGCCGTTGGCGCCAAGCATGCCGACCGAGAAGTCGGCGATATGCATCGAGCCGCCCTTGGCGCCGCTGGTGCCGCCGACGCGCCCGAATAGCTCCTTCATCATGGCCTCGGGGTTGGCGCCCTTGGCGATGGCGTGACCGTGGCCGCGATGGTTCGAGAGAATGTAATCGGTATCGCGCAGATTGCTGCAGACGCCGGTGCCGATCGCTTCCTCGCCGATATACTGGTGGATCGAGCCGTTGACGAAACCTGCGTCGTAAGCGACTTCGGCGGCCTCCTCGAAGGCGCGGATCAGCGACATCGTCTTGTAGAGCTCGAAGACGCGCGCCGGTTTGTTGGTAATCGTTTCCTCGGCCATGGTTTCCCCGTCCTTGTTCTTATCGTTGATGCTTATGCGATGCGGTCGCCCTTTTTGATCGGCGCTGAACGGTTATCGACACCCGGCAGCATTTGGCCGGCATCGCGGGTGACCACCACGTCGATCACGGTTGGCCGCGATCGTTCGTCGAGCGCCTGGCGGAACGCGTCGGCCAGGCTGTCCGGGTCGGTAACGCGGATGCCCTTGCAGCCCAACGCCTCGGCGACCGTGGCGTAGTTCAAATCGGATAGGTCTGAGGATTGGTAGCGGCCGCCGAACATGGCGTGCTGCAAGGCCTTGATATAGCCCGAGGCGGCGTTGTTCACGACAATGACCGTGAGCGGCACCTTCAACCGCGCCGCGGTCTCCAGGTCGCCCAATGTCATGTTGAGCCCGCCATCGCCGGTCAGCGAGAACACCGAGCGGTCGGGCGCCGCCAGTTGCGCGCCGATACCGCCGGCGACCCCGTAGCCGATCGAGGCCATGCCCCGGTCGACGATGAAGCCCCGGCCGGCCCGCTTGGTGTCGTAAAGCAGTCCGGTCCAGTGGGCGGCGAACCCGCCATCGGCCACCAGAATGGCGTCGTCGGGCAGTACATTGTTGAGCTCATGGCACATCCGGGCCATGTTCACCGGCTCTTCTTTTGAAGTCAGGCGGGCGTCGACGTCGCTGCGCCATTTGGCCTTGCCGGTGGCGAGTTCCTCGATGTAACCAGCACGGACGTCGCGCGCGTTCGTCGAATTATCCGCCAGGACCTCGCGCAAATCGATGAGACCTTCGCGGGCATCGCCCCACAGCGCCAGGTCTGTATGCGCCCAGCGGCCGATTTCCTCGGGCAGGATATCGAGATGGATAATCGGGATACCGGGTCGGGGGATGGTGTAGCGCTTGGTGGCGATCTCGCCGAGCTTACAGCCGACCACGAGGAGACAGTCGCTGGCGTCGATCGCCTCGTTGGCGGTGCGGTCGTAGCGGCCGAACAGACCGAGCGATAAATCATGGGTGCAGGCGATACCGCCCTTGCCCGACAAAGTGTGCGCCACCGGGATCGACTGGGCTTCGGCCAATTCGGTCAGAGCTTCTTGCGCGCCGGAAATATGCACCCCGCCGCCGGCCAGGATGATTGGCCGTTCTGCCTTGGACAGCATCTCGGCCGCCCGTGCGATATCGGCGGAGGCGGGACGGGTGCGCACCGCCGGTACCGTCGTCGTCGCTTCGTGGACGTATAAATCGTCGGCGTCGAATTCGAACACGCCGTGACAAATGTCTTCCGGCACGTCGAGCAGTACCGGGCCGGGGCGGCCCGAGGTGGCGATGGTGTAGGCGGAGCGCACATGCTCGGGAATGCGCTCGCCGACCTCGATGCGGATGACCTCTTTGACCGCGGGTCGCAGCATTTCCACCTGGCGGGTCTCCTGGGTCATGTTTTTCCAGGCGTGGGCGCGGTTGGTGTCGCCGATCATGGCGATGATCGGGATGCCGGCGTTGAGCGATTCCGTCAGCGCGGTCAATAGATTGGTGGCGCCGGGTCCCAATGTCGCGTCGCACACGCCGGGCCGGCCGGTCACCCGCGACCAGGCGTCGGCCATGAAGGCGCCGCTGCGCTCATCGTTGATCAGGGTGTGGGCCATCTCGAGGCTGCGCACCGCATCGTAGAACGGTAGTAGTTGAAACCCGGCCATGCCGAACATCGGCCCCACATTGTGGCGCTTGAACATTTCGGCGATAGCCTCGCCGCCGGATAGCTCTAGACGCACATTGCTGTCGCTCATATTTCCCCGTTTCCCTGTAATCGGCGGCTTTTACGCCGGCCTGTTCTTTGACCCCGCGCGCGGGCGGGGCGATACTATCACCAATTGGCCGTGCTCCAACGCGGCCTGGTCCCGTACTTTAAGGGGGAAACAGCGTGGCGCAAGACCAAGCAAACGAACCGGCCAGAATATTCGACATGTTCCGCAAGATGCTGCTCATCCGAGCTTTTGAGGAGGCGGCGGGCGAGAATTTTTTTGCCGGTAATGTGCGCGGCTCGGTGCACCAGTATATCGGCGAAGAAGCCATCGCCGTGGGAATCTGCGCCAATCTGCGCGACGACGATCTGCTCACCAGCTACCACCGGGGCCACGGCCATTCGATTGCCAAGGGCGCCGACCCGCGGGCGATGATGCTGGAACTGTTTGGCCGGGTCGGTGGCACCAGCGGCGGCAAGGGAGGGTCCATGCACATCGCCGATTTCTCGGTCGGCATGCTCGGCGCCAATGGGGTGATCGCCGACGGTTGCACCATTTCGGTCGGCGCGGCGCAGGCCATCAAATTGCTCAAGCAGGACAAAATCATCGTCAACTTTATCGGCGATGGCGGCATCAACCGGGGCCCCTTCATGGAGGCGCTGAACTGGGCCAAGGTCTACGAGCTGCCGGTTCTGTTCGTCTGCGAGAACAACCAAATCGCCGCGACCACCACAACGAAGACGGTCACCGCCGGTGACGGTATCGCCGCGCGCGCCGAAAGCTACGGTATTCCCGCGGTGACCATCGACGGCAACGATCTGCTGCTGGTCGACCGCACGGCGGCGAAACTGATCTCTGAGATTCGCGGCGGCGGAGGCCCGCGCCTGATGCAGGCGATGACCTATCGTCTGCGCGGCCATTTCGCCCACGACAAAGCGCTCTATCGCGCGGAGGGCGAAGCGGAGGCGGCGCTCGAACACGAGCCGGTGCGCAGGGCCGAGGCCTGGTTGCTCGAGCAGGGGATTTCCGAGAGCGAAATCACAAACGCCAAGGAGGAGGCCGAGGCGCGTATCGCGCAATATGTCGAAGATGCCCATAACGCGCCCTGGCCCGACCTCAAAGCGGCCTTCACCGACGTCCAAGATGTTGGTGCGCCGGTACCGGGAGCCGGCCAATGAGCGAAATGACCTATGCACAAGCGGCGCGACTTGGGCTGAAAGAGGAAATGGATCGCGACCCCACCGTGTGGGCGCTTGGTGAAGATCTTGGCTTCGAGGGCGGCATGGCGGGTCAGTACAAAGACCTGCAGGCCGAATTCGGCACCGACCGCATCGTCGATACGCCGATCTCCGAAGCCACCATCATGGGCGCGGCCATCGGTGGTGCGCTGGCCGGCACACGACCGATCGCCGAAATGCGGTTTTCCGATTTCGCCATGTGCGCGGTCGACGAGCTGGTCAACCAAGCGGCCAAGGCGCGCTACATGTTCGGCGGCCAGGCGCGGGTGCCCATGGTGGCGCGCATGCCAATCGGTATCCGCGGTGGCATTGCCGCTCAGCATTCCCAATCGCCGGAGGCCTGGTACACCCATGTGCCGGGGCTGGTGGTCGTCACCCCGGCCACGCCGGCTGACAATCGGGGCCTGTTGAAGGCGGCAATCCGTTGCGACGATCCGGTGGTCTATATGGAACATAAGGGGCTGTGGGGGGCGAGCGGCGAGGTCGACGAGGGCGATGTGGAGCCGCTACCCCTGGGCGTGGCGCGCACCGTGTGCAAAGGCGACGATCTGACCATCGTCACTTGGGCGGCGATGGTCGGCGTTGCGGAATCCGCCGCGATGACCCTGCGCGCCATGGGCATATCGGTCGAAGTCATCGATTTGCGCACCTTGTGGCCGTGGGACAAGGACGCGGTCTTCCATTCGGTGCGCAAAACCGGTCGGCTGTTGGTGGTCCACGAGGCGGTGCAAATCGGCGGCTTCGGCGGTGAGATATCGGCCGAGGTGAGCGAACATCTGTTCGAGCATCTGAAAGGCCCGGTCAAACGCATGGGCGGCGCGCGCATCCCGATTCCGTTCTCGATCCCCCTGGAAGAGGCCTACATGATTTCCGCCGAGCAGGTAGCGGAGAAAGCGCGAAGCTTTTTCTAGGCGATGCTTCGAGACGGCGCTTCGCGCCTCCTCAGCATGAGGTTCTTTTTTGGTGAAAGTGAAGCTCCAAATCCTCATCCTGAGGAGCGATCGCAGATCGCGTCTCGAAGGGTGAGGGGCCCGCACCAAACTCACTCGGCTTTCTCGATCACCAGGTCGACGAAGGCGATGGTGGTCATGCCGGGTGCCGCGCCGAGCGCCGCTGCGGTTTCGTTGACATGGGAAATTACGCCGTCTTCGTAGGATGATTTCGCATCGCCGATCCGCGCGCTGGCGGCCGTGACTGTGGCGGCCGGGATATCGCGAGTGTCGAGGTCGGGCAGGCGGGTGACCGTGCTGGAACCGGCGTCATTGAACACCGCGGCGCGAACCTTGGGGCGGTTCCCCCAGCTCGGCGATCCCGCTAGAAGCTCGCCGTGCGACGCGGTGATGACGATGACGCCTTCGTCTTCGGCCCGGACCAGAGAAACGGAATCGCAGCCGCGCACGATGGGGCCTTCGGCGCCGGCGCGGATCACAAAACGCGCTTCGTCGTAAACCGGCACATTACTCGAATTGCCCGGCGCGGTGGTCATGGCTTGCGCGCACGCCAATGCCGGTTGCCCAGGCCTGCACCCGGCGGCCGCGGCGGTATCGTTAACGAAACTGATCGTACCCTCGTTGGCCAGGCTATCGCCATCGCCAATCACCGCACTGCGGTAGTCGATCGTGGCGGCGGCGATGCCGAGCTGTTCCAAATAGGACAAAGATCCGATACCCGCCGCGTCGAGGCCGACCCCGGCATCGTGCAAGATCACGCCGCGTACCCCGGCATGGGCGGCTTCGTAACCGGCATAGACGCCGCCATGGGAGGCGGCGATGACCACGTTTCCGGCCGCTTCCGGTCCCAATTTGGTGACCGTATCGACGATGAGTATTTGGCTGTTGGTCATATTCGCCGATGTCTCCAAGAAAACAATAGTGGCGCTTGGTATTCGTTAACTGTAGCGCAGAAAAAACGCGAATTTAACGATGTAACTTAACGGAAAATTAAACGGTCTTAACGGATTATTAGGGGCGTTTGAGGTATCCGGCCATGACCGGTTTGGTTAATGCGCTTTGGTATCGGACGCCTGTCGCAATTTTGTTGTGCGGCTATTGCAACCGTGAAGTCTTGGAGTGGTTCGTAAGACCCCACAACAAAGTACGAAGAAGCGTTCATGTCCACGATCTTGGTAATCGATGATCAGGCCACCAACCGTCAGGTGCTAAGCCGTTTGGCTTCGCAGGCGGATGAAGAGGCTGTGGTTCATGCGTTTGCCGATCCACGCGAGGCGCTCGAATGGGTGGTGGAGAATACGCCGGATCTAGTGGTCACCGACTATAAGATGCCGGGTATGGACGGTGCGGAATTTACCCGCCAATTTCGCGCCCAGCCGCTATGCTTCGATGTGCCGGTCATCGTCGTGACGATTTACGAAGAGCGGTCGTTTCGCTACCGCGCGTTGGAGGCTGGCGCCACCGATTTTTTGATCAGCCCGGTCGACCATCAGGAATTCCAGGTTCGTATCCGCAACTTGCTGCATTTGCGCAGCCAGCAGACAGTCATTCGCAAGCGCACCCGCACGCTTGAAAAGCGGCTGGTCAGCGACAGCCAGCAGCATGAAGCGCAGCTACGCGAAACTCGTGACATTCTACGCCAAGTCATCGATGCGGTACCGGCGCTGGTTAGCGCCGCTGATGTCGATGGCAAAATTGTTTTTGCCAACAGCGCCTTTGCCGAGCACGGCGAAGCGACAACCGGTGACATTGTCGGACGCAACCGTTCCGAACTCTTGAGCGACCGTGACGCCGACCGTCATGCGGCGCTCGACAAGCGCTTGCTCGACCGTGTCGAAGAGCAGCTGGCGTTCGAGGAGGAAATCGCCGATCCGGATGGTGAAACACGAACCTTTCTCACGGTGAAGTCGCCGCTGCGAACCGCCGACGACCAGGTTTCTTCGGTTGTCACCGCGTCGCTCGACATCTCCGATCGCAAGCAGATGGAGCAAATCGCCCAACGCCAACAGAACCATTTGCGCGTGATCGTCGATAATATTCCCAACTGGGTTTATGCGACGGACGAAGAGCAACGCTTCACCTTGGTCAACCTGGCCATGGGACGGGCCTTGGGAACGGGACCCGACGAGATGATCGGCAAAGTATTCTCCGATTATCTTGACGACGACGTGGCCATCCTGCGCGAACAGTTCGCCGACAAAGAGGTGCTGCGCTCGGGTCAGGAGACCAAGGTCGACGAGTTTTCCTATCTCGATGCCTCTGGCGAGCGTCAGTGGATGCAAACCACCAAGGTGCCGTTCGTCAGTTCGACGGGGGATATCGAAGTACTGAGTGTGGCGATCAACATTTCCGAGCGCCGTCGCGCCGAGGAAGTGCTGCGTAATGCGATGGAAGAGGCGGAGGAGGCCAACCGCCACAAGACGGAGTTTCTCGCCAACCTAAGCCACGAACTGCGCACCCCGCTCAATCACGTTATGGGTTTCGCGCAGTTGATGGCGGACGAGGTGTTCGGCGAAATCGGCAATCCCCGTTATCGCGATTACGCGCGGGTCATCTGCGATAGCGGCACCCATCTAACTGAAATTCTGGAAGATATTCTCGATATCTCAAAACTCGAGACCGGCAACCTGACCCTGGCGGAAAGCGATTTCGATCTCAACCAGGTCATCGGATCGGTGGTGACGATGGTTGCCGGACGCGTCGAGCAAGCGGAGTTGAAGCTCTCGACAAAACTGGGCGTGGAAAACGCAATGGTGCATGGCGACGAGCGCATGGTTCGCCAGATGTTGCTGAACCTGGTGTCCAACGCGACGAAATTCACCCCCGAAGGCGGCACGATTTGCATCACCACCACGTCTGGCGATGACGGCAGTTTACAGATTGCGGTTTCCGATACGGGTATCGGGATCGCCGAGAATGATTTCGACAAGGTCCTGTCGCCGTTCGGGCAGGCTGATGATTATCTCCACCGTAGCCATGAAGGCACCGGTCTTGGATTGTCTCTGGTCAAGTCGATGATCGAGCTCCATGGCGGCTGGCTTGAGCTGACAAGCGAGGTCGGGTCCGGGACGACGGTTACATTGCTCCTGCCGGCAAGTTGCCGCGCCGGCGAACAACCGGAAGCGGTCGACCTCAGCGCCTAGCGCTCGGGGACGGGGGAAGGTCCGGGTGTCAGTCACCGAAGTATTAAACGATGCGGCGCGGAGCAAACAAGGCGATGTTGCCCCTACGGATAACCATGAATCGGCAGAACCGGATCGCGGTATCGGTCGGCGGGCGCGCTTGGCGCTGGTCGCTCTTGTATTCTCCGCGGTAACTAGCGTTTTCGGCTTTGCGCTGGTGGCATTGCCGTCCGAGCCCGTGTTGTTCCTGCGGGGTGCGGATATCAGCATACTGATTGCGCTGCTCGCGTTGCCGCTTTATCTCGCCGCCTCTGCGCTGCACCAAGGTACGACGGCTACCATTGCACGGTTTACCGCACGGTCGGACAGCGAGCATGAACAAGCGATGATACGTATCGTAATCGTCGCGATTATCTTGATTTATATATATGTCCTGGCCTCTTTTTCGCCGGCTGAAAACAATTTGCCGCTTGCAACCATTGTCGTCGCGGGCGGCTTTATAATCTCCTGGATATTGTTGCTCGATATCTGGTTTCGGCCGAAAAAGTCCGTCGCCAGGAGAATTATCGGCAACCATGCCGATCTGCTCATGCTGTCCCTGCTTATGCACATCAGCCCCCAAATGATGGCGCCGTGCTATCTGATTTACCTTTGGGTGACGTTTGGGAACGGTTTTCGCTACGGCATCCCCTTCCTGGTGGTTTCGGCGACGATCAGCGTTATCGGATTTGGACTGGTCATCGCGATGACACCATTCTGGTTGGACAAGTTGCCGCTCGCGATAGGACTTCTAATAGCCTTGGCGGCGTTGCCAGCCTATGTCTCGACGCTGCTGAAGCGGCTGCGCCAGGCCATTAATGAGGCGGAATCGGCGAACCGCGCCAAGAGTCGTTTCTTTGCCGTGACAAGTCACGAATTGCGGACGCCGCTGAACGCGATCATCGGCATGGGCGATCTGTTGCGCGAAACGTCGCTCGACGCCGAGCAGCATGACATGGCGCGGACCATTCGCACCGCCGCGCGAAGCCTATTAGCGCAGGTGAACGAGATTCTCGATTTCTCGAAGATCGAGGCCGGCCGTGTGGAAATCGCCAACGAGCCTTTCGATTTGTACGCGGTGGTGTCCGGCGTCGAGTCGATCTTGCGGCCCCAGGCGGTGGCCAAGGAGGTGCGCCTATCGATGAGCGTGTCGCCGACCATAGCGCCCGACCTGATTGGCGACGGCGAACATCTGCAGGAAGTTTTGATCAATCTCGTCGCCAACGCGGTCAAATTTACCGATCAGGGTCAGGTCCAACTAATTGTCAGTGGCGCCGGCGAGGCGGGTGGCCAACAGGTCGTGCGGTTCGCGGTTCATGATAGTGGTATCGGCATTGCACCGGAGCATATCGACAGTATCTTCGAAAGCTATACCCAGGCCGATAATACGGTCACGCGCCGCTTTGGCGGCACTGGACTGGGATTGGCGATTACCCAGCAATTGGTTGAGCATATGGGTGGCTCGATCCATGTGGAATCGGAAATCGACAAGGGAAGCTGTTTCTCCTTCGAGCTACCGTTCAAGGCGGCCGCGGTGGACAAGGACGAAGCGTCGACCTCGCTCGAATTCGAGGCGCAACAAGTTGTCCTATTCGCCCCCGATCTCGATAAGCTGTCGGGCATCAAAGGCGCTCTGGGGAGCTGGGGCATCGAGACGACGTCGGCCCAGTCGGCCGACCTGGTCATATTGAAATTATCCCAAGACATTGGGCGGGGCGCTCCGCGCGCCGTTATCATGCTCGATACCAGCCTGCCCGATGCGGCAACCGCCATTCAGCGTATTCGCGCCGAAACCGGCGACCGTGAGCCGGTATTCCTACATATCGGCGATCCCATGGCGGCGTCGAACGCGGACTTACCGTCCCCCCTGGCCGAACTATCGATACCGGCCGACGAGACGTTATTATTTCGCGCGCTTAGGCTCGCCGGCGCCTTCGTGAGTGGCGTCGAAAACCGCGACCGCGACGGCGAGCGGTTGGATGATCGCGCATCGACGGTACGCGATCTCAATGTTCTGTTGGTCGAAGACAATTCGGTCAACCGCAAGGTGTTGTCGAAAATCATCATTCGCGCCGGTCATCGCGTGGTCGTCGTCAACGACGGTGATAGCGCCCTCGATGCCCTCGACGCCCAGAGGTTCGATGTGGTTTTGATGGACGTCAATATTCCCGGCATGAGCGGTCCGGAAACCACGAAGCATTACCGGTTTGCCCATATGGGCGAAGAGCATGTACCGATCATCGCGCTGACCGCCGACGCAACGGTGGAGACCCGTCAGGAATGCCTCGATGCCGGCATGGATACAGTCGTCACCAAGCCTGTCGAGGCCCTCGTCCTGATCGAGGCTATCGAGACATATGGGGTGCGCGCCAGCGCCCAATCGGACGCCCAAGTGGCTGTCGAGAAAGTTGTCGCCACCGCCAATATATCCTCGGGCTCGATGCCGCCTTCTGGACCGCCGCCGGTGGCGATCGAGCCCGGCGATGGGTCTGGGGCGCGCCCGCCTTTGCGTGTCGTGACCGACGCGCCGATAAATACCGCCGCCTTGGATAATTTACGCGAACTGGGCGGCGATGAGTTTGTCGCCAGTGTTATTACAGACTTTTTGGTCGATTCCGCGGGTATCATGGCAGGGTTGCACCGCGCCGTTGACGAGGGTGACCTCAGCGGTATGCGCGAACATTCCCATGCCTTGCGCAGTAGTTCCGCTCATGTGGGGGCCACTCGCATGCACTTGGTCGCCAAGGAGATCAACGACATGAATCAGGTCGAGCTGGATGCCGCCGGCAGGGCCAAGGTCAAGGCGCTCGATGCGGAGTTCAAAGTCTTGCGGATTGCCCTCGAAGAAGAGCTGGCGACTATCGAAAGCGCCCACGCGCCGTCCTGAACCAGGTCAAACGGGCAGACTATTCCGCCGCGCGATTCCAGCGTCGATACTGCGCCGCCGCCAGCCGTTCCATCCGATGCACATCATCTTTTCCAAGACGTAGTGCGGTCTCGACCCAGATATCGGCGATGTCGGCCATTTCCTCGAACGTGATCGGATTGACCCGTCGGCGGACCCGGTATATCGCCTCATGTGCATTGAACTGCCGGCTGTGCTTGGCCAGATAGTCGTAGAAGACTTGCGTGCCGGTACCATCTTCCGCCAGCATGTCGACCACGCCTAGCTTGTGTAGTTCCTCGGCGCTGTAAATCTGTCCGCTCAACATCATGCGTTCCGCCAGGGCCGGGTCGATGCGCCGCGCCAAGAGCGAATAAGCTCCCATTCCAGGGAACATATTAAATAGCACTTCCGGCAAGCCGAATTTGGCGCTGCGTTCGGCGATAATCAGATTGCTCGACACCGCGGCCTCGAACCCGCCGCCCAGAGCGTCGCCTTGCACGACCGAAGCGGTAATAATCGGTAGATCGAGGCAGCTGGCGTTGGCATGCACGACTGCGATCGCAAGCCGCGCGTAGTCGACAAGTGCCTTGTGGTCGCGTTGCTGGATAAGCCGGGCGAACAACGCAAGGTCTCCGCCCAGATTGAAGATTCCAGGCATCCGTGAGCCCACCACCAAATAGCGTATTGGCGGATTGTCCGGGTCGCCCCATTTTTCAAAGATGTCGACGATTGTCTTCTGCAGATGCCGCGCCTCGCGCATCAGCGCCAGAGTTGTGCTCGGGCGCTCGATCGGCGCCATATAATACCACAGCACCCGCTCGTGGGGGTCGAACTCGACCGTCAATTCACGATAGGGGTGGCTCTCTAAAAGAGCCTTTACTTCGCTCGTCTCATCGGGCAATGCCCACTGAGGTTCGGCGCCGCCATCTCGCGGTGCCGCAACGGAAGCCACTGCGCCGAAGCGCTTAGGCAGAAACGAGACGGCGCCAGAACCGCTCATTCGACCCTCCTACATACCAAACCCAGGTTCGCGTATTTATGGTTAACGCTTTTTTCCAAGGATGGCGGCGAAGTGCCTAAATGACAAGGATAAAATTATCCCATGGTATGTAGCGACACCGAATAGTCTCTTAAGAAGTGCAGAAAATAGATGAGAGAAACTCTATAACCATATTAAAAATAACAATGTTATATGTTGTCATATGCCACATAAGTCAAAATACTTACTGGCAGCAACTGCCCCCCACCTGGCGCCGGTTCAGACGTTCGGCCGGTTGGGGCGGCTGAGTAAGCCCCGCGCGATGATGCCGGCCTGGATTTCCGCCGCGCCTTCGAAAATGTTCAAAATCCGCGCGTCGCACAGCACCCGCGACATCACGAACTCTTCCGCATAGCCGTTACCGCCATGAATTTGCACGCCATTGTCGGCGTTCGACCAGGCCACCCGGGCGGCGAGTAGCTTGGCCATGCCGGCCTCGATGTCGCAGCGCTGGCCGGCATCGCGCTGGCGCGCCGCATAGTAGGCAAGCTGGCGGGCGATCATGGTCTCCACCGCCATCCAGCCGATCTTGCCGCCGACCCGGGCGAAATCGAGGATCGGCCGGCTGAATTGCGACCGGTCGTTGGCATACCCCAGCGCCAGCTCCAACGCGTTCTGGGCGACGCCGACGGCGCGCGCCGCGGTCTGGATACGAGCGGTCTCGAAGCTCGACATCAGTTGCTTGAAGCCATCGCCCTCGACGCCGCCGAGCAATGCGTCTTCGGGAACTTCGAAACCGTCGAAGGCGATCTCGTATTCCTTCATGCCGCGATACCCGAGGACACGGATTTCGGTGCCGCTCATACCCGGCGCGGGGAAGGGGTCGTCGACCGTGCCGCGCGGCTTTTCGGCCAGGAACATACTCAGCCCGCGATAACCCGGCTCGTCGGGATTGGTACGCACCATCAAGGTCATCAGATCCGAGCGCGCGCCGTGGGTGATCCAGATCTTGTTGCCGGTCACCCGGTAGCCGCCGCCATTGCGCTCGGCGCGGGTACGGATACGGGCCAGGTCGGAACCATGATTGGGCTCGGTGAATACTGCGGTGGGCAATATCTTGCCCGACGCGATGGTTGCCAGGTAACGCTCCTTCTGGGCGTCGGTGCCGTTGACCCGGATCAGCTCGGCGGCGATTTCCGAGCGCGTGCCCAAAGATCCAACGCCGATATAGCCGCGCGATAGTTCCTCGGTGACCACGCACATGGCGGTTTTGTCGAGGCCCAGGCCGCCATCGGCTTCCGGCACGGTCAGTCCGAAGACGCCCAGTTCGCTCATTTCCGTAATGATCTCGAGAGGAATCAAGTCGTCGGCGATGTGCCAGGCTTGGGCGGCCGGCGCCACGCGCTCGTCGGAGAAACGGGCAAATTGGTCGCGGATCAAAGAATGGGTCTCGTCGAGACCGAGATTACCGAAATCGCCGGTGCCGCGCCGCTCGCTCAAAATATGGGCGATCTGCTGGCGCACCGCGATGGTGTCGCCGCGGGCCATGAGCTGGCGCACTTCCGGCGTTTCGAGCGCGGCTGCGTCGTCGAGGCCCAGATCGCCCGGCCGGGCGAACTCGTCCTGGCTCATAGTGATGCCGTGGCGCAACTGCTTGAGATAAGCGCCGAACCCGCATTGCAGAATGAGAGTTTCCAACTCACCGAACGATCCGTTCTCCTGCAGCCGGTCGGCCCAGCCCAGCAGTTGGGTCAGCGCCGTCACATAGGTCGCCATCCAGGCGTAACCGTGCACCGCGTACTGATGGGTATTCAGGCGCTCCGGTTCGACCGGCCCGCCGGGCGCGGCCAGGGCGCTTGCGGCGATGGAAAGGGCATTCAGATGGGTTTGCGCGGCGCCCAGCGCCTCGCGGCACTGGTTGAGCGCCTCGCCGGCGTCGAGCGGTGACAGGGAGGGGGAGATATCGTCCATATTCTCAGTCTAGAACATATTCGATTGGGTTAGAATTGCGATGTAATGAAATAACCCTCTCCCTATGGGAGAGGGTGGCGAACGAAAGTGAGCCGGGTGAGGGGTTAGGGACGGCGTCGGGTTTCCTGGATGTAATTTAACCCCTCACCCCAACCCTCTCCCTATGGGAGAGGGGGTTATCTTTTAACCGAATTGGGCGGTTGCCGTCATGGCGACCGTGGCGTCGTTGCGCACTGCTTGCAATTCGGCCGACCCGTCGTCGCCTGGCTGGCCGACCAGGTGAAACGGCCAGGGCTCGAACATCGGCGCGCGGCCGCGGAAGGTGAACTCGGTCATTGGCGCGTCTACATGAGCCCGCGCCAACTCGGCCAGCAGCAGCGCGGTGAGGGGACCGTGCACGACGAGCCCCGGATACCCCTCTTCGTTTTGCGCATAGTCGCGGTCGTAGTGAATGCGGTGGCTGTTAAAGCTCAGCGCCGAATAGCGGTAGAGAAACACCGAATCGGCTTTGATTTGCCGATGCCACGCGCCCTCTGGCGGCGTAAACGCGTCCGCGCCCGGCGCCGGCGTAGCGCCGCCGCCGGCGATATAGATGATGTTATGGGTGTCTTCGACGCACAGGGCGCCGGCCTGTTCGATACGGTATTGGGCGCTCGCCAGCACCATACGGCCGTTACGGCCTTGCTTTTCGTCGAGGCTGGTGATGGTGCCGGTGCGTGTTGCCGGCTGTCCGACCCGCAGCGGGGCGTGAAACTTGATCCGCTCGCCGGCGAACATACGCCGTTGCAGTTCGACCGGCGGGAAAAAGCCGCCGCGCTTGGGGTGGCCGTCGGGGCCGATATGGGCGGTTGGCGCGCGGTGCAGGAAAAACAGCCAGTGCCACATGGGCGGCAGCGCCGCGCCATCGTCGAAATCCGCCTCGTCGAGATCGAGCACGCTGGCCAGCTTGCGTACCTGGGTCAGGTCGATATTTTCGGTTACGGTTTCCAGCGAGGGCGTCCAATCGCCATAACTGATGTCCGGATTAATCTCCATCAGCTTGTTCCCGCGATGATGCCGCTATCGTGCAGCTTGCCGAGCTCGCCGTCACTGAGGCCGAGTTCACCGGCCAAAATTTCGTCCGTATGCTCGCCCAATTGCGGCCCCCGCGGGTGACTGCGCTCCGCCGCGCCGAACTGGTGCGGAATGCCCGGCATCAGGTAGTTGCCGATGCCCGGTTGCTCGATTTGCTTGAACAGCGGATTGGCCGGCGAGCAGCGTGGGTCCTCGTCGGACATTTGGGTGAAGGTCTGGTAGGGCCCCCAACATACATTGTGTTGGTCGAAGGCGGCGCGCGCCTCGTCCAGACTATGGGCGCCGCACCAGCCGCCGATCAGAACGCCGATCGCCTCGCGCGCCTCGAAGCGATGTTCCTCCAACGTAAAGTCGAGGCCGAGCTCGGCTTCCAATGCCGCCATGGCGTCACCGGTCTCGGTGGCCTCCACCAGTTTCTTCCACTGGGCGACCGACACGGCGATGATCATCACCCGGCGGCCATCGTTAGTGGCGAAATCCTCGCCGTAGCTGCCATAGACGCTGTTGCCCAAATTGGGCCGCTCTTCGCCATTGACCTGCACTTCGCCGATATAGCCCAGATTGCCCACCGTGGCGAAAGCGACATCGGCCAGGGATAGCTTCACGTGCTGGCCTTCGCCGGTCAGCCGGCGGTGGCGCTCGGCCGCCAATATGCCCATGGCGGCGGCGTAGCCGGTCGACACATCCCAGCCGGGAAACACATGATTGACCGGCGCCACATCCGCGCCCGGCCCGGTGATAAAGGGGAAGCCGACGGCCGCGTTCACCGTGTAATCGACCGCCACCGAGCCATCCGGATTGCCAATAATATTCATGGCAATCAAATCGTTGCGGCGCGCCTTTAATGTTTCGTAGTCGAGCCAGCCGCGCATCGGAAAGTTGGTCGACAGGATGCCCCTCTCGTCGCCCGGCGCGGTGATCAACTCGGTTAAAATCTCCTGGCCCTCCGGCTTGCGGAAGTCGACGGCCAATGAGCGCTTGCCCTTGTTCATGCTGGCCCAATAGATCGACAGGCCGGTTTCGGCCATCGGCCAACGCCGATAATCGATGCCGCCGCCGGGCAGGTCGAAACGGATGACGTCGGCGCCCATCTGGGCCAGGGTCATGCCGCACAGGGGCGCGGCGACGAAGGCTGAGCCCTCGACGACGCGCAGTCCGGAAAGTATGCCGCTCATATTCTTGGGTCCGGGTAGTGTTATGATAATCAGTGAAGCCGTCCGCTGGGCGGCGCGCGCTCATAAAACCATTCTCGGCCAGGGAACGCCAGCCATGACGGAGACCAACCTCAGTTCCGACCAACTCGCCACCGCCGTGTTGCAAGAGGTGCGCGATTTTCATGCTTTCCTGGCCGACTGGTTTTCCGGCCGTTCGGCGGCTGGCGCTGAGACCCTAGCGGCGCAACGTCAGCGCTTCGCGCCGGATATGCAATATATCAGTCCGAGCGGCGCTATGGTCGATGCCATCACCATCGAGACCATGCTTGGCGGGGCCCATGGCGGCGAGCCGGCGATCGCCATTGAGATTCGCAACCCCACCGTGCGGCGCGCCGACGAAACCTCGGTGTTGGTCACGTATGAGGAACACCAGACGGGCGGTGTGCAGGACAATAGCCGGCGGACCACCGCCTTGTTCGTGCCGAAAGCCGATGCGCCGAACGGTGTCGGCTGGTTTCATGTGCACGAAGTGTGGTTAGTGTCCGAATAATTGGCCTCTAAGGGCTTTCGAATTAACAATGGGAACACAGATATGAGCAGTGATTTTGCCCGCCCAAGCGCGGCGGAACTGGCGGCGGCGGCGTCGATTTCGGCATCGACCATCCACGAGGCTGCGGGCAAGATCGGCGCCCTGCCGGCACCGATCAAGCCGCTCGATCCCAAAATAACAGTCTGCGGGCCGGCGTTTACGGTGCGCGGCGCGCCGGGCGACAATCTGTGGCTCCATCACGCGCTCGATCAGGCCCGGCCCGGTGACGTGCTGGTCGTCAATGTGGGCGGCCACTACGAGGCTGGTTACTGGGGTGAGGTGATGACGGTCTCGGCCCAGGCGCGCGGGCTCGCCGGTCTGGTGATCAACGGTTGCGTGCGCGACGGCCAGGCCATGGTCGATCTGGGGTTTCCGGTGTTCGCGCGCGGCACCTGCATGCGCGGCACCGAGAAGGACCATAACTTCAAGGGCGATCTGGCGCAGCCGCTGCCCATGGGCGATGTTCTGGTGAACCCCGGCGATCTGGTCATCGGCGACGGCGATGGGGTGGTGGTCATCCCGCGCGAACAGGTCGGCGACGCCATCGCCGCCTCGAACGCCCGCGACGCCCGCGAGGTGGAGATGATGGAAGTGCTGCGCACCGGCAAGACCACCGTCGAGATTTACGGCTGGGAGCTGAAGTGAGGGCGGGTTCGGGCTGATCCGCACTTCAAGTATCATCGATCATGACAGCCAGCGCGCCGGAAGCCGCCGTTTCCAGTCCCAGGCAAAAGGTCGTCGCGATAAGCGTGATGTGTCTCGCGTCCTTGTGCTTCATTGCCATGCACGGCTTCATCAAGACCGTGCGCGGCGACGTGCCGGTTGGTGTCATCCTGTGGTCGCAATTCGCTTTCCAGTTCCTAATTTTGACCACGCTGTTCGCCCGGCACCTGCCGCGCATTCTGACTTCGCACATGCTCGGTCTGCAGGTCGCCCGCGCGGTGGCTCAGATCGCGACCATCGGTATCATGTTTATCGCCGTCGGCCTGATGCAGCTCGCCGATGCGATCGCTATCGCTTTCGTCGCGCCACTGCTCATCACCGCGTTGTCGGTGGCGTTCCTGAAAGAGAAAGTGAAAGTCCAGCATTGGTTGGCGATTCTCGTCGGCTTTGCTGGCGTGATGATCGTCATTCAGCCGGGCGCCGGTGTCTTTAATGCGGTAGCTCTGTGGCCCCTTGGCGCTGCTTTCTGCGCGGCGATTTATCAAACGATGACGCGGCCGATCGCCCGGGCTGTCGGACCGAAGACAATGCTCTACACGGCGACGCTTGTTGGTCTCGTTACGACATCATTGGCGCTGCCATTGTTTTGGCAGACGCCGAGCCTCGAACAGCTCGCGTTTCTACTCGCCGCCGCCTGTCTTGGGGCCATGGCGCATTTTCTCCTCATCAAGGCCTACCAAATGGCGCCCGCCTCGGTTGTCTCGCCATTCTCCTACAGCGAATTGATTTGGGCGTCGGCGATTGGTTTTGCTGCTTTCGGTGACGTGCCCACCGCAACGACATTGACCGGCGGTGCGGTACTTGCCGCAAGCGGGCTTTACCTACTCAGACGCCAATATACATAATGAGGCTGTTCGGTCGCCGGTGCGCCGGTTTGTGCGCGCCACCTGAACAGTTCGGCGACGCCATCGCCGCCCGCGAGGTCGAGATGATGGAGGTGCTGCGCACCGGCAAGACCACGGTCGAGATTTACGGCTGGGAACTGAGATAACCGCGAATTGAGCAGACGTGCCGGTGTCGGTACGGAAACCACGAACAAAGGAATGTTGATATGAGTGACCATGATGGCCCCCGCGTCGTAACCGAAAACCTCTACGCGGTGCTGACAACGCCCGCCGTCGAGCGCGACGAAATGATGAAGTCGCTGCCCGACCATCTAGAATACCAGGTCTCGCTGGAAGAACGCGGCATCATGTTCGCCGCCGGCCCGCTGTTCGACCAGGATGGCGCGCCGCCGCGCGCCGGCCTGATTATCATTCGCGCCAACAGCTTCGCCGAGGCGCAGACGATCGCCGACGCCGACCCCATGCACGAACGGGGCTTGCGCACCTATACGCTCGACAAGTGGCAGATCAATGAGGGCGGCTTCACGCTCAAGGTGCAGTTCGCCAAGTACACGGCGGCGCTCGACTAAGCCTTCGCTAGGATCAGTCGCCCCTAAATAGGGGCCCTATTTTGGTTGGCAGGGGAAAGCCTTAACCAGCGATGTCACGATGAGTTCCGAGGCCGCGAGGTGGCGCTCTTCGGGGTTGTCATTAATATAGCTGTTAACGATGGCGTGGGTCTGACCGTTCGTCACGTCTTCGGGCATGCAGAATATTTTGTTGGATCTGCCGGCTTGGGCGATGCCGATAATAAAGGCAGAGCAAACCGAGGTTTTATACTCGTCTGGCTCTAGCGTGCAGGTCTCACGATAATCGTTTCCGCTCCACAATTGTGCGCTGGCTGATCCGCCGGCCAGCATCAGTGGTAAGCCAATAATGAAAAACAGTTTTTTCATGGATACGATCCCCGTTACCTGACATGCAGCCGCTCGGCGCAGTTCTGTACGCCGCCTGACTGCGCTCGCGATTAAGTGCAAACATCACTTTACCAGCTATGTTCGTTTTGGGGTGCGGTCTCAACCGATCGTGATTGACGGCGCTGGCGGATGGTGGTTTCAGATGCGCTGGCCCTAGGACGCCTATTGTCGTTCAAGAAAGGCCAGAACTTCTTGGTTGAACAGATCCGGACGGCTCACGGAAACAGCGTGCCCGCCACTCTCGAGAACGTTCAATTCCGCGTTGGGAATATGCTTGGCAAGCTCTCGCGAGCAGTGGACGGGCGTGAGGAAATCATCGTCGGCGCAAATGACCAGCGTTGGCACGGCAATGCGGTCAAGGTAGTCGCTACAGTCGAAGGCGAGAACCGCATCCATGCGGCTCTCCATAATCTCCGCCGACGGAAAACTCGCGGCGACGCTGGGCTCGTTCTCCGTCATGGCATCGCCATTGTCGCGGATGAACCATGACGGGAACAGAAATAAGGGCGTGGCGCGGCAATAGGCTTGCGCGCCGGATTCCCGCAAAAGCGTTCTGCGGATATCGAAGCAACGACGGAGGTGGGGGTCGGCCTTGATCCAGCCTGCGTAGACGACCGAACTGGTAAGACGCTCTGGATTCTGATTGGAGAGCAGGAGCGCCATGGCGCCGCCGGTCGAGTGGCCGACGAAGTGCGCTTTTTCAATTTGCAGGAAATCCATGAGGCGCAGCACATCGTCGGCCATTTGATCGACGGAATAATCAATCTGGGAGTGGGTGCTCTGGCCCGTGCCGCGGTGGTCATGAACGATGACCGTATAATGCTTGGCGAATGCCTCGATTTGCGGATTCCAATAATCGCCGGTGCCGCCAAGCCCGGCGACCAGCAGCAATGGCGGCCCCTCGCCCTGGATTTCGTAATAGATTTCGCCGTTTCCGATATTGGCTTTGGGCATGGTGTCGGTATCCGGCGCGGTGGGCGCGGTCCTAGCTTTCGATTTCGCGAAGGTTCCCGTCTTTGTCGACTTCCAGCCCGGTGTCGCGCGCGGCCTCAACGACGCTGGGGTGCCAAGTGACGTTGCCCGGATCCGGTCCGCCGACGATGGTCAGCAACAACGCATCCGGGTCGTCGGAAACGCAACGGAAGCCGCGATAGATAAGTGTCGGCACGTTGATAATATCGCCGGGTTCCAGCGTTACCGCACGCTCGTCTTCGCCCTCCAGCCAGTACAATTGCCACGCGCCGCGGATCGGCACAAACACCTCTTCGGTCAAATGGGCGTGCAGCGCCGCGCCATTACCGTTGGTGGCGCGGTTATAGATGACCGCAAACCCATGCGCCGGCGAGGTGATCTTTGGTTCCAGCGACGGGTCCTCGGGATTTTCGGTGACGCTGATACCGATCATATTGATGATCTCGCGCTGGAATCCGGGCATACGCTGGTCGAGGAACGCAAGGTCGGAGCCGTGCGACGTCCCTTCGCGGGCGACGTATTTTGACTCCATTTCCGCGACGGAAATTTTTGGTATGGCCATCCTCGTCTCTCCCGTTCGGTGCTGGCGGCGTCGGAATGTTTATCCAAATTCCTCGAATGCGCCCCGGTCTGTGAGGAAACAGTATTTCAGATTTTTTGCCGCGGCAATGTCGAGGGGGGTGATATTCGCCTGGATTTGGTGAGAACTGGCGGGAGCTCGCAGCCGGTGCGAAGTACGACCAGCGCCTAGGCCGCCATTGGCGCGCCCATCGGGGTACTGGCCGCTTCCTCGCGGAGCCAGTCGCGAAACGCGCTGACATTTGGATTTGCCACTTTTTCTGACGTCGTGATGCTGTAAATCCCACCGGGGAAGGGTAGGTCGAGGTCGAACGGCGCGACGAGGCGGCCTTGTTCCAGGTCGCGGCTGGCGATCGCTCTGCGCCCCAGCACCACGCCAGAACCCTCAATGGCCGCATCGAGACAATGGTCGGCGTGATCGAAATGCAGGCCGGCGCTGGCGTCGAGATCGGCTAATCCGGCGAGCGCCAGCCATTTCGACCAGCCTGGAATGTCAGGCCAAAGTGGCGACTGTGAAACGTAGTGGATCAGGGTGTGGCGCTCGAGATCGGCGGGCGTGCGCAGCGGTGGGTCGCCACCGATCATCTCGGGACGACACATTGGCGTTGCGGCCTCGTTCATCAGTTTTTCAGCAACCAGGCCGTCATTGTTGCCCAAATTGTAGCGGACCGCGACGTCGGCTTGATCGGTGGTTAGATCGATGTTGGTCATGCCGGCGCTGATGCGCAAATCGATGTTTGGATGACGCTCGATAAAACGCGCCAGCCGGGGAGCCAGCCATTTGGCGGCGAAATGGGGCGCCATTGTCACAACGACGACTTGGTCGGTTCGTGCCGCCCGGCCGATACGGCTAACCGCGCGATGAAGTTCCTCGAAACCTCCCCGAACGCCGGGGAACGCCAGCGCACCGGCATCGGTCAGAACGATTGCCCGGTTGAGCCGGCGGAAGAGTTTGACCCCAAGATGATCCTCGAGCGCGCGTATCTGATAGCTCACCGCTGCCGGTGTCACGTGCAATTCCGCGGCGGCCTTGGCGAAGCTGAGGTTGCGGGCGGCGGCCTCGAAGGCGCGTAATCCGTTTAGGGGCGGTAATTTGTACATCGTTTTTCAGACTAATTTGTCTTGTGTGATGAATTGATATTACTTGTTTGTCGAAGCATCATAAACCGCATAAACACAGCATTAGCGGTGGCATACCGCGCGCGGGTCGGAACAGATTATTGTCAGATACGTGCCCACTCTGAAGACCCGGTAGGGGGCACTAGGCGGTATTGAAAGGCAAGTCATGTCAGGGAATAAAATGCAGGCCATCGTCCTAACCGAAGATGGAGCCCAGCTCGCCGAGGTTGATCGGCCGCAAATCAAGCCGACCCAAATTCTTGTCAAAGTGGCTAGTTGCAGCGTGAACCGGTCGGATCTGCTAACCACCCAGGGTCAAAATTTCGGCCATGTCGGCGGTGACGCGAAGGTCATGGGCGCCTCGTTTTGTGGCGAAGTCGTCGAAGTTGGTGACGCGGCCCAAAATTTTGCTGTTGGCGATCGGGTGATGGGGCAGGGCGCGGCGGGTTGGGCCGAATATGCCGCTTCCGATTGGCGTCGCGCGCTGCCGATTCCAGCCGATGACATGGACTATATAGAGGCCGCCACCCTGATGGGGTCGGTCCTCACCATGCACGATGCGATCGTCACGAACGGGAAATTTGCCGCCGGCCAGACGATCCTCATCCAGGGCGCCAGCAGCGGCGTCGGCCTGATGGGCATGCAGATTGGCAAACATCTGGGCGCGAAACTCGTGATTGGCACGTCAACAAATCCCGAAAGGCGGGCGCGGCTGAGCGAGTATGGCGCGGACCTCGCATTAGATTCCGGCGACGATAATTGGGTCGAGCAGGTGCTCGAAGCCACCGACGGGCGCGGCGTCGATCTTATCGTCGATAATATCTCCGGCTACGTCGCCAATGCGAACATGGCCGCGACGGCGGTCCATGGCACGATCATCAATGTCGGCCGGCTGGGCGGGATGACCGCTGAAATGGATCTCAATAAGCATGCCGAACGGCGGCTGACCTATATTGGGACGACCGGCCGGACCCGCTCGATCGAGGAACATGCCGAAGTGGTGCGCCGCGCGCACGAGGATTTGTGGGACGCGGTGGGGGCCCGGAAACTGACCATGCCCGTCGATCGCGTCTTCGACCTGTCGGAATCCGCGGCGGCTCTGGAGCATATGGCGGCGAACGCTCATTTCGGGCGGATTATTCTGAAAGTCGGCGCGTAGCGGCGCCGCGCGAAGATAGCGACCGGCTAGACCTGTCCGGCGATATTGCCCATAACGGTTGCTTGTCATCGCCAGCCGGGCCAGCCGGCGTTTAGGCCAATTTTATAAAGCGAAGGACTTACCGATGCCCGCCCCCAACCTGACACCGCCCTACGCCATTGAGATCGTGAACTATAATATCGTCGAGGGCACCGACCCTGAGGCATTTTTGGCGATCTGCCGCCAAGTGGGCGAGGAATTTACCAGCGCGCAGCCGGGGTTTCTCCACCGCGAGATCGGTCAAAGCGACGATGGCACCTGGATGATCGCCGCTACCTGGCAAACCGCCGACGATGCCCGAAATTCGATCGCCAATATCGACAACATCCCGGACATGGTGAAAGCCTATATGTCGATGATCAACCGCGACACGCTGACCCGCGCGATCTTCGACATCGTGTAGTCGCCCTCACGGCGAGCCCGTGTCTTTGCTTCGCCGTCAATGCGCGTTACCCTGCGAACCGAGCGGGCCATTCAAGCCCCCGCCGTAAGCCAGGGAGACGCGCCGGTGGCAGCTACGAATAACGCAGGGCCAATGGTCATCGATCTGACCCACACGGTGCCGACTTACAAAGCGTCGGCGGAAAATCCGACCCTGCCCGATATGGATCAACCCTGGTCTGATGTGCCGCCATTCGCCACCTATGGCGGCCATGCGGTGCTCGGTTTTTTCGAGATGGGGATCAATCTCGGCCACATCGAATCCGGCCGGCTGGTGATGTCGGAACATCACGGCACCCACATGAATGCGCCCAACCATTTCGTCAATAACGAGGTCTCCCAGGAGGCCACCGGCGTGCCGATGGCGGACCGCAAGCAAATGCACGAAGTGCCGGCCGACTGGCTGGTCGGGCCGGTGGTGGTGATCGATATTTCCGATCGGGTGCAGGCGGAGCTTGACAAAAACGGCGGCGCGCCCAGCCCCGACCCCGCGGTCACCGACTTCGGCAACGAGTCCGGCAATGTGGTGACCCCCGCCGATATCGATGCCGTCGCTGATCAGCTTGTCGACGGCTGCTGGATTATCCTGAATCTTGGCTGGAGCCGCTTTTTCTACGCCGCCGCCGGCATGGCCGGTTCCGACTATATCAACGGTTTCAACCATCCCGGCCTGTCGCCGGCGGCGGTGGAACGGCTGTTGCAGATCGCGCGCGAGAAGGGGATTCGTATCGGCGGCACGGTGGTCGACAACATCTCGACCGAAACCGGCCAGACCGCGAAGGGCGAGGACGAACAGCGCACCAATTCGCTGACCGCCCATGTGCGCCTGCTCCAGCACGACATTCTGATGGTCGAGAACGCCGCCAATCTGGACGCCTTGTCCGAGGCCGCCAAGACCCGGGATTGCACGCTGGTGGTGGGCGCCATCAAGGTCGCCCGCGGCACCGGAGCGCAGGCCCGCGTTCTGGCCCTTTGCACTTAAATAACTCAGAACAACGGGACAGTAATCATGTTGAAAATCGAACCGATCCACCCGGACCCCAGCCAGGCCGACAAGCTTCCCTATTCACCGTCGATCCGCGTCCAAGGCGGGGCGGATATGTTGTTTATCTCGGGCTCCACGGCGTTGCCGCTGTATCATTCGCATCCCCATGTCCACGAAGAACATGTGCTGCCCGACGATATACGCGAACAAACCAAGCGGGCGATGGAGGATATCAAACTCTCGCTCGACGCTTGCGGGCTGACTTGGCGCAATGTGGTCAAGGTGACCAAGTTCTTGACCGACATGCGCGAGGCCGACGCCATGCATGAGGTGATGGGCGGCTATTTCGGCGATTGGAAGCCGGCCAGCACGATGGTGTGTGTCAACAATCTCAGCGCGCCGGGCTCGCGCGTCGAAATCGACATCATTGCCGTGGCGTCGCCAGCAACCGATTAACTCGCAAGCAAGTTTGGAAACTTCACATGGCCGTCTTCTTCAGCGAGACCTCGATCGAAGCCCAACCGCACGCAAAAGGCGTCACGGTTAAGCATCTGATCACACCCGAACGTGTGAAGTCCGACAAGGTGCGCACCGACCAGTTCCGGTTGGAGCCCGGCGCCGAGGTCGATATCAGTGTTGGCGACGCTGATCTCGCCTGGGCCCATATGCTCGACGGTACGGCGACACTGATTACCGACGATGGCGAGCAACCGATCACGGTCGATCATTTTCTGTTCCTGCCGCCCGGCCAATCCGCGCGCCTGCGCAGCGATGCCGGGGCGCTGGTGTTCCGTGCGTTGGTGCCCGATGCGGCGCGCTTCGACCCCAATTGGGACGCCGCGGTGCTCGATTGCCGTTGTATCGACTGGACTAACGAGCCGGTGCTCAATTCAGAATTCGACGCGCGCAAACGCATCTACATGGTCACCCCGCAGCTTTCCGGCACCAAGGCGGTGAAAGGCGAAATGATTCTCTACCCGCCGGGCACCGAAGCCGCCAATCATCATCACGAAGGCGCGGAGCATTTCCAGGTTATATTGCGCGGCGCCGCTACCTTCTATCTCAACGATGCGCCGCACAAGGTCGCGGCCGGCGATACGGTCTATATCTACGATCACGAGCGCCACTACTTTATTAACGACGGTGACGAAGAGCTTGCATTTATTGAATATTTTGTCCCTGGGTACTACAAGACTGTGTGGGCCGAGAACGCCCCGATCTGTACCTGGAACCCGTCCGGCAAGGACATCAAAGGTGGGGTTCCCAGCCGCGAAATCGCCGCCCACTCATCGGCCGAAGCCCATAGCCGGACGGACCTCTAACCGCCTTAAAAGACGGCTGCTCGCCTAAGCTCGCTAGCTGTGAATTTCCGTCGCCCTGGCGTGCCAGGCGAGCGCATCCGGGTGACGATCGGCAGCGGGTTTTGGCTCGTGTTCGAAATGGCCGAAGCGATCGACGCCGCGCACTAATCCGGCGCTGTCGCGCATTGTGTTGGTTTGGTGGACGTCCGGCGGAATGTAGCGGATCGAAAAGCCGACCCGTCGATCGTTTGTGGCATTGGGCTCGGAGCCGTGCACCAAGCGGACATGATGGAGCGACATTTCACCGGGCTGTAGTTCAATGTCGACGGCCGCGCCTTCGTCGATCTGGGCATCGATAACCTGACCGCGGCTGAGCATATTGTTCGGCGCGTTTGTGTCGGTGTGGCTGACCTGGTCGCCGATATGGGTGCCCGGCAAGACCCGCATGCAGCCATTCGCCCGGGTGCTGGGGGTGAGCGCGATCCATGCCGACGTCACCCGTGGCGCGCTCAGACCCCAGTATGTCGAATCCTGGTGCCAGGAAACGAACCCGGCGTCGTGCGCCTCCTTGGTGAAAAACCCTGACGACCAACACAGAATATTTGGCCCCAGTATGTCTTCAACCGCGTCGAGGATCGTGCTGTCGTAGACAATTTCATCGAGGAACCGATAGAGCAAATGCGGTTTGAAGCGCAGTGGCCCCGAAAGAGGCCCGCCCTCGGCGGCTTCCACCGCCTCCAGCTTGGCGCGAAGTTCGGCGGCGACATCGGCTGAGAATGCGCGGATCGGCGAGACGTAACCGTCTCTTTCGTACTTTGCGACTTGGTCTGGTGACAGCAGCTTGGGCATCCATCCCCCGTTCGCGCCGATTATATCGTCACAGACGCGGCCCGCTACCCTTCGCCCGGCTATTTAGCGGCGACCGCGACGCCAGCCGCGACGATCGACTGATACCCGGTGCAACGGCAGATGTTTCCGGAGATAGCTTCGCGGATTGCCTCTTCATCGGCGCCTGGATTTTCCGCGATGTAGGCGGTCAGTGACATAATCATCCCCGATGTGCAGAAGCCGCATTGCAGCGCGTGATGTTCGCTGAAGGCCTTTTGGATCGGGGTCAATTCCTCGCCGTCGGCCAGCCCTTCGATGGTCGTGACATCGCTTCCATTGGCCTGCACCGCCAACATCAGGCAGGAGCGCACGGCCTCTCCGTCAACCAGGATGGTACAGGCGCCGCACACGCCATGCTCGCAGCCCAAATGGGTGCCCGTCAGTTTGAGCTGGAGGCGCAGGAAATCAGCCAGATGGATCCGGGTTTCAACCGTCTCCCGGTAGGTTTTGCCGTTCACGGTTAAGGTGATTTCGCGTTCGTCGTTGTTCTGTTCGCTCATGATTGTTACTCCCCGGTGGCGCGCTGGGCGGCCGTTGCGAGCGTGCGTTTGGTTAGAACATTGGCCAGGCGCTGGCGATATGCCGCGGTGATATAGGCGTCCGACATGGCGTCTTGTTTGCGCGCGACTTCACCCGCGGCGGCAAACACGTCATCGGTGGCTGGCTGACCAACAAGCGCTTCCTCGGCTTCGGTCAGGCGATAAGGGACCTGATTTGCGCCGCCAATGGCGATCACCGCCTTCGAAATAACGCCGTTATCGATGGCCAGTTGGCAGCCGACACCGACAATCGCAAAGTCGCCGCGGCGGCGGGCGATTTCCTCGAAAGCGAACCCGTGGCGCTGGGGCCACGGGTTAATATTGATCGATTTCAGAATTTCACTCTCGGAAATGCTTGGCATCATGTAGGCGAGAGGCCATTCGCCCATGGCGATCGAACGATCCCCATCGGGGCCGGCGACCTGCAATTCCGCATCGCACAACAGAGCTATTAGGGGCAGTTCCGCCGATGGATCCAGGTGGCAGAGCGAGCCGCCAATCGTTCCCCGGTAGCGCGTCTGGAAATGCCCGACGCATTGGAGCGCCGCCTGCATCACCGGGATTTGGTCGGCGATCTCGTTGCTCTTCAGGAGGGCCGCCTGGCGGGTCATGGCGCCAATCTTTAGCGCCGATCCGTTGGTCGTGATGCCGGCCAGTTCGTCAATGCCGTTGAGGTCGACCACATGATCGGGTTGCGAGAAGCGCATATTGAGCATGGGCATCAGGGATTGACCGCCCGCCAGCAACTTGGCGTCGTCGAGCGACCCCAAAAGCCCTATGAGTTCGTCAATGGTGGTCGGGTCGTGATAGGTGAAGCGTCCGGGTTTCATAAAGACTACCGATAATTACGTCGTTGATGATTTAAGCCAGTGCGCGACCTAGGCGGCGCTTGCACTGTCCTGGGCGGCATCGAGCAACTCGCAAATACGCTGCGGGTCGACGGGATGATCGTTGACGACAACGCCAAACGGCTCCAGCGCGTTCTCGATGGCGGCGATGATGGCATTTGCCGCCGGGATCGTCCCGCCTTCGCCGGCGCCTTTGACGCCGAGTTCATTGTGGGGCGACGGGGTTTCTTGGTGCAGCACCTGGATTGGCGGCATTTCGGTCGCAATCGGCAACAGAAACTCGCCATAGTTCATCGACATCGGCTGCGCATTTTCGTCGTACACCATCCGTTCAAACAACGCGTTGCCAATGCCGTGCACGACACCGCCGACGATTTGGCCGTCGACGAGCATCGGGTTGATCATATTTCCGCAATCATGGGCGATGACGTAATTGACCAGTTTGACCTCCCCGGTTTCCACATCCACTTCAACCTCCGCCACGCTCGACCCGCTGGCATGGGGAACGCCGGTCGATGACGTAAACGACGTGGCCTCAAGTTCGGGTTCATATCCTTCCGGCACCTTGCCGTTCATCAACGGGGTCAGTTTAAAGGACAGGTCGCCTAAGGAAATATTCACATTGCGGCCGGATTCCGGAATAGCGCGCACCACCCCGTCTTCGATATCGAGATCGTCTTCGTCGATTTCCAATACTTCGGCGGCAAGTTTGAGGGCTTTTTTGCGAACCAGGCGCGCCGCTGCTTGCGATGCCGGCCCGGCATTGGCGGTGACCCGGCTACCGGCCGTGGCGACGCCGTGTGGGACCGTTCCGGTGTCGGCGGACTGATAAACAATGGATTCGATATTGACGCCCAACTCTTCGGCAACAATTTGCGAATAGACGGTTTGATGCCCCTGGCCCTGGCTCGCCGCCCCGGTTTGCAAAAGAACCTTGCCGCTTGGCTGCACCTTAACCTTGACCCCCTCATAGGGTCCGAAGCCGGTGTCCTCGATGCACGATGAAATGCCCATTCCCAAATAGCGGCCCTCCTGACGAGCGGCGGCCTGGCGCTTCTTAAAGCCCGGATAGCCGGCCTTATACAGCGCCATATCGAGCAGGCTGTGAAAATCACCGCTGTCGTAGACGGCTGGGTCGCCGCTGGGCAGGGTGCCGCCGGTGGTATAGGGGAACTGATCCTTGCGGACGAAATTGCGCCGCCTTACATCGGCGGGATCGAGCTTGAGGCCACGCGCCACGGTCTCGATCAGCCGCTCCATGGCATAGGCCGCGTTGGGCCGCCCGGCGCCGCGCACCGGCGACGTACAGGTCTTATTGGTGAACACCGCGTCCAGCGTCACATCCAAGGCGGGGAGCGCGTAGGGGCCGGGTAAGGGGAATACGCTGGTGGCGGGCAGCAGCAATCCATAGGGCACAAAGGCGCCCATGTCGTGGATGACCCGGCCGCGCGCGCCCAGGATCTTACCATCGTCCTCGCAGGCGATCTCCATATGCCACATCTGGTCGCCCTGGGTATTGGTCGCCACGAAATGCTCGCGGCGGTCCTCGATCCATTTGACCGGCCGCTGCAATTGTTTCGACACGATCGCCAGCACGAACTCTTCGGCGTAGGGGCCGTTTTTAGGGCCAAATCCACCGCCGACATCGGGGCAGATAACCCGGATCTTGCTTTCGTCTTCCTCGAAATAGCGCGCCATTAGTCGGCGGATCAAAAATGGTGACTGGGTGGTTAGGTAGACCGTTGTCTCGTCTTTGCCGGGATCATAATTGGTGATGATATTGCGGCACTCCATGGCGTGGCAGCCGCCGCGATGTTCGTGGAAATCCACCTTGAAGGTATGGGCGGCCTCGGCGAACGCCGCGTCGATGTCGCCGAACTTGCCATAGAAATTTCCGACCAGATTGCTCTCCAAGCCCAAATGGGTTGGCGGCGCATCGTCATCGAGAGCATCGCGGCAGTCCGCCACGGCGGGCAGGGGTTCATAGTCAACCACAATGCGCGAGAGGGCATCCTCGGCAATGTGCCGACTTTCGGCGACGACCAGCGCCACGGTTTGACCGACAAAGCAAACCTCGTCCTTGGCGAGCAGATGCTGGCAGATCGTCTGCTTTAGAAGGGGCGAGGCGTAGGCCGTCGTCATCGGTTTGTCGGGATAGGGGTCGCCCAAATCGTCCAAGGTGTAGACCGCGTGAACACCGGGAATTTCGCGCGCCGCACTGGCGTCGATGCCGTTTATCTTGGCGTGCGCGATCTCGGCCCGCAGGAAAGCCCCATGCAGCATGCCGACGAATTCAATATCGTCGACATAGCGTCCCTGGCCCATCAGAAATTTCTTGTCTTCCTGACGTTGGACAGAAGTTCCGAAATAGCGCATGCCCATTTTTGTCGTTTCCCTTCTGGCGTTTCTTTTTTGCCGGTACGATAACCGTCGTTGGGGCGGATAATAACACGGAGAACTCCGAGGCCTAACTTTCCATATTCATCCACACCGCCCGGCAGGGGTTGGACCCGCTGAAAAATTCCGGCTGGCTCAATCCTTCGGCGGTTCCGCCCAGCCCGGCGGGACCGGCACGCGGAACGTATTAAGCACCGCGGCGACGTGATTGTAGTGACCGAAGATGGCGATCAGTTCGACCAGTTTCGACTCGCCGAACATCTCGATTGCCCGGTGATAGACCGCGTCGCTGACGTGTTTTGTGTCGATCAGTTCACTGAATAGATCATAGACCAACGCTTCGTCGGCCCGATCAAACGACGGCTGGGTGCGGGCTTCGATGGCATCGACGACCGCTGGATCGAGGCCGGCCTTTAACGCCTCGACCTTGTGCACACACCATTCGACCTGCGCCGACCAGTGCCGCGCGATAATCAGAATGACAAGCTCCGAGATGCGCTTCTCGTGGGTCGACCCGTGCCGGGCGTAGTCGCCGAGCTCGATGGCGCGCAGCGCCAGGGGCGGACAGCGCAGCCACGCGTTCATCGGTCCGATAATACGTCCGGTTTTGCTGGCGAGCATGCGCTCGGCGGCCGCGCGCTGCGCGTCGTCCATATTCTCGACGGTCAGCACTTTGAGCCGCCCGTCCATGTCCTCTTCGGAAGTTTCCAGCGTCATTTCAACAGATCCCTCTCCTTAGGGTTAAAAGTCTATGGTGCAGGGTAGAGAGAGTCTACGAGCGCCCACGGGCGTCGCGGCGCGTCCGTCTGAAATCGCCAAAACTTGCCAAACAGCTCAGCCGTTACGGAATATAGACCACCGAGCCGGAGGTTTTGCGCGCTTCCAGGTCGCGGTGGGCCTGCGCGGCTTCTTCCAGCGGATAGGTCTTGTTGATGATGATTTTAAGTTTGTCCGCCGCGACCAGATCGAACAGCTCCTGGCCGACCCGGGCGATATCTTCGGCGCCCTTGTAATAGAAGCTTGAATTCACCCGGGTGAAGATCAGCGACCCGCGGCGCATCAAATCGAAAGGCTCGACCGGCGGAAAGTTGCCCGACGCGTTGCCATAGCCGACCAACATTCCGCAATGCTTGAGGGAGTCGAGGCTGCCCATATAGGTTGCCGCGCCCACGCCGTCGAAGACCGCCGCGACCCCTTCGCCGTCGGTAATCTCGCGGGTCCGGGCGGCGAAGTCTTCTTGGCTATAGAGGATAACGTGATCGCAACCAACCGACCGGGCAAGTTCGGCCTTTTCCTCGGTGCTCGTGGTGCCAATCACCGTGGCGCCCATTTCCTTGACGAGCTGACAGAGGATCAGGCCGCAACCGCCGGCGACAGCGTGGATCAAAACCGTGTCGCCGGGTTGCACCGGATAGGCGCGTTTGACCAGCACGTAGGAGGTGAAGCCTTTGACCAGCATCGCCGCCGCTACCTCGTCGGCGATCCCGTCGGGCAGGGGCAGCAAATGTTCCGTGGTGAACAGCCGCGATTGGGCATAGGACCCCATTAGGCCATTGCCATAGGCCACCCGCTGGCCGATCTTGAATTTGGTAATATTTTTGCCCACCGCCTCGATCACCCCGGCGCCATCGCCGCCAATAATGGCCGGGAATCCGGCGACCCCGTAATTGCCATTGCGGTGGTAGACATCGCGATAGTTCAGCCCCGCCGCGGTGTGGCGGATACGCACTTCATCGGGGCCCGGATCGCCGACCTCGACATCTTCCCATTTCAGGGCTTCCGGGCCGCCATATTCGTGCAGGACGATCGCCTTAACCATCGAACACTCCCTATAGTGTAGTTGTGACGGGGTGCCGCCGAGATTAGGCGTCCCACGCGCTCTGCAAGGCCGGGCGGGCCTTGAGGCGTTCGTTGTAGGCGCGGATGTTCGGAGCGTAATAGACTTTCAGCATAGTAGCGCCGTTGGTGCCATGTCGGGCGCGCGCAGGCAAGACCGGGGGGCCTCGACGCTAAAACATTTCCATTTTGAACTTTTGCCGTTGCACCGTGTCGCCCGGTAAGGCCCTACGGTTCAACAAGTCTGCGGTACAGGTGCCACGTCGCATGTCCCAATACGGGCAGCACCACGATCAGCCCGACGAGAAATACGGCGGCGCCGGCGGCCAGCAGTACCACGACGATGAGACCCCAGACAGCCATGATAAGCGGATTGGAGGTGACGGCTCTGATCGATGTGGTGACCGCCGTTACGGTGGTCGCCGGTCGGTCGAGGAGTAACGGGAAGGCGACGACTGAAATCGCCAGCGCGATGATGGCGAATATCAAGCCGACCGCCGTGCCGTACACGATGAGCGCGCCGCCGTGTCGGGTTGTCAGCAGTTGATGGGTAAAGTCGGAAACCGATTCTAGGGGCACGGCGCCAAACAGGCCGAAATAGATGAACTGCGCCATGTACAGCCAGGCGACATAGAGCAGCATCATCAGCAGGGAAAGCGCCAGGATCGGCGCATAGGAAGCGGAGTGCATAAAATCGAAGGCGGAACGCCATGATGTGTCGAGCCCGCTTTCCCGGCGGCGGCTCATCTCAAACAGCGCAACCGAGACGACCGGGCCGAGAAGGGTTAGGCCGGCGACCACCGGAAAGGCCAGGTGGAGTAGCGTCTGGCCAGCTAAAAACAGCGTCAGAAGCAAGGCGAACAGCGGGTAAATGATAATCAGAAATACAATATGGCTTGGTTTTGCGCTGAAATCGTCGAACCCTTTCCGCAGGGCCTGGACGAGATCTTTGACGCCGATCTTGCGAACCGCAATCTGGCTGGATGTGACCTGAATATCTCTGAACGTTTTTTCCTGAGCCATAGTTAAACCTCCTTATGCCAGGAGTTAACGCGGCCACGGCCTGGACGACCCGACGATCATCCGCCTCAAATGCTGGCCTACCGTGGCGAGCTTTCAATGCCTAAGTATAGGGAAAATATCGCACTTTGTCGCCCCGCCCGGCGATGACCAAAACTGGGGGCGCTACAGACGTTATCAACGGCAAACCGCTCATGCGATGCCTTGGCGGCGTTCAAATATAGATATCGGCTAAAACGTCCCCACATCGAGCGCGATCATCAGACCGCGCACGGCGGCGATGATAATCGCCGCCAGGGTCAGCGCGATGCCGCCGGTGCGCAGCAGCGCGCTGCTGTCGGTGAACGACAATGCCCAGCCATGGGCCAGCCGGCCGACCAGAAGCAGTCCACCGATCACATGCAACAGAAGGGGGCCGGCGCCGCTGACTTCCAAAAGCCCCATGAGGATTAGCGCCAAGGGGGCGTAATCGACGAAATTGCCGTGCGCCCTGATCCGCCGGAGCATGCCCGTATCGCCGCCGTCACCCAGATCGATCGAATGGCTGCCCCGGTAGCGGATGACTTGAACCGACAGGATAACGAACCACAGCGCCAGCAGGCTGGCATAGAGTAGGGTAATAGCCATCGAAATTAGCCCTCGATCGAAAGTTGCGTTATCTAACTATACGCTGATTTTACGCGTTGGATCATGGCCGTACCGTGATCGGCGCAAGACGAGAAGGAAGAGACCGTTGAATTACCGTACCTTTGACAGCGCCGAGATCGACCATCAGCAGACTTATCGCATGCTGATCGGATCGATCGTGCCGCGGCCGATTGCCTGGGTCAGCACGATTAGTGCCGAAGGCGTACGCAACTTGGCGCCGTTCAGCTTCTTCACCATGGTCTCCCACTATCCGCCGATGGTGTCGATCTCGGTCAGCGAGCGCGAGCGACGCCTGAAGGACACGGCGCGCAACATCGTCGAGACCAAGGGCTATGTTATCCACACGGTGGTCAATGGTTGGGAAGAAAAAATGAACGCCAGCTCGGCCAATTTGGCGCCCGACGAGGACGAATTTGCCGCCGCCGGGCTGGAGACCGTGCCGTCCGATCTGGTCGACGCGCCGCGCCTGGCCAACGCACCGGTGGCCATGGAATGCCGCTTCGACCGCATCATCGAATTCGGCGACGAATGGGTCACCCATCTGGTGATCGGCAAAATTTTACGCTGGCATGTGCGCGAAGACCTCATGCTCGAGGACAAATATATCGACCCCCACAAGCTGGCCCCGGTCGGCCGCTTGGGCGGCCCGCGCTATTGCCGCACCCAGGAAATCTTCGAAATGCCGGCGCCCTACATCCAGCCCGACAAGGCCCACCCCAACGACCCGCAGCCGTAAACCAACAACACCCTCACCCTGAGCTTGTCGAAGGGCGAGGGGCCATTCCCCCTACTTCGACAGGCTCAGCAAGAGGAATGTGAGCGTTACTGCGCCGCCGCGGCGGTGAGGGTGTTGTTAAATTTCGCAATCGCCGCGTCGTATTCGCCCCTTAGGCGTTCCACCAGGTCGGCCACGCCGGGCACATCGTCGATTTGGCCGACGCCCTGGCCGGCCGACCAGACATCGCGCCAGGCCTTGCGCTCTTCCTGCATATTGTCGCCGAACTCGGCTTGGCTGGCGCCTTTTTCCGGCAGGTAGTCCGGGTCGAAGCCGGCCGCCTCGATGCTGGGGCGCAGGAAGCTGCCGGGAATGCCCGAGATCGCCGGGGTGTGGATGATATCCTTCGCCGCGCTGTCGACGATCATCTGCTTGAACCCGTCGACCGCCTGGCTTTCCGCCGTGGCGATGAAGCGGGTGCCGAAATAGGCTAGATCGGCGCCGAGCATTTGCGCCGCGGCGACTGCGCGGCCGTCGGACAGGGACCCGGCGAGCAGGATGGTGCCGTCGAAGAAGCTGCGGATTTCCGGCAGCAGGGCGAAAGGGCTGAGCGTGCCAGCATGGCCGCCGGCCCCGGCGCACACCAAAATCAACCCGTCGCAGCCGGCCTCCGCGGCCTTTTGCGCGTGGCGCACCGTGGTGACATCGTGAAACACCACCCCACCATAGCCGTGCACCGTGTCGACCAGATCGGCGACCGCGCCCAGCGAGGTGATGATCAGAGGCACCTTATGCTTGGCGCAAATTTCCAGATCCGGCGCCACCCGCGGATTGGTCTTGTGGACGATCAGATTGACCCCGTAAGGCGCGTCGCTGTCGCTTAGAGCCGTGTCGATTTCCGTCAGCCAATCGTCGAAGCCCTCGCTGGTGCGCTGGTTGAGGGCGGGGAAAGTGCCGACAATACCGGCCTGACACGACGCGATGACGATCTCCGGCCCCGACACCAAAAACATCGGCGCGGCGACGACGGGCAGCGACAAGCGGCCTTCGAACGATTTGGGTAACGGCATGAAAATCCTCGATCTAACTATTTATCTACGCCTCGTCCTTCGAGACGGGCCGATGCCCTCCTCTGGATGAGGCTATTTGTAACATCTCGTATTAACCCAAAAAACCTCATGGCTCGAAGGCACGCAGCGCCGCCTCGAAGCACGAGGATTAGTCGTCCCGCTCCATGGGTAGGCTTTCATCGAAGCCCCATTCCTGCATCGAGGCGTCGTACATCGCTATGTTCTCGTAGCCCATGAGTTTTTGCGCGAAGAAGCCGATGGTTGCCGAAATGCCGCCGCCGCAATAGTTCACGATGCGCTTGTCCG
This sequence comes from Alphaproteobacteria bacterium, assembly GCA_011087645.1. Lineage (GTDB taxonomy): Bacteria > Pseudomonadota > Alphaproteobacteria > UBA6615 > UBA6615 > JABDJY01. The sequence continues at coordinate 62,406 of JAALLF010000019.1, forward strand.
GGCTGATCTCGGCGGCGGCGAAGATGTCGCCTACGGTCGTCGGGTCATTGAGGGTGCCGGCGGCCAGATCGGCGAGCTCGGGGTAGGGGGCGTTGGTCGATTGTGCGATGCGGCCGGGCCGGCCGAACACCATGCCGCCGGTGCCATGATATTGCGGCGCGCTGAGCGCGTTGACCACGGCGATGTCGGGATTGTCGAGAACGGCCAGCACATCGTCCTTGTCGAGCACCACGTCGTTGCGCCGCCGCGGCGTGAAAGTCGCCGGCGGGTAGGCGCAAGGTTCAGTCGATACGGGATGGCCTTCGGCTGTCCAGCTCTGAAACCCGCCATGCAGCACCATCGCCTTGTCGAAGCCGTTGGCGTAGAGCGCCCACCAGGCGCGGGTCGACCAGAACAATTCCGCCGTGCTGTAGAGCACGACCCGCGTGTTGTCGCCGATACCCAGCGCACCGACCGAGGCGGCGAAGGTTTCAGGGTCGGCCAGCATGAAACGGTGTTGGTGCGACGTGTCGCACATATCGTCCTGGCAATTGAGATAGCCGGAACCGGGTATGTGGCTCTCGGCCCAATTGTCGCGGGCGTCGGCGATGCGGTAGCCCAGTTCGTCATCCGGCACCAGACGCGTGGTGCAATCGAAGATGCGCAAATTATCGTCGCCCAGATGGTCGGCCAGCCAGTCGCCGTCGACCAGCAAATGTCCGTTCGGCAGGTCCGCCCAGGAAGTTGTCATGGCTCCGTCCTCACGCTTTCGTATCGGCGCCGACGGCTCTGGTGGCCGGGCCGGCGACGTTGTAAAACAGTTTGGCTATAGCAGTTTGCCAAATAATGCCGCCGTATACGAGACGGTGGATAAAACCAAAAACAATACCGGACGCGCGGTAGCGGCGAACGGTCCTTGATCGGGGAGAAAATCATGAGCGATTTAACAGGCAAGGTATTCGTGGTGACCGGCGGCGAGTCCGGCATCGGTCAGGCGATCGCCCTGCGCGCGGCGCGCGACGGCGCCAATGTGACCGTCGGCGGCCTCAACGCCGAGGGTCTCGATGAGACCGTGGCGGCGATGTCGAATTATGCCGGCGACGGTATGGCGCTGCCCACCGATGTGACCGACCCGGATCAAGTGAACGCCATGATCGCCGGCACGGTCGAAAAGTTCGGCCGCCTCGATGGCGTGGTCGCCAATGCCGGCGCCTTCGTCAAGCAGACCTCGTTCGCGGAAATGGATTTGGACGACTGGAACCGGGTGGTCGCGGTGAACCTGACCGGCGTGTTTCTGTGCCTGCAGGCGACCTTGAAAGTGCTGCTCAAGCAGGGCGAGGGCGGTTCGCTACTGGCCACCGGGTCGTCGACCGCCATTCGGCCGATCCCCGGCATGATCCCCTACACCGCGAGCAAAGGCGGCGTGCATCAGTTGATGCGCGCTCTGGCGATCGAGTTAGCGGAAGACAAAATTCGCTGCAACACCATCGTGCCCGGCGTCACCCGGACCCAGGCGCTGATGGTCGGCGGCCCGGAATATGCCTCGCGCGGCCTGAAATATGTGCCGATGGACGAATTGGTCGAGCCGGAAGAACTCGCTGCTCTGGTTTCCTTCGCGCTGAGCGACGAAGCGCCTCACATGACCGGCACCTTGCTCAAGGTCGATGCCGGCCGCACGTCAGGCTAATCATTATCACCTTAACTGGAGAAATTTTATGAAAGTCAAAGCGTTCCAAGTCGCCAAAAACGGTGGCCCGTCGGCGATGAAATGGAAGACCATCGAGCTAGGTAAACCAGCTCGCGGCGAGGTGACGGTGCGTCACACCGCCATCGGGTTCAATTTCATCGACATCAACCACCGTATGGGACGCTACCCTCTGCCGCTGCCGACGGGCATCGGCTCGGAAGCCGCCGGCGTGATCGAGGCGGTCGGCGCGGGCGTGAAAGGCCTGAAAAAAGGCCAACGCGTGGTCTATATCGGCAAGGTCGGCACCTACTCGGAAGCGCAGAACGTGCCGGCGGCGATTTGTATTGCCATCCCGCGCGACATCACCGACGAGCAGGCGGCGGCGACCCATCTCAAAGGCATGACCGTGGAGATGCTGGTCGAGCGGGTTCACAAGACCAAGAAGGGCGATGTGGTTTTGATGCATTCCGCTGCTGGCGGTGTCGGCCTGATGCTATGCCAATGGGCCAAGGCGCGCGGCGCTACGGTGATCGGCACCGCGTCCTCCGCCGCCAAGTGCAAGCAGATCCTCGCCGCCGGCGCCAAACACGCCATCAACACCTCGCGTCAGGATGTCACCAAAGCGGTGATGAAGATTACCAAGAAACAGGGCGTCGATGTGGTCTACGACCCGGTCGGCAAGGACACCTGGGAAACCTCGCTGGCCTGTCTCAAGTCGCGTGGTCTGCTGGCCAGCTTCGGCGGCGCGTCCGGCCCCATCCCGCCGGTTGACCTGAATGACATGTCGTTCATGGCCCGTGCGCCGTTCATCGTACGCGCCTCGCTGTTCAACTACGCGTCCGATCCGGCCGAACGACGCAAGAGCGCGCGACGGGTCTTCGCGATGATCCGCAGCAAGAAGCTCAAGCTGAAGATCAATCAGCGTTATCCCCTGAAAGACGCCGCTAAACTTCACAAGGACGTCGAATCCCGCAAAACCACCGGGATCAGCATGCTGGTGCCTTAGTTAGGTAACTCTCTCCCAAAAGGAGAGAGTTTTACCACCGCCGCAAATAAACGGATCGGCCGCCCGTTGCGGTGGCGTCTGCCGTGGTCCGGCGGAAACTAAGCCTACGCCGTCTGCGCCTTGATAATCGCGCGGGTCTTGGCGAAGGCGAAAATGCTAATGCCCAACAGTGCCGCCAAGACCAGATAGGCAGCGGGGAAGCTGGTCTGCTTGATGAGCAGGGCCAGCGCGGCCGGTCCAACAACAATGCCGGCGAAGATGAATACCCCGCTGCCACCGGTGATCCGGCTGATCGATCCCGGCGGTGACAGGCGCGCGACTTCGGCCAAAAAAACGCCGTTCCATCCGGCGGCGCCGGCGCCGTAGAGAATGCCGATCAAATAAATCAGCGCCAGCGGCCACGCGCCGGTCAAGGTTGCGGTGAGTATAGAGCCCAACGCCGATAAGGTGGTCAGTCCGAGCAGAACCGTCAGCGGCGGTAAATAGCGCCCGGCGATCATGCCGAAGACAATGCGGCCGATGCCGCCGGACGCCAATGCGGTGCCGAGCACCCAGCCCGCGGTGATCACCGACAAGCCGATATCTTCTTGCAGGTAGAGAACGAGAAAGGTGGTGAGCCCGTATTGGGAGATCACCATCGGTACGATGCCGATAGTGAGCCAGCGAAGCGATGGTATCGACAAGACATCGCGGATCGGGCCAAAGATTTCCATCCGCCGTTCGATCGTCGTATCGGCGTAAACCCTATAGCCGCGCACCCAAACCTCGACGATGGCAATCGTGAGCGCGCCCGCAGCGGCCACAAACAGCATTGAGGTCTGCCAGTCCCAAAGCTCTGTGAGCAGGGGTGTCGCGAATCCGGCCAGGACGCCGCCAAAAGCGACGCCGCTTTGCCGGATCGAAAAAACCAGCGGTTGCAGACGCGCTGGCGTTACGCGACCCAGCAGGTGTGAACTTGCCGGGGTCGAGGGGCCAAGGGCGGCGCCGATAAAAGCGCTGCCGAGAACGACCAATATGATCGATCCGAAGGCGATCAAGATCGATCCGATGACGGCGAACAACACGAAGAGTTGCGTGGCGCGCATCGGGTTGATGCGGGCGACCCAGGAACTGGCAAGCACGCCGACGAGCATTGCCAGGATGAACACGATGGTCGGTTGGGCGCCAATCCAAATAGGCTCGAGGCCCATATCCGGCAGGGCTTGCTTGGCGATCACTGGCGGCGCGAACACCGCCCAGGAAATCATCGTCTGGGTCAGGGTCAGCAGAACGGCTGGCCCCACATAGGGCCGCCGGGCGGCCGGGGCGTCAACGCTCATCGAATATCGACGTAAAGGGTCAGCTATCCGACATATAGGACAGCAGAACGCCGGCTTTGGTGCCTGTCGCTTCGCCAACTTCAGCGGCGGGTTTCGATGCATCCCATCGTTTGGCGTCGTAGCGCATGCCGTTGATATCGTCGGTGGCATCGGACATCAGCCACACGATCGGTTCCCGGAATAGGATGGGATCGATCACGAAGGGCGTTTCGGATTCGCGGCTCAACTGCTGTATTTCCTCGGCCAGGCCAGGGGTCGCCGCGCCGGCGCCGGGGTTGAGAATGTTGACGGTGACGCCGGTCCCTTCGAGGTCTTTGGACCAGATCTCGGAGGCGCATTCCAACGCCGCCTTCGACGGGCCGTAGGGCGAACTACCCGGCCGGGTCATAGTGGGATACATGGTGGTGACATTGATGATGCGGCCCCAGCCTTGTTCGATCATCAAGGGCGCCGCGCGCCGCGCCAGCCGGTCGGCGCCGACGAAGTTGGTGGCGATAACGTTTTCGATGATCTCGTCTTTTGCTTCGTAAAAGGCCGGAAAACGCTTTTCCTCAATCCACTCGGGGCGGCGGTAGGCGTCGGGCCATATATAGGTGAAGGTCAGCCCGGCATTGTTGACCAGCCCGTGCAGGCCGCCGAACACATCGTTCGCTGAGGCGATGATGCGGTCGCAATCCTCGACCTTGCGAATGTCGGCCGCCAGGCAATGAATGTTGCCGGCGTTCGCTGCGCAGGCGGCTTCGAGCTCGGGGAAGTCGTCGCTGATATGGGCCGCGGCGATAACGTTGGCGCCGGCCTCGGTCAGCGCTTCGGTCATGACACGCCCGATGCCGCGCCCGGCGCCGGTGACGATAACGACGCGACCGTCGAGAGAATACTCAGCCATGGCGGGGTCGATCCTTTTTAGTTTTGACGTCGGGCGCTGAGCGCGCGCGCTGCTCCGCACGCTAAGGCTCAGGCCCGGCTGGCGCAAGATTAAGTGCGGCAGGTCGGCTATTTTTTCCCGCTGGGCACATGACACTTGCCCATTGTTGTCAGATGGGTGATCATGAGAATCACAATTCTGTGAATCAAATTCGAAATAGATTCGCAAGAGTGGAAGTGATTGCTTTTAAGTAAGCGGGCGTAAGACCTGTTTTCACAATTAAAAGAATCCTTTTAAGGCATTCTTTGAATTTGTTTAGTCGTTCAAGTCGATGTGAATCTTCGTGAACGTTGAACCAATAGGGAGGGGCCGATCATGACCCGAATTTTGAAATACCGTGTGCGTGTAATGTTGCTCGCCGGATTGTTTGCGGCAGCGTTCACCCTGACGACAGCGTTTGCGCCGGTTGCACAGGCGCAGAGCAAAGATCCCATCAAGATCGGATTCAGCATGGCGCTGACCGGCGCGCTGGCCGGCGGCGGCAAGCAGTCGCTGGTGGCGATGCAGATCTGGGCCGAAGACATCAACGAGCAGGGCGGCATTCTTGGACGTTCGGTCGAGCTCGTATTCTATGACGATCAGACCAATCCCAAGAACGTGCCAGGCATCTATTCCAAACTACTCGACGTCGACAAGGTCGACTTCGTGGTCAGCGGTTACGGTACGAACTTGATTGCGCCGGCGATGCCGGTGGTGATCGACCGCGACATCGTGTTCATGGGCCTGTTCGGTATGAACAATAACGGCAAGTGGAATTACGAAAAGTATTTCCAAATCCTGCCGGCCGGTCCCAGCCCCGCGGTTGGATTTTCGTCGAATTGGTTCGAGGCGGTGAAAACGTTTAAACCGAAGACGATCGCACTCGTCGCCGCGGATGCCGAATTCGCGCGGAATTTGAAAGAAGGCGCCGTTGAAAACGCCAAGGCGATGGGCCTGGAGATTGTCTACAATGAGAACTATCCGCCCCGCACGGCCGACTTCACGCCGATTGTCCGCGCGGTGAACGCCAAGAAGCCCGACATCTTCTATATCGCCTCCTATCCAAACGGCTCCGCCGGTCTGGTGCGGGCGATCGCCGAAGTGGGTACCGATGCCATGGCCGTCGGTGGCGGCATGGTCGGCCTGCAATATGCCGGCCTGATGTCCGGTCTGGGGCCGAACCTGAACGGCTTCCTCAACTATGACTTCTATGTGCCGGAACCGACGATGAATATCTATCCGGGCTCGAAGGAGTTGATTGATCGCTATCAAAAGAAGGTCAAGGACGAAGGTTTGAAAACCGATGCGTTGGGTTACTACCTGGTGCCGTGGGCCTATGCCTATGTCGACATTCTTGGCAAGGCGGTCAACGCGGTCGGTAAGATCGACCACGACGCCATCGCCGAATACATCCACAAGACCAAGTTCACCACGGTCGTCGGTGATGTGGAGTTTGGCGACAATGGCGAGTGGACGCAAAGCCGCACCATCGCGGTTCAATACCAGGGCATTAAAAACAACGAGCTGGACCAGTTCTCCCAACCGGGGACGCGCAAGATCATGTTCCCGGCGGACATTCAGACGGGTGAAGTGAAGCCGTTTAACTCGTTGCGTTAGGCCTTAATCGTCTAGTCACGAACCGTAGGGTTTGGACATTCTGAAAGTCGTGGAGGGCGGTTACCGTCGTGACCGTCCTCCCGTCTTCCCTGTGACCTTCTGCCATCGCGCGAGGCGGCATGATAATTCTCGAACTGTTCATTAACGCCTTGATTGCGGGCATCCTGTTGGGTGGGTTTTTTGCCGCGCTCTCGATTGGCCTTTCCATCTGTTTCGGGCTTCTCGACACGGTCAATATCGCCCATCCGACATTCATCGTTGCCGCTGCGTTTTGTACCTTCATCCTCAACGCGAACTTTGGTATCGACCCCATTCTGGCCGGTATAATCATCACGCCGCTGTTCTTCGGATTAGGGTGGGTGATTTACTCGCTCTATTACCAGTTCTTCGAAAAAACCAGCGCCGAGGCGCTGCGCGGTTTAGCGTTCTTTTTCGGCCTCTTATTCATCACCGAAGTCGTTCTGATCATCAGCTTCGGCGTGGATCACCGTTTGGTCAACGCCGCCTATATCGGAAAATCATTCGGCGGCGAGTTTGCCGGCATCAGTGTTTCGGTTCCTTTCCGCTTGCTCTCGGCCTTTGTGGTCGCGGCAATTCTGACCTTGGGCCTGCAGATGTTTCTCGACCGTTCGTTCTTCGGCCGGGCGACCCGCGCTGTCCACCAGGACATGATGGCGCTGTCGCTCATGGGCGTCGATCCGGTCGCCATTAAGCGCATTGCGTTTGCCATCGGTTTGGGCACCTGCGGTATCGCCGGCGCGCTGATGATTATCGTGATCCCCATTGAGCCCGCGGTGGGCCGGCTGTTTATCGGCAATGTGTTCGCCATTGTCGTGTTGGGCGGATTGGGCTCGATCAGCGGCACCCTGATCGCCGCAATGATCTTGGGCATCGCAGAGAGCATGGTGTCGACCTTCTTTGGACCATCATGGGCGCCGGCCGTTTCGTTTACGATTTTATTGGGCGTGCTGGCCTTCCGACCGACCGGATTGCTCGGCGTGGGAGACACCCGCTAATGATAATGCGTTATAAATTCGAGATTGGCTGTGTCGCGTTTTTGGTGTTGGCATTCATCCTCACCCAGCTGGGCTTGAACCGATTTTTCTTCTTCGCCGGTTTCGCGGTCCTCCAATTCATCATGATCGCGACCGCGTGGAACATTTTGGGCGGATATGGCGGCTATATTAATTTCGGTACCGCGGGTTTTCTCGGGGTTGGGTCCTATACCTCGATCGCGCTAATTCAATGGAGCAATGTCTCCATCGTTCCACAGATCATCGCCGCCGCGGCCCTTGCCGGCCTTCTCGGCCTCGCAATCGGCTATTTTACGCTGCGTTTGAAAGGCGTTTATTTCGCCATTGCAACATTGGCATTGGCGATCGTTCTTGAGACGGTCGTCAACAACTGGGATTTTGTCGGCGGCGCCGCCGGCATATCGATCCTGCCGACCCGCAAACCGGAACTGCTCGGCGCCGTGATCGTCGATCGAAAAATTGGCGTCTTCGGAAACTACAAAGAGTTCCTATTTTTCCTGATAGCGGGGATGACGATATTCAGTGTCTGGGTCGCCCGAACTATCGAGAAGGGCAAGCTCGGGCGCGGTCTGAACGCGATCAAGGACAATGAAGAGGCGGCGGAAAGCATGGGCGTGCCGACCTTGCGGCTGAAGCTGATCGCCACCACGATCAGCGGTGCGTTGATGGGGGCGGCGGGTGGTATATTTCCCAGCTATTTGACGTTCATCGATCCTCTTACGGCCTTTAATCTGGAATTCGCGGTGTATTCCCTGGCCATGCCGATGATCGGCGGAACCTTTACCTGGATTGGTCCGGTATTGGGGGGCCTTCTTCTGGGTACGGTTCAGCAGGTCGCCATCGTGACCATATCGTCGGAACTTAACTTGCTGATTCTCGGCGTTGTGTTGGTGGTCTTCGTGACCTTCGCACCGCACGGCCTCGTCGGCTGGTTCATGAAAAAGAATTAAGCGTTAGCGGGGCGTCATAAAGTCATGTCGGAACCACTTCTCAATATAGATTCTGTCACCAAGAATTTCGGCGGCTTCACGGCCTTGTCGAACGTTACCACCGAGGTGCAAGTCGGCGAGCGCTTCGGCCTGATCGGTCCGAACGGGTCGGGTAAAACGACCCTGATCAATTGTATTTCCGGCCTGCTGAATAACGATGGCGGCACCATCACCTTTGACGGTCATAACCTCAACGGCATGAAAGCGCATAAGCGAACCGCCGCCGGTATAACGCGCACGTTTCAAATTCCGCGGCCGTTCCACAGCATGACGGTTATGGATAATCTGAAGATCCCGATCGAGTTTGTCAGCGGCACCGGCGCCTCTCAGGCCGCGATCGCCGAACAGGCGATGTCGATCTTGGAGACCATGGGGATGGCTGAGAAAGCCCATCAAGAGACCTCGGGACTGACCCAGATCGAGCTGCGAAAATTGGAATTGGCACGGGCCATCGCGGCGAAACCGAAACTGCTGATCTCCGACGAGGCCATGGCCGGGTTGACCGGTAACGAAGTCGATGAGGTTTTGGAAATTCTCATCAGCTTCAACGAACAGGGCATGACGATCATCATGATCGAGCACATCATGCGCGCGGTGATGCAGTTCTCGCACCGGGTCATCTGCCTCGATGCCGGCGAGTTGATCGCAGAAGGCAAGCCCGACGAAATCGTCAAAGATAAAGGCGTCGAGCGCGCCTATCTCGGGGTCTGATTATGGTTGAGCTCGTTGTTAAAGATCTCGTCGCCGGATACGGCAATGTCAGCGTGCTGCACAATGTCTCGCTTGATGTGCCCAACGGCGAAACGGTCGCGCTTCTCGGCACCAACGGCAACGGCAAAAGCACGCTGATGCGTTGCATCGCCGGGCTGATAAAGCCGACAGAAGGTTCGATCACCTTGAAGGACGGCGATCGGCAAATCGATCTCGCGGCCTGCAGCCCGAAGCAAATCGTTGAACACGGTATCGCGATGGTGCCCGAGGGGCGGCGCCTGTTCCCCCTATTGACCGTCGAGGATAATTTGACCCTGGGGGCCTACCGCGCCGAGGCCCGGGAAAAACTCGCCGAAAGCATTGATTTCTGTTTCACGCTGTTTCCCCGTCTGGCGGAGCGGAAAACCCAGCAGGCAGGCAGCATGAGTGGCGGCGAACAGCAGATGCTGGCCGTGGCGCGGGCGCTGATGAGCGATCCGAAGCTGTTGTTGGTCGATGAGCCGTCGGTGGGCTTGGCGCCGATCCTAGTGTCCCAGATGATCGAAAAGATAGGTGAGCTCAACACCAGCCGTGGCCTGACCATCCTGATGGCGGAGCAGAACTTCAACCAGGCCATCAAGATCGCTGACAAGGGCTACATCATCGTGCACGGCGAAATCGCTTTCGCCAGCAAGGACGCCACCGACTTGCGCGAAAACGACATGGTGAAGAGCTACTATCTCGGCGTCTGAGTCGCCGCTTCGGCCGCGTGACAAAAATTGGGTCCTCTGGTCACCCCGATCCCATCTCTTCCAATCAACACACGGCGATCACATAGACAGCCTCGCCCTTCGAGACGCCGCCCTTGGGGCGGCTCCTCAGAGCCTGACCGGAAATGAATTGTTTGTTTCTAAGACCTTGTTCCCCGCCCCGCG
>JAALLF010000026.1 GCA_011087645.1 Alphaproteobacteria bacterium
GAACAAGGTCTTAGAAACAAACAATTCATTTCCGGCCAGGCTCTCAGGATGAGGTCGGGTAGTGGCCGCATATCCAACAAGTCCTCATGCTGAGGAGGCACGCAGCGCCGTCTCGAAGCACGGTGCGGTGTAGTTGGAGATGTTATTCCGCGGCCATGCCCTTGGGCTCGATGTCGGTGCGTTGGCCGCCCGCTTCCGGCGGGTAGTTCCGGTCGACGTACCAGCACATATAGTCATAGATGCTAATCGGCTCGAACTTCGCCGGGTTATCCTCGCTCACGCAGGTGTCGAGGGGCTCGGCGATGGTATCCGGGCTGGGGTTGAAGAACAGCGCCATCGAATAGCGGTCTTTCTTCGGCGGGTTGACCCGGTGCGGCGAGGCCAAAAAACGGCCGTTGGTCCAGCGGTTCAAGAACTCGCCGGTGTTAACGATGATGGCGTCCTCGCCCATATGGTCAGCGTTGATCCAATTACCCGCCCGGGTGCGGATCTCCAGACCCGGCACGTCGGATAGCGGCAACAGTGTCATAAAACCATGATCCTGGTGCGGCGAGATGCCGAACTGATTTTCCTCGGCCTCCACCACCGGGTAGTGAGAATTACGCGTGGTCCATAGGGGATCGTCGAAAAACGGCTCGAAGAAATCCGCCGGCTTGTCGAGCGCAAGCCCATAGAGCGGCAGCATGCGCCGGCCCAACGCGGCCAGGGCGTGGTGGCATTCCTTGATGGTCTCCTTGAAGCCCGGCAAATTCTCCGGCCACGGATTGGGACCATGAAAGCGCCGCCCGGCGATGCGGCCGGGATGGTCATCGGGGCGCTCGTTCACGTAGCGCAGCACTTCGTTTAGATCGGCCTTGGTGTTCTTATTCACCGGCGAGGTCACATAGACCACCGAATTCGGCGGCACATAGCCGGGCCGCGTGCCGGTCGCGCGTAGCTTCAATTTCTCTTCGTCGGGCAGCGCAAACACGCGCTCGAGCTCGGCATAGCCGCGGCGGATTAAATCCATCGGCACGCCGTGGTTGGTCACGAAGTAAAAACCGATTTCCTCCTGGGCATAGCGTAGCTCAGCAGCCAGTTTCTCAGCCGCGCCGGCTTCGCCGGCAAAAAACGGCCCCAGATCCAGAACCGGGATCTCTTCTTTGATCGCCTCGCCGCCTTCGGCTTCCAATTGAACGCTCATCTCATCGCCTTGTTCTTGTTATCGCGTGCTCATTATAACGCTAAAATAGGTGTGGTTTGCTACTCCTGAATATTAAATCCGTCGAACTCGATCACCCTGCCCACAGGCTGTTCAATTTCGCCAGGTTGGTTGCGCGCAACTCGTCTACCGTAAAGTTGAGGTCGTAGGCCGGCGACAGGATCAGCTCGGCGGCGCTGATGGCGATGGTCACGAAGGACGACATATAAGCGATATAGTCTGCCCATTCCGTTTCGAAGGCCGAGCGCAGACCTAAATCCGCCGCCGCCTTGTCGACGATCATCGCGGTTCCGGTGACGCGCACCGCCTGGCGCGTCAACACATCGATGAAACAGACTTCGACCGCCGGCCGTTTGCTCAGGTTAGCCAGCGTACCCGGCGATCTGATATTGCCAAAGGCGAGGGTTTCATCGTCGATGATGACGAAGGTCGCCTTGGGCGACACCGATGGCGCACCGTTATCATTGATCGTCGCGACCATGCCGGCGCGGTGATCGCGGATAAGTTGCTTCATTTCCGCGGTCAGCATTGGGCTACTCCTGAGCAAATAGCGCGCGGCGAGCCGGCGGCCCCTAATCCGCGATAAACAATCCCGCGGCGAAGCCCTCATCGACCACGAAGTTGGCGCGGTAGATGGCCTTGCCGGTTTTCGGCGAAGCCAGGAAAAAAGCCATTTCCGCCTGTTCCTCGGCCTTTGAATAGGTGCGGCCTGATGGGGTCAGCTTCTCCATGAAGTCGAGGATCGGCTTGTATTCGGGGTCGTTGCGCACATAGTCGTTCATCGGCGATTCGGTGTTGCCCGGCGAGATCGAATTGACGTGGATACCGTCGCGCGACAGCTCGGTGGCCATCACCTTGGTCAGCATGACGATGGCGGCCTTGCTGGCGCAGTAGATGCCGTAGAGCGGTAGCGCGCGCACCCCGGCGACCGAGGCCATATTGATGATGTTGCCGCGCTTACGGGCCTTCATGTGGGGCACCACCGCGTTGATCACATGCAGCGTGCCTTTGAGGTTCACATCGATCATGCGGTTGAGGTCGACGGTCTTGGTCTCGCCAAACGGCGTCGGCACGAAGATGCCGGCGGAGTTGACCAAAATGTCGATCTTCTTGTGATCTTTCAGCACCTTGGCGACCAGCTTATTGACCTCGGCGGGCTTGGTAATATCGCACTTATAGCCCTTGGACTTGCGCTTGATCTCGCGCGCCACCTTATTGGCGTTGCGGATATTCGAGCTGGCGACGATGGCGCAGGTCGCGCCCTCCGAGGCGAACTTGCGCGCAATGGCTTCGCCGATGCCCCCCGACCCGCCGATTATCAGCGCCACTCTGTTTCTGAGTTCCATGATCTAAACCTCCCTTATGCGTTCAAAATTTATTTAAAAGCCGAGACCGGCGCCCTCATCCATCACCACCGTCTCGCCGTGCATGGGCTTCGCCGCCTCCGACACCAGGAACAGCGCCATGGCGGCGATCTCCTTGGGGTCGGAAAACGGCCGGCCGCTAAGCGCCCGCCCCGCGATAATCTCGCGGGTCGCGGCGTAAGCGTCTTCGGTGCGCACATTCTCGTTCATCGGCGTCGCCGTGTTGCCCGGCGCGATGCAATTGACGTTGATGCCGTGGGGGGCCAACGCGCAGGCCAGTGACTTGGTCATCTGCATGACCGCCGCCTTGGCCGCGCCGTAGACGATGTAGGCGCTACGTCCCTGCACGCCAGCGGCTGAACCGAAATTCACGATCTTACCGCCGCCCCGTTCGGCCATCTGCGGGCCGACGGCATTGCACATGAAAAATGCGCCCTTGAGGCACGTATCGACAATGTCGTCGTAATCGGCCTCGGGGGTTTCGCCGAGCTTGGTCGGGTAGAACACCCCGGCGCCGTTCACCAGAATATCGATCGGGCCGAGGGTGGATGTGGCGTCGGCGACCAATGTTTCGATCTGGGCGGTGTCGCCAACATCGCAGGCGAAGGCCTGGGCTTTTCCACCGGCGGCGACGATCGGGTCGACCACCGCCTGCGCCTTGCCCACATCGCGGCTGGCGACGACGGCGACGTTGGCGCCTTCTTGGGCGAACAGGGCGCAAATTTCCGCGCCGATACCCGACGAGCCGCCCGTCACCAGGGCGATCTTATTGTTTAACTGCATTGCCTAACCCACTCGTTTTTCTAACTTATCACATCGTACATAGCGTCAATCATCGGCGGCACGAAGGGTCCCAGATCGGCGATCGGCGCCATGCGATTACCGCAATAACTGAAGCCCAGCCGGGCGTGGGGATCGCCAAATCCGACCGCGCCACCAATGCCTGTATGGCCGAAATTATCGCGCCGGCCGCCGAACGGAAACGGCGGGCACGACAGCATGAAGCCGCACCCGAAGCGGAAATGCCGGTTGGTCATGCGGTCCATATCGTCCCAATGCTCGAGGATCGCGTCGGCGATAACCGCTTCCGACAGCAGTCTTTTGCCATCGATCAAGCCGTTATAGGTCATGCCGCCATATAGCGAGGCGATAGCCCGCGCATTGCCGTGACCGTTGGCCGAGGCAAACTCGCCGCGGAACCAATCCGACGAGTTAAAATCCTCGTCTTTCGGCATCGGATTCCAGGCGCGGAACAACGGTGAATCTTGGTTTTCTTTGATGCCGTCGCGCGACGGCGTCCCCGGGGTCTCGATGAACTCGGCGCAGCGCGCGGTCTCCTCTTCGTTGAGCCCGATATGAAAATCGAGGCCGAACGGGTCGGCAATTTCCTCGCGCCAAAAACGCCCCACCGAGCGCCCATCGACGTGACGGATCAAGCCGCTGACCAACGGCCCGTAGGTGAAGGAATGGTAGGACCCGGCGGTCCCCGGCGGCCATTCCGGCGCGGCGACTTCCAGCGCCTGCTCAACCACGCCGTCTTGCCACAGGGAGCCCGCCGGCGCGGCGTCGGCGTAGATCACCCCGGACTGGTGCGAAATCAAGGTGCGCACGGTCATCGTCTCTTTGCCGCTTTGGCCGAACGCCGGCCAATAATCGGCGACCGGTTTTTCCAGATCGACCATGCCCCGGTCGACCAAGGTGAGCAAACAGATCGAGGCGCAGGCCTTGGTCACCGACATCATGCAGGTGATGGTATCGGGCTCCCACACTTGGGTGCGCGCGGCATCCCGGTAACCACCCCACAGATCGACCACCCGCTCGCCCTCGACGACGATGGAGACACAGGCGCCGACTTCTTCGCCGGACACCGGATCGCCCTCGGCCATGTTGCGGCGGAAGGTCTCTTCGACGCCAGCGAACTTTGGATCGCAGGTTCCGCTGACCGGTACGTCGCGTGTCATGCTGCCCCCTATCTCTGGCCCTATCCCTGGCTACGTCACGGTTGCGCGCAGCGCCTCGGTGTCAGGGTAAACCACGTTCCCCGCCTCGTCGATCACTACACCGTAGACCTCGCGCGCGCGCTCAACGCTGACAAAACCTTCCGCCACGTCGCGGGCGACGATTTCCGGATCGCGCTCGGTCGGCGGGCCATAACCGCCGCCGCCGCAGGAATAAGAGACGATCATTTCACCGTCCGCCAGGGTCACCCGACCGCAATTGGGCACGTCGATCTGCCGGCCGTCGCTATTGAGTTTGTGTTGATGGGCCTTGGCGCCGCCACCACCGCCGCGCACCCCCTTGGGGCCGTTCACATTGCCGTCGCTGTTGTAGATGACGTCCATCGATCCACCGCGCGGTCCGTAGGTGACATGAAATGTGCGCGACCCGCAGAAACGCCCGGCACCTTCGGTATCGGCGACGAAGCCGCGCGCGCGCACATAGATCGGGTGGCGCAATTCATCGAGTTCGATCGAATCCATGAAACACATGCCGCCATTACCCACATGGGAGATGGTCTGCCAGGCATCGGCGGTCGCCGCCGCGGCGCCGCAGGTTTTCCCTAAAAATATCTGGTTGACGAACGGCCGGTCGGTGCGGGTGTCGATGCCCGAGACCACACCGGTCCCCGGCGGACTGATGGCGCCGCACTCGGCCATGCCGACGCCATCGGCGAGTTGCGCCATCGCCGCCTGCACGCCGTTGGCCACCCGGTCGGCGATGTTGGTGGTGGCCACCGAACAGCTCGTGGGATGTTTCGGAATGCCGACGATGCAACCTTCGCGCAGCTCGATATCAAGACGGCGGAAGGCGCCGGCATTCTTCGGCACCGTATGGTCGATCGAGTTGAACACGCCGACCATGGCGGCGGTGCGCGCGCAGGCCTCGGAGAGATTTAATCCGCAGGGCAGGCAATCGGGATTATCGCGCAGATCCACCGCCACCCGGCCAGCATCGCGGTCGACGGTAACAACGCTGCGGATCGGAATGCCCTCTTCCGGCGTGCCGGGGAATGCGTCGTGAGTGCTTTCATGTTCGGCCGTGCCTGACGGGATCTCGCGGATCGCCTGATCCATGCGGCGCTCTCCATAATCGAACCAATCGCGCACGAAAGTTTCCAACACGTCCCAACCGATCTCAGCGCCCAGCGCCAATATTTCCCGCTCGCCAATCCGCGCCGCGCCGATCATCGCCAGATAATCGCCCCACCATTGCTCGGGCACGCGAATGCGCAGCCGGCACATGCGGATGATGTCCTCGATATTCTCGTAGTCCCGCTGCACCTGCACGGCGGGGAAAATCAGCGCGCCTTCTTC
This sequence comes from Alphaproteobacteria bacterium, assembly GCA_011087645.1. Classification (GTDB taxonomy): domain Bacteria; phylum Pseudomonadota; class Alphaproteobacteria; order UBA6615; family UBA6615; genus JABDJY01. The sequence continues at coordinate 5,880 of JAALLF010000026.1, forward strand.
ATAGACATCGCGCGCGCCGCCGAAATAGGTCGTCGGGATCGAGTTACCAATATCCGCCTGATGGGCCTTGGCCTGAACCGTGAATCGGTGGACCCCGTCATCGTCGATCACCGGCACCAAAATCGTATGGTCGGCGGGGTGCGAGCAGCCGTGATAGGGCGAGTTATGCAGAAAGGCATCGCCGCGCTGGAAGTTCGGGTGCACTTCCTTCATGGACTTGGCCATCAAGTCGGGCCCGGACAACACATGGATTGGCAGGCTTTCCGCCGCCGCCAGCAATTCGTCCTCGGCGGTGACGATGCAGCAGGAAAAATCGCGCGCCATGGCGAGCACGCCGGACCGGCCCGTGCGCAACAAAGTATTCGCCATCTTGCGCACGATACCGTCGAGACGGTTACTCATCAGCGCGAGTTGGACGCCCCCGCCCGCGGTCTCAGCAGTCATGAGGCATATCCCCTCCCCCCTGCGAGGGCTGCGATATTCACACAATGAATGGGCGAGGGAACGAACACGCGCCAGGCCCCTCTCCCGCTGGGAGAGGGGGTGGGGTGAGGGGAAGTGGGCCACCGCATAGCGTGTCTCCTCGCCACCAGCCGGTTAGATCGTTGGCGCCCATTTGTCCCCTCACCCGGCTCGCTTACGCTCGCCACCCTCTCCCGATGGGAGAGGGTTTTTCGCCTGGCACCACAGTCAGCGTACCTTCCCAGAAATCGTCTCAAACGGAACTCCAAAGATGTGTGAATGCCCTAACCGAAGAGGGGGAGGGAGAAAATTGGCGGCTCGACGTGAGATGCCCTTTCACCTCGCCCTTCGAGACGGCGCTGCGCGCCTCCTCAGGATGAGGTGAAAGGGTATTTCGCGAGGCAAGGACGGATGGTAAAATTCTGTTAGACAACCACAACGCCTCATCCTGAGGAGCCAACCGAAGGGTGGCGTCTCGAAGGACGAGGCGATCACGTGAAGACCTCATGCGGTTATAGTTGCGCACGCAAGGCGGCGGTCGCATCGGCATCGACATTGCCGGCCTTGTCGAGAACCACGCCGTAGACCTCGGCTGCGCGTTCCGCGCTCACATATCCCTCGGCGACATCGCGGCGGACCATTTCCGGGTCGCGTTCGGTCGGCGCGCCGTAGCCGCCGCCGCCGGTGGTTTGTGAGACGATGCGCTCGCCGGTCTCCAGGGTCACCACGCCAACATTGGCGAGATCGACCCGGTCGCCGTTGCGCGACACTTTGTACTGGCCCGCCGGCGTTCCGTCGCGCCCGCCGCGAACGCCCTTGGCGTTGTTGATCGCGCCGTCGCTGACATAGGCCACGTCCATCGTGCCGCGGATAGGCCCGTACTCACTGTAGGCCGAGCGCGCGCCGCAGAACCGTCCGGCCCCTTCCGTGTCGGCAGCGAATTTGCGCGCATGCACATAAAGCGGGTGGCGCAACTCATCGAGTTCAACGCTGTCGTAATAACAAAGCCCGCCATTGCCCACATGGCAGATGGTCTGCCAGCAATCGGCGTTGGGACCGCCCGCACCGCCGGTAAAGGCCAGCATGATCTGGTTCACGTACGGCTCGCCATTGGCCGGATCGATGCCCGAGATAACGCCAAGGCCAGGCGTCATGATGCCGCCGCACTCGGCCAGGCCCAGCCCGTCGGCGATTTCAGCCATCGCCGCTTGGGTCGGGTTCGAGACCCGGTCGGCGACATTGGTGGTCGCCGCCGAGCACGAGGTGGGATGAGCGGGAATGCCGCACACCGAACCCTCGCGCAGCAGCACATTGATCCGGCGGAACGCGCCGGCGTTTTTCGGCACGGTATGGTCGATGGAATTGAACACCCCGACCATAGCGGCAGTGCGCGCGCACGCTTCCGACAGGTTGAGGCCGCAGGGCAGCGCGTCGGGATTGTCCATTAAATCGACGGTGATGATCGCGTCGTCGGGGTCGACCGTGACCTTCGAGGTGATGGTGATGCCATCGTCGGGGGTGCCGGGAATCGCGTCATGGGTCGATTGGCGGGTCGCGGCGCCGGCCGGCAGGTTGCGGATCGCTGTGACCATGCGCTGTTCGGAATAGTCGAACCATTGCTGGTCGAACGCCCCTAGTGTGTCCCAGCCGACCTCTTTGCCGAGTTCGAGAATTTCCCGCTCACCGATGCGCGCTGCGCCGATCATCGCCAGGAAATCACCCCACCATTGGTCGGGCACCCGGATACGCATGCGGCACATGCGCACGATATCCATATTGGTCTCGTAGTTTTCCTGCACCTTGGTGGCCGGGAAGATCAGCGCGCCTTCCTCGTACACATCGCGCGCCGTGCCGTGATAGGTGGTCGGGATGGAATTGCCGATATCGGCCTGGTGGGCCTTGGCGGCGACGGTGTAGCGGTGGATGCCGTCATCGTCGATTACCGGCACCAGGATTGTGTGATCAGCCGGATGAGAGCAGCCGTGATAGGGCGAATTGTGCAGAAACGCGTCGCCGCGCTTTAAGTTCGGGTGAAATTCCTGCATCGAGGCGGCCATGATGTCGGGGCCCGACAGCACATGGATTGGCAGACTTTCGGCAACGGCTACCAGTTCGTGATCGGCGGTCAGGATGCAGCAGGAAAAATCGCGGGCGATGTTGAGCACGCCTGAGCGCCCGGTGCGCATCAGCGTATTGCCCATCTTGCGCGAAATGCCTTCCAATCGGTTGGATAGCAGCGCCAGCTTTACGCCGTCGATCCGCTCTGTTTGTTGGTCCGCCATCATGCCACCCCCGGCTCAATCGACAGGCTGCCCGACGCGCGGCGTTCCGCTGTCGCACCCGGATCGACGACCACGGTGGTAAAGGCGGATTCGACAATTGCGGGACCGGCGAGTTTTTCGCCCACTTCCAATGTTTCGAAACGTCGGACCGCCGCGTCGACAAACCCGGCGCCGCTGAAATAGACCTTACGGACACCCTCTATGTCTGTGCCCGTATCGCCGGCAAGCAAGGTACCGCTCTCGCTTTCCCGCAAGCGGCATTTGACCGCCGCCGTCCAACCAACCACCTCAATGCCGGATTCTGGATCGTTGATGGCGAAGATATCCTGATGCGCCTCGTGAAAGGCTTCGACCAAGGCGGCGACATCGCCATCGCCATCAAACCGGCGGCTGGCAATCGGCACTTCGATTTCCCAAACCTGTTCCGGATAGCGCGCCTCGGCAAAGAACTCGATGCTGGTCTCGATGGCGCCGGTGCCCGGACCCTCGATGAAATTCTGGCAACTGCTCTCAAGCTGATCGAGCAATTGATTGACCGCGTCCTGATCGAACGCCTCGGAGGTGGTGAACAATGTACGCCGGTACTGCGACGTCAGGTCCGACATCATAGCGCCGGCCGCGCTGAGCGCCGCGCCCACTTCGGGGATGATTGCGCGGGGACAGCCGAGCCGGCGGGCGATTGCGATTGAGTTAAGACCCGCCGCGCCGCCGCCGCCGATCAGCATCGCCTCGCGCGGGTCGATGCCTTGATTGACAGTGATATCCACGATCGCCTGCACCATGTTTTCCGTGGCAATGCTGATCACCGCCGCGGCAGCGTCTTCGAGCGACAGACCCATGGGCCCGGCCACCGCGTTATCGACCGCGCGGTGCGCCGCTTCGATATCCAACGCCATGGCGCCGCCGAGAAAAAACGCCGGATCGAGATAACCCAGGGTCAACGCCGCGTCGGTTACGGTCGGCTGGTCGCCACCCTGGCCGTAGCAGGCCGGTCCTGGCACCGCGCCGGCGCTTTGCGGCCCCACATGGAGCATGCCGCCATCGTCGACCCAGGCGATCGAGCCGCCACCGGCGCCAATGCTTTTCACGTCGACCGAGGGAAAGCCGGTCATATGACCGCGATAGGGCTCGCCAATCCAGGTCTCGCGGGTCCACGGAATGCCGCCGCGGCGCACCAAGCTGACGTCATAGGTCGTGCCGCCGGTATCGGCGATGACGGCGGAGTCCGATTGCTCGTCGACCCGCGCGAAATAGCGCCCCGAGACCGGCGCCATCGACGGTCCAGAATTGATCAAATGAATGGGGGACTCAGCAATATCCTCGGCATCCATCACCCCGGCCTGCGACGTGACGATCAGCACCCGCCCGCCAAACCCAGCATCGCGCAGCCGGCCCGAAAGGTTATGCATATAGGCGCTCATCAGGGGTTTGAGCGAGGCGTCGATCGCGGCGGAGGACGCCCGACGATATTCGCGTAAACTGGGGTTGAGCACATGGGACAATGTGTAGGGCACGCCCGGCAAATGTTCGGCGAGCAACTCGCCAAGTCGCTCTTCGTGAGCCGAATTGACGATCGACCATAATAAGCAAACGGCGACCGCCTCGACTTCTCGCTCCTTCAGCTGGCCGATGATCGCCAGCACCGCCGCTTCGTCGAACGGCGCCATCTCCGAACCGTCGGCCAGCATGCGGCCCGGCACCTCGAAGGTCAGCGCCCGGGGAATATAGGGTTGGGGGAAAGGCACGGTAAAATTAAACGGCTCCATGCGGCCACCCTCGCGAAACACCAGAATGTCGCGATGGCCTTCCGACGTCAGAAACGCCGTCTTGGCCGTATTGCCGGTGACAATGGCGTTGATTGCGTGGGTCGTGCCGTGGATGAAAAGTTCGCCCTGCCCCAACAGGCTGGCCAGATCGGTGTTCAGACCAGCGGCAGCGTTTTCCAAACTATCGATCACGCCCCGGATCGGATCGTCGGGCGTGGTGGCGGCCTTAAACATGTGCAGACCGCCATCGTCGTCCTCGACAATGAGGTCAGTAAAAGTCCCGCCAGTATCAACCGCAAACCGCATGATCGCCCCTCACCCACGCCAACCGGCCGCCTTGCCGACAGCTCTGTCATAAAATCTAACCGGTGCCAAAGCTGAAACACGAGCCCCCGAAAGGCAAGCGCCATGGCAAAGAAAACTGTGCCGGGCGACGGGGAAATTGCCTCATGCTGAGCTTGTCGAAGTATGAGGGTGGGTATCCTCGCCCTTCGACAAGCTCAGGGTGAGGATGTTGGTTTCGCGTTTAACTGTCACCCCAACATTCTCCAATCAACACAGGACAATCACATAGACAGCCTCGCCCTTCGAGACGCCGCCCTTTGGGCGGCTCCTCAGAGCCTGACTCAAAATGAAGTGAGCGATATCAGCGGTTTATCAATCTGACCCTCGAGCGTCATCACCCCCACCCCAACCCTCCCCCCTCAAGGGGGAGGGGGTAATAGCCAGCGGGTCGCTAATAATTTCCCTCCCCCCAGCGAGGGGGAGGGTTAGGGAGGGGGGTGGCGTTAGCCATAGCGTTTGGTTTTCACCCGCGGGGCGGGGAACAAGGTCTTAGAAACAAACAATTCATTTCCGGTCAGGCTCTCAGGATGAGGCTTTGTGCATATCTAACAGAATTCCTCATCCTGAGGGCTCGCGCAGCGAGTGTCTCGAAGGAGGCGGAATTCCACCCACCGCCACATGTGATTACTCCCTCTTGTGGGGGAGGATTTAGGTGGGGGAGTCGGGAGCGAAGCTCCTCAAAAAATACGCTCTATCCCGAGAGAAAGGCTTTCAGTTCGGACACGAAAGTATCGCGGGCTTGGATTTGCGGGCAGTGGCCGCAGTCAGGAATTTCCACCAGGCTCGATCCCGCGATGCCCTCGTGGAGCGCATAGGACATAGCCGGCGGCGTGGTGGCGTCTTCCAACCCGACCATGACCATGGTGGGGTTGGTAATAGCGCCGATCTGGTCGGCCATCTCCACATTGGCCAGTGCCCGCGCGGTCGCCGCGAATGCCTTGGGCTGACATCCCGCCAGAGCGGCTTTGCGCTCGGCAATAACCTCGGGATTGGCCTCGATGTAGGGCTCGGGAAACATCCGCGCCATCGCGGCGTCGAGGACGGCCTCCATGCCGACCTCTTCGACCCGATCGGCCAACATGCGCAAGGGCGCCTTCGCCGCATCGGGGAAACCGGGACCGGTATCGGCAAACACCAATTTGCCCAAGCGACCGCCGTGACGAATGGCGAGCGCCACCGCCATGAAGCCGCCGGCTCCGTTACCGAGCACGGCGGTATCCGCCGGCAGGTCGAGGCCATCCATCACGCCGGCGATGTGATCGGCATAATCGGCAACGGTGGGGTCTTCCAGCGCCAGCGGTGGCGTGCCGCCATAACCCGGCAGGTTGGGCAACGTCACCCGGTAATCGCTGGCCAGGTCGGGCAGCGCCCGGTCGAACACGCTACGCTCGGCCAACAGCGAATGCAGAAGCAATAAGTCGGGTCCATCGCCGGCCTGCACGACATCGGCGCCGGCAACATTGGCCTGGGTAACATTCATAATGTGTAACCTTATTAAATAGCGGGGTTGATGAGGGGTTGGGCTATTAGGAGAGCATTTCTTGCGCCATCTCAATCCCGTCGGCGCCGGTTTGCGTACCCGGCGCCAACCAGATCGTCAATACATGGGCATCGGTGTCATCCAGCGCGACATAGGTGTGCGCCATGGTGCTGTCGAGATAAATACTGTCGCCAGGGTCGAGGCGGACGGGCTGGTAATGCTCAGTGCGCACCTCGATGGCGCCGGACAAGACATAGACGAATTCCTCGCCGCCATGGCTGATCATGCCGTCACCGGCGTCGCCGTCGCTATCGCCGATCCGCACCCGCTCGATCAAGGGCGTCATGCGTTTGTTCAGGAGATCGGCCGCCAGTGCGCCGATATCGTATCGCGGCGTCGAGCGAAATTGCACCTCGTCGCGGCGCGATACGGTCATGCGCGCAGAGACGCTGGAGACGTGCGTAATATCGCGGTCGAGGGCGACGAGATCGCTCAACTGAATTTGAAGCCCCTCGGCCAGGCGCATCAAATTGGTGAAGGTGGGCGAGACCTGGTCGTTCTCGATTTTCGAAAGCGCGGAAATGGACAGGCCGGTAACCTCGGCAACTTCGGCCAATGTCATGGCCAACGACTTGCGCAACCGGCGCACGCGCGGGCCCAGCGTCGGTTCGCTGACTCCTTTGGTATCTATATTTACATCACTCACGCTCGGCCCCTCTCTGTTCTGATAGATCGCGGTGGGCGACTTTTCAGCTCAGCCAGCTGCGTCAAAAAATCCCATACTTGTTACCATAGATAATTTTCTTATAGTACAAAACTGTTGTATGGTGGCCGCGATTGAACGACTGGGAGGCCGTTTTATCGTGCACGGATCAATTTGTAATCGAAGGTCAACTTCGGTACATGTGCCACAGGGGAGACAGGGAATGAAAACCACGAACTTAACGGGTGTGAGGCCCTAACGGCATGGCGACGCGTGGGCAATCGCTCGCAACCCGCCGCGTACCGGTTTTAGGTAGACTCAGCCGATCAAATTGACTTTTCACGCAGTCCCCAGAGCGTCCAAGGCGTTCAGAGGTAAGTGAGGCCGAAGACTATGACAGCGACCACGTTAAACGGACAGGTCGACCCGCCGCAAAATATCAAGGCGCGGAAGGGACGTGAGGCCAACAAGGCGCAAGGTATCAGACGCTTTAAATGGACGGTGTTATCGCCCTTTTTGGCGCTGATGGCCTTCATCTTGGTGCCGGCGCTGCTGTTGCAGGTATTCTTCTCGTTCTTCCAGTTCTCGATTTTCGACGCGGGCGATTCCGATAGCTTCATGGCCTATTTCGAGGCCTCGGAATTTGTCGGCCTGGACCTGTTCATCGACGTTTTCCGCGACAACCGCTTCGGCGCGGCGATCATTCGCTCTCTGCTATTCGCGACCGGGGCGACACTCGGCTGCTTCGTCTTCGGGTTTGGCCTGGCGCTGCTGATGTATCGGCCATTCCGCGGTCAGGCCCTGTACTATATCTTCTTCATTCTGCCGATGCTGACCGTGCCGATCGTCATCGCCTATACCGGCGAGATGATCCTGTATCAAAACGGCCCGCTCAACGACATCCTGTCGCGGCTGTCGGGGCTGCGTGTCGAAGCACAGTTCCTCTATAAAAAGGAAGTCGCGCTCACCACCATCATGGCGTTGGAAATCTGGAATTGGACCCCGTTCAGCTTCATCATCATGATGGCCGGTCTGGCCGCCCTGCCGAAGGAACCGCAGGAAGCCGCGAAGATTTTGGGCGCCAGCAAATGGCGCATTTTCTGGGAAATCCAGGTGCCGCTGCTGCGCCCGGTGATTATGCTGGCGCTGATCCTGCGCTTCCTCGAAGCGATGGCGGAGTTCCCGAAGACCTGGAGCCTGTTGCAAGGCGGCCCCGGTTCGGCGACCGAAACCATACCGGTCTATATCTTCCTGACAACTTGGCAGTATTTCGACATCTCTTATGGCGCCGCGCTGTCCTACGTGGTGCTGGTGCTCATGATGGGGATCGTAATGGCCGGCATCTACCTCCTGCGGCGCGAGAAGAAGAGCCTGGACGAGATGTATATGGCAAAGCCGAGCGAGGGTTAGGGTGAGAAAAGGTACGTCAACATGTCAATGACCATGACCCAAAAGCGGAACGTTTTTTCCGTATTCCGCTATTTCGTTCTGACCATTTGGTTGCTGATCGTCGCCTTCCCGATCTTTTGGATGGTGTCGACCTCATTCAAGCCCGACCGTGAATGGTTCTCCTGGCCGCCGGTCTATATTACCGAGAACGCGACGCTGCAGAATTATCTGACGGTGTGGACCGACTTCAACGAGTATTCGACGAACGAAGAGACCAAGGAACTAGGCCAATACACCCAGTCGCTGCAGCGGCCTTGGGAGGCGTTGGGCAACAGCACCCTGATCGCCGGCATCGCGACGTTGCTGGCGGTGCTGTTCGGTTCGGTGCTCGCCTATGGGGTTTCGCGGCATCAGATATTGTCGGAAAAACGAATGTTCCAGCTCCTCATGCTGCGCATGGTGCCTCCCATAGTCTTAATTGCGCCGATTTCGCTGTGGTACCGGCAAATCGGCCTGCTCGACAGTATACCGGGATTGGTCATTCTGTATTTTCTGACATCGCTGCCCTACGCGGTGTGGATGAGTAAGAGCTTCATCGACGAAGTGCCGCGCGAGATGGAACACGCGGCTGAGATCCTCGGCGCTAGCCGCTGGCGCACGATCTGGGAAGTGGTGCTGCCGCTGGTGCGCTCCGGTCTGGTGGCGACGTTCCTGTTCATTCTGATTTTGACCTGGAGCGAATATCTGCTGGCGCTGCTCTTATCGAAGACCGACGTGCTAACTTTGCCGATCGAGTTGTCCAAATATCAGGGCTCGACCGAGGGCCGGGTGTATGGCCGCCAAGCGGCGCTGTCGGTCGGCATTACAATTCCACTGGTCTTCGTTGGCCTGTTGATTAGAAAACATCTGGCCCGAGGCTTTAGCTTCGGAATGGTAAGGAGGTAATTCGCTGTGTCTCGTATTGAACTTACAAACCTGCGCAAGGAATACGGGAACGTCGTTGCCGTTAATGACCTGAACCTGACCATCGAGGACGGTGAATTCATCGTCCTGGTTGGTCCGTCGGGCTGCGGTAAAACGACGACCCTGCGCATGATCGCCGGGTTCGAAGATCCCACAGCCGGTGAGATTCGCCTCGACGGCAGCATCGTCAACGATCTCGAACCCCGCGACCGCGACCTAGGTATGGTGTTCCAAAGCCACGCCCTGTTCCCTCATAAAAACGTCGCCGACAACATCGTGTTCGGACTGCGGATGCAAAAGGTCGGCAAAGAAGAACAGCGCCGGAAAATGCACGAAGTCGCAGAACTCGTGCGCATTAGCCACTTGCTGGCCAAAATGCCCGGACAGTGTTCGGGTGGTGAATCGCAGCGCATCGCGCTCGCCCGCACCCTGGTCACCGAACCGTCGAACTTCCTGCTCGACGAACCATTGTCCAGCCTCGACGCTAAGCTGCGCCGCGAGCTGCGCGCGGAATGCGACCGGCTTCATGAGCAACTGCAAAAAACTTTTGTGTACGTCACCCATGACCAGGAAGAAGCCATGACCCTGGCCGACCGTATCGTTGTGATGGACGCCGGCGAGATCGTGCAGATGGGATCGCCGATCGATATCTACAGTAATCCGGTGTCATATTTCGTCGCCGACTTCTTCGGCAACCCGGCAATGAATTTAATCGAAGGCGAGTTCGTCCAGAATGGCAGCGCGGAGTTCCGCAGTGACTCATTCACGGTCTCCCTGCCAGAGAAATATAAAGACATATCGCCGGGAAAAGGCACCTTCGGCATTCGTCCGGAAAACGTCCAGGTATCCAAAGCCAATGGCGGCGATACGCGGAACATCGGACTGGTCGAGCCGCTGGGTAAGGACACGCTGTTGTACTTTGAAACAGCCGCCGAACGCCCGTTTGTGGCTATCGTCGAGGGCACCGAGAGCCACAGTTCCGGGGAGCCTGTCGAACTGTCGTTCCCGGGAGATAACATGTTCCTGTTCGACGGTACCGGCGACCGCATCCGCGCCTAGAGCAGTGTCGGATAAGATAGAATCAATTCTGTTGGTGATCGGGGCGACAGCCACGCGGAAGACGGCGCGACACGATGCCGTAGCATCGTGCAAGCCGTCTGACAAAGTGGATGCCCGTCGATCACCAACCCCCAATTCGCGAAAAGGGGGGGGCGGGCGGCTCTGCGCCAATGCCGGCGGGTTTCGGCTCGACCATAGCTACGGCTATGCTCTTCACCGAACCCCTTGGTCTTGTCACACATCCGCGCCGCCAGAATGGTTCAATCTTATCCGATACTGCTCTAGAACTTTGATTAATCTATCGCAGAGAGCGCCGCGAACCGGAACCCGGTCCGCGGCGTTCGCGTTTTAAGGGGGAGAAACACCATGCCGATCGTCAATACGGGCAAGTTCGACATCAACTATATCGAAGACGGCGACGGCTACCCGGTCGTCTTGATCCACGGACTTGCCGGCGACCATACCGCCTGGCTTCCGCAAGTCGCGGCGTTGAAGGACAATTATCGCGTCATTGCGTTTGATAATCCTGGTTCCGGCGATAGCTCGAAAGTGGACGCGCCGGCCGGTACCGCCGACCTGGCCGACGCCACGCTGGGCCTGATGGACCAACTTGGCATCGACCGCGCGCATGTCGTCGGCCGCTCCATGGGTGGCGCCGTCGCTCAGCATATGGCGCTCAAGGCCCCGGACCGGTTGCAATCGATGGCCATGGCGGCCTCCTTCGCGCGGCTCGACCCGGTCGGCGCGCAGGTAATCGGCAATCTACAGCAATTGCTCGAGTGGCGGCCGAACTGGGCCGAGTGGGCGCCCCACGCGGTATTCCTATTCGTCGCGCCGGCTTTCTTTAACGAAAACCCGGAACTCATGGCCCGCATCACCGCTCTGGTCAGCGATGAAACCCGCGATATGCCATCCTATGACCATTTAGCGACCGCCTGCCTGGAGCATGATGCGCTCGACCGGCTGGGCGAGATCGAAACGCCTACTTTGGTTATGGGGGGCAGATTCGATCCTATTTGCTCGATGACGGCACAGAACTGGATGATGGACGCGCTGCCCAACGCCGAACTAGAAGTTTTCGAGAAATCGAGCCACTTCTTCTTAATGGAAGAAGCCGAAAAGGCCCTCGCCACAATCAAAGACTGGCTGGCGAAAAACACGCCGTAGCGTTGCAGATAATACTTCGCGTTGGCCTATGCGCCGCAGGTACGCAACGTAAGCCAACCGAAGAAAAAAACTAAAACTAGTATTAATTGGAGCTTCGCTCCCGACCCCCCACCTATATCCTCCCCCTCAAGGGGGGAGGACTTTATTTTGTGACGGCCACTTCCCTAACCCCCTCCCCCTTGATGGGGGAGGGTTGGGGTGGGGGTGACGAGACAAACCAACATCTATAATCGCGGCGATTCGACGACCGGGTAGTTGGTGTACTGGCTGACCCAATCGAAATCGACTAGTTCAACATAGGCGTCCATCAGGCGCTTGGTGACCGGGCCCGGCACCTTGCCGTCGCCGAAGGGCCGGCCGTTGATGCTGCGGCACGGGCAGATACAAAAACTGGTCGAGGTGATGAAGGCTTCATCGGCGTTATAGGTGTCGAAGAGATCGTAATCTTTTTCCGCGCACGGCACACCGATCTGTTCGGCGAGTTCCATCACCGTCTGCCGGCTGACCCCGGGCAGAACATAGCGTTCTTGCGGCGTAATAAGCCGTCCCTCGGAGACAAAGAACACATTGCTGCCCCTGCCCTCGGCGACATTGCCGTTATGGTCGAGCATCAGCGCATAGGCCTCGGGGTTCTGCGCCGAAACCTCTTCATCGGCCATGATGAGGTTTAGATAGTTATGGGTCTTGGCGCGCGGGCTGAGCATGTCGGGCGCCGTGCGGCGCACCGAAGACACGATCATATCGATACCGTCGCGATAAAGCTTGGATCGGGTCGCCAGCGGCAAAGGCAGACATTCGACGATCACAGTCGGGCCCGTATAGTCGGGCCAGGCCGAACGCTCGTTGGGATCGACGATACCGCGGGTAATGCGCTGGGACACCCAGTAATCCTCATCCGCGGCGATCAGCGGCAGATTACGCGCAACGATTTCCTCGGTGATCGCCGCCATCTCTTCGATGGTCAGACCGGGGTCGATCCCCACATAGCGCATCGAGCGGTACAGTCGCTCCAAATGTTCGCGTAATTTGAATATCTTATGGCCGAATGTTCGCGTGGTATCGAACACCGCGTCGCCATACTTCACGCCCCGATCGCGAAACGGCAAGCGCGCTTCGTTCTCTGGAATATAGTCGCCGTTTAGGTAAACGAACCGCTGGTTTGGGATGGTCACGAACGCCCCCGCCTCTTAAACTTAACCCCCATAATAACGTGCTGAAGCATTTCGCATAGGGGGAGGTAGAGATGACCAAATATGGTGTTGGACAACCGGTTCGACGGACCGAGGACCCACGGTTGCTCACCGGGCGCGGGAAATTCAACGACGACTATATCGTCGACAATGAGGCGCATAGTTATGTGCTGCGATCCCCCCATGCCCATGCCGATATCGTCTCGATAGATGCAACGGCCGCAAAGGCCGCGCCCGGCGTGTTGGATGTCTTTGTCGGAACCGACTTGGCGGCCGACGATATTGGCGGCTTTCCCGGACCGCCGCCCTTCTTCGCCTCGCTCACCAAACCTGACGGCTCGCCGCTGAATTACCCGCCGCAATTCGCGCTGACCTCGGACCGGGTGCGCTATGTCGGCGACCCGGTGGCCTTTGTGGTCGCCGAAACCCTGGAAGCGGCGAAAGACGCCGCCGAGCTGATCGAAATAGATTACAAAGAACTGCCGTCGGTGGTCGACACCGCCAAGGCGATGGATGACCGCGCCCCGCAAATCTGGGAAGACGTTCCGAACAACTTCCTGTTCCACGCTCAGGTGGGCGACAAGGACGCGACGGATGCCGCCTTTGCGAAGGCCGCCCATGTCGCCCATGTCTCGCTGGTCAATAACCGCATCGTGCAGAATTCCATGGAAGTGCGTGGAGCGATCGGCAGCTACGATAATGATAGCGGTCGCTATACGCTCTACACCTCCAACCAGAACCGCCACATGTTGCGCGACTGGATCGCCAACAGCTTCCTCAAATGCGACCCGCAAATGGTCCGCGTTCTGGTCGACGATGTGGGCGGCGGCTTCGGCATGAAGACCCACCCCTATCACGAGCAAGTGCTGGTGCTGTACGCGGCCAAGAAACTGGGCCGCGGCATCCGCTGGATCAGCGACCGCACCGAGGCGTTTTTGAGCGACCTGCACGGCCGCGATCATCTTTCCGAATGCGATCTGGCGCTCGATGCTGACGGCAAGTTCCTCGCCGTTCGGGTGGCGACAGTCGCCGCGATCGGCGCTTATTCCTGTTCCGCCGGGGTCGCGATCCCGACCCAGGTCGGGCCGAAGATCCTGACCAACGTCTACGACGTGCCGGCCGCCGATGTCGGCGTCGAATGCGTCATGACCAATACCGCGCCGGTCGGCCCCTATCGTGGCGCCGGGCGGCCCGAGGCAATCTATGTGATGGAACGCCTGGTCGACGTGGCGGCGCGCGAGATGGGGATCGATCCGGTCGAGTTACGCCGGCGCAACCTGATCCGGCCCGACCAACTGCCCTACACCAACGCCATGGGAACGACTTACGACAGTGGCGAGTTCGAGGCCAATATGGACGCCACCATGAAACTGGCCGACTGGGCGGGGCACGAGGGCCGCCGCGCGGCGGCCGCCAAGAACGGTCGGCTAAGCGGCATCGCGCTATGTCAGTACATCGAGACAACCGCGGGCAACCCGACGGAGTCCGCCGAGGTTGAAGTCGGGGAAGACAAGGTGATCGTGCGGGTCGGCACCCAGCCCATGGGCCAGGGCCACGACACGTCTTTCATGCAGCTAATCTCAGAGAAACTCGGGGTTGAATTCGAAGAGGTCGAGATCGACACCAGCGATAGCGATAATCTGCCCAGCGGCGGCGGCAGCCATGGCTCGCGCACCAGCCATATCGGCAGTGTCGCGGCGCTGAATTCCAGCGACGAGGTGATCACCAAAGGCACGCTGATCGCCAGCGAGATGCTCGAGACCGCCGCGGCCGACATCGAGTTCGCCGACGGCGCCTACCGGGTCGCCGGCACCGACCGCACCGTCACCCTGTTCGACGTGGCGCGCGAAGCCCGCACCTCGACCTCCCTGCCCGAGGAATTGCAGGGCCCTCTATCGGGCACCGACACCCACACCATCGAAAATTGGAGCTATCCCAATGGCTGCCATGTCTGCGAGCTGGAAGTCGAGCAAGACACCGGCGTCATTCACATCGTGCGCTATTGCGCAGTCGACGATGTAGGCCGGGTGATCAACCCGATGCTGGTTGCGGGTCAGGTGCATGGCGGGGTCGCCCAGGGCGTCGGTCAAGCGATCTTGGAAAGCACTGTCTACGACGATGGATCGGGACAGCTGCTGACAAGCTCGTTCATGGACTACACCATGCCGCGGGCCGACGATCTGCCGTCGATGGACATCGACACCAACGAAGTGCCCTGCCTAACCAATCCGCTAGGGGTCAAAGGCGCCGGCGAAGCCGGTGCGCTGGTCGCGCCGCCGGTGGTAATCTCCGCCATCGCCGACGCGCTGCGCGATTATGGGGTTAGCCATGTCGACATGCCGGCGACACCGGAACGGATTTGGGAGCTGATGCAACACCGCGACGCAGCGGAGTAGACCGGTCGATGATATACTGACCATAACCAAGTTTGCTTAGAGCTTCACTCCCGACTCGCCCCCCTAATTTCACCGCCTCAAGAGGCGTAACGCATGTGGCGGGGGCTGGAATTCCTCGTCCTTCGAGACACTCGCTGCGCGAGCCCTCAGGATGAGGAATTCTGTTAGATATGCACTAAGCCTCATCCTGAGAGTCTGACCGGAAATGAAGTGAGCGATATCAGCGGTTTAT
>JAALLF010000006.1 GCA_011087645.1 Alphaproteobacteria bacterium
CTCCATCTTTGCTTCCAAGATAAAGTGTTGCGTCGACCAGTTGAGATCACCACCCCAAAACGGTCGTGGATTTTGCCGATGTCTGCTTTTTCGTGTTTTACGACCGGTATTGGGGGTGAAGCAGCCGTGCATAGTGATGGGCGCTCACGACCGGAGATGACCCAGCAGCCCCCACCAGGGGAATTCAGGTAACGCCTGGGCCTACCACTACTTGCGTTCGTCGGTAAGTTTTTTAATTCGTTGATCTAGCCAATTTCCAAACACGACGGGCTTCCAATCACTTTTCACTCTAGAAACAACATCGGCCAGAAAGGTTGCGCTTGCCCCGCCCGCTCCACCAATAGCCGCCCCTACTGGTCCACCCATCACTGACCCAATCGCGCTCCCCGCTGCCGCACCTCCAAGTAACCCATAGACTCTGAGAGTTTTGCGACCAAGTTTGAGCAGGCCATGCTCGTTAGCCACCTCATTGTGGTAGGCAATGATCGCGTCGCGATCTCGTTCCGCCTCGGACTGTAGCCAGCGCCGGAATCGCTTCGCTTTTTTCCGAATGGTGAAAATGTCGTCGAAGTCGAGTTTTCCAGAATTGATAAGAAGGCGTACATCCGGAAACTCGACAGATGATTGAAGCTGGTCGATTATTTGTTCGGCGTTCACAATCGCCGTCGCTTCAAATAATTTGTCCCCAACAAGCGTGCTCATGGGATCCGGAAGGTACAAGTCTGATTCCATTTGAGCCGCTGACCATATTAGCCTTGATGATTGAGCGCCGGCGGTTAGTGGGGTGCTCGCTTCGAAGCGCAATCCTGGACCGGCAGTAGCACCAAGTTGATTGAAATCGACATTCCAGCGTAGCGTTGACTTGGAGGTGCCCGGTTGGAGGGCAACATCGGCTATTACCTCGGGCGGACGCCCCAGACCCCTAAATCGATAAAGCTCGTCGACAAAGGCTTGTACGATTAGGGCGTTTCTTCGACTATCGTTAAAATCGCTGCGAGCATCGATAATTTGCTTCTCAAAGTCCACCGATTTGTCGGTGATAACGTTCCCTCGAAAAGCTGAATATACCTTGGCGCGATGTCGGGCTTTTTGGGGTAGGACCTGCTCGACGACATCGTCGTATAGGAACTTTTGCTCGAATGTTTTTATCTGCTTTGTGTGTTCTTCAACGACATTTACATTCCAAATTGTGAATGTGTCGTTCTTCTCAATCGGTGTGGTCATGAATTCGTAGTTATGAATTTTGATTGTGCCGTCGCCGATCATGGCCAATAAGTCGTCCAGCTTTCCGCGCTGCTTGAACCATTCCATAAACTCAGCGAGTTGCGCCGCCGAACTGAAGCTCAAAATTACTGAATCGTAATATATTAGCGCCTCGGCGAATAAGCCGATATCGATTTGCTTTTTCGCAGCGGCCAACTCCGGGCTAGAGTATGCCCAGGTACCGAGTGGAATGAGGGCTTTTGTATGGTCTGACACTTATCAAATATAGGTAGAAATCTGTGCTAATCTACCACCATACCGTTGCAGGTGGTGCTTCACAACATTGACCTTGACTCGAGAGAGCGCGCCGGAAACTAGCTCGCTTCTGCGCTGCTGCGTCACCCGCTCGGCGCCGTCAGGGAAGGGCCCGATCAACTTGTCGCTCAGCATCACTGAGAACACGCCCCCCCCGGATCGAAGTTGCCTGGACATAAATCGTCGTCATCGATGCGCCGTTATGGCTGGAATTGACCCACTGGTTTTGCCTCAGTTTAGTGGACGGTTGAGTCTAGCCCTAAAGTCTGCTTTTCGAACTCGGCTGGACTGATTTGACCGACATATCCATGCCGGCGTTTGCGGTTGTAGAAGCGTTCGATGTAGTCGAACACATCCGCTCTCGCTTCGTCTCGGGTCCATCACGCAATCACCAACGAAACTATAGATACGCAATTCATGAAGTGTAGAGATCTAGACACGTCAAACTCTAACTTAAGCGGTGAACCATTCCATGGTGTCTGGCAACTCCGACCAAGCGTCATTGCTTAATACCTATGGTATTTATAGGTGATCCATTTGAGAACCGAATGATTACGCAATTACGACGCTGACGGGTACTGAAACGGATTCAAAAAAAATTTCTCGGTTCTGAGACGGATCGGTCGAGAGGCCAATATGTTCCGCATGAGAACCGAGATCCTGTTTTTGATAGGTGTTTTTACTTCTTCCAGTCCTTCCAATCTCGCGTAGCCAGGTGACCTTTATGGGGTCTGTCGGTCACGGCCCATTCTGTAGCCAAACGACCGTACCACTGCCCTTGTTTTATCTTCTTGATGAAACCCTTTTTCTCGAGATCGACAAAGGCACGTTGCGCTGTCGCTTTACCAATACCGAGAAGGCGAGCTGCTTCATCCAATGACAAGCTTAGCTCGCCGTTATTCTGACCGTTATATCGGCAACGAATTTCGATAAAAACCTTGATTGCCGGACCACTCAAGCTGCGCCAAGCCTCGCTACGCGCCATCAAATAAGGTATGGGGAGATACTGTTCTGTTTCGCGACGACCAGCTGCGTTGGTGCGACGTTTGCGCGCCATGACCCACCATTTTCAGCTTGAATTTACTGCGATCCGGCTGGTCTGATCCCGCTAACTTCCGACATATTGTGCGAGTTCGCTAACCAATTTTCGAACGCCGTTTTTGGAACAACAATTCGGGTTCCAATCCGAAGCGAAGGAATTTGGCCGCGTCTCACAGCCTCATACGCTTGATTTCGTCCGATCCCTAACTGTGCTGCAACTTCGGTAACTGAGTAGGTCTTTTTGTCGTTTTCCATGCTCTAGGATTCTCCATACTGGCTGGAATACCGTTTTAATCCCTTGCCACTATCGCTAGTTAGTATAAAATTAAATATCAGGTGTATTTGCATCATTACGACTGAATTTTTCCAATGCTTGTTTTTGATTGGCAGAGAGACTCTTCCGGGTACGAATTACGTGAATTAGATCATGTAATTTTAGAACCCTCAGATTCCGAGCTAGACTACCGACCTGCTGGGTTACAAATCATTCGCCTTGGTGGCAAGCTCGAAGCATATAGACCCCTAGAAATAGACGGTCTTTACCGAATGCTGTGTGAATGTCCAAAAACACCAGAAGGAGCGCTTGGATTTGTGGAGAAATTTGGGATGCCCGAGCACCCTGAAGTTCAATGCTACTCTCCGCATCGGCTATATCCGTTCATTGACGGGCTCACTATCGCTGTAGGGCGTTATGATGAAGGAGACTGGAGAGGTTTAGTTCGCGTTATTAATAGTGCTTGGAACCACACCGGCCTAGGCGAGGGTGCAACAGGCGTCCAATTAAGCTTTGCGACTGGAATGGAACGGCCGGAATTCGGTCTGCGTCCACGAGATTTAATCGCAGCGATTTATCTTCAACTCGCACTTGATATATCGGGAGGAATCAAACTCCGGAAATGTGGACGGTGTCCAACATGGTTTAAGTATGGACCAGGAACAGAACATCGCTCCACCGCCCGCTTTTGTTCACGAACATGCTCCAATGCTCACTCCTACAAACGACAAAAAAATGGAAAAGCGGAGGCATGAAAGGACATATCCAAAAGCGCGGAGCCAACTCTTGGCGAATAAAAGTGGATACCGGTCGCGACCCGCTTACCGGAAAGCGAGCCACAACTTACGTCACTGTCCGAGGTACGAAAAAGTATGCGCAACGCGAGCTAGCTCGAATGATCCACGAAGTAGAGACTGGACACTTCGTCGAGCTCTCGAAGATGGCACTGTCGGAATATCTTGAACATTGGATCGAAGACTACGCCCAAACTGCTGTATCACGATCGACGTTCGAACGCTATTCAGAGCTTCTCCGGCTCCATGTTATTCCCCATCTCTCGGCGGTTCCGCTTTCGAAGTTAAAACCACTACATATCCAAAAGCTCTACGGCGGGTTATTGACCAATGGTCGTCGAGATGGGACTGGCGGCCTAGCTCCCCAAACTGTCAAACATGTTCACCGAGTCCTGCATCAAGCACTTCAGCACGCGGTGCGATGGCAGATGATTTCGCTAAATCCTGCGGCGTCAGTCGATCCGCCAAAAGTTGAGCGACGCCAGATCGATGTATTAAGCAACGAAGAAGCCCGCGAGCTTGTCGAAGCAAGTAGAGGCACTCGGCTATACGCCCCTATAGTTCTAGCGCTCAATTCCGGGCTTCGCCGAGGCGAAATCCTAGGTCTTCGATGGCAGGACCTCGACTTTGAAGGCCGCCAATTATCGGTTACTCAGTCGGTCGAACAAACATCTGCCGGACTAAGGCTAAAGGAGCCAAAGACAAAACGCAGCCGACGATCGATAACGCTCCCGGACGTGGCTATAGAGACGCTCAGAAAGCACAAGATCCAACAATCGCAGAATCGCCTCAGGTTGGGCCGGGACTATCAAGATAACGACCTCGTATTCCCGCAGCTTGATGGAAACCTTCAGAACCCTCGCGTATTTTCTAAGGACTTCAAACGGCTTGCAACGCGAATCGGGTTAGATCATGTGACATTGCATGGTCTTCGCCACACTCACCTAACGATGCTCCTACGTGCGAATGTGCACCCAAAAATCGCTTCAGAACGAGCCGGTCATTCATCTGTCGCTATAACCCTTGATATATACTCTCATGCGGTCCCCAACATGCAGGAAGACGCTGCGCGGGTGATGGACGAACTATTTAAGAACGCCGAAGGAGAATAGTCCAGCTACGCGGGTGCCAATCCGGTGCCAATTCGGGGTTTATCGAGAATCGCGTATAAGCTAAACCCTTGAAATATCTATGCGGATGGGTGCCCGAGTGGTTGAAGGGACCGGTCTTGAAAACCGGCAGGCGTGCAAGCGTCTCGTGGGTTCGAATCCCACCCCATCCGCCAGATAAGCCACGCACCTACCCCGCCAAATCCACCCGCCCGCCGTCCATCACCAGCATGTCGCGTTCTACCGCGCGAGTGCGAAACAGCACGGCGTTGCCGTCGCGCCAAAGTTCGGTACGCAGCGTGTCGCCGGGAAAGACCGGGCCGCTGAGGCGGACTTGGCCACCGGCGATGCGTTCAGGGTCATAATCCAAGCATTCGCGCAGCGCGGCGTGCACACCGATCGAAAAGCTGGCGATGCCGTGCAGGATGGGCCGCTCGAAGCCAACCTGTTTCGCGTGGTCCGGATCGGCGTGCAGCGCGTTATGGTCGCCCAGGGACAGGCGGTAGAGCAGCGCCAAGTTCGCCGGGGTCGGCAGGTCGCAGACACTGTCGGCCGCGCGCGCGGGCATGGTGACGCGCTCCGGCCCGCTGCTGTGCGGAGCGTCGGTCGGCCCCCCGAAGCCGCCGCCGCCGCGCACATACATCCAGGTGTCGAGAGTGGCCAGCAGCGTTTCGTCTTGGGAGAGTACTTCCTTGCGGGCGCGCAACAACGCCGCCTTGCCCGGGCCCCGATCGACCACCTCGGCGAAGTAAGATCGCGCGATGCCCTCACCGGCGACCGCCAGCGGCGCATGGCTTTCGAAGATCAATTGGCCGACCACCATCTGGTTGGCATCGACGCCCCAGGCCGGGTCGGCGAAGCGCGGATCGCGCAGCAGATCGACCCAGCCGAGCATGGTCGACAGGGTCGGGAAAGTTTTCAGTCCGGCGCCATCGTCATAGACAAAGTCCAGTTGCCGGCCATCGACCGGATCCATGCCCAGGCCGATGGCCAACCCGTGCGCCATGGTGTCGCGCGCGGTATAGGCGAAGGCCACTTCGGCCGGCGGCGCGGCCAGCAGCTTTTGCGCGTCGATAGTCATGGGGCGAGACCTTTCCCTGAGCACGCGGATCGGTCGAAAAGGCCGTTACATCACGCGCCGTTCGGCGGCGCGGGCCGCGGCGTCGCCAAGACGGCGGTAGATTTCACCAGCGCTAGCGCCCAGCAGCAACCAGAAGATCAACGCCGTCACCAACGCCCAGACCACGTAGAGCGAGGCCAGTTCGGGCGGCACCGGGCCCGGTTCGAGGCCGACCGGATGCGGCGCGCCAATCAGGTGGGGGACCAGCAGGATTGGTAGGCCGATGAGGCGCAACCATAGGGGCTTGGCGAAGACCAACAGACCAAGACCGAGGGCGGTCGCACCCATCGTGCCGAACCACCAGGTTTGGCGCGCCTCCAACGGCGCCGCGGCGGCGCCGGGCACTTCCGGCGGTAGCCCCAGCGATGGCGCCAGCGCGAAAATCACATAGCCGGCCACGCCCCACCAGAGCCCAGCACGCATATCAACCGGCTTGCCCCACACCGCGAAGGCCGCGGCCATGACGAGGGAAAACCCAACCGCGGTGACGATATTAGCCAGCACGGTAAAGCCGTAGCGCTCGATACCATCGGCCGGGCTCCACGGCTCCGCCGGTTCGGCAATCGGCGCCTCTGCGGCCGCGCCCTCTTGATGAAGATGACTTTGGCCATCCTCGTGCAGATGGACGGTGGGTCCGTGGCTATGACCGCCGCCGGCCTGTTCGTAGACTTCTGCTTCGAAAATCAGTGGGGTGACGGTGAGCGCCTGGACGACGCTGTAGATCAACGCTGTCAGAAATCCGGCAAAAAGGCCGGTTTGGACCATTCGCCACAGCATGGGGTCAGCCTAGTGCCGTTCACCTAGTGACAGGGGAAAACCAAACTATGACGGGAATCATGGGCCCCGTTATGGAGCTCGGCGGCATTGGCGAAGCCCGACACCCAAACCAGCGACAGGCCGATAAAGGCGAGAAAGACCGCCGCCGCGATGGTCGATGCGCGCGATGCGGTTTGAACCTGTTCGATTGCTGCTGCCGTTGCCACTTTATCCCCCTCGCCCAGTCGTCGTTGGAACTTGGTAATCCAATTGCGCCCATTGGGCCACGCCGCGCGCTTTCGAGCAAGGGCTAAGGCGTATTGTGCGATCAATTTTTCGCAAACGAAAAGATCTCGCCCCATCGTCCCGTCGGTGGCCGATGGGGCGGACCCATAGTCAATACCGACCTACGACACCTCGCGGGTGCCGGCGGCGAAGCTTACCTTGACCGTGATCGATCCCTCATTGATCAGCCACGGACGCACCTTGAACGAGCGCGCGCCGCTGGCATGCATGGGGTCTTCCTCGGCGATACGCCGGGCGTCGGCCAAATCCTTGGCGCGTACAACGATCAGGCCTTCGCCCTCCCAGGTCTCCTCATCGTCGGCCCAGTGGGGACCGGCGGCAATGTAGACACCTTCGGCCTCCATGCGGTTTTGATATTCCAGATGAGGCCCGATATTGGCCATCACCGGGCCCAGCCCGTCGGTGGGGAATGTGTGGATGGCGTAGACCTGCCATTTCAGCATGTCGCCGCTGGCTTCGAGAATTTGGCTTCGTGTTGGGGCCCCATCGGCCATTGCGTCTCTCCTGGGTAAGTGGTTCTGCTCTACACGGATTAGTCCGCATGAGTATTGGCGCTAATTTAAGTGGTTCGCCCCGCCGACGCAAAGCGTTAGACAGGCGCGACACCGGCAAATAATGGCGACATGTCGGACACCGGCGCCGGGGTCATCAATTTGCTGTCCCGGCCGACCACCAAGGGGCGGATTTGGTCGAGGAATGCCTGCCACCTTGGATTCATGGCGACGGCGTTGTGACGCCGCTGGCGGTCGGCCATATCGTCGAAATACCAAAAATTGAAAACCTGGTGCAATCCGCCGATCAAAATGAAGAAGCACCCGATCCAGTTGGTCTCCAATGGCGAGATGGCGGCCAAGGCGTGCTCCTCATAGGCCGCCCAGTATTTCGGCAATCCGCCAGGGACTAAAGATATGGTCTGCTCCTCGACCAGCAAATTCGGCACACGCTGCAAATCGGCCAAGGTCGTACCGCCCGGCCGCCAGTCGCGCCCCGCCCCATAGAGCGGCGAAATCGCGTCGATCGGCGCCGGGGTCAGAAACTTATTCTCCTGCTTCAACATCAACGGTCGCACCATCTCGAAATAGGGCTGCATCTCGGGCAGCACATAAATATCGGCATAGCGTTTGCGCCAATCCTCCAGATCGTCCATCGCATAGAGGTGAACCAACTGTTCGTTGGGACCGCTGACGGTGGCGAAATAACCGATCAGGCAGTCGCGCATCAGCGGAGCCATAACACCGTCAAACCCGCGCTCGACCTGCGCTTGATAGAATTTACCCAGGTTGCCCGGCTTCATCGTATAGGCGCGATATTCAATGACCATGACGTGTCTCTCCCTACCCGGTTGGGGCTTGACCTAGTGTCGCCGCATCCGCAGGTTGCGTCCATGGTTCAAATCGACATCTATGCTGATCCGGTTTGCCCCTGGTGTTTTATTGGCAAACGCCGGCTCGAGCGCACATTGGCGGCGCGCGACGACGTAACGGCAACGCTCAACTGGCGCCCGTTCCAGCTTAACCCGGATATGCCACCGGAGGGGATGGAGCAGACCAGCTACCTAATCTCGAAATTCGGCGGGCTCGAGCGGGCGCTCAAATTCCAAGACGCCATCGCCGAAACCGGCCAGAGCGAGCGGATCGCCTTCAATTTCGAGCGAATTCGCCATACGCCCAACACCCTCGACGCCCATCGGCTGATCCGGTTCGCCGGCGCCCAAAACCGACAGAGCGAGGTGGTCGAAGCGCTGTTTTCAGCCTACTTCATCGCGGGCGAAAATATCGGCGAACACGATGTGCTTGTCCGTATCGCCCATACGGTGGGGCTCGACGGCCGCGCCGTCGCCACATATTTAGCCGGCAGCGACGACCAACCGGACGTGGCGGCCGAAGACCTGCGCGCGCGTCGCATGAGCATCGACGCAGTGCCGTGCTTCATCATCGACGGCCAGTACGCCATATCGGGCGCGCAGGAGCCGGAAGCCTTCTATCCCCTGCTCGACTTGGCCATCTTCGGCGAACAAGCCGCCGAATAGATTTTTTAGTTATTGCGCTGCCGAGGCTGCCGGTTGGGTAGCCAGCTTTGCCAGTTGCGACATCAACCGGCGCACGCCGCGCAGTCGTTGCGTTTCATCGGCCCATTCGCGCTGATAGACCAGCTTATGATCGGGCCGAAGCTTTACGGTGCCGGCCTGGATGGTGATGAATTCGATCAGCGCCGCCGGGTTGGCGAAGCTATTGTCGCGGAAACTGATGACCGCGCCCTTCGGCCCGGCATCGAGTTTTTCGACCCCGGCGTCGCGGCAGAACTTTTTCAAGGTCACCACCTGGAGCAGGTTTTCCACTTCGCTTGGTAGCGGGCCGAAGCGGTCGATGGCCTCGGCGGCAAAACCATCGATCTCGCCGGGGTCGACCAGCCCGGCGATGCGCCGGTAAAGGCTCAAGCGCAATCCAAGGTCGGCGACGTAAGTCTCGGGAATGAGAATGGGCGTGCCCAAGGCGATGACCGGCGTCCAGTCGACCTCCGCCTCACCAGCGCCGGAATCGCGCGCCGCGGCCACCGCCTCTTCGAGCATCTGCTGATACAGCTCAACGCCAACCTCGCGAATATGGCCCGACTGCTCTTCGCCCAACAGATTGCCGGCGCCGCGAATATCGAGATCGTGGCTCGCCAGGCTGAACCCAGCCCCCAAAGAATCCAGTGTTTGCATGACATCGAGACGTTTGCGCGCGGCGTCCGATAATTGCCGATCGGGCGACAGGGTCAGATAGGCATAGGCGCGGACCTTGGCGCGGCCGACCCGGCCGCGCAGCTGGTAGAGCTGCGACAAGCCGAACATGTCGGCACGGTGCACGATGATGGTGTTGGCCGATGGCAGATCGAGGCCGGATTCGATGATGTTGGTGCACAGCAGGACTTCGTACTCGCCGTCGTAGAACGAGGTCATCACGTCTTCCAAGGCCTGCGCCGGCATCTGACCGTGGGCGACGGCGACCTTTATTTCCGGCACCAGCGTGCGCAAACGTTCGTGCAGGCGCGCGATATCCTCGATCCGCGGACACACATAGAAGGTTTGGCCGCCACGGAAATGCTCGCGCATGATCGCTTCGCGCACGGTCACCGGGTCGTAGGGCATGACGAAGGTGCGCACCGCCAACCGGTCGACCGGCGGCGTCGCGATCAGGCTCAGCTCACGCACCCCGGTCAACGCTAACTGCAGCGTTCGCGGTATAGGCGTGGCGGAGAGCGTGAGCACATGGACGTCGGAGCGCAGCTTCTTCAAGCGTTCCTTCTGCGCAACGCCGAAATGCTGTTCCTCGTCGACGATGAGCAGAGCCAGATCGCGGAACGCGATGCTTTTACCCAATAGGGTATGGGTACCGATGACGATATCGACGCTGCCATCGGCGATGCCGGCGCGTACATCGCGCGCCTGCTGGCCGGCGACCAAGCGCGAAAGCTGTCGGACCTCGACCGGCAGACCGGCGAAGCGCTCGCGGAAGTTCTGATAATGCTGGCGCGCCAACAAGGTGGTCGGCACCACGACAGCGACTTGCTGACCGTTCAACGCCGCCACAAAGGCCGCGCGCAGGGCGACTTCGGTTTTGCCGAAGCCGACATCGCCGCACACCAGCCGGTCCATTGGCCGGCCGCTGGCCAGGGCGGCAATAGTGTCATCGATGGCGCGGGCCTGATCCTCGGTTTCGTTGAATGGGAAGCGGGCGCAGAATTCTTCGTACAGGCCGGGCGGCGGCGGCAGTTTTGCCCCGTCACGCAATTGGCGTTCGGCGGCGATGCGCAGCAATTCACCGGCGATTTCCTTGATCTGCCCTTTGACCTTGGCCCGCCGCGCCTGCCAGCCGGCGCCGCCGAGACGGTCGAGCTGCGCGGTCGCTTCCTGGGAACCGAAGCGCGACAGCAATTCCAGATTTTCCACCGGCAGGAACAGCTTATCGTCGTTGGCGTAGATCAGACGCAGACAATCATGGGGCGCACCGCCGATCTCCAAGGTCTCGAGCCCGCCAAACTGACCGATGCCGTGATCCACATGAACAACGAAATCGCCATCCGACAGGCTGGCCACCTCGGCGATGAAGTTCTCCGCCCGCCGGGTCCGGCGCGCCCGGCGCACCAAGCGGTCGCCCAACACATCCTGCTCGGTATAAATGGTCAGCCCAGCGGCGGAAAATCCGCTATCAAGACCCAGCACGAAGACCGGCAGTTGGTCGCTGGTAGCGCCGCCCACTTCCGACCAAGCTTCCACACAGACAGCATCGGTCATGCCATGGTCGTGCATCAACTGCACCATGCGGTCGCGCGACCCGGCGCTGTAGGCAGCGATCGCCACGCGTTCACCGCCCGCCCGGTCATTGTCGAGACGTTGCGCAACCGCGTCGAACAAATCCATGTCGGGCCGGTTACGCGCATCAGCGAAATCGTGGGCGCGGCGGCCTTCGATAGGCAGCGAATTTGGCAATGCGGCCGGCGCGTGAAAGGCGTCGAGACGCCCGACCACCCGCACGTCGAGAAAACCCTGCCATTCCGCTTCGCCGAGATAGAGCGCCTCGGGCGGCAGCGGGTTATAGACCGTCTCGTCATCGGTCTCGGCGCCCTTCTGGCCGGCTGGCGCGAGTTCGACCCGTGCGTTGTAATAGTCGGCGATCAGCTCATGGCGGGCGGTAATCGCCTCGGCGCTTTGCAGGCCGATGATCACCGGGCCGTCGACATAATCGAACACCGTCGCCAGAGAATCGTAAAACAGCGGCAGCCAGTGTTCCATACCGGGATGGCGCACCCCGGCGCTGACCGCCTCATAGAGCGCATCGGTGCGCCGCGCCGCGCCAAACATCTCGCGGTAGCGGCTGCGGAATTTCTCCACCGTGCCATCGGCCAGAATAATTTCGCTGGCGGGCATCAGGGTCAGACCGTCGCGCTCGCCGATAGTGCGCTGGCTCAACGCGTCAAAGCCGCGAACCCCCTCCAACTCGTCGCCGAACAAATCCAGGCGTAATGGGTCTTCGGTGCCCGGCGGAAACACATCGATGATGCCGCCGCGAATGGCGAATTCACCCGGCTCGCGCACGGTGTCGGTACGCAAGTAGCCGTTCTCGGTCAAAAACCCAACGAGATGGTCGGTATCAATGGTATCGCCGGGCCGCGCCGCATAGTGACTGGCCGCAACGATCTGCGGCGTCGGTAGCCGCTGCAGAGCAGCACTCGCGGTGGTGATCACCAAGAGCGGCGCATCGTCTTCGCCGCGGTTGGTCAGGGCGCTCAGGGTCGCCAGCCGGGCAGCCATCACATCATGGCGCGGCGGCACCCGGTCATAGGGCAGACAGTCCCAGGCCGGCAGGGTCAGAACCTCGGCATCGGGTGCGAAAAAACCGACCGCGTCAGCAATGCGCGTCATCGCCGCCTCTTCGCTGGCGACGAACAGAACCGCCCCCGACGGGTCATCGCGTGGCTGGGTTACCAGCTCCGCCAGCAGTAACGCATCGCAGCCTTCCGGCACGCCGGTGAAGGTTACGGCCCTGCTTACCTCAAATGGATTAGTCTTAAAAAACAATAATTTACGTTCCAGTTCTAAAGTTTTTCAATAGCGCCATTAATTCCGTATCCCACTCTGCTGGCACCGGTTTGCGGCCGCTGATCCACATGAATAGATCGGGATCGCTGTTTTCGATTAGCGCTTCATATTGGTCGAGCAGCTCAGGCGGCAGCTCGGCCAGATGGCGCGCGGCAAACTGCCCCAACAACACGTCGGTTTCCTTCGTGCCGGTATAACTGCTGCGATAAAGCAGGCGTTTGATTCGAACGTCGTCGGCTTCCACGAAACACGGCTCCCCAATAGCTAAACGCCCGGCCAGCCCGAAAACGCTCATTTGAGCGCGACGATTGCTGGCAGGCGGCGCGGCACTGCCGTAGGATATAGACCCCTCACTCGACTCTGTCAGCCATCAAGCGCAGCGGCTCGGGTCCTAACTGGGGTCATTGCCATTGTCCGTTCGCACGCGTCCCGAAATTTTATTTCCCGTCTTCGCCCCGGTGACCTCGATAAAGGGGGTCGGCCCGCGCATTGGCGCGTCGATCGAGCGGGCGGCGGGGGCGCATATCGCCGACTTGTTCTGGCATTTACCGACCGGTCTGCTCGACCGCCGCTACGCGCCAGAATTACGCGACGCCGAGCCCGGACGGATCGCCACGCTCACGGTGCGGGTCGACGCGCACCGGCCGCCGCCAGCCGCCAACCGGCGCATCCCTTATAGGATTAACTGCTCCGACGAGACCGGCGACATCGTCTTGGTGTTTTTCCACGCCCGCGGCGACTATCTGGAGAAAACCCTGCCGGTCGGCGAGCAACGAGTGGTCAGCGGCGCGGTCGAGATCTTCGACGGCATCTTGCAAATGACCCATCCGGATATTATCGCGCCAGTTGCCGAGCGCGACCAGGTGATGCAGGTCCACCCCACCTATCCTTTGTCCGAGGGGCTGTCGCAAAACGTCATGCGGCGCACCGTCGCCGAGACCCTGGAGCGGGTACCCGAACTGCCGGAATGGCTCGACCCGGCGCTGGTGGCGCAACGGGGCTGGCCGCGTTGGCACGAGGCCATCGCACGGGTGCATGCGCCAGCCGACTTTAGCGATCTGGACCCCAACGAGAGCGCCCGCCAACGGCTCGCCTACGACGAATTGCTGGCCAGCCAATTAGCAATTGGACTGGTGCGCGCCAATACCCGCAAGCGTCCCGGGCTACCGACGGTGGGTGACGGCAACTTGCGCGCCAAGGCGATCGCCGCCCTGCCCTTCGAATTGACCGGCAGCCAGAAGCGCGCCACCGACGACATCATCGCCGACATGGCGTCGGACACACGCATGTTGCGCCTGCTGCAGGGCGATGTGGGCAGCGGCAAGACCGTGGTGGCGCTGCTCGCCATGCTCAATGCTATCGAAGTCGGCCGGCAAGCCGCGCTTATGGCGCCGACGGAAATTCTGGCGCAACAGCATTTCGCCACCATCGCGCCGCTCGCCGAGGCTATTGGCGTGAGCGCAGTTCTGCTGACTGGCCGCGACAAGGGCAAAGCGCGCCAAAAAATTCTCGACGGGCTGGCCGCCGGCGACATCTCGATTGCGGTCGGTACCCACGCGCTGTTTCAACAAGACATCGCGTTCGATGATTTGGCGGTGGCCGTGGTCGACGAACAGCACCGGTTCGGCGTCCATCAACGCCTGCTGCTCGCCGACAAGGGTGCGGCGGTTGATGTGTTGTTGATGACGGCGACGCCGATCCCGCGCACCCTGATGCTGGCTTTTTATGGCGATTTGGACGAATCCCAACTCACCGAAAAACCGGCCGGCCGCCTGCCCATCGATACCCGCACCATCCCCCTAGCCCGCCTCGACGAGGTGGTGAGCGCGGTGGGCCGCAAACTCGCCGAGGGCGCTAAGGTGTTCTGGGTGTGCCCGCTGGTCGAAGAATCGGAAAACCTCGACCTCGCGGCGGCGACCGCGCGGCACGCCGCGCTGACGGAAGCATTCGGCGCCCGGGTCGGACTTGTACACGGCCAATTGCCGGCGCGTGACAAAGACGCGGTAATGGAGCGGTTTATCGGCACCGCCGCGGAAGGACCGCCGGTCGATCTGCTGGTCGCCACCACGGTCATCGAAGTCGGCGTCGACGTGCCCGACGCCACGGTGATGGTGATCGAACATGCCGAGCGCTTCGGGCTGGCTCAGCTCCACCAGTTGCGCGGACGCATCGGGCGCAGCGCCAAGCCGTCGACCTGCCTGCTGCTCTATGGCGACGAGCCGGGCGAGACCGCGCGCTCGCGCTTGACCATATTGCGCGAAACCGACGACGGGTTTCGCATCGCCGAAGAAGATCTGCGCCTGCGCGGCGCCGGCGATCTGCTCGGCACCCGCCAATCGGGTCTGCCGGAATTTCGCCTGGCCAGTCTGGAAAATCACAGCGAATTACTCGCCGTCGCCCGCGACGATATGAAACTAATCATCGACCGTGACCCCACCTTGGACGCCGAACGCGGTGAGGCGTTGCGGATACTGCTCTACTTGTTCGAACGGGACGCCGCGGTCCGGTTGGCCCGCGCCGGTTAAAAGCCCCTCTCCCTGTGGGAGAGGGGTTGGGGTGAGGGCATACAATCCGCCCAGCAAGCACTATTCCGCCTATTTCCCCTCACCCGGCTCGCTCACGCTCACCACCCTCTCCGGGTGGGAGAGGGTTACACCAATGTGATCAGCGGGTGAATGCAGTTCAAATTCGGCGCTGTTTAGTCAGCGTCCTCGGTTTCTTTTTCGATCGTCCGAACGCTCGGTTTATCGTCACCAATCGTCGGGACATCGCCATCGGCCGCGGCGACCAGCGGAACCTGTTGCTGCGCGACCGGCCGCGTATCGGGCGGCGTGACGATGCCGCCGGAAATGATCATCTTGATGGCGTCTTCAACGCTCATGGACAGCTCGACCAACTCGCGGCGCGGCAGAAATAACAGATAGCCCGATGTGGGATTGGGCGTGGTCGGCAAGAAGACGTTGACCACATCGTCGGCGGTCATGTTTTGGACTTCGCCGATGGTCTTGCCGGTGACGAATCCAATCGCCCAACTGCCGCGGCGCGGATATTCGAATAGCACGGCCTGGCGGAAGGCGTCGGACTGGTTGGCCAGCACCGTCTCGACGATTTGCTTGGTCGCGCCATAGATGCTGCGCACCACCGGCATGCGACTGAGCAGATGTTCGCCGCCGCGCACCATCCAGCGCCCCAACAGAACGCGGGTTAAAGCGCCGACAAATGTGATGAACAGGATGAGGATCAGAACCCCGAGACCGGGGATGCCGAACGGCACATAGGTATTGGGGTTATAGGCTTCGGGGACAAGCGGGGTGACCCGCGCATCGATGAAGCTCAGCACCAGCCAGCTCAGCCAGAAGGTGATGCCGACCGGCGCAACCACCAGCAGACCGGCCAGAAAATAGCCGCGCATGCGCCCCCACAGGCCGACTTGATGCTCTTTCTTTCTGTTGGGCATGCTTCGTATTCCAATTCGCCGGCGCGGTCAGGACGCCGTGCCTATCATATAGGGATAAAATCGCCTTCCGCCATGGCATTTAATGCGAATGCCGCTAATTTGAGAGAAAGCTATCTCTTTGACAGACAACGGGATTTCGCCCTAACTGGGCTGCGACCGTAATATAAAGTGTTAACGAAAATGGTGCGGCTGAGAAGACTCGAACTTCCACGGGGTTGCCCCCACTAGCACCTGAAGCTAGCGCGTCTACCAATTCCGCCACAGCCGCACATCAGGTAGGTCCGCCTGATACGCCAGTGGGCGCGGCGGATCAAGGGTGGCCCGCAAATGGCGGTCCGGCCCTTAAACGATCCGATGGTGCGGCAGAGAGGACTTGAACCTCCACGGGGTTTCCCCCACAACGCCCTCAACGTTGCGCGTCTACCAATTCCGCCACTGCCGCGCCTTTTCGGAACGGCGGTTATGTACCCGAAGGCCGCCACCGAGGCAACTACCGTGCGACCATTGACCTATATGGTAAGGCACGCTGCGCGCTTGCCCTCATAGGGTACCAGGGGACATTATAGAACCTCGATTTAGCCGGGGAGGGCAGTCTGACATGGGATACAAATCGATACTCGTACCGCTCGAGGAAAGCGAGGTTCTGACCTCGGTGCTGGCGACCACATTGCTGGTGGGGCGCCAGTTCGACAGCTATATCGAAGGTCTATGCATTCGGCCCTCTTTGGCCGGCGCCATCGCGGTAGGGTTCGAGGGCGGCGTGGCCGCGTTGGCGGGCACCGAGGAACAGTTCGAGCAGGAGCAGGAAACCCGAACCCGGCGGCTACAAGAACAGTTCGACGCCTTCGTCCGCGATAACGGGTTGAGCGTCGCCGCCACCGCCGATACGCCGGGCCTATGCGCCCGCTGGCACGAGGACGAAGCGCCGGGCATCGGCATCTTCGGCCAGCGCGGCCGCGTGTTCGATTTGATCGTGGTGGGCCGACCGACACCGGGTGTCCTGACCCCAGCGATGAATACGCTGGAGACCGTGCTGTTTGAATCAGGCCGGCCCGTATTAATCGCGCCACCGACGGTCCCGCAGACCCTGGCCCGTAACGTGGTCGTCGCCTGGAACGGCAGCACCGAGACGGCCCGCGCCATGGCATTCGCCATGCCTTTCCTGCAAAACGCCGAGCGCATCACCGTGCTCACCGTGGAGGGTGCGCTAGTGCCCGGGCCGAGCGGTGAAGAAGTCGCCGAGAGCCTGAGCCGCCATGGCGTAACCGCCGAGGCGGTAAACGCCATGGGCAAGCGGTCACCCGCCGCCGCCGGTGTGGTGATGATCGAAGAGGCCGCAAAGCTGGGCGCCGATCTCATTATCAAGGGCGGCTACACGCAAAGCCGGCTGCGGCAAATGATTTTCGGCGGCGCCACCAGCCATATTCTGAACGAAGCGGAAATCCCGGTGCTGATGGCGCACTAAAGCAATCGGGAGCCTATCAGGCAGATACCGCTTGGCGCTCGAGGACGGCAACCAAAAGCCCGACAGCGGATTGCAGCGCGGAAAACTTGCTCTCGGCCTTATCGACCCGTTCGATCAATCGCGCCTGCTCGACGTCGTTGCGCTCCGGCGACGGCAGTACGCGTTGAGCCGACAGGTTATCCAGCGCCGCCTGCATTTGCTGGCGCAAGACCTGCTCGCGTTCGTGAAGCTGCAACAGCTGATCGACCCGGTCGTTCAGGCGCTGCTGTTCGCGCAACAGCCGCGACAGTTCGGTGCGCTGCAACTCGATGACCAATTCCTGGCTGGCCTCCGACAGCGCAGGCTCCGCCACCGAAGCGTCTTCGCTGTGCGGTGACTGCGTCCGTTCGGCGAGTTTCGCCGCGCGGACTTTCTTCGCGGCCTTTTCGCGCTTCGAGCGCTTTGATTTCTTAGACCGTTTCCGGCCGCCGGAATCACCCATGGCTTTACCCTTCTTACGCGGTGCCGCGCTTAGTCCTTGTCGAACTCCACCAGCTCCTCGACCAGGATGTCCGGCGCTTCCTCGTGCACATAATGTCCGCAATCATCGATCCCGCGTCCCGTTACCTGCGGTGCGTCCGTCCGCCACATCTCAAGCACATCGAAGGGGCCGCCCATGCCGCCGCTATTACCCCAAATGCAATGCACCGGTTCTTGAATGGTTTTACCTAAACTCTCTTCATCGAGTCGCCGGTTTTCTTCGAACATGGCCTTGTAATAGGCGAACCCGCCGCGCAAGGCGCCGGGCTTGGAATAGGCGCGGACATACTCATCGATGGCTTCTTCCTGATGGGCCGGATTGTGGTACTTGGGCCGTCCGAAGGCCTGCAAGAATCCCCGCACATCATGGGCCACCAAACTCTCGGGCATGTCGGGGACGGCGTTGAAGAAATAGTGCCACGCCCCCTTGGCGTATTCGATGGTGAAGTTGGCGAAAATCTGCCCGTGCGGAACGATATCGACGATCGCCAGCCGCGCCAGTTCTCCAGGCCAGTCGAGGGCATAGCGCCGCGCCACCAAGCCGCCCCAATCAGCGCCGACCAGATAGGGCCTTTCCAGGCCAAGTTCCGCGGCGAGCTGACGGATATCGGTGGCGACGGTGCGCATATCATAACCGCCAGCCGGTTTGTCGGAATCGCCCATGCCCCGCAGATCCGGCGCGATCACGCGATAACGCTCGGATAACGGAGAAATGACCTTGCGCCACGAATAGGAGGTTTGCGGCCAGCCGTGCAGCAAGATCATCGATGGTCCCTGCCCGGCCTCGCGGTAATGCAGGTTTATACCATTGGCTTTAATGACATTTCGTTTGATTTCGCTCATTCCATAACCCGTAACGAATCACCTAAATTACCGATGAGTTTAGTAAATTTCTTAATGACTGGTGGTATATTCATTTGTTGGACGCGACCACCACGGATGGACTATCCTTGTTTACGTCCAAATTCTGCGGCACACTTTACTATAGCCAGTTGGGATTGTGATTGATGAACACCGATTTTGCACACCAACGCCTGTATGACAGCGTCTCGCTCGTTCCGCGTGTCGGTAACCGCGGTGATAATGAGCTTTGCGTCATGTCGCTGGTCGCGCTGCTCGCCGGCGAACGCCACACTGACCGGCCCAGCGCCGCCTGTCCGGTGATCGCGACTTTCGCCATCAAGGTCAATGACGGGATCGATTGCGACGCGCGGCAAGCCTTGAAACCGTTCGCGCCGCGCATCATCGGCACGCGCGACGGCCTGGCCCGCGGCCGGGCCTGGGTGTTGGTCAATGGCATCTTGGGCGAAGTGTTGCCGCGCTGGGCAGAGGATTCCGGCCAAAACGTATCGGCGGAATTGCTGGCGCAGTTGCGGGTGAGCTCGCAATCCTTCGATGCCGACGAGCTGCATGATCTGTTTGGGTTGGTGCGCAGCCACGCCCAAAGTCTCGGCCTCGATCGCAGCCGGCTAAATGATATTCGCTATTTGTTGCGGGCCTGCGCGCGCGGCAGCGACGAGCTGGTCGCTAATTCCTGCGCCTCGATCATCTCCGACTTCGCCCGTCACCCGGTGAACGCCGAGGATTCGGGGTGGTATTGGAACAAGGCGATCGAGCTCATCGACCGCATCTGCGATGTCGGCGATGGACCAGCGTCGGCCGGCGCGCAAATCGAGCATCACGCCAATACCCAAGCGCAGCGAATTCGCGCCCAGGAAGCCTATGGTCCAATGTTCCAATGGCTGTTTAAGGCGCGCAAGCAACGCTCGAAGACAGACGCATAACACCCTGATTTTTAACGTATTTAAGATGCGAAATGCTGCGCGTCTGCGGTGTGTAGCGTTGTAATTCGCCGCGTCGGTCCCCACATAAATAACAACGTAAACAGCAAACGGGGAAGCTGTGGGAATCGCTGAAACAATTGCTCTGACACTGGGCGTCGCTTGGGCAAGCGGCATTAATCTGTACGCTGCCATCGCCGTGCTCGGCCTCATGGGCACCACCGGAAACATCGAATTACCGCCTGATCTGCTGATCCTGCAGAACCCGCTGGTGATTGTTGCCGCTGGGTTCATGTATGTCGTTGAATTTTGCGCCGACAAAGTACCGGGCGTCGATACCGGGTGGGACACCATCCACACCTTCATCCGAATTCCCGCCGGCGCGGCGTTGGCCGCCGGCGCGGTTGGCGACGTCAATCTCGGCGTCGAACTCGCTGCGTTGATTGTCGGCAGCGGTCTGGCCGGCGCGACCCATGCCACCAAGGCCGGTTCGCGGGCGCTGATCAATACGTCACCCGAACCGGTCTCCAACTGGACCGCGTCAATCCTCGAAGATATCGCCGTTATTGGCGGCTTGTGGGTGGCGCTCAATCACCCGGTCGTCTTTATCGGACTGTTGATCGCCTTCATTCTGCTGATGATCTGGCTGCTGCCGAAAATCTGGCGGGGTATCAAAGCCCTGGCCCGGGCCATCGGTCGCCTGTTCGGTCAAAAACCGGAACCCGAAGCGGCGACCGCAGGCGCCAGCACCGGCGCTAGTTCGAGTACGACGGAAGGCGACGCCCCGGGTGGTATCGCCCTATCTCTACCCTCCTCCGGCGAGGAACCGCGCTAGCCAACCCACTCTCCTGGGTTCACCCCCACCTCATCCCTCCCCCATCAAGGGGAGAGTTGGGGTGGGGTCGCGGTTAATCGATTTCCCCGCCTTCCGCGACCGTGATAGCGTTCATGCCATGCGAATTATCTTACTCTGCCTGACCCTGCTTCTGGCGACGACGTCGATTGGCGCAGCCACGCCTGCTTTGGCCACCCCGTCCCTGGCGGCGCAAGAAGGCAGCTGGGTGTGCCTGCCCGACGACCAGACCGCGCCGCAGGTGTTCGTCGATTTCGAAGAGAAAATCTATCGCCGCTGCGACCAGAACATCTGCTCGATGTACGACATCCTGGGGGTTCGGCCGACGTCCGACGCCACCGAAGTTTCGTTCGCGCCCGGCGCCAAGATGCGCGCCGACGACGATGGCGCCCGGTATACGGAAACCATTGCTTTCGGCAATGCAACGATCACCTCATCGGGCGCGTGCACCTTCCGCGGCAACGAACCGGAACCTGAAACGTTCGAAAAAGAAGAGATGGGCAAACGCCGCTGAACAAGCGCAGCGCGATAATCGGCTACGGCCGCACCACCGCGTAGTTCACCACCTTGGCAACGCCCTCTCTGTCCTGGACCGTGGCCAGCGCCTTATCGAGTTCATTTTGCGAGCGCGCCCGGCCCAATAGATAGGCGGTGCTGAAAGAGTCGATAGCGGTGCGAAAGTTCACGTCGGCGACGCCGCGTGTGCCGATGAGATCGACCCCGACTTTGGTGTTGAGCACCAACGCATCGGGCCAATCGATAAGTTCTTCCTTGCGAGCTTCCTGGTCTTCGGCGCTAACAAATGTGACGTGCCATAAGAGCTCCTTGACCCCTTCGACAGCCATAACCTTGGCGCTGAAATCGTTAAACAGTTCCTCATCGTCGAAGATGCCGGTCACTAGCAGGCGTTGCTCGTAAATTTCGGTCGATGCCTTCAACGTCTCGAACTCGACCATGATCGCGTTCACGTCGACGACGATGCGATTATCGATGGCGATGTCTTTGGCGCTGCGCGCCTCGATAGCGCGGTCGATCAACGTTTTCGGCGCGAGCAAGATATCGCTGAGTTGCGCGGTCGCCGGCGCTGACGAAATCGACACGCTCGCAAACAACCCAAAGACAAAGATCAGACTATAGGCGCCGCGTTTCATCATCTTTCCTTGCTCCACATTCAGAATACCAATGAATATCGAATCGCATCACGTCAGCCTAGAGCAATGGCCGACCAGAATGAATATCCAATTAATGGCAAATAAACGGACCACACGAGGGTGTCCATACGCGCGTTAAAGATAATACTTGCCGTCTGGGCCTTCCACCGGCGTGGCGCTTTTCACTATACTACAATTCAGCTACATCTCGTGGCAGCGCAACCATCCCAAGCCGATCACGGCAGCGATAAATTCCAATCGCCATCACGGGGACCTTGAGGGGGAGAAGAACGTGGAAAAAGCACTAAAAGTCTACGCCAAAGACGCCAAGCGAAAAAACAAATATCTCGACAAGCAGTCGTGGACAAACATTTGGGACGGCATGCGCATCGATTGGGACGTGCCGATCAAGATGGATGACGGCGTAGTCTTGCGGTGCGATGTCTACCGCCCGATCGAAGACGGCGAGTATCCCGTCATCATGACTTACGGTCCGTACGGCAAGTTCCTGCATTTCGAGGATCTGTACACCGAGCAATGGGATACCATGTGCCGGGAGCATCCCGACGTTCCCGCCAACTCAACCAACA
The DNA here is from genome assembly GCA_011087645.1 of Alphaproteobacteria bacterium. Classification (GTDB taxonomy): domain Bacteria; phylum Pseudomonadota; class Alphaproteobacteria; order UBA6615; family UBA6615; genus JABDJY01. Next base: position 22,316 of record JAALLF010000006.1, read on the forward strand.
AGTATCAGAACTGGGAAGTTGTCGACCCGGAGAAATGGGTACCCGACGGCTATGTGTGCATCCGTGTCGATTCCCGCGGCGCCGGACGTTCGCCGGGCGTGATCGACATCTGGTCGCTACGCGAAGCCCAGGACCTGGCGATCTGCGTCGATTGGGCCGGTGTCCAGGAATGGTCGAACGGCAAGGTGGGCTTAAACGGCATCTCCTACTACGCGGAAAACCAATGGCAGTGCGCGGCTCTGCAGCCGAAGCATTTGGCGGCGATTTGCCCGTGGGAAGGCGCCGCCGATTTCTACCGCGACATGGCCCACCATGGCGGCATCTTCTGTAACGGATTTTCCTACGACTGGCCGCTGCATCAGGTCTATTCGGTGCAACACGGCAAAGGTTCGAACGGCTTCCAGTCGCGCCTCAATGGGCACTGGGTATCCGGCCCGCCGACCCTCAGCGAAGAGGAGCTCGGTCGCAACCGCAACGACTTTTATGAAGAGAACCTCAAGCGCAAACTCGACACCGATGAGTATTGGCAGTCGCGCATGCCCGATTGGGACAAGGTCGAAGTGCCCATCTTGTCGACCGCGAACTGGGGCGGCCAGGGCCTACACCCGCGCGGCAACTTCGAGGGCTTCGTGCGATCCAAGTCGAAGGAGAAGTATCTCGAGGTTCACGGCATCGAGCACTGGACCGAGTTCTATACGGACTACGGCGTCGAGCTGCAGAAAAAGTTTTTCGGCCATTATCTCAAAGGCGAGGATACCGGCTGGAAGCGGCAGCCCAAGGTGCAGCTGCAGATCCGCCATGTCGACGGCACGTTCGTGGAGCGCAAAGAAAAAGAATGGCCGCTCAAGCGCACGAAATGGACCCGCTACTTCCTCAATGCTGGCGATCACTCCATGGCGACGTCGGCGCCGAAACGAGATTCCAAAGTTACCTATGGCGGTTTCAGCGAAGGTGTCACCTTTACCACCCCGCCCTTGAAGCGGGACATGGAGATCACCGGTCCGATAGCCTCCAAGCTATGGGTGTCGTCGGCAACTGCCGACGCCGACCTGTTCCTGGTGGTGCGCGCCTTCACGCAGGATATGGAGGAGATCGTATTCCAGGGCGCCCTCGACCCCCACACGCCGATCGCCCAGGGCTGGCTGCGCGTGTCGCACCGTAAACTCGACAAGGAACTCAGCCTGCCCTATCGCCCCTACCACACCCATGATGAAGAGCAGCCCACGAAGCCGGGTCAAATCTATGAAGTGGATGTGGAAGTCTGGCCGACCTGCGTCGTGCTGCCGGCGGGGACGCGCCTCGCCTTTTCGGTACGCGGCAAGGACTATCTCTATCCCGGCGATTCCTACATGGACACGCCGATCGGCAAGTGGACCGGCTGCGCCGTGTTCCGCCATGACGATCCGCGTGACCGGCCGGCCGATGTCTTCGGTGGCGACGTTACGCTGTACACCGGCCCGAAACGGCGATCTCACGTTTTGTTGCCGGTTATTCCCGACGGCAAATAAACACGAACAGAAGCGTCTAAATTTAAAGGGCCGCGGTGACAGTCACCGCGGCCCCTTTTTTTGGGCGTCAGGTTACATTGCTCTGGGAAAGTCCTTAACTCGAATTTCGCGCAAAGCCCCTCTCCTTGAGGGAGAGGGGCTGGGGTGAGGGGTTACGCTATATCCGGGATACCCAGCGCCGTCCCTAACCCCTCACCCACTCGCTAACGCTCGCCACCCTCTCCCGCCGGGAGAGGGTTAAATACGCTAAGTTCTATGGGTCTGAGCAGCGCGCCAGGCGGCTTGCATGATGCCTTCGCGGTCGCCCCAACCTTCGTCTATCGCCTGGTTAAAGGCGCTCAATGCAGCATCAATGACCGACGCGGAGATCTGCCGCGCAGCGGCGACGTCGCTCATCAGGCCCAAATCCTTGGCCATGCCCGCCAGGCTAAAGGCAGCCGCCGCGGGCGCCTCGCCGCCGACCGCATCGGCAATACCCGGCAAACGCCCCGGCGCGACTTTGATGGTGCCTGACGTGTCGGCCAGTATGTCGGCAGCTTGGGCCAAGTCGATACCGGCGCTGCCGGCGATCGCCAGCGCTTCGCCGACCGCTTCCCAATAGACCACCAGCGGCAGATTGACCGCCAGTTTCATAGCTGCCCCCGCACCCACCGGTCCCACATGGTCGAGCCGTCGGCAAAGCTGTTCCAACAGCGGCCGCGCGGCCTCGACGTCGCTGGTTTCGCCGCCGGCAAGGCCAAGCAACTGCCCGTTACGCGCCGGCTGAACGCTGCCACCCACGGGACATTCGACGAACCGGCCGCCGGCGCCGCGCACTCCAGCGGCAACTCGCTCGGCGGTCTCCGGCCGGATGGTGCTCATTTCAATAATCAGCGTGTTGCCAAGATCCGCCGACAGCAGGCCGCCATCACCATCGTACACGGCCGCTATGGCGTCATCGTCGATCACGATGGAAATTACCGTCTCGCAAGCCGCGGCCAGATCGGCCGGGCTATCGGTAAATGTCGCGCCCTGGTCAAGCAAAGGCTGCGCCCGCTCACGCGTGCGATTCCAGACCGATACCTGGTGGCCATCTTCGATCAATCGCGCGGCAACCGCCGACCCCATTTTCCCCGTCCCACTAACGCCAACCTGCATGTGACCTTCCTCTAGAACCTCGCCAAGCCGTCCGGCTGGCGACTGATTGTATGATTTTCGCCAATGGTACCGACTATCGCCATCGCAATCAAAACGCCATCTGAACGGAAGAAATTGCCGGCGCGCTATGCAACAATAGCGCTGGACAAAGATCGCAAACCAAACAGCGGCGTGGGGAAACAGCCATGAAGACCATCGATATTTCACCGGAAGAAATGCAACGCTACATCGCGCGTTACGACGAGCTAACGCCGAACAAAGCACGCACGGCCGGCAACATTCCCCCGGAAGCCCGCGAGATGATGACCGCGCGGGAAACCAAGACCGTGATTGCCTATGAGGGCGCCAAGGATACACCGTGGGGCGACGGCCCGATTCCCGGACCGCCGAGCTTCGCCGTTGTCATCGCCGAATGCGAGCCCGGCAACGGCCCGGGCCTGCACGTTCATCAGAACACCACCGAGACGTTCACGTGCATTCGCGGCCGGTTCCGCATCGAATGGGGCGATGAGGGTCAATACGCCACCGAGCTTAATCTGTTCGACACGATCTCTGTCCCACCCGGGGTGATGCGCCGCTTTCACAACATCAGCGATGAGAGCGGCCTACTCCATGTCACGTTGCAAGGCGGCGAGCAGGGTCTGCGCGATGTGGAATATCCGGCCAGTATGGTCGACGAACTCGAAAGCCGCTTTGGGGCCGAGGTGGTTCAAGAGCTTGAGGATGTCGGCTATTCGTTCCGCGCGGGTCTCGACTGACGCAATCGGCGCCCGGCATGAACGACCCATCGGACGACCGGCAACAGATCGAGATAGCGGTCACCCGTTATTTCGACGGGCTCTATAACAGTAACGGCGACGACATTCGGGCCACTTTCCATCCCGACGCCAAGGTCACCGGGTTCATGAGTAGCACGGGCGAGATGTCGGCGATGGATTTCGAGCGTTTCGTCGCCTTTGTCGAATCTCAGACCTCTCCGGCCTCGGCCGGCGAACCCTATGAGCTGGACATCGTCTCCATCGACATCGCCGGACAGGTGGCCACGGCGAAACTTCTCGACCGCTATCTCGACATCCGCTTCACCGACTATCTATCGCTGGTCAAAGACGACCAAGGTTGGCGGGTCTACAACAAGCTGTGGCACGCCGAACCGATCTAGGAATACCTATCCAGGAAGATTGGCCCATGAAAATATTCATCACCGGCGCGCCGGGTTATATCGGCGGCACCGTCGCCGCGAAATTGATAGCCGCCGGCCACCAGGTCAGCGGGCTGGCGCGCGACGACGATAAGGCCGCGGCCATCGAGGCGCGCGGCATCACCCCCGTGGTCGGCACCCTCGACGATCTCGATATACTGGACGCCGCCGCGCGCGAGGCCGACGCGGTGATCAACGCCGCCAGCACCCACCACGCCTTCGCCATCCGCACGCTGGTGGGTGCCCTGCGCGGCACCGGCAAGACCTTCATCCACACCAGCGGCAGTTCCATCGTCGCCGACAATGCCAGCGGCGCGCAGAGCGACAATATCTATGGCGAGGACTCGCCCTTCACGCCGTTACCGGAGAAGGCGATTTGGCACGCCATCGAGCGCGACTTAATCTTGCCCGCCGCCCAAGACCGGGTGCGCACGGTGATCTTCTGTCCCTGCATGATTTACGGTACCGGCCAGGGCGTGCGCAGCGAAAGCATCCAAATACCCTTGATGGTCCGCGCCGCCCAGGAAGCCGGCGTCTCGCGCTATATTGGCGACGGCGAAAACATTTGGTCGAATGTCCATATCGACGATTGCGCCGATGCCTATCTGTTGGCGCTGGAGCACGCCCCGGCGGGTTCGTATTTCTATCTGGAATCCGGCGAGGATACGTTGGGTGATGTAGCCCGCGCGGTGGGGCGTCTGCTCGGCCAAAACGCGGCGGCGCAAAGCATGAGCATGGCCGACGCCGTCAGGGCTTGGGGGCCACCCATGTCGCTCAGCCTTGGCTCGAACAGCCGCCTGCGCGCCGACAAGGCCCGCGCCATGTTGGGCTGGACCCCGAAAGGCCCGCCAATGCTCGACGACATCGAAAACGGATCTTACCGGGAGGCGTTAAACAGTTAGGCGAGGTTTAAGTCCTTCGCCTTTGGGTGGAAGGGAAAATTCTATCCGCGACACCTCATCCTGAGCTTGTCGAAGGATCGAGGTGTCGCCCGCCTCATACTTCGACAAGCTCAGCATGAGGCTAGATAAATAAACCCTCTCCCGCCGGGAGAGGGTTTATTTGCTCAAACAGCCGCGACGATGTCGGTGAATTCAGCGTCGGTGATTTGACGGCGGACCGATTGAATTTTGCCGCGTAGCTTTTCGATCACCTGCTCTTCGCGGCCTTCGGGAATTTCCAGGCCCAGCTCTTTAGCTTTTGTCCGCACCGCCCAGGGGCCGGAATAGTGGCCGAGCAGATTGTGCTGAGTATTACCGAAGACCTCCGGCTTCATGCACAGATACGACCAGAAGCCCTCTTCGGTGTCGGGCACGCAGTAATGCACCTCGACCAGATGGGAGAAGGCGGTCTTGCCGACGAACGGCATGGTGTCGGGCATCGGCCACGGCATGGTCTCGGCGACCAGTTGCGATAGCTCGGTCATCTTGTCGAGCTTGATTCCGCAATCGATGCCGTAATAGAGCTGGATCACCGAGGCCACTTCGGCGAAACAGGCGATGTGGGCGCGCTCGCCCAACCCGTTGACGCAGGCGTCGATGATGTCGGCGCCGCCTTCCAACCCGGCATAGAGCGCGGCGGCCGCCATGCCGATATCGTTGTGGGTGTGCAACGCTATTTCTGTACCCGGTAGACGACGCTTCATCTCGCGTACCACATGGGTATAGACCCGGTAGATCGCCATGCCGTTAATATCGTCGAGGCGGATCATGTCGGCGCCGGCGTCGACCAGCTGTCCGCACACCTCGGCCAAGCGGTCGACCGGGATGCGGGTGCAATCCTGGATCAGGGCGCCGACCTTGCGGTCCGGCCCGGCTTTGGCCTTGGCATAGGCGACCGAGCCCATGGCCCGGTCGATCGCTTCTTCGATGGTGATGCGCGCGCCGGCCATGGATTCGAACAGGCACATCTGGTGCTCGGAAAATGAGAAACACAGCGAGGCATAATCGGCGCCGTTATCGTAATTCATATCGACTTCGGGCTTGGCCAGTTCCGGGTTGAGCACCGCGGTGGGATGGACCAGCGCGTCGATCAGCATGTGCGGGTGGCGCTTCTTGACCTCGGCCATTTCCAGGGGATCGTCATGGTGCATCTGCACCATGGTGACACCGGCCTCCGACAGCTTGTCGGCGATGCGAATGACCTGATCGCGGGTCAAGGACACGCCGGGCAGTTGCCGGCCTTCGCGCAAGGTGATGTCGCAGAGCTGCACTTTGTCGGCCAGCGTCATCTCGGCGCGGATCTCGTCGGCGAAACATTGCTGCGAAATGCGCCACATGTCAGTGGTCGCTTCGAGTTTGTCGTTGACCGGATATCCCGACATTTCGTTCTCCCCTAGCGGTTTCTCTTACATCAACTATACAAAGAAAAACGCCGGTCCAGATATCACCGGACCGGCGTTTTCGCTGAGAATAGTGTTTCTGCCTACTCCGCGGCGATGGCGTAGTCCGGCACGTCGAGCTCGGGCACGACTTTTTCCATGAACAACTGCATCTCTTCCAGCACCTCGTCCTTCGGTTGTTGGGCGAAATGCCAGATCAAAGTGATGTACTCGAACGGCGCCTGATCGAAGATGCCCTTCCAGTAGCGGATGCAATCGTCGACGGTGCCACCGGTCAGGAAGCTGGTATTCTTCATTGAATTGAACGCCGCGTCGACATCGCCTTCCGCCGGGTCGACATTGTGGTTGGCGAACATCGAATAGAAGTTCTTGAAGATATCGACGTCATATTTTTTCACCCGACGCTCGAACTCTTCCGGCGATTTGGCGATACGGGTCTGGCGGACAATGTTTTGGCGCTCGCCGAGCTGGAAGTTATGGCCGAACTTGGCCGCCTGCTCGACATACATTTTCGACAGGTCGATCACCGCATCTGTCGGGTTGAAGTAGCACGGGTGGAAACCGTGCTTGGCGCAGAACTCGATGGTCGCCGGGCTTTTATGCACGCCGATAAAGACCGGTGGATGGGGCCGCTGGTAGGGTTTGGGCACCACGCAGACCGCCTGGATATTGTCGTTGTCGCCAACCTCGCCGGGCGCGCCGGCTTCGCTGGCCAGCTTGGTGCCGGGGTAACCGAGCACGCCGGTGTCGAGGGGGTATGGCGCCTGATAGTGCTTGCCCTCGAGTCGATTGAGGTCATTGGTCCAGCAATCGAGCACCATCTCGACGCGCTCTTCGAAAATTTCACGGTTCAGTTGGTCAATATCGCCGCCGTCCGACGAGGTTGCCTGAGCGCCGGAATACTGACCCAGAATATTGGTCCAGCGGGCCTGGTATCCTCGCGCGAAACCGACGAAGTACTTACCGTTGGTCAGATGGTCGATGATTGCGGTTTCCTCGGCCACCCGGATCGGATCGTTGGTGCCGATGACATAACCCAGCGCACCAACCCGCATATTGGTGAGGTGGTTGGCCCAATAGGCGTTCAATACGCCCGGGTTGGGGCCGACTTCATAGCCTTCCGAATGCAGGTGATGCTCGATGGTCGAACACCCCCAAATACCCATGGCGTCGGCTTCTTTGATGATGTCGGTCCACTCATGGATGACCCGGTTATAGAGATCGCGATCAGCGCCGACCGGCCGCTTTGACTTACGGTCATCCTCGCCGTCGGTCGGCATCATCGGATAAAGCTGCACAATAACTTTCGGCGCTGCCATGGTGATCCACTCCCGTTTTTTTTCGTTGTCCGACCGTCTAAGTGCGGCCGCCATTTGACGGCGAGTGTAACGACTTCGAGTTCAAGCGTGGAATATTATTTCCTGATATATCCTATCCGCACACTCTATAGGAAAGGCGCTCGGTAGGTTCCCCTACCTCTCGTTGCGGCCGCGCAGACGCTCGAATTCGGCGATCACCGCATCGGCGTTGCTGATATCCGCATAGCGCCGCTCCACGTCGCGCAGATTGGCGCGATGGGGCTCTTCTTCGTGATCACCGACGCAATCTTCGGCGACGATGGTGCGAAATCCCAGGCTGAAACTATCGATTACCGAGGCGCGCACACAGCCCGAGGTGATGCAGCCGGTCACGATCACCGTATCGACTTGTTGTTTGACCAAAAACTGCGCGACCGGGGTGTTGAAAAAGATCGACGGGGCCGATTTGGTGACCACCAAATCCGGCTGGGCAGCGGCGATGCGCGGATCGAGCTCGACCGACGCATGACCGACAATAAGATCATCCCTTAGGGGTTTAATTTTCCAGTAGGGCATGGCGTCCTGGGACTCATAGCCCATTACGCAGGCTGCGACCGGACAGCCGGCCCCGCGTGCCGCACCGATCACCTCGACTGTGCGTTCAACGGCCTGATCGATCATCCCGGCGCCGCCCATGGGAAAGGCCGCGTCGGTAAAGCCGCGCTGAAAATCGACGACGACAACACCCGGCCGCTCTCCCCAGCCGATATCGCGGTCGCCATAGCCCCGTTGGGTGTAGTCCATTTGTGCAAACCCCTTACATTTCGTATCGTTGCATTAAAGCATGGCGGATGGGAGGCGTCTCTCGTCAATCAATCAAAAAGCTGTTCGTAGCAGTCGTTAATCAGGGATGTTTGAGACTATGACTTACCGTATTTCCGTCGATACCGGCGGTACTTTCACCGACATGGTTCTGCTCGACCCGGAAGGTCGGTTTCATGTGGGCAAGGCGCTCACCACACCGGATCGGATTTCCGAAGGCATCTTTGCCTCGCTGGAGGTGGTCGCCGGCGCTGTCGATCTCGACCCGCGCGATTTGCTGGGCCAAACGGAAATTCTGATCTACGGCACGACGCGCGCCACCAACGCCATCGTCACCAAGCAAACCGCGCGCACGGCCTTTCTGACCACCGCCGGCTTCCGCGATATTCTGCTCTTCAAAGAAGGCGGCAAACACGGACCGCACGATTACAGCTACGACTATCCGCAACCCTATATCGCGCGCCGTCACACGTTTGAGATCAACGAACGGATTGGCAGCGCCGGCGAGATCGTCCAGGCAATCGATGAAGCGCATGCGCGCCAGGTGCTGGAAACCCTGAAGGAGCGCGGTTTCGAGGCCATCGCGGTATCCCTGCTCTGGTCAATCGCCAACAGCGCCCATGAGGAGGTGTTGGGCCGGTTGATCGAAGAGATCTTGCCGGAAGTTCCCTACACCTTGTCGCACCGGTTGGCGCCGATCTTGCGCGAATATCGGCGGGCCTCGGCGACGGCGATCGATGCGTCGCTCAAACCGCTGATGCAGGCCCATCTGACCCAGATGCAAACCGACCTCAAGGCGGGTGGCTTCGGCGGCGACTTGCTGATCTCAACGTCGGTGGGCGGCTGCCAGGAAGTTGAATCCCTGGTCGAACGGCCGATCAACACGCTGAAATCCGGCCCGGCGATGGCGCCGGTCGCCGGCCGCGCCTATAGCGCGGTGGAAAATATGGGCGGCGACGCTATTGTCTGCGACACCGGTGGCACGACCTTCGATGTCGGCCTGGTGCGCGACGGCCAACTGGTTTACTCGCGCGATAGCTGGCTGGGGCCACAATGGCTCGGCGATATTATCGGCGCGTCGACCGTCGATGTGCGCTCAATCGGCGCCGGCGGCGGCTCGATCGCCTGGGTCGATGCCGGCGGACTGCTACGCGTTGGCCCCCAATCGGCCGGCTCGGTGCCCGGCCCCGCCTGCTACGGCCGGGACGGCACACAGCCCACGGTGACCGACGCCGCTTTGGTGCTCGGTTATATCGATCCGGACTATTTCAACGGCGGACGCATCGCCCTCGACCCGGCGGCCTCGGAACGGGTGATCAGCGAGCTGGCGGCGACGCTGGGCAAGAGCGTGAACGATACAGCCTTTGCCATCATGGTCATCGCCAACGAATTGATGATCAAGGCGATCGGCGAGATCACCGTCAATGATGGCCTCAATCCGCGCGAAAGCGTGATAATCGCCGGCGGTGGCGCGGCCGGTTTCAACATCATGCCGATCGCCCGCGAACTGGGCTGCGATACGGTGATCCTGCCACGCACCGCGGCGGCGTTGTCGGCCTGCGGCATGCAATATTCCTCGATCGTGTTCGAGGCGACGCGCAGCCGCTTTACCGATTCCAACGGGTTCGACCGGGACGGCGTCAACGCCGCGCTCGACGAGATCGAGGCCGAATTGATGACCTTCCGCGACGGGTTGGCGGTTACCGCCAGTTCCGCGGTTTCGATCGAGCTGTTCGCCGAGGCGCGCTACCGAGCACAGGTCTGGGAGCTCGATACCGCGCTGCCGACCGCGCGTTTTAACAGCGACGAGGATGTCGGCGCGCTGATCGAAGCCTTCCATCAAACCCATGACCGGGTCTATGCGGTGCGCGACGAGGACAGTCCGGTCGAGTGCGTCAATTGGAAGGGGCGCATCTCGATCCGGCCCTTCGATCCACCAGAACCGCCCGACCCCATCGACGATCACCATTCGCCGGATGCCGATACCACGCGAAACTGCTTTTTCGGCGATGGCGCGCCCGTCGCCACGCCGATCTATCGCGGCGAAGGGCTGGCGGCCGGCGCCGACATCACCGGCCCGGCGATCATCGAAGAACCGACCACGACCATCGTCGTCTACCCCGGCATGCACGCGACCCTGAGCGCGGCCGGCGACTATATTCTCGACTGCCGGTGATTGGAGGCTGACATGACACAGAGCGAAACCGAAACCACCCTTGATCCCGTCCTCATCTCGGTGATGGCGAACCGCCTCGACGGCATCGTGCGCGAAATGACTAACACCTTGCTGCGTTCGGCGCGCTCGGCGGTGATCTCCTCGGCGCGCGACTTCTCGTGCTGCCTGGTGACCGGCGACGATAAGCTGCTGGCCTCGGCCGAAGGGCTGCCGGTGCACATCTTCGGCTGTCACATCCAGACCGAGAACATGCACAAATATCACGAGGGCGATATCCAGCGCGGCGACGCCTATCTCGATAACGACCCCTATGGCGGCAACACGCATCCCGCCGACCACACCTTCATGGTGCCGGTTTTCTTCGAAGGCGAGCACATGTTCACCGCGGTCTCGAAATGCCACATGGCGGATATCGGCAACTCGATCCCGTCGAGCTATTTTGTGCGCGCCAAGGATGTCTACGAGGAGGGCGCGCTGGTTTTTCCTGGGGTGCGCATCCAACGTGACTTTAAGAATGTCGAGGACATCATGCGTATGTGCCGGGCCCGCATCCGGGTGCCCGATCAATGGTACGGCGACTATCTCGCCGGGTTGGGGTCGGCGCGCATCGCCGAACGCCGGCTCGAGGCGTTCTGCGAGAAATACGGCAAGGAAACCGTCAAAGCCTTCATGAAGGAATGGTTCAACTATTCAGAACGGCGCATGATTGACAGCATTCGCCGGCTGCCCAAGGCGAGCCTGGTGAACAAGGGACGGTCGGATCCGCTGGAAGGCGTGTTGCCCGAAGGTGTCGAGCTGACGGTAAAAATCGAGATCGACCCCGACGAAGCGGAAATTCATGTCGACCTTTCCGACAATCCGCCCTCGGTGGAGGCCGGCATGAACACCTCGCTGGGGGCCGCCACATCTGCGGTGGTCGGCGCGGTGTTCAACGCGCTGGACAAGGATTTGCCGCGTAACGAGGGCGCCTTCCGCCGCCTCCACTTCAAATATGCCGAGGACAGCATCGTCGGTGCGCCGAAATTTCCGCACTCTTGTTCGGTGGCGACCACCAACATCGCCGAACGGCTGGTGAATATTACCCAATCGGCCTTCGCCCAACTGGGTGACGGCATGGGGTTGTCGGAAGGCGGCGCCGGTCTCGGCGCCGGCATGGCGGTGATTTCCGGCCACGACCCACGACGCGGCAACCAGGCCTATGTGAACCGCCTGATGCTTTCGACCAACGGCGGGCCGGCCAGCCCCGAGGCCGATGGTTGGGTCAATTACGCGATCCCGGTTATCGCCGGGCTGATGTACCGCGATTCCGTCGAGGTCGACGAACTCAAGCATCCAATCCGCGTGGAATCTTTAAGCCTGGTGACCGATTCCGCCGGCGCCGGCCGCCGCCGCGGCGCCCCCGCCCAGCAGATCGAGTACGGCCCGACCGATGGCGGTATGACCTCGATCATCTCCTGCGACGGCCAGCACAGCGCGCCGCGCGGCGTTGTCGGCGGGCTCGCCGGCACACCGGGCGAAACCTGGCTGATCGAAGATGACGCGCAACCGTCGCGGCTGCCCAACGTCGCCCAGGTTCACTTGCAGCCGGGACAACGCATCCGCGGACGCGATTCGGCCGGCGGCGGCTACGGCGACCCGCTCGACCGCGAACCCGAACGGGTGTTGCTGGATGTGCTCGAAGGCTGGGAGACCCGCGACAAGGCCCTCAATATCTATGGCGTCGTGTTCGCCGGTGAGATCGACGACGAGACGTTAGCCATCGACCTCGCGGCGACCGAGGCCCGGCGATCGGAACTGAAGCAAGCGGGCGCGACGTAAGCGCAAACCCCTCACCCCACCATAAACACATCATAGCGGGTGGTTCTGCCGGTGATCCGGTGGGACGCGGCGCGGATGCCTTGCATCGGCTCAGCGCCTTTCGGCCATTTTAGCACCACGCGGTTGCCCGCGGTGGTTAGCGCGACCTGCATAAGTTCGGCGCCGTCGTCGTCAGTGCCGACGATCTCGCGGATCAGCACCATTTCCTTCTTCACCAGAGCTGAGCCTTTGCGCGGCGGATGCATGGGATCGACCAGCACCACGTCAGGCGCTAAACCGGGCAACAAGTCTTTGGCGTCGCCGTGCAGCAGGGTCATGCGGGCGATCACCGCGGCCACGTCGCCGCCGGCGTCGTGGGCACGGGCCATCCCCTCTTTCAGCAAGCGGTGTATCTCGGGCGAGCGCTCGATCAAGGTGACGTCAGCGCCCAGAGACGCCAGCAGGAAGGCATCGCGGCCGAGACCGGCGGTGGCATCCACCACAGCCGGTATTTTACCACCCTTCATGCCAACCGCCTTGGGCAGGGCCTGACCGCGACCGCCGCCGAAGCGGAAACGGTGGCGCACCGGCCCACCGAGAAAATCGCAGATTAGATTGTCCGGCTCCGATGATGCCTGTCGATGGGTCATTGGGCTGGCTGCGCGCGCGCCTCGGCGAAGGAAACCAGCTTCTGGCGGCCCTCGTCCCACAGGCGATATTTCACGCACGCGAAACTCTGGCCCAGAGTAATGTGTTTACCCTGGGTGAGCTCAGGCACGTCGCGCAACACCTCGCCCAGGCGGTAAAAGGGAATGCGGCTGCTGAGATGGTGCACATGGTGGACGCCAATATTGGCGGTCATCCAACGCAGGACTGGCGGCAGATCGTAATGCGAGCTGCCCCGCAGCGCCGCGTCCTGAGATCTCCAGGCATGACCCTCGACCCAAAAGGTCGCTTCGAACTGATGCTGCACATAGAACAGCCACACACCGATCGACCCGGCGACCAGGGTGATCGGCACTTGCACCAGCAGGAACTCCCGCACGCCGATGGCATACATCACCGTGCCGGCCACCACGGCGAGCGCTGCGTTGGTGCCCATGGCGCTGACCCAGAACCGCCAACTGGCGTGGCTGATGCCCGGCGGTACGCGGTTACGCAGCAAGAAGATATAGGCCGGTGCTAGGGCAAATATGGTGATCGGATGACGGTAGACCCGATAATGAAACTGGCGATAACGCGGCAGCGCTAGATATTCCCGCACCGTCAGAATATTGATGTCGCCGACCCCGCGCTTCGCGAGATTGCCCGAGGTGGCGTGATGGACGGCATGGCTGCGCCGCCACACATAGTACGGCGTCTGGGTCAGCACCCCGAGCACCCGCCCGACCCAATCGTTGATTTTCCGCCGGCGGAAGAAAGCGCCATGGCCACAATCGTGCTGGATTATAAACAGCCGCGTGAGGAACGCGCCGGCCGGCACGGCAAGCGCCAGGGTCAGCCAGATGCTGATCGATAGCGCTATCCAAGCCGCCAGCCACAGCGCCAGGTAGGGCACGCCGGTAATCGCGAGTTCAAAGATGCTGCGCCGGTGATCGGCCACGCGATACGGCGCCAGCAGCTTCGGCAAGTCGCGCGCCGGGGCGGAAAATTGGGCGTCTGGCGGGAGGCCATCCATCGAATACGCGCTCCACTCCTTGGTCAGCCTGGGGTAAACTGGAAAATTCAATAGGCCAAGCGGCAAAGGCGAACAAGACATAAGACCAGCAGAATTGCTATGGTCCGGCAACAAATGAATTCTCAGGGAGTTAGCCAATGGCCATCGAAGTCGCCAAGGTTGAATTGAAAAATGTCAGCGATGCGTCGGGTCTGGCTGCGTGCCTCGATACCGGCCAGTTCAGCGCCGACCAGGTGGTCGCGGTGATCGGCAAGACCGAGGGCAATGGCGGGGTCAACGATTTCACCCGTATCCTCGCCGATCAGGCGTTCCGCGCCGTGTTGGCCGAACGCGGCAACCGCGACACGGCGGCGCTGGCGCAAATTCCCATGGTCTGGTCGGGCGGCTGCGACGGGGTGATCACGCCCCACGCCACGGTCTTCGCGCAGACCGACGAGACCGGCCCGGCCGACGAAGCGCGGCTGGTGATCGGCACGGCGATCAGCGCCGAGCTGCTGCCCGAGGATATCGGCCGGGTGGCGATGGTCGAAAAGGTCGCCGATGCGGTGCGCGCGGCGATGGCCGATGCCGGTATCGAGAACCCCGCCGACGTCCACTATGTGCAAACCAAGACACCTTTGCTGACCATCGATAGCGTCGCCGATGCGGCCAGCCGGGGCCAGTCGGTCGCCTGCGAAGTCCATGATTCTATGGGCGTGTCGAACGGTACCACGGCGCTGGGCATCGGCGTCGCCCTGGGCGAGATTGAAATGCCGGCGGCCGAACAAATCTGCAAGGATCTGGACCTCTACTCCGCCGTTTCGTCCTGTTCGTCAGGCGTTGAGCTGACCAGTGCGCAAATCGTTTTGCTCGGCAACCGGGCCGGCGCCGGCGGGCGCTTCGCCATTGGCCATAGCGTAATGAAAGACGCCCTCGACATGGATGGCATCTATGACGGCATTCGCAGCGCCGGGCTGGAGTTGCCCGAGCGCGCCCGCGCCGAGGATCTCGGCGATAAACTGGTCAACGTGTTCATCAAGTGCGAGGCCGACCATCGCGGCCAGTTGCGCGGGCGACGGCAAATCATGCTGGACGATTCCGACGTCCACCACCATCGCCATTCCAAGGGCGCTGTCGGCGGCGTGGCGGCTTCAGCGATCGGCGACCCGGCGGTGTTCGTCTCGGTCGACGCCATGCACCAGGGCCCCCATGGCGGCGGCCCGGTGATCGCCATTGTCGACATGGGTTAGCGTCGACAAAAGCTAAGCCCTTTACCTTTGACGAATGGGCCATAAATATAGCCATTAACCACCCACACTATTCCATACCGGCAAGGAACAAACGCGATGGATCATCAAGCGGAAGCCGCCCCCACAACTCAGTCCGTCACCGCGGAACTCACCTTTTTCGTCGATAATGGCGAGCCCCCGGTCAACCATGTCACCGAAAAAGGCCTCGAACGCGGCGGCGAATACCGCAAGCACGCGCTGAATCTTCGTGATGGCCGCGCTGTCCGCGACAGTCTCTCCCTCAATCGCGAGGGCTTTGAGTTGTGGCAGCACGACACCATGATGACCGATTTTTTCGACCCCGAAGAAGTGGAACGGGTCTACGACCGGGAAATCGTCGCGCTGGTCAAGCAGGCGACCGGAGCTAAGCGCGTCTTCGTGTTCGATCACACGATACGCGTCGAAAATGAAGATCGTCGGGGCGAGAAGCAAGTGCGCGAACCGGTGCTGTTCGTCCATAACGACTACACCCACCAGTCGGGTCCGCAGCGGGTGCGCGATCTGTTGCCGGCCGACGAGGCCGAAGACCTGCTGACCCGGCGCTTCAATATCATCAATATCTGGCGCTCCATCGCCGGACCGGTGCAGACCACGCCGCTAGCGGTGTGCGATGCCCAGACCATCGGGGCGGACCAGTTGATCACCGCCGAGCGGCGCACCAAGGACCGCGTCGGCCATACCCAGGCGATGACCTTCAGCGACGATAATCGCTGGTACTATTTCTCGGATATGCGCCGCGACGAGGCGATGCTGCTGAAGACCTACGAGTCAGACGAGCAAAACCATGGCGGCCCGTCCGGCCATTCCGCCTTCACCAATCCCACCGCGCCGGCCGATGCCGCCCCGCGCGAAAGCATCGAGACCCGGGTCTTCGCGTTCTTCGATTAGTCGCTGAAGAGTTCGACCATAAAATTATAGTTACGCTCGGCATGTGAATCGGCCAACCGGCACGCTTTTTCAACATCGCGCGCCACCGCGGCGCGCATCATCTCGCCATGCTCCACGTGAGCGCGGCGTTTTATGGTCGGCTCCAGAATAAAGAGGCGCCGATACCGGCCCGCTTGGTCATAGATAATGCGTCTAAAATTTAGCACCCAAAACGATTGGCACGCCGACACCAGCGCTTCATGGAATTCGTCGTTCGCCCGCTCCCATGCTTCACCCGAAGCGCCGGAGGTCTGGTGCAGAATTTCGTGTTCCCGGTCCAATCGCTCGTAGCAAGCAACGACATGAGCCTGCCAATCGGCGTCGCCATTTTTCAGGGAATCGCTGAGCGCGGCGCATTCGAGTAACTTTCTGGTATCGGTAATATCCCGATGATCTTTCTTCGATACAGGCGCAACCCGGAACCCCTTTTGGCCTTCCGTCGTAACCAGTCTATTAGAGACAAGACGCGACAATGCCTCTCGCAGGGGACTGGCCCCAATACCATAACTGGCGCGCAATTCTTCGATTCGCAGCTTGCTGCCTGGCGCAACGACGCCAGTTAGAATATCGCGACGCAGTCTCGCAAGCGCCGTTTCCACCAGAGTTGCAGCTTCGCTGTTTTCCATCGCAAATATAACCAACAGATCTGTCGTCGCTCTAGAATTAACAATATTTCACTGTAAGTCGGAGTGCAACGAGGGGAATCCTTGCGGATAAATGGTCTATCGAGTGGACCACCGCGGTGGCGCGTTATTTGCCTTCAACGGCCGCGGCAGGGTTATTGGAGTGGCGCGCCGCATAGATTCTTTTGACGGCGAATATGATGCTCTGCCAGGTATCGGTCTGTCTTTCACCGTCGATCACCGGGCCGGCGGTATAGAAAACGCTGCTGTTGCCGAACAATCCGTCGTCGGACGTCACATCAAGATCTCGAAGATCGACCCCCGCGACTGTCTCGGGAAAGCCGAGACCAAAATCTATTTTCATTGTCTCCCACCGCGCCGTCTGCGGAAGGATGACGGCTGTGCCGAGGGTTTCTTCCACGCCAAGGCTGAACGGGCCAGCGCGCAGTACGCTCACCGTGCCCGGGAATAAGAGCGGTTCCGACGTGACAAATTTACCGGAAAAATCAGTGCCGTTAATTTTGACGCTTGGATTGAATATCAATCCTTGGAGCGGTTCGCGCAGTGTCACCAACGGAAAGATCGTCGTGAATATATCCACCGTGTCGATCTCGAACGAAGCGACCACCGGCGTGCCGACCGGGGTTTCCAAAAGGGGCGCCCATTTGGGCTCTTCGGTGAGATTTTGCGTCACCGTGCCTTCGATATGGAGGGTAATGGTGTCGGCTTGGCTGGGCGCGCCGAAGGCCAGAACCAATAGGAGGAACCCGACTAATATTCCTTTCAGTAATACCATCTGCCCCTTTTGCCAAAGCTTGCCGACCGCGCCATACCGCCGTCAGACCGACAAATAATTCGGCCCTTCGGTAAAACTCGCCCATTGGTACACGCCTGCATTGGCCGACTGCCAGTTGGGTAATGCCAGCATGCGATCATACCAGGCACGAATGTTTGGATAGGCATCGAAGGTGCAGCCGACCAACTCACCGACGGACACCATGCCGGAGGCAAAGTAATCGGCGATCGTAATGGTTTCGCCGCACAGCCAGGGCGCGCCCTGGCCCAGAATATTGTCGTTCAAAACACTGAGAAACCGTTCCGCCTGTGCCTTACCTTCGCTGACTTGCAGCTTGTGCGCGGCGTCATCGGGCAATTTGCAATTGTCGAGGACCTGCGAGTAGACGAGCCCGTATCCGAAAGTGCGGTAGAAACTAGTGTTGAACCAGTCCATCACCTCGTTGACCCGCGCTCTGGCTCGCGGATCTGTCGGGTAGGCAGCCGACCCGCACTTTTCGGCCAGATATTTCAATATGGCGGAACTTTCTAGCAGCTTGAAGTCGCCATCTTCGAGAACCGGCACAAAATTGTTCGGATTGATCTTGGTGAAGGCCTCGCCGTACTGCTCGCCAGCCATAATATCGACGATCTGCTGTTCGATCTCCAACCCCTCGTCAGCGATGAACATCATAATCGGACGGCAGGTGGTCGAAACAGGATTTTGATAGAGCTTCATCAACTGTCTTCCTGAATTTTGTGAGGCAATTGCTCAGCGCCGATCACGATAAGCCCTGGCCGGCACCCAGTCCACGCACCCCGTTGTGATCGCGCGGCAGCGCCTTTCGGCGCCATACGATATAAAACTTAAACCGGTGCGTAGAAGGTCCCCTCGACTTCAAAAATATCGTCCTGGTTTAGGGCTGACACTTCGAGAATTGTGCGCGGCGGATATGGCCCACCCGACCACAGCGCCTCTTGCACCTTGTTCACGATGGGCCGATGGCGGTCCATGTCCGTCACATATACGGTCAGCCTGACCGCGTCGCCCAGGCCCGCTCCTTCCGACGCGGCGATGTGCTCCATGTTACGAAATGCCTGCGCGATGCGGGCCTCATCACCGGCCACCAATTCATTCGTCTGGGGGTCGATGCCGCGCATGCCGGCTATGAAAATGAAATCGCCGGCGCGGCTTGCCAGCGACCAAGTGCCGGTCGGCGCGATGGCGCCCTCGGGTGAGAGATATCTCACTGCGCCGCCGTGGCCTGGTATTTCTCAGGAATGTCCAGGTTAAAGATACGCGCTGCGTTGTAGCCCAGAATATTGCGCTTAGCGGTTTCGTCGAGGAAGTCCAGGTCCCAGATGCGCGACGGCAGGTCGAAATCCCAATGGGGCCAGTCGGACGCATAGAGCAACTGGGTTTCGGCGTTCATGGCGTCCATGGTCGCCTCGAGCAGTTTGTCGCTGGTGTGCTCCATGGGTTGCGAGGTGAAGAACATCTCGCGGATATAGTCGCTCGGCATGCGTTTCAACAGCGGCGCCTCGGACGAGCGCATGAGATATTCATGGTCCAGGCGCTGCATGATGAAGGGCAGCCAGGCTAGCCCACTTTCGATCCACATCACATTGAGTTTCGGGAAGCGCTCGGGCAGCCCGTTGATCACCCAGTTGGTAAGATGCACCAGATTGCACAACACGAACGAGATCGCGTGCATGGAAATGAACCGGTTGAGCTGGGAGGTGTATTCGTCTTGCCAGTTCAGATGGGAATGGAAGGCCAGCACTTGGCCGGCCTCCTCGAGCATGGCGTAGAGGCGCATATATTCGTTGGCGTGCACCGGCTTGTGGCGCGACGAGGTGACCAGGAATCCGGCGACGCCGGGTTTGCCCAGGAAACGCTTCACCGTCTCCTCGGCGTCGGTCGGCGAATTGAACGGCAGATAGAGCATCGCCTGAACCCGTGGGTCGACCGGCAACACATGCTCGACCAGCCAGCGGTTATAGGCGTTGGCAAGATGGATCTCCATTTCGCGCACCGGATGCATGCCGAGGAACAGCAGCGCGTTGGGAAACACGACTTGGTAGTCGAGGCTCATCTGATTCATGCAACGGCGCGACAGTTCGATCTCGCGCGGCACGTCGCCGCCGTCGGTCGGCTCTTTCAGCCCCTGACCATGGGGAATGCGGCCGAACACGTTTTGCCATTGCAGACCCGGCGTACTGTTCAAGAAAGCGCCGCGCTTGCTGCCGTCGCCGAAACTCGACGCCGCCTCGCGGATCACCGGATCGTCGATATACCCCATGACATCCGGCCAGTTGCCGCCATCGTCGATATGGGAATCGATATCGACGATGAAGACATCGTCGAAGCCGCGCAGGTCGGCTTGCTGGCGCGCATGGGCGAGAATATCGCGGCTATCGGTGCGCGCGTTGATTTCGGAAAGGTCGCGGGGTTTTCCGCCAATAGTGTCCATCTCTAAATCTCCTCTGGCGGTAAATTACGCGGGGCTGTCCGGCCGCGACCGGTTCGACCACATGGCCAGATCGAAGGTGTTCAAGTTCACCGCGTGCAGCAGGTCGCTCACGGTGATCGCCGCATCGGTGGCCGTTACCGCATGGGCGTCGATCAACGGCGAGAAATAGCGGTTCTCCTGCTCGGTCTTGGCAGCGAATAATCGTGTGCCGGCGGTCAACAGGCGCTGCACCGCTAGATCGGAGATATCCGCCGTGGCGCCGCTCGCCAGCGCCGCCTCGGCCGCCTCCATCGCCGCTGCTGTCGCGGCCTCGAGTTTTTCGGTATCAGACCCGGACATAGACCGCTCCATCGCGTAGCTCGACCTCGAACCCGTTAAGCCGCGTGTTGGCGTCGCCGGGATGGGCGCCGGTCCTGATGTTAAATTCGAAGCCATGCCACGGGCAGACCACATGGACGTCTTCATCGACAAAGCGAAAGCCCTTGCTGCGGCGCTCCTCGTCGAGCACTTCGTCGACCCGGTTCATGATTTTGCCCTGGCAGATCGGCCCGCCCATATGGGGGCAATTGCTCTCCCAGGCGTAATATTCGTCGCCGAGGCGAAACACGCCGATCTCTAGATCATCGTCGATAACGACCTTACGGTCGCGGTCGGCGATCTCATCGGCTTGCGCTACGTAAATTTCCCGCACGTTAAGGGCTCCCCCGTTGGCCGGTTTTTCGGATACTTACCCTGCCGAGCTGGTGTGGTCCACCATCACGTTAGGCGCGCAACGCGGCGGATACGGGTTCTGTCCATAGGGGATCATCCTCCGGCGAGCCGTGTACGCTCTCGTAATGGCTAAACCGCACCGTGTACGAACCTCGGTCTTGGGTCAGCTCAGCCAACACATCCGCAAAGCCGAACATTAGGCTAACCGGCGCCCCAGCAACGATCGTCGTTTTATCGTCCTCGGAACTCATGCCGGTGATCGTGCTGCGCCGACTTTTGAGGTCTTGGACCAGCCCGCTCGCACAATCTTTCGGCGTGTCGACTACGACTTCAATTATCGGCTCAAGCAGAACAATGCCGGCCTCCGATTGGGCTTGGCGAAAAGCAGCGCGCGCGGCGATTTCGAAAGCCATCGCGCTTGAATCTCGTTCATGACACTTGCCATCCACTAGGCTGACTTTCACACCGATTGTCGGGAAGCCCCTTATCACACCTGAGCTGCGCTGTTGATCAATACCTTTTGCAATCGCGGTGACGAATTCCTGAGGAATTGCGCGCCCTTCGATTCTGTTATCGAATTCAAACCCGAAATAGTCTTCCTGCGGCTCCGTGATAATTTTGAGCCGGGCATACTGAATGTTGCCGAAGGTGTGTTTCTTATGGGTGTAGTCGATCTCAACCGGCTTGGAGAATGTTTCACGGTACCCGATGTGGATTTTCCCCACATCGATATCGCCAGAAACCCTACCTTGAAAAAGGCCCGCATTCTCATTCAACTGACGCTCGTCGCAGCCCCCAATAAGAATGGCTGCGGAGTCCGTGCTAAGGATCGCCCAAAAATCCGCATGATCGCTGGACACCTTATTTACAAGCTGGAGCACCTCTTCCGAATCGATGCCCTCCGGGAGCCGCGCCACGATTTCCAGAGGCCAATTAATAACCGTTCGGTCGAAGGATGCGCACATCTGCTATGCCTTCTTCGCCACGATGAACATCGCTTTGCCTTTACCCGGTTGCCATTGATAGTCGATGTGAAATCCTGCGGCGGTTAAACTGTCTTCCAGTTCCTTAGCGGTGAAGACCTTGACCAACGGCATCAAGCCGGAAAATTTCCCGATCGGCGCAATAACCTTAAAAAATTTCATCGTATCGGCGATGCAGGCCGTACTGCTGACGAAAATGCCCCCTGGTTTGAGCATTCTATGAACTTTGGAAATAACCTCTTCCTTGCTTTCCACCAAGTGCAAAATACTGAGCCCCAATACGACATCTAAGGTCTCCTCGGGGGCGTTGAATTCATCGATGTCCGACTGTTCAAAAGTTACATTCTGGACACCGCCCGCGTCCGCTTTGCTTTGGGCGATTTCAATCATATTCGCCGAGATATCGATGGCGTGAATATGTTTCACATAAGGCGCATGGGCGATGGCGGTCGACCCGGTGCCGCAGCCGAATTCCATGACCGCCATATCCGGCCGCAAATAGTCGCGGGTAACCTGCAATTTTTTCTGGTACGCCGCTTCATCCGCAACAGGCCGTTTTGAGTAGCGCACTGCAATCTTGTCCCAGAATTTACTTGGCCGGTTCATCACCGCCCCCTGGCGCGGCCTTGCCATCTACCTGCCCTCTCGGCGCTTGCGTCAGTGTTCATTATCGGTGAGCATGGGGTCAGCATCAACGCGGCAAATGGCGCTTCATTGGCATTTTTGGTGCGCAAACTTACATGAGAAAATTCAGTACCCGGTTGTTTCAAAATAAGAATAACGGAGCGGAAAGATGAAACATTGCTGGTTCCACCTGATGCCCTATACCGAGCTTCCTGACGATTTCCGCGATAACAACCCGTCCGTGTGGGTCGATATCGATTCGAACTTGTTCGACCCCGAACGGGCCCATCATATGTACAACGACTTCCTCGACGAGATGGAATTCGCCGCCGATATGGGATTCGACGCGATTTGCGTGAACGAGCACCACTCCAACGGCTACGGGTTAATGCCGTCGCCCAACATCATGCTGGCCTCGCTGGCGCGGCGCGCCAACCCCGATACGGCTCTGTGCGTGCTGGGCAACTCGATCGCGCTGTACAACCCGCCGACCCGCGTCGCTGAAGAGATGGCGATGCTCGATTGTATTTCCGGCGGCCGGCTGATTTCCGGGTTCCCCGTGGGCTCGCCGATGGACACTTGCTACGCCTACGGCCAGAACCCTTCGCAACTGCGCGAGCGCTACGCCGAGGCCCACGACTTCATCGTCAAGGCGTGGACCGAGCCCGAGCCCTTCTCGTTCAGCGGCCGCTTCAATCAGCAGCGCTATGTCAACATCTGGCCGCGCCCGGTGCAGAAACCCCATCCACCGATCTGGGTGCCGGGCGGCGGCTCGGTCGAGACGTGGCGCTGGTGCGCCGAGATGGACTATGTCTACTGCTACCTTTCCTACTACGGCTACAAGGCGGCTCAGGCCACCATGCAGGGGTTCTGGGACGAGATGGACCGGCTGGGCAAGGACCGCAACCCCTATCGGGCGGGCTTCCTGCAATTCGTCGGCATCGCCGAAACCGAAGAGCAGGCCTGGGAGCTCTACCGCGAGCCGGCGGAATATTTCTACGACCGCTGCCTACGGGTCAGCGCACGCTACGCCAACCCGCCGGGTTACGTTACCGAGGCGACCCAGCGCGCCGGCGTCGAGAGCCAGATCGCAGCCGCTGCGGCCGGCGGGCCAGACGGTGTCGCCAATACCAGCGCGCGGCCCGGCATCCAGAAGACCTCGCTAATCGACAAGAGCGCGCGCGAGTTCGAAGCCATCGTCGAGAACGGCTATGTCATTATCGGCACGCCCGACCAGGTCGCCGAAAAATTGCGCGAGGTGGTCAAGGACCTGCGGTTCGGCCACCTGATGCTGCTGCAGCAGTTCGGCAATATGAGCAAGGATCTCGCCAACTACAACACAAGGCTCTATGCCGAGCAGGTGATGCCACAACTGGCCGATGTCTGGGAGGACTGGGAGGACCATTGGTGGCCGCAACCCATGGCGAATGCCGAACGGGCAACCCCGGACCGGGCCATCATGGCCGCCGCCGCCGAGTAAAACATCCAGTTATCAAAGCCCCACGGAACAAGAAGGGCGAATAGCATGACAGTGCCTGCGGTATCTCATGTCGACGTGTATGGCGAACCCTGCCGGGTTTGGACGAAAGGCACTGGCCCGCGGATCGGCTTTCTCGCCGGCTTCGGCGGCCTGCCGAAATGGATCCCCTTCCTCGATCATCTGGCTGAGAATTTCGAAGTAGTGGTACCGTCGATCCCCGGCTTTCCCGGTGGGCTGGGCCACACCAACTGCGACACCCATCTCGACTGGGTGATGGCGATCGGCGATCTGGTGCGCGGCGCCGGCCTGCTGGGCGGCGCGCCCTTGATCGGTTCCGGGCCCGGCGGCGCGCTTGCGGCCGACATGGCGGCGTTCTGGCCAAGCGAGATCAGCCATCTCGCGCTTATATCGCCCTGGGGCCTGTTCGCCGAAGATGACCCCATGACCGATCCCTGGGCGCGGCGTCCCCACGAAGTCGGCCCCCTCATGCTGGAAACACCGGACCATTGGAACGAACTGAAGGCCGAACCGGAAGGCGTTAATTCCGTCGAATGGCCGATCGAACAGGCAAGGGCCCTGGAGGCCAGCGCGCGAATATTTTGGCCCCTGGGCAATACCGGGCTGGCCAATCGGCTCGGTCACATTACCTGCCCCACCCTGCTGATCCGCGGCGACGCCGACCGGGTGATCCCGGCGAGTTACATGGAAACCTTCCGCGAAGGCATTAAAGGCGAGACCACGGTCAAGGAAATCACTGGCTCCGGCCATCTCGCCGAACTCGACCAACCACAAGCGGTCGCCGACGCCATTCGGGAATTTATCTAACCTGCAATTGGGGGCAATGAGCCATGGCAACGTTCGTTTTGGTGCAAGGGGCGTGGCATGGCGGCTGGTGCTGGCGGCGGGTCGTCGAGCGATTACGCGCACAGGGACATACGGTTTTCGCACCAACCCTCACCGGGCTGGGCGACCGCGCTCATTTGGCGACACCGGAGGTTAATCTCGACACCCACATTGCCGACGTTCTGGCGCTAATCGAAACCGAGGAACTTTCCGATATTGTTCTGTGTGGCCATAGCTATGGCGGCATGGTCATCACCGGCACCGCCGACCGGCTTGCCGATAAGATTGCTTCGCTGATTTTCCTAGACGCCTTCATCCCGGAAAACGGTCAGTCCTTATTCGACATTCAGGGGCCCGAGCGCGAGCAGATGACCCGTACCATGACCGAAGAGAGGGGCCATGGCTGGTTGATCCCGTCTTTTTCCTCTGAATGGTTCTGCCTCGCCGACCCTGCCGACGCCGCGTGGGTCGACCGCCGTTGCGTGCCCCATCCGATCGGCTGTTTCGCCCAACCGGTATCCCTTACCGGCGCCTGGCGGAATATTCCCCGGCTCAGCTATATCTACGCGCTGGGTTACACCAACAGCCTGTTCGGGCCCTTCGCCGAACGCGCCAAGGCCGATCCCGGTTGGCGCTACCACGAAGTGCCGTGCGGCCATGACGTGATGATCGATATGCCCGACGAACTCACGGCGCTACTCATCGAGGCCGCGCCCTAGCCGTCACCCGGCGCTGAAATCCACGCCGCACCAGGCCTCCCACAGTTTGGCGAGCGCCGCGTAATCTTGATCGCCCATGCCCTCACCGACAGCGATTTCATAAGGCGTATGGGCCGCCATTATAGCGAACAGGGGCACCCCGCAATCCTGCGCGGTCTCCAGCGCCAGCATGGAGTCCTTGCGAGCATTGTCGACCGACATGCCGCCCGCATAGTCGCCGTTCAGAATACGCCCGCGGAACCGGTGCTGCAGGGGTCGGGTGACCCCATCGGCGCTGCCGAGAATATCAACCAGAGCCTCCATGGGAATATCGAGCTTACCGGCCATCGCCCCGGCCTCGATCAGCACCACCATCAACGCATGCATGACCGCGTTGTTGACGACCTTGGCGCCGCTGCCGGCGCCGACCGGCCCCAAGTGATAGATCGCCTTGGCGACCAGCTCGAGGGTTGGACGCGCTTGGGCTACCGCATCATCGGTGCCGCCGACCAGAAAAGTGACCTGCCCCGCCGCCATCGCCTGCACCCCGCTGCCGACCGCCGCATCGATAAAGGCGACGTCGGCGGCGGCGCACATAGCGCCGAGATCACGCGCGGTGTTAGGCGTCACCGTACTGGTTTCGACGATCAGCTGCGGCGGCTGCGCGCTGCCGAGCAATTCCGCCACCACGGCCTTCGAGGCTTCCGGCTTCGGCAGCGACAGCAACACGATCTCGGCTTGCCCGGCAATATCAACGGCCGAACCCGCCCATTCCAAGTCGAGCCCGGCGACCACCTGGCGGCGTGCCGGGTTGGCGTCGAAGCCTACCAGCCGGCATTGACCGGAGAACGCACTCGCCAAGGCCGACCCGGCATTGCCGAGCCCAATTAGGCCGACAGAACCGTTCATGACATTGCGCAATCAAGTACCATAGGGATTATCCGCCGATACCGGCCACAGATCTGTGCGCGGCGGCGAGAAGAATTCGACGATCTCGCAATCCTCGCGGTACCACACTTCGTGTTCGACGCCGCCGGGGATGACCAAGACCGTGCCGGCTTCACAAGTCTGTTCCTCACCGTTGCCGAGAACATAGTCCAGTTTCCCCTTCAACAACCAGGTGATTTGCTCGTTAGGGTGCGAGTGATTAGGCACATGGCTGCCGCCGTCTATTTTGCCCCACAACACCATGTTGTTCTCGCCGGACAACATTTGAATTTTGCCAATTTCCTCGTTGTGAATGGGAATGTCCGCCAGCTGATGAAAACTCGACATGTTCATTTTCCTTCCCTGTTTCTGCACGATGAGGTCATTGTTACACTTAAGAAACGCGAACAATAGCGGAGGAGAAAATGCGCCTGGAAAATCTGACGGCGTTCGTCACCGGCGCCTCGGGTGGGTTGGGTCTGGCCATCGCCGAACGGTTCATCGCTGAAGGCGCTACAATCGTCGCCGCCGACATCGACCGCGACCGGCTCGACCAAATGGCGGAAACGATCGGCGCTGACGGCGATCAGCTAACGACGGTTGTCCTCGACGTCTCGAACTATGACGACGTGAAGGCCGCCATCAACCAGGCTATCGCCGACAACGGGCAGCTCGATATTTTGATCAACAATGCCGGTTTTTCGCCAAAGGGAACCTATTGGCTGGAAACCGATATCGCCGAATGGCAGCGGGTGCTCGATATCAATCTCAACGGCGAATATTTCTGCGCCCGCTCCGTCGCCCAACACATGATCGACCGACAAGGCGGCCGCATCATCAACATTTCGTCCTCGGCCTGGCGGCATGGCGGGGTCGCTGCGGGCGGTGGGATTCCTTACACCTCGTCGAAGGCCGGAGTGATCGGCCTCACCCGTTCGCTGGCCAAAGCGCTGGGCGCTTATGGCATCACCGTCAACGCCATTGCGCCGGGCCCGACCCACTCGCCGATGACCGAGAGCTGGCTGCCGCAAAGCCAAGATAAGCTGAGCGAGTCGATCCCTCTCGGCCGGGTTGGCGAGCCGAAAGACATCGCCAATGCGGCGCTGTTCCTTGCCTCCGACGAGGCGTCGTTCATCACCGGCCAATGCCTCGACGTCAATGGCGGCCTGACCTTCAGCTAGAACCCCAACCAGGAAACCCCGACATGGCAAAGCTCGATATTGAAACGGCGTCGCTGGAGACCATCGCCGAAACGCTCCGCGACGGCGGCACGACCGCGATGACGCTGGCCGACTGGGCAATCGACAATCATGAGCGCCGCGGCGAAGCCTTCCATGCCTATAAGACTTGGGACAGCGACAAGCTGCGCACTCAGGCGGCCGCGGCCGATGCGGTGTTCGCCGCCGGCCTCGATTTGGGGCCACTGCAAGGCATCCCGGTCTCAGTGAAAGACCTGATCGGCGTTTCGGGCTATCCGATATTTGCCGGTTGTCCCCGCCCCCTGCCGGAGAAATGGCAGGCCGACGGCCCGGTGGTGCGCGCCATCCGCCACCAGCTCCGCGTGATTTCCGGCAAGAGCCATACCGTGCAGTTCGCCTTCGGCGGCATGGGCTTCAACCAGCATTGGGGCGCGCCGCGCAACCCGTGGGACGCCGACGACCATCGCGCGCCCGGCGGGTCGAGTTCCGGCGCCGGGGTCAGCCTCGGCGAAGGGTCGGCGCTGTTGGCGATCGGCAGCGACACCGCCGGCTCGGTACGCATTCCCGCCTGTATGACCGGCCATGCCGGTATGCGCCCAACCGCCGGGCGCTGGTCGACCGCGGGCATTGTGCCGCTCAGCTCGCCGCTAGATACCGCCGGCCCGCTGACCCGCAGCGCCGCCGATCTAGCGCTCGCCTTCGCTGCCATCGACCCGTTGATTACAGAAGACGCGCGCGCGTTCACCCAGCGCCAACGCGAAGCAACCCTGGCCGATTTCCATATTGGCGTCTGCGACTGGTATTTCGACGGTTGCGAACCGGGCATCGCCGAAGGGGTGAAAGCCGCCCTCGATGAATTGGTCAAACAAGGGCTGCGCACTTCGCCGATCACCCTGCCCCATCTCGACGCCGTCACCGAGATGTTCGGCCAAGGCGGTCTGCACATCGGCGAGTTTACCAGCTTCATGAACGACGAGATGCGCGACTATAAGGCCGACCTCGACCCCACCGTCGCCATCCGCATCGCAGCGGCGGCGACCTTCCCCGCCAGCGAACATATCGACCGGCTGAAGGCGATGGACCGCATGGCGCCCGAGGCCAACGCGGCCTTCGCCGGGTTCCACGCCGTGGTCGGCCCCACCCTACCCATAACGCCGCCAAAAATGTCGGATATCGAAAATCCAGAGGCGCACCTCGCGGCAAATTTCTACTGCGTGCGCAACACCAACACGGTGAGCCTGCTTAAACTCTGCGCGGTGACTATTCCCGTGGCGTTGGACGCCGCCGGTATGCCGGTGGGATTGCAGATCGTCTGCCCTGGCGGTCAGGAAGAAACCGCGCTGGCCATCGCCATGGCGTTTGAGCGGACCTTAGGCACACCGCGCGAACGCCTCGGCGTGCCGCCAATGTGCGCGGCGTCATAAAATCGAGCGTGGCCCGGCCTCATCCTTCGACAAGCTCAGGATGAGGGTATGTATATGCCTCTCAAAAAGTAATCATCTCATGCTGAGCTTGTCGAAGCATGACGGTTGGGATGAGCCTATGAAAACAGGTGCGCCTGGGCTTCCTTGGCGGCGTCTTCCATGGTCATGAATTCCGCCCCTTCGGCCATCAGCTTGTCGATCAGGCCTTCCAGCGACAACATGCGGAACCCACGGCCTATGACATAGGGGTGCATGGTGTAGGTGAGGATACCCCAATCGACGGTCTTCTTCATGTAGCACCATTCGTCGTACCAGCTATCCATCACCTGGCGCGCCGAATTCAGCCCCGGCATGAGGAAATCCGGCGTGCGGAAGAACTCGAAATGAGGATGGTCGTCGAGCGACCAGCTAATCGGCAATTCGATGAGGTCGGTCTCTTCGCCATATTCGTATTTTTCGCCGAGCGCGAACGTATCGCTACGGCGGGCGCGATAGGGAATGTAGTCGGACCCCATCAGGCTGCTGTCGTAGACAAAGCCGTGCTTGATCAGAAGGTCGACGGTGCTTTCGCTGAGGTCCCAGGAAGGCGAGCGGTAGCCCCGCGCCTTCTGGCCGGTGAGCCGTTCGATGGCGTCATTGGCACGCACTAGATCGGCCTCTTCCTCCTCGCGGGTCTGGTTGGCGGGGGGAATATGCGACCAGCTATGGTGGGCGACTTCGTGGCCACCCTCGACAACCGCCTCGCATTCGCGCGGATGGCTCTCGATGGTGAAGCCCGGCACGTACCAGGTCGAGGGCAGCCCGCGCGGCTTCAGCGTGTCGAGGATCCGGCCCGAGGCCACCCGGTGTCCGAATTCACCGCGCGACAGGGGCGTTTGCGTGGTCATCCCGCGCGAAATGAACCCCGACTGGGTGTCGAAGTCGAAGGTCAGGCAGACGATATGGCGTGGCATGTTTTTCTCCCCCGGTAAATTTTCGCCATTGGTATCGCAAAACGCGGCTGGGGTGTAGTAAGGCCTCCAATTAGTTTCGGGTCCGGAGAGAAGAAAAGATGGCGACAAAAGAGCTGGGCATTATCCTTCACGGCGCGACCGGGCGCATCTGCTCAACACAGCATTTACACAATGCTCTGGCGCCGATCTGTACCGAAGGCGGCTTGCCGGTGGGTGACGATATGATCGTCCCGCGCCTGCTGCTAGTGGGGCGCAACGATAGACGTCTGGCAGAAATCGCCACCGCCAACCAGGTGGCCAACTGGACCACCGATCTCGACGCAGCCTTGGCCGATCCGGACTATCCGGTATTTTTCGAAGCCGCCGCGACCCATCAACGCCTCGCCACCCTGGGCAAGGCGATCACCGCGGGCAAGCACATTTACACCGAAAAACCCGTTGCGCCGACGGTCGCCGAAGGATTGGATTTATTGGCCGATGTGGAGACCGCAGGCCTCAAACATGGGGCGGTGGAGGACAAGCTTTATCTTCCGGTTTTCCAGAAGCTTAGCGGACTTATTGAAAGTGGTTTCTTCGGTCGCATCGTCGGCTTTCGGCTGGAGTTCGGTTGGTGGGTATTCGATGGTAAGGGCGTCGAATCTCAGCGTCCCAGTTGGAACTATAAAAGCACCGGCGGCGGCGGGCTGCTCTCCGACATGCACCCCCATTGGCGCTATGTGATCGAGAATATGCTGGGGCCGATCCGGCAGGTCGCCGCCACGGCCTGGACGGCGCAGCCCGAACGCATCGACGAAGCCGGCGCGGCCTATGCGGTCGACGTGGAAGACAGCACAACGACCCTGATCGAGTTGGAAAACGGCGCCTTCGGCACGATTTTGAGTTCCTGGGCGACCCGGGTGCGGCGCGACGATCTGGTGACGTTTCATGTCGACGGCACCGAAGGTTCAGCGGTCGCCGGCCTGCGGCGCTGCTGGGCCCAATCGGCGGCGGATACGCCAATGGTGCGCGGCTTCGATTTGGGCGCTGAAGCCAATACCGGCAAGGACGGCACCGACTATCTCGACGATTGGCGCGAAGTGCCCGAGACCGTCGCCTACAAGAATCCGTACCGGGTCGGCTGGGAAGGCTTCATCCGCCATATTGTCGCCGACGCGCCCTTTGTCTCCGATTTGCGCGCCGGTATCCGTGACGTCCAACTCGCCGAAGCCTGCAGCCAGAGCGCAGAAGAGCGGGCTTGGGTGCCTTTGCCCCAGCATTGAGCAAGGCCGCCCGGTTGGTGGTATAATCCGCCGGAAACCTATTCATGAGGACGCCATGAGCGCATTACCCCTTCTCGACCTCGGCGACGATCCCTTCGAACGCGGACTGATCCACGGCCGCGAACTGGCGCCGATGATCGCGGAGAATATCGAGACCTATCTGGCGCGGTTCGCCGCCGGCGGCCTCGACAGCGCGACCGCGCGCCAGGAAGGTCAGAACTGGGTCGAGGTGATCGCCGGCCAGAACGCGGAATACTCGGAAGAAATGCGCGGCATCGCCGAGGGCTCGGCGCTGCCTCTGGGCGACATCGCCATGTTGAACGCGCGCTACGAAATCACCTTCGGCCTATTCGGCAAGGAGGCCCGCGACAACGATCTGGCGGCGATCGCGGAGGACGCCGACGGCTGCTCGACCTTTGGCTTGCTGCCGGAAGCAACCGCCAGCGGTCATACAATCCTTGGCCAGAACTGGGATTGGCTGGCCGGCGTTCACGAGCATTGCGCGGTGCTGCGCATCCGGCGCCAGTCCGGTAGCGACATGATTTGCTACACCGAAGCGGGCATCGTCGGCGGCAAGATGGGTGTCAACGAGCACGGCATCGGGCTGGTCGAGAACGGGCTGGTGTCCGACCATGACGGCCACAACGCCTATGAAAAGCCCTTTCATATGCGGTGCCGCGAAATTCTCGACGCCGAGACCTACGACATGGCCCTGCGACCCATCGTCGAGACAAGGCGGGTGTGTTCGGCCAACTTCGTGGTCGGCCATGCGGATGGCGAGGTCATCGATTTGGAAACCAGCCCCGACGCCGTGTCGTACCACTATCCAAAAGACGGGTTGGTCACCCACTCCAACCATTTCCTTGATCAGCGCCATGGCCCGTCACAGATGGAGCGCCTATCGACCAGCACTCTGTACCGCGCCAACCGGCTCGACCGGCTGTTGCGCAAGGATATCGGCAAGCTCGATGCGGGGCTCTGCCAAACCGCGCTGGCCGACCATTTCGGCCTGCCCAACGCGATCTGCCGCCACCCGGACGAGCGCCTGCCGGAAGCCAAACGCACCATGACAAACGCGGCTTTCGTTATCGATCTCAACGCAAGAACCATGGAGATCGCCAACGGCCCGCCCTGCACCACCGCCTTCGTCACCCATGCGCTCGACGATGAAGCGATGACCCGCGCCGCCGAATAATCTCAACCCCTTTATAAGAAAGACTTCCGCTATGCGATGGACCAACCGACGCGAAAAATTCCGCGCCGTACTTTCCGGAGACGTTTGCGTCCATCCGGGCTCGGTCTATGACGCCATATCGGCGCGCATCGCCGAGGATCTCGGCTTCGAGACCGGCATGTTCGCCGGCTCGATCGCCTCGATGACCGTGTTGGGCGCGCCGGACATCGTCATGCTGACCTTGAGTGAGTTCGCCGACCAGGCGCACCGCATCTGCCGCGCCGGCGAGTTGCCGCTGATCGTCGATGCCGACCATGGCTACGGCAATGCGCTGAACGTCATGCGCACCGTCGAGGCGTTGGAGATCGCCGGCATCTCGGCGATGAGCATCGAGGATACCGAATTACCGCCGGCCTATGGCAGCGCCACGACAAGACGGTTGATCTCGGTCGAGGAAGGGACAGCGAAAATGCGCGCGGCGCTGGAAGCACGGCGCGATCCGGGGCTTGTCATCTTAGGGCGCACCAGCGCCGCGGTGATCACCGGGGTCGAAGACACCATCGCCCGGGTGCGCGCCTACCAAGCGGCCGGGGTCGATGGCATCTTTCTCGCCGGCCTGAAAACCCGCGACGATTTCACCGCCATCGCCGCCGAGATTGATATTCCGATTATGCTCGGCGGCGCCGGCCCCGAACTTTCCGACCGGACCTTTCTCGCCGAGCATGGCGCGCGCATCGCCCTGCAGAGCCATCTACCATTCTCGGCGGGGGTCGGCGCGGTCTACGAGGCACTCAAAGCCCTGCGCGAAGGCACCGCACCCGCTGATATATCCCACGCCGGTTCGAAAGAGCTAATCGCCCGGGTCCTGCGCCAAGACGACTACGACCGCTGGACCGATGATTATTTGGGGGATGACGGGGCGTAACAGCCCCGTGCAATAGTTGCCCGGCACGCCCTTCGAGACGGACCTTCGGTCCTCCTCAGGGTGAGGGGTTTTTATTTGGTCCCCTACACACACCATTCCTCATACTGAGGAGGCGCGTAGCGCCGTCTCGAAGTATGGCGGGATTTCGAACTCAGGATGAGGTGTTGCTGATGCGGCTCACCTAGAACAGGCCCTCGACCAAACCGTTTTCGTCGAGACCGATAGCGTTGGCGGCGGGAACTTTGGGCAGTCCCGGCAAAGTCATGATCTGACCGCAGATGGCGACGACGAATTCCGCGCCGGCCGACAGCCGGACCTCGCGGATCGGCACCACATGGTCGCTTGGCGCCCCTTTCAGATTGGGGTCGGTCGAGAAGCTGTACTGGGTCTTGGCCATGCAGACCGGGAAATGGCCGTACCCCTCCCCCTCCCATTGGCGCAAACGGTCGCGCACCGCCTTGTCAGCAATCGCCTCGCTGGCGCCGTAGACCTTGCGGCTGACGATGTTGATTTTCTCGAACAGACCGGCCGCGTCGCCATAGAGCGGCGCGAAAGCCGCCGTGCCGCTCTCGGCCAACGCGACAACCTTATGGGCCAGTTCCTCAACCCCCGCCGAACCGTCGGCCCAGTGGGTGCATTCGATGACCTCGACGTCCGCCCCGGCGATCTCCTGCTGGATCACGGCGATTTCAGCATCGGTATCGGCGGTAAAGCGGTTAATCGCGACGACCGTCGGCACGCCGAACTTTTTAACATTGTCGATGTGACGGCGCAGATTATCCAACCCCTTGGCGACGGCCTCGGTGTTTTCCGCCGCCAAATCTTTAAGTTCCACACCGCCATGCATCTTCAACGCCCGCACAGTGGCGACGACAGCGACGGCGTCGGGTTCAAGGCCAGCCTTGCGGCACTTGATGTCGAAGAACTTCTCGGCGCCCAGATCGGCGCCAAAACCGGCCTCGGTGACAACATAGTCCGCCAATCTCAAGGCGGCCTCGGTGGCGATCACCGAATTGCAGCCATGGGCGATATTGGCGAACGGCCCGCCATGCACGAAGGCCGGATTGTTCTCCAAGGTCTGCACCAGGTTGGGCATGAGCGCGTCTTTCAGCAGCACCGTCATCGCGCCGTCGCCGGATAGATCGCGCACGGTGACCGCGGCGCCCTCGGCGGTCGAACCGATAACGATATTGCCCAGACGGCGCTCGAGATCCTCCAGCGACGTCGCCAGACAGAAAATCGCCATGACTTCCGAGGCCACGGTGATGTCGAAACCGGTCTCGCGGGGAAACCCGTTGGGCGGTCCGCCGAGCGAGACCACCACATGGCGTAGCGCCCGGTCGTTAATATCGAGGACGCGGCGCCAATCGATGCGCCGGGCGTCGATGGCCAAGGCGTTGCCCCAATGGATGTGATTGTCGATCAGCGCGCTCATTAGATTGTGCGCCGCGCCAATGGCGTGGAGATCACCAGTGAAGTGCAGGTTGATGTCCTCCATGGGCACCACTTGCGCATGCCCGCCACCGGCCGCGCCGCCCTTGATCCCGAAGCAGGGCCCGAGGGACGGCTCACGGATGCAAATAGCTGCGTTCTTACCGATCCGGTTGAGCCCATCGCCCAACCCCACCGTCGTCGTCGTCTTGCCCTCGCCGGCCGGGGTCGGCGTAATGGCGGTCACCAGAATCAGCTTACCGCGTGGGCGATCTTGCAGGGTTTCCAGATAGTCCAGGCCGACTTTTGCCTTGAGCGGTCCATATTGGTGCAACGCATCGGCGGGAATGCCCAACGCCGCACCGACCTCGGCAATCGGGCGCACCTTGGCGGCGCGGGCGATCTCAATATCGGGTTGATGCGTACTCATAACGGCCGACCTCTCCCCTGACGAACAACTTCAACAGGCGACGTAGCACATGGTCCGCGGTCAATGGAACGCGGGCAGCGATCACCGCCCATCAAAAAAGGCTCAGCCGATTTTGGCTAAGCCTTTGAAAAGATTGGTGAGCCCGTCAGGGTTCGAACCTGAGACCTACTGATTAAAAGTCAGTTGCTCTACCAGCTGAGCTACGGGCCCATCAATGACAGGCGGTTTGGCGGGAACTTAAGAAGCCGGTGGTGCGTCGTCAATAAGCAGATGACGCGCCCCGCGAACGGCGCGCGTCAATCCACTTTCGAGACCGGCTATTCCTTAACGTCGGCCGCGACCTGGATTTTCACGATGGCGTCGGGATTGCTCACCGCACCGCCCTGTCCTTCGCCCTTCTTGATGGCGTCGATATGCTCCATGCCTTCGGTCACTTTGCCCCAGGCGGTGTACTGGTTGTCGAGCCAGGGGGCATCGTCGAAGACGATAAAGAACTGACTATCGGCGCTATTGGGGTTCTGTGCCCGGGCCATGGAGACCACACCACGCACGTGTTTTTCCAACGAGAATTCAGCATCCAGGTTTTTACCCGAACCACCCGACCCGGTGCCCGTGGGATCGCCGGTCTGGGCCATGAAACCATCGATCACGCGGTGAAAAACGATGCCGTCGTAAAACCCTTCGCGCACCAATTCCTTAATCCGCGCGACGTGATTTGGCGCCAAGTCGGGCCGCATTTCAATGACAACCCGGCCATACTCCACGTCCAAATAAAGCGTATTTTCCAAGTCGGCCCCCTTTGCTGACTGCGCCGCCGCCGGCGCAAAAGCCGCAACAAGAAACGCCGCGGCAATGATGAATGTTCGCGTAAATCTCATAATTCGACCTACCCTGTTTACAATTGGCTCTTACTTAGTCGCTCGAGGCCGCCAGGTCGAGCTTGCCGAACCGCTCGTTGATGCGCTCGGCGACCTCGGCCGAGACGAAACTGGTGATGTCACCGCCGAGGGCGGCGATTTCCTTGACCAGCCGCGAGGCGATGAATTGCTGGTTCTCCGAGGCCATCAGAAAAACCGTCTCGATATCCGGATTGAGCCGCGTGTTCATGCCGACCATCTGGAACTCGTATTCGAAGTCGGACACCGCCCGCAGCCCGCGAATGATGCAGTTGGCGCCCTGGTCGGCGGCAAAATGCACCAACAGGGAATCGAACGGCCGAACCTCGATGCGATCGGCAAACCCATCGCCCATATTGGCGATCTCGTCGCTCACCATTTCGGCCCGCTCGTCGAGCGAGAATAACGGCCCCTTACCGGCATTGATCGCCACACCAACAATCAGCCGGTCGACGATGCGCGCGGCACGGCGGATGATGTCCACATGGCCGTTGGTCACCGGATCGAAGGTGCCAGGATAGAGGCCAACCCGTTCGCTCTTACTCATCACTGGCCTCGGTCGGCGGGTTGTCATCAGCGCCCGTGTCGCTATCGGTATCTTCAGCGATGGCATCGGACGTCCCTTCGGGATCGGCGCCCTCATCCTCTTCGGCGCCATCGCTGTCACCGTTGGCATCGTCCTGAAGCGCCGTCACGGTCACCACATTTTCGTCCTCGGCGACCCGGAACAAGGTCACACCGCGGGTACTGCGCCCGGCGATGCGCACATCGGACACGCCGGTACGGATCAACTGGCCGCCATCGGTCATCATCACCAGCTCGGTGTTGGCCTCGACCGGAAAGGACGAGATCACCGAATTGCCTGCGACCTTGGCCAAGTCGATATTGGCGATACCCTGGCCGCCCCGGCCGGCGACGCGGTATTCATAGGCCGAACTGCGCTTGCCGAAGCCTTTAGCGGTGACGGTCAACACAAACTGTTCCATCTCCGCCATTTCGTGGTAGCGCTCATCCGACAGTACAACCGTGCCGTCTTCCGCGCCCTCCTCGGTCTCCTCTTCGGCGGCTTCGACCTCTCCCTCTCCCTCGCCCTCGGCGCGCTCGGCGCGGCTGCGCTTGAGATAGGCGTTGCGCTCGGCGGTGGTGGATTCGGCGTGGTGGAGCACCGACATGGAAATTACTTCGACGCCCTTGGCCAGCTTGATGCCGCGCACCCCGGTCGAATTACGGCCCTGGAATACGCGCACATCGGTGAGCTTGAAGCGGATACATTTCGCGCCGGCGGTCGCCAGCAAAACATCATCGCTCTCATCGCACGTAGCGACGCCGATCAACCGATCGTCGGGATCGAGCTTCATGGCGATCTTGCCATTGGCCTTAACTTGCACGAAATCGGACAGCCGGTTGCGCCGCACATTGCCGCTGGCGGTGGCGAAGACGACGAACAGGTCTTCCCAACTGGCCTCGTCCTCGGGCAGCGGCATCAAGGTCGTGATGGTCTCGCCTTCGGCTAGGGGCAGCAGGTTCACCAGCGCCTTGCCGCGGCCGGTCGGCGAGCCGATGGGCAGCTTATAGACCTTCATCTTGTAGACCATGCCGCGCGACGAGAAGAACAGCACCGGCGTGTGGGTGTTGAGAACGAAGACCTGGCTAACGAAATCCTCGTCGCGGGTCGACATGCCGGCGCGGCCCTTGCCGCCGCGCCGTTGCGCGCGATAGGTCGATAACGGCACCCGCTTGATGTAGCCGCCATGGGTCACCGTGACGACCATATCCTCGCGCTGGATCAAGTCTTCGATATCGTGCTCGAACTCGGCCTCGATGATCTCGGTACGCCGCGGATCGGCGAATTCTTCGCGCATCGCCAGCAATTCCGAGCGCAGCAGGGCGTAGAGCTTCTCGCGGCTGTCGAGAATGGCGAGATATTCGCGAATCTCCTCGACCAGAGCCTGCAAATCTCCACCGATCTTGTCGCGCTCGAGGCCGGTCAAGCGATGCAAACGCAACTCCAGAATCGCCCGCGCCTGCTCGTCCGACAGGCTGTAGTTGCCGTCTTCGTCGACACCGCGGCCCGGCTCGTCGATAAGCTCGATCAGCGGCGCCACATCGCGGGCCGGCCAGGGTCTGGCGGTCAATTCGGCGCGCGCCGTCGCCGCGTCCTTGGCGGCGCGGATCAACTCGATGACCGCGTCGAGGTTCGCCACCGCAACGGCGAGCCCAACCAATGTGTGAGCCCGGTCGCGCGCCTTACCGAGCTCAAAGATTGTTCGCCGGGTGATGACTTCTTCGCGGAATTCAACGAACGCGGCGATGATGCGCTTTACATCGAGCAGTTCCGGCTGGCCGCCGTTGAGCGCCAGCATGTTGACCCCGAAAGTAGTCTGCAGCGGCGTGTAGCGCAGCAATTGGGCCAGCACGACTTCGGGTTCGCTGTCGCGCTTCAGCTCAATGACCACGCGCAGGCCGTGCCGGTCTGACTCGTCGCGCAGATCGCTAATGCCCTCGACGGTCTTCTCGTTGGCGACCTCGGCGATACGCTCGATCATGCGGGACTTATTCACCTGGTAGGGAATCTCGGTAACGATGATCGCTGTGCGATTATTGGAGATGTCTTCGAAATGGGTGCGCGCGCGCATCAGCACCGAGCCCCGTCCGGTATGAAACGCGGAGCGGATGCCGCTGGAGCCGACGATCAATCCGCCGGTGGGAAAATCGGGACCGTGCATATACTGCAATATCTCGTCGATCGAGATATTGGGATTATCCATATAGGCGCAGCAGGCGTCGATCACCTCGCCCAAATTATGGGGCGGGATGTTGGTCGCCATGCCGACGGCGATGCCGCCAGCGCCGTTGACTAGGAGATTGGGATATTGCGCCGGCAGAACCGTCGGCTCTTGAACGCTTTCATCGTAATTGGGCTGAAAGTCGACGGTATCGCGGTCGATGTCTTCGAGCAGCGAATGGGCCGCCTTGGACATACGCGCCTCGGTGTAGCGCATGGCCGCCGGCGGATCGCCGTCCATCGAGCCGAAATTGCCCTGGCCATCGACCAGTTCCAGGCGCATGGAGAAATACTGCGCCATGCGCACCATGGCGTCGTAGATCGCGCTATCGCCGTGCGGGTGATAGACGCCCATCACATCGCCGACGATGCGCGCCGACTTGCGGTAGGGCCGGTTATACTCGTAGCCACCCATTTTCATGGCGTAGAGGATGCGC
Organism: Alphaproteobacteria bacterium; assembly: GCA_011087645.1. GTDB lineage: Bacteria > Pseudomonadota > Alphaproteobacteria > UBA6615 > UBA6615 > JABDJY01. The sequence continues at coordinate 61,516 of JAALLF010000006.1, forward strand.
CGGTGGACCGGCTTCAGGCCATCACGAACATCGGGCAACGCGCGCGAGACAATCACGCTCATGGCGTACGCCAGATAGGAGGTCTTCATCTCCTCTTCGATGGTCACAGGCGAGACGTCGCGACCCTCGGGCGACACCGAATCTGATTGATCAGTCAATGTATAATTTCAATGGTTTAGCGTCTGTCGGAAGGACCCTAACAGACGCGCCGAGTCGGCTTTTTTGCATCGCAATATACTAGCCGAAACCGCCTCTTCGAACAAGGAAACCGGGGCTTTAATAACCGCGGAATTTCGCCGTGTCGATCGGGTTGTTCGCCGGTCTAATTGGTCGCCGCAGAGACCGGTTTGATGGTCAGAGTGCCACCATCGCTATCGACCACTTCCACATCGACGCCGGCATCGATGTCGTCGCCGCTCTGGCTCGAGACGGTCCACCAGCCATCGCCGATTTCCATCCGGCCACGGCCGTTCGCCAAAGGCTCGGCCAAGGTCACCCGGCGACCGATGAAGCTGGCGCCGCGCACGTTCAGGTTCGGGTGATCGGATTTGGTCGGGTTATTGCTCAGCCACCGCTGCCAACCGATCGAGGTGATAACCGCGAGGATGGCGAACAGGATGACCTGGATCCGCCAGTCCATATCCGGCACGGCGAGAACAACGAAGCCCATGATCAGGGCGGAAATGCCCGGCCACAGGAGAAAGGTCGAGACGACGAAGGTCTCGAGCGCGATCAGCGCAATACCGATCGCCCACCAGTGCCAGAAATCCAGCATCCACAACCAGGCAATAATTTCTTCCATCGCTGCACCTCAACGTTATGTCGTCACACCGAACTGTACGAAAGAAAGGGTCAGCCGCGCGGCGTCGGCGGCACGCTGCCACTGTCGACGGAGCGGTCGCGGCCATTGGCGCTGCCACCGCTATCCATGCCGAACGCGGACTTGGCGAGCTCGGCAATGCCACCCAAGCTACCGATGACGCTCGACGCTTCGACCGGGAACAGGATGACGCGTTGGTTGGGCGCGGACGCTAGGTTGCCGATCGCCTCGATATAGCGCTGGGCAACAAAGTAGTTGACCGACTGGATGTCGCCCGAGGCGATCGCTTCGGAGACCGAGCGGGTCGCTTCGGCCTCGGCGGCGGCTTCGCGTTCGCGCGCCTCGGCGTCGCGGAAGGCAGCTTCACGGCGGCCCTCGGCCTCCAGGATGGCCGCCTGTTTCTGGCCCTCGGCCCGTAAGATCGCCGCCTGCTTCTCGCCTTCGGCCGACAAGACCTCGGCACGCTTTTCGCGTTCGGCCTTCATTTGCTGGCCCATCGCCTCGACCAAGTCGGCCGGCGGCGATAAATCCTTAATTTCCACCCGGTTGACCTTGATGCCCCAGGGATTGCTCGCCTCATCGATGACCCGCAGCAGGCGCTCGTTGATATCGTCGCGTTTCGACAACACATCGTCGAGGCTCATCGAGCCGATCACCGTACGAAGGTTGGTCAGCGACAGGTTCGACAACGCACGCTCAAGATCGCGCACCTCATAGGCCGTCTTTGCCGGATCGACGATTTGATAGAAAGCCACACCATCGGCGGTGATGGTGGCGTTGTCGTAGGAGATGACCTCCTGCGGCGGAATGTCGAGCACGGTTTCGCGCAAGGACAGCTTGAAGCCAACCCGATCGATAAACGGGATGATCAGGTTCAACCCCGGTCGGATCGTATGGGTGTATTTGCCGAACCGTTCGACGGTCCATTCCTCGGCCTGCGGTACCTGCTTGATGCCCGAGCGAATGATGACAAACGCTAGAACAACGACCGCTCCGACGAAGATCGCAAAACCACCGGGAATAAATGCTTCCATAACTATAGCCCCCTATGCCGTGTTTCTATTGCACTGCAATATATAGGGATTTTTTCGCCCGTTTCCACGAATTTCGGAAATATGTTGAAAAATACCCCTTATTTTTCAATCAGATAAATTAAATATCTAATATATGACTAGAACGGTATTTCGTCGTCCAAATCGCCGCCGCCACCCATTTGGCCGCCGCCACCGCCGGCCATCGCTGGCTGGCCGTAGCCCGGATCGCCGCCCTGCTGGCCGGCCTCATAACCGCCCCCGCCGCCGCGACTGTCGAGCATGGTCAGCTCGCCGCGGAACCGCTGCAGCACCACCTCGGTGGAGTATTTCTCGACGCCCTGCTGATCGGTCCACTTGCGGGTCTGCAACTGGCCCTCGATATACAGTTTCGAGCCCTTTTTGACATATTTCTCGACCACATCGATCAGCCGCTGGTCGAAAATCACCACCCGGTGCCATTCGGTGCGCTCCTGGCGCTCGCCGGAATTCTTGTCATTCCATGATTCCGAGGTCGCCAACGACAGATTGCACACCTTGTCGCCGGAATTCATCGACCGAATTTCCGGATCGCGGCCCAAATTGCCGATCAAAATCACCTTGTTAACGCTGCCTGCCATCGGTGCCTCTCCCGATAAATGGGGTTTGTGCGGACAATAAATTCGCCCGCTTCATTGGTCGCCACACTCGCACACGGCCCCGAGGCCTCACAAGCAAGCTGGACGGCGAGTTGTCCACAATTTCATCCCACGATATTCTTGTTTTGTTCTCATTACAATAGGGCTATATAGACTCCCATTTCGCGATCCGCGACACCATGATAAGGGTGCACCCGCCAACGGCAGCGGCGATAGGGCTGTTTTGCCGAACTTCACGCCTAGCATCACTGAGCAATGTTGAAGAAAATAATCGTTCGCGGCGCCCGCGAGCATAATTTGCAAAACGTCGATATCGAGCTGCCGCGCGATAGTCTGGTGGTGATCACCGGGCTGTCGGGGTCGGGCAAGTCGTCGCTCGCCTTCGATACCATCTATGCCGAGGGCCAACGGCGCTATGTGGAGAGCCTGTCGGCCTATGCGCGCCAGTTCCTGGAATTAATGCAGAAGCCGGATGTGGACTCGATCGAAGGCCTGTCGCCGGCGATTTCCATCGAGCAGAAGACCACCAGCCGCAATCCGCGCTCGACCGTCGGCACGGTCACCGAGATCTACGATTATCTGCGCCTGCTGTTTGCGCGCATCGGTATCCCTTACTCGCCCACCACCGGCCTGCCTATCGAGGCTCAATCGGTGAGCCAGATGGTCGATATCGTGATGGCGATGGAAGAAGGCACACGGCTCTATCTGCTGGCGCCCATCGCTCGGCGGCGCAAAGGCGAATTCAAGCGCGAACTGGCGATCCTGCAAAAGCGCGGCTTTCAGCGGGTGAAGATCGACGGCGAGATGTACGAGATCGACGAAGCGCCGGCGTTGGATAAGAATTTTTGGCACGACATCGAAGTGGTGGTCGACCGGGTGGTGGTGCGTCCCGACCTGGAGGGCCGCCTCGCCGACTCCCTGGAAACCGCCCTCGAACTGGCCGATGGCCTGGCCTTCGCCGAAAATGCCGATGGTGGCGAGCAGACCATTTTCTCGGCCAAATTCGCCTGCCCGGTCTCTGGCTTCACCATCGAGGAGATCGAGCCGCGGCTGTTCTCGTTCAACAATCCGCACGGCGCCTGCCCGGCCTGCGACGGGCTGGGGACCAAGGTAGTAGTCGATGCCGATCTGGTAGTGCCCGACGAGAATTTGAGCCTGCGCGATGGCGCCATCGCGCCCTGGGCCAACTCGTCCAGCCCCTATTACGCCCAGACCCTCGACGCGCTCGCCCGGCACTATAAGAAATCACCCGGCGATCCGTGGCGCGAACTACCCAAGAAAGTGCGCCAAGCGATCTTGTTCGGCTCCGGCGAGACGCCGATCAAGATCAAATACGATGACGGCCTGCGCACCTACGAGACCGCCAAGCCGTTCGAGGGCGTGGTGCACAATCTCGACCGCCGCTACCGGGAAACCGATAGCTCGTGGGCGCGCGAGGAGATCGCCAAGTTTCAAACCACTTCGGTCTGCGAGGTTTGCGAGGGTGCGCGGCTGAAACCCGAAGCGCTGGCGGTCAAAATCGACGGCCGCCATGTCAGCCAGATCACCGAGATGTCGATCGCCGCGGCCGCCGACTGGTTCCGCGAACTGCCCGACCGGCTCAGCGAAAAACAGGAAGAAATCGGCCAACGCATATTGCGCGAAGTCAACGAACGCCTCGGTTTCTTGAACGATGTGGGGCTGGAATATCTCACCCTCGACCGCTCGTCGCGCACACTGTCGGGCGGCGAGAGCCAGCGTATCCGCCTGGCCTCGCAGATCGGGTCCGGCCTGACCGGGGTGCTCTATGTGCTCGACGAACCGTCGATCGGCCTGCACCAGCGCGACAATGCCCGCCTGCTGGAAACCCTCAAACGCCTGCGCGATCTGGGCAATACGGTGATCGTCGTCGAGCATGACGAAGAAGCCATCCGCAGCGCCGACTATCTGGTGGATATGGGGCCCGGCGCCGGCGTGCATGGCGGCGAAGTGGTGGCGCGAGGCACGCCCAAAAAGGTCATGCAGCAGGTCCAGCGCAGCCTGACAGCGCAATATCTCACCGGCATGAAACAAATCCCGATACCCGAGGTCCGGCGGCCCGGCAAGGACGGTCAAATCCTGCGGCTACTCGGCGCCACCTCGAATAATCTGCTGAAAGTGAACGCCGAGATCCCGCTCGGCACCTTCGCCTGCATCACCGGCGTCTCGGGCAGCGGCAAGTCGTCGCTGATCATCGACACGCTGTACCGCGCCGCCGCCCGCCAACTAATGAAGGCGCGCGCCGCGCCGGGACCGTTCACCGCCCTGGAAGGGCTGGAGCATCTCGACAAGGTAATCGACATCGACCAATCGCCGATCGGCCGCACGCCGCGCTCGAACCCGGCGACCTATACCGGCGCCTTCTCGCCGATCCGCGACTGGTTCACCGGCTTACCGGAAGCCAAGGCCCGCGGCTACAAGCCCGGCCGCTTCTCCTTCAACGTCAAGGGCGGCCGCTGCGAGGCCTGCCAGGGCGACGGCGTCATCAAGATCGAGATGCATTTCCTGCCCGACGTCTATGTCGAATGCGACATGTGCAAGGGCAAACGCTACAACCGCGAAACGCTCGAGGTGGTCTATCGTGGCAAGTCGATCGCCGATGTGCTCGATATGACAGTCGAGGAAGGCCGCGAATTCTTCAAGGCTGTGCCCTCGATCCGCAAAAAGCTTGACACGCTGGCCCGGGTTGGCCTCGATTATGTCCATGTCGGCCAGCCGGCAACCACCCTGTCGGGCGGCGAGGCCCAGCGGGTGAAACTGGCCAAAGAACTGGCGCGCCAGGCCACCGGCAAGACGCTCTACATCCTCGACGAGCCGACCACCGGCCTGCACTATCACGATGTCAGCAAACTATTGGACGTGCTCCACGCCCTGGTCGAACAGGGCAACACGGTAATCGTCATCGAGCATAATCTGGAGGTCATCAAGACCGCCGATTGGATCGTCGATATGGGTCCCGAAGGTGGCGACAAGGGCGGCAAAATCGTCGCGTCGGGAACGCCGGAAGACGTGGCGCGGGTCGCCGGCAGCTTCACCGGCAACTATCTCGCCGCCTACCTGCCGGCGCTCACCAAAAAAACCAAGAAGCGGGCGTGAGCGACAAGCCACAGGTCGAAGTATTTTATAACAGCGCCTGTCCGGTATGCCGAGCGGGTATGGACGAGCAGCGTGGCGCGTTCGAGAAAGCTGGCGTCGCCGACGCCGCCACCTTCACCGACATGACCGCCGCGCCCGACGCGTTGGTCGATGCGGGTCTGACCTTCGACGATGTGCGCCGTCATTTCTATGTGCGCGATAGCGAGGGCGCCCTGCACCGGGGTGCGGACGCCGCGGCCGTGTTGTGGCGCATGACGCGCGGCCGCCGCTGGATGGGTTGGCTGATCTCGCTACCGATCCTGCGCACGGTCTCGCGGCTGAGTTACGACATATTCGCCGACCTGCTCTATACGTGGAACCGCCGCAAGGGACGCTGGTAGGCGATTGCGCGCGCCGCCGCGTTAACCATAGGGCCAGCTTTCCGCCCGCCGCGGTTTATCTCGGCGTCCAGAATTGCGACACTGGGGCACTGGCCGGACAACTAGCCTCGTCAGCGATATGTGAGCCTGGAAAGACATCCCCATTGGACCTCGAAGGTACCGATATTACCCCTGAGCCCGACGCGGCCATTGCCCGCGAGATCGAGCTCAAACTCCGCGTCGCTCCCGACGCGGTGGAGACGCTATTGGCGTGCCCGCGCCTCGCCGCCAGCATCCCGGGCCTGGCGAGCGCGCAACAGCTTGACGCCGTCTACTACGACACTGCCGATCTGCGGCTGCAAAAGCGCGGCGCGAGCCTGCGGGTCCGCCGCGAGGGCGACCGTTTCGTGCAAACCGTCAAGACCAGCAGTTCGACTGCCGGCGCCCTCGACCGCTTGGAGTGGGAGACCATTGTTTCCGACCTCACGCCCCGGCCCGATTGGGTGATGGATAAAAGGGCGCGGACGTTGCTGGGCCATTTGGCGCCAAACGAGCTGGCGGAAATTTGTAGCACCCGCATCCAGCGCGAGACCCGGGTCGTCGGCTACAAGCATAATGGCGACATCACCATCATTGAGGTCGCCATCGATCGCGGCACCCTGGAAGCCGGCGAACGCGCGCAGCCCACCGCCGAAATCGAGCTTGAACTGCTTAAGGGCGACAAACAGGCGCTCTACGCTCTGGCGCTCGAACTACATGATGTCGCGCCGCTACAGGTCGAGAGCCGCAGCAAGGCGGAGCGGGCCTATGCGCTGTTCACCAGCGAACCGCCGCCATGGCACAAGGCGAAAAAACTTCGCTTAGCCCCCGACACCAGCGTCGACGAGGGCATTTCGATAATTTTTAAAAACTGCTTCGCCCACTGGATGGTAAACGAGCCCGCCGTTCTCAACGGCGGCGACGCGGAAGCACTGCATCAGATGCGGGTCGCGCTCCGCCGCACGCGCTCGGCGTTGGCCGTATTCGGTAGTGTGCTGCCGATGATGCAGGCCCGTTGGCTGAAGACGGAATGCCAATGGATAGGAGACGCCTTGGGAGCGGCGCGTAATTGGGACGTATTCCTTGACGATATTCTGGCGCCGCTGGAGGCCAGACGGCCCGGCGATAAATCCCTAGCGGCGCTGCGCGAACAATGTCTGCGGGCGCGGGTGCGAAATTATGAAACCGTGTGCCAGGCGATCGGCTCGCCACGCTATACGACGCTGGTTTTAAATTTCAACCGCTGGATCGAGGAAGCCGACTGGCACACCAGCCAACAGAGCACCCGTCGCAAGATCCTCGATGCGCCGCTCAAAACATACGCCGATATCGTCCTCCAACGACGTTATCGCAAGCTGATCAAACAGGGAAACAAGCTGGCCGGCGCGACAGCGGAAAATCGCCATGATCTTCGCATCGCCATCAAAAAATTTCGCTACACCTCGGAATTCTTTGCCTCGCTTTACGGCGCCAAGAAATCGAGGGTGATGATCGGTGATCTATCGAACCTGCAAGACACCTTGGGCGATCTAAACGATCTCGCGGTCACCGAACGGCAACTCGAGACCGTTGTCTATCAGGCCTTCGCGCACCCGGCCCATGACGACATCATCCGCGCGGTGGGCCTCGTGGTGGGCTGGAGTACAGCGCGCGGCAAGCGTGGCAAGTCCAACCTGTTAGACCAATGGAAGGGCTTTTCCCAGCGCAAGCGATTTTGGAAACGCGGGGCCAAGAAAAAAGGCTAATCGTGGCGACCAGTTAAGTCGTAGCCTGCCAGCGCAGCATCGACTAACGCTTGGCTCTTGTCGAAATTATAGGCTTGGTACATGCGCGACTTCACCACGAAGGGCGGCCCGGCATAGAATTTTTCGTATTGGTCGTGGCGGCCGGCGAATTCCGAGCCGATGAGATCCCAGGCGAGCTTCATCAATTTGACCCGCTCTTCGCTGCTATGACCGGGCGACTGATTGTAGCGGTCGATATCGGCGCGTATCTCGGGATTGGCGAAATCGCGCGCGCTCGACGGTAGCTGGATAACGCCGCCGCCACACAGCTCGCGCATGAGGTTGAGCATCTTGGGATAGACTTCGGCCTGCAAGACGATAGCAGCGTAGAGAGCCTGACGTCCCGGTTCGACGATGCCGTTGGCGTTGGTCGTGCAAGTCGCGATTTGGGCTTCGACCAGCCCTTCGAGCATCGCCGCATAGCTCGCCATGTCGCCGATCAATGTCTGAACCGCCGGGATCGCCGCGACCCCGTTCATGTCGGCGATCCGCTTGGCCAGTCCCATGAGGAATTGCAGCTTGGAACATAGACGAATCTGCGCCTGGTGATTGCCCATCGCGTGAGACCCGGTATCCCACCATTGGTCGCTGCAGATCTCGATATCCTTGTAGACGAATACCTGTTCCCACGGCACCAACACATCGTCGAACACCACCAAGGAATCGGTCTCATCAAAGCGTGACGCCAGCGGATAATCGAAGGCGCTGCTCGCGGCAGCCGCATAGGAGCGCCGCGAATAGATTTTCACCCCCGGCGCGTTGCAAGCAATGGCGACGTTGATCGCGTGGTTCTCGTCACCGGGCCGCACCGGGGTGACTTGGCTCAGGCAAACATAGTCGGAGAGCGCGGTGCCAGTGCCCAGCATCTGGGCGCCGCGAATGACCACGCCGTCGTCACGCTCCTCGACCACCCCGGCGTACAGGTCGGCGGGGTCCTGCTGGTGCATCGGCTTCGAGCGGTCGATCTGCGGCGGCACGATGGTGTAGGACACGAAAATATCGCGGTCGCGTAGGAAATCGAAAAATTGCCCTAAGTTTTCGGCGCGTTCGGCATTGTTATTGCGCGCGAAAACTTCGGGCGCCGACATCCAGCCGACGAAGAACCCGGCCACATGATCGGGGCTGCGTCCCATCAACCCAAATGTCGCCCCCGACCAGCGGGCAATGGCGCGGCGCCGGGCCTGTAGATCCTCCACTGAGCGGGGAATCTGCCAGATGCGGTTTACCGGTTCGCCGGTCGCCGGCGAGGCAAAGGTCATCTGGTCGCTATTCGCCGGGTCGCTGGCAATATCGTACAAATCGGCAATCGAACGGACCGCATCGCGAAACGCCGGATGGCTGGTCACATCGCCGACTTCCTCGCCGTCGATAAACACCCGCCGGCCATCGTTCTTAAGGCCCGCGATATATTGCGCCCCGGTGCGCAAGCCGCCCGGAAATCTTTGGTCGTTCAGGTAACTCGCAGACATCTTGTTTGGGCCCCCAGCATTGCCGCGGCGACCAGTGTAACGTCGCCATCGGAATTTGACAGTCACACCGCACTTGAGTTGGCGCTCTTGTCCACCGAGCGCTAAGCTGGCAGCAACCCACGATCTAACCAGGAGAGAATTATGGTTGCCTACGTAATCATCGATTCCGACGTCCACGACCCCGAACGCATGAAAGCCTATGGCGCCAAGGTCCGCGACACGCTCCAGGCCCATGGAGGCAAACCCGTCATCGCCAGCAGTCCCATCGAAGTGCTGGAGGGTGACTGGAACCCGGCGCGCATCGTCATGCTCGAGTTTGCCGATGCCGATGCCGCCCGCGCCTGGTACAATTCACCGGAATATCAGGAAATTCTGCCGATCCGTCTCGAAGCGGCCAATGACAAACTGTTGATTGTCGAGGGAGTTTAAAACAAACCTCATCCTGAGCTTGTCGAAGGATGGGGTGCAACATCCCCGCCCCTCGTCCTTCGACAAGCTCAGGATGAGGGTCTCTGGGCAGGGGTGTTTACGGGTTGATTAGCTTTAACGGAACGGCGGCAGCACGTCGGCGTTGAAGCGCGCCATCGTGGCCATTGCCTGGGCGTGGGTCCAGTCGCCGGTGCGCACCATGAATGATAACTCCGTGAAGCCGATATCGCGGAAATGCGCGATGCGCTCGATGATTTGTTCGGGTGTGCCGATCAAGGTGCGCTCGCGGAAAAATTTGACGAGATTGCCGTCCGGCGCGAGGAATTCGAACACACTTTCGTCGCCGGCGTAATCCTCGTTCCACTGATCGCCCTGGAACAACAAGCGGAACAGGTTGGCGTGTTCCTGCACCGTCGCGCCGGCCTCTTCGATCGCCTGTTCTTCGCTATCGGCGATGTAGAGAAACAAATTCATCATCGCCTCTCGGCGCGCCGGATCGTGGCCAGCGGCGTCCCAGCTATCCTTGTACCATTGGAAATATTCCAACGATTGCGCCGGCGACACCGGGTACTGGTTCATCATTAAGCTAAAACCGTGACGCCCCGCCCATTCGAAGCTGTCGCGGGTGCGTGATGCCGCAACCCAGATCGGTACCGGGTCCTGTAAGGGCGTCGGATGTAGCTTCAGCTTGGGGAATGAATAATGCGCACCGTCATAGGCAAAGGTCTCGCCGGCCCAGGCGCGGGTGATGATCTCGAAGGCTTCTTCGCGTATCGCGCTGGCATCGTTGGCATCGATATTATGGCCTTCGAACTCATGGGGCAGATAACCGCGTCCGATACCAAAATCCACGCGGCCGCCCGATAGCTGGTCGAGCATGGCGAAGTCTTCGGCGACGTGCAGCGGATTGTGCAGCGGCAATAACGAGATCGCCGGGCCAAGACGGATGCGTTGCGTCTCGCGCGCCCACGCCGTAAGGATCACCGCCGGATTGGGCACCGCGCCGCCGTAATAATGAAAATGATGCTCCGACTGCCAGACCCGATCCCAGCCGCTGGCATCGGCGAGTTTCACCACCTCGATCAGTTCTTCGTAGAACTGGGCCAGCGACGTGGCCACGCCCTCGCGGTAACAGGGCAACATAAACAACGAGAATTTCATTACGCAATACGCCTCGGCGAACCTTCGATACCGCCGTGTCGCGGCGATGGAGCGGTCTATGTACCGGTCTTCACCGCTTCCCAATAGTCGTCATTTAGGTCCTGGATGAGGTCGTCATGAGCCAGACCGAGACATTCCCGCAACGTCTGATCGCCGAACCGGGTTTTCCGATAGCAGCCGTTATAGGCCAATCGCGCCCGATAGGATCCCCGCGTCGACAGGCTCTGCGCAACGGGAACGCCGGTTGTCGACCATATTTCGGATCGAGTTTCGAAATTCGCCCGGCCATGGCGCGGCAGGTTGTCGATCATGCGGGCCAGCACTTGGCTGGCATCGGCCTTGTCGCCTTCCTGATCGACGATCACGGTCGCGGTTTGCCGTAACCGTCCGGCGCCTAGTTCGATATCACCCTCGGTCAGGGAATCGGCATTGACGGCCGGTCCAGTTTCCGGAATTAGGGTCAGTCCCTCATCAATCGACAGTTCAACAGAGGCGACGTCGTATTGCCGCAAAACATCCTTCGACAGGCTCACCCGAACAGACGAATAGCCGCGTGCCGAAGAAAATTTAAGAACATCTTCAACCAAGATGGCGATCCGGCTGCCGTCGCGGCGAATACCGGTCAAACCCACCGTATTGGGATCATGGGGGAAGTAGGCTTGGCCGGGCATCGGTCTCACCCGTTCTTCTTGCAGGCAAATCGATGTGAGTTCCGCCCCGCATTCGCCATTTGAACAGTGCAACGGAACCGCAGATACGGTCTGGACGATCCCCAGCATCTGGGGGTCGGCAGACGCCGGCGTCACACCGATAGATATTGCGAAGGACGCGGTAAATGCAGCAGCAAGGATCAATTTGTGCATATGTTCCTCCTGAAAACGCGAATCTCTGGCCAAGCGTGGCACGGGGTGTTTCCAGGGTCAATTCACTTAGCGTTGCCACGGGCGGCCGCTGGCGTTATCTCAACACGAGCGAGACTTAGGGAAACAGTATGTCGACTGCGGGATTACAACCGGTTCACATCATTGGCGGCGGCCTGGCCGGGTCAGAAGCCGCTTGGCAGTTGGTGCAGGCCGGGGTGCCGGTGGTGCTCCATGAGATGCGCCCGGTGCGGCTCACCGAAGCTCATCAAACCGATCAACTTGCAGAGCTGGTGTGTTCCAACTCATTCCGCTCCGACGACGTGCATTTCAACGCGGTCGGCGTGTTGCACGAAGAAATGCGCCGGCTTGGTTCGTTGATCCTGGCTGCCGCCGACGCCAACAAGGTGCCCGCCGGCGGCGCCTTGGCGGTCGACCGCGATGGTTTCGCCCAGCATGTCACCGAGACGTTGCTCGACCACCCGCTGGTGACCCTGGCGCGCGAAGAAGTGGCCGGCCTGCCGCCGGAAGACTGGGACCAAGTCATCGTCGCCACCGGGCCCCTCACCTCGCCGGCCTTGACCGACGCCATCGTGGCCCTAACCGGCGAGGAAAACCTCGCCTTCTTCGACGCCATCGCGCCGATCGTGCACGCCGATTCCATCGATTTCGACAAAGCCTGGTATCAATCGCGCTACGACAAGGTGGGGCCCGGGGGTACCGGCAAGGACTATGTGAACTGTCCCCTCGACCACGACCAGTTCGAGGCCTTCATCGACGCGCTGATCGCCGGTGATAAAACCGAGTTCCAGGAATGGGAGAAGTCGACGCCCTATTTCGAGGGCTGCCTGCCTATCGAGGTGATGGCCGAGCGCGGCCGCGAGACGTTGCGCTTTGGCCCGATGAAGCCGGTCGGCCTGACCGACCCGCGCACCGGCACCCGCGCTCACGCCGTCGTACAGTTGCGTCAGGATAACGCGCTGGGCACGCTCTACAATATGGTCGGTTTCCAGACCAAGCTGAAATACGGCGCCCAGCAGGAGATCTTTCGCGCCATCCCGGGCCTCGGCCATGCGGAATTCGCCCGGCTTGGCGGCATCCACCGCAACACGTTTCTAAACAGCCCGCGGCTGCTCGACGGGACCCTGCGCTTAAAGGCGATGCCGCGCCTGCGCTTCGCCGGTCAGGTCACCGGCGTCGAGGGCTATGTGGAAAGCGCCGCCACCGGCTTGTTGGCCGGCCGATTCACCGCCGCCGAACGGCTTGGCGATAGCGCCGCCCAACCACCGGCGACCACCGCCCATGGCGCCCTACTCGGACATATCACCGGGGGCGCCGAAGCCGAGACGTTCCAACCCATGAACATCAATTTCGGCCTCTTGCCGCCGCTCGACGAGAGCGTCTTGGCGGGCATTCCCCGCAAGGAGCGCAAGCGCGAACGCCGCAAGGCCGTCGCCCTGCGCGCGCTCGCTGACCTCGAGACTTGGCAAAACAGCCAGCGATTGGCGGCGGCCTAACTGTGTTAGGCTATCGACCTAGGAGGACACGATGATGAGCGATAAAGCGCCTTTTACGATGTTGGGCCTCGACCATGTGGTGTTGCGCATCCGCGATCTGGAAAAAATGCGCGCCTTCTACATGGATGTGTTGGGCTGCACTTTCGAAGACCACGACACCGATCTCGGACTGTTTCAGGTGCGTGCCGGCAAGCAGTTGATCGACCTGATTCCCGTTGACGAACCTGCTGGTAGCTCTAGCAGCCACAACATGGATCACTTCGCCATACAGATCGAACCTTATGACGATGAGGCAATCCGGGACTATCTAAGCGCGCACGGCGTCGAGTTGGGCGAGACCCGCATTCGCGGCGGCGCCGAGGGCGAAGGCCCGGCGATCTATATCAAGGACCCCGAAGGCAACACGGTCGAGCTCAAAGGCCCAGCGGATCCAGCCTACGACGTATTCGCCGGACAGCCCTTCGAAGCAGCCCGAGACAGCGTCGCCTAGTAGGTTTTTCGCAGCGACGCCCAGGTAAGACGCAACGGCTGCGCCGGTGCGCCGGCGGGTAGCGCGAAGGGATCATAGTCGGCGCGGACAACGTCGCGCAGATGACGATCGGCGAGCGGCGCGAGCAACAGACCGCAACGCGCCGCGCGAGGCACCTCACCTTTAAGACTACGCGCCTCGGCGAGCAACTCAGCGGCACGTTGGGCAACATCGCGAACCACCTGGTTCAGCGCCGGCGAGGGCTTGAGCTCGAATAGCGCGCGCCGGTCGACGCTATGGTCGTGCAGCAGGTCATCGGGAAGATAAAGCCGCTGGGATTGGGCATGAAAGCCGACCGCGCGCATCAGGCCGATCAGCGCCCATGCGGTCCCCACCATATGCGCCGCGCGAACCGGCGCGCCGTCGGTAAATCCCAGTATCGCCATAACCATCGCAGACAGAGTCCCGGATGTCGCGCCGGCATAAGCTTCCAACGCCGCCAAATCGGCCGGTGGCGCATCGTCGAGGTCATCGGTACGGGCGTCGAGCAGGGTCTCGAACCGCTCCCGTTCCAAGCCATGTCCCTGAATGGCGTCGTTCAACCCTTCGACCACCGGGTGCTCGCGCACCGTGCCTTCATAGATGCCGCCCAAGGCTTCGCGCCACCATTGCAGACGGATCTGGCCGAGGATCGGTTCGCTGACCGCCTCACGGGTGCGCGCCACCTCAGCATTGAATGCATAAAGCGCGAAAACCGCCTCGCGCCGATCCGCCGGTACAAACAGCGCCGTCAGATATCGGTCGTGATCGTGCGTATGCACTTCGCGCGCGCAGTAAGACAGCGCTGCCTCGCCGTTACTCATGTTGCTGGTCCACACAAGATTTCATACGCGAAGTTTATACCGGAGCGCCGGGGCAGAATGGACTCATAGGTTCGCCACGGTATATTTGCTATACTTTGATTCGGTTTTCGAAACGGGAGGGGGCCCATCTATGAAAAACCCACTAGAATCACTTCAAATGACAGTCATTTTGGGCGTGGTCATGACCGTTATCATGGTCGTGGTCGCACTCGGCATCGGCGCGTAGGCGTTAGGGGAGGATACAGAAATGGAATTCGCAGAACATCTAATACGCTGGTTCCACGTCCTCAGCGGCGTCATGTGGATCGGTCTGTTGTGGTACCTCAATTTCGTACAGGTACCGACCATGCCGAAAATTCCCGACGAGCTGAAGCCGGCGATCGGTAAACATATTGCACCGGCGGTGCTGTTTTGGTTCCGCTGGAGCGCAGCCTCAACCGTGCTCTTCGGCCTGATCTTGGCCTGGATGCAAGGTACCCTCGGAACGTGGCTGGCTATCGGCCTGACCGACGGTAGCTCGACCAGCGCGATGATCGGCATCGCCATGTGGTTCGGCTTGATCATGGCCTTCAATGTTTGGTTCGTCATTTGGCCGAACCAGAAGATCGCTCTCGGCATCGTTGATGCGGAGGCCGAGGCTAAACCCAAATCGGCGCGCAAGGCCATGTTGTTCTCGCGCACCAACACGCTTCTGTCGATCCCCATGCTCTACGGCATGGTAGCCGCCCAGAACCCACCGTTCTAATCGGCGCGTCATCGACGTGAAATTAACGGGGTCCTTCGGGACCCCGTTTTTTTGAGCGAAGCTGGATACTACACCGATCCTCACCCCGAGCCTGTCGAAGGGTGAGCGTGAGCCAATCTCCTACTTCGACAAGCTCAGCATGAGGTTGGCTTGGTGGGAATAGATTTAGTCGACAGCGATGAGCGCCGCAGCGACCCGGCGGTTCTCGCCGAGCAGGACATTATAGGTGCGTACCGCCGCGCCAGTGCCCATGGGTTCAACAACGGTGCCAACGGCGCGCAGCGCGTCGCGAAGGCCACGGGGCACCATTTGCATGGTCTCGCCGCAACCCAGCAGCAATAACTCGATTTGCCCATCGGCGAACAAAGAAGGCGGCAACACCGCGTCATCGATCTGGGCAAACGCCGCAATATCCCAGGCCGCAAAGCCGGTCGGCAGCACAATCAGCGAGCCTTTATGGACGAGCCCATCGATACGAAATCCACCACTACCATAGCCGTCGATCGCCGGTGGTTGTTCCGTGGGATGTATTGTATCAATCGTACTGCCGCTGCTGGCCATCGCACGCCGGCCTAGTCGTCCTGCCCGTCCTGGGCCTCGGCCGCGACTTCGTTAGCCTCCGCGCTCCCGCCCTCTTCGGTTTCGTCGCCGCTTGAGAACGAACTGCGATTCAGTTTAAGCAGTAGCAGAGCTGGAACAGCGACAAAAATCGACGAATAGGTACCGATCAGCACGCCCCAGATCATCGCCAACGAGAAGTCGCGGATGATCGGCCCGCCTAAAATCACCAGCGCCAATAGCGCGATCAGCGTGGTCACACTGGTCAGGAAGGTCCGCGACAGGGTGCGGTTGGCAGCCAGATTGAGCAAATCGGCGATCGCCAGCTTTTTGTAGCGCCGCAACTCCTCTCGTACCCGATCATAGATAACCACGGTGTCGTTGATCGAGTAGCCGGCAATGGTCAGCACCGCCGCCACGGTGGCCAAATTGAATTCCAATTGGGTGATCGCGAACAGCCCGACGGTTGAGATCACATCATGGCTCAGCGCGATAACCGCGCCGACACCGAATTGCCATTCGAAGCGGAACCAGATGTATATCAAGATCGCGCCCAGCGCGAGGGACACCGCCAGGATCGCCGCCTTGACAAGCTCCGCGCCGATGGTCGGTCCGACGGACTCGGTACGTCGATATTCGTTCACGATATCGCCCAGCGCGGCCTTGATGGCGGTGATCGCCTTTTGCTGTGCGTCTTCGCCGCCATCCTGCTGCTGAACCCGAATAAGCACGTCATTCGGCGCGCCGAACTCCTGCACCTGAACCTCGCCCAAACCCAGGGTGCTGAGGGTCTGCCGCAGGTCTTGAATATTGGCCGGCCCCTCGGTTTCGACCTCGATCAAGACGCCACCGCGGAAATCGATACCCAGATTCAGGCCCTGGGTCAGGAAAGCGCCAACCGAAACCAGGATGAGAATAATCGACAGGCCGAACGCGATCTTGCGCTTGCCGACAAAATCGATCGTTGTATTGGCGGGAACTACGGTGAGCAATCGCATCGTTGGCCCCTAGACCGGCAACTTGGACGGCCGCTTGCGGCGCAACCATATGACCATCAGCAGGCGCGTCAGCATGATGGCGGTAAACATGGAGCTCACGATACCCATCGACAGGGTCACGGCGAAGCCTTTGATTGGCCCGGAGCCGAAATTGAACAACAGCAACGCGGCAATCAGCGTGGTCAAATTGGAATCGACAATGGTAGTCAGCGCCCGCCTGTAGCCGGCATCCACAGCGGCGATGGGTGATCGCCCATTACGGGCTTCTTCCTTGATACGCTCCAATATCAGCACATTGGCGTCGACCGCCATGCCGATGGTCAAAACAATTCCGGCGATGCCCGGCAGCGTGAGCGTCGCCCCCAGCACCGATAACAATGCCAAGATCAGCGCCAGATTAAATACCAGCGCCACGGTGGCCATAATGCCGAACAGGCCATAGCTGGCGATCATGAAAAGGACGACAGCGATAAAGCCAACGATGCTGGCGATCTTACCGGCGGCAATGGAATCGGCGCCAAGACCCGGGCCAACGGTGCGTTCTTCGAGAATTTCCAGCGGCGCAGGCAAGGCGCCAGCGCGCAGCAGCAGGGCCAGGTCTACAGTCTCCTGAACGGTAAACCGGCCAGTAATGATGCCGCTGCCGCCAATGATCGGTGATTGGATATTCGGCGCGCTAATGATCTCTTCGTCAAGCACGATGGCAAGCCGGCGGTTCACATTCTCGGTCGTCACCCGACCGAATGTCTGGCCGCCCTGAGCATCGAAACGGAAGGACACGATGGGCTGGCCGTCCTGGAACGTCGCCTGGGCGTCGACCAGGCGTTCGCCGCTCACCACCACCTCGCGCAGCACCACATATGGAATGCGCTGGCCGCCATCGTTTTCGTACAACAGCATGGAGCTCGGCGGTACGATGCCGCTGGAAACCACCTCGTTTACCGAGGCTTCCTCATTGACTAAGTGAAAATTCAGCTTCGCCGTCTGTCCCAACAGGTCTTTAATGCGCTCCGGATCGTCGATGCCGGGCATCTGGACGATGATCCGCTCCGCGCCCTGCTGCTGAATTGTCGGCTCCGACACGCCGGTCTCGTCGACCCGGCGGCGCACCACCTCGATCGACTGCTCGATCGCGCGCTGACGCCGGTCGATGAGGGCTTGCTCGGTAAGTTCCAGGCGAAAGTGCGCATCACCGGTAACCGTCAATGCGGCGTCGCGCTCGATCCCCTGCACCCGGTCGCGGGCCTCTTCTTCGTCGGCGCTATCGCGCAACCGGAAGACGACCGCGTTGCCATCCACATCGAGGCCGGTATAGTTGATGCGCGGTTGCTGGCGGCGCAACACACGGCGTACCTCTGCTTGGATCGCTTTCAGCGAGGCGTTGATGACATCGTCGACCTCAACCTCGAGCAGCAAATGCGCGCCGCCTTGTAGATCGAGACCGAGATTCACCTGCTGTTCCGGCAGCACCGCCGGTGGGTCTGCGAAGAAGTTCGGCGCGGCGAAGATCACGCCCCACGCGCAGACAATCAACGTGATCAGGATTGCCCAACGGGGATAATTAATCATGCCGTAAAGTTACCTTGGCGCCAGGCTATTTCTTGGGTCCGAGACCGCCGAGCAGACCGCCCAGCAAGCCGCCGGGTTTGGCCTCTCCGGGGCCGACCACGGTCGGTCCGCCACCCTGATTGCCACCACCGCCGCCAGACGATGGCGCCGGTTCGGAGCGGTTGATCACATCGGATAAGGTGCCGCGCAGAACGCTGATTTTCACGCCATCGGCGATCTCCACGACGAGCTCGTCATTATCCTTCACTCGGGTCACGGTGCCGATAATGCCGCCGCCGGTGAGCACCCGGTCACCGCGCTTCACCACGCTCAGCATGTCGCGGTGCTGCTTCACCTTCCTTTGCTGAGGACGGATCAGCAGAAAATAGAAAACGACGAATATCAGGATGATGGGGAAGAACGCGCCGAGACCACCGCCGCCTTCGCCGCCACCAAAAAATCCTTGAGCTTCGGCCGGCGTAATAAACATAGGAAGTCTCCAGTCTGCGGATCGTAGGAACGCCGGATGATAGCGGCGTGCGGTCGCAATGCAATGGCGCTCGCAACTCAATCACATGGCGATAATGCGGCATTTTGTCAATGTTTTCAGCCAATCGGCTCCTTCTGATCCGCTCGACCACGCCCTAGCCGTTGACCGCGGCCAAGGCGAACGATTAGGTTCGCCCCCACTCCACCGGGCGAACAACATCAAAAAGTGATTAAGGAATGAGCGAGCAGGATTTCGGGCCGTTGTTGAACCGTATCGCCGATGCGCTTGAGCGTCTGGCGCCCGGCGACCAAAAATCGGTCGATTTATCGGGCGCGGACGCCTTTGTTTGGCACGCCGACCCGACCGGCACCAGCGGCTGGCTGGAGCCGATCGCGAAAGTGAACCGGCTACCCCTCGACCTACTCCAAGGCATCGACCGTCAGGCCGACATTTTGTTGGAGAACACCAAGCGTTTTGCCGCCGGCCTACCGGCCAATAACGCGTTGCTGTGGGGCGCGCGGGGCACCGGAAAATCAAGCCTTGTGAAATCGGTCCATGCGCTGATCAACGAGATGAAGCCAGGCTCGCTGAACCTGGTGGAAATTCACCGCGAGGATATTCACACCCTGCCCGCGCTGTTGACCCTGCTGCGAAGCCACGACCGCCAGGTGGTGCTATTCTGCGACGATCTCAGTTTCGACGATGCGGATACCAGCTACAAATCGCTGAAGGCGGTTCTCGAGGGCGGCATCGAGGGACGCCCGGAGAATGTGGTGTTCTACGCCACGTCGAACCGACGCCACCTGCTACCGCGCGATATGATCGAGAATGAGCGCTCGACGGCGATCAATCCCTCCGAGGCGGTAGAAGAAAAAGTATCCCTATCGGATCGGTTCGGCCTGTGGCTGGGCTTCCATCACACCGACCAGGATACCTATTTCGCCATGATCGACGCCTATGTCGACCATTTCAAACTCGATATCGACCGTGAGGTGCTGCACGCCGAAGCCAAGGAATGGTCGGTGACGCGCGGCGCCCGCTCGGGCCGCGTCGCCTGGCAATATGTACAAGACCTGGCCGGCCGCCAGGGAAAGCGGCTCGACTAGCTAACTCGGCAGAAACTTACGGGGGTCGACCGCCTGGCTGCCTTTGCGCACCTCGAAATGGAGCTGAGGGGCCTCGATACCGCCGGTTTTGCCGACCCGCGCGATAACTTGTCCGCGCGAGACCACATCGCCGCGTGTCACCAGTAATTTGTCGGCATGGGCGTAGGCGGTAATCAGCCCGTCCGAATGTTTGATCAGCAACATATTGCCAAAGCCGCGAATTTGATTGCCAGCATAGGCGACGACACCGTTATCGGCGGCGCGTACCGGTGCGCCCATGGGCGCGGCGATATTCAAGCCGTCATTGTGCAGCGCCGATGCCTTGGCGCCGAACGACGACAGCACGCGACCCTCGACCGGCCAGATAAATCCGCCGGCATCGCGTTTGGGCATCGGTGGCGCGGGACGAAACACCGGCTTCGGTCGGGGCACACCCGACACTGACGTTGACGTGGAAGGCGACGGCGACCGCGTTGCCGACGACGAAGGTGCGCGCGCGCTTGCCGTTGGCGGCGCCGGTTGCGCCCTGGCGACCTGAGAGGGCGCGGCGAGCCCGGTGCCGAAGGGCAAAAGCAGGCGTTGGCCAACATGGATCGTATAGGGCGAACGCAGCCGGTTGGCGCGCGCCAACGAGGCTGTGTCGACCCCATAGCGCCGGGAAATCGCATAGAGCGTATCACCGCGCCGCACGATATGCGCTTGCGCTGTGGGCAGCTGTAACCGTGTGCCCGCGGCCAGCAGATAAGGCGGCCGCAAACTATTGCGATCAATCAGGGCGCGGGTGGAAATATTGTTGCGCTGGGCAATGCCATAGACCGTCTCGCCACGCTTCACCACATGGACACCCGGTTGGCTCGCCGGCGCTTGGCGTGCGCCATAGCTGCGATCGGCTACCGGCGCCGGTCCGCTGAAAGCATCGCAGGCC
This sequence comes from Alphaproteobacteria bacterium, assembly GCA_011087645.1. Classification (GTDB taxonomy): domain Bacteria; phylum Pseudomonadota; class Alphaproteobacteria; order UBA6615; family UBA6615; genus JABDJY01. The sequence continues at coordinate 82,439 of JAALLF010000006.1, forward strand.
GCCAGCGCGAACGCGCAAATCACCAGCCACGGGGCCGTCCGCAATCGCTGTCGAATGCTTTTACCCCTATGACACACGGGCCAACTCATGCGCTTTTGTTTTCGACCAACCCCGGAAGCAATGGCACAAACCGTACCTCCATTAAATCTTCGGTGTCATATCCGTCATCAGTGCGGCGAAATTTTTGCAAAACTTGGGTACGATCACGGCCACCAACGGGCATAACCATAATCCCACCGACCGCGAGTTGGTCAAGCAGCGCTGCCGGCGGGGCATCGGAGGCGGCGGTGACGCTGATCCTGTCGAACGGCGCTTGTTCAGGCCAGCCCACCATGCCGTCACCGGCCCGCGTGGTGATATTATGCAGATCGAGTTCGGCAAATTTTCGCTCGGCGTCGGCCAATAAGGGCCGATGGCGTTCGATTGTGTACACCCGCCGGCACAATTGCGCCAAGATCGCCGCGTGGTAACCGGAGCCGGTGCCCACCTCTAACAATTTCATGCGATTTCCGAGATCGAGTGCCTCGACCATCGCCGCGACAACCAGCGGCTGGCTGAGCGTTTGGCCATAGCCGATGGGCAAGGCAGTATTTTCATAGGCCTGGTCGCGGAACGTCTCGGGGACGAACAACTCACGCGGCACCCGTTCGATCGCGGACAATACGGCAGTGTTGGTAATGCCGGCGCTACGCAGAGACAAAATCAGGCGCGCCTTATTGGCGGGGGTGGTCATCAGCCGGTCGCCCCCAAGGCCTGCCCCAAGGACTTCATGGCGCGGCGGTTGGTGAAATCAAGATCGATCGGAGTGACCGATATTTTGCCCTCCTCGACCGCCGCCAAGTCTGTGCCTTTGCGGCCCGGCGACTGGGTCGGCAGGGCGCCGATCCAGTAGTAGCGCCCGCCCTTGGGATGGCGTTGCTCGACCAGGGAATCGCCCATCGTGCGCTGGCCCATACGGGTGACTTCCACACCGCTGACCTCCGCCGCACGAACGTTGGGCACATTTACATTGATAAAGGTGCGCTCCGGCCACCCGGCCCGCAGCAGCTTGCGAATAAGCGCTGGCAAATGGGTCTCGGCGGTCGGCCAATGAACATGCCGTTCGCGGGGATTGATCTGTTGGCTAAAGGCAATCGCCGGAATTCCCAACAGCGTCGCTTCCATGGCGGCGGCGCAGGTGCCCGAATAGGTAATGAACTCACCCATATTGCTGCCCCGGTTAACCCCCGACAGCACCAGATCCGGTTTGTGGTCTTTCAACAGCTGGTGGATCCCCATCAGCACGCTGTCGGTCGGCGTGCCCTCGACGCCGTAACGCCGGGTCGCAATACGGCGCAGCCAGAGGGGCGTGCGCAGGGACAAGGAATGCCCAGCGCCGCTTTGCTCGTCCATCGGCGCGCAGACCCATACATCGTCTGAGATCGCCTTGGCGATGCGCTCCATCACCTTGATGCCGGGCGCACGGACGCCGTCATCGTTGGAGATTAAGATTCGAAGGCCGCTAAGACGGCGCGGAAACTTATGCATCGGCGGCGATCACCTCCACGCCGCCCATATAGGGGCGCAGCGCCTCGGGCACCTCAATTGAGCCGTCCTCGCGCTGGTAGTTCTCGATCACAGCGATCAGCGTTCGCCCAACCGCGAGGCCCGACCCATTCAGCGTATGGACATGGACGGCGCCTTTGGATTCGCCCGTCGGCCGGAACCGCGCCTTCATCCGCCGTGCTTGAAAATCGCGGGTATTCGAGCAGCTTGAGATCTCCCGATAGGTTTTTTGGCCCGGCAGCCAGACCTCGATATCGTGGGTTTTCGTCGCGGCAAACCCGGTATCGCCACTGCACAAGACCACTACGCGGTAGGCTAACCCAAGGCGCTGCAATACTGCCTCGGCGCAGCCGGTCATGCGCTCCAACTCTTCTTCCGAGTGATCAGGATGGACAACCGAAACCATTTCGACCTTGTAGAACTGGTGATGTCGGAGCATGCCGCGTGTGTCCTTGCCGGCGGCGCCTGCCTCGGAGCGGAAACATGGGGTATGCGCGGTCATGCGGATCGGCAGCTCGACCTCATCGAGAATGCTGTCGGCGACCAGATTGGTCAGCGGCACTTCGGCGGTGGGGATCAGCCAATGGTCCTCGGTGGTGCGGAACAGATCATCGGCGAATTTCGGCAGCTGCCCGGTGCCGTACAGCGCGTCATCGCGCACTAACAGGGGCGGGCTGACTTCCATGTAGTTGAACTCGTTTGTTTGCAGATCGAGCATGAACTGTGCAATCGCCCGCTCCATGCGCGCGAGTGCCCCTTTAAGCACCACGAAGCGCGAACCGCTCAATTTGCTCGCGGTCTCGAAGTCCATCAGCCCCAGCGCCTCGCCGATCTCGAAATGCTCGCGCGGCTCGAAGTCGAATTCCGGCGGCGTCCCGACACGGCGCAGCTCCATATTGTCGTCTTCGGCGGTGCCATCGGGGATGGCGGGATCGAGGATATTGGGCAATCCTTCGAGCAAGTCCTGCATTTCCGTGCTGAGGTCGCGCTCAGCCTGCTCGGCCTCTTGCAAACCGGCCTTCAGGTCGGTGACCTCCTGCTTCAGGGCTTCGGCCTCATTGTCGCGCCCTTCGCCCATAGCTTGGCCGATTTCCTTCGACGCCGCGTTACGGCGGTTCTGCATTTCCTGCAAGCGGGTCTGTACGCCACGGCGGTCGCTGTCGAGTTTCAGGATAGCCGCCGACACGGGCGCCGCGCCGCGCCGTTCCAGGCTGCGGTCAAGGGCTTCGGGATTTTCACGAATCCATTTGAGATCGAACATTGTGCTTGGCGTTCCGTTGGTTCGGCGCCCTTATATGGCGAGGCGCGAATCGCGTCCAGCGGTCGTCACTTTTGAAAGCGCGAATTACGCCTCGGCGGCGTCCTCGTTATCGCGTCTCCGCACCATGTAGGCGGCCACGAGGATCGACGTTTCGTAGAGCAAGATAATGGGCAGCGCCAAGGCCAGTTGGCTGATCGGATCGGGCGGCGTGAGAATGGCCGCGGCGACGAAGGCCACAACGATGGCGTAACGGCGCTTTTTCCGCAGCCCGGCTGGCGAGGTGATACCGACCTTGACCAGAATTAACAATATGACCGGCAATTCGAAGCTTAAGCCGAAGGCGAAGATCAGCCGCATCACCAGCGATAGATACTCGTTGACCTTGGGCACCAGCGCAATGGCAAGTCCGCCATCATTCGCCAATTGCTCGAAGCTGGCGAAAAACTGCCAGGCCACGGGTAGTAAAATGTAATAGACGAACACACCCCCGGCAAAAAACAGGAAGGGCGTGGCGATCAGAAATGGCAGAAACGCCATCTTCTCCTTCTTGAACAGGCCCGGCGCCACAAACATCCATATCTGCGAGGCGAGTACGGGAAACGACAGGAAGGCGGCGGCGAAGAAGGCCACTTTAATCTCTGTGAAGAATTTCTCCGTCAGCGCAGTGTAGATGAGTTGGCGGTTTTCCTGACCTTCCCAGACCTGAGCCAACGGCTCGACCAGAAAATTGAAAAACGTGCCGGCGAAGTAAAAGCAGGCGAAAAACAGCACGACAAACGCCACCACTGACCACAGCAACCGCCGGCGCAACTCCGTCAGATGCTCGACTAGGGGCATGCGGCTCTTTTCGATCTCCTCTTCGCCGACCCTTTCGTCGCTGGTGTCGTCGACCATCAGCTTGCGCCGGTGGCGGGGGCCGCCGGACGCGGTGCCGGGGCGTCTTCGTTGGCAGCGGTCGACACTTGGTCTTCGGGCGGATCGTCAACCGGACTGCCGGTCGACCCCTCGGCCGGTTCGCTTACTGGATCATCGGCATCGCTCACTACGACCGCATCGGGGTCGTTTTCCAGCATTTGCGACTGAACCGTCGGGTCTAAGATCGAGTTGCCCGATATTGGGTTTCCGTACTCGTCAAGTTCGTCGTCAAACTCTCCGCCATCGATTTCAGCAAGATTGTCCAGCGCCGCCTTGGGATCGTAGGAGACCACATCGTCGATACTGTCCTTGATGTCGTCAACGCCAGCCTCACGCGCAATGTCATCGAGGCCGCTTTGAAAGTCGGCCGCCATGCCGCGGACTTTGCGCAGGATCGTCGTTACGGTGCGGATTGCGGCCGGAAGATCTTTAGGACCGATGACGACTAACGCCACCACCATGATCAGCATCAATTCCGGCCAGCCGATGTCGAGCATGGTTATTCGGCCTAATTAAAGGTTGGTTACGGCGCCCGCCGGCCAAACCGGCGGCAGCAAGCCACGATCAGCTTTTGGCCGTCGACTGCTCGTCCTGTGCGGCGACGCTTTCGGTTTCAATTTTCTTGGCTTCAGCAGGTTCTTCTTCCTGCTCCTTCATGTTCGACTTGAAGGATTTAATGCCTTTCGCGACGTCACCCATGAGCGAAGGTATTTTGCCCCTGCCGCCAAATAAAACCAGCACGACAACCAAAACGATGAGCCAATGCCATATTGAAAATGTACCCATTGCTCAGATACTCCAATGTCAGTTGGGCCGAAATAAGGCCCGTTTGCGCGGACTATCGCAGAAAGGCGGTTCCACCGCAACGCCGGTCAGGGCGCGACCGAGGGCCGCAAACGCAAAACTACGTATAGTTTTCAGCTATTTAGGGGTGCCGGGTGCGAATATAAAGGCCTGATCGCCGCTCCGGCGTACAAATACGCGTGTTCCCGCGGCGGGCAGCTGCCGGCCGGCGACCCGAATTCGCACCGCAATCGCCTCTCCATCGCCAATTGTCACGTCGATGAGGCTGGTTCGGCCCAGAAAACGGGCGTTTTTAACGGTCGCCACCGTGCCCTCAGTATCGCTAAGCACCACGGCTTCAGGTCGCATCAGAACCTCAACCTCGGTGCCATCGGCAAAACCATTGGTATCGACCCTGCCCAGGGGCGTCTCGACACCGGCCATCGATACCAGGCCGCGAAAGCGGTTAACGTCGCCAAAAAAGGCGGCGACGAAGGCGTCGGTCGGCTGCAAATAGATATCGTCGGGCGGACCAATCTGACGGAGACTGCCTTCGCGCATCACCGCGATCCGGTCGGCGATATACATCGCCTCTTCGGAATCGTGGGTCACCATCAATGTGGCAACGCCGGTCTCGCGCAATATCGCCGCTGCGCCATCGCGCACTTGGTGGCGCAACTCGGCGTCCAAGCCCGAAAACGGCTCATCAAGCAGCACCACCCGGGGGCGAGGCGCAATCGCCCGCGCCAGGGCAACCCGCTGCTGCTGCCCGCCGCTGAGTTCATGGGGAAAGGTATCGGCCCAGCGCTGCAATCCGGTGCGCTCGAGCGCCAGTTCGGTGCGCTCACGTTTTTCGGCCGAAGTCACATCGCGCAGACCAAATGCAATATTGTCGCGCACCGACAAATGGGGAAACAGGGCATAGTCCTGGAACACGAGACCCACATTGCGCTGCTCCGGCGGCACGGTCAGTGAGCCATCGGCCATAATCTCGGACCCGATCGATACCCGCCCCTGCTGCAGGGGTTCGAGGCCGGCGGCAATCCGCAGCAAAGTCGATTTGCCACACCCGGAGGGGCCCACCAAACAGACGATTTCGCCAGGTTCCACGGACAGCGTGACATCGTCGACGGCAAGCAGGTTACCGAAACGATGGCTGACACTTTCAAGATTAAGGCTCTGATTTTTCAAGGCCGTTCGCCGTTAGGAGCGGCCCGAGCCGCGTTGGAGCGAAAGCTAGGCCAAACCGCTAGCGGCGGCAACATGCCGCCTCATTTCAGCGCCAAACTAAGCCGCGGTATCGCCTTCAGGCTGCAGAGGCTCGACATCTGTTTCGGCCTCTTCCGCTGCCGCTTCGATCGATTCAAACGGCAGCTCTTCCTGCGGCGCGCGCGACGCGTAAACGTCGATCGCCGGACGCGTGTCGAGCAAGCCCGCGGCTTTGAGTTCCTTGACGCCGGGCAGATCCTGCAGGCTCTCAAGCCCGAAATGGGATAAAAACGCCTCGCTGGTCAGCCAGGTTGTCGGACGACCGGGAGTATTCCGGCGGCGGCCCGGTTTGATCCACCCCGCTTCGAGCAAAACATCAAGCGTGCCCCGATTGACAGCGACGCCCCGTATGGCCTCGACCTCGGCGCGGGTCAGCGGCTGATGATAGGCGATGATCGCCAGGGTTTCCTGCGCTGCCCGCGACAGGCGCCGTTCGGCAACACGCTCTATTTTCAAACTGTCGACCAAATCCGGCGCGGTGCGCAGCGCCCACTTGCCGCCGACTTTGACAATATTCACACCGCGCGCTGAATAGGCCTTGGTGAGATCGACCAGCAAACTTGGGATATCGGCACCCGACGGCAGTCGGGCCGCGATAGAGGCTTCGTCGAGCGGTTCGACAGCGGCGAATAACACCGCTTCCAGAATGCGCAGATGCTCGGCGATGTTGGCATCCGCCGTCTCAGGAATCATCGTCACTTGCCACCTCTCTGATATCTGATGCCGGGACGCTAGTCGGCACGGCGGGTTGCGCTTCGCTGCGGCTGCGGAAGAAAATTGGGCCAAAGAGTTGGTCTTGGCGGATTTCGGCCTGACCGCTGCGCACCAGTTCCAAGCTGGCGGCAAAGGTCGCGGCCACCGCCGAGCGGCGCACCAAATCATCCTCCAGACCTTCGGGCAGAAAACCCGACAGCGCCGACCAGTCAGGCACCCGGCCCAAAAGGTTGGTCAGACGGCCCAGCGCGTCGTCCATCGAAAACAGTTCCATTTGTTCGATGCGCAGGGGCGCCGGTTTGCGGCGGCGCTGGGTCGAGCCATAGGCCTGTAATATCTCGAACAGAGTGGCGTCGTATAGCGAGCGCGTCGTCACCCGAATGCCTTCTGGCGCACCGCGGGCGAAAACATCGCGCCCCAACAGCGGCCGCGCGAACAGGTTTTCAGCCGCCGTGCGCATCGCCTCGAGGCGCTGTAATTGATAACTCAGGGCCGCCGCCAGCTCGGCGCCGGTTGGTTCTTCATCGTCTTCGGTCGACGGCAGCAGCAATCGCGATTTGAGATAGGCCAACCAAGCCGCCATCACCAAATAATCGGCGGCGATCTCGAGGCGCAATTTGCGCGCCTCCTCGATGAACGTTAGATACTGCTCGGCGAGGCCCAGGATCGAAATTTTCGTAAGGTCGACCTTCTGGTCGCGCGCCAGGGTCAGCAGCATATCGATCGGCCCCTCGAACCCATCGAGACGGACAATCAGTTCGGCGCCGCTCGGCGGCGCCTCCGCTTGCGCGTAATCGGGTACTGGTTGTTCGAAACTGTCGACCACCGCACTCATCAGATACCCATCACACTATAAATAATGCCGGTGACATAATCCGCCGGCCCGCCAATGAGCCACACAAACGGATTAATCTGTAACCCGAGAGCCTCGCTCACCCGCGGCAGAATAAAGATGAGACCGATAAGAATAAACATGCCGTAGCGCTCTATCTCGGCAAACGGCCGCGCCAGCCACGCCGGCAGCAGGCCGGTCAACACCCGGCCACCATCCAATGGTGGTAGAGGTAACATATTAAATATAGCCAGTAATATATTGATTTGTATTGATATAAAGAGCGCTAGGTTAATAGGATTCGTGTCGGATATGGGCAGTAATGCCAGCACAAAACCCGACAGCACGGCGAGGATTAAGTTAATCCCAGGACCGGCGGCCGCGACCAGTATCATGTCGCGCCGGGGCGACCCGAGTCGGCCGAAATGGACCGGAACCGGCTTGGCCCAACCAAACAGAAACCCGGTCCCGGAAAACACCAGCAAGGCCGGAATAAGGATGGTGCCGACGGGATCGATATGGCGGATTGGATTGAACGTGACCCGGCCCATTTTATAGGCGGTATCGTCGCCGAGTTTCCACGCGACCCAGCCATGGGCGGCCTCGTGCAAAGTTACCGCCAGCAGGATCGGTACCGCCCAAGCGATGACATTTGCTATTTGAAGATCCACCTTATCGGCCCTCACCCATTACAAAACATCGATACCGACATGATCTATCAGCGCCGACAGTTGCGCCGCTAACTCGGCCGCGTCGGCCACATCGGAGACCGGCGAAAGTTGCGCCGCTGCGGCGCGCCAGCGCTCATGTGCCTCCTCGGTTAGCGGCGGTACGACAGCACCAACGCCTTGCATCTCATCAAAGTCGCCCGAACAGTGCAGGATGGCATCGCAGCCGGCGCCGAGCGCCGCGGCGCTTCTTGTAGCGATATCGCCCTTTAACGCGCCCATGCCAATGTCGTCGGTCATCAAAAATCCGTCAAAGCCGATCTCGCCCCGGATGATGTCGCCGATCATGGTCGCCGACACGGTCGCCACGTTATCTGGGTCGAGGGCCTCGTAGACCACATGGGCGGTCATGCCCAGCGGTTGAGACGCCAACTCGCGGAACGGTGCGAAATCGATCGCCTGCAGTGCCGCCGCTGTTGCGGCCACGCGGGGTACATCGAGATGGCTGTCCACCGTCGCTCGGCCATGCCCTGGTATGTGTTTGATGACCGGCAATACGCCGCCGTCGGCCAAGCCCTTGCAGAACGCCCGGGCCAGTTCGACGATCACCGCGGGGTCGGATCCGAAAGCGCGGTCGCCGATCACGCTGGAAGTGTCGGGGAAGGACACGTCGAGGACCGGCGCGCAGGTCACCGTGATGCCCAAAGGCGCCAATTGCGCAGCGATCAGCCGGCCGCACAATTCTGCCGCCACAACCGCTTTCTCGCGGTCGTGCTCAAACATCTGGCCAAACAGCGCGGCCGGCGGCACATCGTCCCATTGGGGTGGCCGCAAGCGACGTACCGAGCCGCCTTCTTGATCGATCAACACCGGCGCATCGGCCCGCCCAACCGTATCGCGCAACGTCTCAACCAAGTGGCGAACCTGCGCCGGGGTGTCGCAGTTTTTGGCAAAGAGAATGAAGCCTAGCGGATTTACCGCCCGAAATAGCGCGGCTTCATCAGGGGTCAGCTCAGGACCGGCACAACCGAATATGACCGCGGCCGGCGCCTCACTTGGGGGCGACAACCAGACAATCCTGTTTTCTCGATTTCAACGTGCCACACAAGGATGCGGCCGCTGTCCGGTCCGCCAACGGGCCTGCTTGGACCCGATAAAACGTGCCCTTGGACAGTTTGACGGTTTGCACCTGCAGCTTCAGATCACCAAGCAGATCGGCGTTCGCCTTCTGCATGCGCGACCACACCGCTTCGGCGTCCTTTTGGCTGCTCAGGGACACCAATTGGATGCGCCACGCCGGACCCGTTGCCGCAACGGGCAATTTTTCAACGACGGGCGCCGGCGGCGCTTTTACCGCAGGTTGAACCGACGCCGGCGCGGGAGCCGGCGTCTTTGCCGCCAGCTCTGTGGGTTCCGGCGGTGGGGCGGGCGGTGGTGGCGGCGCGACCACGATCTCGGCCGGCGGTTCCGGGGCCCGTGCGGGTTCGACCAATTTTGGTGTCAACGCCGTCGCGATTTCCGTGTCAGAGGGCGGCGTTGCCGGACTAACCGACTTTACCGGTGGTGGGGTAACTTCTGTCACAGGCAAGGCAACCGGCACTTCGGGCAACGGCAACAGACGTTCGATCGGCTCGTCGGCATGGCCCGGCGCCAGACGATTGAACACCAGCTTATCCTGGTCCGGTATCGCCAGGCCGCCTGGCTCGTCGGGCTTGCGTTTGATTTCGCCGATATCGGCGCGGATGACCGGCACGGTTTTCACCGCGCCCGTCCGAACCCCCTCGTCATAGGCGATCCAGACCACCCAGCCGAACGCCGCCACGACGAATAGGCCGACCACGCCCACTAAGAATTTCACCACACGGCTAACACCCGGCGACGGTTCCATATAGGCTGTGCCGGGACCAAAGCGATCAGAGTCGTCGTAATTCGAAGCCGCCATCAGTTCCTTCTCACGCCCGCAATTCGTCCACCGGTTCAACACCCATGACTCGCAATCCGGACGCCACCACTGTTCGCACGCCGAGCACCAGAGCCATGCGGGCCTGGGTCAGTTCTGGATCATCGGCAACGACAAAGCGCAATGAAGCATCCTCACGAGCCCTGCTCCACAGAGCATGGAACGCTGCCGCGAGGTCATACAAGTAAAAAGCGAGGCGGTGCGGTTCGTGAGCTTCCGCCGCTCCTTCCACCGTGCGCGGCCAGGCAGCGATGGTTTTTATCAACTGAAGTTCATCGGAGTCGGTCAAGCGAGCCAAATTGGCGCCGCGCGCCGCCGCCACCGAGAAGTCCGCGTCAGGGAAGGCCTCTAGCGCCATGCGGGCGACCGAATGGCTGCGGGCATGGGCGTACTGCACGTAAAAAACCGGATTATCGCGGCTTTGTTCGCGCACCCTGACCAGATCGAAATCGAGCTGCGCATCGTTCTTACGGGTCAGCATGATGAACCGCACTACGTCGCGGCCAACCGCATCTACCAGTTCGCGCAGGGTCACGAAGGTCCCTGCCCGCTTGGACATTTTGGCGACCTCGCCATCTTCCAACAGCCGGACCAGTTGGCAAAGTTTGACATCGAGTTCGGCCTCGCCGCCGGTCAGCGCCTCGACCCCCGCAGCGACCCGCTTGACATAGCCGCCATGGTCGGCGCCCCAGACATTGATCAGGGTTTTGAAACCACGCCGGTATTTATCCAAATGGTAAGCCAAATCGCTGGCGAAATAGGTCCACGAGCCATCGGATTTTTTCAGCGGCCGGTCGCTGTCGTCACCGAAGTTGCTGGCCCGGAACAGGGTCTGCGGCCGCTCTTCCCAATCGTCGGGTTTCTTGCCCTTGGGAGGTTCCAGCACGCCAACGTAAATAAGGTCCTGGCCCTCCACGGTCTCGACCACCGCATCGACCATGCCGGCCTCGACCAAGGCGCGCTCCGACGTGAATACCGACTGCTCGATGCCCAACGCCGCCAAGTCGTCGCGGATTTGCGCCATCATCGCGTCGACGCCCAGCTGGCGGAATTCGGCCAACCATTCGTCCTCGGCCTGGTCTTGCCAACGCGCGCCGTCGCGCGCCGCCAGCGCTTTGCCCACCGGCACCAGGTAGTCACCGGGGTATAGTCCTTCGGGCATATCGCCGCTTACCGCGCCCAGTGCCTCGCTGTAGCGCCAATGGACTGAGCGCGCCAGCGCATCGACCTGGGCGCCGGCGTCGTTGATGTAATATTCGCGGGTGACTGCGTAGCCAGCCTTGTCGAGCAGCGACGCCAGAACGTCACCGAACACCGCGCCACGGGCGTGGCCCACATGCAGCGGCCCGGTCGGGTTGGCGGAGACATATTCGACATTTACCGGCTCGCCGGCGCCCATATCCGAATCGCCGTAAGCGGCGCCAGCCGCCAGCACGTCGCGCAAATGATCCCGCCAGTAATCCTCATTGAGCCGCAGATTGAGGAAGCCCGGGCCGGCGATCTCGACGTCGCTGATCTGGGGATGGTCGCGCAGACGCACCGCCAGCAGTTCCGCCAGATCACGCGGCTTCATCCCGGCCGCCTTGGCCAACATCATCGCTGCATTGCAGGTAAGATCACCGTGCGCTGCTTCGCGCGGCGGGTCGACCGCCACCCGCGACGCGTTGAGGTCGGCCGGCAAGCTGCCAGCGTCCTGTAACGCCTTTATATCGGCCTGAACAACGTCTCTGAAATCACTGAAAACATTCATTAAAGTGCATCCGCATCAAAGAGTTTCCGATGCACTTCCAAGGCGTAGCGATCGGTCATACCGGCGATATAGTCGGCGATCATCCGCGCGCGGCCGGCATCGTCGCGCTGCTCCGCCCGGCCACGCCATTCCGCCGGCAACAGTTCGGGTTCGGCGAACATGAGCTCGAACATCTCCCGCACCACACGGCGCGCCTTCGAGGTCATGCGATTGACCCGGTGGTGGCGGTACATATTCTCCAGCAGAAAGGCCTTTACGGCCCGGTCGGCGGCGGCCAGTTCTTCAGAAAACGCCACCACGGGCCCGTCGAGGTCACGGATATCGTCCACCGAACCAACGCCGGTTTTGGCCAACCGGCGGCGCGTTTCGGCGAGAATATCTTCCACCATGGCGCCGATCATCTGGCTGATGGCGACATGGATTAGCCGTGGCCGTTCGATATCGCCATAACGCTGGCGCATTTCTTGAAAGGCCGGCCCGACCAGCGGCAGATCCGCCACATCGTCTATATCGAATAATTCCGCCCGCAGGCCGTCATCCACATCGTGGCTGTTGTAGGCAATGTCGTCGGCCAGCGCAGCGACCTGCGCCTCCGCCGAAGCATAGGTGTTGAGCGCCAGATCGTGATCGGCGACGTATTCGGCGATCGCCGCCGGTAGCGGCTTTTCGCGAACCGCCCGCCCGCCAGTGACCGGCCCGTTATGTTTGACCAGCCCCTCCAGGGCTTCCCATGAAAGGTTGAGACCGTCGAAGGTCGGATAGCGGCGCTCGAGCTTGGTCACCAAACGCAGGGTCTGGGCGTTATGGTCGAAGCCGCCGTAGGGCGCCATCACCGCGTCCAGCGCATCCTCGCCGGCATGACCAAACGGTGTATGACCAAAATCATGAGCCAGGGCCAGGGCCTCGGCCAAATCTTCGTTGAGGCCCAGGGCACGGCTGACCGAGCGGGCGATCTGCGCTACCTCCAGGGAATGGGTCAACCGGGTGCGGTAATAATCACCCTCGTGATAGACGAACACCTGGGTTTTATGTTTAAGCCGGCGGAAGGCGCCGCAATGGATCACCCGGTCGCGGTCGCGTTGGAAGGCGCTGCGATAGGAGCTTTCCGGCTCATCGTGCAGGCGGCCACGGCTCTCCGCCGGATCGCAGGCATAGGGCGCCAGCACCGGGCCATAGGCGGCGGTGGCCGGGGCATCGGGGCGGCTATGGGCTTGGCTTGCGGGCATGGGCGGCAAAGTACGCGCGCGCCAGCCTATTGCAACGGAAAATTGACAAATGCCCCCTTATTCTTACATAGCTAATAGCTCAAACGTCAGAGCCCCAGGCAAAACCGCGCATCTATGACCGAAACCACGCCAGAAACCCCCGCCACCGAGGCCCCGCTGCCACGCTCGATCACCCTGACCGACAGCGCCGTGGCCCGCGTGAGCGAACTGCTCGCTACTGAAACTTCAGATGGCGACGGCACCATGATGCTGCGGGTCTACGTCAATGGCGGCGGCTGCTCGGGTTTTACCTATGGCTTTAGCTTCGACGACGAAGTCGGCGACGATGACCGCTTGTTTGAGGTCGGCGGCATCACCGTGGTTTCCGACGACGCCTCGCTCGATCTGATCGGCGGCAGCCAGCTCGATTGGGTCGAAAGCCTCGGCGGCGCCTCGTTCCAGCTCACCAACCCCAACGCGACGGCGCAATGCGGTTGCGGCGCGAGCTTTTCGGTTTAGCCTCCACTCTCCAATATTTTCTAATTCCTCATGCTGAGCTTGTCGAAGCACGAGGACTGCACTTTAATCGCCTCTAGGCTCATCCTTCGACAAGCTCAGGATGAGGTGATTTATGTCGTCCGTTAATAGAGGCTGTACGCCCCGTGAAAATCGCCACCTGGAACGTCAACTCGATCAAGGCACATCTGCCCCACACGCTCGACTGGCTGAAGGAAGCGCAGCCCGATGTGGTGCTGTTGCAGGAACTCAAGGTCACCGACGAAAACTTCCCAGCGATGGAGATCGAGGAGCTGGGCTACAATTGCGCCGTCCACGGCCAAAAGACCTATAACGGCGTCGCCATCCTGTCGAAGCATCCGCTGGACGACGTACGCACAGGCCTTGCCGGCGACGATAGCGACGATCAGGCGCGCTATGTGGAAGCCTGGGTCGACGCTGGTGGGGCCGGCGGCAGCGCCGGGGTGCGGGTCGCCTCGATCTACCTGCCCAACGGCAACCCCACCGACACCGACAAATTCACCTACAAACTTTCCTGGATGGACCGGCTGGTCGACCATGCGACAGAGCTTCTCGCCACCGAAGAGCCCGTCGTTTTGGGCGGCGATTATAACGTCATCCCGGCCGACGAAGACTGCTACGACGCCGTGGCCTGGGAGGGCGACGCGCTAACCCGCCCGGAATCGCGCGCCCGGTTTCGCACTCTCCTCAATCTCGGCTACACCGAAGCATGGCGCACCCTGCATTCGGAAAGCCATGTTTATTCGTTCTGGGATTATCAGCGCGGCGCCTGGCAAAAAGACAATGGCATCCGCATCGATCATCTGCTGCTCTCACCGCAAGCCGCCGACCGTCTCACCGCCAGCGAAATCGACAAGGGCCCGCGCGGCAAACAAAAACCGTCCGACCACACCCCGGTATGGTGCGAACTGGACGGTTAGAAACAACTAACAAACCCTCTCCTCGGGGAGAGGGTGGCGAGCGAACGCGAGCCGGGTGCGGGGAAGAGGTTCTCGGACGGAACGTGTGAAGCTTGAAACAGGATATGTCCCCTCACCCTAGCCCTCTCCCGGAGGGAGAGGGAATTTAAGTGGGAACTTCAACAAACGGTGCGCTACATGCCGCCGCCCGCATCGCCGCCAAACCCGCCGCCCATATCGCCGCCGCCATAGCCACCGCCGTCACCGCCGTCACCGCCAGCCCCGTCAAAGCCACCGGCGCCATCGCCACCCATCGCGCCAGCGCTGGGGTTGCTGAGCGCCGCGCCGAGAACAAACCCGCTCACCAAGGTCATATCGGCGACCTGCATCATTTGCCGCGAGCGCAGAATACGCTCAGCCCGCAGGCGCTCCTGGGGGTCGTCGGACAGCTTGGCTTCCTGCGCCGCGGCGTATTCCGCAAGCAGATGTTTGTATTTTTGCCAAAGACGGAAAATGCGCCAGCCGGTAAAAGCAATCACCAGGGCCAGGACGATGCCTAGCGCCACCTGCCCGGCGTCGAGCCGCACGAGTATGAACCACGCCAGAAGCGCCAAGACCACACCATCGATCAAACGACGCAGCATGCTATTCCTCCCTGCGTTGGCGGCGCTAACCCAGTCAGCGCCCGGCGGAAACTATACTATAAATCCGCGTAAACGTGGGTCTCCGCTTTGGCGCCGGGGTGGGTGATGGCGCCGTAGCGGGCGTCGCCCACGGTTTGGGCGTATTTCCACAGAGTGCCTGCCTGGTAGTTATTGGCGTGCGGCTGCCAGTTCTTGGCGCGCGCGGCGAGCTCTTCGTCTGATAGCTCCACGTTCAAAGTACCAGCCTGGGCGTCGATGACGATCATGTCGCCGGTCTCGATCAGGCCGATCGGTCCGCCTGCCGCCGCCTCCGGCCCCACATGACCGATGCAGAAGCCCCGCGTGCCGCCGGAGAAACGTCCATCGGTGATCAAGGCTACCTTCTCGCCCATGTCCTGGCCGTAGAGCGCACCGGTGGTCGACAGCATTTCGCGCATACCAGGGCCCCCTTTGGGGCCTTCGTTGCGGATCACCAGCACGTCGCCTTCCTCGTAGTTGCGGTCAAGGACGGCCTGCAGGCAGTCCTCTTCGCGCTCGAAGACCCGGGCGGGACCGCGGAACTGAACGCTTGTTAGTCCGGCGATCTTCACGATCGCGCCTTGCGGCGCCAGGTTGCCCATCAGACCGACGACGCCGCCGGTCTCGCTCAACGGGTTGGTGATCGGCCGCACCACGTCTTGATCGGTGGGAAACTCGACGCTGCCGTAATTCTCGGCCAGAGTTTTACCGGTCACCGTCATGCAGTCGCCATGCATATAGCCGCCTTCCAGCAGTTGCTGGATGACGATGCCCACCCCGCCAGCGTCGAACAGGTCCTTGGCGACATAGCGGCCGCCCGGTTTTAGGTCGGCGATATAGGGCGTGCGGCGCATCACCTCGCAAACATCCATCAGGTCGAAATCGATACCGGCCTCGCTGGCCATGGCGGGCAGATGTAACCCGGCATTGGTCGAACCGCCGGTCGCGGCGACGATGGCGGCGGCGTTTTCAAAGGATTTGCGGGTGACGATGTCGCGCGGGCGCAACTGGCTCCTGACCAATTCGATCACCGCCTTGCCACTGGCCACCGCATAATCGTCGCGGGTCTCGTAGGGCGCCGGCGCGCCGGCCGAACCGGGCAGCGCCAGGCCGATGGCTTCCGACACGCAAGCCATGGTGTTGGCCGTGAATTGGCCACCGCAGGCGCCGGCCGACGGACAAGCGGCGCATTCCAGCTCGTGCAGATCTTCGTCCGACATGGAGCCGGCGGCATTGGCGCCGACGCCTTCAAACACATCGATGATGGTGACGTCCCTGCCCTTGAACTTGCCGGGCAGAATCGAGCCGCCATACATGAACACCGACGGCACGTTCAGGCGCAGCATCGCCATCATCAGGCCGGGCAGCGATTTATCGCAGCCGGCGAGACCAACGATCGCGTCGTAGGAATGACCGCGTACGGTCAGCTCGGTGGAATCGGCGATCACCTCGCGGCTGACCAGCGACGAGCGCATACCGTCATGGCCCATGGCGATGCCGTCAGTGACGGTGATGGTGGTGAACTCACGCGGCGTACCGCCAGCATCCCGCACCCCCTGCTTGGCCGCCTGGGCCTGGCGCGACAGGGCGATGTTACACGGCGCAGCCTCGTTCCAGGTGGTCACCACGCCAACGAAGGGCTGGCGGATTTCCTCGTCGGTCATCCCCATGGCGTAATAAAACGCCCGGTGCGGCGCACTGGTATTGCCCACCGAGACGTGCCGGCTGGGTAGTTTCGACTTGTCCCATTTACCGCTCGCGGATCCGTTGCCGTCCATCGATTTCTCCTTCAAAGACGCAGTTGGTCGATTTGGCCGCGAGCATACGCGCGCCCTCACCTGCTGACTAGATAGCCGGCACACCGGCCACCTCGGCCGATGATGCTCTGGCCTTAATATTATGCGTTGATATTAGACTTACCGCTGGTAGGCTTTGGGTTCTCTTTATCACTCGAAACGGGAGGCCCAAATGACAGATGCAACTTACGCCGAAGTGCGCCCCACATTGAAGACGGGCGATATCGTTTTAATGGGCGGTTCATCGATTTTCAGCCGCGCGATCAGAATGCTGACGAAAAGCCGATGGTCCCATGTCGGGATGGTGATCAATATCGAACAATTCGACACGGTCCTGCTTTGGGAGTCGACGACCAATGGTCACGACAAAGACGTTCAAACGGGCGAGGTCAAACGCGGTGTGCAGCTCGTGCCCCTGAGCAAGCGGGTAAAGGATCATGAGGGCAACTTAGCCTTCCGACCGCTTAGTCGTGGGCTGTCTGATGGCGAAATCACCAAGCTCAACGAATTTCGGCACACGGTAAAAGATAAAGAATATGACTTCGACGGATTGGAGCTCTTACGGGCCGCCGTTGATTCAAAACTGTTCTGGAGCAATACCGAAGATCTGTCGGCATATTTTTGCAGCGAGCTTATCGCCGATACCTATAGGTCTTTGGGCTTCCTGGGCGGAGATGCTCCGGCGAACGAATACACCCCAAATGACTTCTCGTCCGCCGCGAAGCAAGCCCTCCCGTTCCTGGGCGATATCTCGCTCGGCGCCGAGATTGTCGTTCAGGACGAGGGCGACTAGCTGATGATGCCGACGGTGCTCGCCTTGTAAATTAAGATACAGGCGCCCACCATGCCGATGCCGACGAAGCCCCAGCCGAGGACCGGCGCCAGAAAGGCGTCGTCGGTAAAGCCCAAACGCGCCAGCACAACGCCACCAATTGTCAGGGCGGTCCCTATGATCCATAGCCACATGTCATCGTCCCTTCCTCGAAAGCCCACCGCCGACCCATAACCTAACCGCGGATCGGGTTGATGTGTAGCAGTGGCTTTCGCGCCGGGACTATTCGAATCATGCAATGAACTTAGAATCCCTTTATAGTCGTATCATCTAAATGGAGTTCGCCGACATGGTGCGGAAATACGTTAACTGGGCCGCCGTCGTAGTAAGTCTCGTTCTCCTGATCGCCTCTGTCGCCTGGCTCTACAAAGAAGCGCAATGGGCGCAGTGGTCGCCCAGCGGCGATGACGTGCAAGCCCAACAATTGGCCGCCTTCACCTACGGTTCCATCGGACTTGAGGTTCTCCCCTTAAAATATGCGGCCGTCATCGGAACCGTTTCCCGGTCGGCCTACATCATGGGAACCGAAGACGACAGGTCGATTTGGGATACCTACGGCTTTTTGCCCAACCCGGCCGCGAATGATGACGCAGACCCGCTCTGTGCCGTTAACGCGGAACAAAAACTGCCCTACGGTTTCAACGTCACCAATTATCTGCCCAAGATCGCCCAGAAAACGCCCCTGGAATTTGTCGGCCTGTCCTGCGCCGCCTGTCATTCCGGCACCCTGCACACCGAAGCGGGTACGACGACCGAAATCATCAACGGTATGGGCAACCCAGCGCTCGACGTGATCGCCTTCACCGATGTTGTGCGCAGCGCGGTTCTCGATCCAACGCTGACCACGACGAAAATTATCGAGGCCTATCGGACCAACTGCAAAGATATTGACGGGTTAGGCTTTGTCCCCCGCACATTCGACGAGACGGTCGACAGAGTCATGATATGGGCCTGGCTGAGAGCCGCCAGAAACCAAATCAGCGAGGACACGGCCAAGGAAGGCCTGCCCTACCATGGCGCGCAACTGAAGGACGCTAAGTTCATGCCGGCCGGGCCCAGCCGCACACGGCCCTTCCGCTCCATCATTCGGGTCGCGCTCGAGCTGCCGGGGGAAGAGAATTTTGCCTATTCGAAGATTCCGGCGGTCTTCGAGCAGCGCGTGGATCTGCGGCCCCGCTCGCAATATGACGGCTCGATTGCCGATCCGGTAACGCGCAGCTTTGTCGCCGCCTATGCCTCCGGCACCAGCCTGGTTTCCCTATCGAAACCGGAAATGGAGTTCAACATCCGCAGCGCAGCAGGCTACACCGAAGAACTCGGCATCAGTGTGCCTGTTGATAAATTCGTCGACCTTTTCCCGAACGAAGCACCCACGTCCGACCAAGTTAAAGATGGTCTCGAGGTTTACAAACTGCACTGCGCCGCTTGCCACGGTTATCGACCGATAGAGGGCGACAGGCTTTGGGCCGCCAAAGGGGAAAAATTACATCAGGTCTCGCTCCTCAAGCCTGTTGACCGCACGACGCCGATTGGGACGGACCCGGAGCGGATCATGTTTCGCTACTCCAATTTACTGGTCCAAGGCCTCACCACGATACTGCCCGGCTGGGACGAGGATCTCGAAAAACAACGGGAGAGCCTGAAACAGGCAAAGTTGGAAGCGACAGCGCAAGGGCAACTCGCCGAGGCCGATTTATGGGTCGGGCATTTGGAAAGACTGAACCTGTCCGCACGGCAATTTCGATTGGGTCACCCCCTATACTTCCCGGAGACGGATGTGAGCGACGAAGTTGGCTACATCAACAACCCCATACCGTATGCCTATTTACGGGCGCCGTACCTGCACAATGGTTCGGTTCCCACCCTGCGCCAACTAATCAATCTGGATGAGCGTCCGCAGAGCTTCTGCCGCGGCGACAATGATTATGACCCGGCCGCGGTAGGCCTTATCGCCCCGCCCCCCGATAGCAACGGCGTCTGCCCACCGGGTTTGCCTTTTCTTTTCGACACCGGCGCGCGCGGCAATTCCAACCAGGGCCATAACTACCCGTGGGCCTATCAAGGCGCAGACTGGAACGAGAAGGATCTGACCGACCTCCTCGCCTACCTGAAAACCCTATGAGCGATACTGCTGTTTCAACAGATGGAAATGCCGACCCGGCGCACCGGCCGGAACAGATCATCCTCACGCTATTGCTGTTTTCGGGCTCGGCGGCATTCGCCGTTTTCGGAGCACTCGCCACCGATAATGTCGATTTCTTCCGCACCCATGCGACGGCCTGGACTTCGGCGCTTCTTGCGACGCCGGCGTTTTATATCTTCGCACGGCACTTCGCGCGCGCGGGGCTAAACCACTGGTGGCGGCTTTTTTGGACATTCGGCTGGCTGATGATCGTCATCCATTTTTATTTCGGCCTCGGCATTATGCATTTCTGGGACCCTGTCAGCGTATTTCAGCGCCAGGGTTTCGCCGTGGCAGGACCAATTTTCTTACTGCAAGTCACCTGGCTGATTGACATCGGCCTGGCCTTTATCAGACGCGATTGGCGGTTTTCGACGGGCTGGTACAAATGGTGGCAATTGGTCGCCTATCTAATCGCGTTTCTCAATTTCTTCGTTTCCCTGCTTGTTTTTCAAAACGACATCCAAAGCCTGGTGATCGGCATCCTTATGACACTGGTCGTCGTCGCCGCGCTCGTACAGCGCTGGTCGGATGGAGAACACGCCCATGAATAGCCGTCCGGTCATCGCACAGCCGGTCATAATTTTATTTATATTTGCCCTCGGCACTGCGGCGGCGGTGTTTGGCGCCATTGCGTCCGACAATGTCGATTTCGCCCGGGCGCGCCTCACCGTTTGGACCTGCCTCGCGCTCGGCGCCTGGGCAACGGCGATTGTTATCGCGCGCGCGCCGCACTTGCAGGACACCTCATGGGCGCGCTGGTGGATCGCCGGTTTAATCGCTTATCTCGTTCACCTCTGGTTCGGCTTCGGCGTGATATTTGAATGGAGCCTGGGCGCGGTCTTTCAAAGCCAGACCGCGCTCGTTGCCGGCGCGAATTTCGCCTTGCTGGCGCTGTGGCTTGTAAGCGCCGTCATAGCCGCCGTGAAGCGGGGGCCGCTGTGGCTCCACCTCGCGACAACCGCCCTCTTCGCCGCCGCCGCGTTAATTTCGACCCTGTCCCTGTGGGACACTCCTGCGTTTTACGGAGGCTTATTGATCGCCGCGTTATGGCTCGCGGCGCTGTACTACCGTTTCGTGCTGGCGCGCCGAAGCGCGCAGGAGAAACATCAGGAGGCATAGGACATGCTGTCCAAGTGGTTTGGATCCGACGTCTACCTGGCCTACACGGCCGCCTATACATGGCAATCGAACCAAACGGCCCACGCCATGATGGGTTTTACGGGAACCACGCTGCTCACCTCAGGGGCGATCGCGGTGGACCTCAGTCCGCTTTATGGCTTGTCATTCCTGGTAATTCCCCTGTGGAAGGACTTCACCGATTTGCTGCTCGACCGCGGCCGTGCCCAGAGCGGCGGCGGGGTGAAGTATTTCCCCGTCAAAATGCGCGAACTTATTTCGGATGCGCTAACCGACAGCTTTTTCTGGTCGTTGGGCACGGTGCTGGCGCTGGCGATCATATTGCAGGTGCCGGAAGTTCAGGCTCAGTCGGCGGCAAAATGGTTCATCGGTATTTTTGTCATCATGCTGGTCGTGGCACTGGCGTGGCCTCGCCGATATTACCTCAAGGAAAAGAACGCCTTCGACCGCACCGGTCTACCCTACTATTTCCGGCTACCGAACTTTGACGGCAGCTTTCTCGACGCCGACGATGCGCCGATAATCAGTAACTTCATCGACGACCCAGACCGTAAACAGCATCTCATTATTTGCGGCCCCAACGGCTCGCGTAAGACCACGCTCGCCGCCGGCATCGGTTCCGGCTTAACCATTACACGGAGCCTGAAAGTCGATCCGCCGGCAGTCCGTTACATTTCCGCAGCGAAGCTTATCGAGGAACTGGCCGTTAGCGCGAACCCGCAAACACGCCAGGACGAACCGTACTCGGTTTTCAATGCGGACGTGCTCATCATCGACGATCTGCCGCAAATGTCCGCAATCATGCCACAACCGGGCGGGGCGGGCCCGACGCCAGATTGGGAACAGCTGTTAAAGACGCCAAGTGTTTGGACAGTCTCGAATGAAGCCGATGTGCCCGCTTGGGAGAATTGGATCACCAACCATAAACCCGCCGACATGGCGGTGGAGAAAATCGCCCTCGGTTCGATTCAGTCCAATCCGGTGGCACAGCAATATTCCGTTCTCAAACTGCAATGGCAGGGTCTATTTCCGCTGCTGGGAATCGCGATCCCGCTCGCCCTAGCCGCCGCGGCAATCTGGGGCCTGTACACGTGCACCCCTCCCAAAAGCGCCTTCATCCGGTTCGCCGGCTTCGGCCTGGCCGCGGCCTTGATTGCCGAGATCGTGTGGACTTTTTTCTTGAAGCGCGAACCGGATTAGACGACTTCGCTAGCTAACCCGCACTGGACAAGCGTTCGAGGGCGGAGGCCAATTTGGCGCTGGCGTCGGCGGCAGCGGCGCGGCGGTCGTGCTGTTCGGCGACCACTTCCTCCGGCGCTTTGCTGGTGAAGTTCTTATTCGCCAGTTTCTTGTCGATACCAGAAATATCAGCCGCCAGCTTATCGATTTCCTTCTGCAGCCGGCGACGCTCCTGATCCAGATCGACAAAGTCGGCCAGGGGTAACGCCAGCGTCGCTTCGTCAAGGACGAGTTGAACCGAACCTTCCGGCACGTCGCCATCAAGGGTCACGTAGTCGAGCCGGGCCAACCACAGGATTTGCTCGCGATGGGTCGCCAGACGGGCCTTACTGTCCGCGCCGGCGTCGCGCAGAATCGCCGGAATCTTGGCGCCGCCCGGCACGTTGACCTCGCTGCGCACCGCGCGCACTTCCGAGATCAGCCGCACCACCCAGTCCATTTCCGCCGCAGCGGCGCGATCGACCGGCGCGATGTCGCCGACCGGCCAGGCGGCGGAGATCAGCATGTCGCCATCGCCAAACTGTTCCCACAGCTCTTCGGTGAGGAACGGCATAATGGGATGCAGCAGGCGCAGAATGGTGTTCAAGGTCCACGCCGCCGCGGCGCGGGTCTCCTGCTTGGCCGCCTCATCATCGCCCTGTAATACCGGCTTGGCGAATTCCACATACCAATCGCAGAAGGTGTGCCAGACGAACTGGTAGACGCCGCTCGCCGCCTGATCGAACTTGTAGGCGTCCAGCGCTTCGGTCAGCGCCTGGGCGGTTTCCGCCGCGCCGCCGACGATCCACTTGTTAAGGGTCAGTTCGCACAACGCCGGGTCGAAACCCTCGTCTGGCAGGCGGCATTCGTTGATCTCGCAGAACCGTGCGGCATTCCATAGCTTGGTGCCGAAATTGCGATAGCCCGCCACCCGCTGGGTCGACAGTTTGATGTCGCGGCCCATCGCCGCCATGGCGGTCAGCGTGAAGCGCAGCGCGTCAGCGCCGTATTCGTCGACCAGTTCCAAGGGGTCCATAACATTGCCCTTGGACTTGGACATTTTCTGGCCCTTTTCGTCGCGCACCAGCGCGTGGATATAGACCGTATGGAACGGCACCTCGTCCATGAAGTGCAGGCCCATCATCATCATCCGGGCGACCCAGAAAAAGATGATGTCGAAGCCGGTGACCAGCACATCGGTGGGGTAGTAGCGCGCCAGCTCCGGCGTCTCGTCGGGCCAACCCAGGGTCGAGAACGGCCACAGAGCCGATGAGAACCAGGTGTCGAGCACGTCTTCGTCACGGGTGAGTTCGACGTCTTTGCCGTAGTGGGCCTTCGCCGCCGCCTGAGCGTCTTCCTCGGACAGTTCGACGAATACTTCGCCGTCGGGGCCGTACCAGGCGGGGATTTGGTGGCCCCACCAAAGCTGGCGCGAAATGCACCAGGGTTGAATATTGCGCAGCCACTCGAAATAGGTCTTCGACCAGTTTTCCGGCACGAACTTGGTGCGCCCCTGCTCGACCGCCTCGATCGCCGGTTTGGCCAGAGTGCCTGCGTCGACATACCATTGGTCGGTTAGCCAGGGTTCGATAACCACGTCGGAACGGTCGCCATAGGGAACCGTGTGGGCGTGCTTCTCGATCTTCTCGAGCAGTCCCAGCGCTTCGATTTCGGCGACCACTTTATCGCGCGCCGCCGCCCGATCCAGGCCGCGATAGGCCTCCGGTGCGTTGTCGTTGAGGGTCGCGCTCTCATCGAACAGGTTAATTTCTTCCAGACCATGGCGGCGACCGACTTCGAAGTCGTTGAAGTCATGCGCCGGGGTGATCTTCACGGCCCCCGAACCCTGCTCTGGGTCGGCATGCTCATCGCCGACGATTTTGATCTTCCGGCCGACAATCGGCAGCACCGCGTTCTTGCCGATCAGATCTTGATAACGCGGATCGTCGGGGTGCACCGCGACACCGGTATCGCCGAGCATGGTCTCGGGCCGGGTCGTCGCCACGGTGATATAGCGATCCGGTTGGTCTTCAACCGGATAGCGAAAATACCAAAGATGGCCGTTGACGGGTTTTTGCACGACTTCGAGATCGGAGATCGCGGTGTGCAGCTTGGGATCCCAATTGACCAGGCGTTGATCTTTGTAGATCAAACCCTTGCGGTGCAGTTCCACAAACACCTTGAGGACCGCGCGGGACAGGCCCTCGTCCATGGTGAACCGCTCGCGGCTCCAGTCGCATGAGGAGCCCAGTCGCTTGAGCTGGTTGAGGATGGTGCCACCGGATTCTTCCTTCCACGCCCATACTTTGTCGAGGAAGTCGGCGCGCCCGATGCGTTCCATATTTTCATCGACCAGCGCTGTTCCGCGGTCGAGTTGAACACCCTTTTCGGCAAGCTGGCGCTCGACCACCATTTGGGTGGCGATGCCGGCATGGTCGGTGCCCGGTTGCCACAGGGCATCGCGCCCCTGCATGCGCCGGAACCGAACGAGCACATCCTGCAACGTATTGTTGAGCGCGTGGCCCATATGAAGGCTGCCGGTGACGTTGGGCGGCGGGATGACGATTGTGTAGGGGTCACCATCGGACTGCTGACCAGCCGCGAACGCGCCGCCGTCTTCCCAACGGGCATATTGCTTCGCCTCAATACTGGCGGGCAGGTAGGTTTTGTCCAACATCGCGATTCACATGCAAAGGGTTTCAAACGCGCTGTTTAGCGAATCCTGTAATCGCCCGCCAGGGAAAATCGCAACGAATTGTCAGGAGAGCGCCCGCAATAGCTGGCTAACGGAACGTTCGGCTACTTCGATTTCGCGATTACGCGTTCGATTTCCTCGCGCACAATACGCTCTACCGTATCCGGCAGATTGGCGTCGAGCCACTCTTTCATGAGCGGGCGCAAGAGTTCCTTGGTCAATTCCTCAAGGGTTTTATTGCCATCGCCGACCGACGCATCGGCACCGATCGCGGAAACCAGTCCGGCAATCGAAGCCGCGCTTTGCTCTTCGGCCTCGAACGACAAGAGCGCATCGTCTTCTTCGACTTCAGGTTCTGGCTCGGGTTCGGGTTCCGGCTCTGGTTCTGGCTCAGGCTCTGGTTCTGGCTCAGGTTCCGGCTCTACCTCTTCGAGAACCAGCTCATTGTCGTCGTCATCGTCTGCTTCTTCTTCGGCCTCGTCTTCTTCGACCATATCGGTCAGCACGAGCACACCATCATCCTCGTCTTCGGCTTCGGCTTCAGTTTCCTCGACGGGCTCTGCTTCCGCAGGCTCTTCTTCAGCGACCGCTTCCACCGGTTCCGGCTCCTCCGCAGGCTCTTCTTCCGTTTCTACGGATTCTTCCTCACCCTCCTCACCATCTTCGGAAATGATGCGGCGGATGGAGGCTAGAATCTCCTCCATCGACGGTTCTTGCTGGTCGGTGTCTGTATCGCTCATGGCGGAAAATATGGACAGAAAATGGTTAACGGAATTTAAACTAGGCGACGGCAATTGCCATGACCAGAAGAATTTATCGCCTCAGGTCATTTTTGCCGGCCGCGTATCGGGGGCTATTCGTCTTTAATGTCGGAACCGAATAGTTTGTCTCTAACAGCGCCAAAGTTGCTTGTGGGATCGTATAGGTCGACCGCCAAACCCAAATCCTGCGCTGTTAGTTTGCCAACCGCGGACAGCAGCGCATAGCCACTCACGATCAAATCGCGCCGGGCGCTTACCAGATTAACCCGCGCATCGAGTAATTCCTGCTCCGCATCCAATACATCAAGGACAGTGCGCGAACCGACTTGGGCTTCTTGCTGAACGCCTTCGAACGCGACCTCTTGGGCCCGCACTTCAGACTCGAAAGATGTGATGCGGGCTTGGGCCGCGCGGAAATCCTCCCACGTATCGCTGGCATTCTGTTCGGCCTCGCGTTTTTCCAACGCCAATTCGGAAAGGCGTTGGCTCGCCGTCTGTTTCGCCTCGCGGATGCGTGAATAGACCGCGCCCGACTGGTACAAGGGAACTGACAAGCGCGCCGTAAGCGCCCCTTCCGTGTCCTTAACATCCGAGCCAACAATATCTTTGTCCCGGTCAACCGTGGCGTCGAGGGTCAATGTCGGCAGCAGTTCGCCTCTGCGAAGCTCAATATCGGAGCGCGCCGCGCGCTCATTAAAATCAGCAAAAACCACGTCGGGGTTGTTATCTGCCGCTGCCGCCAGGGCATCGGCCTCGGATGCCGGCAAGTTCGGCGGTAAGTCAGGCTGTTGAAGATCAACCGGATCGCGGCCAATCGCCTTGCGGTAGGCGGCCCGTGATGTTTCCAAATTGGCTTCAGCGGTGATGCGGTCGGCAACAGCGCGGGCAAGACGGCTTTCCGCCTGCGCCACATCGGTGCGCGTGAGCTCACCAACTTCGAAACGATCGCGCGTTGCTTGAAGCTGCTGTTCGATGACGCCGACATTGTTGGTGCGCAGTTCCAAGACCGCCGTATCGCGCAGCACTGTTACGTACCCCACCACACCTTCGAGCAGGACGCTTTGTTCGGTGCCGATCAGATTACTACGCGCCGCCGCCACCCGGTTCTCGGCGCGCTCGGTCTCAGCCTGAGTCCGAAACCCGCGAAATAGATTTTGCGTAATGGCCAGACCGACGCTTTGCGGCTGATCGGTCCGATCGGTGCTAACACCCGATGACAGTTCGCGGTCGAGCTTGCGCACCCCGTAGCGGCCGCTCAAGGTGACCTGGGGCCGCCAATTCGACAGGGCTTGGGGAACTTGCTCATCAACGGCGCGCACCCGCGAACGCTCGGCAACCAAGTCGGGATTGGTTCCATACGCTTCGGCGAGGGCTTCGGATAAGGTCTCGGCCTGCGCCGACCATGACGAAACGCCCATAAAACCAACGATAACGGCCATGCTTATGGCCGCCATTTTGCTGTTACGCGCTACCATTTCGCGAACTCGCCTCTTTCAATATTCACCAGCAAGCGCACCGTGCTACAGCCAGCCTGTAATTGCAAATATCAATTATCACTAATTAAACGGGTCAAAACACAAAACTTTCTTCGAGCGCAAAACCCGGCAACATTTGAGTGCCCGCATCGAATAAAGGCCGGCTGGACAAAGTATCGCCGCTGCGTACATAGAGATGTGCCCGTCCCAAAATGCCGGCCTCGCCACCGCCGATTACCACCGCCAACCGGCCATTCGGCGCAAGGCTATCCGATAGCGCCGCCGGCACTTCATCGACGGCGCCACTTATGAAAATCGCGTCATAGGGCGCCTGCCCGGCGTAGCCCTGCTCCAAAGGTGCTTCCATGACCGCGACATTGTCGATCGCCAGCTCGTTGATCATCTCACTGGCTTGTTTCACCAGAGCGGGATCGCTTTCGACCGCCACCACCGAGCCCACCAGCCGACCCAGCAACGCCGCGTCATAGCCGCTTGCGCAGCCGATATTGAGCACCGTCGTCTCAGCCGTAAGCTCGAGCGCCTGCAGTAAACGCGCCAAGACCACCGGTTCCATTAAAAATCGGCCGGGCGCCACCTCGATATCTTCATCGATATAGGCGGTCCCCTGCTTTGATTTCGGCACAAAGCGCTCGCGCGGCAATTCCGCCATGGCAGCCAAAATTTGGGGGTCGGTTACCTTGGTGGGCCGCAATTGGTTATCGACCATATTTTGGCGGGCGTCGGCGAACACAGTCATCGTGGGTAGGTCCTCGCAATCATAAGCGCCGCACACTTGTATCTGGCAAACGACTCCAACGCACGCGGCGCGCGCCGGTCTTATAATCGTCACTCCCGGCAATAACAATTACGCATGTGCCATGCGGCCATGGCGCGTTCGGTCAAACGAGGTTGGAAAATCGCCTCCAGTGATGGCGTATGGCCGTTCCAATTCGGCTAGACTAGGCCGCGAGCAACGCAAACACGCGCGTTGAATAATAATCGACAGGGGGCTTCAACATGAATCACACATCGGGCAATACGCCAGCAGCGGACCGCCAGCACCGCATAGAATCACGCGACGGCATGATCATTGAGTGGGATGCGCCGATCGAGATGGATGACGGCTTGGTCTTGCGCGCCAATATCTACCGGCCGGACAGCGAAGGTCAGTTTCCCGTCATTATGAGCCATGGCCCCTACGGCAAGGATCTCGCCTGGCAGGAGGGATATAAAACAACCTGGGATATCTTCTCCGCCGCCCACCCCGACGCCATTGAAGGCTCGTCAAACATCCACCAAAGTTGGGAGGTGGTCGATCCCGAGCAATGGGTGCCGGATGGATATATCTGCATTCGCGTCGATAGCCGCGGCGCCGGCCGCTCGCCCGGCGTGATCGACTGCCGCGGCCCGCGCGAAACCCAAGATTTCGCCGCCTGCATCGACTGGGCCGGGGTTCAGCCCTGGTCAAACGGCAAAGTCGGCCTGACGGGTATTTCGTACTACGCCATCAATCAGTGGCAAGTCGCGGCGCTACAGCCCAAGCATCTGGCGGCGCTCTGCGTCTGGGAGGGCTCGGTGGATTATTACCGCGACGGCACCCATCATGGCGGCATTCTGAATACCTTCCAGAGCAACTGGTACGATATGCAGATCAAGTCGGTGCAGCACGGCCGCGGCGAGAACGGGCCGCGCAGTCCGGTCCATGGCGAGACCACCTGCGGCCCCGAGACGCTTAGCGAAGAGGAAATGACGGAAAATCGCGTCGATCTGGGTAATCGCCTGCAGACCCAGGAACTGATCAACGACTGGTATCGCGACCGCACGGCGGACCTATCGAAGATCAAAACACCGCTTTTGTCAGCGGCGAGCTGGGGCGGACAGGGCCTGCACCCGCGCGGTAATTACGCCGGCTTCCTCGATGCCGGCTCCGATCAGAAATGGTTGGAATGCCACGGCCTAGAACACTGGACCGAGTTCTACACGCCCTACGGGGTCGAGCTGCAAAAGAAGTATTTCGGACATTTCCTAAAGGGCGAAGATACAGGTTGGGACGATCAGCCGCGCGTCCAATTGAAGGTCCGCCATGTCGGCGAAAACTTCGTCGTGCGCGGCGAGGATGAATGGCCAATCGCCCGTACCCAATGGACCAAGACCTATCTCGACCCGGAAAATCTAACGCTCACCGAAACGCCGCCAACACAACCGGCATCGATCAGCTATGGCGGTATGAGCGACGGGCTCATCTTCTTCCTGCCGCCCTGGCGCGACGAAGTTGAGCTTACCGGACCCATGGCGGCAAAATTGTTCGTGTCGTCAGCAACCGAAGACGCGGATTTGTTCTTGGTGGTGCGCCTGTTTTCGCCGGATATGAAGGAGATCGTCTTTCAAGGCACATTGGACCCCCACACGCCGATCGCCAACGGTTGGCTGCGCGCCTCCCACCGTAAGCTCGATCCGGAGAAATCGACCGATTGGCAGCCCCACCATACCCACGACGAAAAACAGCTACTGACGCCGGGTGAGATCTACGAGCTCGATATCGAAATCTGGCCGTCCTGCGTGGTCATCCCCGCCGGCTATCGTCTAGCGCTGAGCGTGCGGGGTAAGGATTACGTCTATTCCTGCGCGACCGACCACCGCTTGTCGAACATGCGCAACACCTTCACCGGTGTCGGACCGTTCCTGCATAACGACCCGATCGACCGGCCGGAGGCTATTTTCGGCGGCGACGTCACCCTGCATACCGGTCCCGACCACCCGGCTTGGCTCATGCTGCCGATCGTGCCGCCGAAATAGCCGCCGGGATAGATAGCCGCCGGCCCCGCCTATGCCCTCAACCCTGACGATCCGTTACGCAGGCTTCTATGGTGGGTTTTTTCTCACCGCCGGCATCTTGCTGCCATTCTGGCCGCTATGGCTGGAGAGCCGTGGCTTAGGCGCCGTGCAGATCGGTATTCTCCTGGCGCTGGGGCCGTGGGTGCGCGTGCTCACCAACCCGCTCGTGGCGCAAATCGCCGACCGCAGCGGCCGGGCCAAGGCAGTGCTGGTGATTTTCGCCGGCCTTAGCGTGCTCGCCTTCGCCGGGTTTATTCCGGCCCAGGGATTTTGGTGGATAGCGGCGATCAGCCTGCTCGCCACAATTTGCCTTCCAGCCATGCTGCCGATCGGCGAAAGCCAGGTCATGGCCGCCGTGCTCCGCCACAAGCTCGATTATGGGCGCATCCGTCTGTGGGGCTCGATTACCTTTATCGTCGGCACGCTCGGCGCCGGCCGTCTGCTGACCGGCCGCGACCCTGATCTAATCTTGTTACTCATCCTCGCCGCGCTGGCGCTCACCTTCGTGGCCGCGGTATGGTTCCCACAACAATCGAGCGAAACCGACAAGGCCGAGCGTGGCGGCGTCGCCACCCTGCTGCGCCAACCCCGCTTCGTCTTGTTTGTCGTGACGGCTAGCCTGCTGCAGGCCAGTCACGCTGTCTTGAACGGCTTCTCATCGCTCCACTGGCGGGCCGCCGGCATCAGCGAAACTTTTATCGGTGGGCTCTGGGCGGAAGGCGTAATCGCCGAGGTGCTGCTATTTTCAGTCAGCGGGTTTTTCGTTGCCCGGCTCGGGCCCGTCGGCTTGCTTACCCTAGCGGGGATCGCCGGCGTAGTGCGCTGGACAGTCCTCGCTCAAACCACGGACTTAGCCACCCTGGCAATCGTCCAGGTGTTACACGGGGTGACCTTCGGCGCGGTCCATCTGGCCGCCATGCATTTTGTCGCCCGCAACGCGCCGCCTGGCCTGTCGGCGACGGCCCAGGGCATTTATGCCTCGATGACCGGCCTCGCCATGGGGCTCGCGATGATCGGCGCGGGCCGTATTTTTGCGGCATTTGACGGAAAAGCGTTCTTTGCCATGGCCGTAATTAGCGCCATTGGCACCGTAATGGCGCTGCTGCTATGGCTACAGGAGCGCAAGTAAATATTAACCAAATCAGTAACATAGTTCGTTTTCTCTTGTCGTTAACTTAGAAAAAAAAGTAAAGTCCGGCCGCTGGAAATCTGCGAGATAGTTTCCACAAGTAAACTTTTGGAAAGCCCTGGCTGTGAAACGTCCGTTTTATATAGCGATCTTATTCATGCTCGCCCTGGCGGGATGTAATCACAATTTCCAACGTGGCGTAGAGGCCTATAAGCAAGGCAATTACGCCGCCGCTTTGGCCGACTTGCAGCCCGCCGCCGAGGCCGGCAATCCCGGCGCGCAATTCACCCTGGCTGAAATGCACGCCAATGGCCTGGGCACACCGAAAAACGATACGATCGCCGTGCAATGGTACGAGCGGGCCGCCGAACAAGGCGCCGCCGCCGCCCAATTCACCCTGGCTGACATGTATGCCGCCGGACGCGGAGCCCCAGCCAATGAAGCGTTGGCGTCTAAATGGTACGAGGCCGCTGCCGCGCAAGGCATCGCTGAAGCGCAGCTCATCATTGCCAACAGGTATTCAGCCGGGTTGGGGGTTACGCAAGACGATGCCGCCGCGACGAAGTGGTACGGCCTTGCCGCCAATCAGGACATCATCGAGGCGCAGATCAAGCTGGCCGACGCCTATCTCGACGGCATCGGGATCGCCGAAAAGCCGGCACTGGCAGCGCGCTGGTACCGCACCGCAGGCAATAGCGGCGCCGCGGAAGCCCAAATGAAACTGGCCGGGCTCTACGACACGGGGCGCGGGCTGACTAAAAACGACGCCACTGCCATGGAATGGTACCGCAAGGCAGCCGATCAGGGTGATGCCCGAGCCGAGTTCATCGTCGGCTTCCGTCACGCCGAAGGTATCGGGGTGGCGGCAAACGAGGCCAACGCGCGCCGCTGGTACCGTAAAGCCGCCGAACGCGGGCTCGCCGAGGCGCAGTATAACCTTGGCGTTCTCATCACACGCGATTCGTCCCTCAAGAACGGTCGTAACTTCGCCGACGCAATCCCCTGGTGGCAACGGGCGGCGTCAGCCGGAAACGCAGAAGCCCAGAACGCCTTGGGGGTTGCTTACTTCAAGGGCCAGGGGGTTAAGAAAGACCTCGGACGCGCGATCGGCTGGTTCCAAAATGGCGCCGATCAGGGTTTTTCAGAATCCCAATTCAATCTGGCCGCCATGCACGAAAACGGCCAAGGCACCCAGAAAGACCGGGTCGAAGCCTATAAATGGTATGCCATCGCCGCGAACGACGGTCTCCGCAAGGCCTACGACGACCGCGAACGGTTGGCCAGGCGCTTGAAAAAAGCGGAGTTGCAGGAAGGCCAGCGCCAAGCCCGTAACTGGTTGGTCGCCAACCCCATCCTGCGCGATAGTCCCAGATCGTAACCGCCCAGCGGGATTGTTGCCGCGTTCGCGACCGTACATACTAGCATCGCTGAAGCCTTTTTCAGCCCGATTGGAGCGCGGTAACCGCCGTGTGCCGTCACAGTTAGCACACAGTTTTGGGGGAGCATTGCGCGATGCGAAGGATCAACCTATCCGCCGGTGACACACTATTCGAAAAAGGCGACGTGGCGGACGAAGCCTTTCTAATTATGGATGGCGTTATCGAAATATCCAGCGATGCCTTGACCGCCGAACTGGTCAAGGATGAGCTATTTGGCGAGTCCGGATTGGTCGGCAATGCACGCCAAGCCTCGGCCACCGCCAAAACCGATTGCCGGCTGTTCGCGGTCTCGGTCGACGAGTTGCGAGGATCCATAACGGCGGACCCCGACACCGCCCTGGTTCTGATCGAGGCGCTCATCCGCCGCCTCGCCGACACGCTGAGCAAGCTCGAAGAGGCCAAGCACCTGGTATCTTAGCCTCCTACTCCGGTCGCCGAGGTTAGCTGTCCAACCAGGCCACCGCGCGGATCGGCGCGCCGGTGCCGCCGCGGATTTTTATCGGGAAGCCGATGAAGCGGAACCGGCCTTTACCGATCAGTTTCTCCATATTCACAAGGCCTTCGACATGGGTGAAACCCATGTCGCGGCAGACATGGTGAACCTCGAAATTATTGCGGCCCGGACGTCCCGGGCTTACAGCCTCAACGCCGAACATATTGATTCCCTTCTCGCCCAGCCAGATCGTCGATTCCTTGGTCAATCCGGGAAAATCGGTCAAATAGCCCGGGGTGCCGAAGCAGCGATTGTAGAAATCCATATGGAGCAACACCATGTCTTTCGGCTTGATCTCGACGCCGGCCACCTCGACGGCCTGCTCCAGATCCTCAATCGAAATATCCGACTTGAGTTCTTTGTGTGACAGGTCCAGGCATACCGCCTCGGTGAAATAGTTCTCCAGCGGCGTTTGATCGATCGACAGCGCGTCCGGGCTGGCGTCGAAATGGCACGGCGCATCCACATGGGTGCCGGCATGATCACCCAACGAAAGGTTCATCGTCGCCGAGCTAAATTTGTAGCCATCGGCTTCGCGCACCTCGTCATGGTTGCTGTATTCGGTAACGATGATCGACGGATGATTCACCAGCCGCGGCATCTTGTGATAGATGTCCCGGCTCAGATCGATGAGTTCCATTTTTACTTCCCCCTTATCGGCCGACGGCGTTAGCGCGGCCACATGCTTGAATAACGCGGTAGAGGGGCAAAACTAGCGATCTCGCGCCGGTTTTGGAAGCGGCGCGGAGAACGATCGGCAATTAACTATAGAGCGGTAAATACGTCATTTCGCGGCGACGCTGCAAAGCGTCGACAACGCCTTGATGACAGGGCTCCAACGATGCCATAACACCGGCGCACCACCCAACCGAACCCACGCCCATTGCGCGGGGCTTCAGAAATTACGATATCTCACCGGTGGCCCGGTGGCAGAGTGGTGATGCAGAGGACTGCAAATCCTTTTATGCCGGTTCGATTCCGGCCCGGGCCTCCATTTAAGTCTATTGCGCGCACGCCTGCGTTTGTTATAACGCCGGGCGATCTATTCCGGCGTAGCTCAGTTGGTAGAGCAAGCGACTGTTAATCGCTGGGTCGCAGGTTCGAGTCCTGCCGCCGGAGCCAGAATTCAACAAAGGGGCTAGCCGCTTACCTGGCTGGCCCCTTTGTATTTTGATCATTCAGAGCCATCATCTAGCCGTGTTCGCTTACCACCGCCGGCATTGGCGGAAGGTTCGGGCGTAATTCTCCCGGGTATCGACTTCTGCCTGTTGCGCGCGAACCCGTTGGTTCATTTGGTCGCGCACCGGCAGCAGCACCCGGCGGAATACCTCTTGGACCTGTGCTTGCGCCTCTTCTGGTGAATCCGCCACAGACGGCAGGTCGGCGGTTGGAATGGAGAGCGTGGTCAGCACCTGCTGGATTTGCTGGGCATAGGGCGAGAGGATGCGCTGCGCGACCACGACATGCTCTTTTTCATGATCAAGGATCGCCTCGTACTGGCAGCTTCCCGGCTCGTACTCGGACGCAATATTGATGTCGAGTTGATGGTAAGACAGTTCCACATTTGCGTTGGCAACCCAAAAACACGTCCCGTTGGCAATCTCTTCGACTTTGTAGTTGATGAACCAGCGCAGATCGACATTGCCTAGCATGGTGCCCAGAATCTGACCCCGCCGGCCATGGGAAATGGAGGTCCCTAACTGCGCTTTGCTACGATTGTTGTAGATCTTCGGGGTCCCAACATCGACTTTCACATTGATTTCATAACGGCGGGCATCGTCGGGCGCTTCGCACTCGGCGGCGGCCGCCTGGTGGGGCGCCGCGGTGAGAAATATCGCGGCGAGCAAAACCGTCAAGAGGTGTCGATAGATTTGCATGACCCTAGGTACCGACTACCATTCGCGGCAACGCTGCCAAGTTCGGCGGTAATTTTCCAGCGTATCGACCTCGGCCTGGCGCTCCGATAGCAGTTGGACCATCTTGTCGCGGACCGGCAGCAGGGTCTGGCGGAAAACCTCTTCCACTTCTTCTTGAGCGATCTCCGGTGAATTAGCGACCGACGGCAGGTGAGCCGTTGGAATGGCCAGGGACGTCAGTGCGACTTTTATCTGCTGCGCATAGGGCCGCATGACGCTTTGCGCGACTTCGACATGCTCATTTTCGTGATCGAGGACAGCCTCGTACTGGCAGCTTCCCGGCGCATACTCAGCGGCAATGTTTACATCGAGCTGCTGGTAGGAAATGTCGACGTCAGCACGGGCCGTCCAGAAGCAATAGACGTTGCGCCACTTTATAAGTTCGTAATTGATCGCCCAGCGCAACTCGAAGCCACTCTCGGTGGTGCCCAGAATTTGCCCTTCGCGCCCGTGAAAGCTGGACGTTCCCAACTCAGCCTTGCTCAGGCTGTTGGAGATGACGGGCTCACCGATATCGACATTAACGTTGACGACAAGGTCCGCGGCATCGCGCGGCGCCTTGCATCCCGCGGCCGACGCGCTATCGGAAAAGGTGCCAAATCCGGCAACCACAACGAGGAAAGCGAAGAGATGATAACGCAAGCGCATGGCCCAATGCCTCATCAACACCGATCTAATACTGTGTATTGCCCAATTCTGTTTGGATTATGCAACTTATTCCATCGCGCCACGATCACTGCTGCGTGTTTCCACAAAGGGGTCGGGCAAGCGCAACGCCCAATTATCACCGGCGCTGGTTAACAAGAACCCAAGGGAACTCTCTAGAATAAGAGTTCTGGCAGGAACGTGGCGATTTCCGGGAACCTGACGATCAGCACCATGCCGATCAGCATGATGATCCAATAGGGCGTCGAGGCCTTGAAGATGGTCATCACGTTCATATCGGCGTCAATGTCTTGGATCGCCGATTTAACCGTATAGACCAGTAACCCAAATGGCGGGGTTAGCAATCCAGCCTCAATCGCGATGATGGCGATGATCGCGAAGGCGATCGGGTCGAAGCCGAGCTTAACCGCGATCGGCGCGAAGATGGCGGCGGTGAGCAGCATGATCGAAATCGAGTCGATGATCATGCCGAGCGCGAACCAGATCAGCACCATCACCGTGATGATCATCCACGGTTCCATTCCAGAGCCCAGGAACAGCCCCTCAATGGCATTGGCCATGCCGGTCATGGCCAGGGTGCGCGAATAGAGCGAGGCGGCAACCAGCAGCAGCAGAATAGGCGCTGACGTACGACCCACCGACAGAATGGAGTCGATGAAATCGCGATAACGCATGCCTTTAAGGACGGCCAAAATCAAACCGATAAAGGCGCCGGCCCCCGCCCCCTCGGTCGGTGAGAAGATACCAAACCAGATACCACCCAACACGGTCACAACAACTGCGACAATGCCAACCAAGCTGATGACGAACTGTACGTTCGAGACATCTTCTTCCACCACATCCGGCGTTACATCGGCGCCAACGGCCTTCGCCGTCTCATTTGGCTTCACGCCAGCGCCGACGACCTCAGGCTTCAAAATGGCCATGGCGAATACATAGACAATGAACATGGACATTAAGAGCAAGCCGGGCAGAACGCCGGCGGCGAATAATTGACCGATCGATTGTTCGGTGAGAATCCCCCAGACGATCATCAGAACGCTCGGCGGGATCAGCATGCCCAGGCAGCTTGATCCCGCGACGGCCCCTAGAGCGAACCCATTATGGTAGCCAAACCGCTTCATCTCCGGATAAGCGATACGTGAAAATGTGGCGGCCGAAGCAATGCTGACCCCGGTCACAAATGAAAACAACGCGTTGCCTATAATCGTGGCGATGGCCAACCGGCCCGGCAACCGGCGCAGCATTCGATTGACGCCTCGATAGACGTCGGTGACGGTTCCCGACTTACTGATAAATTCGCCCATCAATAGGAATAATGGGATAACGGCGAAAATGAAGTCGCGGATCGCCTCGTAAGCGGTTGCCGCCAACATCCTTTGCACGGTGCCAAATGCGTAGGTGTCGGCACCCGTTACCAAAAAAATGCCGAGAGCGCTGGTCATGCCCAATGCAATAGCGATATGCACGCCGACAGCGACCAGCGCTATCAGACAGACAATGAGGATGACGGCGATATTTACTTCGAACACGGCAATCGTTCCTTGTGGCGCTTGGCGCCGCTAAAGCTGCGGGGCGTCCGGATCCACTTCTGAATCCAGCATCTCGGGCTTGAAAATGTCGAGATAGGCCATCACGCAGTAATTAATCAGAGCCAAGCCGCTACCAATAATGACCGTCCAACGGGCCGGCCAAGACGGCACGCGCAACGCGCCCTCGCCTTCGAATTCACCGTCGACATAGGACCGGATGCTCTCTTCCCATCCACCGGTGATGATCATCAAGAAAAATAGCGCGCCAAGCAGATAGCCGAATGCCAAAAGGACACGTTGCAAGCCCGCGGGCAGATGGACAACCAGGAAATCCGCCCGCAGCATCGACCGGCTGCGGATGGCGTAGCCGGCTTGTAGAAAAACGATAATCACGACCGAGGCGGCAACCATTTCGACGGTACCATTAATCGGTAGGTC
This sequence comes from Alphaproteobacteria bacterium, assembly GCA_011087645.1. GTDB lineage: Bacteria > Pseudomonadota > Alphaproteobacteria > UBA6615 > UBA6615 > JABDJY01. Next base: position 119,986 of record JAALLF010000006.1, read on the forward strand.
AAATAGGTTCCGCCCGATGATATCGGCAAGAATAAGAAATGTGAGGGCGAATGCCCAGACTGCCGCCAAGACCATGAGGATCTTGGAGACACGGTCGCTAAATGTGATGAGATTCATCTTGGTCTCGCGTCAAAACTGAACGCCAATGAGTTACCGGCCGGACAACCCTTTTACAGGCGTCCGGCCGGAACTTCGATCATACCGGATTTAGTCGGTGAATGACCCTATTTTACGACATAACGGACCGGCCACTCGTAGCCTTGCTTTTCCGCTGCATTCAAGTACGAGTTGAGGATCTTCTTGGCCGGAAAGCCTTTTTCCTCAAGCTCGTTGGCATGCTGTTGCGGCCAGGCGCTGAGACCCTTGGCCCAACCCAGGCGGACATCGGCTGGCAATTCGGAGACCGTGATGTTCTCCTTCAGCCACGCCATATCCTTCTCATAGCCAGCCTTGTTGGCCGAACCCGTCAGTGTCTGGAAACGAGCAGCCACTTCCTGGAAGATCGGCTTGGCATCGGCCGGCAACCTGTCCCAATACCGATTGTTGACGGTCAAGCCATGCCAGGTGATCGAACCGAAGCCGATGGTGGTGTAGAACTTGCCAACTTCCCAAAGGCCGAAGGTCTTGCCCCAGGCGCTCGGGAACATGATGCCGCCCTCGGCGACACCAGTTTTGATCTTCTGGTACCAGCCCGGCAGACCGTCGGTCACCGGAACGATGCCGACACCGGCTTGGCTCATCCAGTTCAGGTTGAGGCCCGCGCCCAAAATCTTGTGACCCTTGAGATCGTCAAGAGTTTTCCACTCGAAGTTGGTGCCGAGATTGTATCCACCATCGCCGATGATGGCGAGCAGGGTCTGATCGAAGCCCTGGAAACGTTCGGCCAGGCTCGGATACTGCTCATAAATTTCCGCGGCCGCACCGACGCTTTGCACCGGATCCATGGTGCCGAAAGGCAGCATGATCTGGAACGCGTGCATGGGCAGTTTGGAGGCTTCGAAGCAGTAGCAGAAGCCGCCAACGTCGACGACGCCGTTCTGCACGCCTTCGAACGTGTCGAAGACCTTCACGATCGAGCCGCTATAACCTTCGATGAAGTTGACCGTGTGGTCGGTCTTCGATTCGATGGCTTTTTTCAGCTCGGGCTGGAAGAAATTCTTCATCAGGCCGGCATAGACAACGGTCGGCGGATGGCCCGACGCGATGCGGATATTGATGGTTTCGGCCTGCGCGGCGGTGCTGACGGCAAGCATGCCGCCGGCAACCGATACGGCCGCCGCAAACCCAGTTAGTGATTTAATCGATAGCTTCACCATTTCCTCCCATTTTGATTTGGTGACTGAACTCACAAGACGTCACATCCACCTACCTTTAGCGCAGTGGTGCGACGTAACAAACCATATTGTTGTTATTGAGGCACCTCGCTTTTCGGAGGCTTTAGAGTTCCCCAACTCTTCTACAAGACTGATCTTTGGTACGGTGAACACCCAAGTTTGTCAAACCATTAGCCAAAATTCTGAATAAGGCTAAGCGCCGTTAATTTGGCTTATCGACGAGCGCGTCTATTCGCGGGCCCGCGCCTTGTAATACTCCCAGGCGCGCTCAGCGCCCGATTTCGGCTGATTTATCTGCGAACTGGCGTCGATCTCACCCGGCGTCAAATAAGCCACATCGCCCAGGCGCATGGCCTCCATCTGCAATTGCGCGTTCACTTGCAGATAAATCGCGGTCAGCACTGCCTCAGCAATGGTCGGCGCCGTCACTGTGCAGCCGTGGCCGCGCATCAGCACCACCACATTGTCGCCCAGGCAGGTAGCAAGATCACGGCCCTGCTCCACATTGCTGACCAGCATATCTGTGTCGCCGAACCTATCGTGAATATCCCACACTGGGATCTCCCGCCCGATCCTGGCGAAGGTATGCTGGATGGGGCGCAACGGCGTATCGGTGACGCTATAGGGTATGACACCAGTAGCATGATTGTGGACCACCGACTGCACCTCGGGGCGCGCCTCGAACACCGCGCCGTGGATGAAGCGCTCGAGATAGGGTTTACGCCCGCCGGCATCGACCGGCGAACCATCGAGCTCGAACTCCATAATATCGTCAGGCGCCACTAGTTCAGGCGCGCGCGAACAAGATAGCAGGTACCTGTTCGGCCGGTCGGGATGACGCACGCTAATATGGCCGAAGGCGTCGCACACCCCCTCACGGCCCAAGATACGGTTGGCGATCACCAAATCGGCAATCACCGCACCCAGATCGCTCATCGACGGCCCCTATTGCAGCGGCGAGAAGCTCGCCGGCCACATTAGGGTCGAATGCATTTCCTCGAGCAGCGGCGCGTTCGCAGCACCGAATTCCTGCCAGGCCGTCTCGCCCATGACCCCGTCGCGGGCCGCTTTGCGTTCGTTGGTGTCCTTGTAGGCCCACAAATGACAAACCTCGTTGGGATCCGGCGATATGGAAATCCACGCGCAGAGGTTTTTGGAATATTTCTCGCGGGTCGGCATTACGCCGACAAACCGTTCCATCCATTGCCCGGCGGTGCCGGGCTTCACCCTGTAATTGCGAAATTCGTAGAAATTGCCGCCCTCGGCCGGCGCCGTAAACTCTCGCTTCGCCTCCATGAAACGCAGCTCCTGCTTGGCGATCAGCGGGCGGATTAACGGAATGTATTCCTTGGTCCAAGCCTCGTTTGCACCAAGTTCTTTGCGCAGTCGGTCGCGCTCGGCCATGTCGGTATAACTCCACAGATGCATGACCTGATTGAGCGGGCCAATATCAGTGTACCAGTAACCTTCGAGCTTGCCGTAATCGTCGCCGCGCACCGGCCGGCCGACTTCTTCATTGGCCTTCAGAATTGTCGGTATGCCGCCGGCGACCGAGGTATAGGTCCTCATTTCATAGATCATGGTCTGCTCCCCTAACTACTAATTATGATGCTTGCTGCCGTATCCCGAAGCCGCGCTGACAGGGGTCAGGGCAGGTCAATGCGAACTCCGATGATGGCGCGCGCCTTGCCCGGACGCAAGCAGCCCGTACCCCGTTCGCCAGTTGTTACCGCCCGGCACAACTTGTCGCACCCGGCAACGCGTTGACTCACCGGGACGCCTTTTCTACATTCGCGCCCGCAAAAAACATCAGGGGGAAAACCCCTGTTCCAACCAACAATTTACCAACCAGCCGTCTGCGACGACGCGGCACCGGCGGAGGAGTCATTCATGAGCGATACACCCTGGAAAACTGAAAATTGGTTTACCAGTCCCTGGAACTTCGCACCCGAAGTCACCAAGGATTGGAAGTTTCCGGACAATATCCGTATCCACGACGTCACCTTGCGCGACGGCGAACAGCAAGCCGGCCTGGCGTTCGACTATGACGACAAGATCCGCATTGCCGAGGCGCTGGCGGAAGCCGGAGTGCAACGCATCGAAGCCGGCATGCCGGTGGTCTCGAAAGACGACGCCAAGGTGGTGCAAGAATTGGCGCGGCGCGATTTCGGCCCCGACGTCTACGCCTTCGCCCGCTGCATGGTCGAGGACGTCAAGCGCGCTGTTGATTCCGGCGTCAACGGCGTCATCATGGAAGTGCCGGCCAGCCCGCATTTGATCGAACTCGGCTATCGCTGGGATCTTGAGCGCGCCATCGACCTGTCGATCGAGTCCACCAACTACGCTCACGAGCAAGGCCTCGAAGTTGTCTTCTTCCCGATCGACTTCACCCGCTCCGACTTGGAATGGGTGATCGACCTGATCGACCGGGTCGGCAAGGAAGGCCATATGGATGGCCTCGCCTTGGTCGACACCATGGGCGCCACGTCGATCCACGCCATGCAGTATTTCGTCCGCTCGATGAAAAACCGCTTCCCCGACATTCCGCTGGAAGCCCATTTCCACATGGACTACGGCATGGGCGTCGCCAACACCATCATGGCCCTGTCGGAAGGCGTCGAGGTTATTCAGTCGACCGTGCTGGGCGTCGGCGAGCGTGCCGGCAACGTGCCCATGGAAGAGACCGTGATGGCGCTGCGCACGCTCTACGACATCGACATCGGCATCAAGCTGGAGAACCTCAAAGGCCTCGCCGATCTGGTGCGCGACGTTTGCGGCGTCGTCGTGCCGACCAACCGTCCGGTGGTCGGCGACGATCTGTTCAAGGTCGAGTCCGGCATCATCGCCACCTGGCTGCTCAACTGCGGCGAGGAACACCAGACCGAAGTGATGCCGTTCCGCCCGCGCATGGTCGGCCAGGCCGAACCGGAAACCGTCATGGGCAAGGGCTCGGGCATCGACACGGTCAAGGAATGGCTCGCCCGCATCCAGGTCCAGGTCGAAGACGAGAAGAGCATGGAAGTGCTGATGGCCGTCAAGGATTGGGGCCTGGTCCACAAACGCCTGATGACCCAGGACGAATTCAACGCCCTGGCGAAAGACGTGCTCGGCCTCTAAGCCAGCGTTACTCGCAACAAAAACAAACCCGGCCCTGCCTTAACGGCGCGGCCGGGTTTTTGTTCAATAACCCAAGAAGGATGTGCGGAATAAACCGTCGCCACAACGGTTGCACCCCGAAGGCGGACGTAATTCGTCTTACGTGTTTAGGACCGCTTTTGACCTGTTTCAGCCGTCCGCGCCTACCGATAGACACATATCGCTACGCATCATAAACTTTGGTCTCTCTGGAGGGGTAGAAGTCAGTTTATGACCGAACAGCCGCAAATGAGGCTTGCTGACAATTTGGTAGGCTGAGCAATAGCTCGGCTGTGTAACCATACGGTTTCGATTTGACGCCTTATAGAGCAATTCTCAGTGGAGAATCACGGCATTCTCGACACTGCGAAATTTGCCTATCTGGATAACACCCTGGGGGCGGGTCCAAGTGACCGGGAAAGTCAATGACTATGAGGAGGCTGTCATGGAAGTGCTGAGTAACATAGTTAGCGAGATAAATAGCGTGGTGTGGGGCCCGTTGATGCTCATCTTGATCCTGGGTACTGGCTTGTACCTGCAGATCGGGTTGCGCTTTATGCCCATTGTCAAATTGATCCAAGGCTTCAAGCTGTTGTGGCAAGGCCGAGAGAAGGGCGGCGACGGCGAAATCAGCCCGTTCAATGCGCTGATGACATCATTATCGGCGACGATCGGTACCGGCAATATCGCCGGTGTCGCGACCGCTGTGTTCCTCGGCGGTCCGGGTGCATTGTTCTGGATGTGGATGACTGCCTTGGTCGGCATGGCGACCAAATATGCCGAAGCGGTTTGCGCCGTGCGGTATCGCGAAGTCGACGAGCTGGGCAACCATGTTGGCGGCCCGATGTATTACATCAAGAATGGCCTGCACAGCCGGTGGTTTTGGCTTGCGCCGACATTCGCCATTTTTGGCGCCATCGCTGGATTTGGCATCGGCAACACCGTGCAGGCGAACTCCGTCGCCAGTGTCGTCAACGATACATTTGGCGTCGATCCGCTGGTCACCGGCATCGTCATGTTGGCGCTAACCGCAGCCGTAATCCTGGGCGGCATTCAGCGCATTGGAGCCGTTGCCGGTAAGTTGGTGCCGTTCATGGCGACGGCCTACATATTGTGCGGCGCGATTGTGCTGATCATCAATATTACTGAGATCCCAGCGGCGATCGCGTTGGTCGTTCAACACGCGTTCACGCCGGCAGCGGCCGAAGGCGGTTTTGCCGGCGCGGCGGTCTGGGCTGCGATCCGCTTTGGCGTGGCGCGCGGCGTGTTCTCAAACGAAGCTGGTCTGGGTTCAGCGCCTATCGCGCATGCGGCGGCGGCGACCAAAGGTCCGGTGAACCAAGGCCTGATCGCCATGTTGGGGACCTTTATTGACACCCTGATCGTTTGCTCGATCACCGGTTTGGCGATCATCACCAGCGGTGCTTGGCTTGGCGGAAAAACCGGCGCGGCTCTCACCTCTGCGGCGTTTGAAGCATCATTGCCTGGGGTCGGCGGAATTATGGTTGCCGTTGTTCTGGCGGTTTTTGCATTCACAACGATCCTGGGTTGGAGCTTCTACAGCGAGAAATGCGTGACGTTTTTCTTCGGTGTCAAAGCGATCCTGCCGTTTAGGATATTGTGGTGCTTAGCTGTGCCCATTGGCGCGACTGCCGACCTCGGCTTCATCTGGCTATTGGCCGATACGCTGAACGCCTTGATGGCCTTGCCGAACTTGATCGCGTTGGCGTTGCTGAGCCCGATTGTATTCCAGCTCACCAAAGACTTTTTCGCGAACGGGATGCAGGAAACACCCATTCCAGAGGAGAGTAGTGACGGGTCATAGCCCGCCGTTCCAATCCGAAGAATTTGATGTGCGCCCCTCCTGGCTTGCTGGGAGGGGCCGATCCTCCAAGCGGAAGGAGTAGGAAATGTATAAGAAGATATTGCTGCCGATTGACCACACGGACCCCAACTCGTGGGAGAAAGCACTTCCGTTGGCGCGCGAAGAGGCGGCGCATCATGGAGCTGAGTTGTCGGTGGTGACTGTTATTCCGGAGATACTCAAATTGCCGAACTTGCCGGATAATTACGGTGACGGTGCCGCGGATTTTGTGAAGAACGAAGTTGCCAAACTCGTACAAGAATCAGGAGATGCGCTACCGGTCTCGGTGCATCAAGGCAGCGTCTATCGCGAAATACTCAAAGAGGCCCACGCTCAGGATGTAGACCTGATAATTATGGCCTCCGCCAAGGGTGATTTTCCCGATTATGTTCTTGGGCCAAACGTTGCCCGTGTCGTGCGCCACGCCAATTGCTCGGTTCACGTCGTCAGGATTTGAATTTGGCTGATAGGACTGCGTGGTCGCCGGGCGCAAGTTTGCGCGGCGTGGCTTTTTTAAACAAACAGCGACTCACGAACTACCCCAAAGTTTCGGCGCTTATTTCAAACTCACCGGCCCGCCATGCGGCGTGCTCTCGTAGGCGGTCTTCCATGCCTGCTTTCGCGCCGCAACATCGCCGGGGTCGGCCATTTGCTTTGCCGCGCTGAGGCGTTCGAGCGCGGTGAGCCAGTGGCGGTAATAGTCGCGGCCGTCGTCGGATGGGTTTTGCGCGTCCGCCTCTTTCAAAACCGCGGCCAGCGTGTCGGCCCATTCGCGCCAGGTGAAGTGGCCGGCCTCGTAGAGTTGTAGCGTGAGCGCGAAGGCCTGGGCCTCCCAGGGTTCGGCGAAGGGTGGCGCGTCCGGGTCTTCCGGGAAAGCCCCATCGGCAGGTCGGTCAGGCGGGCTCAAGATAGCTATCCCACATATCCACATAGACCTTGTCGGCCGGATGGGGCGCGTCGTCGCCCCACAATTCAGCAGCGGTAAAGCATACGCTATAGACCGGCTGCGGATGTTCGCCGTCCAGCTTGGCGTTGGTGTCAGGCAGCACGAAATCGCCGTGGATCCGGTCGACCACCCCCTGGTGTCCACGCACATAGCGCGGCAGACGGGTATGGCCTCGCGGATTCATATTTCGGGCCTGCACCGCATCACCAAGACTGAACCGCGCGGTGATTTCGCTCTCCTCGCGCCGGGTGGAGCCACCCCGTCGCATGGCCGGCGGTACTTTGTCAGCAGTCAACGCCGGCGTGCGTTTCTCGCCATCACGATCGACCCGCCCGCTGACCGATTCCTCGGCCGTCGCCAAGCCGGCGTCAGCGGCCAGCGCGATCAGCGCATCGAGCCAGATTTCGAAATAAGTGATGCTCAGATAGCGCGGTCCGGGCACGCTTTCGCGGAACAGCCGCCCCCGGTCGATGTTCCACTTGCCCCAGGCCCCCATGGCCAGGAATAGCGCCAGCACGCGGCCCTCCCACGCATGGTGAAAGGGCTCGTAGTCGGCCTCGGGCACGACCGGTCCCATGCCGTGCATGCCGCCCATATCGTGGGCGCTGTTCATGTTTGGCTCGATTCTTGGGGCGCGCCCGGATCACGCGCCAGACCGGTGCCGATCATGGAATCGCGGGTGATCAGGTCGGCAAGCTGCTCGGCGCTCCAGCCGTCGGAGCCCACCGGGCGCATCGGCACCACGAGATAGCGCAGCTCGGCGGTCGAATCCCACACCCGCACTTCTGTATCGTCAGGAAGCTCCAGGCCGAACTCCGCCAGCACCGCGCGCGGTTCAATGACGGCGCGCGAGCGGTACGGCGCCGATTTATACCAGACCGGCGGCAGGCCGAGCACCGGCCAGGGATAGCAAGAGCACAGGGTGCAAACGACCATGTTGTGTACTTGCGCGGTATTCTCCAGCGCCACCATGTCCTCGCCCTGACGCCCAGCATACCCCATATCGGTAATCGCCGCCGACGCATCGTCGAACAGCCAAGCCCTATAGTCGGGATCGCTCCAGGCGCGGGCGACCACCCGAGCACCGTTCCGCGGGCCAACTTCGTTTTGGTAATAGTCGACGAAGACATCGAGCGCGCCGGGGTCGACCAGACCCTTTTCGACCAGCACGGTCTCCAACGCCTGCACCCGCAAGGCCGGATCCGACGGGATCGCATGGCTATGATGGTCGTGATCGTGATCTTTGCTCATGGGCGCGAGTTTAGAGCAACGACGAGCAAGCCGCAAAATCGATGGTCTGGATGAAACCAGCTCACATGTGGAAGGATGGCTCCACTCACGCTAGGAGATCGAACATGCCCCAGGATCATGCCACGAATCCCGCCTTTCCGCCCGGCGCGGCGCTTGTTGTCGGCGGCAGTGGCGGCTTGGGGGATGCCATTTGCCGAGCCCTCGCCGACCAGGGCAGCGATGTCGCCGTGACATACAACGGGAACCAGGCGGCCGCCGACGACGTGGCACAGGCAGTGAGAAAGGTCGGCCCGCGCGGCGCGGCTTTTCAAATGCCGTTGGACGATACCAACGCGGTGGTCTCGATCGTCGATAATATTGCTGAAGAGTTCGGCGCGATTCACACGCTGGTCTTCACGGTCGGACCCGATATCGGCCAGCCCTTCGTCAGCGAAGTGACGCCAGAGAAATGGCGCGAGGTGATGGTGGTCGAGCCGGTAGGCTATTTCAACGCGGTGCGCGCCGCCCTGCCCCATTTGCGCGCCAGCCGCGGTTCGGTGGTCGCCGTCACCTCGGCGGCGACAATGCGCTATGCGCCACGCGATATCTTGTCGGCCGGTCCGAAGGCGTCAGTCAACATGCTGACCTCGGCAATCGCGCGCGAAGAAGGCCGCAACGGGGTGCGCGCCAACATCGTCGCGCCGGGATTTATTTCCGCCGGGCTGGGCCAACATCTGCTCGACACCGTGGTGTCTGAGCGCGAGCGCGCAGCGATCGAACGCGCCGCGGCGCTGCGCCGCATCGGCACCGCGGAAGAAGTCGCGGAAGTGGTGGCCTTCCTGGCATCATCGAAAGCCTCCCTCGTCACCGGACAGACCATCGCCGCCGATGGCGGTTACACCGCCTGAATACAGCGGTTGTAATGTACGTCCAGCGGTCCAACATCATGGCCAAGGGGGCTGTAATAGATCGGTGCCTGAAGCCATGACCATTCTTCACTCGACGCTCCGCCGGCTCGCCTGGCCAGTGATTGCCGCGGCGACCCTCTCCGCCTGCGACGCTTCGACGATAATCTCGAAAGTCGACCACTCTCATAACTACTCGCCGATATCGCTCGGCCGCTTTCACGGCGGCGACAATGCGATGCGGGTGGTTGGTTTCGGCAGCCCGTTCGGCGATCCGCCGGCGCAGGTTGCCGCCGCCGTGGTCGCCGGTATGCAAGGCCATAACGGTGGGCCGCGGGTCACCTTCTCCACCGTGCCGGCGCCGCCGCCCCGCCCGCGCTGGCGCGTCGTCATGGCGATCAACCCGACCGAAATCAACGACACGATCAAACTTTGCAAGCTGTCCGAAGCGCCAGCGGACGCCCCCTTAACAGCGCCCTCGGTAGGCGGCAAGGTGCGCATCCTCGCTGCCTTCTGCCAGGGCGACTATGCGGCGAGCCAGGCCACTGGCCGCGCCACCAATGTCAGCGGTCTGGATAGCCCCAATTTCGATAGTTTGCTGGCCCAGCTGACCCGCACCTTGTTCCCCAGCCGCAATCCCAACGACGACCGCCGCCGGCGCTGCCGCATTCTGCCATGTCCCTAATTGCGGGCTATTTTTTCGCGGTGCAGCACATAAACGCCGCTGGCGACGATGATCGCCGTGCCGATAAAGGTGAAGCTGTCGGGAAAGTCGCCGAAAACAAAAAAGCCCAGCGCGGCAGCCCAGATAATCTCGGTGTAGGCAAAGGGCGCCACCAATGATGTCTCGCTGCGCTCATAGGCCTTGATGATGGCGTAATGGCCCAGCCCGCCGAGAAAACCGATGGCCACCAACATCAACCATTGCTCGATTGTTGGCGTCTGCCAATCGAAGGGAACGATAATCGTCATCGTCACCGCGCCGACAATTGCGGTGTAGAATAACATATTCAGAGGGTCGGAGCGGTGGCTCAGATGGCGCGTGATGATTTGGTAAATGGCATAGAAAATGGCGACGGCGACCGGTAACAGCGCCGCCACCTGAAACGTTCCCGCCCCCGGCCGGATGATTACCAGCACGCCAATGAATCCAACGATCACAGCGATCCATCGGCGCGGCCCCACGGTCTCGCCCAACAAAATCGCGGACAAAGCGACAATTAAGAGCGGCCCGGCAAAAGTGATCGAAATCGCGTCGGCCAACGGCATAAATCCCAGGGCGATGAACATCATCGCGGTTGCCAATAATACCAATACCGAGCGGGCGATCTGCAGCAGTTTGGCGTCGCTTTGCAGCAAAGTTGGAATACGCCGGGGGAACATCACCAGAATCAGCGCGAAGTGGAAGAAATAGCGCCCCCAGACAATGCTGGTGACGGGCAACTCGCCGCGCAACTCCTTGGTGAAGGTATTCATGGTGGCGAAGCACAGCACCGCGAAGCACATCATCAAGATGCCGCGCAGGGGTGCATCCGTGGGGCGGGCTGCCTCCGTCGCCATTATGGGGTGATCCTTGCCGGCCGAGTGGTGGCGGCAAAGTCGTATATGCGCGCCGGATTGTCCACCGGCCCCTGTCGGCGCTGCGTCATGCGCTCACCCGCTCACCCCGGCGGTTGGGCGGCCAGACGGTGGCGGCGCGCGGTCATCAGATAGATACCGGTGAAAATCAATACCACGCCGGCCACATGGTAGAGCGCGATGGCTTCGCCCAGCACCAGAATTGCCAGCCCGGCAATGAAGATCGTGCGCACATAGAAAAACATGCTCGAGATATACGCGCCCACCGCCAAGGTGCCGATGGTCATGAAGCCGATGGCGACGATCGAAACGGCGATCGATATCCACAAAATCATCGCCACGCTGTCGACGGTGTAGGGAAAGGGCTCCACATGGAATATTTCCCACACATACAGTGGCGCGGCGAATAGCGTGCCGAACCACAATACCGCGCAGAGACGCGCGAAGGGTGAGATTTCCACCGGGGTAATACGCAACAGCACAATATAGGCCGAATAGCCGAGGACGCCGGCGAACACCAATAGATCGCCGATCTGGAATTCCAGCCCCATCAAGATGGCGATATCGCCACGCGCGACCACCACCAGCACGCCGGCGGCGGCGATCGCCAAGCCAACCCCCTGACGGGTGTTGATTTGATCGCGAAAGAACAGCCAGCCCATGACCGCCATCACCGCGGTCTGGGAAGTCAGGACCACGCCACTGTTCATCGCCGTGGTCAGGCTAACGCCGAGATAGATCGCCGAGCCGCCCAACACCGCCACGCAAAAGCCGAGAACCGATAGGACCTTCCAATGCCGCCAGATGATGGCGCGTTTGACATACAGCTCGCGGCCATAGATCGGCGTGAGCAAGATTGCCGGCCCCATGACGCGCCAAAACCCCAGCCCCAACGGCGGAACGTCGCGCCCCTGCGCCAGCCGGCCAACAATGACATCGGTCGCCAGGAAGAACACACCCAGGGTCATCAGCAAATAGGGCCACCATATTTGCCGCGTAACACGTACGCGCAGCGACGCGCTTTCGTTTTGTTCGTCGGTTGTCATAGATTGTTCAATAGACCAGCAGACCTTCGCGAACGCCAACGCCCTTACATCAACGGCGCCCTGCGGCGTTCGTATCGTGCAGTATAGGAGACCATCATGGACAAAGACTACGCCGCTATCTCCGACGCCCAGGACGCCCGTGCCACGGAATTATTTCGCGGTCACCCGGACGCCATGCGCGCCCACCGGGCCATCATGCAAGCCGCCCAAGAACCGAAGGCGCTCGACGCCAAGACGACCGAGCTGATGGCGTTGGCCATCGCGATCGCCCAACGCTGCGAAGGCTGCGTGGTCTATCACGCCAAACAGTCGTTCAAGAAAGGCGCCACCCGTGACGAAGTTCTCGACACGATCGCGGTGGCGATTGAGATGGGTGGCGGCCCGGCGACGGTCTATGGGGCCAACGCCTTGGAGGCGTTCGACCAGTTCGCCGGCTAGCCGGTAATCAAGCGGCGGCGACCTCAGCTTCGGCGGTCGCCAGATGCGCGCGAACTTTCTGCGCAACCTCGCCGGCCGGCGGCCGCATCTCGCCGTCATAACCGCCGGCGGTGAACAGATCCAACGCGACGACCAGGGAGATCTCGAAAAACTGCGCGACGGCCAACCATTCCGAGCGATTTTCGAAGGCCGGGCGGCACTCTTTCAAAGTACCATCGCCCTCGAGGGTCAGACCCTGCGCTTGAAACCAGGGATCGAATGTAACGGCCAGACCGATGGCGCAACCGCGCCGATCACCGTACCAGCGTGTGAAGGTCAACATGCCCGGCGGCACGTTCTCAAGATAGCTCGCCAAACGAGCCAGACGTTCGCTGCCAGAAGCGCGAAATTGGGGAATATCGGCGCGGCGCAATTGTTTCATCGGTCATCCCTGAATTTGCTTATGTCATTGAGTTACCTGAATTCTAATGGCCCTGGCCGCTAGAGTCACGGCGCAGCAAAATGAGCATTTCCGCGACTCACAGCCGGTGCTAATCATTGATTATGGTTAATATTCGAGCATTCGCACACCCGGTTCTGTTGATCGTGGTCATGGTCGTTTTGACGGCGTGCAATCAGAGCGAAGCGCTGCAACCAACCACCAGCGCCTCGGATGATGAAACGTCGCAGAGTTTTGCCCTGCTGACCGACATTCCGATCCCGCCCGGCGCCGATCTCGATGTGGAGAAATCGCTCGTCCTCGGTGACCTCGATCGCTGGACCGGCCGGGTCATTCTCGACGTCGAACAATCGTCGACCAAGGCGTTTGGTCTGTACCAATCCGAGATGCCTAATTTTGGTTGGTTGCCGGTGATGAGCGTGCAAGCCGGCGTCAGCGTTCTGACCTTTACCCGCGGCGAACGCGCGGCGACCATCCAGATCGAGAACAATACGATCCGCGGCAGCACGGTCTCGATCACCGTCGCGCCGCGTCAGACCACACCGGTCCCCGGCGCCGGCGCCCCGACGACCGGATCGAGCTAACCGCCCTCTGCCGGCTCCTCTCGGTTTGCCAACACACTCAGCCGGCGGACCGCCCAGGTTGACGTCAAGACCGAGATAGAAAACACGATGGCACCGGCTTCGATGTCGGCACCGGTGAGCAGGCGTCCGTCGATCACCAGCACCACCAGCGCAATCATAAAAACATCGAGCATCGACCATTTCGATACCGCCGCCAGTCCGGTCAACAACGCGCGGGCCGGGGTGCCGGAAATATCGTCGGCATGCCACAGCACCAGTCCGGTGACAATTTTGAATGCCGGAAACAGGATGGTGAAAACCAGAGTCACCAAAAAAATAAAAAAATTACCGGCGTCGAGAAATGAGAATACGCTGTCGAACAGCGAGAGTTCGCGGCTGACAAAAAAGAACGAGCTGATCTTTATCGCCGGCAGGAACAGACCGAACGCCAGAAGCACCAGCGTCGCCAGCAACACAACGCCGAGCCACTGGTCGAGCCCCGCCGCCCGGGCGCGCAGAGCACCTCCCCAAATACCACCGAACTGCATAGACACGTTCCGTCCCTTGTCACCGGCCCCGTCATCGTCAATATAGCGTATAGCGCGCGTGATCCGTAACGCGGCGCATCAAGGGGGAGTATCGAGATATGGCGCAGCATCGAAACCGGCGGGTTATTCTGAAAACGCGGGCGACCGGCCTGCCCACCCCTGAGCTGTTTGACGTCGTTGAAGACGACGCGCCGGAACCAGGCGATGGCGAAGCGCTGATCCACAATATCTATGTGACCGCCGATCCGGGGATGAAGGGCTGGATCAGCAACGCGGTGAATTATGCCAGCGTGGAGACCGGCGCGACGATGAATTCATTCGGCGTTGGTGTGGTGATCCAATCCAATAGTCCCGACATTACCGAGGGCGACTATGTAGTCGCCAACACTGGGTGGCAGGAATACTCCGTCGTCTCACCGGACCAGGCCAGCGTCCGCAAGGTCGATCCCGCTGATGCGCTGCTATCGACTTCCCTCGGCGCGCTTGGCCATAGCGCGCTGACCGCCTATTTCGGCCTGCTCGAAGTCGGCCGCCCCAACGCCGGCGAGACGGTGTTGGTGTCGACCGCCGCCGGTTCGGTGGGCAGCGCCGCCGGACAATTCGCCAAAATCAAAGGGTGCCGCACAGTCGGCATCGCCGGCGGCCCGGAAAAGACTGCGCTATGTCTCGACACCTTCGGCTATGACGCGGCGATTGACTATAAGGCCACCGACGATCTGGAAGCGGCCCTGCGCGAAGCCTGCCCCAACGGCATCGACGTCTATTACGACAATGTCGGCGGCGACACGCTCGACACCGTACTCGGGCTGATGAACCAGAATGGGCGGGTCACCATCTGCGGCACCGCGGCGACCGAAGCGTGGGTGCCGCCGCCTACCGGCCTGCGTTTCGAGCGCCATGTGCTGGTCAGCCGCCTGCGCATCCAGGGTTTCATCCTGTTCGATTTTCAAGACCGCTACGAGGAAGCGCTGACCGATATCCGCCAATGGTTCAAGGAAGGCAAAATCAAATACCGCGAGGACATCGCCGAGGGCCTGGAAAATGCCCCAGCCGCGCTGGCCGGCCTGTATGAGGGCCGCAACACCGGCCGGCAATTGGTGCGCGTGCGCCCCGACCCGACGCTTTAATCTTCCGGCAGGCCGGCCTTGCGCAGACCCTCGATGAAGCGTTGCGTAGCGGCGTTATCGTTGACAAACAATATTCCGGGTAAATCGCGAAGGCTCAAGTTCGGGGTGAGCCGACGAACTTCGTTAACTGCCTGTTGGGCCTCGGTCGCACTGCCAATCTGCCCCAGAATGTAGGCTCGAAACAACCAGTTGAGGAAACTGTTCGGCTCAGACTTCGCAATCTCGTCCGTTAGAGCCAGTGCCTCGTCCAATTCATTAAGACACAGCAGCGTACGCGTGAGACCACCACGGTACATATTCGGACAAAACGGGTTTAGCGACATGGCGGCTCGAAAATGTTCTGCCGCCTCGCCAAAGTTTCCCGCGTGTAGAAGCGCGAAGGCAAAGAAAGCGCGGACATCGGCGTTGCCCGGATAAAGTTCGACGCCCCGCCGGCCCATCGCAACGCCCTCGTCATAACGCCCCTGAGACGCAGCAACCATTGCGTTCAAGCCGATCACCCAAGACTCACTGTCGTCGAGCGTCAATGCATGTTCGGCGAGTTCGGCCGCACGCGCGAACTTAGCGCCAGCATCGCCGGTGTAGCCGAGCCGCGCTTCAAACCAATAGGTGAAACACAGTATCGCCCAGGCATGAGCATATTTTGGGTCGAGCTCGGTCGCCTTCTCCGCCATGGTCCGCGCCTCCAGATAGTCAGAGGAAGACGACCTGATGGCCAATTCCGACGCGCGCACGGCGTATCGCCAAGCCGCGATATTGTTGGTGCCGCGGGCCCACACGCGCGCAGTTTCGCCGTCAGTGAGGGTGACCCTGAGCGCCGTCACGATCTCTTTTGTAATCTCGTCTTGAACATCGAAAAGATCGTCGACCGGACGGTCATAGCGCTCGGCCCACAAATGGCTGCCGTCGTCGGCATCGATCAGCTGAGCGGTGATGCGCAGCCGCTCGCCGCCGCGCCGCACGCTGCCCTCCAGCACATAGCGCACGCCCAACTCTTCGGCGATGCGCCGCAAATCAAGCGCCTGACCCTTGTAGGCAAAAGTTGAATTGCGGGCGATGACGCGCATGCGCTCGATTTTCGACAGCGCGGTAATGATGTCCTCGGCCAGACCATCGGAGAAAAACGCCTGCTCCGGGTCGCCCGACATATTATCGAAGGGCAGCACGGCGATGGACGGCTTGTTGGGCAGCGTCGGCTGTTCCGCTTCCGGTTCATCGCCCTCCGGCAGACCAGCCTTGCGTAAGGCATCGAAGTAGCGATCGCGAACTTCATCAATCCGGTAAGGATAGGTTTTCACGAACTTCTTGAGCGTATACCGAGGTGCAAGTTCCAATACTGTCCTTATTGCCCCGCGGGCATCGTCGAGCCGGTCTAATTCGACATACGCCCAGGCCAACTGCAGATAACAAGGGGTAAACGTCGGCGAACGCTCGACCATACGATAGGTTCTGGAAATCGCCTGATCATATCGACCCAGCAACAATTGGGAATGAGCCACGTGGTAATCCCAATTCGGTGGCGCAAAAGCTTCCAGACTGTAGGCTTGCTCCAACATTTCCAGCGCCCGTTCCGGATCTCCGAGCCAGTTTAATATACAACCAAACGCCGCGCAGACTTCGGCATTATCTGGGGCTAATGCGATAGCCTTTTCAAAGTTTTCTGTCGCTTGATCGAAACGGCGTAAAAACGCCTGAATCCAACCCAAACGCGTCAGGGCGATGGCCGACTTATCATCGAGCGCTGCGCCCCTCTCCGCCAATTCGTTGGCCCGGTCCAAATTGTCATCGAAACCCGGAAACATGAGGGCCCACCCATAAAAATGGCAGTAGGACAAATAACCGTAGGCGTCGGCGAAATTGGGGTCGATCTCAATCGCCTGCTCCAGATACTTTCTCGCCTCAAGCGCACGTTCAGCCGAGTACAGGTAAAAACTCGCCCGTCCCTTGAGGAAGAGATCATAGGCCTCAACACTGTCAGTTGGTTTGCGTTCAGTGGCCGCCTTATCGGTCGGTGTGAGGCTGACTTGTAGCGCCGAGACGATTTGCTCGCGGATAGAATCCTGGAACTCGAAAATATTCGCCATGTCGCCGTCGTAGCGCTCGGCCCAGATGTGGCGGCCGTCGGCGCCGTCGATGAGCTGCGCGTTGATGCGTAACCGCTCGCCCATCTTGCGCACGCTGCCTTCGAGCACGAAGGCCACGCCGAGTTTTTCGACCACGTCCTTGACGTCGGGCATCTGGCTTTTGAAGGAGAAGGAAGAATTACGCGCGGCGACCGAGAGGCTGGAGATTTTCGATAGATCGGTGATCAGATCTTCTGCCATGCCGTCGGAGAAATACTCCTGCTCGGGATCGCCCGACATATTGTCGAACGGCAGCACCGCGATGGAGGGCTTGTCGGGTGGCGGGAGCGGCGCATCTTCCGGTTGATCGCCCTCCGGCAGCCCGGCTTTGCGCAGACCGTCGAGGATTCGATTGCGGTGTTCGTCAATCCGCCAAGGCCAAATTCGCGAGACGTCCTTAACAGCGCATCGTGGGATAATCTCCAAAGCCGTCTGTATCGCGTCACTTGCGTCGTCAAGTCGGTCTAATTCGACATACGCACAGGCCAGATACAGATGCGCAACTGCTAGCTTCGGAGCCCCTTCGACCGCACGATTTAGTCTGGCAATCGCTTTGTCATATTGCCGCAATAATAAATGGGAATGGCCTACTTGAAATTCCCAAGCCGGGGGAACGACCGTATCAATGCTGAACGCCTTCTCTAACTTTTCCAACCCTCTTTCCGGGTCTCCCCAAAAATTCAAAACTTGACCAAAGGTCGAATAAACCTCGGCGTTGTTGGGCGCCAAAGCGATAGCTCTTTCCAAGTTTGCAATCGCTTCATCGTAACGGCGCAAAAATGCTTGAATCCAACCCAGACGCGTAAGGGCAATGGCAGACTTGTCGTCGAGTGCGACGCCTCTTTCGGCTATTTTGTTGGCCTGTTCCAGATTGTCGTCGAATTCCGGCAACATCAGAACCCAGCCATAAAAATAGCAGTAAGACAGATAGCCGTAAGCGTCGGCAAATTTCGGGTCGATCTCTATAGCCGTCTCGAGACACTCGATTGCCTCGTAGAAATATTTTTCATCGGCAAAGCGGTGGAAATTCGCCCGCCCCCTGAGGAAGAGGTCATACGCCTCCACACTGTCTGTCTGTTTATGCTGCGTAAGTGCATGGTCTGTTGGCGTCAGGCTCACCTGCAACGCCGAAACAATCTGCGCACGGATGTCGTCTTGGAACTCGAAAATCTCGGCCATGTCGCCGTCGTAGCGTTCCGCCCAAATATGGCGGCCGTCGGCGCCGTCGATGAGCTGCGCGTTGATGCGTAACCGCTCGCCCATCTTGCGCACGCTGCCTTCGAGCACGAAGGCCACGCCGAGTTTTTCGACCACGTCCTTGACGTCGGGCATCTGGCTTTTGAAGGAGAAGGAAGAATTACGCGCGGCGACCGAGAGGCTGGAGATTTTCGATAGATCGGTGATCAGATCTTCGGCCATGCCGTCGGAGAAATACTCCTGCTCGGGATCGCCCGACAAATTGTCGAACGGCAACACCGCGATCGAGGGTTTGTCGGGTTGTGACTGACCGCCATCGGCTAAACCGGTTTCGCCGAACAATAACGCACGGTACGCCCGCACTGGTCTGGCGATGTTCTTGACCTGCTGCGCACCCATATCGGCAAAGGCCAAATCGAGTTTTCCCTCCACGCTCTGATGGACCACATCGGAGATACAAATACCGCCCGGATCGGCCAGGCCCTCGAGCCGCGCGGCGACGTTGACACCGTCGCCCAATATATCGTCGCCGTCGATGACGATGTCGCCCAGATTTATGCCGACGCGATATTGAATGCGCCGGTCACCGGGCACCTCGCCTTCGCGCTCGGCCATACCCGCCTGAACCGCGACAGCGCATTTCACCGCATCGACCACGCTTACGAATTCCACCAGCAGGCCGTCGCCCATGGTCTTGACGATGCGCCCGCCATGGCTGGCGATCTCCGGGTCGATGAGCGCCTCACGGTGCTCGCGTTGGCGCGCAATCGTACCTTCCTCGTCAGCGCCCATGAGCCGCGAGTAGCCGACCATGTCGGCGGCAAGAATGGCGGCCAAACGGCGTTCCATATTCCCTCCTCAAGCCGGGGCAGGTTATCGGAGAGGACCGGACTGGACCAGAGGTGCATACAATTAGAGTATCGGTGAGCGCTAATATGATACAAGAAACCCCCGCCGCGCCTGGTACTTACGTTAATGACCTTCCTTTGGATTCCGCTCACGATCGCCGCCGCGTTCCTGCAGAACGTACGCTCGGCATTGCAGAAGCATCTGAAGGACCAGCTCGGCACCACCGGGGCGACCTTCGTGCGCTTCGGCTATGGCTTTCCTTTCGCTTTGCTTTATCTGGGCGGACTGGCGGCGTTCACCGATTTGCCGGTGCCCGACCTCAACATCCGTTTCATCGCCATCGTGATGATCGGCGGGCTGGCGCAGATTTTGGCGACCGCGCTGCTGGTATCGCTGTTCGACAAACGCAACTTCGCCGTCGGCACCACCTATTCGAAGACCGAGACCGTGCAGGCGGCCATCTTCGGGTTGATCTTCTTGGGCGAAGCGGTGTCGATCAACGCCGCCATCGGCATTTTGGTCAGCCTGGGCGGGGTAATCGCCATATCGGTCGCCCGCAACCCGGTCGGCCTGCGCGCCATCGCCACCGCCTGGACCGAGCGGCCAGCGCTGATCGGCCTAGCGTCGGGCGCCTTCTTCGGCATCGCCGCGGTGTCCTATCGCGGGGCCTCGCTATCGCTGGGCGGCGACGGGTTTATCATGCAAGCCTCGGTGACCCTGGCCTTCGCCCTGGTGTTCCAAACTCTCGTCATGGGCGGCTACATGGCGGTGCGCGAACCCGCTGAATTGCGTGCCTCGCTGGGCGCCTGGCGGGTGGCAATATGGGTGGGGTTGAGCGGCGCCCTGGCCTCGATCGGCTGGTTCACGGCGATGACCATCCAGCAGGCGGCGTTGGTGCGCGCGCTGGGTCAGATCGAGTTGGTCTTCACTATTGCGGCCTCGACCCTGATCTTCCGTGAACGTATTGTGCGCCTGGAATTGATCGGCATCATCCTAGTGGTCGCCGGCATCATCATCCTACTATTGCGCTAAACGAATTCCCGGGCGAGGAGGCTCACATGACTGACAACACCGACGATTTGGAATTTCTGCAGGCAATGTGTGACGCCTGCCTGGAAGTGGGCGAACGGCTCGACCTGTCATCCCACGAACTGATCGTCGCCGTTGCAGCCAATCTGGGCCGCTTCGTCGCCGTCGCCAACGCCGAGGGCGACGAAGCATCGCTCGACGAGCTGAGAAAGCTGGCGATCAACGTCTTCGAAGAAGGTCTCAAGGCCGAGCCTGCGGAATAGGCTTCACTACCCCGCCAATGCCGTATTCTCGATACGGATGCGGTGCCATAGCAGGGCTGCGTTGGCGATGCTGAAGATCAGCGCGACCTGCCACGCGCCGGCAATCAGCGGCACTACGGCGATCTCGGCGATGACGACCAGATAATTGGGGTGGCGCAGCCAGCGGTAGGGACCGCGTTTTACCAAAGCCGCGCCAGGCACGGTGATCACCCTTGTGGTCCAATAGCGGCCGAGCGAGGCGATCACCCAGACCCGCGCCGCCTGCAAAATTAGAAACACCACGAACCATACGGGATTGAGCGCGGTGTCGGCGGGCACCAACAAGGCCAGGCTGACAAGCCAGGCCGTGTGCAGCGCCACCATTAGCGGATAATGGCCGGCGCCATGTTCGACGCCGCCACCGGCCAGCAGGTTGCGGGTGCTGATCCGCGCCACCATCAGCTCGATCAGGCGCTGCAGCACGATCAGCGCTACCAGCACATACCAGATGGAGACGGTCATTCCGCCTCCAACAGCGCGAACGAGGCAGTGAATCCCGGCCCCAAGGCCGACATCAGAAACCGACCAGAGGGGGCTCGCGCGATACTTTCTTTCAAGACAAACAATGCCGTCGCCGCCGACATGTTGCCATAGTCGCGCATCACCGCGCGCGATGCGGCGAGGTCACCAGGGGCCAGGCCCAGTACATCTTCCAAGGCGTCGAGAACCTTACCGCCGCCCGGGTGGCAAATATGGTGATCGATATCGGCAAGGGTCAAACCGTTGCACCCGAGGAACGCTGCCGCCGGTGCGGGCAAGTGTTCGCGCACAAATCCGGGCACGTCGCGCGACAGCTTCACCCCCAAACCGTTTTCGCCGAAAGACCAGCCCATGACATCGAGGGAGTTCGGCCATGTGTGCTCAGCGCCATCGACGATTACCGGCCCCTCGCCACCGCACTGAACCAATGCGCCCGCCGCGCCGTCGCCGAACAAAGCCGTGGAAATGATGTTGCTTTTCGCCGTGTCGTTGGCTTGAAAGGTCAGGCCGCACAGTTCGACCACCAGCAGCATCACCCGCGTACCCGGCCGGCTTCGCGCCAACTGCGCCGCCCGCGTCAGCCCGGTCACGCCGCCGGCGCAACCAAGGCCGAACACCGGCAGGCGTTCCACGTCGCGGCGCAACGCCATGCGCTCAATCAGCAACGCATCGAGACTGGGGGTGGCCATGCCGGTGGTCGATATGACCACCAACGCGTCGATGTCGTCCGTTGTCATCTCCACTTGGTCGAGCAGCGATCCGGCCACTTGCTCGAGCAACGCCACGGCGTTTTCGATATACAAATCGTTTCGCTCGGTGAAGCTGTGCGGACGGCCGTACCAGTCGAGCGGCACACACGAATAGCGCGTCGCCACCCCGGCATTGGCGTAGACCGGCGCGAAGCGGTCGAAATCAGGCACGTCGGGGGCGAAAATCTCTGTCGCCCGGGCAACCACGTCGGACTGGTGCAGCGCAAATTCAGGCACCGCCGTCGCCACCGCTGAAATACGGGCCGGCTCGCTATTCAGCGGCACGGTCATCAAGAACCGGGGTTCAGGGGTTCATCCACTCGGGCAGCCCGGGCATCGTTACGCTCGCGGATCGCCAGATAGGTGGCGCCGACAAAGATCATGGTCCCGCCAATCCAGGTGAATGTATCGGGCACTTCGGCAAATAGAACAAAGCCGAAGAGCGACGCCCAAACCAACTTGAAGAAGTCTATCGGCATAATCACCGCCGTATCGGCCAGCTTCAATGCCTGCGTCAGCGTCAAATGACCGGCCGTGCCGACTAAACCCATGATCAGCATCAGGCCGTATTGCTCTAACGTTGGCCATGTCCAAACAAACAATGCCGGGATCAACGATAGGGGCGTCATGATCGCGACCATGTAGACGATGATCGTCGGCGTCGCGTCTTTGCGGCCGAGCGATTTGATGATGACCAGGACGATGCCCCAAATAAAAGTCGAGATAAGGATCAGCAGCGGGCCGGTTTCCAGGGCGACAAAGCCCGGACGCAAGACCACCAGCACACCGGCAAAGCCGAATAACAACGCCGCCCAGCGCCGCCAACGAAACATCTCACCAAGGAACAAGACCGCCAGCGCCGCGGCGAATAGCGGCGCGCCGAAGGTCAGCGCATTGGCGGTCGCCAAAGGCGTGGTGACAATACCGACAAAAAACATCGACATGGCGAGTACGTGACCAATCGATCGGATGACATGGGTCTGCACCCGCTCGGTGCGAAACAGGCCCCAGCCGTAGCGCATGATCAGAATGATCGCGATCGGCAGTCCGAAGAAATTTCGGAAGAAGGCGACTTCGAAGGGATGCAGTTGAGTTGTCAGCTCGCGGATGAACGAGTGCATCGACACGATCATGATGGTCGTTAAAAACATCCAAGCCATGCCCTGGACGCTGGCCGGCAGACGGCTCAATGCGGATGTGTTCAATACGCTCAAAAATGATACTCCAACGGTATGGCGGTTCGGTTGTGCGCCTGTCGCGATTACCGCAAAATGGCGGGAAGAATGAAACGGCTCAACGAGCCGGCCAGGAGACAAGAACGATGATCACCGCAATTGTCCAGTTCAAAGTCGATGACGATGTCGATCGTGACCAAATATTGACCAACATGGGGAATGCCGCGCCGCGTTTCGAAAGCGTGCCTGGCCTGATCCGCAAGAATTTTCTGCTCGACACGGATCGCCGCGTCGGCGGCGGCATTTACACCTGGGAAACCCGCGAAGCAGCGGAGAAACTTTACGCCGAGGGCGGCCCCTGGCGCGAAGCGATCCGTAACGCCTACGGCGTCGACCCGGAAATCACTTGGTTCGAGACCCCGATCATCGTCGATAATACATTGGGCGAGATAAAAACAGCCGACTAGACAATCGTTATCAAAGGAAATCCCCGCCATGGGCACGATCAAGAAAGCCGTTCAATTCGCCCGCACCGGCAACCCGCCCGATGTGGTCGAGGTGGTCGATATGGAAACCGCCCCGGTCGGCCCCGGCGACGTGCTGATCGATGTGGAAGCGGCGTCGATCAATCCGTCGCACCTGCTGACATTGTCCGGCGGTTACGGGGTCCAGCCCGAATTGCCCGCTGTGCCCGGCGCCGAGGGCATCGGCAAGATCGTCGAAGTGGGCAGCGACGTGACCAACGTCAAACCGGGCGACCGCGTCATGATCCCGCCCTATACCGGCACCTGGCGGCAACAAGCCGTGGTGCCAGCCGACCGCATCACGGTCACCTTCCCGTCCGACGGCGATCCCACCCAAATGGCGATGATCATGGCCAATCCGCCGACCGCCTGGCTATTGTTGAAAACCGTGGTTGATTTGAAGCCCGGCGACTGGGTGATCCAAAACGCCGCCAATTCGGCGGTCGGCCAATACACCATGCAGTTGGCAAAAATATACGGACTCAAAACCGTCAATGTGGTCCGCCGCGACGGTCTGGAAGATATCATTGCCGGCGCCGGCGGCGATGTTTGTGCGGTCGACGGGCCCGATTTGGGCGAACGGATCAAAGCGGCGACCGGCGACGCCGAGATCAAACTCGGCATCGACGCGGTGGCCGGCGAAAGTACGCAACAGATGGCCGACTGCTTGGCTGATAACGCGGTGATCGCCAATTACGGTCTGCTATCGGGCCAGCCCTGCCATTTGTCGCCCAACGATATCATCTTCCGCAATCTCAGCCTGCGCGGCGTATGGCTTACCAAATGGCTGCAGGGCCGAGACTCTACGCCGGAATCGCGCGCCACCGTCTATGAGGAACTGCGCGGCTATATCATCGAGGGCCGCATGCGCGCGGAAGTCGAGGCAACCTACCCGTTGGCGGACATCAAGGAGGCGGTGGCCCACGCGCTGCGGCCGCGCAAGGGCAAGGTGATCATCCTACCGAACGGCTAGGCTGGAGCCCGAATGACCGCATATCCGTCCCGCCGCCGTCTTCTTCAAACAACGCTCGGCATGCTGTTGCTGGGGCTCAGCGGCGGGCCGGCGCAATCGCGCATGGTGGAGTTGGCAGCCTCCGACAAGCGCCTGGCGGAGCCCCTGCCGGTCGGCGCCGAAACCGTACGCAGCGGAGAATTACGCGACGGCGATCCGGTCCATCGGGGATCTGGCGGCGCGCTAATACTGAAACTTCCCGACGGCCGCCATATAGTGCGTCTGGAAAATCTGGAAGTGGTGCCGGGCCCCAACCTGCTAGTTTACCTGGTCGGCCACGAAGACCCGCTTTTTCCCGAAGATGTCACTGCCGACTTCCGCAGTCTCGGCCGCCTTAAAAGCCTGATCGGCGATCAGAACTACCCAGTCCCTGAAGGCGTCGATATCAGCGCCTATGGCAGCATCGTCGTGTGGTGCGACACCTTCATGCTGCAGTTCGCCGTCGCTGCGCTTAACTAGTCGCCCGACCGCAGCGCTTCGATGCGCCGGTCGATCGGGGTTATCAGGGTCGAAAACCGCGCGGCCAGCCAGCCTAGCGGCCGGGACCAGTCGAGCCTGGTGAACAATAGTAGGAACGGCAGTATGGTCAGCGCCGCCAAGACCAGCCTAACGCCTTCGCGGGCGTCGAACAGGCGCGGCCACCATAGTCCGAATTGCAGCACCGCATAGACGGCTAGCCCAACGAAGGCAGCTGCGAAGAGCGCGAAAAGCGCGGTCAATAACCAGCGCAGTCCGTACAAAGCGCGCAGGCGCACGACGTCGCCTCCCCCGCGGCTAGAACTTCTCGACCCAGGGCCGTAATTCAACTTCCCAGGTCCAGGCGCTACGGTGTTGGCGGTGAAGATCGAGATAGCTGCGCGCAATCGCGTCGGGATCGAGCAGGCTGTCAGTCACCTGCCCGTCCTGTCCATCGGACAGGCTACGGGTGGTGCGCGGATCGTCGGGGCCTTTGCTGATGCCGCCGTCAATAACAAAGTGGCCGACATGAATATTCTGCGGCGACAATTCGCGGGCCATGGCCTGCGCCAAGCCGCGCAGGCCGAACTTGCCCATGGCGAACGGCGCCGACTGGGGATAGCCCTTCACACTGGCCGAGGCGCCGGTAAATAGGATCGTCCCGCTGCCGCGCGGCAGCATTAGTTGTGCCGCCTTCTGGCCCACTAGGAACCCGGCATAGCAACTCACCATCACCGCCGTTTTAACCGCCTCACGATCGACCTCGGTAATCGGGCCGCGGGCCCGGGCGCTTGCGTTGTAGACGACGATGTCCGGGGTGCCGAGATCAGAGGCCACCGCGTCAAATAACTGGTCGACCTGGTCGCCGTCGGCGGCATCGCAAGAATAGGCTCTCGCGCCGGTCTCCTCGCAAATTGGCGCTAATTTCCCCGCATCACGCGCCGCCATCGCCACCGACATCCCTTCGCTGGCGAATAAACGCGCCAAGGATCCGCTGAGACCGCTGCCGGCGCCGACGATTACTGCAATTTCCTGTTCGGCCATGATTTTCCTCTGTTTCCGCGCGGTCCCGGCGGTTAACCGCCGAATACCACGCCTGATTACTAATTATACCGCTAAACCGGCACCCCGGTTAAGTAAGCGTCCGACCGTCAAAGCAAAGAAATTCACGAAAAATTCTTTATTGCTGTGCTTGCTTAGATAGCAGTCGCTCTCCAGTTTAGGGACACGATGGCCGATACGACAGTCAGCAATGGGTTTTTGGTGCGTACCCGCGGGTTACTGCGGCGTGCCCTTCAGGACGTGGTCAATGTCGCCAGCCGCGACCGCAGTACGCCGCTGCGCCCCGATCTGCCCGACGACGACCTGAAAATCCTGCAAGAACGCATCGACGCCAGCCTGTCGGGGCGTGGCGGCGAAGCCTCGGCGCGCGGCAACGCGGCGCAACTCGGCCGCTATTACCTCGACCTGAACGACGACGGAAGGCTGCGGTTTTTCCAACTGCTCGCTACCGAATATGGCGTCGAGCAAGAGGGGCTGAACCGGGCCATGGATAACGTCCGAGCAGCGGAAAACAACCCGGCGGACTATGCGCGGGCGGTCGACCGGTTGCGCGAGTGCTTACGATCACCAAGGACAAAACTATTCAGGAATTTTAATAGCTTAAGCCACGGTGTTAAATTTTTAGTCGATATGCGCGCCGACCTGCGAGGCCTGCTCAGAGGCAATCCGGAGTTGCGGCCAGTCGACAGCGAGCTGCGCTCCTTACTGAGCGGCTGGTTCGACGCCGGATTTCTCGAATTGCGCCATGTGACCTGGGCGGCGCCGGCCGATCTGCTGGAAAAGCTCATCGCCTACGAAGCCGTGCACGAGATCCAGTCCTGGACCGACTTAAAGAACCGGCTTGAATCGGACCGCCGCTGCTATGCGTTTTTCCACCCCAATATGCCCGACGAGCCGCTGATTTTCGTCGAAGTGGCGCTAGTCGATGGCCTGGCCGACAATGTGCAGACCCTGCTCGACGAATCCGCACCGACCGGCGACCCCGAAGACGCCAACACCGCTATTTTCTATTCGATTTCCAACGCGCAGCGCGGCTTATCCGGTGTCAGTTTCGGCGATTTCCTGATCAAACAGGTGGTCGACGATTTGTCCCACGAGCTGCCCAATCTGAAGACTTTCGCCACCCTATCGCCGATCCCCGGCTTTCGCGCCTGGCTCGATTCACGGCTCGACGCGGGGGCCGAGCTGCTTAACCAGGACCAGGAAACACAACTCGCCGGACTGGCCGGCGACACTGGCGGCGCGCCGTCCTTACAGGCCCTGCTCGACCGGCCCCACTGGTATCAAGACGAAGCCATCGTGACGGTACTACAGCCCATTCTGCTCCATTTGGTGGCCGGCTATTTGCTTTACCAACGGCGGGAATCAGCCGGTACGGCGCTAGATTCGGTCGCCCATTTTCATCTCAGCAACGGCGCCCAGGTGGAACGGGTCAATTGGCTCGCCGATCTCTCGGACCGAGGGTTGCAGCAATCGGCCGGGATGATGGTGAATTATCTCTACGCGTTGAACCAGATCTCGGATAATCACGAGGCCTATGTCACGGGCAGCGAGATACCCGCCTCTAGCGCCGTTAAAAACTTACTTTAATCTTAAGCTACAAGTGATTATCGACTGATACTGATATCTTATATCAGCCCGATGAGCGTGCGCTTTCGGCATTCAGATAGAAGATATGGCGGCCGATCTGCGGTCCGACGACAAACGCTTCGCGCCAATACGGGCTGACATAATCGGCGTGGTACCACAGGGCGCCGCCGGTCGGGTCCGCAGTCTGGCCATTATAGACAAACCAGGCGATCAGACGGGACGCATTCCACGCAACCTCATTACGCGGTTCGTCGCTGCGGCCATCGCACCACCAGGAAAACTGACAGCGGTGACGGCGCTGTTCGCCGCCCTGGCGCACAACCTTGCAAACCGTGTCCGGAAAACGGTCGCTGGCAAGACGGTTCAAGACCACATGGCCAACCGCCAACATGCCGTCGACCGGCTCGCTACGGGCTTCGAAATAGATGTTTTGCGCCAGGCAGGTAACTTCGTCGCTGAGGGCGATCTGCTTCGAGATGGAGATAAGCTGGCTCTTCGTCACTTTAGCGGGTTCCGCTGACGAGGGCGTGGCAACGCCCAAGGCCACCACGCTGAAGCCGGCGATGATCGCGGCTTTGGCTGAAAAGCTCTTTGCAAACCTGGCATAAAATCCTGTCACGGGCGCGGCTCCTCTCGGGTCCAATTCGTAAACGAAGTGTTAATAAAATGGACGCAGCCGAGAGATAACTCAATCAAAACAGTATATAATATAAGTAATATTGTCATAAAATTTTACTTTAATTTTATATATTAAGCATAACGCGATTTTAATACATTATTTTCTTTATGTAATTAGGAATTATTTAGTTAACGCCAAACCCAGGAGCGGGCTATACCCGCACATCCTCGCATGAAAATATTTGGCTTCGCGTTGACTCAACACCTCTTCCCGATTAGAACAAAACAAGAACATATGGATATCCCATGGCGATCGATAATGCAACCCTGAGCCGCTTGCGCGGGCGGATTTCCGCTCTCGAAGGCACCGCCCTCGACGGTAGCGAAGCCCCCCGCGCCGTCTCGTTTGGCCTGGCTGCTGTCGACGATCATTTGCCGACAGGCGGGCTGGCGGGCGGATCCGTGCACGAAATTACCGGCGGCAGCGGCAGCGCCACGGCCTTTGCCGCCGCCCTGGCCGGTCGCGCCCAGCGGCTGCATCGCCCGCCCCTCGTGTGGATCGCGCCGCGGATCGACCAGCGCGAAAGCTTATACGGCCCGGGGTTGGCCGCCTTCGGCCTCGACCCGGTGGCGCTTACCGTCGTTCGGATCCCAGGCCACGGCCGCAAGGGCGCGGCACAAGCGCTGTGGGCCATGGAAGAAGCCTTACGCACGCCGGCCATTGGCGCGGTCTGCGCGGAAATCGACGCGGTCGACCTGACCGCAAGCCGCCGCCTGCAATTGGCCGCCGAAGCCGGCGGCACCTTTGGACTGCTACTACGCGGCAGCGTCAGCAATGACAGCGCCGCCGTGCCACCGATCGCCAGCGTCACCCGCTGGCGCATCACCGCGGCGCCCAGCGGCCCCGCCTGGCCCACTTCCCTTCTCGGAATAACCCGCTGGCAGGTGGAATTACTGCGCGTGCGCGGCGGACAACCCTATCACTGGCTCTTGGAATGGCGTCATGACCCGATCGATGAAACGGCGGGTGGTTTCGCTCTGGCTGCCGCGTCTGGCGACCGACCGGCTATGCCGGCAGCGGAGCAAACCCTCCCTCTCGCCCGCACCGGCTAACCCGCATATCACCGTCACGACGCAGGGCGGCGGCACATTGCGGCTCGCCGCCGCCAACCTGACGGCGCAGGAAGCCGGGCTGTTCCCCGGCCAAACCCTGGCCGACGCCCGCGCGCTCGAGCCCGGCGTTACCGTCGACGACGCCGACCCGGCAGGTGATTTAGAAACTCTATCCTCGTTCGCCACCTGGTGCGGCCGCTATACGCCGTGGACCGCGATCGACGGGTTGGAGGACGGCGGCGCCGGTGGTCTGTGGCTCGACATCACCGGCTGCGCGCATCTGTTCGCCCCCACTAAAAGCAAACCGGATGAGCAAGGAGAAACCGCCCTGCTCGACGATCTGGTGCGCCGGTTTGCCGCCGCCGGCTATAGCGCGCGCGCCGGACTCGCCGACACGCCGGGCGCCGCCTGGGCCATCGCCCGGTTTTCCTCCGCAGCGGCGACCCGGATACGCAACGCCAACGCCATCGTGCCGCCCGGCAAACAGCAGGCGGCGCTGGCCCCGCTGCCCATCACTGCATTGCGCCTGCCGCCAGAGACTATCGATGGGCTCGCCCGGCTGGGATTACGCCATATCGGCGATCTGATGGCGTTGCCGCGCGCCGGCCTGGCCCGGCGCTTCGGTGAGACCGTTACCCGGCGCCTCGACCAGGCGCTGGGCCACTTGCCGGAACCTCTTTCGCCCCAACCGCCGGCGCCATCCTGGCGGGTCTGCGCCAATTTTGCCGAACCGCTTGGCGAACCGGCCTCGGTCACCGCCGTGGTGCGCCGCCTCACCGAGGCCTTATGCGAGAGGCTGGCGAGCGTCGATCGAGGCGCGCGGCGGCTCGAACTGGCGCTCTACCGGGTGGGTGGTGGCAACGGCGTAAAGACCGGGGGTGTCGCGGCTAGCGTAATATCCAAAGGCCGGATCGATACCGTTACCGTCGGCACCAGCCGGGCCAGCCGCGACCCCGGCCATCTTCTGCGGCTGATCAACGAGCAGCTCGACCGGCTGCCGGAGCCGCTGCCCGACAGTTCCGCTGCTGTCGAACAAGCCATCGAATTTCTGACCGTAACCGCCGTCACCACCGCACCCCTCTCGGCGGCGCAGACCTCTTATATCGGCGGCGGCCAGCAATCGGACGCCATCGGCCTCGAGCAGTTGATCGACCGCCTCGCCGCCCGCTTCGGCGCCGGTAATGTGGTGCGCTTCGCGCCGCGCGAAAGCCATCTGCCCGAGCGTGCCCAAACGGTTGTTTCCGCTCTTGGTTCCACAGCCGAACCCTTATCCCAACCCCCACCGCCAACCGTGATGTGCCCGCGCCCACCGCGCCTGCTGCCCCACCCGGAACCGGTCACCGCCATCGCCCCGGTGCCCGACGATCCGCCCCTGCAGTTCCGCTGGCGCCGCCACAGCCATCGCATTGCGCGCGCCGAAGGGCCGGAGCGGCTGGCGCCCGAATGGTGGCATCCCACTCCTCTGGGCCCTTCCTCATTGGGTAACGACACCCGTGATTACTACCGGGTCGAAGACAGTGACGGCCGCCGTTTCTGGCTCTACCGCGACGGGCTCTACAGCGACGACATAGCCGACCCGCCACGCTGGTACCTGCACGGCTTTTTCGGGTGATCCATGGCTAGCCCTCCCCCCGCCTATGTCGAATTACAAGTCACCAGCAATTTCAGCTTTTTGCGCGGGGCGGCTCACCCCGAGGAACTCGCCGCGCAGGCAGCCACCCTGGGCCATCCGGCAATCGCGATCACCGACCACAACACCCTGGCCGGCGTCGTGCGTGGGCATTTGGGGGCGAAGGAAGCCGGCATCCGGGTGATCGTCGGCGCCCGCCTCGACCTCACCGATGGTCCCTCGCTGATTTGCCTGCCGACCGATCGCACCGCCTATGGCCGCCTGTCGCAACTACTGACACGGGGCAAGCGGCGCGCCGCGAAGGGCGAGTGCCATCTGACCCGTGCCGATTTGCTGACCGGCGGCATTTTCGCGCGCGGCGCCGGACAGATATTGCTGGCCCTCCCGCCCGAAGGATTCGGTGACGAATTCGAATCCTTTCTCAAAGAGTTGAGACTTAAACTTAAAGCTGAATGCTACCTCGCGGCGGCCCACCGCTATGGTGGCGACGACACCAGCCAGCTGGCCCGCCTGGCCGAACTGGCCGCCACCTGCGGCACGCCGATGGTCGCCACCAACGATGTCCATTATCACCTGCCCGAACGCCGCGCGCTGGCCGACGTGGTGACGTGCATCCGCGAGCACTGCACGATCGATAGCGCCGGCCTGCGGCTCGCCGCCAATGCCGAGCGCCACCTCAAACCAGCCGGCGAAATGGCGCGGCTGTTCCGCGACTATCCCAACGCCGTCGCCCGTACGGCTGAAATCGCCGCGCGCTGCCGGTTCAGCCTCGACGAGTTGCGCTACGACTATCCGATCGACCCGGTGCCGGGCGGCGACACACCGGACCAGGCTCTGGCGAAACTGGCTTGGGCCGGCGCCGCCGAGCGCTACCCCGATGGTATCGAAGAGAAGGTGCGCCGCCAGATCGCCCATGAGCTCGCCCTCATCGCCGAGCTGCGCTACGCCCCCTACTTTCTCA
Organism: Alphaproteobacteria bacterium; assembly: GCA_011087645.1. Taxonomy (GTDB): domain Bacteria; phylum Pseudomonadota; class Alphaproteobacteria; order UBA6615; family UBA6615; genus JABDJY01. Next base: position 152,009 of record JAALLF010000006.1, read on the forward strand.
CCGTGCAGGACATTGTCCGTTTCGCCCGCAGCCAAGATATTCTGTGCCAGGGTCGCGGCTCGGCGGCAAACTCGGCGGTCTGCTACTGCCTGGGCATTACCGCGGTCGATCCGGCGCGCCTCGATCTGTTGTTCGAGCGTTTCGTCTCGGCCGAGCGCGACGAACCGCCCGACATCGACGTCGATTTCGAGCATGAACGCCGCGAAGAGGTGATCCAGTACATCTATCAAAAATATGGCCGCGCCCGCGCCAGCCTGGCCGCCACCGTCATCAGCTATCGCGCGCGCAGCGCCATGCGAGACGTCGGCAAGGCGATGGGCCTATCGGAAGACACGGTGGGCGCGTTGTCGGGTCAGGTCTGGGGTCTATCGGATAAGGGCTTGCCCGAAGAGGTGGTGCGCGACCTCGGCCTCGATCCCAGCGACGAGCGGTTGGCGCTGGCGCTCAATCTGGCCCACGAGCTGCTTCGCTTTCCCCGCCACCTGTCCCAGCATGTCGGCGGCTTCGTGATTACCGCCGGGCGGCTCGACGCCATGGTGCCGATCGAAAACGCGGCGATGGACGAGCGCACCGTCATCGAATGGGACAAGGACGACCTCGATGCGCTGGGCATTCTGAAAATTGACGTGCTGGCGCTGGGCATGCTGACCTGCGTGCGCAAGGGCTTCGATTTGCTGCGCCAGCATTATGGCCGCGACCTCGACCTGGCGACGGTGCCGGCCGAAGAGCCAGGGGTCTACGACATGTTGTGCCGCGCCGACTCCCTCGGCGTATTCCAGGTCGAGAGCCGCGCTCAAATGGCCTTTCTGCCGCGCATGAAGCCGCGCAACTTCTACGATCTGGTGATCGAGGTGGCGATCGTGCGCCCCGGCCCGATTCAGGGCGACATGGTCCACCCCTATCTGCGCCGGCGCAACGGCGAGGAACGGGTGGCCTTCCCGTCGCGCGAATTGGAAGAGGTGCTGGGCAAGACCCTGGGGGTGCCGCTGTTCCAGGAGCAGGCGATGAAGATCGCCATCGTCGCCGCCGGTTTCACGCCGGGCGAGGCCGACGGCCTGCGCCGCGCCATGGCGACCTTCCGCAAGACCGGCACCATCCACACCTTTGAGAAAAAGATGATCGACGGCATGGTCGCGCGCGGTTACGACGCCGATTTCGCCGCGCGCTGCTTTCACCAGATCGAGGGCTTCGGCGATTACGGCTTCCCGGAAAGCCACGCCGCCTCCTTCGCGCTACTGGTCTACGTCTCGGCCTGGCTGAAATGCTATTATCCCGACATCTTCGCCGCCGCCCTGCTCAACAGCCAGCCGATGGGCTTCTACGCACCGGCGCAGATCGTGCGCGACGCGCGCGATCACGACGTCGAGATACGCGGCCCCGACATCAACCACTCCCACTGGGACCACACGCTGGAGCCGGTGAATCCCGCGGTGCCACATGCTTCGAGACGGCGCTTTGCGCCTCCTCAGCATGAGGATTTAAAGAAAGTACCAACCGGTAGACCGCCTCATCCTGAGGAGGGCCAAAGGCCCGTCTCGAAGGATGGCGTCCCCAATAACCCCTACGCCCTGCGCCTCGGCCTGCGCCAGGTGAAGGGCCTGAAGGAGGAGGCCGGCCAGGCCATCGTGGCGGCACGCGATCAGGGGCGCGATAATCCCTACGCCTCGGTTGGCGAGCTGTGGCGGCGCGCCGAGGTGACCACGGCGGCGCTGACGGTGCTGGCCGATGGCGATACCTTCGGCTCGTTGGGCCTCGACCGGCGCGAGGCGATGTGGGCGATCCGCGCGCTGGGCCATAATGGCCGCGAGACCGCCCAGGGGCTACCGCTCTTCGCCACCGCCGATAACCGCCATCCGACACAAGTGGCGGACAACGAACCAGCCGTGACCCTGCCGGTGGAAAGCGACGGCGAGGCGGTGGCCAACGATTACACCACTTTGCGCCTATCCCTGAAAAACCATCCGCTGGCATTGCTGCGCGGGCTGATGGACGGTTTCGGCGTCGCCCGCAACGAAACCCTGGTCGAACGCGCCAACGGGTCGGCGGTCACCGTCGCCGGTTTGGTGCTGGTGCGCCAGCGCCCGGGCAGCGCCAACGGCGTGATTTTCGTCACCCTGGAAGACGATAGCGGGGTTGCCAATGTTATCGTCTGGCCCGATACGTTCGCGCGCTTTCGTAAGGTGGTGCTGTCATCGCGCCTGCTGCGCATCGACGGCACCCTGCAGCGCGAAGGCATCGTCACCCATGTCATCGCCAAGCGCATCATCGATATGTCGACCCATCTCGACGCGCTAGGCACCGGCGCAATGAAAACGCCGCGCCGCCTGGCGCCGGCCCTCCCGGCGCGCCACCCACGCAACAACCATATCCGCATCGCCTCGCGGGATTTTCACTAAACCCGGACTTGCGCATAACCGCGATGGCCGCCATGTATGCTCCTTCCCAACGGAGCTAAACTCATGACCGCCCTTGCCCTCGCTCTGCATATTCTCGGCGCCGTCGTTTGGGTCGGCGGCATGTCGCGATCTACGTCTGCTTGCGCCCGGCGCTGGCGGTGTTGGAGCAACCGCCGCAGCGCCTGGCACTGATGCGCGCCACCTTGCAGAAATTCTTCCCCTGGGTGTGGATGGCGATCGTGTTGTTGTTGATCAGCGGTTATTGGCTGCTGTTCACCGTGCAAGGCGGCTTCGCCTTCGCTGGCCTGCACGTGCACCTCATGCAGGGTCTCGCCTGGGTGATGATTCTGTTATTCGGCTGGATGTATTGGGGCGCCTGGGACGACTTCCGCGAGGCCGTCGACGGCGCGAACTGGCAACAGGCCGGCGCCGACCTGGCCCGCATCCGCCGAGTCATCGCCATCAATTTGCCACTAGGACTAGCGGTTGTGGTGATCGGCGCCAGCGGGCGCTGGTGGGTGTAGCGCGAGCCCTACTGCGCCGCCTGGACTGTATCGTCGTCGTTTGCCTGACGCACCATCGAGCCCATCACATCGGCGGTGCTCACTCGACCAACAACCTCGCCCGAGCCCCCAACGACGCGGGCCCAGCCGGCGCCTTCTCCGGTCATGATCCGCGCCACATCTTCCAATAGCATCTCGCCGTCAACCGTCGGACCCTCGGTATCGTTCGCCGGCGGACGCATGATGGTGGCAACTTTTATAACCTTGCTTCGATTGATGTCCTTGACGAAGTCGGCCACATAGTCGTCGGCGGGATTGAGCACGATCGACTGGGGGTCGCCCTGTTGCACCATCTCGCCATCACGCAAAATGGCAATTGAATCGCCGATCCTCAGCGCCTCGTCGAGATCGTGGGTTATGAACACGATGGTTTTTTTCAACTCGGATTGAAGATCGAGCAGCGCGGATTGCATGTCGTAACGGATCAGGGGATCGAGCGCCGAGAAGGCTTCATCCATCAATAGAATATCAGCATCAGTCGCCAGAGCGCGACCGATACCGACACGCTGCTGCATGCCGCCCGACAGATGTCCGGGGTAATGCGCCTCGTAGCCGCCGAGACCGATACGCTCGATCCAGCGGGTGACGCGGGCGTCGACCTCGCCCCTCTCGAGCCCCTGGATGTTGAGGCCAAAGGCGACATTCTGGGCGACGGTGCGATGGGGCATCAGGGCGAAACGCTGGAAGACCATCGACGCCCGGTGGCGGCGAAAGTCGCGCAATTCGTCTTTCGACATTTCGATCACGTCGCGGCCATCGACTTGGACCCGGCCCGCGGTTGGCTCGATCAGGCGATTAATATGGCGGATCAGGGTCGACTTGCCCGAGCCCGACAGGCCCATGACCACCTGGATCGACTGGTCGGTCATATCGAGATTAATGTCCTTCAGACCCACCACGTGGTCGTGCGCGTCGAGCATCTCCTGCTTAGAGACCCCATCCCGCACCAGCTCGATCGCCGCGCCGGGGTTCGGCCCAAATATTTTATAGAGGCCTTCGATGCGTATCTTTAGATCAGCCATGCACCGTTCCGCCATGGTGCTTTTGCATCCGCTTGCCATAGGCCTGGGACACCCGATCGAAAACGATGGCAAGCGCCACAATGGCCAGCCCGTTGAGCAGACCTTGGGTGAAATACTGGTTGGTGATCGATTGCAACACCGGCTGGCCGAGACCCTTAACGCCGATCATCGCCGCGATGACGACCATGGCGAGCGCCATCATAATGGTTTGATTGACCCCAGCCATAATTGTCGGCATGGCCAGCGGCACTTGCACGCGGACGAGCCGTTGCCACGGACTGGCGCCGAAGGCATCGGCTGCCTCGAGCACTTCTCGATCGACCAAGCGAATGCCGAGATTTGTCAGCCGGATGACCGGCGGAATAGCATAAATCACAACGGCGATAACGCCCGGCACTTTACCAATACCGAGCAGCATGACCACGGGGATCAAGTAGACAAAGGCCGGCATGGTCTGCATGACGTCGAGGATCGGCATGACCACCATCTGCACCCGGTTGGAACGGGCCATAAGAATGCCGATGGGAACGCCAAGCACGATTGAGACCAAAGTGCACACAGTGATGATCGCCATGGTGCTCATCGTGTCTTTCCACATGCCGAAGAAACCGATCAACAGGAAGGCGATGACCACACCGATGATCAGCTTCCATGACCGGGTCAGAGCCCAGACCAGCGCGCACACGCCAATGATGACGACCCACCAGGGAGCGTTGATTAAAAGCCTCTCGAACCAAACCAGAAAGAACAGCAGAGGGTCGAAAAAAGCCTCGATCTCGGCGCCGAACTCTCGCGAGAAACCGCGATAGGCCTGGTCGAGACCGCGACGTAGATCGACTAGAGTGGCGCGGTCGAGTTGCGGAAAGTCAGTCAGCCATGAGGGCATCGGTTGGGATTCCGTTAGTTTACGCGTGTGTTTGGACCGGAGGCGCGCCAAACCCATCCGGCGTGTTAAGACGCCGAATGGGTTCAGCCAAGCTCAAATCGGAGCGCTTACATATTGGCGATGGACGCCCGCACCTTGGCAGCAACCTCGGCAGACACCCATGCCGTCCAAACTTCTTCTTCGGTCTGCAGAAAATGGACCGCCGCAGTTTCACCATCGGCCTGGTTCTCGTCCATCCACGCCAAGAACTTGTTCATGAAGGCATTGGTGAACGAACGGCTTTGCAGATAGGCGAAGGCTTCAGGCACCCGTTTGGCGAACCCTGATGTGACAACCGTCTGGACCGGCGACGGCGGATACATGGTGGCCTTCGGGTTCTCGCATTCCTTCTGCGTAATGCAGTCCTGGAAGTGCTCGAGATCGACACCGGAGCCGAAATCGACCTTGACCATCTCGAACCGGCCGAGTAACGCCGTCGGCGCCCAGTAATAGCCGAACCAAGGCTCCTCACGGTTATAGGCTTTCTCGATCGCTCCGGCGAGGCCGGCGCCCGAGCCAGGATCGACGATCTGGAACCCGGAGTCCTCTAGCGCCAGCGCATCGAACAGGTGACCGGCGGAAATTTGGCAATTCCAACCGGCCGGGCAGCCCATGAACGCCGAGCTTTTTGGATCTTCGGGATGTTTGAACATGGCGGCATTCGCCATGACACCCTTGATCGTCGCCAGCGACGGATCCTTATCGACCAGGTATTTCGGCACCCAGAAGCCTTCCTCACCACCATCGGATAACGACTTGCCGGCGATCAGTAGCCGGCCTTCCTTGACCCCGGCATCGAGCGCTTCCTTGAATGAATTGGACCATAATTCGGGGGCGACGTCGGGCTCGCCTTTTTCCATCATCGAGGTTCCCGTCGGCATAGTATCGCCGGGGACCACTGAGGCGTCACAGCCGTAGCCATGGTCAAGAATGAACCGGTCGAGCGCCGCCATGAACGTCGCCGAGCTCCAATTCATATCGGCAATGGTAACGCTGCCGCAGCCTTGCGCATGAGCTGGCGCGGGCGCGAAACTCAAGCCGATCACCGCAGCGAGCGCGGCAAGCATCGATTTCACATGTATCACGTTTAGTTTCCTCTTCCTGTCGTCGGCATCATGCTGCCAGAACGGCAGCACATAGGCCAAATCAAGTTATTTTTATTTAATTATTTCAATAGTTTATGGGATATCCCCGAACAATGTCAACAGGCCGTAGCGTCAATTCGGCCCGGCAAGCGCAGTGACAATCAGATTTTCGCTTTCCAGCGTGCGATGGACCGGACATTTGTCGGCGATCTCGAGCAGGCGCTGACGCGTCGCGTCGTCGAGGTCGCCGGTGAGCTCGATTACCCGGTCAATGCGGTCGATCTTGCCGACGCTTGTCTCGCAGGCTTCGCAGTCTTCGGCGTGGATCTTGTCGTGGCGCAGGCGAACCACCACCCGCTCGAGCGGAATTTTCTTGCGGTTGGCGTACATGCGCAGCGTCATCGACGTACAGGCGCCGAGACCGGCCAGCAGTAAGCCATAGGGGGTCGGTCCGGTATCGCCGCCGCCAACCCGCGGTGGCTCGTCGGCGCGCAGACGATGCGGACCCGCGGCAATGGCTTGGGCAAACGGGTTCTCGCCGGTCTCGCCGACCACCACCTCGCCCTCCCCGGCGCTCACGCCGGGCGCATCGCTGGCCTCTTCGGCTGGCAAATAGCGGCTGGCCCAGCCGGCCAAGGCCGTGGCGGCGTAAACCGCGTCTTCGCGCCGCGACATCAAATGGTCGGCGGTATCCAGCGAGATGAAACTCTTGGGATGTTTCGCCGCGGTGAAAATCGCCGCCGCGCTTTCAATACCGACGATCTTGTCGAAGGGGCTGTGGAGGACCAACAGGGCTTTGCGCAAATCGGCGATACAATCATCGAGGACCTGTTCGCGAATATCGTCGAGGAAATGCTTCTGCACCCGAAACGGCCGTCCACCAATCGACACTTCCGCCTCGCCGTCGGTCTCAATGGTCGCAGCGCTCTCGCCGAATAAATGGGCGACATGGCCCGGATCGGCGGGCGCGCCCAAGGTTGCCACCGCTTTGCATTCGGGGATGTCGCCGGCCGCCGCCAACACCGCCGCGCCGCCCAGACTGTGACCGATCAATAGAGCCGGCGCGTCATAATGGTTGCGCAAATGATCGGCCGCGGCGATCAAATCGGCCACATTGGAGGAAAAGTTCGTATTGGCGAACTCGCCGTCGCTATGGCCCAAGCCAGTGAAATCGAAGCGCAGCACCGCGACGCCGGATTCTGCCAGTGAACGGGCGATTTGCGCGGCGGCGAAAATATCTTTCGTGCAGGTGAAACAATGGGCGAACAATGCGTAGGCGCGTGGCGGCGTGTCGGGGCTGTCGAGGCGCGCCGCCAAGGTTTCACCCGAATGCCCTGGAAACGCCACTTTCTCGGTCTTCATTATACGCTCCTGTAACAATGGACTTCGGCGAACAACTGCAGCTCACAGGCAGACTAACGGTACCGGCGGAAATGCGGAAATGACCGAACACTACAATTTGCGCCTCGTCCGCCTTGGCCTATGGCGGGTTGGCCCGGTATGATCCGCGCCAACTTGCGATTGCACCCATGATTGGCGCGCCCGAAGCGCCAACGGAGATGACGAATGGTTTCACGTATTTTGCCAGTTATATTTTTTATCGCCCTTGGCCTGGTCATGGCCTGGCCGGCTGCGGACGCGCAAGCGCAAGGCCATGGCGGCGGGCGCGACACCTTGTTCCAATATGACGCCAATCATCCCGCCTACCGGGATATTCAGCGTGAAGACTCCTTGGGCCGCGATCATATCGACGGGCCGGTCGATTATGGCACCGAGTTCCCAACTTCAGGACCCCACAATCCCTCGCCGATTCCGCCGGGCTTCTACAACGACCCGCTGCCCTCAGAACGCCTGGTCCATTCGATGGAACACGGCAATATCATCGTCTATTACGACGCGCCTTCCGACCCCGCGATGAATCTGATTCGCGGTTGGACCGATCAGTATCAAGGCGCATGGGACGGCGTCATCGCGGTGCGCCATGAGGATTTAGGCGAGAAGGTCGTTTTGACAGCGTGGCAACACCGCCTGGAGCTGCCGAAGATGGACGTGCGGGCGTCGTTTTTCGTCGATGCCTTCCGTGGCCGCGGTCCAGAGAATCGCGTCCGATAGCCGTCAACGCGGCTATTCCGCCGACTTGCTATGATTCACATCCCGTTGCGCAGGGGCTTGCCCCTTGCGAGCCGTTCTCGGCGTGGTTAGTGTGCGCACGAAATGTAAATAATCAAAAACTACACTAAAAGTTGTGTAATGGACTTCCGCGACGGCATTGCCGGTTCCATTGGAAACACCCCGCTGATCCGCCTCAACGGACCGTCCGAGGCGACCGGTTGCACAATTCTCGGCAAAGCAGAGTTTCTCAATCCAGCCGGCTCGATCAAAGATCGCGCCGCGCTGGCGATCATCAAAGACGCCGAAGAACGAGGCACCTTGCGCCCCGGCGGCGTCATCGTCGAAGGCACCGCGGGCAACACCGGCATCGGCATCGCCCATGTCGCCAACGCCCGCGGCTATCGCACGGTAATCGTAATTCCGGAAACCCAGACCCAGGAAAAGAAAGACGCGCTACGCCAAGCCGGGGCGGAGTTGATCGAAGTCCCCGCCAAGCCCTATCGCGACGACAATAACTACATCAAATATTCCGGTCGCCTGGCCGCCGAGCTGGACGAGAAAGAGCCGAACGGCGCCATCTGGGCCAATCAGTTCGACAATACGGCCAACCGGCGCGGCCACTACGAGACCACCGGTCCGGAAATCTGGCAGCAAACCGACGGCAGCCTCGACGGTTTCATCTGCGCCGTCGGGACCGGCGGGACGCTGGCCGGCGTGGGCGCATATTTGAAGGAACAAAACCCGGACATAAAAATTGGCCTCGCTGACCCGATGGGCGCAGCGATCTATAACTACTATGTCAACGGTGAGTTGAAATCCGAAGGCACATCGATCACCGAGGGTATCGGCCAGGGCCGCATCACCGGCAATCTCGAGGGCGCGGTGGTGGACATGCCCTACCAGATCCCCGACGAGGAAATGCTGCCGGTGCTTTACGATCTGATAACCGGCGAGGGGCTCAGCCTGGGTACTTCGAGCGGGGTCAACGTCGCCGGCGCCATTCGCATGGCGAATGACTTGGGTCCCGGCCATACCATCGTCACGGTGCTATGCGACGGCTCCCACCGTTACGCGTCGAAAATCTTCAACATCGAATTTTTAAAAGAAAAGGGACTGCCTTTGCCGGCCTGGCTTGCTAAGTAGGGTCTATGACAACAGAGCCGCTCTTTCGCAGCGAACCCTATACGCGCACCTGCGAGGCGCAAATCGTCGCGGTCAACGACCGCGGCGGCATCATCCTCGACCGCACCCTTTTCTATCCCACCGGCGGCGGACAGCCCGGCGATAGCGGTACCCTCAAGCTTGCCAGCGGGCCAGAGATCGCGATCGCTACGACAGTGAAGGGCGGTCCCGACGATGGGGCAGACGCCATTGTTCATGTGCCGGCCGAAGGCAGCGCCACCCCGGCTGTGGGAGATCAAGTAACCCTCGAGATCGATTGGGCGCGCCGTCACCGCCATATGCGTGTTCACACCTGTTTGCACCTACTGTCGGCGGTACTGGATTTTCCGGTGACCGGCGGCCAAGTGGGCGACAGCAAGGGCCGCCTCGACTTCGATATTCCCGAGGCCGGCCTCGATAAGGACGAGATCGGCGCCGAGCTTAATCGCCTGATCGCCGAAGACCATCCGGTGGCGGCCGAATGGATCAGCGACGCCGAGCTGGCGGCACAGCCGGAGCTGGTGAAGACCATGAGCGTGCAGCCGCCGACCGGCGCCGGTCAGGTACGATTGATCAGGGTCGAAGGTCTCGATCTACAGCCCTGCGGCGGCACCCATGTGGCGCGCACCGGCGAAATCGGCCCGGTGACGGTGACCAAGATCGAGAAAAAAGGCCGCCAAAATCGACGCGTTTCAATAGCGCTTAATGAATAACAAAAACAACGCACTATAAGGTTTATCCAATGTCATATGTGAATTCTGACGCGTTGGTCGATACCGCCTGGGTCGCCGACCATTTGGACGATCCCGCGGTTTATATCGTCGATGGGAGCTGGCACCTGCCGCCGACCGGCCGCAACGGCGAGGACGAATATGGCGAAGCCCATATTCCCGGCGCGGTCTATTTCGACATCGATGCGATTTCCGACCCCGATAGCGCCCTGCCCCACATGATGCCGACCGCCGAGGCCTTCGCCGCGGCGGTCAGCGCCATGGGCATCGCCAATGACCAAAGGGTCGTTGTCTACGATTCAGATGGCCTGTTTTCCGCGCCGCGGGTGTGGTGGATGTTCCGCGCCATGGGCCATGACAATGTGGCGGTGATGACTGGCGGCTTTAACGCCTGGAAAAATGAAGGGCGGGCCGTTAGCGCAGAAATACCGGCCCCGGCAGCGACAAAATTTACTGCGCAACTTAATACCAACGTGGTGCGCTCGATCGACCAGGTGCGCGCCAATATCGATAGCGGCGAAGAACTCGTCCTCGATGCGCGCGCCGCCGACCGCTTCGCCGGTGCCTTGCCCGAGTTCCGCCCCGGCGTGCAGCCTGGCCACATCCCCGGTTCCGGCAATCTGCCCTACGCCGAAATTGTCGATGCCGCGGCCGGCGCGTTCGTGTCCGCCACAGATTTACGTAACGCCTTCGACGCCCAAGGCGCCACCGGCACACAGCCGGTGGTCACAACCTGCGGCTCGGGCATCACCGCGTGCATCCTCGGCTTGGGCCTACATCTGATCGGCCGCGACGATTGGGCGATCTATGACGGCTCGTGGACCGAATGGGGCGGCCGCGACGACACGCCGAAAGGACCAGAGGGCTAAACATTGGCAAATGAGAAAGAGCCGCGCGACGAGACTAAGCTGGTCAGCGGCGGCCGCGATCCGGAAGCCAATTTCGGCATCGTAAATCCGCCGGTCTATCACGCCTCCACCGTCCTCGCGCCGACCCTGGCGGCCTGGCGCACCCGCGATTTCATGAACGACATCGTATACGGACGGGTCGGCACACCAACCCAACGGGCGCTGGAAGAAGCAGTCGCACTGGTCGAAGGTGGCGACCGGGCGATCGCGACCGCATCGGGGCTCGGCGCGATCACGGTAGCGCTAACCTCGTTCACCAAGACCGGCGATCATATTCTGATGACCGACAGCGCCTATTTCCCGGCGCGCGCCTTCTGCAACAATGTGCTGGCCAAATACGGCGTCGAGACCAGTTTCTACGACCCGCGGATCGGCGGCGGCATCGCCGAGCTGATCCGAGACAACACCACAATCGTCTATACCGAAACGCCGGGTTCACTGACCTTCGAGATGCAGGATATCCCGGCCATTGCCGAAGCGGCCCATGCGCGCGGCGCCATCGTCATGCACGATAATACCTGGGGCACGCCGTTGTTTTTAAAGTCGTTCGAGAAGGGCATCGACGTGTCGATCCACGCGGCGACCAAATATATTGTCGGCCATTCCGACGCCATGCTCGGTGTGCTGGTTACCAAGAACGAACATTTCGAAACCCTGTTCAAAGGCTTCCGCTCGTCGGGTCAGCACGCCGCGCCGGACGACTGCTACCTGGCGCTGCGCGGATTGCGCACCATGGGCGTGCGGCTGAAGCAGCACCAGGAAAACGCCCTCACCCTGGCCCGCTGGCTGGAAGGTCGGCCGGAAATCGGCCAGGTGTTGTACCCGGCGCTGGAAAGCCACCCCGGCCACGATTTGTGGAAACGCGATTTCCTTGGCTCGACCGGCCTGTTCTCGGTCATCCTCGACCGCCACTATGACGACGACGCGCTAGGCGCCATGCTCGACCATATGGATCTGTTCGCCATGGGGGCCAGCTGGGGCGGCTACGAATCGCTGATCCTACCCGGCGCGCCGCCGCGCACCGCGACCAACTGGGACCCCGCCGGCACCTTACTGCGCCTGCATGTGGGCTTGGAACATAGCGACGACCTGATCGCCGACCTCGACGCCGCCTTCGCGCGGCTTAAAGCAGCGACCTAATCACCCGCGGCCGTGGGGCTCCATCGGATCGATGATCGGCCCCAGAGGCACGATGCCTAGTGGATTACGCTGCGGGCTGGGCGAATAGTAACCGCGCTTGAAAATATCCAGATCGCAGGTCTCAGCGACGCCGGGCATCTGGTAAATTTCGCGGGTGTAGGCCCACACATGGGGGTAATCCATCAGCCGCCGTAGATTACATTTGAAGGCGCCGAAATAGGCGACATCGAAGCGGATTAAAGTCGGAAAAGCGCGGATATCAGCCTCTGTAAACCGCTCGCCGCATAGATAGCGGTTATCGGCTAGATGGGCTTCCAACTTGTCGAGGGTCTCGAACACTTGCACCACGGCCTCGTCATAGGCCGCTTGCGACTGGGCAAAGCCGGAACGATACACGCCATTGTTCAAGGTGTTGTAGGTCAGCTCGTTCCAGCGATCGATTTCGTCCGCCAAGTCTTCGGGATAGAAATCGGTATCGTTGTTGGAGAACGCGTCGAACGCGCCATTAAACATGCGGATGATCTCGACCGATTCGTTATTGACGATGGTCTCGCGTTCGCGGTCCCACAGCACCGGCACGGTGACCCGCCCGGTCACACCCGGGTCGGCGGCGATATAGACTTCGTGCAACGCATCCTTGCCTAACTCGGTGTCGCGATAGCCATCGTCGCTATTATCGAAAATCCAACCCCGGTCGTCGCGGCGCGGCAACACATGGTCGAGCGTGATCACATCATCGAGCTTTTTCAGCTTGCGCATCAACGCGGTGCGGTGCGCCCACGGACAGTTCATGGCGATGTAGAGATGGTAGCGGCCTGGCGCAGCGGCGAAACCACCCTCACCGCTGGGGCCCGCCGCGCCGTCGGTGCTCACCCAACTGCGAAATACCGACTGTGCCCGATTGAACCGGCCGCTTTTATCGGTCTTGGCCTTCACTTCGTCTTCCGCCGTCCAGCGTCCGTCGACCAGCATTCCCATAGATCGTCTCCTAAATTCAGTTCCGCAGAACCTAAGAGGATGGCCGTAAATAGCAAGCTGCCGGATTTGGCATAGTTATCCCCGGCGGCGCTTGGCACGGCTGCGATGCATACGATAGTGTCCACACGTTCTGAGTTGTCAGAGATGTTCGCCAGGTAGGTGTTTTGCCAAGGAGCGAAATATGAGCGAACAACTTGCCAAGCTTGCACCCCCCATCACGTTGTTCCGGTGTCCGCGCTGCGACCATGAGCAGGAATCCGAACAAGAGCCCGACCGGTGTCCGGTGTGCAGTTTCCACGGGCTGCCCGAGGGCCGCTGGATAATGGAACTGCTCCATTAATACAGTTGCCGCGCCTAATCTTTGGTGAGGCAAACCGGCGGAAAATTCGCCGGCGCACGCTTCCCCCCGTCTCCCCATTGTGGTTTTTTAGCCTGCATTAGATCGCGGCTAAACGCGGCACGGTGATTTAAGGGGGATTGAGATGTTCGAATATTTTCCAGACAATTATGCGTGGAGCCTGACCACGGCGACCCTGTTCGACGAGGTCGGCACCACGAGCGAACCGGAAGAAGCGCTGCGGGCGGTTAAACATCTGGCCGGCGGCGACCCGGCGACCGCCAACGAGGCTTGGTACGAAGCCTTCACCAAGCTGGCCGAAAAGCTCGAACGTTTGGGCGATGCAGATATGGAGGAAGGCCATCCCTTAACTGCCGCGCGCAAATATCACCGCGCCGGCATCTACCATCTGCGCGCCGAACGTTTCCTGCACCACGCCGACCCACGCGAGATCATGTCCTACCAGCGCGGCATTGATCTCTATCGCCAAGCCCGCGAAGTGGGCCGCGACCCGGTGGAATATGTCGACGTGCCGTTCAAGAGCGGCGCCATGCCATGCATCTTCGTCAAGGCCGATGTCGATGGCCCGGCACCGTGTATGATTCACATCCAGGGCTTCGACTCGTTGAAGGAATTTCACTACCCGATCATCGGCGAGGAATATCGCCGCCGCGGCATGCATATGCTGATCGTCGACCAACCGGGCGCCGGTGGCGCGCTTCGCCTGCATGGTCTGGCGACCGGCCATGAGACCGAACATTACGTCAAAGCATTAGTCGATTATGTGGAGACCCGCGACGATGTCGATGGCGACCGTATTGGCCTGTCGGGTAATAGCTTGGGTGGCTACTACGCGCCGCGCGCGGCGGCCTTCGAGAAACGCCTCAAATGCTGCATCGCCTGGGGCGCCTTGTGGGACTTCAGCGTCTATTTCGAACGCGCCTACGCCAAAGTGGAATCGGCCCCGTCAGTGCCCGACATGGTCAGCCACGGTATGTGGGTGATGGGCCAACCGACACCGGAAGACGCGCTGGCGGTCTCACGAAAGATGACGCTCGAGGGTATCGCCGACCAAATCACCTGCCCGCTGCTCATCGCCCATGGCGAGAACGACCGGCAGGTACCGCTATGGACGGCACAGAAGACTTATGACGAGGCAGTCAACAGTCCGAACCGCAAACTCAAGATATTTCGTCTCGACGAAGGCGGCGCCGAGCATTGCCAGATCGACAATCGCCAGCTTATCGGCGATGTCATGTCGGACTGGGCAGCGGAAGTTTTCGGCCTCGATCCGGCCGGCATTGGGTGACCCAGAGAACCGCTAACCTATAGGTCTCTACAATAAGAAATATCAGTAAAATGTATTGCCGGTGTATAGCTCGACTTCGCTACTATCCCGGCCACGAAACACCCAGGAGCTAAGTCCCATGGCGCTGCCCAAAGTTATTGTCCAACTGTACCCCATGTTCCCGTCCGACGGCGAGGAAGGCCGCAAGGCCAACCGCGGGATGGGCAACGACGCGGACACCTATCAGTGGGTCGTTCACGAATGGACCGAAATCGTCAAAGCCTGCGAAGACATGGGTGTTTGGGGCATGTCGACGATCGAGCATCATCTGCATTCCGAAGGCTATGAGATCGGCCCTAACCCGGGCATCCTCAACGCCCACTGGGCGTCGCAAACCAGCAAGATCCATGTCGGCGCGCTGGGCTATGTGATGGCGACCCGCGACCCCATCCGGGTCGCCGAGGAAACCGCGATCATCGACCATCTGTCGAACGGTCGATTCTTCTGCGGCGTCGCCCGCGGCTACCAGAAGCGCTGGACCAATATCATCGGTCAGTTCACCGAAACCCCGGCGACGCGCGAGCACGGTAGCGCCGACGACATACGCAACCGGGAGATCTTCGAAGAGCGCGTCGAGATGCTGCTCAAATGCTGGACCGAAGAATCGGTGCGCCTCGACGGCCAATTCTACAAAGCGCCCTACCCGTTGGAGACCGGGGTCGAAGACTATCCGTCGTGGAAGATCGCGCGCGATGCCGGGGTCGAGGGCGAAATCGACGAAAACGGCGCGGTGCAACGAGTTTGCGTTGTGCCCAAGCCCTACCAGAAACCCCGTCCGCCGGTATTCGTTGCCGTCAACAAAAGCCCGGAGGCAATCCGCTTCTGCGCCAAGCATAATTTAATGCCGACCTATTTCATGACCACCGAGGGCATGGCCGAATTTATCGACCTCTATGTCGAGGAATCGAAAAAGTATGGCCGCCATTTCGTGCGCGGCCAGCAGCAGAACCTGGTGCGGTGGCCCCATATCACCAAGACGCCGGAAGACTATGACCGTAAGCTGCGCGAATACGATCTCGACATCTACAAGAATTTCTACGGCCCGTTCTTCCCGTTCTGGCCGCAGGGCGGCAAAACCGACCCGGAACATATTCAGGACATCAAGGATTCCGGCTTCTTCATCGGCGGCACGGTCGAAGAGTCGATCAAGGCTTGGAAAGAGACCTACGAACAAGCGCCGGCGGAATACATCACCTTGATCTTCCACTGGGCGCAACAGCCCAAGGAAGATTTGCTCGAAGAGATTGAGCTGTTCATGACCAAGGTGTTGCCGGAATTGGAAATTCCCGACTTCGCCGCGGCTGCCGAATAGCCCAACGCCGGATCTAGGTTCATGAGTTTAAATAAAGCCTGCGCGATAGCCGGGGTCGCTGAGTCGCGCCTTGGCGTGGTACCGGATTCGACGGTGATGACCCTGCAGGCCGAGGCCATGGTCGCCGCGCTGGCCGAGGCTGGCCTAGAGAAATCGGACGTCGACGCAGTGTTCAGCAGCGGCAATTGGGGCCGCCTACCCCAGCTCCAGGTCTGCGAATATTTGGGCATCCAACCGAGCTATTCCGACAACACGTCGGTCGGCGGCGCGTCCTTCGAATTTCATCTCGGCCACGCCGCGGCAGCGATCCAGGCCGAGCTGTGTAAGGTCGCGGTGATCCTCTATGGCAGCACCCAGCGCTCACGGCGCGAGCGGCGCATCTTCGAAGCCCATACCGATTTGGGCTACCAATACGAGGCGCCCTACGGATTGCCGATCCCGGTCGGCGCGTATGCGTTAGCGGCGTCGCGCCACATGTCACAGTACGGCACCACGCCGGAACAATTGGCTGAACTGGCGGTGTCGACCCGGTCGTGGGCGCAACTGAACCCAAAGGCCTATCGCCGCGAGCCGCTGACCGTCGACGAGGTTCTCGCTTCTGACATGATCGCCTCACCTCTGCGCCGCCTCGACTGTTGTCTGGTGACCGACGGCGGCGGCTGCGTCGTCGTGGTCAGCCCGGAGATCGCCAAGACCCTGCCCAAGGCGCCGGTCTGGCTGCTCGGCCAGGGTGAATCCCATTCGCATGCGCAGATTTCCGAGATGCCCGACCTCACGGTGACCCCGGCGGCGCAATCCGGTAAGCGCGCCTTCGCCATGGCCGGCGTGACGCATAGCGATCTTGACGTGGTGGAAATCTACGACTCGTTCACTATCACCGTGCTGCTGACACTGGAATCTCTGGGCTTCTGCAAGCTGGGCGAAAGCGGCACCTTCGTGTCCGGTGGGCGCACCGCGCCGGGCGGCGAATTTCCGCTGAACACCATGGGCGGCGGCCTGTCCTACTGCCATCCCGGCCAATACGGTATCTTTCTACTGATCGAAGCGGTACGCCAGTTGCGCGGCGAGTGCGGCGACCGTCAGGTGGCCAATGCGACCCTGGCGCTGGCCAGCGGTACCGGCGGCGTGTTGTCGTCCAACAGCACTGTTATATTGGGCCTCGAATAGGCAATCGGAGAAAACGACCATGGCCGAAGAACTGCCCGATCCCGATTCCGCCCCCTATTGGGAAGGTATCGCCGCCGGCGAACTGCGCTACCAGCGCTGCGCCGCTTGCGATGCGGCGATCTTCTATCCCCGTTCGATCTGTCCGACCTGCGGCACGCCCGAACCCGCATGGCACGTATCGGCCGGCGACGGCGTGGTTCACGCCTGCTCGATCATCCACCGGGCACCGCCCGCCCATAAAGACGAGGCCCCCTATGTGGTCGCGCTGGTCGATCTCACCGAAGGTTTTCGCATGATGAGCCGGATCGTCGATTGCGATCCCGATAGCGTCGCCGTGGGTCAAAATGTGAGCGTAGTCTATCGCGAGGACAGCGACGGCACTCCGGCGCCCTATTTTGTTCCCAGCCCATAATGTTGTTCTGATATGAAAAATAAACGCGCCGATACGCTCGAAGACGCGGTCGACCAGGTCCAAGATGGCGCCACCGTTCTGGTCGCCGGGTTTGGCGAGCCCGGCGTGCCGGAATTCCTCATCGACGGGGTCTGCGACCGCGGCGTACGCGGCCTGACGGTGGTCAGCAACAATGCCGGCACCGGCCGCTCGGGCTTGGCGCGATTGCTTGGCGAAGGTTGCATCTCGAAGCTGATTTGTACTTTTCCTTGGGCAAAAGAATCGTTTGTTTTCAAAGAATTATACGACGCGGGTAAGATTGAGCTTGAAATCGTGCCGCAAGGAACTTTGGCGGAACGAATGCGCACGGCGGGGGCCGGTCTGGGCGGGTTTCTCACGCCAACAGCAGTCGGCACCGATCTGGCCGAGGGTAAACCGGTCCACAACATCGACGGCAGGGATTATGTGTTGGAATTGCCACTGCGCGCCGATATTGCCCTGGTCAAAGCATATAAAGTCGACCCGCGCGGCAACCTCATCTTCCACAAGGCGGCGCGCAATTTTAATCCGATCATGGCGATGGCAGCCGACTACACCATCGTCGAAGCCGCTGAAGAAGTGGCCCTCGGGGCCCTCGACCCGGAAGTGATCGTCACCGCCGGCGTATTTGTCGACCGCTATTACATCACCGGCCCCTATGCGATCGGCAAGGAAAAGCAATGAGCGAAACCTCCAACCTGCTGACCCCCCACCTCATGACAAGAGACCAAATCGCCGCCTGCGTCGCTGCTGACCTGGAAGACAATTGGCTGGTCAATCTGGGCATCGGCATGCCGACATTGATCCCGTCTTTTATTCCGCAAGGCCGCGACGTGATGTTCCACAGCGAGAATGGCGTTGTCGGCATGGGGCCACCACCGGCCCCGGGCGAGGAAGAGCAGGATTTGGTCAGCGCCGGCAAGGGGCTGGTCACGCTGATCCCCGGTGGTGCTTATGTCCATCACACAGACTCGTTCGCCATCGCGCGCGGCGGCCGCCTCGACTGCGCGGTGCTCGGCGCTTTCCAGGTCGCCGGCAATGGGGATTTGTGCAACTGGCGCCTACCGCACCAAAAATCGGGCAGCGTCGGCGGCGCCATGGATATCGCGGCGGGCGCCAAACGGGTGTTTGTGATGATGACCCACACGACGCGCGAGGGCGACGCCAAGATCGTCGCCGAGCGCAGCTACCCGCTGACCGCTGGCGGCGTGGTCCGCAAAATCTACACCGACATGGCGGTGATCGCGGTGACAACCAATGGGTTGGTGCTGGAAGCGGTAGCGCCGGGCCTCACAGCCGAGGACGTGCAGGCGGTGACCGGCGCACCGCTCGACACGGCGAACGTGGCGACGATCGCCGTAGCGGCCTGACAAGCGCTGGCCCGTCCGCTACACTCGGTGCAGAAGAGAGATTATCCAGCGTGTCCACTAGCATTTCCTACATCGATGCCCCCTTCCCTGTGCGCCTCGACATCGTCGTGCTTCACGAGCACGTTTGGGACTGGCTGGCGCGGCCCGGCCTGCGCTGGAGTGGCGAAGAACGCGTCGCCATCGCCGCCGAGCTGCGCCACGCGCACCGCTGCACCCTGTGTGCCGACCGCAAAGCAGCTTTATCGCCGTACGACATCGACGGCGTCCACAACAGCGTAAGCACCCTGCCCGATCCGGCAATCGAAGCGATCCACCGCATCGCCACAGACCCGGGACGCCTGACCGAATCTTGGTATCGGGAAACCCTGGCCAGCGGGCTCCGCGATGCCGCCTATGTCGAGCTGGTGGTGGTTATCGCCTGCGTGATCGCGGTCGATACGTTCGTTCGCGCAATAGGAATGGCGACTTTGGAACTACCCGCACCCGTCGCCGGTTTCCCCTCGCGAATTCGACCCGAGGGCGCTGTTCAGGAAGGCGCCTGGGTGCCGACTATCCCGCTTGGCGGGGCCGGCGCGGCCGAGGCCGATCTATACAATGAGGGCTTCGTCACTAACAGCTATCGGGCGATCAGCCTGGCCGCCCCCCAAGCGCGCATGTTCTTCAATATCGTCGCCACCTACTATGTCGATCGCAACCACATCACCGATCCGACCTATAGCGACCGGGCCATCAGCCGGCCGCAAATGGAAGTGATTGCCGCGCGGGTCTCGGCGCTCAATCAGTGCTTCTTCTGAACGACCGCCCATGTGCGCCAGCTCCGTGCGAGCGGTCAAAAATCCGGTAACGACTACGACCTCTCAGCGGCGATTGGCGCCACCGGCGGCAATGGCGGTGTGCCGGGTGGGCAGACGCTGCGCAACTTCGCCGACGCGATACTGAGCGGTGACGCCAGGCGCCTGGAACGCACGCGAAATTTCTGCCGGGCGGCGGTCGGCGATGCCGGCATGGTCGACGCCGCCGCCATCGCTGCCCTGTTCGACGCCCTCGACCGGGTGGCCGATGCGACTGGCATGTATCTCGACGACATCGCGCTCGACGATACCGCCGAGTTCCGCGCCGCGCTGGGCATCGACGCGTTTCGGACGGCCGGCGACTGAGGCGCTACCCGACAGGGTTTTTTTCGAAATATTCGATGTCTTCCGGCGTCGCCTGCCATTCGGGATTGCTCGGCCAGCCGATCATACGCGGCGCCATCTCCGAGCCATAGCGCACCCGAAACAGCAAGGTCCGTTCTGGCCCGTTGGTGTATTCGTGCACTTCGCCCGGCGGGTGAACGACAAAGGCACCGGGCTTGATCTCGGTAATGCCCTCGGCAGTCTTCATGGTGCCGCCACCCTCGACGCAAAAATAGATTTCGGTAGCATCGGGGTGGCAATGGTCGGGGCTCACCTGGCCCGGCTCCCAACAGGCGACGGTAAAATCGCCCTCGGCGGCGCGGCCGAGAATTTTCTCGACATGCTTGTTTGGATCAAACTCCTGTTCGTCCTTAAGAGTGAAGGCATACATGTATTGATCTCCCGATATTCAAATTAGCGCGTGCGGAAATGTAGCGTAAACGCACCCGCGCGCGGTAGCCCATGTAAGGAGTTAGGTGAAAATTATCTGGCAAAGTGTGGCGCGCCCGGCAGGACTTGAACCTGCGACCTGCGGATTAGAAATCCGCCGCTCTATCCAGCTGAGCTACGGGCGCCCAAACATGAGGCGTGCCCTGTCGCGACACTGGCTGCTGTTCAGTGGCTCCAGGGAACCTTACGCGACACGGCAAAATTATCGGCATAAGCCTTGGGTCTGACGATACGTTCTTTCGGTTGTTGAACGCTATAGGCGATATCGTGCTTGTCGGCATAGGCCATGGCGTCGTCGCAGGTATCGAAGGTCAACCGCACCTGCGCCATGGTGTCGCCGGCCCCGGGCCAACCCATCAGCGGGTCGAGCTGCTGGCGGCGGGTGGGCTCGTATTCGAGCACCCATTTGCCGGTCTTCGCGCGGCCCGACTGCATCGCGGTTTTGGCGGGTTGGTAAATTCGTGCGCGCATCGCTTCGGTTTCCGTACTGATTTTAGCCCCAGAACCTCGGGGACAAATGGTCGGGGCGACTGGATTCGAACCAACGACCTCCTGCTCCCAAAGCAGGCGCTCTACCAGGCTGAGCTACGCCCCGGCTCAACGCCTTCTAGGCGTTTTACCTGGCGGGGGCAAACCTAAATCGTCGTTAATTCGAAATTGCCGATCTTTCCGCGTCCGGCAGACCGGCGATCTCAAGGATCAGTTTTTTCGCCACCGTTTGGGGGAAATCCGCCGGATTTTCGACCACCATGGTGAAGGAGCCCGGGCCGCCCACCACGAAGGCGTGGAAATAACCGTTGAGGTCGTATTTCACCCCTTCCACCTCGGTTTGCTCAAGATCGGGCCGGATCGCCAGACCGTTGATGACGATGCCTCGGTCGAGCGCGCGCTGGCGCGCCGCGGCGACGATCTGGCCATCGCCTTCCCAATCGCGGCCATCGGCGGAGAGGTCGATCACCCGGCGCGTCCCCTCGATCCCATTGGCTTCGATACTGGCGACCGAAAAGTCGAGCGCGCCGCGAATCGATGTGAGCCCCCCCGGCGGTTGCGGCTGGGCGGCAACGGCGGCGGCGAACGCCTGAGCGGCTTGGGGACTGTCGATTATGGTCCAACCGATCACCGTGCGCTGGGTTTTCGACCATTCGATAAAAGTCACGGCGATGCGCCCGAGCGGTCCCGATAGCATAGCGTCGACGACGGCCGGTTGGGTCAGCGCGCTGAGATAACCGGCGCGCTGTAGATCGACCTCGGTGCGGTCGATACTGGCCGACACGTCGACCGCCAGAACCAGTTCCACATCAACGGCGACGCTCTGGGCTGGCGCGGGGCTGATTTGAAAAAATACAAAAGCCGCGCCAGCAAGGGCGATGGCCAACCTGAAACCCCAGCGAATCATGATGCCGGCCAGCCCCTAACGGCGACTGCCGGCGGGCAGGCGCTGCTCATCGAGCAGCACCGGGTCGGCACGCAAAGTCTGGGTAAAGCCGCGCCCGCCAAAGGTAATCTCGCCGCCCTGGGGCCAATTGAGTTCGATGCGCCAACGGTAATAATCGCGGTCGGGGAAACGCTTCTGATCGTCGACCAGAGTGCGCGAAATATTCGCGATCGACAATTCGTTCATCATCGTACTGACGCCGCTGTCGCCGAAATCGACGTCGATGCGCAGATCCGACACCTCGTGAAAGGTCAGCGTCGCCGGCGCGACGCGAAACCGCGCACCCCGCTCGCCGCCAGAAACCCATTCGGCGATGTAGTCGATGTCGAATACGAGATCGCTGCGCCAGTCGCCCTGGCTTGCGTCGCCGACATCAAATTGCAATCCGTACACGATAACGTCGTGCCACGACATATCATCGAATTCGAGTTCCGGGGTCGCTTCACCCATACCCGCGAGCACTCCAAGACAGGGACGGTTTTACTTCAGTGAAACCGGCCTCATTGGGAATATAGCGTGATAACCCCTACTACGTGGCGACCAATTTGGTCTACAGCCAGATCATCCAGGCCGAATTATTTACTTTGTATTAACCATACCTAATCACACTCACGCGCGACGTCGATATTTTTCTGTCAGTATTTTCTTGGACTTAAGGGGTTTTTCTGCGATTTTAGTGCTCAGTAATCTGGGGATAATGTCCTAATGCCATTTCGCAATTCCTGGCAGCGCGCAGCGTTTGTGCTGCTATGTCTGACGCTGACATCGTGCGCCGAGCTGCAAGAGGTGTTTGATGAACAGCCGTCGGCCGAGACCGACGAGGCTACGGCTGTCGCAAATGCGCCTGCACAAACGACCGCCCCGGTAGCGACTTCAACAGCCGGTGATGCGCCGGCGCCGCCGGTCAATGAAGTCGTCGCCGCGCCGAAAAGAACCCCGCAGATCGACCTGGGCACCGGAACGTTCATTAACGAACGGCCAATATCCAGCGCACCGCTTACCGTCACTAATGGCGGCGAGATCGTTCTTAGCTTTGCGAACGCGAATGTGCGCGACGTCGCGCGGGTTGTGATGAGCGAAGTCCTCGAATTGAATTACTCCGTCCATCCGCAGATCGATGGCTCGATCACGCTGCAGACCAGCCGGCCCCTATCGCGGGCCGCGGTTCTGCCGGCGTTCGAAAATGTTTTGCAAATGATCGGCGCGGCCATCGTCCCGGTCGACAATCTTTATAAGATCGTTCCCGCGCAAGAAGCGCCCCGCCAGGCGCAACGTATTCGCATCGGCAACGAGCGCCTGCCCCGCGGCAGCCAGTACGCCATTCAAATCGTGCCGCTGGAATTTGTGTCCGCGCGCGAGATCCAACGCATCCTCGAACCGGTGGTCACCCAGGGCAGCATCGTCCGGGTCGACACCAGCCGCAATCTGTTGGTGCTGGCGGGACCCGGCCGCGAAATGCAGACCTGGCTGTCGCTCATCGATACCTTCGATGTGGACTGGCTGGCCGGCATGTCGTTCGGACTTTTCCCGCTCGAATTTACCGACGCATCATCGGTCGTTGGCGACCTCGAAACCATTGTCGGCGCCGCCAACGATGAGCCGCTGGAAGGCATTTTACGGTTTGTCCCGTTGGAGCGTTTGAACGCGGTATTGGTTATTTCGCCTCAGCCGAGATACATCGCGCGCGCCGAGAAATGGATTCAAAAACTCGACGAAAGCACCGACGAGGCCGGCCGCCGGCTGTTCGTTTATTACATTCAAAACGGTAACGCCGCCGACCTGGCCCAAGTGCTTGGCGATATATTCTCAGCCACAGCGTCTCGCGACCGTCCGGGTCAGCCGTCGGTGGCGCCAAACTTGCGCCCCGTCGTCGTGCGTGCCCCAGCCACGCAGAACGACAACGATACGCCGCCTCAGAACAACACCCCAGCGCAACAGACGGCCGGTGGAACAACGAATCCGGCGACGAATATAAACGCTGACGGCACCAGCCTGGTGTTCGAAGGCGAGCAAGAAGTTCGCATCATCGCCGACGAGGGCAACAACGCGCTGGTCGTGTTGGCGACTCCCAGCGATTTTCGCATGGTCGAGGCCGCGTTGACCAAGCTCGACATTCCGCCGCTCCAGGTCCTGGTCGAGGCAACCATTGCCGAAGTCGAGCTGAACGAAACTTTGCAATATGGCGTGCAATGGTTCTTTAAAAACGGTCGCAGCACTTTCTCGCTCAGCCAGTTTGCCACCGGCACAGCGGATTCCATATTCCCAGGCTTCTCCTACGTTTTGAACGCGACCGACATTCGCGTGGTCTTGAACGCCCTCGACGAGGTGACCGATCTCAATGTCGTATCGTCGCCGCAATTGATGGTGCTCGACAACCGCACCGCGCGCCTGCAGGTGGGCGACCAGGTGCCGGTGGTGACCCAGCAGGCCCAGTCAGTTACCCAGGAAGGCACACCACTGGTCAATTCGGTCGAGCAGCGAGATACCGGCGTCATCCTGTCGGTCACGCCGCGGGTCAATGCCGGCGGGCTGGTGATCATGGATATCGAACAGGAAGTCAGCGACGTCGTCGCGACCACCACGTCAGGGATCGATTCGCCGACAATCCGTACCCGCAAGATCGCCAGCTCAATCGCCGTACAGTCGGGTGAAACGGTCGCTTTGGGCGGCCTAATCCGCGACCGCACTTTCGACACCAATGTGGGAATTCCGGCGCTCCATAAAATTCCGGTCCTGGGCGCTTTGTTCGGACGGACCGAGGAAACCGTCCTGCGTACGGAATTGCTCGTGCTTCTCACCCCGCGCGTTGCCGGCAGTCAGGGCGACGCGCGCGCAATTACAGATGAACTACGCCGTCGCATGCGCGACCTCGACCCGTTGATCGACCGGGTCGCGGGAGGCCGCCCCACCGCGACATCTCAGCAAATCAGCGTCCCGGCAACCGTCGCCTCGACGCCGCAAAGCACGAGCGACGCGCCGTCGTCGCCGAACCTCGAATTAGCGCCCCCGCCACCGCGACTGGCCGCCGCGCCGCGTCTACCCGTAGATGCCTCAGCTCCGGAGTCAGCGCCAGGCACACTGAAGGTGCGGCCGGCAATCGTGGAACGCGCAACGTGGCGAATTCAGCTCGCCGCCTTGGACAATCGAAAAGATACCCAGGCAACGTGGGCGGCAATGCAGCAGGCCAATCAGGATTTACTCGATGGTCTCACCCTGCATGTGCAGCAAGCCAATTTGGCAAAGGGCACTTTCTATCGCCTGCAGGCGGGCCCGTTGGCCGATGTGGCAGCGGCAACCGGATTGTGCAAATCTTTGAAATCCAGAAATCAAAATTGTTTGGTCGTCGCCCCCTAGCGGCATTTTGACACCCGGTCGGCGGATCGAACGGGTACGGCAGTAAAATGACCCTTCCGGCCGAGCTCACTTGGTTATTGCCGCTATTGGCGGCGCCGTTCGTCGGTAGCTTCGTCGGCCTCGTTGCCCACCGCCTGCCGCGCGGCGAGACCATCATATTCGGCCGTTCGGCCTGCACCTCCTGCCAGGCACAGCTCACCGCGCGCGATCTGGTTCCGCTTTTTAGTTGGTTAGCAACGCGTGCGCGCTGCCGCCATTGCGGCACGCCCCTAGGCTCAAGTTATCCACTGACCGAACTGGCGGCATTGGGAATCGCTATTTGGTCGGTCAGCACCCTCACCAGCTGGTCGATCGTGATCGGCTGTCTGCTCGGCTGGGCCTTACTGACCCTGACATTGATCGATTTTCGCGAAAAAATGCTGCCGGATGCGATCACCCTGCCGCTGATCGCTACTGGCCTGGCCGCGGCGTTGATTCTCGAGACCCTCGACCCACTCGCCCACATTATTGGCGCAATTGTGGGGTTAACGTTATTTTTGGCGGTGGCCGCTACATTTCGCCGGCTACGGGGCTATGACGGCCTGGGCGGCGGCGACGCCAAGCTATTTGCCGCGGCCGGCGCCTGGGTGGGTTGGGCTGGTTTGCCGAGTGTTTTGTTGATTGCATCTGTAACCGGCCTCGCGGTCGTACTTGTTATAATGGTAACCGGCCGCCGCGATATCGCGCGAGAGGAGATCGCCTTTGGGCCATATTTGTGCTTTGGCTTCTGGATCGTCTGGCTATACGGTCCACTTGTCGTATTCTAGCGCTTAGGCTGACCGGTGGACTGAGACGAATGACGAAACCGAGAGCAACGCGGATATAAGGACGACGCCGATGGCACTCGAAACCGAAGATCCGAAACTGACCGCCATTGACGGCGGGGCCGGCGACGCAATTGCCCGTTCGCCCCTGCTCGACCTGCTGGTTGAAAACGGCAAACTCGATACGCGTGAAGCGGATCGGGTGAACCGGCTCGCAAACGAGACCCACGAGCAGACAGATATATTGCTGACGCGGCTCGGCCTGATCACCGAAGACGCGCTCGCCCGGTTACTGTCCACGCTGCTTGGCATGCCCCTGGTCGAGCGCGACGACTACCCGGAAAGTCCGCTGCTGGAAAACCAGTTGGGCATCAATTTTTTGCGTGAATATCGTGTCTTACCCCTGGCTGAGACCGACCAGGGGCTGGTGGTCGCCATGGCCAATCCGCTGGACGACTACGCGCTGAGCGCCCTGCGCCTGGCGACCGACAAGCCTGTTGTACCGCGGGTGGGAATTCCGGCTGAGATCGAAGCCGCGTTCGAGGCCATGCTGGCCAGCGGCGACGTCGAGGTCGAAGCGCTCGACATGGATGGTCTCGGCGGCCTCGACGATACCGGCGAAGACATTAACCGATTGCGCGATCTGGCCAGCGAGGCGCCAGTAATTCGCCTGGTCAATTCGATTATCGGGCGCGCCGTCGAAACCCGCGCTTCCGATATCCATATTGAGCCGTTCGAGCGCACGCTCCGGGTTCGCTACCGCATCGACGGGGTGCTGCGTGATATGCAATCGCCGTCGAATAATTTGCGCGCCGCGGTTATTTCGCGCGTGAAGCTGATGGCCAACCTCAATATCGCCGAAACGCGCCTGCCCCAAGACGGCCGTATTCGGCTGGTCAACCGCGGCAAAGAGATCGATCTGCGTATCTCCACCGTACCGACCATGCATGGCGAAAGTCTGGTGCTGCGCATCCTCGACAAAGGCGGCGTCGATCTGGGCTTCGATACGCTGGGCTTCAGTGACGCCACACTACCGCGCTATCTCGATATTCTCGACCGTCCCCATGGTATCGTCCTGGTCACCGGGCCGACCGGCAGCGGTAAGACCACATCGCTCTATACTTCGCTAATCCATCTCAACAATGGCGAGAAGAAAATCCTCACCGTCGAAGACCCGGTGGAATATCAGCTTGATGGCGTCAACCAGGTCCAGGTGAAAACCCAAATCGGTCTGACTTTTGCCAATGCGCTGCGGTCGTTCCTGCGCCAAGATCCCGACATCATCATGATGGGTGAGATACGCGACGTGGAAACCGCCGAGATCGCAGTTCAGGCGGCGCTTACCGGGCATAAGGTGTTGTCGACCGTCCACACCAACGACGCCCCCTCGACGGTAACGCGCCTGCTCGATATGGGTATCGAGGATTTTCTGCTGACCTCGACGATCAACGGCATTACAGCGCAGCGCCTGGTGCGGACAATCTGCGAGCACTGCCGCGAGCCCATCGAAGTGCTTCCCGAAATCGTTCGTCAGTTCAACCTGGAACGCTATGTCCACACCGGCGATAACATGGCGCTGTATTGGGGGCGCGGCTGTGATCAATGCGGCAGCACCGGTTATAGTGGGCGGACATCGATCCTTGAAGTTCTGGAAATGACAGACCCGATCCGCAGCCTGGTGTTACGCCGCGCGGAACCTCAGTTAATAAAACAAGCCGCAATCGAGAACGGCATGAAGACGATGCACCAGGACGGGCTGGCGAAAGCCCTGAGCGGGATCACGACCCTCGACGAAGTACTCCGAGTTACCCACGAAGCTTAACCATGCCGCTGTACAAATATCGCGCGGTCAGCGCATCGGGCGACATGCTCGAAGGCGAGATGGACGCGCCCAGCAGCGCCAACGTCGCCGAACGTCTGGCCGAGATGGGTCATACGCCCGTTCGTGCCGAGGAAGCCGGTAGCGCGGCGACCAAAAAGTTCGATCTCTCGGAATTTTTCAGCCTGCGGCGTGGGATCAACCGCCGCGATCTCGGCCTTCTGACCCGCGAACTATCGACATTGTTGCATGCCGGCATCCCGCTCGATCGGGCATTGGAAATTCTCGCGACAATCGTTGAGAAAAAACACCTGCGCGATGCGATCGAGCGCATCCTCGATCAGGTGCGCGGCGGCGATACACTGGCCGACGCCATGGCGTCACGCTCGCAGGATTTTCCGCATTTTTACACCAGCATGGTCAAAGCCGGCGAAGTCAGCAGCGCTCTCGATCAAGTGCTCGAGCGTTTGGCCGATTTTCTCGAACGCTCGCAGGCGGTCAGCGAAAGCGTGCGGTCGGCTTTGGTCTACCCGATCATATTGGTGATCGTCGCCTGTATTTCCCTCGTCGTACTACTGACCGGGGTCATCCCACAATTCCAACCCATGTTCGAAAGCGCCGGACAGGCACTGCCCTTGCCGATGGCGGTCCTGGTGGGTGTCGCCGATATCCTCGGCTCGTTCTGGTGGGCCTTTCTGATCGTTATCATCGGCGGGATCGCGCTATTGCGCCGGGCGCTGGCCCAGCCAGAAAGCCGGCTAAAGTTCGATGCTGCTGTCCTGCGGTGGCCGTTGATCGGCGGCTTGGTGCGCAAGATAGAGGCCGCCCGTTTCTGTCGCATGCTGAGCACCCTGCTTCATAATGGCGTGGCGATGCTGCCAGCGCTGGGGGTCACCCGCGACACATTGAATAATCTAGCGTTGAGCGAGGCCGTTGATCGCGCCGCGGCCTCGGTAAAAGAAGGCCGGGGCCTGAGCCGTTCGTTCGCGGAGGAAGACGTGCTGCCCCATTTGGCGCTCAGCATGATCCGTGTCGGCGAAGAGACCGGCGAGCTTGAACGGATGCTCGATCAGGTCGCCGATATTCAGGAACGCGACGTGCAACGCACAGTTGGGCGCCTGCTGGCGCTGCTAGTGCCGGCGCTCACCATCGGGCTCGGCTTGCTGGTCGCCGTCGTTATTGTGACATTATTGAGCGCCATCCTCGGCGTGAATCAGCTAGCGTTCTGAATTATGATACAATTCCACAACCGCTTAACACGGCTCGGGACCATGACTTACGCCCTAAACTCAAATACCGCTCGCAAGCGCCGTATCGGCCAACCCCTCGGATCGGCAGGATTCACCCTTGTGGAGTTGCTGGTCGTGCTGGCGATCCTGGGATTGATCGCAGCCATCGCGGTACCGCAGACCATCGGCTATCTGGGGCGCGCGAAAAGTAACACGGCGGGCATCCAGATCGACAACTTGGGAGCGGTGCTGGATTTGTACCGCCTCGACGTTGGCCGCTATCCCAGCGATTCTGAAGGTTTGGACGCACTGATGAATTCCCCGGTCGACGCTAGAAACTGGGCGGGGCCCTACCTTAAGAAAGAGTCGAGCTTACTAGACCCCTGGAGCCGGCCCTATCAGTACCGGTTCCCTGGGCAGAACGGCGAATATGACTTGTTCACTCTGGGGGCGGACGGCCAGGAAGGTGGTGACGGCGAGAACCGGGATGTAGTGAGTTGGCAATAGGTCTCTCATGCGCGGGTTCACTTTAGTCGAACTTCTCGTTGTCCTCGCCTTAATGGGCCTCGCCTTGACCGTGGCCTCGCCGCTGATCGGCAATGCGCTGCCCGGCACCGAAATGCGCGCGGCGGCGCGCGATGTGGCGACCGGCCTGCGTTATGCCCGCAGTTTAGCGATCTCCAGCAATAGCGATGTCACCTTCGACGTCGATGTGGAAGCGCAGCGGTTCGCGGTCTCGCAAAGCACGCGCAATGGCCGCTTCCCCAAGGACTCCGTAGTGACCTTGACCACGGCGCGTTCCGAACTGTTTGGTTCCGGCGGCGGCAGCATTCGCTTTTTCCCCGACGGCACGTCGACCGGCGGCGGCGTGGAAATTGTACGCGACAAACGCCGGTTCGTGATTACGGTCGACTGGCTGACCGGCCGGGTGGCGATTACGCCATGACTTCGATGCTGAAAAACAAGCGTGGTTTCACCCTGATCGAGATCGTCGTCGCCCTACTGGTCTTATCGATCGCCTCGACAGTGATATTCGAAGGCTTCTCGGTGGGTTTCCGCAACGCGCGCACCGCCGACGATTTCGCACAAGCCGTGCTGATCGCCCAGTCCAAACTGGCGCCGACCGGCGTCGCCGAACCGCTCTCCGCGGGAACCACGTCGGGCGAGGAGCTGGACAAATATTCCTGGACCGTTACGGTCAATGCCATCGATATCACCGAATTGGCGGCGGATGACGGCACAACACCAAGCCAGCTACGGCCATTTTCCGTCGCGGTCGACGTGATCTGGAGCGACGGGGGGACGAAGCGCACCGTATCCCTGTCGACGCTTCGCCTTGCCTCGCAGTAGAAAATACCGCGCCACCGCTGGGCGCTCGCATCGCCAAGCGGGCTTCACCCTGCTCGAACTGCTGGTGGCGCTAACCCTGCTCAGCTTGGTCTTCGCCGCATTGTTCGGTGAGCTGCGGTTTGCCACCCGGGCCTGGGACGCCGCCGACGCCAAGCTCGACCGCAACGGCGAATTGCTCAGCGTTCATTCGTTTCTGCGACAGCGTTTTCAACAGGTCCACGTCACCCAGACAAGCGCGCAGCCTGATAATCAAGACAGTCCCGTCGCCTTCACCGGTAACGGCCGCTCGATGGAATTTCTGGGCACCATGCCGGCCAACATTGCCGACGGCGGCTTCTACGAGATATCGCTCGAAAGCCAAATCGCCCGGGACGGCACCAATCTGTTCATATCCTGGCGACCATTCGACGAAGAAGGTACCGCATCGGTTTCCGACGGCCCGGACAATTCTCGAATATTGTTGCGGGGCATTCGCGAAGTTCGCTTCGACTATTTTGGCAAGTCGAGCGAGGCCGTCGCGCCGCAATGGTGGGGCATCTGGCCATCGCGCGATACCGCGCCCTCGCTTATCCGCATGCAAGTCTTGTTCGAGGACGGAGATCCGCGCAGTTGGCCGGAACTGTTGGTCGCCCCGGCTATCGCCAATACGGTGTTGAGGCTGCAATGAGGGGGCGTGTCGACAATAATCGCGGCATCGCCCTGGTCATCGTGCTGTGGGCGCTCACGGTCATTGCCGTGATCTCGGCTAACTTCACCACTTCCAACCGCGATGGCCTATTTCTGGCGCGAAATACTGTCGAGCGCGCCAAGGCGGAGGCGCTCGCCGACGCTGGCTTCTATCGAGCGGTGCTAGCAGTGGTAAACCAGGAAGCCGAACCACTGGCCAGCGACGGTGCCGAGATAGCGGCACAGCCCGGCGGCTTAGCCACTTCCCTGCAGTCGGTGCGCAGCGGTTTTGGGGGCGGACAGGGCCTAGCCGCTCCGGACGAGCAATTTGGCGAATTCGGACCGCCGAAATGGCGGACCAATGGCACGATCTACCAGTGGCCGCTAGGCAACGGTACGGTGCTGATATCGATCCAGGACGAAGCCGGCAAAATCGATCTGAACGCGGCGACCGAAGATCTCTTGCTGCAGTTATTTAGCGCGATCGATCAATCCGAACAGGAACCGCAGGCGCTGGTGGATCGGCTGATCGATTACCGGGATGTCGATAAGGATCGCCGGTCGTCGGGCGCCGAGGACAGCGACTACCAAAGCGCCGGCCGCGACTACGGCGCCAAGGACCAACCCTTCGAGCGCACCGACGAATTGCGCCGGGTGTTGGGCGTAACGGCCGAAATCTACGCAACAGTGCGGTCGATGATCACCGTGCATTCGCGCCAACGCGGCGTCGACCCTAACGTGGCACCGAACGATGTGTTGGCCGTGCTAAGCGTGGCGACCGATCCGGCGGCCGCCTCTGCTACGACGCAAGAACCGCAGCTACGTGCGCCCGAACGCAATCTGCGGGGCCAAGTCAGGCAGAGCCAATCGTCTTCGCGCGAGCGCGCCTTCACGATTAAAGCAGAGGCTCGCACCGTCGGCGGTGGCATATTCGTTCGCGAAGCCATCGTTGAGCTGACCGGCAACCGCGATCAGCCGATCACCGTGCGCCAATGGGAGCAAGCGAGGTCCAGATTGAGCGCGGAGAGCGCTATAGCCACAAGCGCCCAATCGCTTCCGAACTAAAATTTGATTTGGCGCAGCCCTCTAAAGGCTAAATAAAGCATCCCTATGGCAAAAATATCCGTATACAGCGTTAGGACTTCTGATTACGGGTCATGTAATCATAGTGTGCACTAAGCCTTTGATTGGATCGGATTTTAGGTAACTTGATGGCTGAATTGGTTTCAACTCCGACGCTTGCCGTAGGCCGGTTTTTTAGCTGGTGGGGCGGTGAGCTGGCGGCCCTGGTGCCCGCGGCGTTGCGCCAATCGCTGGTCCGCCGACCCCAGCTACGCGTGCTGCAATTCACCGCCACGGAACTCAGCTTTGCCGACTATCGCGGCAAACAGACACGCGAACTGGGCCGTATTAGCCTGGCCGAATTGGAAAACGACTCCAATCCCGCCATCGTCGCCCAGGCAAAGCGGCAATCGCGTAAGGCAGCAAAGACGGCAATTCTGCTGCCGTCGGAGCAGGCCTTGTACAAGATGCTCACCCTGCCAGTCATGGCGGGATCGGATCTGCGCGATGCCTTAGCCTTTCAGATCGACCGACAAACCCCCTTTTCGCCGGACGATGTCTATTTCGACTATCGGGTCCGCGAGCGCGACAACGATGCGAAGCGTCTCTCGATCGAGCTCGTTGTCGCGCCGCGTACGGTGGTCGAGCGGGCCGTGAATACGGCGCGCCGCTTGGGATTTGACCCCGCGGCGGTCGGGGTCGGCGAAATCAATGGCGAAGACCCGTTTGAACTCGACCTATTACCGCGTTCGATGGCAAACCGGCGGCGAAATTTCCGTCCCCTGTTCGCACTGCTGGTGATCGCCGCTCTGCTCGGCGGCGCCTGGACCGTCGCGCAGGCCGCGCTAGACCGCAAAGAATCTGCTGCCAACGCGCTGAGCGAACAGGTCAATTTGGCGCGCCAGCGGGCCGACAAGCTGCAAGCGCTCAAAGACGAACGCGACGCACTGATTTTGGAGGGCCAGTTCCTAACCCGGCGCAAGGGAGAGGCCCCCAAACCGGTCTTATTCGTCGAGGAGCTGACCCGTGTCCTGCCTGACCATACCTGGTTGTTCCATCTGCAACAGGACGGCACCCGCCTGCGGCTTTCCGGATATACCTCTGACGCCTCGTCGTTGATCGGCCTGATCGGCGAATTGCCAATGTTCTCCGACCCTAAGTTCGGCTCGCCAGTGACCCATGATCCGCGGCGTGAAAAAGACCGCTTCAATATTGTCGTCGAATTGAAATCTGACACATCCGAAACGGCGACCAACGCGGCGGAACCGGCGCAATGAACCGGACCGTCCCACCGCTGATTTCCCGCCTGCTTGCCGTGGGCCTCCTTATCCTAGCCATAGGCTTAGCGTGGGTTATTTTCGTCAGCCCCCTCAAGGCTAGTTTTGACGCCCAAGAAACTCGTATCACCCGCGCCAATGAACTGTTGGCACGCTATGAGAGGGCTTTGGCGGATGAACCGGGTTTACGCGCCGAGATCGAGCAACTTCGCAAGAATGACGGCACCCCCGATCCGTTCCTGAAGGGCAATAGTACGCAGATCATCGCAGCTGATTTGCAGAACCAGATTCAAAGACTGGTTGCCGGCGAACCGGGCGATATTCGTAGCATCCAGGTCCTGCCAGAAACCAAGGAAGACGGGTTCGAGAAAATTGGCCTGCGGGTTACACTCACTGCGGGCATTCCGAGCATGCAGAAGATTTTCTACGATATCGAGACTTCCGTGCCAGCGCTTTTCGTCGATAATTTAGATGTCCGCACGAATGTCCGTCGTCGCCGGCGTAACGCGGAACCGACCAACCGGATCCAGATCCGTTTCGATGTATTCGGATACCGAAAGCTGACGGGTAATGATGCCAGCTAAATCCATCATAAGTGTTGGAAAACTAGTACTGCTTGTCCTCGGTATTGGCGGCGCCACGCCGGTAATTGCTCAAACGACAGCGGGATCGTTACCAACGCTGCCTCCCATCGACGCGCTATCGGAAACCATCGAACGGCCCCTCTTTCGCGAAGACCGCCGGCCCCCGTCAGTCGAGGAAGAACAGCAGGAAGAGCAAAACGTCGAGTCCGGATTGTTTACCCTGGTTGGCATCATCGTCTCGCCCAAACAGCGCATTGCCCTGGTTAAAGTGCGGGGATCGCAGGAAGTTCTGCAATTGAGTGAAGGTCAGCAGGCCAATGGCTGGACAGTCCTTCAAATCAGCGCGGGAGATGTAATATTTGAGTCGAGAGACAAGACAGAAACAATTGAATTGATTGATATAAAGCCCGCACCAACTCGACGACAAAGGGCGCGTGACCGCCGCCAACAACCGCAACAGCAAACGCAGCCGCAACCGGCGGCGCCACTACCGGGTAGTGAGCCAAGGAAATAGCGCTGATCGTCCTGTAAAGAGGTATCTCCGCAAATTTCGGGTTGTATTTAATCTAAAAACCTATCGGGTTACGGAACTGACAATCCGCGACCTGTTGGGCAAGAAAATCGAAAAATTTTTGCAAAAAGCGCAAATTAATTTCACGCGTGGCTAGAATCGTTTCGTTATCAACCTGCCAAATTGAATAAAATTTTAGCGGTATTCTGCGGGTCACGGCGAAAAAGCGGCGCATCATCCGCGCCTGTTCCTAACAAAGCCCTAATTCATAGTTTTTTAAATATAGCCTGCAAACCTGTTTGCATCGGTCGGAGAATCCGATCGAATTCGAAAGGATGGAGACTGACATGTTACGGACAAACAGCGTTATCGCTGGGCTAGTCCTGTCAGTCGTTGCAATTAGTGGCAATGCAGCAGTAGCCCAGCAACAGCCGACGCAAAACAGTTGCACGGATCGCGGCAGCGCGCTCTCGCATCTGTCAAAGAATTACCAGGAAGAACCTGTCGCAATGGGGCTCGCCAGCAGCGGGGGCGTTGTTGAAGTGCTCACCAACGACAAAGGCTCATCCTGGTCGATCATCGTCACCATGCCGACCGGGGTTACCTGCCTCGTCGCATCGGGCGAAGGTTGGGAAGCCTTACAACCAATCATTTCGGGCAAAATTCTCTAGTCGGATAAGCTGCACCGCGGCGTCACTCGGCGTTGCCGAATAGCGGATGGATCAGCCGGTCGCCAGGTTTTATGGCGAGCCGGCCCACCGTCCCGGCATTCACCTCCAGAACAGCGCGTACCGGTATACCGGCGGTAATCGTGGTCAACGATTGCGGCACCGTGCGTTCGACGATGTGGACGATGCGACCGTCCCGCGCCACGAATAGCATGTCCAGCGGTACAAAGGTGTTGCGCATCCACATGGATGCAACCCGTTCGCGCTGGTGAAAGAACAACATGCCGGCGTTTTTGGCCAATTCCTGGCGGAACATCAGCCCCTGCGCCTGTTGGTTTTGGTTCAGGGCCAGTTCGATATCGAATTCATGACGGCCATCGGCTGTCTCAATATTCAAGGTCGATCGATCGAAGGTCGCCTGAGCATTCGCATCCCGCGCGCTGCCTAGGTTTACCGCCCCGGCAAAGACCACGATCAGGGCCAAAACAGCTATTTTTTGCATCCACTTCATTGAGCCACCACCACATCAGCATCCAAGGGGTCAATCGTGCCATCTTGGGCGCAAACTGTGTCAATAATTTGCCGCACCTGGTCGCGCACCGGCCGCGTATCAGCCGGGTCGGCAAGGGTCGTGAACCAATGTTCCGGCGGGTTGCGCCCAGCCGCGCGCGACCAGGTGAGTTGACGCAGCATCGTTTCAGCGGAATCGGGTAAGCGGTCGGGAATATCGAACCCGTTCAAGGTCGCCCATACGCCGCTCCAGCAGCGCGCCACGCTCCACGGATTATAACCACCGCCACCGGTGACCAGAACCTTATCAGCGAGCGCGGCGGTTCGCCCGACCGCCCGCCACAGGGCGTTGTTTGTCAACTCCAGGCGGCTCAACGGATCGTCGGCCAGCGCATCCGCGCCACACTGAATGACCACGACATCCGGACGCAAAGTCCGGCCGATTGGCACTACCAGCCGATCCACGATCAAATCCAACTCCTGATCGTTGAAATGGCGCGGGACCGGCACGTTGGCCGCATGGCCGCCGGCGCAATCACCCAGGGCGCCGCTAAACGGCCAACGACCGTCTTCGTGAATCGACAGGGTGAAGACCCGCCCGTCATCGCCGAACGCGTCCTGCACCCCATCGCCGTGATGGGCATCGAAATCAACGTAGAAAATATTGCCGATGCCATGGTCGAGCAGCCGCAAGAGGGCTAACGCCAAATCGTTGAGATAGCAGAAACCGCTGGCCCGGTCGGGCCGACCATGATGGGTGCCGCCGGTCGGACTATAGACGATGGCGCGGCCGTCGCGGGGATTGGCGGCGGCAAGCAGATCGGCGGCGGCCAGCATCGCCCCGGCAGACGTCGCCGGGCGGGTATACATGGTGTCGTGGATGGGGTTTTCCATTTTGCCCAGATTGTGGCGATGACGCAGCGCCTCGGGCAGTGCCTGATCACGCTCACCCCGACGCAGCACCTCGATATAGTCGCCATCGTGGAACCGCAGTAAATCCTCCAGTGACGCCTGGGAACTTTCGACGTAAGCATCGTCAGGCAACCAGCCCAACGCCCGCACCAAATCGATCGTGGCCGGCACCCGCGGCACCGACAGCGGATGCTTGGCGCCGAAATTTGCCTGGCGATAGATCTCGTTTCCAATGAACACCGGCCGGCTTAAATGCGGCTTTGGCGTAGCCTCATACATACCAATCACCTAGCCCCCCGGCCCCGTGATTGCAAACGGCGAACCAGTGCCGTCATCCTTCGACAAGCTCAGGATGAGGATGGGCAAGCAAAAGATAACCTCATCCTGAGCTTGTCGAAGGACGAGGTTATCGCTCGCACAAAACGATGAGAGTACCCATTGACGGAGCGGCCCCGAGACCGACATAGTGCGATCCTCACCTGGGGGAGCCGCACGCCGGCTGAGAGGTCCCGATTGGCGGGACGACCCCTGGAACCTGATCCGGTTAATGCCGGCGGAGGGATGCGTGGGTTGCGATGCCAAACGATTGCGCACAGACAACCGAGACCAGGGCGGATACAGGCCAAACAACAGCAGCCATCGGCTTGCGCATCGCCAACGGCCGCCTCGCCTTCGCCGATATGCTATTG
Source organism: Alphaproteobacteria bacterium (assembly GCA_011087645.1). GTDB lineage: Bacteria > Pseudomonadota > Alphaproteobacteria > UBA6615 > UBA6615 > JABDJY01. The sequence goes on from JAALLF010000006.1 coordinate 189,488, forward strand.
TTCGACGAATTGTCGGCAACCATCACCGCCGGCGAATGGACCTGTATTCTCGGGCCTAGCGGGGTCGGTAAATCAACCCTATTGCGGATGATCGCCGGGCTGGGCGAAAGCGACCCCGCCACCAATATCACCGCATCGGACGGGTCGCCCTTAGATCAACGTATCGCATGGATGGCGCAACAGGATCTGCTGCTGCCCTGGTTGTCGGTGTCGCAAAACATCGCCTTGGGCAACAAGTTACGTGGTCAGACAACCGACGGCGGTCACGTTAGCGCCCTATTAGCCAATGTCGGGCTCGACGCTCGGCCAGACGCCTTGCCAGCTACGCTCTCGGGTGGCCAACGTCAGCGCGCGGCGTTGGCGCGGACATTGATGGAAGACCGGCCGGTAGTCTTGATGGACGAGCCGTTTTCCGCCGTCGACGCGATTACCCGCGCCCGGCTGCAGGAATTAGCGGCGCGCCTTCTGCGCGGCCGCACAGTTTTGCAAGTCACCCACGACCCTCTCGAAGCGCTGCGCCTGGGCCATAATATTCACGTAATGGCCGGTCGGCCGGCGCATCTTGGCGCCGTCATCCGGCCACCAGGCGACACCCCACGCGACCCGACCGAGCCGGCCCTGCGCGACCTTCATATGGCGCTATTGGCAGAACTTAGTTCCGCCGCCGACGATGGCTCGAACGGCGGTGCACCGTGAAAATTCTGCGCCCCCTCATTGTGTTCACCGGATTGCTTATCCTGTGGCAACTCGTTGTCAGCGTGTTCGGGGTCGCGCCGTTCATCTTGCCGGCGCCACTCGACGTGTTGACCACGGCGATCGAGCGCGCCGATGTGCTCGCCGGCCATGCGCGTATCACCATATTGGAAATTTTCCTCGGTCTGACTTTCGGCACACTATTCGGCGCGTTGAGCGCGCTGACCATGTCCTACTTCCGACCGGCGCGATCATGGATTTTGCCGGTATTGGTGGTATCCCAGGCAGTTCCGGTATTCGCCTTGGCCCCGGTTCTCGTGTTGTGGTTCGGCTATGGCATGGCGCCGAAAGTGGTGATGGCGACGTTGATCATTTATTTCCCGGTCACCGCAGCATTTTACGACGGGCTGCGGCGCACCGAGACCGGCTGGCTCGATCTGGCGCAAACCATGGGCGCGTCGAAATGGGCGATCCTGCGCCAAGTCCGCCTGCCCGCCGCGCTGCCGGCTTTTGCCTCGGGCCTGCGCGTCGCCGCCGCCGTCGCCCCCATCGGCGCGGTGGTCGGCGAGTGGGTCGGCTCTTCGGCCGGCTTGGGCTACTACATGCTGTTGATGAACGGGCGGGTGCAAACCAACGCCATGTTCGCCGCCCTATTCGTTTTGGCGCTGGTCGCCACCGCCATCTATTTCGCCATCGACGCGGCCCTGCGCCGCGCCATCTCTTGGCAACCGGAAAGCGACCCGGCCCGGGCAACACCCTAATCCCAGTCTATCGGAGCAAGTACATGAAACGACTTTTGACCCTGCTGATGGCCACCGGATTTATCCTGACGGCAGGACCGGCGAGCGCGGCGGAAAAACTAACCGTGCTGCTCGACTGGTTCGTCAATCCCGACCACGGGCCTTTGTTCGTCGCCTTGGAGCGCGGCGAATTCGCCAAGCGCGGGCTGGAGGTCGAATTCATCGCGCCCGCCGACCCCAACGATCCGCCCAAACTCGTCGCCGCCGGCAAGGCCGACGTGGCGGTGTCCTACCAGCCGCAACTGCACTTGCAGGTCGAAGCCGGATTGCCGCTGACGCGCATCGGCACGCTGGTCGCCACGCCGCTAAATTCGGTGGTGGTCTTGGCCGATAGCCCGATCCGCTCGATCGCCGACTTGAAGGGCCGCAAGGTCGGCTTCTCGGTCGGCGGTTTTGAAGACGCGTTGCTCGGCGCCATGCTGGCCAAGCACGGGCTGTCGCTGAAAGATGTCGAGCTGATCAACGTCAACTTCTCCCTATCGCCGTCGTTGATGAGCGGCCAGGTCGACGCGGTGATCGGCGCCTTTCGCAATTTCGAGCTGAACCAGATGGATATCGTCGGCCGGCCCGGGCGCGCCTTTTATCTCGAGGAAGAAGGCATTCCGGCCTATGACGAGCTGGTGCTGGTGGCGAATAACAACAAGCTCGGCGACAAAAGACTACGCGCCTTTCTCGACGCCATCGAGGTCGGCACCCAGTACATGGTCAACCATCCCGACCAGGCCTGGAAACTGTTCCTCAAGGGCCACAAGGATCTCGACGACGAGCTCAACAAGCGGGCTTGGCGCGATACCTTGCCACGCTTCGCGCTGCGCCCCGGCGCGTTGGACGAAGCGCGCTATGCCAAGTTCGCCGAATTTCTGAAAGGCCAGGGCATGATCAAAACCCCGCCGCCAGTGGCGAGCTACGCGGTCGAAATCAAATAGCCGCAAGGGGCGTATCGACGCAAAAGTAACCGTCAAAAAATAATATTGGAGGTTACTTTGGCGGCTTATCGCCTGTGTCTGGCCACCCCCATGACGACGGGCATTTCGTCGCCGTCAAAGGTAACTGAAAACGCCTGACCGATATGGACGGGAATAAGGTCCACCGCGTCGAAAGCATGTGCAATCCGGCTCACGGTCATCCCCGGTTCATCGTCAGGCGCTAGCCAGTCCCACTGGGCGAAGAAACCGCCCTCGTTCAAGGGTTGCGCCAGCACGCCCAGCGTCGCCTCGTAGTCCGGCAAAAATCCACAAACCGAGGACGCCACGACGAGGTCGAATTCCGAGAACCAGGTCGCATCGATCCGCACTGCGGGATCGTCTATGTCGGCGCATATCGTGGTGACGTTGCCGATTTCTTTTCGGTCCAAGACCTCGATCATCGATTGCGACGTATCGATGGCGACGACATCGGCGACCAGCGGCGCGAGCCTTTCGCTGAGCAGCCCGGTGCCACAGCCGAAATCAAGAATGCGCCTGGTTCGCCATTCGTCGTCTTGAATGTTCACATGGACAATGAGAGACGCAAACGCCTGATCGGCATAGAACCGGACATGATCGTCTCGATCCCAATTGATTGCATGCTCGTCCCAATTTTCAGCCATGCACGGCTCGGTCCGCGCGCTACTTCGCCGGCGCTGGCGCGCCCAGGTCGATGGCGATTTCTTCATCCTCTTCGCCGCGCCGCGCGGCGGCCTGTTGGCGCGCCCATAGGGTGGCGTAGGCGCCGCCCTGATTTAGCAAGTCGGTGTGGCGGCCGCGTTCGATGATGCGGCCCCCATCGAGCACGATTATCTCGTCGGCGTTGACCACGGTCGACAACCGGTGGGCAATCACCAGGGTGGTGCGGTCGGCCGACACTTCATCGAGGGATTTTTGAATTTCCCGCTCGGTATGGGTGTCGAGCGCCGAGGTGGCTTCGTCGAACAGCAAAATCTGCGGCCGCTTGAGTATTGTCCGCGCGATCGCCACCCGCTGTTTTTCACCGCCGGATAATTTGAGGCCACGTTCGCCAACCATCGCGTTGTAGCCATCGGGCAGGCTCATGACGAAGTCGTGGATCTGCGCCATCCGCGCCGCCGCCTCGACCTCCGACGGCGTTGCACTCGGCCGGCCATATTGGATGTTGTAGAGCACCGTATCGTTGAACAGCACCGTGTCTTGCGGAACGATGCCGATGGCGTTGCGCAGGGTGGCCTGGGTGACGTCGCGAATATCCTGCCCGTCGATGGTGATGCGGCCCTCGTCAATATCGTAGAAGCGGAACAACAGGCGCGAGATCGTCGACTTGCCTGCGCCCGACGCCCCGACGATGGCGACCTTATTGCCGGCGGGCACTTCGAAACTGAGTCCGCGCAGAATGGGCCGCCGCTGGTCATAAGCGAAGGACACATTGTCGAACCGCACCACGCCGTCGCCGACCGCCAGCGGCTCGGCGTCATCGGCATCCGAGACTTCCCGGCCCTCATCGAGCAAGCCGAACATGGTTTCCATGTCGACCAGGGATTGGCGGATTTCGCGGTAGACAAAGCCGAGAAAATTCAGTGGCTGGAATAGCTGCATCATGTAGAGATTGACGGCCGTGAACTGCCCGATCGACATCGACCCGTCGGCAACCCGGTACCCGCTTAAGACCAGCAAGATCGTCATCCCCGAGGCGATGATGACACCCTGCCCGACATTCAGCAGCGATAGAGTGGTGAGGCTTTTAACCGCGGCGCGCTCATAGCGCTGCATCGAGGCGTCGTAGCGCTGGGCCTCATGTTCTTCGTTGCCGAAATACTTGACCGTCTCGAAGTTGAGCAAACTGTCGATGGCCTTGGTATTGGCCTCGCTATCGCTCTCATTCATCGCGCGGCGGTACTTCAACCGCCACTCGGTGAACAACAGCGTGAAGGCGATATAGATCGCCACGGTGATCAATGTGATGACGCTGAAGATGAAGCCGAACAGCGACCACAGGATGCCGCAAACAAGGGTGATTTCCACCAAGGTCGGCAGAATGTTGAACAGCATGAACCGCAGCAGAAAATCGATGCCCTTGATGCCGCGCTCTATGGCCCGACTGAGGCCGCCGGTTTGCCGGTCGAGATGAAAGCGCAGCGCCAGCCCATGCAAATGCCGGAAGACCAGCAGCGCGATATTGCGAATCGCCCGCTGTCCGACCTTGGCGAAGACGAAATCGCGCAATTCGGCAAAAGCCTGTTGGCCGACCCGCAGCAAGCCGTAGCCGATCAGCAACGCCAACGGCACGGCGATGGCTGTAGCGTCCGCCGGCTGGTCGAGGGCATCGACCGCTTTACCGAAGACCGCCGGCACGGCAACCGTCGCCACCTTCGCCGCGACGAGCAGGACAATGGCGATGAGCACCCGGGACTTCATTTCCCACTGGCCACGCGGCCACAAGTAAGGCAACAGCGCGCGTATCGCCCGCCGCTCCTGGCCCGACTCCGATGGCCTGTCCGTGTCACCCATGGTCCGCATGAAAGTCTTTTGCCCCGCAACCGCTTACCAGGCAAGGATTTAGCCTAACCGACGGCAAAAACCAGCAGCAGGTGTGAAATAAAGTCCAGAAGTTCGACGCTATTGGTTTTCCAGCGAATCCCTCCATCCTTCGACAAGCTCAGGATGAGGACGGCTAAATCTAACACACCCTCATCCTGAGCTTGTCGAAGGACGAGGGTGGCGCCCGCCCCTCACGCTAGCGGCTCCATGAAGCTGTTCGGCGCTACCCAGGTGTCGGGGATATATTTGTTACCCCAGCGGCACATCTCCTGCAGCACCGGCAATATGGTGAGCCGGGGTTTCTGCCCCACTTGCGGGTCGGCGATCCATTCGACCAACTCGGGCATGCCGGACTTGGCCTTTCCCCGCGCCAGCAGCCTCGACGATCTGGAAGTCTTTCAGCCGCAACTTATCGTCTACGCCGAACGCGATGCATCTTGGGACAAGATGGATCCGGACTTGCCTGCTTTCGAAGGCATGCCGCCGCAAGACATGCCCGACATGTGATCGGTCAAGTATAAAAAGTAGCTGATGTTTCAGCAGTTTAAAAAATATCAGTGAAGTAAAGTAGCAAATATCCCGCGAGCAATATCGCCACCCACAACACCATGCTGCCGGTCGGCCAGGTTCGCGCCAAGACCCCCTGTGGTCCATGATGGCGGTAGAGCTGGAAAACGAACCGTTCGATCCGCCGCGTGGCGATGGCGCGAAAACGGCCATAGGACCCACTACCCAGCGCGTAGGCGGTTTCCATGAAGCGGCGCGCCAGCCGGCGATAGAACCAATCGGTATCGAGATTAGTTGCGCGCAGCATTGCCGGATACAGCCCCAACCGCATCGCTACGGTAAAGGCAAGCGCCGAGAACAGCAGGAGCTGAAGCTGCGACAAGACGTGGGATTCGGTGTACAGCGTATAGCTGACCGGATGCGGCAGTTGATTATAGAGGGCCGAGGGAAAAACGCCGATAACGATGCTCAGAATCGCAGCGGCCGCCATCGCAACCAACATATTGGCCGGTGCTTCTTTGACCGGTTTGCTCGGGCCACGTGCGAAAAAGGCGAAGATGGGAACTTTCAAGCCGACATAGATAAGCGCGCCCGCCGACGCGAATACCAAAGCCAGCCAGGCACCGGTATAGCCTTCCTTGGCCGCCGCCGAGAGGATCAGCGACTTACTCGCAAAACCGCCGAACAGTGGAACGGCGGCAATGGAGGCCGCACCAACAATGCAAAAGACCGCGGTCCACGGCATCGATTTGTAGAGCCCGCCCAGCTCGGACGCCAGGGCCGTGCCGGTGCGGTGCATCACCGCGCCGACCGCCATGAACAACAGCGCCTTGTAGATGATGTGGGTAAACGCATGAGCCGCCGCCCCGTTGAGCGCCAACTCGGTGCCGATACCGACGCCAACCACCATAAACCCCAATTGAATGTTCAAACTATAGGCGAGCACCCGGCGCAGATCGTTTTCGATGACCGCATAAAACATCGGGAACACGGCCATGATCACGCCAATCCAGATAAGCTCTTCGGTGCCGGCATAGCCGCGCGCGAGGGTGTAGACCGCGAGCTTGGTGGTGAATGCGGAGAGAATAACCGTGCCGGTCACCGTCGCTTGCGAATAGGAGTCCGGCAACCAGTTGTGCAACAGCGGGAATGCGCATTTGATGCCAAAAGCGATGAAAATCAACAATCCGCCCGCGCCATCGAGACCGATGTTATCGAACGCGATCGACCCGGTTTCGTGCCAGCGCACGATGAGGCCAGCCAGTAGCAACACGCCGGAGCCGACCTGGACGATGAGATAACGCATCGCCGCCGCGCGCGCTTCGGGCGTGCGCCGCGCCAGGATCAGAAATACCGAAGCGATGGCGGTCAGCTCCCAATAGACGAACAGCGTCACTAGGTCGCCGGCGAACACCGCGCCGATGGCGGCGCCGGCATAAACCAGCGATGCCGCCTGCTCGCCGGCGGCGCGCACATGCAGGGCGTAAATCACCCCGAGCAGCGAGGCGATCATGAATATGTAGCCGAAGACCCGCGACAACCGGTCGACGCGCAACAATTCCAGCTCCTGGCCGAAGGCCGGAACCGGAATCAGATTGCCTTCCGGCAGCATGTATATGAGCACAAAACCGACCACCGGCAGCGCCAGCATCCACGCCGCGCGCAGCTTTCCGCGCAGCACCGGCACCAACAGGGCGCCGAGCACCAGGATCAGACCCGGCGGAAACTCAATCATCGTAATAATCCTCGGACCGGGAGAGAATTTTGCGCACGAACTTTACCGCCATCACCAAGAATATGCTGCCCAGAAATGCAAAGACCCCATAGAAGAAGGGAACGGCGTCGATCTGGTTCTCCGGATGGGTGCGAGCGACCAAATCGGCCAAAATAACCACCGCGCACACCGCATAGAGCGCGCGCACGATCTTGGTCACGTTCTCCTTGCGGTCGAGCCAACGCGGGCGTTCTTCGGCGGGTTTATCGGTCACCGGTCATCCTCCATCGCGCCTAGTTGCCCCCCATGATGCCGCCGAGAAATACTTCCAACCGGTCGGGCAGGAAAAACAAGACGCCACATGCCAAGGCGGTAAAACATAAGGGTATGACGCACAGCCACGGTGCCTCCTTGATGCTCGTGACTTCTACACCGTCGTCCGGTGGGGTGAAAAATGCGCGCACCACGATCGGCATCAGATAGGCCACGTTGAGCACCGAGCTGATCATCAGCGCGGCGACAACGAAGCCGTAATCGCCGTCCATCCCGCCGAGCGCGATATAAAGCTTGCTCCATGCGCCGCCGAGCGGCGGCAGGCCGATGATCGACAGGGCGCCAATAAAGAACGCCGCCATGGTGAAGGGCATGGCCCGGCCGATACCATTGAGCTGGCTAACTTCGGTCTTGTGGGTCGCGGTATGAATCGCACCAGCGACGAAAAACAAAGTGATCTTGCCGAACGCATGGGTGGCGACATGCATCGCCGCGCCGACCAACGCCAACGGTGTGGCGATCGCCGCGCCCAACACAATGTATGAGAGCTGGCTGACCGTCGAATAGGCCAGCCGCGCCTTCAGATTGTCTTTGGTGAGCGCCACCACCGACGCCGCCAGCAACGAAAATGTCGCCAAATAGACCAGCCATTCCGACGCGCCCGTCGCGAGCAGATGTTCGGGTCCAAAAATATAGACCACGACCTTAAGTATCGAGAACACGCCGGCCTTGACCACGGCCACCGCGTGCAGCAACGCGCTAACCGGCGTTGGCGCCACCATCGCCGAGGGTAACCAACGATGGAACGGCATCACCGCCGCCTTGCCGATGCCGAAGGCAAACAGCGCGAGCAGCAGGCCGGTGGTCTGCGCCGTCGCGGCGCCGACCAAGATGCCGCCGGGCTTGAAATCCAGCGTGCCAGCCAGCGCCAGGGTCCATAACAGCGCCGGGATGAAAAACACGATCGAGGTACCGATCAAGATCATCAAGTAAGTACGCGCACCGCTGCGGGCCTTTGCGTCAGCGTGATGAGCGACCAGCGGATAAGTCGAGAGCGTCAGGACTTCGTAGAAAATAAACAGGGTGAACAAATTAGCGCTAAGCGCGATCCCCATGGTCGCGGCCAACGCGACGGCGAAGGCGACATAGAACTGCGTCTGCCGCGGCTCCCTGTTGCCGCGCATATAACCGATCGAATAGATCGAGTTGACAATCCACAGAAACGAGGCGATCAGCGCGAAAAGCATACCCAGGGGTTCGGCCTGAAACGCCAGGCTGAGACCCGGCGCAACGTCCAACGCAAAGACCTCCGGCCGGCCGCCGTCGATCACCCCGGCCACGATCTGCGTCACGCTGGCGAACATCAGTAGCGCGGTCACCAGGGTCACCGTTTCGCGCAGGTTGGGCTGGCGTCCGGTCAAGACGATCAGCACCGCGCCCACGAGCGGGATCAACAGGGCGGCAATCATGGCGTCGCTCGGGTTCACCGCAGGCCCCTAATACGCTGCATTGAGAAGAAGCGAAGCGGCTTGCTGCGCCAGACCCACGGAAAGCGACGTCTCGACGCCGAAATAGAACGCCGCGCCGACCAGCACGAAGGCCGGCACCAGCAACGCCGGCGGCGCTTCGCGCAATTGCGATACTTGCGCTGTGGGTTCGCGGAAATAGGCCACTTCGACGACCCGGCCGATATAGATCATGGTGACCAACGAGGCGATGACAATCAGCGCCACCAGCCACCATTGCCCCTGCTCCACCGCAGCCAGGCCGAGATACCATTTGCTGATGAAGCCAACGGTACCCGGGGTGCCCAAAAGGCTGAGTCCCAACGCCACGAAGCCAGCCATAGTGATCGGCATCTTGCGGCCGATGCCGGCCATATCCTCGATCTTCACTGAACCCAACTGGTAGAGGACATTACCGATCAGCAGGAACAGACCTGCTTTCATGATGGCGTGGTTAAAAATATGGGTCATCGCGCCGGTCAGGCCCGTCTCCGTCGCGTAACTGATACCCAATGTGATGAAACCGATCTGGGCGACGCTGGAATAGGCCAACATGCGTTTCACGTTGCTTTGGAACACCGCGACGATCGACGCAGCAAACATGGCGACCAGGGAGAGCAACAGCAATATTTCCGGCAGCGGCGTGGTAACGAAGAATCCCTCGCCGCCGAACACCGTGTAGAAAAACCGCAAAAACAGATAGATCGCCACCTTGGTCGCGGTGCCCGCCAGAAATGCGCTGGTGACTGAGGGTGCGAAGGCATAGGCGTTGGGCAGCCACAGATGCAGCGGAAACAGCGCCAGCTTCAGTGAGATACCGACGGTCAGGAAGGCCAGGGCCGCCAGTACCGGGCGGGTATTTTGAATTTCCGGAATGCGCTGGGCCAAATCATACAAATTCAGCGTCCCGGTCATCGCCCATAGCAGGCCGACGCCGATGACGATGAAGGTGGCGCCGACGGTACCCATGATTAGGTACTGGTAGGCCGCCGTCAGGCAGCGCCGGTCGCGGCCCATGGCGATCATCACGTAGCTGGCCAGCGACGAAATTTCCAGGAACACGAAAATATTGAAGGCGTCGCCGGTGATAGTAACACCGAGCAACCCGGTCAGCGCCAGCAGATACATGGTGTAGAACCAAGCCTGTTCGGTGCTGCCGAAGCGCGCCGCGATGCTTTTGCGCGCGTAGGGTACAATCACCGCGCCGACGCCCGAGACCACCAGCAGCACGAACACGTTGATCAGGTCGACCCGGTATTCGATGCCGATCGGCGGCGCCCAGCCGCCCATCTCGTAGGAGATAATCCCCTCGTCGAGCACCCGCAGCAGCAGGCCGATGGCGGCGGCAAACGCCGCCCAGCTAGCGATCAGCGTGATCGCCCACGCCACAGTGCCGCGCCGCACCAGCGCGCATAGCGGGGCCGCCAACAGCGGTAGCACCACCTGCAGAGCCGGTAAATGCAGGGCGATCACGCGTCGGTCTCCAGCTCTTGCACTTCGTCGTCCTCGACGGTGCCGTAAGCTTCGTGGATGCGCACCACAAATGCCATGCCAAGCGCGATTGTGGCGACGCCGACGACGATAGCGGTCAGAATCAGCACATGGGGCAGCGGGTTGGAATAGAGCTCGAATTCCTTGGCGAGGATTGGCGCCGTACCGCCGAGGATTTTGCCGGGCGACAGAAACAGCAGATATACCGAAGTCTGGAAAATTCCCAAGCCGACCAATTTTTTGACCATGTTGCCGTGGGCGACGATGATGTACAGGCCGCCAACCATCAGGAAGATGGTGACCCAGTAATTCACGCTGGCGAGTATATCGGTCATTCGCGGCGCCAGTCGTCGGGCTTGTCGGTTTCGTCATCGGCCAGCGCATCCTCGGCGCGGCCGCCGAAGGCGTAGAAGATCGCCAGCATGGTCGATGCCACGGTCACGAAGACGCCGGCCTCGACGATCAGAATACCGAGATGCTGGCCCGCTTTCTGACTACTACCCAGCGGCGAATAGTCGAGATAATTGGCGTCGAGCAGGAGGCCGGCGACGCCGGTGCCGGCAAAGATCAGCACGCCCAGTGGAATCAGCGTGTGGACGACGCGCTGGGGGACCACCGCGCGGGCCGCCATGACGCCGAAAATCATGCCATAGAGAATGATCGCCGCCGCCGCCGCGACGCCAGCCTGGAATCCGCCGCCGGGCCCATAGTCGCCGTGGAACTGCACATAGAGCGCGAACAGCAGGATCACCGGCAGCAGCAGCTTCACCACGACGCGCAGAATGATGGTGTCCCGCATCATGGTGGCGTCCCCTTCTCCGCGCCGGCGCACCGCGGTAAGTAGAACCAAAACGCCGATGCCGCCGGTGAAGATGACCGTGACCTCGCCCAGCGTGTCGTAACCGCGGTAGCTGGCCAGCACGGCGGTGACCACGTTGGGCGCCCCGGTCTCTTTTTTGGCATTTTCCAGATAGTACGGTGCGACGTGCTGATTCTGCGGATTGTCGGCGCGCCCGAACGGCGGCAGGTCAATGGTCCCATAGATCAGCGCGCCGCCGGTGAGCAGGCACACGATCAACGGAATGACAGGGCTGTGGCGGAGCGGCGCCTCGCGGGTCTTGACGAGCCCCAGCACCGCCAGCATCAGCACCGTCGACATGCCGGCGCCGACCGCCGCTTCGGTCATCGCCACATCGACCGCGTCGAGCGCCACCATGACCGTCGCCATCAAGAAACTGTAGATGCCCCCCATCATGACCACCACGAACAGATTGTGGGCGCGGATCACGCCGAACACGGCGGCGACCATCAGCAGGAGCAGAACAGTGTTGATCAGGAGTTCGATGGTTCGTCCTCCCCCGCGATATGGCCGCCGGTCTCGTCATGGGCGACCTTGGGCCGGTTGCCGGCGTGCAGCGCCGCCTGCGCCAACGCGTGGGTCGCCACCGGGCTCGTCAACAAAATCAGCCCCATGATGATGATCAGCTTGGCGCTGACCAGGGTGAAGCCGGCTTGCAGGATCAGGCCAATGATAATGAAGCCCGCACCCAGCGTGTCGGTGACCGAGGCAGCGTGCAGGCGCGCGAACATTCCCGGCATACGCAGGACGCCGACCATGCCGATGATGCAGAACGCCCCCCCCGCGACGAGAAAGAACCAGCTCAGAATGTCGACAAGGATCGCCATCGCGTCAGTTCTCGCTCGGATGGAAATAGCGCAGCACGGCGATGGTGCCGACCAGATTGAGCAGCGTATAAAGGATAGCGATATCGAGGAATTCAGGCCGTCCGGTGACGAAGCCGATCACGGCTAGCGCCAGCACCGCCAGGGTGCCGGTCGAATTGACCGCCAGCACCCGGTCGAACAAGGTCGGGCCGGCGATCGCCCGCACCATCGCCAGCGCCAGGCTGACCAGAACCGCGATCATGGCGACGGCGAACATTGTCATGAAGGCGCCCCGCCCTCGAACTTTGTGACCATGCGGTCCATATCGCCGGCTGCCAGGTCGGTTGCGCCGGCGCGCGTGATTGCATGGACGGTGATCTCGTTATCCTCGACCTCGACCGAGACCGTACCCGGCGTCAGCGTAATCGAGTTGGCATAGGTGACAACGCCCACCACTGTTTTCTGGCTGGCTTTTACGTTGATAAGGGTCGGACTGATCGGCAGCGACGGCGACAAAATAATACGCGAAACATCGATGCCGGACTTGATAATTTGCCAGATCAGCCACGGCCAATACCAGGTGGCGCGGCCCAGCAGATAGATCGGGTGACCTTCGCGATCGATTACCGCCATGCGACTCGCCAACGCGACCACGGCAACCGATGACACGGCGCCGATGATCATCAACGTCGACGTGTAGTGGCCAGAAAGCACCAGCCAAAAGCCGTAGGTAATAATAACCGCACTTGCGAAATAGAGCACCGGGCTAACCTCACCCCCGAATTCCCAATCAGAGGGACCCGGTGTCGCGTCGTGCTTGCACCCGGCGCGCTGCCCTCCTCCCCTTTTTGCAACTGACGGTTATTATTATTCAAACAACTGGCCACCGGCTGCAGCTGCGCATACTACTCGCATTCGTTTGGCGTGCAAGATAGGCGGCGACCAAAGGTCGCGGTCTTGCCCCTTCCCGTTCGCGCGCCTATGTTCGCGGTTCGACGATTAACCCCAGTTTTGAAAGGCGAACCGCCATGGAAATGAGCGGCGAATACCGCATCGAAGCATCACGCGAAAAAGTGTGGGATGCCCTCAACGATCCCGAAATTCTCAAGCAAGCGATTCCCGGTTGCGAAGAGATCGACCGCCTTTCGGACACCGAAATGACGGCAAAAGTTGTCGCCAAGGTCGGCCCGGTGAAAGCGAGTTTCACCGGCGAAGTCACCTTGTCCGATCTCGACCCGCCCAACAGCTACCGCATCAGTGGCGAGGGCAAGGGCGGCGCCGCCGGCTTCGCCAAGGGCGGCGCCAACGTGCAGCTGGAAGCCGACGGCGGTGCGACGGTGTTGAAATATGACGTAGACGCCACCGTTGGCGGCAAGCTGGCCCAACTTGGCGCGCGCCTGATCGACGGCACGGCGAAAAAAATGGCTAACGATTTTTTTAGCAATTTTGCCGAAATCGTCTCTGAAGGCCCGGCCGCCGAAGCCGAGGCGGCGCCCGCCGCGGAAGCCGCCCCTGCGGCCACCCCGACAACCGGCCTCGCCACGGGCCCCAAGATCGACACCGGCACCTGGATTGTTGGACTAATTGTTGCCGCGGTAGTTGTGTTGGCCCTGATTGGGGGGTAGCAACACAACGGCGCGACGAATTTTTAGCCGCGAAACAGCATTGGTGCCTTGACGCCAGCGCCCGCGGGGAAGAAACTTTCGTCAACGTAATCAAACGCACCGGCGGCAAGTGAATCGTCGGCGCATCGTAATTGTTGCGGGGCAACCCGATTTTAAGGGAGGAGAGCTATGCCCACCGTGTCCATGACGGTGAACGGAAAGTCTGTATCGGCGGAAGTCGAACCACGGACCTTGCTCGTTCAATATCTGCGCGAACATCTTGGTCTTACCGGCACCCATGTGGGATGCGACACCAGCCAGTGCGGCGCCTGTGTCGTCCACGTCGATGGTGAGTCGGCAAAATCGTGCACCATGCTGGCCATGCAAGCCGAAGGTTCCGATGTTTCGACCATCGAAGGTCTGGCGGACGGCGATACCTTGCACCCGATGCAGGAAGCGTTTCGCGAGAACCACGGCCTGCAGTGCGGTTTTTGCACGCCCGGCATGGTCATGAGCGCGGTCGATTTAGTGCGTACGAACGCTGATCCAAGCGAGCAGGAAGTCCGCGAATGGCTCGAGGGCAACCTCTGCCGCTGCACCGGCTACCACAACATTGTTAAGTCCATCCTGGCCGGCGCGAAAGCGATGCAGGGGTAAGACAATGACCGACACCGGCATTGGCGCGTCTGTTCGGCGCGTTGAGGACAAGCGGTTCCTAACCGGCCGCGGCAACTATACCGACGATATCGACCAGCATGGGCAAGCCTATGCATGGATGTTGCGTTCACCGCACGCCCATGCCCGGCTAAACAATGTCGATACCGCGGCGGCGGCGAGTGCCCCTGGGGTTATTGCCATCTTTACCGGTGCCGATATGGCGGCCGACGAAGTTGGGGGTCTTCCTTGTGGCTGGCAAATCCACAATAAGGACGGCTCGCCGATGAACGAGCCGGCGCATCCGCCGCTTGCCGTCGACAAGGTCCGTCATGTGGGCGACCAGGTGGCCGTCGTCATTGCCGAGACCAAGGCGCAGGCGCGCGATGCCGCCGAGCTGATCGCCGTTGACTATGACGTCTTGCCGGCCGCCATCGATATGAATGCGGCGCTGGCTGGCGCCTCAGCCGTACATGACGATGTTCCCGATAACATGTGCTTCGATTGGGAAATCGGCGACAAGGACGCCACCGAAACGGCGTTCTCCGGCGCTGCGCACGTTATTTCGATCGATGTGGTCAATAACCGGCTGATCCCGAACGCGATGGAGCCGCGCGCGGCGATCGCCCACCACGATTCATCCACCGGTCACTACACGCTGCATACGACGACGCAGAATCCCCACGTCATCCGACTGCTCATGGGCGCGTTCGTGTTGCAAATACCCGAGCATAAACTGCGCATCGTCTCGCACGATGTCGGCGGCGGGTTCGGCTCGAAGATTTCCCACTACGCCGAAGAAGCCATCCTCACCTGGGCATCGGCCAAGGTCACGCAACCGATCAAATGGGTCGCCGAGCGTTCGGAATCTTTCATGACCGACGCCCATGGCCGAGATCATGAAACCCATGCCGAGCTGGCGATGGACGCGGACGGCAATTTCACCGGCCTGCGCGTCGCCACCAAGGCCAATATCGGCGCCTACCTGTCGACCTTTGGATCGAGCGTCCCGACCTATCTCTACGCCACCCTGATGGCCGGCGTGTACACCACCCCGGCGATTTACTGCGAAGTGAAGACGGTGTTCACCAACACTGTGCCGGTCGACGCCTATCGCGGCGCGGGCCGTCCCGAATGCACCTATTTGCTGGAGCGGTTGGTGAATAAAGCGGCGCGGGAGACCGGCATCGATCCGGTAGAAATCCGCCGCAAGAACATGATCCAGGCCGACCAGTTCCCCTATCAGACACCGGTCGCCCTGCAATACGATGTGGGCGACTATCCGACCGCATTTAACACCGCGTTGCAGGCGGCCGATTACGAAGGCTTCGCCCAGCGGCGGGCGGAATCGGAAAGCAACGGCAAACAGCGCGGCATCGGCATCTCGACCTATATCGAGGCCTGCGGCATCGCCCCGTCAGCGGTGGCCGGCGCGCTCGGCGCCCGCGCCGGGCTATACGAGTCCGCCCAGGTGCGCGTCCATCCCACCGGCTCGGTCACGGTCTATACCGGCACCCACAGCCACGGTCAGGGCCATGAGACGACTTTCGCCCAACTGGTCTCGGAGAGCTTCGGCATTCCGGCCGATCAGGTCGAGGTCAGCCACGGCGACACCGGCGAAGTACAGTTCGGCATGGGGACCTACGGCTCGCGCTCGCTGGCGGTCGGCGGCCCGGCGATCCTCAAGGCCTGCAACAAGGTGATCGATAAGGCCAAGAAGATCGCGGCCCATATTCTCGAAGCCTCGGAAGCGGATATCGAGTTCACTGACGGCGTATTTCGGGTCTCCGGCACCGACCGGGAAATGGCCTTTGGCGAGGTCTCGCTGGCGGCCTATGTGCCGCACAATTATCCGATTGAGGAAATAGAGCCTGGTCTCGACGAGAACGCCTTCTACGACCCGCTCAATTTCAGTTTCCCGGCCGGGTGCCATATTTGCGAAGTCGAGGTCGATCCCGACACCGGCGTCATCGATATCGCCAACTTCACGGCGGTCGACGATGTCGGCCGGGTGGTCAATCCGATGATCGTCGAAGGCCAGGTCCATGGCGGTGTCGCCCAGGGTATCGGCCAAGCGCTGCTCGAAGGCTGCGTCTACGACGACGCCGGACAATTGCTGACCGGCTCCTATATGGATTACACCATGCCGCGGGCCGACGATCTGCCCAATCTTAATGTCGGCACCCAATCGGTGATGGGCGCCTCCAATCCCCTGGAAGTCAAAGGGGTCGGCGAAGTCGGCGCAATCGGCTCGCCGCCGGCGGTGATCAACGCAATTCTAGATGCTTTGGCGCCCTTGGGCGTCGACGATATATCCATGCCCGCCACGCCGTCGAAGGTATGGCAGGCAATTCAGAACGCATAGTAAATAGTAAAGGTTGGCGACCAGCCGGCCGGCAGGGAGGAATACGATGTACAATTTTAATTATAAAAAAGCGAGTTCTCGCGACGATGCGGTCGCCGCGCAATCGTCCGCCGACGACGGCAGCTATCTTGCCGGCGGCATGACGCTGATCCCCACCCTGAAGCAGCGCCTGGCCCAGCCCAGCGACCTGATCGATCTGGCCGATGTCGGCGACTTGGCCGGTATCTCCGACGATGGCGGCGCGATCACCATTGGCGCCATGACCACTCACGCAACGGTCGCGGAGTCCGAGGTAGTGACCTCGAAGATCCCCGCCCTGGCGGCGTTGGCCGGCCATATTGGCGACCCGCAAGTGCGCAACCGCGGCACTATCGGCGGTTCGATCGCCAATAACGACCCGGCGGCCGACTATCCGGCCGGCTGTGTTGGCCTCAACGCCACGATCATCACCAACAAGCGCGAACTCCCGGCCGAAGATTTCTTCACCGATCTATTCGAGACGGCGCTTGAGGAAGGTGAGTTGGTCACCGCCGTCAGCTTCCCGATCCCCGACAAGGCGGCCTACGCGAAGTTTCCCAACCCGGCCTCGCGCTACGCCATCGTCGGCGTCATGGTCGCGCAGACCGGCGGCGAGACCCGCGCCGCGGTCACCGGCGCCAGCCAGTCCGGCGTGTTCCGCGCCGCCGATATCGAAGCTGCCCTGGGCAGTGGCTTGGACGCCGCGGCGGCCAAGGAAGTCAAAGTGTCGGCCGACAACCTCAACGCCGATATTCACGCCTCGGCGGAATACCGCGCCCATCTGATTTCGATCATGGCCAGCCGAGCAGCCGCTGCCGCCGGTTGACCGCCACATTACTAGATTTAAGATCGGCCGAGGCCCCATACGGGTTTCGGCCGATTTTTTGTGGCCGCTTGGCCTAATCCGGCCAGTGAGCTATATCAACGCCGATATTTGGCGCATCAAGCATTACTCATAAGCGTGGTGCGCGCACCGATTGCCCCACCGGCGCGGTTTTGCCGACCTCCAACATCGTGAGCGAACGTTGACCAATATTCCCGATAACGTCGAGTCCACCGTCGAACTGCTGACCAGGGGCAGCTATATCGCCGACCGCAGTCTGGGCACGGCGGTCCACTTGGCCCTCCAGCTCAACCGGCCGCTGTTCTTGGAAGGCGAAGCCGGGGTCGGCAAGACCGAGATCGCCAAGGTGCTGGCCGACACGCTGGGCCGCAAGCTCGTGCGCCTGCAATGTTACGAAGGCCTCGATGTGGCCTCGGCGGTCTATGAATGGAACTACGCGGCGCAGATGATCGAAATCCGCATGGCCGAGGCCGAGGGGATCGAGGATCGCGACCAGTTGGGCACCGACATTTTCTCCGACCGGTTCCTGGTCAAACGGCCGCTTCTACAGGCGCTCGAACCGTCTCTGGACGGCCCGCCGGTGTTATTGATCGATGAGCTCGACCGTACCGACGAGCCGTTCGAGGCCTATCTGCTGGAAGTGTTGTCGGATTTTCAAATCACCATCCCGGAAATCGGCACCGTGGCGGCCCAGGAGCCGCCGATCGTGGTGATCACCTCGAACCGCACCCGCGAAATCCACGACGCGCTGAAACGGCGCTGCTTTTATTACTGGGTCGACTATCCCGACGCCGACCGGGAAATGGAAATCCTCAAGCTCAAGGCGCCCCAGGTCGATGTGAAGCTGAGCCGCCAGGTGGTGCAGTTCGTCCAACGGCTGCGCGAGATGGATCTATTCAAGCTACCGGGCATCGCCGAGACCATCGATTGGGCCTCGGCGCTCAACCAGCTCGACGTCATCGAGCTGACCCCGGAAGCCATCGACGATACGCTGGGCGTTCTGTTGAAGTATCAGGACGACATCGCGCAGATCCGCGGCAGCGAAGCGGCCCTCATCCTCGACCAAATCAAGAATGAGGTCGCGGCGGCGCAGCTCGCGGCCGGCTGATCCATGCCGCAGAAAGCCATACCCGACGAAGGCCGCCTGGAGATGGCCGCGCAAGCGGCCCTACCGAACGTCGATGGCGGCGGCCGCGACGGCGGCAAAATCGCCGCCAATATCATGCATTTCGCCCGAGTGTTGCGCGCCGCCGGCCTGCCGGTCGGCCCCGGCAAGGTGCTCGACGGGTTTCGCGCCGTCGAGACGGTTGGTCTGGGTAATCGCGAGGATTTCTACTGGACCCTGCACGCGGTGTTCGTCAATCGGCGCGACCAGCGCGAAATCTTCGACCAGGCGTTCCACATTTTCTGGCGCAACCCGCAACTGCTCGAGCGCATGAGCGCGCTGATCCTGCCGACCCTGATCGACCCGGACAAGCCGCCGGAAGAGGCCGAAGAGATCAACCGGCGGCTGGCCGAAGCGCTCAAGGGCGACCAGCCCGACGAGGGCGACGACGGCGGCGGCGAGGAAGAAGACCCCGAGGTGACGGTCGACGCGGTGATGACCTGGTCGGCGCGCGAAGTCCTGCAGGATATGGACTTCGAGAAAATGTCGGGCGAAGAACTCGACCAGGCCAAGCGCGCCATCGCCCGCATGCGCTTACCGATCATGGAGGTGCCGACACGGCGCTTCCGCCGCGACGCGGCCGGCGCGCGCATCGATATGCGCGCCACGCTGCGTTCCGCGCTGCGCTCGGGCGGCGGCTCGATCCCGCTGCAATACCGCAAGCGCCGCCGGCGTCATCCACCGCTGGTCGTGCTGTGCGATATTTCCGGCTCCATGAGCCGCTATTCGCGCATGATCCTGCACTTCATGCACGCGATCACCAACGACCGCGACCGGGTTCATACGTTCCTGTTCGGCACGCGGCTGACCAACGTCACCCGCTATCTGCGCTACAAGGATGTCGACGATGCGCTGGACCGGGTGGCCGACGCGGTCGACGATTGGTCGGGCGGCACGCGCATCGGCCATAGCCTGCACGATTTTAACCTCAAATGGTCGCGCCGCGCGCTGTCGCAAGGCGCGGTGGTCCTGCTGATCACCGACGGCCTCGACCGGGACGCCGCGGAGGGTCTGGAGGACGAGATCGTGCGGCTTCATAAATCGTGCCGGCGCTTGATCTGGCTGAACCCGCTCTTACGTTATGACCGCTACGAGCCGAAATCCCTGGGCGCCCGCGCCCTGCTGCCCCATGTGGACGATTTCCGCTCGGTGCATAATTTGCAGAGCCTGAGCCAGTTGGCCGAGGCCCTGACCCGTCCGTCGACCGACGACACCATGATCCGCCGTATGCTGGAGGCCGCCGCATGACCGACACCACCGAAACTCAAACCCCCTTCGACCATGACGATGTGCTGGAACGCGCCGCCCAATGGCGCGGCGAAGGCCGCGACGTCGCCATCGCCACCGTGGTCAGCACTTGGGGCTCGTCGCCACGGCCGGTGGGCAGCCAGTTGGCCGTCGACGGCGACAGCAACATGATCGGCTCGGTCTCTGGCGGCTGTATCGAAGGCGCGGTGATCCACGACGCCAAGGAAGTGATGGCCGACGGCAAACCGCGCCTGCTCGAATTCGGCGTCGCCGACGAAATGGCCTGGGAAGTCGGCCTGGCCTGCGGCGGCCGGATCGAAGTCTATGTCGAACGCCTCGATTGACGATGATGAATTTCGTCTCAATCCACACTCAGCCTCATCCTGATGAGCACTTTCTCCTCGTACTTCGAGACGCTCGCATTCGCTCGCTCCTCAGCATGAGGAGAAAGTGCGTCTCGAAGGGTGACGGTCGAAAAACTCAACCAAACAATAACCTCATGCTGAGCTTGTCGAAGCATGCGGCGGCAACGCCCCGCCCCTCGTCCTTCGACAAGCTCAGGATGAGGGGTCAGGATGAGGACACTGGCAGCAGCTGGCGTAGGAAACAATGAAACAAGCGATCCTCGACGCCCTGTTAGCCGCCCGCGCCGCCAAGCGGCCGGTGGCCACCGTCACCCATTTGGAGAGCGGCGCCCAGGCGCTGGTCTACCGCCCCAACGACAGTGATGGCGACACCAGCGGCGGCGAGGTCGGCGACCTGGCGCTCGACGAGGCGGCGATCGCTTCAGCGCGGCGGGCCATCGCCGACGATAAAAGCGTGCGCATCGACAGCGACGCCGGCACCCTGTTCATCCAGGTATCCAACCCGCCGAAACGCATGATCATCGTCGGCGCGGTGCATATCGCCCAGCCGCTGGTCGAAATCTCCAAGACGGCGGGCTATGCGCTCACCATCGTCGATCCGCGCGGCGCGTTCGCCACCCGCGACCGCTTTCCCGAGGTGGAGCTCAGCGAGGACTGGCCCGACGACGCGCTCAAGGCGCTCAATATCGACACAAGAACGGCGGTCGTCACCCTGACCCACGATCCCAAACTCGACGACCCGGCGCTCCACGTAGCGCTGCGCTCTGAGGCCTTCTATATCGGATCGCTGGGCAGCAAGAAGACCCATGGCGGGCGCGTGGAACGGCTCACGCAAGCCGGCTACAGCGAGACCGAAATCGCCCGCATCCACGCCCCCATCGGCCTCTATATCGGCGGCAAAAGCCCGGCTGAAATCGCCATCTCGATCATGGCGCAGGTCACGGAAGTGCTGCACCAGCAGGGGTGAGGTGGTCTCCAAGCCTGGATTGGGAGAAATGACCGCTTGTGCCGCTGATCAGAAGCGTGAGGGCCTGGCCAGAAGACACCCCCGTGTTGATTTGATACTATTTCTGAGAGTCACGATTAGAGCGAAGTTGTTTCGATGCCACGGCTAAACCCAAATATAATGATATGGGCTCGCGAAACTGCAGGATTTACGCCTGAAGAAGCAGTCGTAAAGCTCGGCATTCGCGAAGCTCGAGGTGTTGAGCCCACAGAACGACTCGCCAAACTGGAAAGCGGCGAGACGGAGCCAACACGGCCGATGATCGTGAAAATGGCGAAATCTTATCGTCGACCGCTCGTAACATTCTATATGTCTCATCCACCGAGTGATGGGGACCGGGGAGAAGATTTTCGGACGTTGCCTGCAGATTATGGAGCAGAAACCGACGCGATCCTCGGTGCCTTACTTCGAGACTTTCGTGCGCGACAGAGCATGGTCCGCGCTGTCATGGAAGAAGAGGATGAAGCGGACGCTCTCCCATTTGTTGGTTCCATGGAAGTTGCAGATGGGTACATCCAAGTCGCTGAGGAGGTCCGCCGGGTATTGGACCTCGATTTGAACACATACCGTAGATACGGCTCTATCGAAGAGGCATTTTCCTACCTCCGAGCAAAGGCTGAAGATGCGGGCATATTCGTGATCCTAGCTGGCAACTTGGGAAGCCACCACACGGCTATAGATGTGGAGACTTTCAGAGGGTTTGCAGTAGCTGATGACGTCGCTCCCTTCGTCGTTATCAATGATCAAGATGCGAAAACTGCTTGGTCTTTTACACTTCTTCACGAACTGACACATATCTGGCTGGGACAAACCGGGGTTAGCGGCGCAATTGCTGAGAAAAACATCGAGAAATTCTGTAACGACGTCGCAGGCGAGCTTCTTCTGCCAGTTGCTGAACTTGAAGGCCTCGCTGAAGTAAATCGGCGAAGCTTTGCCGAAGCCGTTGAAGCGATCGGGGGGTTCGCAGGAAACCGAAATATCAGTAGAGCCATGGTTGCCTACAAACTCTTTCGAAACGAATTTATCGACTTTGAAGATTGGCAACGTCTCTCCCAGTTTTTCAGTCGACAGTGGTTTGAAAACCGCGCGGCGGCGCGTGAGCGATCGCGAGATACAGACGGAGGCCCAAACTATTACGTCGTTCGCAGGCATCGCGTAGGGGCATCGCTTATTAACCTTGTACGACGTATGACAGCGAATGGCGCATTGACAACTTCCAAAGCAGGGAAAGTTCTCGGTGTGAAGCCAAAGAATGTCGAGCCCATGATCAGGCGACAAGTCGCCAACAATGCATCTGGCGCGTGAGGCCCTGCGTCAAGTGCTCTACCTCCTCGATGCAAACGTACTGATCGATGCAAACCGCGATTACTACTCCATCGATCGTGTTCCGGAGTTCTGGGGCTGGTTGCATCATCATGGAGAACAGGGAAACGTTGCGGTTCCATTGGATGTCTATGAAGAGATACGAGAGGGTAATGACGCACTTGCAACATGGTCACGAAGTGAAGAGTTCCGAGAAAACCTCCTGTTCGCCGAAGAAGTCGATCCTGAGTTAGTCGCGAGGGTTGTAGATGAAGGTTATGCCGCCGACCTGACTGAGGATCAGGTGGAAGAGCTTGGACGAGATCCGTTTCTTATTGCCTACGGCCTAGTTGACCCGGTTGACCGATGCATCGTCACCACCGAGCGCTCGCGACCGCATCGTCAGCGCCATAATCGGCATGTGCCAGATGTCTGCAACAGTTTTGGCATCAACTCCCTGAATACCTTCGAGTTTACCCGTGAACTCGATTTCAGGACTGATTGGCAACCGGGCTAAGAAAGCCCCCTAAACGTGCCCAAACAGCCAGCGCTCCACCGTCACATTGCCGTAGACGCCGCCCTTGGTGAACGGCTCGTCGGCCAGCAGGGCTTCGGCTTCGGCGCGGTTGGCGACGTCGAGTAGGATGGCGCTGCCCACCACCTTCTCGCCATCGTCGGTCTTGAGCGGTCCCCGGGCGACGACCTTGTCGCCGTGCTGGTTGAGATAGGCGCGGTGGGCGTCGCGCAGCGGGTCGCGCAGGGCTTCGCTGTCGGCCACATCGTCGCAATGGACGATGAACTGCTGGGCCCCCTCCTTGCGCGCATAGGTCAGCTGGCGGTGCTCCAGCGACGGTTGCCAGCGCTGGATGTTGACGGCCGCGAAGATACCTGCCGTCGAATAGGGGTCGGTATCGATATAGGTCACGGCAGAGGCGCGGTCGGGGAACTCGATGAAGCGCAGGCTGCCGATCGCCGAGGCGCCGTCATCGGTGAATAGCGGCCCGGAGAACCAGGTATTCTCGCGAAATTTATCCAAGTGCTTCTTATGGTCGTCAATGGTCGCGTTGCGCAGATCGTCCGTGTTCGGCTTCGACCGGCATTTGATCATCCAATGCATTCGTTTCACCTGCTAAATCATCGTTTTTTGCCCACCCTTCCGGCGGGCTGCCATGATACCCTTATTCGGTCCTGTAATCGAACCCTGTCGAGCCCCGCCACGCCCATGAAATTCGGTCCCGTCCCCGTCGCCAGCGCCACCGGCGCCACCCTCGCCCACAGCCAGACCCTCGGCGGTAAGCGCTACCGCAAGGGCCGCGTGCTGTCAGCCGAAGACGTGGCCGCGATCGCCGCCGCCGGGGTCGACGCTGTCACCGTGGCCCAGTTGGAAGCGGGCGACGTCACCGAAAACGAGGCCGCCGGCCGCCTGGGCGCGGTCGCCGCCGGCGAGAACATCCGCACCAGCATCGCCAATACGGGCCGGGTCAATCTGTTCGCCGAGGCCGACGGGCTGGTCGATTTCGAGCCGGCGCGCATCGACGCGGTCAACGCCATCGACGAGGGCATCACCGTGGCGACGGTGCGCCCGTGCGAGCGGGTCGCCGCCAACCAGATCGCCGCCACCATCAAGATCATCCCCTTCGCCGTCGCCGAGGCGGATTTAGAGGCCGCCGAAAAGCAGGCGGGCAACGGCGGCGCGCTGGTTAACGTGCGCGCCTTCCAGCCCCATCGGGTGGCGCTGCTGCAAACCACCCTGCCGGGGGTACAGGCCAAGGTGCTGGAGAAAACATCGTCGGTCATCGCCGCCCGCCTGGCCGACCTGGGCAGCACGATCAGCGACGACCGGCAATGCGAACACGAGGCGGCCGCCGTCGCCGCGGCGCTGGGCGATATCGCCGCCGGCGGCGCGGAACTGGTGCTCATCGTCGGCGCCTCGGCGACCACCGACCGGCGCGACGTCATCCCCGATGGTATCACCCAAGGCGGCGGGCGGATCGATCATTTCGGCATGCCGGTCGATCCGGGCAATCTGCTGGTCATCGCCGCGCTGGGCAATATTCCAGTGTTGGCGCTGCCAGGCTCGGCCCGCTCGCCGAAGATCGGCGGCAACGATCTGGTGCTCGAGCGGCTATTGGCCAAACTACCCGTCGATGCCGCCCATATCCGCGCCATGGGCACCGGCGGGTTGCTGAAAGAAATCTCGACCCGGCCCCTACCCCGCGCCGAGGCCGCGCCGCGCGCCGAGCCAAAAGCGACGGATGCGGCCACGCCGCGCATCGCCGGCGTGGTCTTGGGCGGCGGCCAGTCGCGGCGCATGGGCGTGGTCAACAAGCTGCTGGTGAAAGTCGACGGCAAGCCAATGATCCGCCACGCGGTCGATAATCTGAAGGCCGCCGGCGCCTCGCCGATCGTCGTCGTCACCGGCCACGAGGCCGAGAGGGTGCGTGAAATCCTCGACGACGCCGATGTGATCTTCGTCCACAACGAGGCCTATGAACAAGGCCTTAGCACCTCATTGCGCACCGGCATCGCCGCGGTGCCCGACGTGTGCGATGGGGCGGTGGTGGCGCTCGGCGATATGCCGCGCCTGCAGCCGGCCCATGTGGCGCGGTTGATCGCGGCATTTTCCGCCGACACCGGCCGCGCCATCTGCGTGCCGACCTGGCAGGGCAAGCGCGGCAATCCGGTGTTGTGGGCGCGGCGGTTTTTCGCCGAAATGGCGCAAGTCGACGGTGATGTCGGCGCCAAGCATCTGATCGGCGCTCACGCAGACTCGGTCTACGAAGTCGAGATGCCCGACAGCGGCGTGCTGATCGATGTGGATTCGCCCGAGGCGCTGGCCGACATGGTGCGGCCGAAACAGGACGACGCTTAGCGGTCTGCTGACAAGGCCGAGCGACTGATTGCCCTCGTGCTTCGAGACGCTTCGCTCCTCAGCATGAGGTCAATCATTTCAACATTTTACCTCACCCTGAGGAGGCGCGCAGCGCCGTCTCGAAGGGCCGGCTCGGCATTTCAGAGCTTTTATTCGGCAGTCCGCCAGCTCTAGGCCGTGCGGTCGAGCAGGACGTTCATCATATCGCTGGCGGTGCGCAGGGTGACCAGATTGGCCTCATAGCTGCGCTGGGCGATCGTCATATCGACGATGTTGGCGGCCAGATCGACATTGGGATAGCCCACCAGCCCGGCCGCATCGGCGCGCGAATCCGCCGGGCTGTAGACCGGGAACGAGGCTTGCGAGATCGGCTGGGCGGTCGCGGTCGGTGTCCCGACGGCGGTCGTCGTCTGCTCCAGGCGTTGCGGCACATAGCCGTCATAGGGCGACAGGTTACCGCTGGTCTGCACATTGGCGATGTTCTCCGCCGCCACGCCGAGGCGTTGCGCGCTGACGCGTAGACCGGCGATCGCCGTATGGAGTGCCTGGATCATGGCCCAAGTTTGCGCGGCGAGAAGGTCACGTGCAACGCCGATCGCCGCGAATTTGAGCGGAATTTGAGGGGTATTTGAGCGAGTACAGCGGAGTACCGCCCTCACCCTTCGAGACGGACCTTCGGCCCTCCTCAAGATGAGGAGATTTTCCGCCAATTAGAACACAAACCTCATGGCTCGCCTGTCGAAGCATGGGGTGCTCTATCCCGAACCGCATCCTTCGACAAGCTCAGGATGAGGGGATTTTCGGTATAACAAATACAAACCTCATCCTGAGTTTGTCGAAGGATGAAGGGACAGAACACACACCTCATGGTTCGCCGTCTTGAAATGTGCGAATCGACGAGCGCTACCAAGTGCGCGGGCGGGCGGTCGAGCTGCTCTGGTTACCGGCGAACGCGCCGCGTAATTCTTCCAGCTCTTCGCAGCCGTTCGGGCACAGTTTTTCCAGCCGCGCGAGGAGTTCTTCCGCCTTGGGTCGCCGGTCGGTTTCCAAGAACAGCTCGCCCATATATTCCAGCGCGCCCTTATGCTCGGGGTCGATGCGCAGCGCCCTGGCGTAGTTGCGTTCGGCCCGTTTGAAATCCTTCGATTTGCGGTAGCTGAAGCCGAGCAGGTTATAGGCATCGGCGTTGCGGGGGTTCGTCCGGACGATATCGTTCAATGTCGAGATGGCGGCTTTGTACTTCTCGCCGTTAATCGACGTTTGCGCCTTCGCGAGTTCGGCTTTGACCTGGGTTGAGCTCAGCGGATCAGGGTCGCCGCTCACGGCCCACGCATTGCCGGAAAGCAGGCCCATCGCCAAGATGCCCGCGGCGGCCATTGTAAGGTGTCTACGCATCAAATCGTCTCCCGGTTTTAAGGCCGGAGCCCCCACGCTCCGAGACTCGTTGAATACTTTGTTACCCTAAGTTTCTGGCGTGCCGTCGGCATGCTACTCTGCGCGTCGATATAGTGGCAATTGGGCTGTGTTCAAGATCGTGTCAGCGGTAACCGAAAATATTTCGTCTCGTCCTGCCGCAAAGCCCGGTAAACCGCGGTTCTCGGTCACCATCCGCGGTCTTCGGCTGGGCACCGGCCTAATCCTATTTGCCTATGTTATCACCCATCTGGCCAACCACGCGCTGGGGTTGATATCGCTTGAGGCGATGGAGGCCGGCCGCGAATATTTCCTACTGGCCTGGCGCAACCCGGTCGGCTCGATTTTGTTGGTCGGCTCGCTGCTACTTCATATGATATTGGCGCTGGATGCGGTCTATCGGCGACGGCGGCTCAAAATGTCGATTGGCGAAGCCCTACAACTGACCCTGGGCTTCGCCGCGCCAATCCTGCTGGTCAGTCACATTCTCGGTACCCGCGCCGCGGTCCAACTTTACGGCACCGACGACACTTACGCCTATGTTCTGCTGGCCCTATGGGTCGACGATCCGACCCACGGCATAAAGCAAACCTCGGCGACGGTGATCATCTGGATCCATGCCTGTATCGGCATCTATTACTGGCTCCGGCTGAAACCTTGGTTTGTACGTTCCCTTGCCTGGCTCTACGGGCTGGCTCTGATGGTCCCGGTCTTAGGCTTGCTCGGCTTCGTCAATGGCGGACGCGCCGTCGGCGCCTTGGTCGCAAACGATCCCGGCTTTCGCCTCGACATTGCCATCGACACCAATTCGCCAACGGCCGAGCAAGCCGCCGAGCTTGGCATGCTCGAAGACCGTATCTTCATCTTCCTCGCCGCCCTGCTGATCGGCACCTTGATCGCCCGGGCGTTCCGCCTCTATACCGAACGACGACGCGGGGTCGTGCGCATCACCTATCCCGCCGGCCGCATTATCGAAACGGCGCCCGGCAGTACGATTCTCGAAGCCAGTGTCTTATTCGATGTTCCCCACGCTTCCGTCTGCGGCGGACGGGGCCGTTGTTCGACCTGCCGGGTGCGGATCAATGGCGGTCTAGAGTTATTGCCCGAGCCCTCGGAACAAGAGCAAAAGGTTCTGCGCAGGGTGAAAGCCGCGCCCGATGTGCGCTTGGCCTGCCAATTGCGCCCGACTGCGGATATATCGGTAACCCCCTTGTTACCGGCCAACGCCAACCCGCGCGACGGCTTCGCCAAAACCGCCTCCACGCAAGGCCAGGAACAGGAGATCGCGATCCTGTTCGCCGATATTCGCGGCTTCACGACCTTGTCGGAACAAAAGCTGCCCTACGATGTGGTGTTCATCCTGAACCGGTATTTCCGCTCCATGGGTGAAGCCATCGAAGGGGCCGGCGGACGGGTCGACAAATTTATCGGCGACGGCATCATGGCGTTGTTCGGCGTCGACCAGAGCGCTGAACAGGGCTGTAAGACCGCCCTGCAAGCAGCGCGGACTATGGCCGAACGCCTCGACGAATTAAACGATCTGCTAAAGGCGGACCTGCCGACGCCGCTACGCATCGGTATCGGCATTCATGTGGGCCCAGCGATTGTCGGCGAAATGGGCTATGCCCGCGCCACCTCGATCACCGCTATCGGCGATACGGTGAACACCGCGAGCCGGCTAGAATCGAAAACCAAGGATTACGGCGCCCAGTTGATCATCTCGCAACGGGTCGCCGAGCTGGGCGGTATCGAAAAACCGCCCTGGCCCAGCGAAGACACCGAAGTGCGCGGCCGCCAGGAACCCATGCGGATTTATATTCTAGACGATGCCCGCCAACTGCCGGAACGCAGCGGTACACCCGCCCGCCAGCCAGCCACCACCGCCTAATCGTCTAAAGGCTGCGGCGGGTGAGGCCGCCATCGATGGCGGTCGCGGTGCCCGTGATATAGCCGGCGTTTTGGCTCGCCAAAAACGCCGCCAGAGCCGCGAACTCCTCGACCCGGCCGACACGGCCCATGGGAATCACCGCGGCGACGTCGGCCTTGACCTCTTCGAGTGTCTTATCGGTGCGCTCCATATTGACCTTATAGAGTTGGTCCAAGCGCTCGGTGCCGATCCGTCCCGGCATCAACATATTGACCGTGACTTTGTCAGGGGCAACTTCAAAACTCAGGGTTTTCGCCCAGTTGGCCAAGGACACCCGCAGGGTGTTGGACATTCCCAGTTCGGGAATCGGCTCGACAACTCCGGTCGAGGCGACAATCAGCACGCGCCCCCACTGGCCTTCGCGCATGCCCGGCAGTAGATGGCCGGTGAGGCGAAATACGCTCAACACCATGGCTTCGAATTGCGCCTGCCAAGTCTCCGGTTCCACCTGACTAATGGCACCGAACGGCGGACCGCCGGTATTGTTGACCAGGATATCGACGCCACCGAGGGTTTGCTGGGCATAGTCCGCCGCCGCGTCGATCGCCGCGGGGTCGGCGAGGTCGCAAGCGATACCGTGGGCCTCGACATCGTATCTTTCAGAAATTTCCTGAGCCACCGCAGCGCATTTATCGCCGTTGCGGCTACACAGGATGACCCGAACGCCTTCCGCGGCCAGAGCTTCAGCGATACCACGGCCAATGCCCTGGCTCGCGCCGGAGATCAGCGCCCGTTTACCGGATATTCCCAGATCCATCGCTACCTCCCCAGGCCATCGGGCGCAGTCGCGGTCAGGACGCCTCTTCCTTCTTGGGCTCGAGCACGTCGTCGAGCTTTCGGGTGAGGTTTTCGAACGCCGCGCTGGGCAGCCAATAAACCCACTCACTGACCCGCTGGTTGATTTCGTCGACCGTCGCCCGCGCGGCCTTGGCCTCATCGGATTGATCGGTCGGGTCGCCGGTATAAGAGGCAGTGAACGTTGCCCAATTCTTTTTGTCGATATTGGCAAGCCGCACCGCGACCGTAACGCCGTCGAAGGTGGTCACCTTGGCGGTCTGGGCGTCGCCGGGTAACGGCAGGTCTCCCACCGGTTGGATGTCTTCCAGGTCAACATTTGCCAGAGCGCGGCTAATCGAGGTGACATTGCGCTTGTCGACGGTGCGGCCCTCGGGCGCATCGGCGAGCACGAAATCTTCGCTGTCGGGCGTCTCGCGCGATAGAACGACCGTCCCCTCGCCGCTGCTCAACTCAACCCGTGCCACCGTGTTGGCGGGTACCGAGACGATCGAGCGTTCCAGCCACGGGACCAAGCGCGTCTGAACATTTGCGATACCGCTCACCAACCACACATTGGTGGTGTCGGGCTCACGGATATACGTCCCGCTCACAGAGCCGTCGATAAAGCGCGCGCTGGCACGACCGACAATTGCCTCGGCGAGGACCTTATCCGAATCATCGGAAATTCGCACATAAGCCGATTCCGCGTTGATGCCATCAACATCGTCGACTTCGAGACGCGCAAATCGCTCAGGCAGCGACGTTTTACGTTCGATGTAGCGCATATCGGAAATGCTGACGATCAAGCGCCGTACATCGTTTGAATCGACCTGATAGTTGAACCGATCAGGAGTAGACCACGCCCCGTCAGCGCGCACCATCGAAAAAGAGCCGAAACGGCTTCTGACTTCGACCTTTGCCGCGGCGTCCGGATTGGCGCGCAGATCTGCGAAAACCGGCTCGCGTTCCACTGGATCGAACTTCGCTGTCGGCCGATCCAGGACAACGAATGTTGCCAGCACCACCGTAATGACGGTGACGATCAGCCAGCCAAAAAATACGCGCGGGCTCATATCTATCCTTCTCCCCGTTCTAGTGCAGCGCTGCGCGATAGAACCGCGCCCGGCGCATCCGGCGCACCAACGCCAGCAACAGTGCAACAATCGCGATGACCACCGGAACCGCCCAGATATTGATGACCCGCACCCGGTTCTCCAACGTTTCTACGTTGTTCCGCAGCGACCGCTGAACCTCGCGCAAATCGCGCCGGCTCTGCAGCATCTCGCCGCGGAAATTA
Organism: Alphaproteobacteria bacterium; assembly: GCA_011087645.1. Taxonomy (GTDB): domain Bacteria; phylum Pseudomonadota; class Alphaproteobacteria; order UBA6615; family UBA6615; genus JABDJY01. Next base: position 220,481 of record JAALLF010000006.1, read on the forward strand.
TCGATCTCATCCTGCTGTGCGGCGGTGAACGGAACACCGGTTGCCTGCTCTTCGCGCTGCAGTTCTTCGATGTTTTGCTCGATGGTGCCGATGCTGGCGAGTAACTCCTGCTCACGCGCACGGAACTTATCATCGGCATCCTGGCGCATCTCGGCGATAACCTCGAATGGCCGGACCGAGAAACCCCGGCCGCGCAGCCCGACGAGGGCCTGACTGCCACGCAAATTATCGAGCGCATTGATCGCGAAGTCGGCGTTGTTGGCGCTCGGCACCGTTAACCGCTGACCGGCGACGTCCTGCACTTGGGCCCAGTTGCGGTCGGCCAAGAAGTCGGCGTCGCCGACAATAATCGCGTTGAGCGGCACCTTGCTTTCCGACAAATGAGCAGCCTTTAGCGCCTCGGCATCCTCGGCCGCTTCAAGAACCTCAGCGGGCGGCCCATCGGGGAACGCGCTCTTGATATCGCCAGAGACCCGGGCGGCGATCGCGTAGGATTTATCTTCCGGCTCGAACTTTTCGATCAACGCGATCGGATTGGGCTGCTGCGCGATGTCGAAGGCGCTCATCAAGTTCGAGTTCTTGGAAGTAAAGATCAAGGGTTCGAGCGTGGTCGTCGCCCCCTCGATCGGCAAAATCGCACCTGTCGAGCTGACAACAATACGCTGCAACTGGCTGCTGACGGTATCGCCTTGGGTGAAGCGTTCGCCCTGCAGCGTGAGCCAGGCGACATAGTCGACGGCAACCTGCTGACCGGACTCGGGATCGGGGAAGCCAACCCGCACCGCATCGTCGCTATTGCCGACAAACTGGCCGGCCGGCATTTCCACACCCCACGCCGCCATCAATGGCTGCATGGCCGCGATACCCACACCCGGCGGCGGTAGCTGCCCCGCCGCGGGTCCCGCCAGCGCCATCGATTCGGCAAACGGATCGACGAAGGCCAACACGCGGCCACCGTTCAACACGAACTGATCGATATTGTAGGCCAGAGAATCGTTGATCGTATGAATCGCCGCGATCAGCAATACCTCGGTGTCTTCGGGGAGTTCCTTATCCTCGCGGTCCATAAAGCGAACGTCGAAAAACTGCTGCATCCCCTCGACGATAAGCCAGGGCTGGAAACTATCGAACTGGGTGCCTTGCAGCGGTAAATCCGAGAGCACTGCGACCCGCGCCTTATCGGGGTTCGCCAGATTATGAATCAGCCGGGTCAGATCATATTCCAGAAACGGGCTGCGCTCGGGCGCCAGATAGCCAATGGCATCCGCATCATCGGTGCTGTTGGTTCCCGCCACGCCGAAATAGACCAATTCGCCCGACTGGTCGAAGGGTAGGCCCTGCAGGCCGTCGCTCACGGCTAAATCTTCTTCCGGCGAAAACGGCTCCGGATCGAATACCTGGAAGCGCACATTACCGCCCGACAGGCGCTCATATTCGCCCAACAATTCCGACACCCGCGTGGAGTGGCGGGCAATGTCGGGGCCGATTTCGTTGAACCGCCGCGAATAGTACAAACGCACATCGATCGGCTCATCGATTGCCGCGAGCAAGTCCTTGGTGCCGTCCGACAGGGTGAACAGCTCGTCCTCGGTGAGGTCGAGGCGGCTGGCGGTAAACGCGGTATTGATCAGCGCATTGAAGGCGAGGAAAAAAACGATCGCCAGACCGATGCTGAGCGTGGCCAGCACACTACGGTCGGCATTTTTTATTTTATCGATCATCTTCTACGAACTCTTTTTGATTTCGACAATCGCGGTATTGATGAATAACGCCACACCGATCACCGAGGCGAAAAACAGAATGTCGCGCACATCGATTACGCCTTGCGACAAATCACCAAAGTTGGTGAGAAAGCTCAGCTCGGCGACGGCGTCGACGAATTTCGGCGGCGCCCAGGCGCGGAAGAACGACTGCACCAGTTCGACACCGCTCATTAGGAAGACGAAACCGATAACCGCCGACAGCACGAAGGCGACCACCTGGTTCTTGGTCAGGGCCGACACGCTTGCGCTCAGCGCCAGGAAACCGCCGGCCATCAACCAACTTCCCACATAGGCGGTGACGATCACGCCATTGTCGGGATTGCCCAGAAAATTAACGGTAATCCAAATCGGAAATGTCAACGCCAAGGCAATGCCGGCGAATATCCACGCCGCAACAAATTTTCCGATGACCGCCTGGCCGGTCGATATGGGCAGGGTCATCAAAAATTCCATGGTGCCGGACTTGCGCTCCTCGGCCCACAGCCGCATGCCCACCGCCGGTATTAGGAACAGGTAGAGATAGGGGTGATAGATAAAGAAGACCTGCAAATCAGCTTGGCCGCGTTCGAGCCAATTTCCGAAAAAGAAAGTTAAGCCGCCGGCCAACGCCAAGAAGATGACGATAAACACGTAGGCGACGGGCGATGTGAAATAGGCTGATAGTTCGCGCCGACAGATGATCCAGGAATTACGCATGATCTGCTTCCTCTTTCATTGTTGCGCCCCCTACGTCGTCCCCTGGTCCGCCAATCGTGAGGTCGCGAAACACGTCCTCCAGACGTCCTTTTTCAACAAACATTTCCGAAACGGCCAGACCATTATCATCGAGCGCGGCGCGCACCGGCCCAATGATATCGCCCCCATCAACCGGGAACGCCACCAGTTCGCTCAACCCGCTGGACTGGATTACCTGCTCAACCGAACGAACGCCGCTAATTTCGTGCAATATCGACATGCAGCGTTCGGCGCCGTCCGGGGTGACTCGAATGCCGACGGCATTGTGGAACCGCGATCGCTCTTCGAGCTGCGACGGCATCTGGTCGGCAACGATGCGCCCTTGTGAAATGATGATCGCGCGGCTGCACACCGCATCGACTTCTTCCAGAATATGGGTCGAGATAATGATCGCCTTGGTGCTCGACATGCGGTCGAGCAGTTCGCGCACCTCGTGCTTTTGGTTGGGATCGAGGCCGTCGGTCGGCTCATCAAGCACCAAAACATCGGGGTCGTGAATAATCGCCTGCGCCAAACCAACCCGTCGCTTATAGCCTTTCGACAGGGTCTCGATCGGTTGGTGCAGCACGCGCTCCAGATGCAGGCTTTCGACCGCATGGTCTATTCCGTTTCGCCGCTGTTCGCGCGAGAGCTGGCGCACATCGCTGACAAAGTTCAACAGGCTGTGGGGCGTCATTTCGCCATATAGAGGCGCCCCTTCGGGCAGATAGCCGATACGCCGCTTAATCTCTATCGGATGCTGACGAACGTCGTTGCCGCAAACTTTGATAGCGCCCGAAGTCGGCGACAGATAGCCGGTGGCCATCTTCATGGTCGTCGACTTGCCAGCGCCGTTCGGTCCCAGAAAACCCAGAACTTCGCCGCGATCGACCGAAAATGAAATATTGTCGACAGCGGTGATCGGACCGAACCTTTTGGTCAAGCCTTCGATTTCCAACAATCTATCCACGATTTATCCGCTCCCTAGAACTCTTGTGGGTCTTCGTTTCTTGCTCGCCTAAGCGATTCTCGCCGGATGCCACCGGATCACCTTATTCGTGAAATTTTTCACGATTTAATCGTTTCCCGCCGTTCTTTCAAGACCGTTACGGTTAACCAAATCCGCGTTTAAGCGCCCCTTGCAACACCCATTTGCAAGCAGGCATCGGCTATTCCTATCTGGTGTCTGTTCGGCACGCGAGGGTACGCGATGAAGAGCGCTAATGCGCATTCTACACGGTAAATTGAATTTCCGCGCTACCGGCCTTTCTACGGGTAGACACAGCTACGGCCGGCAATTTCGGCGAAAGACCGGTTACCAGCAATGATGCTGAAGCGGTATTCGCGGTCACCAACCACCACCGCATGGTGCAGCGGCAGGACCCCGACCGTCGATGTGGTTTCTCCCCCCGGTCGAGTGAAATACACGGTGACGGGTTTGGCCGGATCGAACCAGGCTTCAGGGCGTCCGCCGGTATTGACTTCCGAATCACCGATGGCGGTGACGACGATGGCGCTATCGGCGAACGACACCGTGTCGTTGGCCCCGGAATAAACCGGATTTTGCACCACAAAACGCCGCGTTTCCGGCAAGGGCTCGCAGATATCACGTTCCTGCGCCAGGCCAATGACCTCGGTCAACCGCTTGCGGGACACACCGTTGCCCACGCGGGACTGAATGATCTTTAATAATGCCGCATCATCCGCCGTCGGTACTTCGGTTTCGTAACGTTCGCGCCATTGGGCCACCAAACCCCGTTCCTCGCGCAGCGCGGTTTCCAACCCAGTAATATCGGTCTGCAGTTGCGCGTTCGCGGAATTGGCCTGCGCCAGTTGGGACTCCAACACGGCAACGTCCTTGCGCGCCAACTCAGTCCCGAAATCCCAGGCATAATAACCCGCGGCGATCGCCACCGCGATCACAAATAACCACCGCAACAGCAACAGCATCATCCGCCCCTGCCGGCGACGGCGATTGCGGCTTTCTGAAAGTCCTAACGACATGATGCGGTCCCGCTACGCCCGATTAACGCCTAAAATATACCAAGCTGACGCAAAACGATAAATCCAATTGCGAGGCCAATAATTCCAAACAGGATGGCGATGATTTTTTCCATGGTGCGCTGGGGAATCTTACCCTGCAGACGCGGACCGATCTGGCCACCGATGATCACCGCCGGCACCGTATAGACCACCAGATTCCATGGTATCGCGTTCACCCCGCCGCCAGCCATGAGGGCTGTAACCTGAGCAAACGACGCCGAGGCGATGGTGACAATTACGGTGAACACCGAAGTCGCGGCGGCGACGGCCACTGGAACCCGGTTGCGTTTGACCAATTGGGAAATAATGACTTCGCCAATACCAACTCCGAGTAAACCCGTCAGGAACCCACCGATGCTCGTTGCCACGGCACCGACAGCCCCAACCCGCGGTTTGCGATACTGGTAGGTTGTACCGTCGCTACCGGTCACACTCATCATGGGCCGGTCGTCGGTCACCGCGGCGGCGCCAACGGATTGCGGCTCGGCGACTTTTTCCGGGGGCGTATGGCGCAAAATGATCGGGCAAAGCACGAGCATCAGAAGCGCATAAGCCGCCTTAAGGAATACATCCTGCGATTCCAGAGCCGCCAGCAATAAGGCGCCGATAATAGCGATCGGAACCGACACCATGAGAAACGGCACAGCGCTACGAAAATCGATTAATTTTTTTCGGTAATAGCCTATAAAACCAGAAGAAAATCCGAATACCTCTGTCAGCAACGCCGAGCCAATTGCGGCTGCGGTCGATTCCAATGGGTATTGTGGACCGAGGATTGGAAAGATGATCACGAAGATCGGAATGAACAGGGCCGCACCACCGATGCCGCTGAGCATCGCCGTGGTGGCAACCCCCATCGCGATGGGAAACATGAACCAATATTGTACCCAGTCCAACTCAGCCATGTCGTCCTATCCGCCTGTTCTCAAACTTAGGGTTCTGCCGCCCAATTGTCGTACTCGGCGCCGAAACGCCCAACGAAGCGCGGCAAGCTAACGTGTGACACGCAGAAAATCCACGCGCAATTCAGTGATTAATCTCCCATTCGCGCGAAGCGGTTGACTGAAACGCCCGAAGCAGGAAAGCTCCGGCGAAATTAGGACACAAGCAAATCAGAGCCGCCAAAAGCGGCCCAGCAGGGGGAAATCATGACAATACGCTTCGATAATCGGGTCGCCATCGTCACCGGCGCTGGCCACGGGCTGGGCCGCAGCTACGCATTGGCGCTCGCGGCGCGCGGCGCCAAGGTGGTCGTCAACGATATTGGCGGGGCGATCGACGGCAGCGGTGGCTCGCAGAGCCCGGCGGAGGCCGTGGTCGCCGACATCGTCGCGGCCGGCGGCGAAGCGGTACCCAACTATGACAGCGTCGCCGACCGGGACAGCGCGGCCAATATCGTGCAGACCGCGGTCGACGCCTTCGGCACCGTCGATATTTTGATCAACAATGCGGGCATCGTGCGCGACAAGTCGTTCCACAAGATAGAACTCGACGATTACGAATTCGTTATGCAGGTGCATATGCTGGGCACCGTCTATGTCACCCACGCCGCCTTCCCTATTATGCGCGAGAAGGATTACGGCCGCATTCTAATGGTGACGTCGAGCGCCGGCATCTACGGCAATTTCGGCCAGTCCAACTACGGCGCCGCCAAGATGGGCGTGATCGGTCTGATGAACACGCTCAAGGTCGAGAGCTCACGCAACAACATCATGATCAACACCATGGCCCCCCTAGCGGCGACGCGCATCGCCGAACCGTCGGGTATCTTCAACGAATACGACCCCGAGCTGGTCACCCCCGACGCGGTCACCGCCATGGTCACCTATCTGGTCAGCGAAGACTGCACCGACAGCGGCAACATCATCGCCGCCACCGCGGGTTATTATTCCAAGGTCCATGTGGTCGAAAGCGCCGGCCTACGCGTCGACCCGCGCGTGCCCATCACGCCAGAGCAACTCGGCGATCAATGGGGCGACATCACCGAGATGCGCGACCCCAAACCCTATTTCGACGCAGTCGAGCATCTGCGCGCGAAGATGGCGAAGGAATAGGCGGGTCGGAACGCCAAGCCCCTCATCCTGAGCTTGTCGAAGGACGAGGGGCGCGGTGGCCTATCCTTGTGCTGATCTTTGCCATAGCGAAAGCGACGCAAGACTGAGTATGTAGCCCGGTGTCCTCGTCCTTCGACAAGCTCAGGATGAGGACACCTGCAGCGGCACGTTAGCGCAGTTGTGTTTCTGCGTATTCATTGACCTGTGGCGTAACCCCGCAGATGCACCTTCAAAAACGCGCCGCCCTCGGCGATCGAGGCGCGGGAGCGGTCGTAGAGGCGCTGCCACATCCACACAAAATGGGTGACGCCTTCCTCGATCTTGAACGTATGGGGCACCCCCGCCGCTTCCAACCGCGCAACCAGGGCGCGGTTGTCGTCGATCAACGGATCGAGATCGCCGACCATCACCCAGGTCGGCGCCAGGCCAGATAGGTCGGCATAGAGCGGCGCCAGGCGCGGGTCTTTTAGGTCCACATCCTGGCCGTCGATATAGCCGTCCCAGATCCACTGCATCTGCGCAACGGTCAGGCCATAAGTGCCATCGCCGATCTCCCGCCAGGCGGGCGTGTCCACATCGACCCAGTAGACCCCGTAGACCAGGGCCAGGGCGCGCACCGCGCCGGTGTTTTTGAGCTCAGCGCCGGCATAAAGCCCAAGCGTCGCGCCGGCGGAATCCCCGGCGAAGGCAATGCGCGTCGGGTCGAGGCCGTGCGCCGCCCCTTCCGCCAAAACCCAGTTCGCCGCCGCCATGGTCTCATCGACCGGCACCGGGAAGCGGTATTCCGGCCACAGGCGGTACTCGACGCTGGCCACCGCGCAGCCGGTCTCCATCGCCAAGCGCCGGCAGATCTGGTCGTAGGCCGCGACATGGCCGGTCCACCAGCCGCCGCCATGAATGAACACGGTCACCGGCGCCGGGCGCTCGTCGGTCGGGAAATAGAGCCGCAGCCCGACCGGCCCATGGGGCCCCGGCACGGACACGTCCTCGACCGCATGCATGGCGATCTCGCCGTCGGGCTGATTGAGATAGGCGTAATAGCGTTCGCGCGCGGCACGCGCTTCGATGACGCCAACATCGGCGGGGTCGGGCAAGGCCGCGCCGGCGGCTTTAAGTTCATCGAAGACCGCTTGCAGGCCAGGATCAACGGGTGACGGCATGGTGGTTCTCCCCAATTCTATCTCTACTGCTCATTCAAATCTTTTTGGTGGAAGAGCATGGCGTTTAGCCCCTCTCCCCCGGGAGAGGGGTTGGGGTGAGGAGACAATTCCAACGGCAAATACGAAACGATTATGTCCCCTCACCCGGCTCACTCCGCTCACCACCCTCTCCCCAAGGAGAGGGTAAGTTACCCGATACCTAAGGTGATGCCGCCATCGACGACCAGGGTCGAGCCGGTGACGTAGCGCGCCTCGTCGGACGCCAGATAGAGCGCAGCGTAGGTCACGTCCCAGGCGTCGCCGACCCGGTTGAGCGGCACCTGGGATTCGCGCTTGGCCCATAATTCATCGACATCCTTATCGCCGTAAGCCCCCAGCAAAGAATGCTCAACCATCGGCGTCTGCATCAGGCCGGGCAGCACCGCGTTACAGCGAATATTCTCGCCCGCGTATTGGCGCGCCACCACATGGGTCAGGTGGGTCAGCGCCGCCTTGGTGGTCGAATAAGAGATATAGGGCACGCCCAGCCAGCGCTCGCCGGAAATCGACGAGACGTTGACGATGGCCCCCTCGCCCTGGGCCTGCATCTGCGGGATAACATGTTTACAGGTCAGGAACGCACTCTTGAGGTTGACGTCGTGCACCCGGTCCCAGCTCTCCTCGCTGGCTTCAACCGGGCCGCCGACCTCGGCGATGCCCACATTATTGTGCAGGATATCGACCCGGCCGAAGGCGTCCACCGCGCCATCGACCATGGCCTTGACCTGTGCGCTGTCGGTCACATCGACGGCGACTACCAGGGCCTCGCCGCCTTCGTCAGCGATGATCGCCGCGGTTTCTTCCGCCGCCGCCGGATTAATATCGGCGCACACGACTTTTGCGCCTTCGCGCGCGAACAGCACAGCTGTCGCCTTGCCGTTGCCCCAGCCGTCGCCGATGGAACCAGCGCCGGTCACGATGGCGACTTTGTCTTTCAGACGGCCAACGACGGGGCGGTCAACCATCCCCTTCGCTTTCGAGCCAGTTGCGCAGCTCGCGCTTGACGATCTTGCCGTAATTGTTTTTCGGCAAGGCCGGCGCGATGCGGTAGTCCTTGGGACGCTTGAAGCGGGCAATATTGTCGAGGCACAACTTGTCGAGCTCGCCGGTGTCAACCTCTTGGCCCTCGACCGGCGCGATAAAGGCAACCACTTCCTCACCCCATTCTTCGTGAGGGCGGCCGACCACCGCGCATTCGCTGACCGCGGCGTGGCGCAACAGAACTTCCTCGATCTCGCGCGGATAGATATTGGACCCGCCGCTGATGATCATGTCCTTCGAGCGGTCTTTCAGGGTCAGATACCCGTCCTCGTCGAAGGCGCCCATATCGCCAGTATGCAGCCAGCCACCGCGCAGCGCCTCTTCGGTGATCTCGGGCCGTTCCCAATAGCCCTTCATGACCACGTCACCGCGCACCAAAATCTCGCCGATCTCGCCGTCCGGTAGTTCGTTATCGTCGCCGTCGGCGACGCGCACCTCGACCACGCTCTGAGCATAACCGACCGACGCCAGCCGTTCCTCGAAACGCGGATGGTCGCTGGCCATATGGTCTTCGCGCGGTAATACGGTGATGGTCATCGGGCTCTCACCCTGGCCATAAATTTGCACCAGCTTGGGACCCAGCCTGTCCAACGCGCGCTTACAGTCGGCGACGTACATGGGTCCGCCGCCATAGGTGATGGTGCGCAGATTTTCGGCATCGCCGCCGCCATTATGCTCCACGAAGCGCTTGACCATGGTCGGTGCGGCAAACATCGCCACTTCGCTATGAGCGTCGATCAGCTCAAAGATTTCCGCCGGCTCGAAGCCGCCGGATTCGGGCACCACCTGCTTGGCGCCCGCCATGAGATGGGGCAACCCGTAGAAGCCCGAGCCGTGTGACATGGGCGCGGCGTGGATGGCGCTGCCATCGGGTGGCACCCGGTCCACATCGACGAAATAGTTTAGCGTGCCGTCCCAAAGATTGCGGTGAGTCAGCATGGCGCCCTTGGGCTGCCCGGTGGTGCCGCTGGTATAGAACAGCCAGGCCAAATCGTCGGACGCGCGGTGAACGATAGGCGCTGGATCACCGGCCAATAAACTGGCGTATTCGCTGTCGCCACTCACGATAACTTTTATATCGCGGCCGGTCTCTTCGATGGCGATGGCCGCTTTTTCGGCCAGGTCCGGGGTCACGAACAACGCGCTGGCGCGGGCGTCGTCGAGGATGTAGGCGAGTTCTTTTTCATGCAGCTTGTTATTGATCGGTAGGGTCGCCATGCCGGCATGCAGCGCGCCGTGAAAGGCTTCGAGAAACTGCGGGCAGTTGGTCATGAACAGCCCGACCCTGTCGTCGACCGCGAGACCAAGTTTGGATTTCATCGAACCCGCTAGCCCGGCCGCTCGGTGCGCCAGCTCGCCATAGGTACAATAGGGTGATGCGCCGTGGGCAATCGCCACCCGATCGGGAAAGGAACGCGCCGCGCGCGTCAAAAGTATGCCCAGGTTCATCCGATCAACCCTGCGCCCGCGGCAAGATGACTTCCCTGTGGAAACGCGCCATCGCCTCGAAGATCGGCATCACCTCTGGCGTTTCGCCCTCGTCGCGAAACTCGCGATAAAGCGCGTGAACATTGCCCAGCACACGTTCGGCGTCGATCCAGGTGTCGTAGTCCGCCAAAGAGATGTCGCAAGCAGCGTCCCATTCCGACAGGCCAGCGTCGAAGCGGGCGCGAGCCTCGGATTCAATGTAATCCAGATAGCCCTTGAAAGTGCGCACGAAATCCTTGTCGGTCACCGGTCCATGGCCCGGCACCACAACATCCACGTTGAGGGCCAGGATACGATCGCAGGCGTTCTGCCAATTGGCGATCGGTCCGTCCCAGATCACCGGATGACCGCCGTGGAAGATGATATCGCCGGTGAAAACCACCCTGTCGTCGGGAACGTAGGCCAGCACATCGCCGCGGGTGTGCGCCGGGCCGACATTGTAGAGATTAACCGTCTTGTCGCCGCACATGACCGTTAAATCGTCGTCGAAGGTGGTAGTCGGCGGCGTCAACTCGATGCCGGAGAAATCGAAGGGCGCAAAGCAATGCTCGATAAATTCGCCCAGCACGCCGAGCTCCTTTGATTGCGCCATCATGGCGATCACGGTTTCCGGCAGGAAGTGATCGAACTCTTCGGCGCAATCTGTTGATGCAATAATCTCGGAATCTTTGACGAGTTGGTTACCCCAGGTGTGATCGGCGTTTGCATGGGTGTTGACCACTTTGCCGATATTCTTCGCCGCCGGCGCCGCATCGCGCATGGCGTCCAGCATCACTTGCGTCAGAGGAACGGTGAACAGCGTGTCGACCAGCAAACTCTCTTCGCCATCAACAATAAGGCCGGCGTTACTCCAACCCCAGCCGCCATCGGGTTGCAGATAGGCGAAAATGCCATTGCCAATATCGTGCAAACCCTTGGTGAATTGCCATGCCGCCATTGTCCGTCCTCCCCTAACTCATGCTTCGACGATCGATTAGCGCCGGCTTACCACTCCATGAAATTCGCGGCGCGCAGCAGTAGCGTGCGGTTGACGCCGTCGGAGTGCAGAAAGGCGGCGGCGTCGCGGACCAGTTTCGGGACACCGGATTCCTTCATGTAACCGTGCCCGCCATGGATCTCCATCATCCAAGTGGCGATCTTCCAGGCCGCCTGCGAGGCCATCACTTTGGGCAAAGCGCCCAATGTCAGATCCCAGCCTTCTTCTTGGTGGTCGGCCAGCCAGGCAGCCCGGTGGATGTAGGACCGCGACGCGTCGATCAGCATTTTCATTTCGGCGACTTGCGCGCGAATGCCGTCATGCTCGATCAGGGGCTTACCGCCCTGGATTCGCGTCTGCGCCCAGTCGAGCGACTTTTCATAACAGGCTACGGCAACGCCCAGGATCGAGGCGGCGGCATATGAGTTACTCGACGGAAAAAATTCGCCAAGGGTTTTAAAGCCGACATGCGCCTCACCGATCAAGTTCTCGTCGGGTATAAAACAGTCGGTGAAAAACAGCTCGGAATTGTTGGCGAGCTTCTCACCCATCTTTTCGTGCACCCGCCCGACCGTAAAACCGGGATGGCCGCGCTCTAAGGCAAAGCACGACACGCCGTCGCTCATTGGCTTCGTAGGATCGGTTTGCATGAACACCATGAAGAAGCGCGACTGGTTGCTGTTGGAAATAAAATGCTTCATGCCGTTGGCGATCCAACCGCCGTCGACCTTTTCCGCCTTGGTGTTCAGCGTCGTGTTGTAAGGAATGATGTAGTTCGAGGCGTTCTCCGGTTCGGTGATGCAGATGCTGAGAATGGCCTGCGGGTCTTCGACAAAGGGCACCAGAAAGCGCTGCTTCTGGTCCTCGTTATAGGACTTCTCCATGATCGCAGCGATCTTCAGTGTCTGCGCCAACACCACCGAGATACCCAAATCGCCCCGGCCTAGTTCTTCAACCACCATTGCCGTGGTCAGCGAATCGACGCCCATGCCACCGAGCTCTTCCGACAGGGTCATGGTGCGCAGCCCAAGCCGGTCGGCCGCTTCGACGATCTCGGTCGAATAGCCCGCGACCGGGTCTTTGTCGCCCGCCGCGTCCAGATCCGCCGCCCGCGGCGTGACCTCGTCCTCGACGAACCGCCGCACTGAATCGAGGATCGCGCGCTGATCTTCGGTCTGAATAAACATTTCTTCCATTGTTGCCCCCTGTGCCGCGGAAATTGATGGCCCCCGCGATTATTAATCTATCGATGTCTCACTTTAGGAAATACACGGCATTGAGTCCCGAATTTCCAGCGCGACCAATGACCGCGTATCAGCCATCCGCCCGCCTCGCCCTTCGAGACGGCGCTGACGCGCCTCCTCAGGATGAGGCTCCGCGTGTCAATATAAAGCAATACCTCATCCTGAGGAGCGATCGCAGATCGCGTCTCGAAGGATCAACGCTTGCTAACTCGAACGAACGATGCGATTGCGCAGGACACCGATGCCGGTGACCTCCAGTTCCATCACGTCGTTGGGCTCTAAGTAGCTGTCGAGCTCCAGACCGCAGCCGCCACCGACCGTGCCGGACGCGAAGAACTCGCCGGGATATACCGTCTCGGCCCGCGAGACATGGGCGATGCAGTCCTCGAACTTCCAATACATTTTGCCTGAATGACCGCGGCTAACTTCCTCGCCGTTGATGCGCACGATCATTTCGGCATTGTAGGGATCGAAGGCATCGGCGGTGACGATACACGGGCCGATGATTTGCCCGGTTTCGAAATCCTTGCCCTTGCCCGGACCAAACCCCGCCGGCATTTCGCGGGCCTGGGTGTCGCGGGCGCTAATATCGTTGAAGATCGAATAGCCGAAGATCAGGTCCGTCGCCTGCTCGGGCGTGACGTCCTTACCCGGCTTACCGAGCCAGGCGCCGAACTCCATCTCATAGTCCATCGCTTCGGAAAAAAACGGCCATTGCACGTCGTCATCATTGCCGATGACGCCGAACCGGCTGGGTTTGTAATAGAGCGGCTGGTCGTACCAGATCGGCGGCGGCGCAAAGGCCCCCTCCCTCTCGAAACGCGCCAACGCTTCCTCCGGGTCGGGTTCGGCGTCGGCCTTTTTCTTGCGCAGCATGGCAAAGGCGTTGAGCAGATGCTCCTCGAAGCAAAGAAAATCGCGGATCTGCGGCGGCACCAGGATCGGTGACTTGAGAGACACATCCGCTATCGCGTGCGAGTTGCTGCCGTTTGCCGAGCCGACAACATCCTTGGCCCGGGCAACCGCCTCATCACCGGCCTCGATCAAATCGAGCATGGTGGCGAAATAGGGCTGGTTATCGGCGGCGGCGAGATCGACGACACGCGTATCGTCGCCATTCATCGCGCCGACCCGCGGCTCACCGCTGCCGACGGTAAAGGTTACCAGTTTCATGTCTCTTCCCCTTTATTCGCGTGGCTTTGTTCGCCACGTCGTGGATATTCTATTCAGCCGCCTGCCGGCTGACCAATGGTTCAGTCGGCGGCGCTTTGTGGAACGCGCCATCTTTCATGATCGCCAATAGGCGGTCGCGATCCTGTAAAATATCGATTTCCAGAGACGGGTCGCCGTCTACCAATATCAGATCGGCCAGATAGCCTTCCTTGACCTGACCGAGCTCGGCCCCCAGTCCCAGGCCGGCGCTAATCAGCTGGCTGCCCCACGCGGTTGCCGCGCGAATGGCTTGCAACGGCGTAAAACCAAAACATTCAACAAACATAGATAGATCACGGGCGTTCTTACCGTGTGGGTTCCACTTAAACCCATAGTCGCCACCGGGCAAAACACGTACACCACGCTGGTGGAGTTCGGCCATGGTGGCGCTGACCGTTTCGATTTCCTTGGTCGCCCGCGCCCGGGTGAAATCGTCGGTCGCGATGCCGTAGGATTCCGCGTCGCGCAGGCGCGCATAGGGCAACCCCATAGCCGGCGCCACGAACACCCGATCCTTCGCCGCTTCGAGCATATCCTTGGCTTCGTCATCGGCCAGCGTGGCGTGATAGATCATGTCGACGCCATGGCGCAGACACATCTTGACCGCCTCGGCGCTGCGCGCATGGGCCGCCACCTGGCGGTTGCGCTGGCGCGCCACCTCGCAGACCGCGGCGACCTCCGCGTCAGTCATCGCCGTATCTTCAGCGAGTACGTCGGGGCCGGAGCCTGGCGCCGACGGCACGATCTTGAAAATATCAACCCCGTCGCGGGCGGCTTCGCGGCAGGCATGGCGAAACGCATCGGCGCCGTCGAGGGCGACCGATGCAAAGGTGCCCTTGCGGCCCAAATCGCCGAAACCGCCGGTCACGGTCAATTGCTGGGTTGCGGCCAACAGGCGCGGGCCGGGAATATCGCCGGCGTTGATGGCGTCGCGAATAGCGATGTCCGTATGGGGCCGGGCGGAGGAACCGCTAAACATCGACGTGTAGCCGTGATCGAGCAGCAGGCGCGCGACCTTCGCGGTCTCCAGCACATGGGCTTCTGGTGTGAGTTTCGTCAAATCGCCCAGGCTCGCCGCATTCAGGAAGCTCAGATGAGCGTGGGCATCGGTCAGGCCAGGCATCAAGGTGGCGCCGCCGCCATCGATGACCGTGGCGTCGGGCGCGTCGATTGTCTCCGGTGAGCGCGCAACCTCGGCGATCCTGTTGCCTTTGACGAGAACCTCGGCAGCGAAAGGCGCGTCGCCGCTCCCATCGATCACACGCACACTGGTGAACAGGCTTGCGGTCATGGTGCCGCTCCTTGTTGTTCGTTGAACCCGGCCGGGCGCCGGTGACGCGCCCATTGAACGACCGTGCGAAAAGGCTTGTCAACCAAGGCCGAAAAATCTTCGCCTATCTTTGTACATTTTGGCCGCCGCCATATCGCCATCTCCGGGTTTAGGCGTTACGATACGCGCGAATTGGCCGGCGGCGAAGAAATAGCGGGCGGCCTAGCAAATCAACTGGACAGCGGCACCCGCCGGGTTCCAAAATAAGGCCAATAAAACAAGGCCATCCACGCCGAAGGGGGAGACTCATGGCAAAGAAGAGCAAAGTCATTATTTCATGCGCGATCACCGGCGCGATCCACACACCGACCATGTCGCCGCATATTCCGATCACGCCCGACGAGGTTGCCCAAGCGTCGATTGAAGCCGCGGAAGCCGGCGCATCGATCATCCACTTGCACGCCCGCGATCCTGAGAACGGCAAACCGACCCCGTCGCCCGACGTGTTCATGGAGTTCCTGCCGCGCATCAAGCAGAACACCGACGCGGTGGTGAACATCACCACCGGCGGTGGCTTGGGTATGACCGTCGATGAGCGCATCGCGGCGGCCGTGCAGGCCGAACCGGAAGTCACCTCGCTCAACATGGGCTCGATGAATTTCGGCATCTTCAATCTGGCCAGCCGCTACGACGATTGGAAATACGATTGGGAGAAGCCCTATCTGGAGATGACCGACGACTTCATCTTCACCAACACGTTTAAGCAGATCGAGTACATCATCACCGAGCTGGCCGATAAGCGCGGCGTCAAGTTCGAGCATGAGTGCTACGATGTGGGCCACCTCTACAATACCCACTATTTCTATTCGACCGGTCGCCTCAAAGGGCCGATCTTCCTGCAGTTCATCTTCGGTATCATGGGCGGGATCGGCGCCGAGTTGGATCATCTGATGCACATGAAAGCGACAGCGGACCGTCTGTTCGGCGACGACTATGTGTTCTCGGTGCTGGCCGCCGGACGCCACCAGATGAACTTCACCACCCAGTCCGCCATGATGGGCGGCAGCGTGCGTGTTGGCTTGGAAGACTCGCTCTACATCTCGAAGGGCAAGCTGGCCGAGTCCAACGCCGCGCAGGTGTCGAAGATTCGCCGGATCTGCGAAGACTTGTCACTGGAGATCGCGTCGCCCGACGAGGCGCGCGAGATCCTCGACCTCAAGGGCGGAGACATGGTCAAGTTCTAAACTTGACCGCCTCCCCACCGACGAACAGGACGGAAGACGATGGCCGAAGCCGTAATCGTCGCCACGGCGCGTACGCCTATCGGTAAAGCGTATCGCGGGGCGTATAATAATACTCACGGTGTGGACTTGATGGGCCATGCGATTGAGCACGCGGTCGACCGCTCCGGCGTCGATCCGGGCGAGATCGAGGACATTCTGGTCGGCTGCGGTTTTCCCCAAGGTCAGACCGGCATGAATGTCGCGCGGGTCAGCGCCATGCGGGCTGGCATGCCGGTCACCGCCAGTGCGGCCACCGTCAACCGTTTCTGTTCGTCGGGCCTGCAGACCATCGCCATGGTTTCGCAACGCATCATGGTCGGCGAGATTGATGTTGGCGTGGGCGGCGGCGTGGAGGTCATCAGCCAGTTGCCGCCCGACCATCAGGTCGAACCCGACGCCCAAGACCCATGGCTGCGCGAGCACCGGCCCGACATATATATGAACATGCTGGACACGGCGGAGACCGTGGCGCGGCGCTACGACGTCAGCCGCGAGGCCCAGGACGAATACGCCCTGTCGAGCCAGATGCGTACCGCCGCGGCTCAGCAGGCGGGCAAGTTCGACGACGAAATCGTGCCCCTGCCCTCGATCATGCTGGTCAAGAACCGGGAAACCGGCGAGATCAGCGAAAAGCCTGTGAACCTCGAACGGGACGAGGGCAACCGGCCGGAGACCAACGAAGAAGGTCTGGCGAACCTGCAGCCGGTGCTCGACGGCGGCTACATCACGCCGGGCAACGCCAGTCAGCTTTCCGACGGCGCCTCGGCGGCGGTGATCATGAACGCCGACATGGCCGAACAGCGCGGGCTGGAACCGCTGGGTTTTTTCCGCGGCTTCGCCATCGCCGGGTGCGAGCCCGATGAAATGGGGATCGGCCCGGTTCTCGCGGTGCCCAAGCTGCTCGGCAAGGCCGGGCTCAGCATCGACGATATCGATCTGTGGGAACTCAACGAAGCGTTTGCCGCGCAGACGCTGTATTGCCGCGACACGCTGGGCATCGACCCGGAGAAATTCAATGTCGATGGCGGCGCCATATCGGTCGGCCATCCCTATGGCATGAGCGGCGCACGGCTGACCGGCCATCTGCTCATCGAAGGCAAACGGCGCGGCGCCAAATACGGCGTTGTCACCATGTGCGTCGGCGGCGGCATGGGTGCGGCGGGCCTGTTCGAAATCACCTGAATTCCATAAGCAAAATATCCCGGAGGAACGGAGAAAATGGCTGGTAATCCGATCGACGGCTTCACGCTTTCGAAAGAAGATTTCAAATTCATCGGCGAAGGCCTGCAACGGCCGGAATGTATTTTGGCCGAGAAGAACGGCGATCTATGGGCCGCCGATGCGCGCGGTGGCGTGGTCAAGATTAGCCCCGACGGATCGCAGGAAATTATCACTCAATCGCACATCGCCGATGACTTTGGCGCGTCGAGCGACGATGCCAACAAGTTTGTCGAGGGAACCCTGCCCAACGGCTTGGCGTTCGCTGACAATGGCGACATTCTGATTTCCAACTTCGGCACCGACTGCCTGGAGCGCATGACCCGCACCGGCGAGACCAAAGTGATGTTCGACACCGTCGATGGCGACGCCATCGGCAAGGTCAACTTCGTTTGCCGCGACAGCAAAAACCGCGTGTGGATTACCATTTCGACGATGGTTCATGACTGGCCGTCAGCGATCCGTAAGGATTTAGTCGATGGCCGCGTGCTGCTCTATGAAGAAGGTAAGGGCGTGCGCATCGTCGCCGACGACGTCCACTTCTCCAACGAGTGTAAGCTCGACGCCAACGAAGAGTATCTCTACGTCGTGCAAACTTGCGGCCGCAACATTTGCCGCTACAAGATCGCCGACGATGGCAGCCTCGGCACTAAGGAAATCTACGGTCCCAGCGATACCGGCCGTTTCATCGACGGCTGCGCCTTCGACGCCTACGGCAATCTGTGGGGGACCCATGTGATGAACGACGGCATCTTCGTCATCACCCCCGACGGCGATCATCGTATGATCTTCGACGATTCCAGCCCGGAAGAAGTGAAGAAGCTCGATGACGCATTTCAGGCCGGGACCGTCAACGCCGACCTGTTGCTGTCGTGCGGCGGCGAAATCGCCACCTGGTGCGCCTCGATCACCTTCGGCGGCGCCGACTTGAAAACGGTCTATGTGGGCAGCCTGCGGGCAACCAACCTGCCCTACTTCACCTCGCCGGTCGCCGGCCTGCCCATGGTGCACTGGAACGAGACGCACTGACTTTGACAACCACGCCTCATGCTGAGCCTGTCGAAGCATGAGGGTATTCGCTGCGGTTCCGGGCAAGCCGTTGCAACGCTTCCATATCGCCCCCGATAAGGGCTTCTTTCTTTGCCCTCGTCCAACCTTTCAATTGCCGCTCTGCCGCAATAGCTTCGGTAATGCGTCCGAATTCCTGTGAAAAGACCAACTCGACCGGTCGCCGGGACTTCGTATAGCCGCCATAGACACCAGCATTGTGCTCCGCCACACGTCGTTCCAGGCTCCCCCGCGTCGAGCCAACATAGTAGTGACTGTCCCGGCATTTCACGATGTAAACGTAAGCCACCATCGCCGTCGCCCCGCTACGTCATTCTTCGACAAGCTCAGGATGAAGAGTTTAATGGATGGTGATCTCAACTGGTCGACGCAACACTTTATCTTGGAAGCAAAGATGGAG
>JAALLF010000007.1 GCA_011087645.1 Alphaproteobacteria bacterium
CCAGCAGAACGATTTAACGCTTGTGTTGCATCGATCGGTTGAGGTGACCCCTCAAGCTCATCCTTCGCCGCGCCGTCATCGTCGCGATAAAAGCGGATCGCGGTTTGGCGAATATTTTCGATGATATCGAAAATCGCCTGGCCTTCCTGCTCGCGCACGCAATCGCCCAACAGCCGCCCCAGCAGGCGAATGTCCTCGATAAGGGGCTGGTCCTTGCCGCTCTCGGCAACCGGTCCGGAAACGTCGGAATCCGTATGTTCGTCGTGCGTCATAAATGGCTCGTACTTGGCATTGTCAAAGAACCTCTGGCGGAAAGGGATATATATCCGGTATCCGGCCGCACCGCGACCGGTCGAGAGCCTTTGCGGCAGAGCGGCGCCTTCTCTAAGGTTGCGCCTCCTAATTCGAAACCCCTACTCGCAGGTCACATCATGAAGCTCAGCACCGATCGTATTCTCACCACCCATGTCGGCAGCCTGCCACGGCCTGAAGACCTGCTTGAGTTATTGCGCAAGGAAGACCGCGGCGAAGCGGTCGACGAGAGCGCGCTGCAGGCGCGCGCGACCGAGGCGGTCAAACAAGCGGTGGCCGACCAGGTCGCGGCCGGCGTCGATGTGGTCTGCGACGGGGAGATGAGCAAGATTTCCTACCACGTCTATGCCCGCCACAGGCTGGCCGGGCTGGCCAGCACCGACGGCAGCGGCGTGCCCGGACGCCCCGCGCCGCGCGACATGGCGGACTTTCCCGGACTAGCGACCGAAGCCATGCGCGGCGGAACGGAATTGATGAAGGCGACGGTGTGCAACGGGCCGGTCGCTTATGCCGATCATGGTCCCCTCGACCGTGACATCGCCAACCTTAAAGCGGCGACGGCGGATGCCAAACCGGTCGATATTTTCATGAACTCGGTATCGCCGGGCTGCCTGTCGACCTACGTCCCCAACACCTACTACCCCGACCGCGACGCGTACCGCGAAGAGCTGATCGAGGCCATGCGCCCAGAATATAACGCCATCCACGAAGCCGGGTTCGTGCTGCAACTCGACTGCCCCGATCTCGCCGGCGCCCGACACACCGACTATCAGGCGATGAGCGAGGCGGAGTTCCTGGCCGACGCCGAAAAGAGCATCGAGGCGCTCAACGCGGCGACCTCGGACATCCCGCCGGAGGCCATGCGCATGCATATTTGCTGGCTCAACTATGCCGGCCCCCACACCCACGACCTGCCGATAAAGAGCCTGTTCGATTTGTTGAACAAGGCGCGGCCGGCGGCGCTGCTGTTCGAAGGCGCCAATCCGCGCCACGAACACGAATGGGAAGACTGGAAGGCGGCGAAGATCCCCGACGACAAGGTGCTGGTGCCCGGCGTGATCGATTCGACGAGCAACTTCGTCGAGCATCCGGTTCTGGTGGCCCAGCGTATTTGCCAGTATGCCGACATCGTCGGGCGCGAGCGGGTTCTGGCCGGTAGCGATTGCGGCTTCGGCACCTATGCCGGCCGCAAGGGCGTTTTCCCCAGCGTCGTCAACGCCAAACTGCGGTCCATGGCGGAAGGCGCGGCAATCGCCAGCGAGCGCCTCTGGAACTGACGACCGCCCGACAGCGGTCATTGTTCGCCACGGCCTCGATAAAGTAATTAATCCGCCTATATCAAGGACTGATTCAAACCTGCTCAAGGGGCGACGGGTGGCACAATTAGTAGGGACAGATACTGCGCAATCGGAAACCGAATTGCGTTCCGGGTACCGAGTTGTGCTCAAGCCTGCCGGTAATCGAATCCGCGCCATATTCCAGGGCCAGATCCTGGCCGATAGTTCGAATGTATTGGTGATGCGCGAAACGCGCCTGCCGCCAATCTTCTACTTTCCGCGTGAAGATGTCTCGATGGCGTTGCTCGCCAAAACCGAGCACCGGACCCATTGTCCTTTCAAGGGCGATGCGTCCTATTGGACGCTCGATGGGGGCGATACATCGGCGGAAAACGCCGCGTGGAGCTATGAAGACCCCTACGACGAAGCGTTGGATGTCAAAGAATATCTGGCTTTCAATTGGGGGGATATCGATGCCTGGATGGTCGATGACCAACAAATCATCGAGCAACCGCTCGACCACACGCCGGCGAGAACGAACCCCTTTGTCGACTGGCTGGTACAGCGGGCTTGGCAGGCCAAATCACTACCGGATGCCACGCAGCAACTCGCCGATGCGTTGGTCGAAAACGGTTTTCCCCTATGGCGGCTGCGGCTTGTGATTCGAACCCTAAACCCACAGCTGTTTGGCATGACGTACACCTGGCAGCGCGATATCGACGACCTTACGGAAACGCAAATATCGCATGAAGGACTGCAAAGCCAACAGTATCTCAACAGTCCCTTCGCGCTCATAATTAACGGCCAGGGTGGTGTTCGCCGCAGCCTCGAAGGACCCGACCCGCAGCTGGATTTCCCGATCCTCGAGGAACTACACAAAGAGGGCGCGACCGACTACATCGCCATGCCGCTGCGGTTTTCGGACGGCTTGATCAATATCATCAACCTTGTTTCAGGTGCGCCCGGCGGGTTTTCGACCGACGATTTGGGCCTGCTCTACGAGGTTCTGCCCAGTTTGGGAATACAGTTCGAAGCCCATGCGCAACGCGTGTCATCGCTGACCCTGCTGCGGACTTATCTCGGCAGGAATGCCGGTGAACGGGTCATGAGCGGCTTGGTAAAACGGGGCGACGGCGAAGAGTTACACGCGGTCATTTGGTTTTCCGATCTGCGCAATTCCACGTCGCTGGCCGAATCCTTATCGCGCGACGAGTATCTGGTCACGCTCAATCAGTATTTCGATGCCGTGGCGGGCGCGGTGGTCGAGCATGGCGGCGAGGTACTGAAGTTCATCGGCGACGCCGTGCTGGCCATCTTTGCGATCGATGAGGTGGATAGTCCCATCGCCGTAGCGTGCACCCGAGCACTATCGGCGGCTCGCGATGCCCAGGCGCGTATTGACTCCGTCAACCGAGAACGCAGGGCGCAAGATAAACCGCCGCTGGGATTTGGTACTGGTTTGCATTGCGGCAACATCACCTACGGCAATGTTGGAACGGCCAAGCGCCTGGATTTCACGGTCATTGGGTCAGCCGTCAATGAAGCGTCGCGCATCGAAGGCTTGTGCAAATCACTCGGCGAAACCGTGCTGACCTCTTCGGTCTTCGCGCAATGTGTCCCGGGCGAGCTTAGATCGCTGGGTCAGCACACATTGCGGGGCGTGAGCGAGGAAGAAGAAATATTCGCGCTACCCATAGAGCCCGCCAGCGATTAAGGCCGTGATCACCGCCTGACGGCGGCCGATTGGATCAGGTCGGCGCCGTTTCGCCACGGTTTTCTTCCGGCAGCTTGCCCATGATGATCATGCCCAGCACGTCGTCCTGGGTGACCTCGCTGGTGCGCCGCGTCGCCACCACCCCGCCATTCTTCATGACGCACACCCGGTCGGACAGATCGAAGACATCGTGCAGATCGTGACTGATCAGGAAAATCCCGATGCCTTCAGCCTTCAATTGCTTGATCAAGTCAGCGACCATGGCGGTTTCGTGGGGACCGAGGGCCGCCGTCGGCTCGTCCATAATCAGAATGCGCGCATTGAACAGGATCGCCCGGGCGATCGCCACCGACTGGCGCTGACCGCCCGACATGGTGCGCACCGGGTCGGTGATGTTGGTGAAGTTGGGGTTGAGGCGCGCTATCACCTGGCGCGCATCACGTTCCATGGCGTCGTCGTTGAGAGTGCCGAACGGCGTCATGATCTCGCGGCCGAGGAACATATTGGCCGGCGCGTCGAGATTATCGGCCAAGGCCAGGGTCTGATAGATGGTCTCGATGCCCAAATCCTGAGCATCGCGCGGCGTGGCGATATGGGCGCGCTCGCCATCGACGTAGATTTCGCCGCCATCGGCCGGATAGGCGCCCGACAGCATTTTCATCAAGGTCGATTTGCCGGCGCCGTTATGGCCGAGCAGGCCAACCACTTCGCCGGCCATGAGATCGATCGACACGTCTTCGCAGGCATGCACGCCGCCGAAGCGCTTGTAGATATTGCGCATCTCGACCAGAGGTTTATCCGACATCGCGATCCCTCCCCTAGCGCCGGCGGCGGTTGTAATAGACGTCGAGCCCGACCGCGCCGATCAACACCAGACCGATGATCACCTGGCGCATGGCGCTGGAGACACTCATTAGCACCATGCCGTTGTCGAGGCTTTGCATGATCACCGCGCCCAGGATGGCGCCGACGATGGTGCCGACCCCGCCGGCCAGCGAGGTACCGCCGATCACCGCCGCGGCGATGACGCTGAGTTCTGCCAGATTGCCCAGCGAGTTGGTGCCCGCGTTGAGGCGCGCGGTTTGCACCACCGCCGCGACGGCCGCCAGAATGCCCATGACGACGAAAATCATCACCGTCGTGCGTTTGACGTTGATGCCCGACAGCTCCGCCGCTTCCGGGTTGCCCCCCATGGCGAAGACATAACGGCCGAACTTGGTTGCCCGCGTGACAAAGGTCATCACCAGCACCGTGGCGATCAGAATCAACACCGGCACCGGAATACCGCGGGGGATTTCGGTGCGCGGCTTGTTGTAGGAATTCATCACCGAGACGAAGCCGACGATCGCCGCGGCCAAAACGATCAGCAACGCAACCTCGATCCAGATCGGTTTAACGGTAAATCCGTAGCGCGCCCGCTTACGCCGCGCGGCGAGCGACCACCAGACCATCAAGGCAATCGCCAGCAGACCGAGAATCCAACTCCAGGTCGCGCCGATCGACCCGTCGATGCCGCCGCCGAGAAGCTGATAGTTGGGATCCAACGGCGCCACGGTGCGGCCCTGGGTGACCAGCCAGGTCGCGCCGCGAAACATCAGCAAACCGCCCAGGGTGACGACGAAGGCCGGCACCCCGCCATAGGCGACCCAGGCCCCCTGCCAGGCGCCGACTATAGCCCCCACGGCGACGCCGGCCAGGATCGCCAACGGCCAGCCCCAGGCGGTGTTAATGGCGAACACCTCGACCTGCAAAAAGGCGATCACCATGCCAGTGAAACCGAGCACCGAGCCGACCGAGAGATCAATATGGCGGGCGACGATCACCAAGACCATGCCGGTCGCCATGATGCCGACCACGCTGGTCTGCACGGCCAAATTGAAGAGATTGCGCGCGGTGAGGAAAATACCACCGGTCATCAGATCGAAGACCACCCAGATGACGATCACCGCGATCACCATCGCCAACATGCGAGTGTCGAGTTCGGCGGTGCGGAAAAACCGATCGGCCGCGCTTTCGCGTGGCGGTGTCACGCCGGATGTTGTGGTCATCACTCGCCCCCTTTGGATAACCAGGCCGTCGTTTGGCGCGCAGCTCAGCGCGTCTGAGCCCCGCGCCGCCTTCAAGCCAGCGCGGGGTTTATCAGACGTTGTCTAACGACAGGCCGCTGCGCCGTCGGCGCCAACTCCCTGGCACGCCCGGTCTTTGGCGATCCAGCCGGCGTCGATCACCACATTGAGATTGCCCATGGTAATCGGGACGGGTTTCAGGAAAATGGCGTCCATGGTCTCGCCCTTGGGGCCGCCGGACCATTTCACCGCGCCGTCGACCTTGTCGAGCGCCGTGCCCGAGGCCAGCGCGCTGGCGATATTGCCGGCAGACTTACCCAACTCGCGCGCATCTTTCCACACGCTCACCGTCTGCAGACCCTTGGCCACCCGGTTCAAGGCGGCATGGTCACCGTCCTGGCCGCTGACCGGCAGGCCTTCCAGACCCTGGGCGGTCAACGCGGCGACAACGCCACCGGCGGTGCCGTCATTGGAGGCAACGACAGCATCGACCTTATTGTCGTTGGCGGTGAGAATTTGCTCCATATTCTTCTGGGCGTTCTCCGGCAGCCAGCCATCGGTGTACTGCTCGCCGACGACCTTGATGTCACCGCTCTTGATCGCCGCGTCGAGCACTTCGAGCTGGCCTTCATGCAAGAAATCAGCATTGGGGTCCGCCGCCGAACCTTTGATGAACACGTAGCGGCCCTTCGGCTGCTTCTTGAACACCTCACGGGCCTGGATGCGGCCGACTTCCTTATTATCGAAGGTCAGATAAAAAACGCCGGGCACTTCGATCAGCCGGTCATAACCGACCACCGGAATACCCTCGGCCTTGGCCCGGCTGATGGCGGGAACGATGGTCGCCGCATCCTGCGCTAAAACGATCAGCGCATCGGCGCCGCGCGCAATCAGGCTCTCCACATCGGCGAGCTGTTTCTCGCTCGAACTCTGGGCATCGGCGCTGATGTATTTATCCCCATTGGCTTCAATCGCCGCCTTCATGGCCGCTTCATCGGTCTTCCAACGTTCTTCTTGGAAGTTGGACCAGCTCACCCCGATGGTCAGATCCTTCGCAAACGCCGTCGAGGCGGTGAATGCAAGCAATAGAGCGCCGGCACCGGCGACTATTCCATGGCTTAGTTTCATCTCAATTTCTCCCTAAGTGCTTTTCTTGTTCATAAATTTCGATCGCGAACAGAGCTAACGACGCTATTGGCGGTTTGTAAATCATCACATCGTCTGGTGCCGCGCTTGTGAACAGAACCGGGCAACTCTGCGTCAGTACTTACGGCCGTACGACTGTCACAACTGTATTGACGTCGGCGGCCTGCCAATCCTGCCAGATGTCGGCGCCGGGCCATCGCACCCGAACGCGGACCTCACTGTTTTCGCCCAAGCCGAAATGCTGCGGCACCAAGACGCCGCTGGCGTGACCGCCGCCGATCGTTACCTCGCGCAACTGGCGGTGGGGGCCGGCCGTGACTTCGATCCAAGCACCGATGGCGTCGCGGTTGCCGCCAGTTTGGCGCAGTTCAACCGCCAGCCAGTTGCCCGACTTGCCAATATTGCGCCACATCTCGACAGGACTAGAGTGGTTGACGACAACAATATCGAGATGGCCGTCACCATTGAGATCGACCACCGCGCCGCCGCGACCGCGATGGGGGCTGGCCACCCTGGCGGCCATGGCAACATCGGCGAAACGACCGTCCGCGCGCGCCAGCAGCAGAACATTGGGGTCATGCTGGGCGAATTCGGCCATCACCCCGACATTGCCCTTCACGATGAAGATATCGTCGCGCCCGTCGTTATTGACGTCGGCAAAGGCGGTGTGCCAGCCGGTCGATGGCCGCGCCTGGTCGGAACCCGATGTCGGCCGGTGCGCGGTGGCGCCGCGCGCCAGGGCGATATCCCTATAGGTTGGCGCGGCGCCGGCATCCGCCGCCAGGGTGCGCAATTTATTATCGGCCATGCTGGTAAGGAAATATTCCGGCCGCCCGTCACCGGTGATGTCGCGGCTGGCGATCCCCATGCCCCAGATATTGAGCCGCCGCCAGCCCTCGGCGCGGCGGTAGGCTTGTGGCACGGCGCCCGGCGACATGCGCCAAAGCTGCTCTTCGCCGTCGCGGTAATATTGCCGGTCGTTACTGATCCGCAGATCAGCCGCGCCGGAAGCATTCCAATCGGAAAACAAGATCGATAAAGCGCAATGGCCCGGGCTGAGGGTATACGGTGCGGCAAAACTTCGGCTGGTGGCAGCCGGCCGCATGAGGACGTTATCGTGGCAGGGTCCTTGCGAACTGTCGGGGGAAACCCGGTCGATATAGTTGGCGACCGCCAGGGTCGGCCAGGTTGCTCCGCGCTCCCACGTCGCGCTGAAGCCGGTCGACCATGCCGCCCCGCCGGCGAAGTTCCAAGCTTCGTTGGCGCGCTCGAAACGGCAATCGCCAAGCCCGCGCAGCAGCACATTCTCGCCGACGCGAAGCAGCGCCAGATCGCTCACCCCGTCACCGTCAATATCGATCGGGTAGGCGCTGGTGACGCCGGTCAACGCTAACGCCGCGCGTGTTTCGCGCCTGAATTCCAGGGCGCCACCGGGCGCGCTGACATTACGGTACAGGGTGGCGGACGCCGCCCCGCCGGCGAATACCAGTTCCGGCAACCTGTCGCCGTCGCAATCGAAGGCCGCGACCCCACCACCGACGATGAAGGGAAAATCGCCGTCATAGCGATGGTCGAGCGCGGCCGCCGGCGCGAAGGACGGCGTCTGGGCATGTGCTACCGCTGCCGCCAGCCCCACCATCAAGGCTAACGCACCGCCGCAAACGCGCCGCCATAGGGTCCACTCGATCATCGCCAAAGTGTGCCGCGCCGCGGCCGGCGGCGAAAGCCTTAAAGTCAGATCGTCAATTGCTCGAGGGATTCGCCGTGACGAGGGCGTTAGTCGTCGCCGGCCGGAGCGGACTGTGCGGCGATGGCCGCGAGGAACGGCGCGGCGAACTCCTTTAGTTTGGCGTCGCCGACCCCGTTGACCTCGGCGAACTCGGCGTCGGTCTGCGGCTGGCGTTGCGCCATATCGGCCAGGGATTTATCGGAAAACACCACAAATGCCGGAACGCCGCGTTCCTTGGCGAGACGCAGGCGCAACGCCTTCAGATGATCGAGGAGCGCCGCCTCGGTAGTGGACAGCTCCGCGACTAAGGCTTTCTGGCGGCCCTTGCGGCCGCTTGGCGCGGCGCGGCGCATGGTGTCTTGGCGATATTGAAAATCTTCCTCGCCGCGCAGCAGCGCCTGGCCTTTCGCGGTCATCTCTAAGCCGCCATAGCCTTTCACGTCAAGATGGAGGAAACCGGCGGCCACGAGCTGGCGGATAATCGAGCGCCATTGTTCTTTTTTGTGCTCGGCGCCGGTAGCGAATACCGCCAGCCGGTCGTGCCCGGCTTCGGTGACTTTCGCTGTCATTTGGCCGCGCAACACATCGATGATCTGAACCGCACCGAAACGATTTCCGGTTTGGTGGATCGCCGAGAGCACTTTTTGGCCTTCCCCGGTGCCATCGGTCATGTCCACCGGATCCAGGCAAATATCGCAATTTCCACACGGTTCGCTGTGCTCGCCAAAATAGTCTAACAGGACCCCGCGCCGGCAGGCCGGCGACTCGCAATATCCGAGCAAAGCATCGAGTCGCTGATGTTCGCGCCGCTTGCGCTCGTCACCCGCCGCCTCTTGTTCGATAAACACGCGCCGCATGCGAATATCGCCCAGGCCGTAGAGCATATGCGCCTCGGCCGGCTGACCATCACGACCGGCGCGGCCGATCTCCTGGTAATAGGCCTCCGGACTGCCGGGCAGGTCGGCGTGAAAGACGAAGCGCACATCGGATTTATCGATCCCCATACCAAAGGCGATGGTCGCCACGATCACCACACCCGGTTCGGTCATGAAGAGATTTTGGTTGGCGTCGCGCACCGACTTATCCATGCCGGCGTGATAGGCGCGCGCCATGACGCCGTTATCAGCCAGGAACGCAGCCACCTCCTCGGTCTTTTTGCGCGACAGGCAATAGACGATGCCGCTGGCGCCGCGATGGCGCTCGATGAAGGCAAGAAGTTGCGGCTTCCAACTCGCCTTCATCTCGACTGTCAATTTAATGTTCGGCCGATCAAAACCCAAGACGATGGTCTCGGCGCTGCCGGCGAAGAGTTGCGCGGAGATATCCTGCCGGGTGACTTCGTCGGCGGTAGCCGTCAATGCGGCGATAGGAACGCCAGGAAAAATCTCGTGCAGGCGCGATAGGTCCTGATACTCAGGTCGAAACGACGGTCCCCATTGAGAGATGCAGTGGGCCTCGTCTATCGCGATCAGGTTAACATTAAGGCGGCCGAGAGCAGTCAACATCCGCTCGGTCATGAGGCGTTCCGGCGCCATATAAAGCAGCCGCGTTTCACCCGACGCGGCGCGTTGCCAGGCCGCGACATTGTCGGCGCGGTCGCGCGACGAATTGATGGCATCCGCCGCCACCCCGGCCAAATGTAGGGCAGCCACTTGGTCCTGCATCAGCGCGACAAGCGGCGAAACGACGATGGTGAGCCCTTCGCGGATCAACGCGGGCACCTGAAAACATAGCGATTTACCCGAGCCTGTCGGCATCACGGTGAGCACGCTTCGTCCGGCCAGCAGCGCATCCATTGCCTGCTCTTGACCGGGGCGAAAATCATCGAAGCCGAAGACCTGTTTCAGGATCTGTCGTTTTGCGTTGCGGTCGGATTCAGCGCGGTGGGGTTCGGCGGTCGGCATCAAACACTTTTTCTAATTTCCCGCTCCGGCGCGAATCGCCTGACGGGCATCGCCACCCTTATACGAGCGCTTTTCCAAAAGCCACAAGTCGAAGATTTTCCTTGGTGGCGATACGGTTCCATCAACACGTTTCGAAACCGCTTAAAACGGCAATATACCGCCAAAATCCGGCACATAGGTACTGCTACCTATACAGGTGTATACGTAGTATTTTCACAATTTTAAGAACACTATTTTAACTACTGAATGTTACCCATAAGACGATAGTTGCCGATCCAATAGAACAATTTACTTGCGTTGAAGGGCGTACCGAACATGTTTTTGTTGTTTCACAGAAGGCTTGTCAGGCAGAATCGAGACCGTTTGGAGGCCTCCAAAAGCCCCTCGTACCAGCGCCCCATTTCAACAGCGCCGCATCGCCATTCCTGAATTAGTGTCGCTGTTATGTCCCCGCAAACTCTCCCTTCCCCGCCGGCCACCGGCACCAGCGAGGCTGCGCCCAAACGGTCCGCTCTGACGCCTCCTTTGGCCGTTTTCTTGGTGGGTTTGGCCCTTTCGGTTGCCCTCTTCGCGGTCTTCACGCGCCACGCGCAACATGAGGAACTGGACAAGGCCTATCAGGAAGAAGCCTTGCCCCTGTCCGCCGCTTTGGGACGGACGATCGAAACCGCCTTGGACTCTGTCGCGTCGATTAGCGGCCTCTATGCGGCTTCGAATTCGGTTGAACGCGCCGAGTTCCGCGCCTATGTCGAACAACTTCTCGAACGCAATAACGAACTACAGGCCGTCGAGTGGGTGCCGCGGGTCGCCGCTGCGGATCGCACGACCTACGAGGCGGCGGCGCGCCGGGACGGTTTAGCGGAATTCCGGATCACCGAACGAAATTCAACCGGCGAAATGGTACCCGCGGCGGCGCGACCCGAATACTTCCCGGTCTTTTTTCTCGAACCTCTGAGCGGCAACGAGGCGGCATTGGGCTTCGATCTTGGATCGGACCCAGCCCGCCTCGACGCGCTTAACCGCGCTCGTGACACCGGCAAGATCGTGACGACCCAGAAAATAAAGTTGGTGCAAGAAACCACAGATCAGTTCGGCTTCCTGACCTTTGTCCCCATCTACAGTACAGGCACCGTACCAGATACTGTCGCAGCGCGTCGGGCAACGCTTATCGGTTTCGCGCTCGGTGCATTTCGCATCAGCGACATTCTTCAATCCGCAACGGCGCAATCCCCGGCGCAGACCGTATTAGATCTCTACGTCCTCGATGCCGCCGCGCCGGGCGGCGAAGCGGTGCTGCATTATCGTGGCGCCGCCGGACAAGACCGTAGGATTTTGTCGGAAGACGATTTACTGCTGGGTGGATACGACAAGACCGTGCTCCCACTTGGCGATCGCGACTGGTTGTTGATATTCGTACCGCCGACAGAATTTAGGCTGCCCGCGAGCGCAACCCCCTGGGTGGTGGCAGCGACGGGACTGCTACTGTCGATTTTCTTCGTCATCTTCCTGCGCACCACACAGAACCGGACCCGCGTCATTGGACAAACGGTTATCCAGCGTACCACGGAGCTTTCCGAGGTGAATCGGGTGTTGGTGCAAGAGGTCGCCGAGCGCGAAGCCGCTGACCGCCTGCTGCAGGAACAGAACGCCGCCCTGCAGTTGATCCATAAGCTTACCATCGCCGGCGACGCGGCGAAAACGGTCAACGAAGCGATCCGTATTTGCCTTGAAGAAGTTGGTGAATTTACCGGTTGGCCGGTGAGCCATGCATTCTGCCCAACAGAAGACGATCCCAATACCTTCGTTTCTACCGGTGTCTGGCACGCGACGACGACGGTCGGGCTCGAAAACTTTGTTCGCGAGACCGAAGCAACAAAATTCGCCACCGGTGAAGATGTGATCGGCGACGTGCTCGCCGACGGTAAACCCAGATGGATCGCCGATATTAATCGTGAGCCGCAGTACCCACGGGCTTTTTCCAGCGGTCGGTTGCCGATTAAAGGCGCGTTCTTCCTGCCCCTGATAGCGGACCGAACGGTCGTCGCCATTCTCGAATTCTACGCGCCCGAGCCGATCGTTCCCACCGAGAAAATGCTCGCGGTGATGGGACAGATCGCCATCTTGTTCGGGCACGCGGTACAACGGGCGCAAGCGGCGAAGAAACTTCACGAAAGCGAAGAGTTCGCGCGCATGGTGACCGATAATATGCCGGTCGTCATCGCCTATTTCGACGCCGATATGAATACCCGATTCTACAACCAGTTGGGGCTCGACTGGTTTGCCTGCAAACGCGAAGATCTGATCGGCAAACCGATCGACGGGAAGATTTCCAATTTCGACATGGATGGCTACCGTGCCCGCATCCGTACAACCCTGGGCGGCGAAGCCCAATCCTTCGACACCACGCACACTTATCCCGACGGCGTCACCCGGCACGTTACGATATCCTATATTCCCCATTTCGATGACGCGGGTGCCGCCATTGGATTTTTCTGCATCGTGCAAGATATCTCGCAACGCACGGAAATCGCGCGCCAACTCAACCAAGCGCAGAAAATGGATGCCATCGGCCAGTTGACCGGCGGTATTGCCCACGATTTCAACAATATTCTGATGGTGACCGACGGCTATACGAGGCGGGCACTGAAGGACATCGACGACCCCAAGGCCGTTAAGGCGGCGCTCGAGGAAGTTCTCACCGGCACCGACCGAGCCGCACAGTTGACCAAGCAACTTCTCGCGTTCAGCCGCCGGCAGATCATGGAAAAGAGGGTTTTCCGAATCGGCGAGGCGATCGAGGAAATCGACGGCCTGATTCAGCAATCGACCGGCGAGCGCTACCATGTCGAGATTGAAGACCACACCGACGGCGCTTGCGTCGAGACCGATGCGTCGGAATTTCATCAAGCACTGGTCAACCTGGTGATCAACGCCCGTGACGCCATGGCCAATGGCGGACGCATCGAAATTGCCTCGCGGATTGTCGATTGGGATGAACAAACCGTCGCGTCAAATCCCAAACTATCGGCCGGCCGTTTTGTTGAGATTTCCGTAAAGGATGAGGGCACCGGCATAGACGAAGATACCGCGGCGCATATTTTCGAACCCTTCTTCACCACCAAGGACCAGGGCAAGGGAACCGGGCTGGGCCTGGCGATGGTCTATGGTTTCGCACAAAGTTCAAATGGAACTATTGACGTCGAAAGCACCCTGGGCGCCGGCGCTACGTTCAAGATTTACCTGCCAGCAGTCGATCGTGATCCTCAAACCATCGTCGCCGAGGTCGAGCAAGATCATCTCGGCCAAGGTGAGACAATTCTGCTTTGCGAGGACGATCCATCGCTATTGGAGATCGTGCGCGAAATGCTCGACACGCTGGGATACAACATTCTCACCGCCACCGACGGTTTCGACGCGCTGGAGGTCGAGGCCGAATACGATGGCGAGATCGACCTTTTGCTCTCCGACGTGGTCATGCCGAATATGGGTGGTTTCGAGGCTGCGGAGATGATTCGCGAGGCGCGCCCGGACATCAAAATCGTGTTCATGTCCGGCTACCCCAACCGCGCCGGCATCAGTAACGAGAACCTGCCCGACAATTGCCAATTCCTGCAGAAGCCGGTCAAACCGGCCCACCTTGCCCAAACCCTGCGGCAAGAACTCGACAACCCCCTCCCCGAAAACCTGGACGAACCCACGAAGGTTAAGAGCTATGACTACGCCTAATAAGAATCCCGAACCCCTACGGGTATTGTTGGTCGACGACAGTCCCCAATCGCTGAATTTGGTCAAGCGCATGCTGCACGATTTGGGCAGTACGCAAATTTTTACCGCCAAGAACGGCGCCGAAGCCCTTTCGCTCATCGGCTCCTTCGATGGCGATGATTTCATCGATCTCGTGCTGTGCGACTGGAATATGCCGGTCATGAGCGGCATGGAACTGCTGCGCCAAATCCGCACCTGCGATCCGGATTTGCTGTTCTATATGATCACCGGGCAGGCCGATCGTTCGTCGATCGTCGAGGCGAAAGCCCACGGTATCAACGGCTACATCAAAAAGCCCTTCTCGCCTGATGAATTGCGCAAGAAGCTTATCGTCGCATCGCGCGTCATCTCTCACCGGAAACTCGAAGCCGCAGCGGTTTAGTATCTCGGACTAGTGGGTGGCGCGAGACCCCGGCGGCTGCCACGGCGCCGGCGTAATACTTTCGATATCGGTCTTGACGTCGATCAAGGCAGGCCGGCCGCTCTCGATAGCTTTCTCCAACGCGCCGGCGAAGTCCCCCGGCCGCTCGACCGTGAGGCCCAATCCACCCATAGAATCGGCGATCTTGGCGAAGTTGGCTTCGGGGAAAATCCACAAATCATCAGACCCCTTCGAGCGCCCGCCATAAATGCCCTCGTTGATGCCCTGTTCTTGGTTCAAGGAATGGTTGTTGTTGACCACGGTGACGGTGTTGATGCCGCAACGCACCGCCGTTTCCATCTCCAGCAGATGGTACCACATGGCGCCATCGCCGCCGAAACAGATCACCGGCCGGTCGGGCGCGGCGCATTTCGCCCCCATCGCGGCGGGGAACGCCCAACCCAACGAGCCGGCGCAGCGGATATAGCTTTGGCTCGGATGCTTGAGATCGATCATGGTGCCGGTCCAGATGCCGGAATGGCCGGTATCGGAGACCAGGATCGCATCGCCGGGTAGATGTTCGCTGAGCTCGGCGCACAGACGCTCGGTGCGCACCGGTTCGCTGTCAGCGATCATCAAGGGCTCGACTTCGGCTCGCCATGACGCCACTAGATCCTGCGCGTGGGCGACCCAGTCGCTACGCCCATTGTTGGCTTCGCTGGCTTCCAGCAACTTCACCAGTGAGGCCTTCGCGTCGCCTTGCATGGCGGCGATCACCGGATAGCTGCGGCCCAGCTCGCGCGGGTCGATATCGATCTGCACGGTCCGCGTGCCCTCCGGCGGCACCGTCCATTCGTTGGTCACCATGCCGCCGGCGCTGCTGCCCACATAGATCACCAAATCGGCCTCGCAGACCGCGCGGTTGGCGCTCCAGCGCGAATAGCCGCCGACCACGCCGACGCACAGCGGATGAAAGTCGGGGATGGTGCCCTTGCCGTTCAGCGAGGTGGCGACGGGGATGGAAAGCTTCTCAGCCAACGCCACCAATTCGGTTCCGGCGCCGCTATGGGCGACCCCGCCGCCGGCGACGATGATCGGCCGCCCGGCCCCGGCGATGGCTTGGGCCACCGCGGCGACGCTCGCCGCGTCCGGTTCCGGGCGGAACGGCGGCACTTGGGTAAACTGCTCTTCGACGATGACTTCCAAATCGGCCTCCGCCTCTAGCACGTCTTGGCCGATGATGCCGTCGAAATCGAGATGGACCGGCGCCGGCTGGCCGCTGACCGTCTCGCGCAGCGCCTGGCGCAGCGCGTTGGGCAACTGCTCGACGGTGGTGATCGCGTTGCTATATTTGGTCACCGCCTCGAACGGCCCGCGATGGTCGACCTCTTGGTAGGAATGGCGCTGCTGGTGGGCCTGGCCGCGCCGCCCGGTCATGGCGATCACCGGCGAGCCGGCCAGGAACGGGTCTTGCAGACCGGCCGCCAGATTGGCCGCGCCGACCGCCTGCGCCATGCAAACACCGGCGCGCCCGGCGATGCGCGCATAGCCATCGGCCATATAAGCCGCCGGCTTCTCGCTATGGACCATGACGCGGGTCATGCCCAGCGCCTCGATCTCCTGCAGCGCGCGGATGCCGAACACCGGCATGAAAAACACATGGGTGGCGCCGTACCCGTGCAGGGTCTCGGCCAGAAAACGGGCGCCTGTCATCTTCGCCATAACGGAAGTCTCTCCCTATTTATTAGTTTTTATTTCCGACAAATTAGCGCGCCCGGGGAGAGCGCACAACGCTGGTGACGAGGCGCTTGCCTAGGCCTTGCCCTCATAGACTTCGATGACCCGGCCGGCATCGTCCTTGCCCCAGCCGGCGGCCTCAGCGCGCTGGAACATGGCGCGGGCGGCGGGAACGACTTGCAGCTCAACGTCATGTTCTTTCGCCAAATCGATCGCCAGGCCCATATCCTTGACGAAGATCTCGACCGCGCCCTGCGGCGCGAAGTCACGTTCGAACAGGCGCGGCGCGAGCTGGTCCAGCATAGCGCCGCGCACCGAGCCTTTCGACAGGCAGTGCATCATGGCGTCGTGGGACAGGCCGGCGCGCTCGCCGGTGAGGACCATCTCGGCGATCAACGCCGTGCTGGAATTGACGAACAAATTGGTGACCACCTTCATGATGCCGCCGCTGCCCGAGGCCCCGGTATGGGTGGCGTCGGCCGACAGTTTTTCGAGAATCGGTTGGAGCCGCTGGAAACCCGCTTCGCTGCCGCCGACCATAAAGGTGATGGTGCGCGCATCGACCGCCCCGTGGGAACCGGAGATCGGCGCGTCGAGCATGTCGATGCCGGATTTTGCAAGTTTGTCCGCCAGCTCGACGCTGAACGCCGGCGGCATGGTGCTCATCTCCACATGGACCAGCCCCGATTTGTCCGCCTTGTCGATGCCGTCGACGCCGAACAGATTATCCTCGATATGAGCAGGCTTGAGCAGAATCGAGAAGGTGATGTCGCTGTTCTCGGCAACCTCGCGGGCGTTGGCCAACGGCGTGCCGCCCTCGTCGGCCAGCATCGCCATGCGGACCGGGTCGGTGTCATAGCCGCACACCGCATGGCCGTCGGCCAGCATCTGCCGCGACAGCGCCAGCCCCATCTTGCCCAGGCCAATCATTCCCAGCTGCTCGCCCATGTTTTTTCCTTTTTTGTATTGGTTGTTTCGCTGGCTTAGTGCGGCGTCGAACGTGCTGTGTCAAATCGCCCGCCGACAAGACCATACCCGCGGCGCCCAAGCCTCACGATGAATTACATTGATTTCCGGCATTTATGCCCGCACCCTGAATCTATAAATCGATCAAATCACAAATCCAGGGGGACAATGTTATGAAAAATCACTTCAAGTGGATCTTTATTGCACCGGTGGTCGCTTTGCTCTCGATAGCGATCTCCGGACCGGCCTTGGCAGATCATGAGATGGGACATGACGAAGTAGCGCGTGGCGGTATCCTCGCGCTCGAACAGCGCATCTGGGATTTAGAGCAGTTACTGATCAACCAACCATCCGAACCGGGACCGGTCACGGTGGATTGCGCCGCCGGAGAGCTCGTTCAAGACGCGCTGGATATCGGGGCCACCGACATTACCGTCACCGGCACCTGCAACGAAAACGTGTCGATTTCCAACGATAACGTGGTCCTCGACGGCAGTGGTACCGCCAGCCTGATCGGCGATGGCCTGAGCACAGCGATGGCTATCACCGCGGATCATGTGGTCATAAAGGATTGGGCGAGCGTCGAAGGCGGTGCAGGTATTGGAATCACTGTCGGTAGCGGCGGCTCGGCTACGATCAGCAATATGGCCTCGATAACCGGTTCTCGCGGTCTTAACGTAACAGAGTCGGCTTTCGCGAATATCATCGGCTCGTCATTTTCGAATGGGCCTGGAGATGGTCTGTTTGCCACCCTCGGGGGTAATGTAACGATCCAGGGTTCGAGTTTTTCCGGCAATAGTCTTCGCGGAATCCTCATCACAAATACGGGTTCCGTAAGTCTGAAAAGCGACAACGTGATCGACGGAAACACGCGCCAAGGCGTGCTCATAATAAATGGCGCGCTGACCATTCAACGCAATGTTGTAAATAATTCGATGGCGGGGAATGGAACAACAGTGGGACAGACCGATTTGGGCTGTTTTTCCTATTCTCGAATTTTCGTGGGGGCCTCGTTTACCAATACGGGCGGAACGAGCAACCTCATTACCTGCGATTTGGGTAATATCGGTTTTCCATTGTTTAACCCCTAATTGACAAAGCAAAAATCAAAAGAAAGACCCCGCTGGAAACAGCGGGGTCCTTTTTTACGTGTGCATGAGAGTTATCTGCGGTGCAGCCGTAACCAGGCGCGTCATTCCGCGGCGTCAACACCCGGCCCCAGCAGCTTCTCGTAGCGTTCTTCGAACAGCGCCCAGGCGTCGGGGTTGATCAGCCGCGGCGGGCGTTTGCCGTTGAGCACGTCGATCATCTGTTCAGCCGCCCATTGGCCGAGGCGTTCGCGCGCGGTGAAGGTCAGGCCGGCGGTGTGCGGGCTGGCGATGACATTGTCGAGCGAGAGCAGCGGATGGTCGGGCTCGGGCGGCTCCGGGTCCCAGACATCGAGGCCGGCCGCCTTGATCTGGCCGCCGACCAGCGCTTCGTAGAGCGCCGCCTCGTCATGGATGCCACCGCGCGCGGTGGAGATAAAATAGGCGCCCGCTTTCATCTTGGCGAAAGCGGCCGCGTCGAACATGTTGGCCGACAGCTCGGTGCGCGGACAGTGAACCGAAACGTAATCGGCACGCGACAGCAATTCGTCGAACTCGACCTTGGTGGCGCCGTAAGAGGCGATGGTCTCGGCGTCGACGAAGGGGTCGTAGGCCAGCACCGGCATGGACAGCGCGGCGACGGCCATCTTGGTCAAGGTGCTGCCGGTATTGCCAATGCCGATCACGCCCAATGTCTTGCCGGCCACTTCGTCGCCGATAAAGCCCTCGCGGTTGACCTTTTCGCCCCGGCGCATCACCCGGTCGGTCTCGGTGATTCGTTTCGACGCGGTCAGGATCAGGCCGAGCGCATGTTCGGCGACCGCCTCGCGGTTGGCGCCCGACTGGTTGACCACCAGAACCCCGGCGCGGGTGCACGCGTCGACGTCGATAGTGTCGTAGCCCGCGCCGTTGGTCGACAGCAGCAGCAGGTTCGGGCTGCGCGTCAATAGCGCCTCGCTGCCCCAATATTTCTCCGGGATATTGGCGCGGGTGGAATCGATCTGGTAGGCGTGCGCCGCCGCCATCACCGGGCCGATTTCACCCTCCGGACTATCGCTGGTAAAGCCGTGGAGTTCGATATCGGGCTCCGCGCCCACCGTTTCCAGAAACACTGGATGGGCGACCCGGTTGATGTAATAGACCGTCTTCGACGAATTTAGCGGCGCATCGGCCATCGTTAATTCCCTACCCTACTCAGGCTTGCCGAAGGGCACATCGTCGATACCGTGGCGCTCTTCCAAGCCCGCCATGCCGCGCAATATCTCGAAGAAGGCCACCGTGTCCTTCTCGCCATAACCCTTCTCATAGGCCATTTGGAGAACTTGCGACCAGGTGCTGGTCATCAGCATCGGCGCGCCCAGGCGCTGACCCTGCTCAAGCATGAGCCGCGAATCTTTCAGCG
This sequence comes from Alphaproteobacteria bacterium, assembly GCA_011087645.1. Lineage (GTDB taxonomy): Bacteria > Pseudomonadota > Alphaproteobacteria > UBA6615 > UBA6615 > JABDJY01. Next base: position 19,468 of record JAALLF010000007.1, read on the forward strand.
AAATCTTGACCTGACCCTGTTTGGCATAATCAGCGTCGATCATCTTGGGGCCTTTGTCGATCATGGTCTTCGAGCTACAAGCGCCGTCCTGCAGGACTTTCAGCAGGTTGTTGGCCTCCAGGCCGGCCTTCTCGCCGAGCACCATGCCTTCGGCCAGGGCTAGGCGATTGCCGGCGAGGATGAGGTTGATCACCAGCTTGGTGCGCGCGCCGGAACCCGCTGGGCCCATGAAATAGGCGGCGCGGCTGAAGCCGGCGAAATAGTCTTTGCAGGCTTCGAAATCTTCCTCGCGGCCGCCGGCGATGACCACCAGATCGCCCGCCTCGGCCATGGTGCTAGTGCCACTGACGCAGGAATCCATATAGCGGATGCCGCGTTCGGCCAGGTCGGCGAACAGGGTCTCGGAATCTTCCGGGCGCGCGGTGGTGGTGTCGCAGATATACATACCGTCGGCCGCGCCTTCGGCGACCCCGTCGGGCCCCAGCAGGACCTGGCGGGCAATATCGCTGGTTGGCAGCGAGGCGATGACGCAGTCCACGTCCTTCGCCGCTTCGGCTGGCGTATCGACGGGATGACCACCCTGTTCGCGCAGCTGGTCCATCCGCGCGGCATCGACGTCGAAGCCTTGGATGATGAATTGCGACTTGCGCATATTGTGAATGAAGGCCTGACCCATCAGGCCCATGCCGACGATACCGACACGTAACGCCATAATCTCTTCCCCCTATTTTTGTGCCGCCCAATCGTCGGCAAAATTACATTCGAACATAACTCCTCATCCTGAGGAGCCCTTTCGCCTCGCCCTTCTCGCCCTTCGAGACGGCGCTGCGCGCCTCCTCAGGGTGAGGAAGAATCCAGTTTATAAACCATCCTCATGCTGAGGAGCGAGCGTGCGCGAGCGTCTCGAAGCATGAAGCGAAAAGGCGTCTCGAAGGATGGCGGTCGCTCAATTCATCCTCATAAATACAGTACGTTTTCCGCGCGACCGCTATTCGACTTTATTTTCGATGGTGCCGATGGGATCGATGGTGACCTTGACCACATCGCCGGATTTCAAGAATACCGGCGGCTCGAAGCCGATACCGACCCCGACCGGGGTGCCGGTGAGGATGACATCGCCGGGCAGCAGGGTGATCCCCTCCGATAGGGTCTCGATCAGGGTCGGGATATCGAAGATCAGATCAGCAACTTTTGCGTCCTGTCGCTCCTCGCCATTAACCCAGGTGCGCAGGCGCATTTCGCGCGCATCGCCGGCTTCATCAGCGGTCAGGATCGCCGGACCCATGGGGCAATAGCCGTCGAGACCCTTGCCGATGGTCCATTGCTTGTGCTGGTGCTGCAGGGTGCGCGCGGTGACGTCGTTCGACACCGTATAGCCGTAGACATGGTCGAAGGCATTATCCTTGGAAATGCCGCGCCCGCCGGGCCCGATGATCACCGCCAGCTCGCCCTCGTAATCGGTGGTGTTGGTCTGGTCCAAATGCGCCGGGATCGGGTCGAACGGCCCGCTCACCGACGTCGTCGCCTTGGTGAAGATGATCGGATGGTCAGGCACGGCGGTGGCGCCCGAGGTCGCGTCGAAGCCGGAATCGTGGAACTCTTGCGCGTGCTCATGATAGTTGCGGCCGACCGCGAACGGGTCGCGCAGGGGCGGCCAGTTGGGCGCGTGCAAAGTCACCGCGTCGAGCGCCAACCGCGCCTCGTCGCCGGCGCTATCGACAGCTTTCTGCGCCGCCGCCAAACCGTCAGCGCCCAGCGCGATAAACGCGTTCATGTCGCCCGGCAGGTCCGGCGCGGCGACCGAAAGATCGGTCAGGGTACCGGCGGCGGGGTCGATCACCCCCAGCCGCAACTGGCCGTCATGGGAAAAAGTGGCGAGACGCATAATGTTTTCTTTCTAACTAAGACCGGCAACGATCCGAAGAGGGGCGCTAAGCGCGCAGCGCGGCTTACTACACTGGGCCAAACGGGCGCAAGAGGCGCCGCCGAAAGGCTGGTATGCCGGGTTCACAGACGCCATGCATCCACACAGACGAAACAACCCGCTATAAAGAAGCAACGCGACAACATAACAAGCGCAATAAGGGGCGGAAAATGGCGGATAAAAAGGAACTTGGGCTGGCGGTGGTCGGCTGCGGCGTGGTCGGGCGCATGCGCGCGACGCTGGCGAAGGATTTCCCCGGCATCGGCTGGATCGGCCTGTCGGACATGAACGAGCCGGTCGGCCACAAGCTGAAAGAAGATATCGACGCCGACTTCTTCACCAACGATTTCCGCGAATTGATCGCCCGGCCCGAGGTCGACGCGGTGATCGTCGCGACCTCGACCTGGGCCCATATGGAGCCCACCCTGGCCGCCGTCGAACAGGGCCATATGCTGTTCATCGAAAAACCCCTGGCGACCGACGCCGAGCAGTCCGCCGAAATACTTGCCGCCATCGAGGCCGCCGGCATCGACGCGGTGGTCGGCTATACCCAACGCTTCCGCCGGCGCTTTCTGGTGGTCAAGGAGCGCATCCAAACCGGCCAGATCGGCGAGTTTAACTGCGCCGTGGTGCGCGCCTTCATGAACCGCATGGCGCCGACCGGCGAAGTGCGCCTCAGCCAGGACCGCCGGCATCTAACGCCGATGGTGGTCTCGGGCACCCACAGCCTGGACATGGCCTTTTGGCTGATGGGCGACGCCGGCAAGCCGGTATCGATCTACGCCCGCTCGACGGAAAACGTGATGAAGGAGCTCGGCACCAAGGACGCCACCTTCGGCGTCTTCACCATGGAAAACGGCTCGATGTTTTCGATGAACATCTGCTGGGCGCTGCCCAAGGAGTGGCCCGGCGCGGTCTATGGGCTGGAGATCGGTATCGTCGGCACCGAGGGGGTGATCGATATCGAGGACACTCACCGCGACGTCATTCTGGCCACGGAGAACGCGCAAGGCCCGGCCTATAATCCCGACGGCCTGACCATCGAGGTGGAACGTAACGTCGATTTCCTCACCAGCTTCCCGCCCGGCGACATTCACGACGGCGAATTGTGGGGCCCGATGCGCGAGGAAACTAATTCCTGGTTCAATCGCATCTATAACGGCAAGAAAACGCCCCACGCCACCGCCGCCGAGGGCCACCGCAATTTGGTGCTGACCATGGCGATGGATCTGTCGGCCAAACGCGGCGCGGAAGTCAAACTGCCCATCGACCCGGCCGAATTGATGGCCGGCCTCAACGAATAGGCGTTACATTCCGAGATAGAGCGTAAACAACTTCACCCTTCGAGACGCCCTTTCACCTCATCCTGAGGAGGGCCGCCAGGCCCGTCTCGAAGGGAGAGGTGAAAGGGCTCCTCAGGATGAGGTCGGTGATTGATCGGACGGAACAAGGAGGGGAACGTCAGTCATGACGGACCTACGCGAAGCCGGCCCCGGCGGGCTGAACCTGCTGAGCGCGATCGAGGCCCGGGCAAAGCTCGACCGGGGAGAGATCACGTCCCAAGCGCTGGTGCGCGACTGCCTGACCCGCATCGCGGCCCGCGAGCCGGACCTCGACGCCTGGGCCTTTGTCGACCCGGACTTGGCGCTGGAGCAGGCCCGCGCGCGCGACAATGAAATCTCGCGCGGCCTGCTGCATGGCATCCCGGTGGGCATCAAGGATATCTACGACACCGCCGACATGCCGACCGAATACGGCACGACGATCTATCCGGGCCACCGCCCGAGCGCCGATTCCACCTGGGTCGCCGCCCTGCGCGACGCCGGCGCGGTGATCCTCGGCAAGACCCGCACAACGGAATTCGCCAACCCAGTCCCCACGACAACGCGCAACCCCCACGACCTCGACTGCGCGCCGGGCGCGTCGTCGAGCGGCTCGGTGGCCGCCGTAGCCGACTATATGACGCCCCTGGCGACCGGGTCGCAGACCGGCGGCTCGGTCATCCTGCCCGCCGCCCATTGCGGGTTATACGGCTACAAGCCCAGCTTCGACGGTCTGCCAACCGGCGGCGTGCGCCACGCCAAACCGTCGATCGACACGCCGGGCCTGTTCGCGCGTACACTCGACGATGTGGCGCTGATGCGGGCGGCCTCGCTGGGGCAAAGCCCGGCCGCGCTCGATTTGCCGGCCGGCGCCGGCCTGCGGGTCGGCGTGTGCCGCACCGAATATTGGCCCGAGGCTCTGCCGGAATCGGTCTCGACCCTGGCGAGCGCGGCGGAAATCCTAGCGGCGGCCGGCGCGACGGTCAGCGACATCGAACCACCGGCCGAGGTTTCCCAGGCGATGGCCGAATTTTCGAATATTTTGGTAACTGAAGATTCTCGCGCGATCGCCATGGAAGCGCGCGACCATCTCGATCAACTCAACGAATGGTCGCAAAAAAGCGTCCGTGAGGCCAAGGATGTCAGCCCAGCGCAGTACGAGAACGCTAATGCCGTTGCTGAGGTCGCCCGCGCGGCCATGACCAAAACTATGGAAGATTTCGACGTGCTGATCACGCCGGCCACCCGGGGCGAGGCGCCGCGCGACCGCGCCAACATGGAACCGTCACTGTTCAACCGCATCTGGACATTGATGTACCTGCCGTGCCTGTCCCTGCCGGCGTTCACCGGGCCGTCGGGACTGCCGGTCGGCCTGCAGATCGTCGGGCGCCGCGACGACGACGAACGCCTGCTCGCCATGGGTCGATGGATCGAGCAACGCATTGCGCAAGCGACAGAGGCCTAGGAAATATGTCTGACACCAATGCGCGCGCGACACTGCTGGCGACGGTCAAGGAAAATGTCAGCCTGACCGCGCTCGACGGCGACACCGGCGAGATCATCGCGGCGGTCGAAGTCGGCGAGCGCGGCATCGCCAAGCCCCACGAGCTGACCCTATCGGCCGACGGCGGCCGCGCCTTCGTCTCGCTCTACGGCGACGCCGATTATGGGCCCAATGTGCCGGCCAACAAAATCGCCGTGGTCGATCTGGCGGCGATGAACCTGCTCGGCCATATCGACCTCAATCTCTACAAAGGCCCGCACGCGCTGGTCACCGGCGCCGACGGCAAGATCTGGGCGACGGTCGATCCCAACCGCTGCGTTCTGGTGATCGATCCCGACAGTTGGGAGATCGAGCACACGATCTGGCTGGAAGTGCCCGGCCATTTCTTCGCCGCCGCACCCGATGGCGCCACTCTCTATGTCTCGGCCAAGGAATATCCGGTGATCACCGAGATCGACATGGCGGCGCGGGAAATCACCGCGCGCATTCCGCTGCCGGTCGGCGCGCAGGGCATCCGGGTCTCGACCGACGGCGCGTTGCTCTATGTCGGAGATTTCCACCGCCCCCTGCTCCACGTGATCGATTGCGCGGCCCGCAAGGTTATCGAGACCGTGCCATTGACCGGGGTGCCGGGCTGGCCGTTCGTCTCCGGCGACGGCGCCTATGTGGTGGTGACGACCTATGACGAGCCGGCCGATCAGGGCTTCGCGGAAATTCTCGACACCGCCGATCTCACCCGCCGGCGGGTGGTCGCGCTGCCGTCAGAACCGTTCCATGTCCTGTTCACCCAAGATAATCGCCACTTCCACATCGCCCTGGCGAACGGTGACATTCCGAAAATCAGTTTGGAAACGGCGGAGATCGTCGAGGGCGGTTTCCACGCCGGCGGCACCATGCCCGAAGCGCTGGTGCGGCTCTAGCCTGGGGTCCACTTAGTTAGGAAAGGGCGCCGGGTATTAAACCCTCTCCCAACGGGAGAGGGTGGCGAGCGTCGGCGAGCCGGGTGAGGGGCTTTGGGGTGAACCGTCGCGCAAAAGCGCGGCGAAAGTCGCCCCAAAGGTTGTAGTTTAGATTGTTTTTTCTTCGGTCGGCTTACGCCGCGCCACTGGCGCGACGGTCCGCCCTCAGCACCCCAACCCCTCCCCCCAAAAGAGAGGGGCTTGGCGCTGGTGCGGCTTTAAGCTCTTAGGTCGAACCGATCGGTACTTCGCCGCGCACGCTGGTGCGGTAGACTAGGCGCCGGTGCCGGTCCATGTCGTAAGGCGTCGCGGTATGCAGCGCGCCGCGATTATCCCAAATCAGTAGATCACGCGCGCGCCAGCGATGGCGGTATTGGAAATTCTCTGTCGTGTAGTCGAATAGCCGCGACACCAGCGCTTTGCCGTCGGCCGCCTCGTCGCCCTCGACGCCCAGGCAATCGTCTAAGTTCAGATACATGCCCTCGCGGCCGGTCTCCGGATGGATACGCACCAGGGGATGGGCGACATCGGGCGTGCGGGCGCGCTGTTCGGCGGTGAGCGGGGTCTTATTGTTGCGGCTTTCGTACAGCTTCAAATAGCTGTAGCGCCCCCTCAAGGGACGCAGCCGAACCTTTTCCTCATCGCCGAGCGTGTCATAGGCCTTGTACAGGCTGGCGAACAGGGTATCGCCGCCTTCCGGCGGTACTTCCAGGCTATAGAGGATCGTGTAAGCCGCCGGCCGCGCCATATAGGTGAGGTCGGTGTGCCAGCCAAACCCCTCCTTGCGGTTGCCCAAGGGGCGTCCGTCTTCGACGATATTGGAAAGCACGACGATGTCCGGATAACCGGGCAGCGCGAATTGCTGCAAGACATGGGGGTCGGGATCGCCGAACAGGCGGGTGAAGTCGAGCAATTCCTGCAGGGTCAGGTTCTGGTCGCGGAAGCAGAGCAACTGATTTTCGAAGAGCAACGATTTCACGGCGTCGAGGGAAAGTTCGGCGCCGATCGATTTGGCATCGAGATCGGCGATTTCGCCGCCCAGATGTTCGCCCAACGGCGTGACTTGGATATCGTGCTCTGCGTTCACCATCACCCCTTGCCCCGTCAACGGTCCCTAACCTGTTCCGAACCGCGATCGGTATCCTAGGCCATCTTCGCCGTCATCCGCTACCGCGATCCCACAGTTGCCGCCAGCCGACACCGATGAGGATAAGCGGGATCAAGCCTTCCGCCGCGACGATGCGGATCGCCGCCGACCCGCCGAACCATTCACCCATGAGGCCGATATTGGCGAAACCGATGAGCCCGGTGCCGATGCAGATGACCAATACGCCGAACAAGCGGCCCCGCATTTCCGGCGGCGCCACACTGTAGATCAGCGTGCTCTGCATGGTCGAGAAACCCGCCGCCATCAGGCCGACGAAAAATAGCACCACACCCATGGGCGCGGCAGATCCCATCCAGCCGGCGAGGAAGGCGAAGATCAGATAGCCCAGCATGCCGAAATAATAGAGCTTGCGGAAACCGCCGCCGCGAAACCCCAAGGCGATGATCAAGGCGCCGGTGAACGCCCCGCCGCCTTCCAGACCGGCCAGAACGCCGATCCACCCGGCGCTGATCTCCAGCACTTCGCGGCCGACCACGGGGATCATCGAGATGAACGGAAAGCCCCACACATTGAAAACGATGGTGACCAGCAGAATGCGCATGACATCGCGGTCACGCGCGATGAACGCGAATACCTCCTGGAAATCGCGCAACGCGCGGGTGGCTTCGCGCTTGACCGCATCACCCGCGGTGATCGCCGGCAAGCCCAGTAGCAAGACCACGCACAGCGCGTACATGGTAGCGCTGAGCGCGAAGGCGCCCGCCGGCCCGAGCCATTGGAACAGCACGCCACCAAATAACGGGCCCAACATGCGCGTCGCATTATTGGTCGCGCTATCCAGGCTCATGGCCGGCGCAATCCGTTCCATACCGGCGATGTCGCCCAACAACCGCCGCCGCAAAGGCATATCGGTGGTCCATACCACGCCGGAAATGAAACTCGACGTGGCGACGATCCAATATTGGTCGAGGCCGACGAGAAAGATCAGAAACACCGCCGTCGACACCATCAGGGCGGCGGCCATGGTGATCAGCAACAACAGCCGCGGTGGCGCCCGGTCGGCGAAGGTGCCGACCACCGAGCCCAGCACGGCGAGCGGCAGCATACGCAATATCACCAATAGCGCCACCAGAAATGGCGACCCGGTGGTATCGAAGGCGTAGACGCCAACCACCAGCAGTTCGAGCCAGCGCGCCACGCCGCTGAACACGCCCACCAGCCAGACCCGCAAGTAAGCGGGATCGCTGAGGAGGCCGGTCAGCCCCTTGGCCGCGATCATTCGGCGATCATCTTAGGGGCCGCCGCGCCATTAGGGCCGATGGAGCTCGGCCCGGGTCCGGGAGAAGGTCCGCCGGCCGCCCTTGAAACCGAACAGCGGCTGCGCGTTGGTGGCGATGACATCGGCGGTCGACGGCGCGTCCCAGATCACCATGTCGGCGCGATTACCGACCGCGATCCCGTAATCGTCGCGGCGCAGCAGCCGGCCCGGCCGCCCGCTGACCATTTCGAATATCTCGGCCTGTTCGTCGCTGGTGCCGCGTTGCGCCACATTGGCGTACATATTGGCGATACGCACCAGCGAACCGTCGCCGAAGGGGGTGAACGGGTTGAGGATATTGTTGGTCGACAGGCAGCAATTCACGCCGTGCTCGACCAGCGCGTTGGCGTCGGCGACGCCGCGGATCACGCTATGGTCGAGATGGCGGCCTTGGGTGAATAGATCGGTCGCCGGCAGCACGGTCACGGTGACGCCGGTATCGGCCAACAGCTTGCCCAGATCGGCCAGTTCGGCCGGCGGCATGGACGCGTATTTCGAGCCATGGCCGACGGCGACCCGTCCGCCCCAGCCGATTTTATCGGTGAGCTTACAGACCTGGTAGATATCGAGATGCTCGAAACTGGGACCGATATCGAGATGGATATCGACATCCACATCATAGTCGCGCGCCAGCTCGAAGATTCTGTCGATCTGCGCCGGCCCATCCGTGTCGTAGCTGGGGGCACCGCCGATCGCCCGCGCGCCCTGATCCAGCCCGCTGACCAGATTGACGTCTGCTTCGGGCACGCCGCTCCACCCCTCTTGAATAAACACGCATAAATCAAGGTCGATAGCCCAGGCATAATCCTTGGCCAGTTGCTGCAATGCCTCGAAACTCCGCATGCCGACATTGGGATCGAGTTCCACATGTGTGCGCATGTGGGTGACGCCGTTGATCAGCAGGGATTCCAACGACGCCGCGGCGCGCGCATAGACATCTTCGACCGTGAAACTGGGTTTGACCGCCGCGACCCGCTTCATATGGTCCATCCCGCGGTCGGGCGACGGCGAAGAGCGGTCGAGAATGCGCGACTTATCGAGGTGGATATGGGTCTCGATCAACCCGGCGGAGACCAGGCAACCGCCGGCATCGAGTTCCTCGCCATCGCCGGCGAGGCCGGTCTCGATCGCCACGATGCGGCCGTCTTGAACGCCAATATTGCTGGCTGGCGCATCGGGCGCCGCGCCGGCGATACGCGCCTTACGCACGATTAGATCGAATGCCATTTCTGCCCCCCGTTTCGTTACGCGCCTATTATGACCCTTAGCTCATTGATACCACAGGGCTGGAATCGGAATTCCTCGTCCTTCGAGACACTCGCTACGCTCGCCCTCAGGATGAGGAATTCCTCCTACCGAGCCTTCGGCCTCATCCTGAGGAGCCCGCCAGCGGCGGGTGTCTCGAAGGACGAGGCCGCCAGCTGCGATTTCCCTCTAATACCCCAGCGCGCAGCCGTCTTTTCGCGGATCGGACCCACCAACGAATACACCGCGATCCCAATCGATCCAGATCGCCTGGCCGCCGCCATGGGGCGCCACCGTCGGCACGACCGTGTGTCCCAGCGCTTCCAATCCGGCTACCGCGTCGGGTGATATGCCGCCTTCGGCCTCCACCTGTTGATTTTGGTAGAACAGCCGCGGATGTTCCAGCGCCTGCTGCACATCCATGCCGTAGTCCAAGATGTTGGTCAGCAAATGGACGTGGCCGAAAGGCTGGTATTGGCCGCCCATGACGCCGAACGGCATGTCGGCGCGGCCATCGCGGACCAGCATGCCCGGTAGGATGGTGTGGTACGGCCGCTTGCCGGGCTCGATGGTGTTGCCGCTCGTCTCATCAACCACGAACAGGCTGCCGCGGTCGTGGAACATGACGCCGGTTTCATCGCACAACAGCCCACTGCCGAAGGGCCGGAACAGCGAGTTGATGAAGCTGACCGCGTTGGCGTCGCGGTCGACGACGGTCAGATAGACCGTGTCGGATTGCGCCGGCAAGGTGGCCGCCTCAGCCCGGCTCATGGCCCGGTCGGTCCTGATCAACGCGCGTTGATGGCCGGCATAGTCCTGGGTCAGGCACGAATCCAAGAGGGCGGCGGATTGGTTGAGATCGCCGAAATAGCGGTCGCGTTCCCTAAAACCGAGCCTGCCAGCCTCGATTTCCAAATGCAGTCGCCGCGCGCTGTCCGGGTCGAGCCCGGCCAGATCGAAGCCTTGGAGAATGTTGAGCATGATCAGCGCGATAAAGCCCTGCCCGTTGGGCGGACATTCGAGCACTTGATGATCGCGGTAGGTGGTGGAGATGGGATCGCAATAGTCGCCGCGCGCATTGGCGAAATCATCGACCGTCTGCAAACCGCCCAGCCCATTTAGCGTTGCCACCATGGCCTCGGCGACCCGGCCTTTGTAAAAGCCATCCGCGCCCTTGGCGGCAATTTCGCGCAAGGTCGCCGCCAATTCGGGCTGCTTGAAAATGTCACCGGCTTTGTAGAGACGCCCCTCGTTTAAAAACCTGCGCTGGATCGCTTCGTTGGCGTTGAGTTTAACCTCGAACCGGGCCCAGTCGTAGGCCACCCGGGGCTGGATGGGATAGCCGGTCTCCGCCAGGTCGATGGCGGGGGTCAACAATTCGCCGAGCTCCTTGGTGCCGTGATCACCCACCAGGCGCGACCAGGCCTCGACGGCGCCGGGAATGGTCACCGCGTGGGGGCTGTCGGCCCTAATCTCGGTAATGCCGTTCTCGAGATACCATTGGGTGGTTGCCGCGCCCGCCGCGCGGCCCGAGCCGTTATAGGCGACGATGTCGCCCCCCGCCGGCGCGTACAGAGCGAAACAGTCGCCGCCGATACCGGTCATCGCCGGCTCGACCACCGAATGCACGGCAATCGCGGCCACCGCGGCGTCGACGGCGTTACCGCCGGCGCGCAAGGTATCGAGCGCGGCCAAGGTGGCGCGGGGATGGGATGTGGCGGCCATGCCGTTGGCTCCGTAGGCCGCCGACCGGCCGGGCATTTCAAAATTCCGCATGCTCTTTACTCGCCCATTTTTAACGCATTTGGAAGAGCAGACCGGGGCTTATGGTTTGAACAGTGGGGTCGAACGGTTTAATTCTCTGGCGCTAGGATAAACGGGGGACGACATGGCGCATTGGATACGGTTCGAACGGGACGGCGCAGCCGGTTTCGGCACGCTGGACGGCGAGACGATCACGGTCTGCGACGGCGATATGTTCGCCGGCGCGACACCGACCGGTGACACGATCGCTCTGGGCGACGCCACGCTGCTAACGCCGTGCACGCCAAGCAAGCTGATTGCGTTATGGAACAATTCGCGCTCGGCGGCCGAAAAACAGGGCCTCGCGCAACCGGAATATCCGCTGTTTTTCATCAAGCCGCCGAACACCTATCTGCCGGCCGGCGGGGTTATCGGCAAACCAGCCGCCTATGACGGGCGGGTGATCTACGAGGCCGAGCTTGGCATCGTTATCGGCACCGAATGCAAGGACGCCGATGTCACCGCGGCGGCCGGCGCGATCTTCGGCTATACCTGCGTCAACGATGTCACCGCGCTGCAGCTTCTCGATGCCGACCCCAGCTTTGCCCAATGGTCGCGCGCCAAGGGTTTCGACACGTTCGGCGCCTTCGGACCGACGATCGCCACCGAGACCGACATTTCCGGCGCCACAATCCGCGCCGAGCTGAATGGGCGCGAACGGCAAAATTACCCGGTCAGCGATCTGTTCATGCAGCCGGCGGAGATCGTCAGCCAGCTTTCGCAAGCGATGACGCTGCACCCGGGCGACCTTATCGCCTGCGGGACCGGCCCCGGCGCGTTGCCGATGAAGCCGGGCGCGACCATCGATGTCATCATCGACGGTATCGGCACCTTGTCGAATACTTACGATCTGTAAGGCACCGTTAAGACCTCTCAATATTCCCTTAACCCTACCGCCTTAAGGTGCGCAGCGACGAATTAGCATCGACAATCGGCAGCTCTGGGTTTGACCAACAAAATACAGAATTCCGGGAAATCGCCCGCACTTAGGATGTTCGATGCCGCCTTATTGCGGCATTTCGCGTCGCATCAGAATGTCGGCGCGATGGCAACATTTGTGGTCACATTCGCCGTCACCGCCGTGATTTGGAACCACGTCCCCAAATCATATTTACTCCCCTGGGCGGCGGCGCAAATAACCGTTGCCGTCGTTTCCATGGGGCGACTAAAGCGATATTGGGATATCGACGATTCGGCGGAGAACACACGTACCCCGCTGGCTCAGGCGATCATCTATAAGGCCGTCGCCGGCGCGCTGTGGGGTGTTCTTGCGATATTCAGCAACTTGTACTTGCCGCAATCACTCGAATTTTTCACCGCGATCGCCGTCGCTGCTGTCGCCGTCGGCGGCATCAGTACCATGTCGGCAGTTCCGACAGCGATTTATAGCTTCATTATTTTGAGCTTCACCCCTTTTATCGGATTTTGGCTGGCGAGCAGCGACGGCGCCTATATCACGCTTGGTCTCCTGGGGGTGCTGCTGCTCGGCGTCATGCTAAACTCCGCGCGGGTTGCCCATAGTCAGCTGCTATCGGTCCTCAAGGCAGAGCGTGAGCATAAACGGCTTTTCGACGAATTCGAGGCAGCGCGCGGCGATTGGCTGAAGTTGTCCGATACCACGGAATCTTACGTCGTGTTCGACAAGGAAAACCGATTGGTTGCCTGGAACAAACGCTTCGTTGAACTCATGCAAGTTCCTGAAAAGGTGCTGCGCCGCGGTATGCCGCGCGTAGAAGTGATTAGCCACAGCCGGCAGGCGGTTGATGTCGCGGAAGGCAAAGTCACGTTCGAGCAATGGTTACAGCAACGCACTGAACCCAAAAATCGCAACCGAGACGAGACCAGCGTCATTGAATTTGAAGGCGGGCTATGGATTCAGCGGCGCAGTCGCCTCAGTAAAAACGGCCATCTGGTGGTCTCGCACGTCGATCTCACCGACGCTGTAAACGCGGAAAAAGCTTTGCAGGAAACCGAGGCGGGATACCGGTCAATCGCCGAAAATTCGCCGATTGCCATCTTCGTGCGCATCGAAGATGAAATCGTCTTTGCCAACCCCGCCGCCGTGACTTTGCTGCGCGCTGAAAGCGCGGCGGACATCGTCGGACAGTCGATGTTATCGCTGTATCACCCTGGTGATCATACTGCGGTCAAGGGTAACCGGACCAAGCTGCAACGGGAACCCAATGAGCCCCTACCATTGGTGCGCGCGCGCATGCGTCGCGTCGACGGCACTTACGTCATGACCGACGGCTCGGGCACCAATCATATGTGGCAAGGCCAGGCTGCGGTCATGTCTATGCGCCGCGACATTTCCGACCAGGTTGAGGCCGATGAGCGCCTGCGCGAGAGCGAGCGGCGTTACCGGCGCATCGCCGACCTATCGCCGGTCGCTATCGTAATTCGGATCGAAGACCGGATTGTCTACGCCAACCCCGCCGCCATAAAGATGTTTGGCGCAGAGAGCGAAGCCGATCTGCTTTACGAATCGACTTTGGGTTTGGTTCACCCCGACGACCTGCATTTGGTCGAGAACAATCGGGCCACAATGACCGACGACATGGAGGGCGCCGCCCCGTCCATCAAGGTGCGCCGACGGCGCTTCGACGGCACCTATTTTTACTGCGAGGGCTCCGGCGCGCCGTTCGTCTGGCAAGGCCAACCGGCGGTCATGCTGATGTGGCGCGACGTCACAGCAGACGCCAAAGCCGCCCACCCTATGCTGGAAACCGCCTAGCCGGCCCGGGACTGGCGCGACCGCTCGTACAGCAAGATATAAAGCCCGCTACCGACCACCAACGGCGTCCCCAACAGCACCCATTGGCTGGGAATTTCACGCCACAGCAGATAGCCCAATAGCACTGCCCAGATCAGGTTGGCGTAGCGAAAGGGCGAGACAATGCTGGCCTCGGCATAGCGATAGCCTTCGATAATGAGATAATGACCGAGGCCGAACATCAGGCCGGTAAAGATAGCAATCGCCAGTTGCTCGGCGTCGACCGGAGTCCAGCCGAACGGCGCAGTGGCGAGCCCCGCCAGGGTGAGCGCGACCATGGAATAGAACAGGATCGCTTTCGAGGTTTCTTCCTTGCTGATCCGCCGGGTCACGATATCGCGGGTGGCGGCGACCATGGCGGCCGCGACCGGCAACAGCGCGGCAAGCTGAAAGGCCGCCGACCCTGGCCGCACCATAATCAACATGCCGGCAAACCCGGTCAGCACCGCCAGCCAGCGGTGAATGCTGACCCGCTCACCCAATAAGGGGTTCGACAGCAAAACGACGAATAGCGGCCCCACGAAGAGGATCGCGATCACCTCATTGAGCGGCAACAGTGACAACGAGGTGACGATGAGGAAGGTCGACCCCACCGCCAGAACCGCGCGGGTGCCGACATTGCGCCAACGGCCGATGCGCAAGCCGTCCATTGAACCGCTGCGCCAGACAACCAGCAAAAGTATGATTACGACGACCAGCGCGCGTATGAACAAAATCTCGCCAATCGGCAGCGAGGCCGTGAGCCACTTGGTAGCGGCATCGCTGACGGTTAGCGCGCCGCCACCGGCGATCATGCTCAAAATGCCGCGAACCGGGTTCGAGCCCGCTGGCCCCGACGATGTCATCGGCCTTCCGCCGGCTCAACTCCCCGACGCGTATTTTCCGGTCAGTTGCGGCGTGAACCGTCCTTCGAGACCTTTCTCCACATGCTCCGAGCGGGTATCTCTGGACCATGTGCGTTTCAAATCGTCTTGAATATTTATGTGCAGCCGGCCTAATCCCTCGATTTCCAGCTCTACCTTGTCGCCGTCCTGGAACGCATTCAGGCCGCGATGGTTGGTGCCGCTGGCGATGATATCGCCGGGCTCGAGGTCATGGATCGAGCTGTTCCATTCGACCAGACGCGGGATTTTGTGGGCCATATCGTCGGTGTTGAAATTCTGCTTCACGATGCCGTTCACCGAAAGCTGGATCTGCAGCTTTTGCGGATCATCAATTTCGTCGGCGGTCACCAGATAGGGGCCAATCGGCGAAAAGGTCGCGCGCGACTTGGCCTGGAAAAACACGTTGGTGTCCGGCGGCATGCCCCGTGCCGAACCGTCGATGAAATTCACATAACCGAAGATGTAGTCCATGGCGTCGGCGGCATCCACATGGCTGGCGTGCTTGCCGATCACCAGGCCAAGCTCGGCCTCGCCCTCGAAAATAGCCGCCGGAATATCGGTCATGATCATGGAATCGCCGTCGCCGATGACTGTATTCGAAGCTTTATGAAATGCGTTGATCGGCGCCGGTTCGGGCAGCGTGCCGTCTTCCATATAATTGACCGCCATGGCGTCGATATTGCCCGGCCGGGGCAGCGGCGGGCGAATGCGCACATCGGCAACCGGGATACCCGGCCCCGCGGCGGCGGCCGCTTCGAGACGTCCGCGATAGTCGTCAAAGCGCTCGATCAAGCCGTTCATCAAATCATGGGGCCCGATATGCGGGATGTCTTGCACCTCCGCCGAGACGTCCACCACCTCGTCGCCACGCAGGATGCCCAACCTAAAATCATCGAAATATAAAAGTTTCATTCAATCCTCCCAAATCGCCTTCGGTCTCGTGCCGCGTGGCGCAACCCTGAGGGCCATGTCATTGCAGTGATCTTCTTACGTGGATCGTCGGTGATTTCCAACCCGTCGGCGGGCGTATATCATTTTGCCGAAATGAAGCGACCCGGAGAGCGACCCGTGCGATACGAACTTTACTATTGGCCGACCATTCAAGGCCGCGGCGAATTCATCCGTCTGGCGCTGGAAGAGGCAGCCGCCGACTATATCGATGTTGTGCGCCAGCCGGAGAGCGAAGGCGGCGGCGTGTCGGCGATGTTCGACTTTCTCACCGGCGACGATATCGAACATCCGCCCTTCGCGCCGCCGATCCTGAAAGCCGGCAAGCGGGTGATCGCCCAAACATCCGTTATTCTGATGTTCCTCGGCGCCCGCCACAAACTGGCGCCCACCGGCGACAATGGCCGCGAATGGACCCATCAACTGCAGCTCACCACCGACGATTTCCTGGTCGAGGCCCACGACGTCCACCACCCGCTGGCAAAAAGTTTCTACTATGAGGACCAACGCGACGAGGCGCTGCGCCGCACCGAGAACTTTAAATCGGAGCGCTTGCCGAAATTCCTGGGCTATATGGAGCGGGTGCTGAGCCAAAACCCGTCGAGCCGCAAACACCTGGTCGGCGGGCGACTAACTTATGTCGATTTGTCGCTGTTTCAGATCATCGAAGGGCTGCGCTATGCGTTCCCCAACACCATGACGCGGGTCGAGCCCAATTACCCACTGACCCTGGCGCTACACGCACGTGTCGCCGAACGACCGCGGATTCGCGCTTATACAGAATCCGAGCAGCGCATCCCGTTCAACACGCACGGCATCTTTCGCTATTACGAAGAGCTCGACGACTAAGACAGCGCGAAGCCCTCGCCCTTCGACAGGCTCAGGGTGAGGGCTCTGGGTGAAACATTGCGACCCTAAAAACGCCTCATGCTGAGCTTGTCGAAGCATGCGGGGACACCCCCGTGTTTTAGGACAGCGCGAAGCCCTCATAGCCGGCGGCGGCGACCTGTTCGCATTTTTGCGCATAGACCGGGACACCGCCGATATAGGGCATATAGACCCGCGGTTTGCCGGGCACGTTGGCGCCGACATACCACGAGCTGCAGGACGAGCGCAGGGACATATCAGCGACCTCGCCGACATGAGAGACCCACGCCGCCTCGGCGTCCGGCTGGGCCTCGATGCGCGCTAGACCTTTATCGCGCATATACCCAATACAATCGGTGATCCAGTTCACATGCTGCTCGATCGCCGGCAGCATGTTGGAAATCACCGAGGGGCTTCCCGGCCCGGTGATGGTGAACAGGTTGGGAAAGCCGGCCAGCGCCAGGCCGAGATAGGCAACCGGGCCGTCCTGCCATTTATCGCGCAAAGCCAGGCCGCCACTGCCGCGAATATCGATATTGAGCAGCGCGCCGGTCATCGCGTCGAACCCAGTGGCCGACACGATGGCGTCGAATTCGTAGACCTGGCCAGCGACGCTGACGCCTTCCGGCGTGATCATCTCGATCGGGGTTTCGCTGATATCGACCAGGCTAACATTGTCGCGGTTGAAGGCCTGGTAATAGCCGCTATCGACGCAGATACGTTTGCAGCCAATGATATTTCGCGGCGCCAGCATATCGGCGACGGTGGGGTCATCTACAATGGCGCGAATTTTATTGCGGACAAAATCCGCCACGGTGCGATTGGCCACCGGGTTGAACATGATATCGGCATAAGCCGCCAAGAACGGCAGTCCGCCCGCCCGCCAGCGCGCTTCATATTCGCGTTCGCGCTCTTCCGCCGACACCGCCAGGGCCGACCGACCGCCCACTTCAAATAAATTACCCGTCGGCGTCCGTTTTGCCCGCGCCCGGAAGCCGGCATAGTCGGCCTTGACCTCGGCCACCGCCGCCGGGTCGAGCGGACCGTTATGGGCCGGCACCGTATAGTTCGGCGTGCGCTGGAAAACGATCAGCTGCGCAGCCTGTTCGGCGATGACCGGGATCGACTGGATGGCCGACGACCCGGTGCCGATGACGGCGACCCGCTGGCCGGTGAAGTCGACACCTTCATGGGGCCAATGGCCGGTATGATAGATCGGCCCCGTAAAGCTATCCTGGCCGTCGAATTGGGGCCGGTTGGCCGACGACAAACAGCCCGTCGCCATGACGCAATAGGCCGTTGAAAACTGCCCGCCATCGTCAGTTTCGATGCGCCAGCGACTGGTCCGATCGTCGAAGGTGGCTGCGGTGACCCGCGTGTCGAACTGGATGTCGCGGCGGAGATCGAACCTCTCGGCGACATGGTCCACATAACGCAGGATCTCCGGTTGGGTGGCGTAGCGTTCGCTCCACTCCCATTCCTGCTGTAGTTCCTCGGAGAATTGGTAGGAATATTGCATGCTCTCCACGTCGCAGCGCGCGCCGGGATAGCGGTTCCAATACCAGGTGCCGCCGACATCGCTGCCGGCCTCGATAACCCGCACCGAAAGTCCCATGCCGCGCAGCCGGTGCAATGTGTACATGCCGGCAAAACCCGCGCCGACGATGACCGCATCGAACTCTGTTAGACTTGTTGAGTTGGCACCATTTTCATTCTTGTTCTTATTCGCCATTTTGCTCTCGTTCGTTACCGCACCGGCTCGTTACTTGACGGGTCCGATGCGGGGCTTGAAGATACCAGCCAACCCCACCCCATGACAAAGGAGCGATTGCGCCATGCAAAAGCAACGCATTAGCTACGTCGACCCCGCCTCCGTCGACGACCCGGACATGCTGGCCGAATTCGAGCGCTGCCGCACCGTCGGCACGCCGCGCCCGGAAAGCCAGGCGATCCGCGCCCATGTGCCGGCCACTTTCTGGTCGTTCGCCAACACCTGGCGCGACGTCTTCCACAATGGGGTGTGCGACCACACCATCAAGGAGTTGTGCCGGGTCTATGTGTCCCACTCGGTGAAATGCGAATTTTGCGGCAATCAGCGCTCGATCCAATCGGCCCAAAAGGGCCTGGTCGAAGACGATTATTTCGATCTGTTGAACTTCGAGTCCTCGACCCGCTATGACGACCGCCAGAAAGCGGCCCTACGTTACACCGAGGCCATCGTGTGGGATCTGGAAACCGACGACGCCCTGTGGGACGCGCTAAACGCCCATTACAGCGAGCCCGAGATCGTCGAGATGGGGTTCTTCGTCGCCATCACCATGGGCCAGCAGCGCTGGCTGCGCACCCTGAACATCGACCACCACCAAGTGCTGGCCGGCACCGATGCGTCGCTGCGCCCAGGATCGGAGACCGCCGAAGCCCACGAAAAGACCAAGCAATCGCCGGACTATTGGGCCAAGAAAGACGCCGCTCACGCGCGCAAGGCCGACGCGGCGTAAGCCACTTACCCGGTGTGGCGGTTCATGAAGCCGGTGAAAACGCTGGTGATCTCCGGCTCGTGCGGCGCCCACTCTTCGAACGGCACGAGCGGCTGGTCCTGATCCTCGATTGGCAAGCGGTGAATTTCGCTGCCGGGAATCATTTCATGGACGATGCGCCCGGCGGTCGAATCGTGGACTTTGTCGTTCCCGGGGATAATGACGACCGGCATTTTCATCGAGTTAAGCTCGGCTTCACTGACCCCGAACACCGGCAGGTCTTTGCCGGCGACAAACAGATCGCGCCAATGGGACATGGCGGCGATGAAATCGGCCGGGTCCATGTTCGACAATTTGTCGCCGTTGGCCGGGTTGGCGGCGATCCGCGCGCCATATTCCTCGTTGGCGCAAATGGCTTCCATGCCGCCAGCCTCGGCCATGCGGATGAACTGGTTGTAATAATTCTCCGGCAGGCGTTCAGCGGCAAAGGCGCCGCCGGTGACCCGGAACAACAACAGCCCGCTAGCCGCTTCGGGGTGGCGCAGACCGAACATGATCGCCGTGCGCGCGCCTGACGACGCGCCGCCAATGAAGGCCGGCAGGGCGTCGAGCTGGGACAAAAGCTCGTGCAAATCGTCGGCCCAGGTCGCCTCTTCCACATCCTGCCCATCGAAGGAGATATCCGACGCGCCGGTGTTGCGCCGGTCATGCATGAGAACCCGAAACCCCTCGGCGGCGATCTTCTGCGCCAGGGGTACGAATTCGGCATAGCCGCGCCGCCCGCCGGTGATCAATGTCGCCCAGGGCCCGTCATCGCCGATGACTTCGTAATTGATATTGAGACCCCGCACCTTGGCAATCGGCATCTTCTCTCTCCCCTTTAATGCCGGTCATCCGGCCAACTAATATCGGTGCCTCAGCATCGAAAAGATAGAACCTCATGCTCAGCGTGTCGAAGCATGAGCGGCGCAACACCTCGATCCTTCGACAGGCTCAGGATGAGGTATTGCGGCATAGTGCGCATCAATGAACAGGTTCTGGTTGATTGAACATAGTCGCGGTCGCTTCTTGGGACAGCACCAGATCCTTGCCGGCGAGCAACCCCTCCATCGCCTTGGGCACGGTCAGCGCCAGATCGGTCACCGGCAGGCCGTGGGTCGGTGCGATCACCGCAACGTCGAGATCCACCAGCAACTTCTCTAGCCGGTCGACGTAAATCTGCATGTCGGCGAACATGGTCCAATAGAGCGCCCGCTCGGCGAACACCGCCGAGACGTCCACCAGATCGAGCGATTCCGCCTCTTCCGCCACCTGCCCGCAATGGCCGTCCCAGTGATAATGGCTATAGGCGAAGCCGTCGCCGGGGAACAGCACCCGCTGGCCAGTATCGAAGCCCCACATGGACGTACGCATGTCGCGAATGATCGGCTCGGTAGCAACGAACTGGCGGCCGCCAAGATCGATCGCGTCGCCCACTTCCATCGGCCGCAACAGATGCACATGTTCGGGGAACGCCAGATGGTAATCGCTAATATCGCCGTGGATGGTGATCTCGGGCCAGCGGCGCAGCACCCGGCCCAAACCGCCGGAATGGGGCGTCTCCTGGTGGGTAATGAACAAGTGTTTGAGCGGCGCCACGTCGGCGGTCAGCACTTTATCCATCTGCGCCTCGATGACCGGAAAATCCTTCGGGTGGCCGGTCTCGATCAGCATCGACGCCTCCGAACCGACGATCAGGAACGCCGCGTTATAGGAATGGTAGACCTTGCCGCGGAACGGCTGCTCCAAGCAGTCGCCCAACCAGAAGACGCCGGGGGCCAGCTCGCGCGGCAATGTGTTTTTCGCTGCCATAGTCTATCTCTCCATCCCGCGGGCGACATATTGCGACGCGGCTTGCGATTTATCGAGGCTGCGCAGCGCGTCGTCGAGCACCGAGAATTGCCGCTCGACCAGATCGCTGCCCTGCAGGATACAGCCATAGCCGGGTGCAATCGTCTCGATATCGTAGCGCTCGAACACCGCGGCCACCTCTTGGCGCAGCGGGTCGATCGCCGCACCCTCCAGCCACCAGTAGCGGGTGTTGAGCAGAAACGAGCGCACCTGCTCGACCGTCGTCGTATCGTCAGCGGCGGTGATGCTCCAGGGCCCCTCGGGCGTGTCGTGCCAGATATGGGTGAACATGTCCGAGGTAAACAGGGTGCGGGTGGCGCCGTCATAGATCCAGCTGGTGTTGATCAGGCGGATCGGCGCGCTGAACGCCTCGATCGGGCGGGCGCCACTTTGGCCGACCTGCAGTTGGCCCTTGGGGTCGAGCAAGGCGGTTTCGATATTCAAGGGCGCGGCATTGTTGCCGTCGCGCCCGTCCCAGTTGAAATCGAGCCAGCAGGCGATGTCGGGTATCGGCGCATAACAGGCGACCACGTTGAAGCGCTCGGCGATCGGCATGGCATTGCACACCGACATGAATTCATTGATCCGCAGGGGGAACAGATGTAGCGGCGTTTGGGGGTCGAGCAGCTCACCGAGCTGTTCCAGTATCACGCCCTCATGGACCGCATAGCCGGTATCGAGCAGCACCGCGCCATCGTCCTGCTTCAGCAGATAACAGCTCGAGGCGGTATAGCCGCGCGCGCTATGGGGATGCGAGCTGATCCAACCGTTTAGTTCGTAGCTGTTCTGCAAGGCGTACAAGGCGCCGTCGGCGAGGGTGGCAATCGAGCTTCCTGACATGGCCGGTAATGAAGCGGGCCGGACGGGATTTGTCAAATTCACGTGACCCGTTAACCACATTAGATCGTTGCCAGTGTCGAACGGTTCTGGCACGGTTTTGACAGCAACTACGGGTTGCCCTCAACGGGGGTCGCAATAAGGTCCCAAAATCTATCCAAATTGCCCCGGCGACCGGGCGTTTGATAAAAATTAACAGGGGGAGTTCAATGAAAAAAATTACCGCAGCCATCGCCACGCTTGGGTTCGTATTTCTTGCCGGTCAGGCGTCTGCCGATACCGCCATGAAAGACCTGGTCGGGCAAACCGTGCGGGCGATCTCACCCGACGGCAATATCATGGTCATCGCCTATGGCGCCGACGGTAAATCGTCAATCGATGTCAATAACGGCGGTTTCACTGACACCGGCGTCTACAAGGTGAACGCCAACGGCTATTGCGCCACCTGGACCAAGATCCACGACGGCAACGAGCATTGCTATATCGTGGTCAAGGACGGCAACGTCTACCTGATCGCCAATGGCGACACCGGCGCAGTCGCCGCCAGAGCCACGATTCCGCCCAAATCATAATTTCGGATCAACACACCGGCACCACGCTGGTGGGCAAAATCCAAACGCAAACGGCGGTTCCCAGGAACCGCCGTTTTGCATTCGGACGCGTTTGTTTAATCGCTTGTTCTCCGGGAAGCGGGCGCGTCCAAATCGGGCAGCGCGCGCAAACGCCGATTCTCCATCACCATAAGGCCGACAAACAACAGCAAGATGACGTTCATTCCCGCCACGATCGCCCAATATTGAGGGTTGTAGAGGGTCAAGGACAGCATCTCTGCAATGGCTTCATGATCGGCCAGCCCGTCGGCGTATCGGCGCGAGCGAAACGCGGCCATTATGGGGAAGAGCGCCAGGGCATCGACCGCAACAATCACCAGTAAAAGCATACCGATCACGCCATGCAAAATGCGGAGAGTGTAACGCTTGGCGAAAACCGGCCGTGGGCGGGTTAATGCTTGGCGTAGAGGCAAACGGCCAACGTCGGGACGTCTATCGCCGAACGTTGCTCCGACGATACGACGTTGCCGATGAAAAGCGGTTAGCGAAAGCAGCGCCACAGCGAGGATGGCGGCGACCAGGAACCACGGCGTTGGCGACGATCCGATTGAGGTCTCGATGAAAAACGCCACCACAACCGCCGCCATCGCGACAATCGCCTCGGTCAAAACCCGCCGCCCAAGACGCTCCAATTGGCCGTGCAATCGGTCTTTCTCCTCGGCCGAAACCGAGAAGCCCATACTAAACGGCGTGGGGCGGTAGACGAACTTGTCGCCGTGTAGCTCGAAAAAGTGGGACTGGCTTAGCAGTTTCATGGCGCGCCCGAGAGGTGGATCGCGAAAGCGGTCACGATTATCGTGACATGCTCGCTCCAACGGCCTTGCGAATCAATTAACGCCAGTCAGGCTAATTAGATAAAACTGGACTAAAAACGAAACCGGTCTCAAGCAAAGCGACCGGATCGTCACGTGATGCTGAGTAGGATCATGCCAATAACGGTGCCCATCTGCGCATATTCCGCCCACCGACGCTCCCCCTCAAAGCGCTCGGCGGACCGCCACACGCCCACCGAAACGGCGAAATTGTACGGCAGGGAAAAGCCGTAACCGACGATGACCGCCGCAATCGTCTGTTCAAACATGATCAGGAAAAGAAACGCCGCGCTGGACGCCAGGTTGATGGCAAGGCCACCAATAACGGCCCAATTCCAAAACGCATCTTGGAGCGCCAGCTCGCCATGCCACAGACGGTCCAAATGCTTCATCGCATCGAAATGCTATGTGCGATTTGGTGGAAAGTCCATCGAACCTGAACATTGACGGTGTCGAGGCAACCCTGTCGCCCGCCGATTGCCATGCTAAAATCAAGCGGTTCACGCAATGAGGTAAATCCTAGAGATGGTCGAGAAGACGACAGATACCGTCACCCATGACGGTGCGGCGAAGGCTATTTTGGTCCGACTGGCGCGCGATAAAATATGTCATCCGGAATTTCAAACATGAACCTGCTATTTACCATTGCTCATTTCTTCGATCCCGGCGGAGGCGCGTTTTACGGATCGACCGGTCCCAATGCGCAGGCCCGCTTACAGAGCTTACGCAACACCATCACCGCCCTACATCAGCATTTTGGCGACAACCAGGCAAAGCTCATTCAGACCGGCCGAACGGTTCTCGAACCGGTCAATGTCGACAAGACAAACAATGTTCAGGTTATGGTCGCGACCACCGGCGACCAGCATCTGTTGGGCGAACTCGGCCTATCAACAGACTATTATGAACACGCGCCGACCGATGCGGAGGGAATGCACCTCGGCTTCGAATGCCAGAAACTGTTGCGGGACCGTCTCGGCGATTTCGACTTCTATTGCTACTTGGAGGACGATCTCATCCTGCAAGATGCGGATTTTTTCACCAAATTATCCTGGTTCGCGTCCCATGCGCCCGCCGATGCCGTCCTACTCCCCAACCGCTTCGAGCTGGCCGTTGGCGAAGAACATAACAAGCTATACATCGACGGCGGTATTTCACCGGCGATCGCCAGCCGGTGGCAAAACATCGACCACCGGCACCGTATCCGCGGCAAGGTCATGGGCCATGAAATCCGCTTCGAGAAAACCAACAATCCCCATTCCGGATGCTATTTTCTCAACGAAGGACAAATGCGGGCTTGGTGCGATGCCCCCCATTTCCTCGATTACGACACCGCCTTTGGCGGCCCGCTGGAAAGCGCCGCCACGCTCGGCCTTATGAAGTCGTTCCACCTCTATAAACCGGCGGCGCGCAACGCCAGTTTCCTTGAGGTCCACCACAGCCATAACCGCTATCTCGGCCAGCCGCTAAAATTTAACTATCAGGCCGACGGAAGCTGACAATGGCGATTTCGGTCCCCTGCCCCTGGGCACAAAAAGTTCGCCAATATTGCCATGCCTTTACTTGGACCAGGATATGAAAAACCTCGGCGAGATCGTTCCGATTAACCCGCAACTGATCAAGGTCATCGATGTCGGCGGTGCGGTCTATAACACGCCGGACCGCTACGCCGGTTTGGCAGAGCACTACAATCTGAGAATTGAAAAATACGATCCCGAGGCGCGCGCGCAGCCCGAGATATATCAGCGCGAAAACGTCGAATTGACCTGCCGGTCGGACATTCTGGCCGATGGAAACCAGCAGACACTTCAACTGACCCGAGCGCGCCAATTATCCTCGCTCTATCAGCCCGACCCGACGGTGGTTCGGCGGTTTCGACAACTCAGTTGGTGGCAAGAAGAAGGTGTTGGTCCTTACAAGCTCGAAGACCAGGTCTCGGTACCAACCGCGCGGCTAGACGATGTCTGCGACGTCGCATCGCCCCATTTTTTAAAACTCGACGTGCAAGGCGCCGAACTTGATGTATTGCGGGGTTCAACCCGCACGCTCCAGTCCGTGCTTATCATCGAAAGCGAAGTCGAATTCGTGCAGATTTATAAAAATCAGCCGCTGTTCAGCGACATGGATATATTTTTAAGAGAACAGGGTTTTCAATTTCACAAGATGATGGACGTCGAAGGACGGGCGATCGGGCCCATGCGCTTCAATCGGTCGGGTGGCAAGTCGTACTCCCAAGTTCTCTGGGCCGATGCGCTCTTCTTGAAACGAGAAATTCTCGAAGCGCCGGAAAAACTATCGCCCGAGGAATTAGCGGTCGCCGCCTGCATATTGCACGACGTATACCGCTCCTATGATTTTGTCGTGCAGCTACTAATCGCACTCGAAAACAAGATCGGCGGTAGTTTGTCAGACGCTTATTACACCGAGATAAAGCATGCGCGATTGGATCGTCTCTATATGAACATCGTCGATCACTGGTAGGTGAACTCCGGCGTCATTTTTCGAACCAGACGTTCGCGCGCACGTACTATTGAATATCACCAGCGCTAGTTTACCCAAGGGTTGGAGACGGTTTACGCGCGGGCTGTAATTTCATATGCGCGTAAATTTTAAATGATTGTTTTATAAAACTATAGTATTTGGAATTTTCCATGTGACTATCTCTATAACGTTGAAATATACACAGATTTATATCCAAATAATTACTATTATATACTTATTGCTTAACCCATCATTAATTTCCCGAGGCCATAATGGCTGTCATTCTCCGTAAACAGGAGTTCGGCCATGCAATTCCCGGTCCCGGCGCTTTTGGCAATGCTGTTTCTATCAGGTTGCGCGGTGCCGCCAGCCGTTGCGGTCGCGTCTCTCGCGGCTAACGGCGTCAGTTTTGCGACCACCGGCAAGAGCACGACGGACCACGCGATTTCGGCGGTGGTCGGTGAAGATTGCGCGCTGCTGCGCGCCGCCAGCGAAAAAGAAATTTGCGACCCCGACGGCGAAGTACTGATCGCGCTGGAGGTTACGGAGACGCCCGACGCGGACTGGTATGTCGATCTGGAATCCGGCGAGGCGACGACCGCGGGATTAGATACCGCCCGTTCGTCGGACACGCTGCAGGCTGCGGTCGAAACTGCGCCGGCGCTCCCCCAACACAGCGCCGGCAACAAAACATCTATGGCGTCTTTAGCGCCCGCAGCTAAAAGCGCAACCTACAAGTCTCTGGATCATCTCGCCGCCCTTGCCGCCGAACCTGCACCGCGCGGAGTCTTCGCCGACGCGCGCCCGGCGCCTAAACCGGAGACGCCACCGCTACCGCAACAATTGGTGTCAGCGCCGGTAGTGCAACAAGCAGCGCCCCCGCCGGACGCCCCAAAGCCTTGGATTAGCCGGCTGACCGAGCGCACCCGCGGCATATTCGGCAAACCTCGCCAGCAATAATCCCGACCTTTTTCGCCTGACCACCGCCGGTTTCCGCCGGCCGCGCCCGTCGTGCCCCCGGCCATTCGCCGTGATAAGATCACGCAAGAGGCATAACGGGGAGGGGCACCGCCTTGATCGAAGAGACTTTGGATATCGCCACCAACGATGGCGAGATGGAGACGTTTATCTGCCGGCCGGAGCGGGGTGGTCCCTACCCTTCCGTCTTCTTTCTGATGGACGCGCCGGGCATCCGCGAAGAGCTGCGCGACATGGCGCGGCGGCTGGCGTCGGCAGGCTATTTCGTGCTGCTGCCCAATCTCTATTACCGGGCCGGGCGCGACACGTTTTACGGACCCGACGTATTGACCGAGGGCAGCGCCGACCACACCGCCATGCGCGCCATCCGCACTAAGATGACGATCCCGCCGGTAATGGAAGATATCGCCGCCATGCTGGCCTTCGTCGACGCCCATGATGAGGTAACGCCCGGCTTGGTGGGGTGCCATGGTTACTGCATGAGCGGGCCCTACGCGCTGGCCGCCGCCGCGCGCTATCCCGACCGGATCGGCGCGGCGGCGTCTTTTTACGGCACCTGGATCGTCAGCGACGCCGAAGAGAGCCCGCACCTGACTTTGGGCCAAGCCAAGGGCGAGCTCTATATCTCATGCGCCGAGCATGACGATCTGGCGCCGCCGGATATGGTCGCGGAACTGGACCGCCTGTTTAAGGCTTCGGGCGCCGCCGGCGAGCTGGAGATCCACGCGAACGTCCATCACGGCTTCGCCTTCCCCGGACGCTGGTGCTACGACCAGCCGGCCGCCGAGCGCCACTGGGAGCGGCTGTTCGCGCTTTATCGCAGAATGTCCGAGGGCGCTTAATCGATGGCCTTCACGCCGCTGAATTTCACGCAAGAACAGCGCATATTCCGTGACCAAATGCACCGGTTCGCCGAGCGTGAGATCGCCCCGATCGCCGACGAGATCGACCATAACGACCGCTTCCCGGAAGAGATCATTCCCAAATTCGGCGAACTCGGCCTGATCCAGTGGAGCGTGCCGGCGGCCTATGGCGGGCCCGAGGGTTCGCTGACCATGCTGTGCATCGCGCGCGAGGAAATCGCCCGCTACTCGCTGTCGCTGTCGGTGATGGTCGGCGAGAACGGCAACGGCTTGGCTCTGCCCCTGCTGTTCGCCGGCAGCCAGGCGCAGAAGGACAAATATTTTCCGCTGCTGGCCGAGGGTAAGACCCTGGTCGCCTTCGCCCTGTCGGAACCCGACGCCGGGTCGGACGCGGCGTCGCTCAGCACCCGGGCGGTGCGCGACGGCGACGACTGGCTGATCACCGGCAACAAGACCTACGTGACATGCGGGCCGGTCGCCGACTATGTGCTGGTGTTCGCGCGCACCAACGACGCGCCCCGCGCCAAGGGCATCTCCGCCTTCATCGTCGACACCACCCTGCCCGGCGTCGCCCGCGGGTCGAAGAACAGAAAGATGGGGTACAACGGCGCCACGCCGAACTGCGATTTCTTCTTCGACCAAGTGCGGGTGCCGGCCGAGGCCATGGTCGGCGGCGACGGCGAGGGCTTTGCCGTGGCCATGAAATGCATGGAATTCAATCGGCCGGCCATGGCGGCCTCGGCCATCGGCATCGCCCAGGGCGCGCTGGAAGCCGCGGTCGCCTTCGCCAAGGAGCGCCGGCAATTCGGCAAGGCAATCGCCGAGTTCCAAGGCCTGCAATTCATGATGGCCGACATGGCCATGCAGATCGAAGCCACCCGCGCCCTGCTCTACGAAGTCGCCGCGCGCTACGACGCCGGCGAGATGGACGGCTATGGCGGGCTGGCCGCCAGCGTGAAATGCCTGGCCAGCGATGCGGCCATGAAGGTCACCACCGACGCGGTGCAGATCTTGGGCGGCGCCGGCTATATGAAGGAACATTCGGTCGAGCGCATGATGCGCGACGCCAAGGTGACGCAAATCTTCGAAGGCACCAACCAGATCCAGCGCATGCTGGTCGCCCGGGATCTGCTCACATGAGTGACGCCGCCGGTGCCCTCGACGAGGCCGTCCGCGCGATCTGGTCGACCGCAAAATGTTGTCGGGTAAGGCATTCTAAGACCCGAAGATTTCACAGCAACACCTCATGCTGAGCTTGTCGAAGGATTGAGGTGTTGCCCGCCTCATACTTCGACAAGCTCAGCATGAGGCTATGTTGATCCTAGCTCTTCAAGAGTCTCCGCCTTACCGCCCCGCCGCGGCTTCGGCGGCGCGCTGGCTGTAGGTGATATCGGACGGGTCGGGCTTCATGAGGTAATTGCCCGCCTTAAGCGCCAAGACATCGTTGGTGCCGTCGGAATGGAGGAAGCTTTGGGCGTCGCGGATAAGCTTTTCCAGGGGATTTTTGCGCATATAGCCCGCCGCCGCCCACAATTCGAGCGCCTGCTGGCAGACATGCACCGCGGCTTCCGAGGCGAACACCTTGCACAGGCTGGCATGCATGGGGTCCTGATCCGGGCGGCCGGCCGACCAGGCCGATTGCCAAATATAGGCCCGCGCGGCGGCGATTTGCATGGCCATGCGGGCCAGCCGGGTACGCTGGATCTGGTGGTGGATAATCGGGCCGCCGGCCTGTTCACGCTCGAAGGCGTACTGCACCGATAAATCATAGGCCCGCTGGGCGACCCCCAGCACGGTGGCGCCAGCCTGGATGTTCGAGCCATAGCCAAGCAGAAATTCGGTGCCGATCTGCGCCGCATTACCGACCTCGCCGATACGGTCCTCGTCGGGGACTTCCACATTGGTGAACCGTAGCGTGCCGTTTTGCACGCAACGCTGGCCGAGCTTGTCCCACACTTCCGTCACCTCGAAGCCCGGCGTATCCGCCGCCACCAGGAACGAGGTGAGACTGGTGCGCAGCGGCCCGTCGGGGTCGTTGCGGGTACGCACCATGTAGATTTTAGCCAGCCCGCCATTGGAGATATAGCGCTTGGTGCCGTTGAGGACCCAGGTATCGCCCTTTTTGACGGCGCTCATCTGCATCGCCTTACCGGGCTCTTGATAGGGCAGAATATTTTCGCTGCCGGCGGTCGGTTCGGTCGAGCAGATACCCATCAGACAGGTATCGTCTTCGACGATGCGCGGTAGCCAGCGTTCGCGCTGGGAATCGCTGGCGACGCGGCACACGGCGGTGAGAATTTTCCAGGTCTGATCGAACGCCACCGCCATGCCGAGATCGCCATAGGCCAGTTGCTCGCCGATCATCGCCGCGGTCGCCACATCGGCCCCCTCGCCGCCGAATTCGGTGGGCACCGTCAGGGTACGCAACCCCAGGCGCGAGCCTTCGCGCACCACGTCCCAATCGAAGGCCTGCGCCGGGTCGACCACCCGGTCGGCCTTTTCCGCCGACGGGATCATCACCTCGATGGCGAATTTTTTGGCAATGGCGCGCAGCTCTTCCTGGCGCGGCGTGAGTTCAAAATCGACCATGTTTTCCCCCTTGTTGGTTCACGTGAATTAACCATAAACCACACAAAAATACCCCTGCGGCGACGAATAAAAGACTAGCGGCCGCCGCTAGCAGACCTCACATATGCGGGCGATGTTGAATTTTCTGCGAACGATTGGCCGAAACCTACAGGCGCGTTGGAAGCTGGTGACCGGCCTCCTCATCGTCGGTACGCTGGTGGTGGTGCTGGCGTTCGCGCAGTGGATCGGCATTCTCGCCATCGAGCGGCACAACGGGTATTTCGCGCCAGTCTGGGCCGCCGACGGCGAGCATATCTATTTTGTGGAACGTGATACGACGGGGGTGATTTGGGGCCTCGGGTGGGAGTTTTTCTCACCACCGGCCAATTCCTATGTGTTCAGCGACCGGCTGACCCTCGAACGGCTGAATGTCGTCAGCGGCAAACGCGAAGTTCTCGAACGTTTCGCCGACACGCCGGTGACCGGCCGCACGACCCGGCATTACCGCGGCCGCATCTTCAACACCATGTCGACGCGCCTCACGCCAACCGATCAAGGCGTCGAGATTCGGGTCCGGATGAACATTCCCCGGGTGCCGAGTTCCGAGCAATGGGCCCTGGCCGGCATCTGGCAGCCCGGTCAGCCGTCGAATGCCCAATGGGCCAATAAATCCAGTGGCGGTTTCGCCCCGCCCAACGAAATCCTCCAGAACGGCATCGAGGTATTGACCGTACCCGGCCGGGAAGCCTTTCCCGCCGCGGTACTGGCAGTCGAGGCCGATGGCAGCTACCGGGTCTTGTTAAAGAACGGCGATTTCAACCAGCTCTATCCCGACGGCGTACCGCCGAAGCAGATCGCCGAACGGGCGGGCCGCGAACGGATCGAGCGCTCGCGCGAATTTAGCCGGGTGCACGAGGAGCTAAAGACAAGATTCAGCGCTGAAGGCCTCAACGACGGCGCAGCCTCATTACGCGCCTATGACGAGATGGAAGAGCTCGGCTTTTTGCCGAAGAGCCCGCGCCTCGTCGCCACCGCGCTTAATACGGCGCCAGCCGATGTTCGCATCTTTGATATTCCGCAAGAATATTTCAAAGTTGGTCTATTCCAGGACATCGCCGCCGCTATCGCCGCGCCCAACAGCGAAGTCCAAACCTCGACCGGCACCTATCTCAAATATTACGACGACGAGTTGGGCCCGCGCCTGAAGGCTTGGCGCAACGATGGCAACGACCGTTTCGCCGTGCGCACCGCCGGGCGAACCTATCTACTGGAAGTGCGCCGCTTCGACCGGAAGTGAGTAAACTCCCCTCCTGAGTCACCCCCACCTAAGTCCTCCCCCATCAAGGGGGAGGACTTTATTCTTGCTGCCGGCCACCGTTGTAACTCCCTCCCCCTTGATGGGGGAGGGTCGGGGTGGGGGTAACCTCAACAAAGAGAAAACCATCTGTGGAGCGCAGAACACTTTCTCTTACCGGTCATTGCACCTAAGCTCGGTTTAAATATCAAAAATTGGGGGCGGCGATGGCGCGCGCGGTCAAGAAGTCCTGGGATACCGGCCTGATCGATATCGGCCACGATTGCTACGCCTATATCCAGTCGGGGGGGCTCAATGTGTCCAACGCCGGGCTGATTGTCGGGCCGGACTCGTGCCTGGTGATCGACACCCTCTACGTCAAACCGATGACCCAGGCGTTTCAACGCTCGATCGCCAAGGTCACCAAGAAGCCGGTCGGCCAAATCGTGTGCACCCATCACCATGCCGACCACACGCTGGGGCTCAACTATTTCCCGCGCCACATCCCGATCATCGCCCACCGCTATATGCGCGAACGCATGATCGAGACCGGCCTCGATCTGGCCCACTACCGCCGCGTCAATCCCGAACATGCCCGGCATCTGCGCGGCCTGAAGCAGCATTTGCCGACACAAACCTATGACGGCGCCATGGTGCTGTATCTCGGCAAGCGGCGGGTCGAGCTGCACAATCTCGGCCACACCCATTCCAAGGGCGACACCATGGTCTATCTGCCGAAGGAGAAAATCCTCTATTCCGGCGATTTCTGCTTCAACTTCGTCACCCCGGCGACCTTCGACGCCCATATCGGCAACTGGATCAAGCAGGCCCGGCTGGTCTTGAAGACTTTCCCATTGAAGACCGTAGTGCCGGGCCACGGCCCGGTCAGCGACCGCCGGGTGCTGGAGGACATGGCCGACTATCTGAGCCTGGTGCAGCGCGGCGCGCGAAAACAGTTCAAAGCCGGCACTCCGGCCAAACGCGCGGCGAAAGAAATAAAGCTCGGCGTCTACGCCGACTGGATGAAGCCCGACCGGGTCGAGCAGGCCGTCATGAAGCTCTACAACGAGTTCCGCGGCAAGGCCGACAAGGGCATCTCGCTCGACGCGGCGAAGGGAGGATGAGGCCCGCCCTCATACTTCGACAGGCTCAGCATGAGGCCTATCCAATATCCAGCGCTCACCCCAACCTCTCATCCTGAGCTTGTCGAAGGATGAGGGGGCCGCATGGTAGCAATCACCCGCACAGGCGGGGTGCGCCGCCGGCCTCAATACCGCGCCCGAAATGAAACCCATCTAGACCGGCCCAGAATGCCGCCGCCTCGCACATCGGACAGGGCCGCGAGGAGGAATAGAGCGTCGCGCCGCGCAGACCGGCGCGGCCCACCCGGCGCGCGGCGTCGCGGATCGCCGACATCTCGGCGTGCGCGGTCGCGTCGTCGTTGATCACGACGAGGCTCTGCGACTGGCCGATGATCCGGCCGTCTTTGACCACAGTGGCGCCGTAGGCCTGATCGCCGCTGTCAACCGCCTGACGGCGTAGCTCAAACGCGCGTTCGATATAGGCCTCGGGCGCATCGCGGGCCGGCTGCTCGATCGTGCTCTGCGCGGTCGCGTCGCGTATCCGAAACTGCGTTAGCGCGGCGGCTGTTGCGGCGGCTGCGCCGAATATGGCCCGGCGCGACAATTCAGCGGTCCGGTTAGTCTTCATGATGATTTCTCCCACATCAATTTAGATCAAGTCAGGGGCGGTGAAGCGGGAGGCGTCGGCGGCAGCGGGTGTGGTTGATCGGGGTCTTCGACTAGCGGCACAAACAGGGCCATGACGATGCTGCTCGCATAGAGAGCGCACATCGCCGCAAAGTATCTGCGAGCCCATGTCGGTCCGAATAAAATCGCCACTGGAACTATCATTAAGAGCAACAACAAAAGAGCGGCCCAATAGCGCAGCAAATATTTGCTGAAGCGGAACCTAACGCCGCATAATCGACAGGAAAGCTTGCCGAATCCCCCAACCGAAAATTTTCGATGTGCAGGTATGCCCTTTTGACCGCACCGGGAACAAGTCAGCGACATCACTGTGTTCTAGCCTCTACAAATTTGCCGAGCCGGTGATCTCACGCGGACTCCATGACGGCAACACTCAATCCTCAGAGTAAACAGGCGTGCTACGTACCATTTTAGCAGGCCCGACGTCGGCTTTAAGGAAAGCAAGGATTGCTTCAACTTCACGCTTGAATTTTCCACCGTCGATGAGATTTTCGCCAACACTCGCACCCAGCAACAATTCAATCCGAACTACCGAGTTTCCTAAGCTCCAGAACTTGAACCGAACTTCTTGCGGCCCACCATGCCGCCAGTGCCATGGCGCCCGCGCAACTATTTCCGTTGCGCCCTTGGAAATCGGTTCGATTTTATGGTTCCGCACGAGTACATTTAGGGAGTCGCAGCAAAGCGTAAACGCATCCTCCCATGGCAACTCGATATCAAAGTTCGCCGACCATCTATAGCGACCCCATGTCGCCTCTTTGCCGGAAAGATAAATAATTGCCGACAACAGGCTACTCGCCGCGGCCGGCGCCGCGAATCCGGCCAAAGCAAACCGCAATATCAAACTCTCAGATCGCAAGACGAAATCGAATATGAGAAAAAACGGCACGAACAACACGATAGCGAGTACCGACAGCAGCAATAATCTAGTCAATTGCGGCACTCCTCACTCCCCGCCAATAGCTGATTCTTCACCCAAACACCTCTTCCACCCATGCCGCTTGGCCGAATAAGCGCGCATCCTCACCATGAAAGCCGATCAGTTGCAGACCCAGAGGCATGTCGTCGGCGGCCAACAGCGGCAGGGTGAGCGACGGGGCGCCGGCGCACGTCGCCGGTGAGCAGGTGACCGGGTTGCCGATATTCTCCAGGCCGACCGGCGCGACCTCGGGCGCGGTGAGCCCGACGACGCCGTCGATAGTCTCGCTGGCGGCGCGCACGCGCGCGCCGAACGCGGCCTTGAAATCCAGCGCCGTGTGGTAGTCGGCCAGGGTGATTTCATGAGCACGGGCCAGCGCCTTGGCGATGCGCGGATGGTGGGTGTGGCCCGCCGCCTCATATTCGAAGAACGGCCAGCGCATTTCAAACGCGGCGATCTCGGCGATGCACCAGTCGGCGCGGGCGAAATCGTCCTCCAGCGCCTGTAGTTCGGGCACGCCTGCCGGCTCGATGATCTCGACGCCTGCGTTGGACAGGCGGTCGAGACCGGCCTCGAAGGCGGCGCGCACCGATCCGTCGGCGATGTCCCAGCCGGGCGTATACATACGCATGAGCCGGGCCGGCTTTTCCGCCGGCGGCAAGGTCTCCGGCCCGGCGATGCCATGGGAACCAGGCACCGGCCCGGCCTCGTTCGACAAAAAGCGCAGCACCGCCCACGCATCCGCGAGCTTGGCGGTGTGGGCGCCGACATGTTCGCCCGAGGGCGAAAACGGATGGATGCCGGCCTGGCGGATCGCGCCATAGGTTGGCTTCACCCCAACCTGGCCGCAATAGCTCGCCGGGCGCATCACCGACGACATCAGCTGGGTGCCGATGGCGACCGGCAGCATGCCGGCGCCGACCGCCGCCGCCGACCCGCTCGACGAGGTACCCGGGGTGCGGTTCGGATCGAAGGGATTACACGTCGCCATGACGTTGCCATAGGCGAATTCGGTGCTCGCGGTCTTGCCGACAATCACCGCCCCGCCGCGGCGCAAGGCGGCGGTCAGCGGGGCGTCCCGGCCGGTCTCGTTGCCCTCATATATCGGGCTGCCGCATTGGGTCGGCATGTCGGCGGTCTCGATAATGTCTTTCAGGCCGATCGGCAGGCCGTCGACCAGCGAGCGCGGCGCGCGCGCCTTATACCGTGCACCGGCCGCATCGGCGGCGGCGCGCGCACCCTCGAGGTTCAGGGTCACGAAGGCCTGAACGTCGCTCTCGCGGGTTTCGATCACGGCGATGCAGCGCTCGAGCAAATCGCGCGGCGTGTCGTCGCCGGCCAGAAACGCCGGCACTTGTTCGACAAAACCGGGTGATAGCGGGACAGCGGGGTCGTAGGGCATTGCGCGCACCTTTTTGATTTTATGGCCGCGCCTAGGTTAATCGAAAACATTGGATGACGCTAAGCCCCTCTCCTTTTGGGAGAGGGGTTGGGGTGAGGGGTTACGGTTTATCCAAGAAACCCGGCACTGTCCCTACCCCCTCACCCGCTCGCATACGCTCGCCACCCTCTCCCTATGGGAGAGGGTTATTTTCGCCCCTCCGATATGCTGGCCGTAGTCTCATTGAACGGCTAGGCTCAAACAAAAGAATCACCTTATCCGGAGGAGTTCAACCATGCCCGACACTCACGCCGTCTCATCGGAATTTCCCATCGACGAAAACGCCATCCGCGTGCCCTACGCCAAGCTGAAAGACTTCATGACCCAGGTTTTCCAGGCAACCGGGCTACCCGACAGCGACGCGGAAGGACTGGCCCGCGCCATGGCCGACGGCGATCTGCTGGGCAAGGACAGCCATGGCTGCATCCGGGTGCCGATGTATGTCGGCCGCATCAAAGGCGGCGCCATCAACAAGACCCCCAATATCCACGTCGAGAAGCAAACTCCGGCCATGGCCATCGTCAACGGCGACAATGGCATGGGCCATCTGGTGGCGCGCTATGCCATGGAACTGGCCATGGACATGGCGGCGAAGAGCGGCATCGCCTGGATCGGCCTGCAGCATTCCAACCATGCCGGCGCGGCGGCGGTCTACGCGTCGATGGCGCTGGAGCGCGACCAGATCGGCATCATCGCCTGCGTCGGCAGCGCCAACCACGCCGCGCCCTATGGCGGCAGCGACATCTTGGTCGGCACCAACCCGATCGCCGTCGCCATCCCAGCGCTGGAAGAACCGCCGGTGGTGATCGACATGGCGACCACCAATTCCTCGCTCGGCAAGATCATGGTCAAGGCGATGCACGGCGAGGCCATGCCGGAGGGCTGGGTGATCGACGCCGCCGGTCAGGCGATCACCGATTCAGCGCTGGCCGATGACGGCATCCTCACCCATATCGGCGGCGCCAAGGGATTTGGCCTGTCGATGGTGATCGGCTTCCTCGCCGGCACGCTGAACGGGGCGGCTTTCGGCTCCGACGTTATCCATATCGGCGAGGACCCCAACAGCGAGACCAATACCGGCCAGTTCATCATGGCCATCGACATCGCGCACTTCATGGACCCGGCCCTGTTCAAGGCCAATGTGGACCGCATCTCGCGCGAGATGACCGGCTCGGCCAAGCTGCCCGGGGTCGACGAAATTCGCATGCCCGGCACCAATAGCTGGCGGGTTCACCAGGACCGCAAAGCCAACGGCATCCCGATCACCGCGCCGCTGCTCGACCGCCTCAACGCCGCCGCCGACGAGGTTGGCGTCCCGCGTCTGTTGTGAGGGTGGGGCTTAGACCTTAGTCCTTAAAGAGATGCAAAATCGTTTGTGGCTATTCCCCAAACTCCAGGAAAATAAACGGCAATGAAGAAAAGGTTGAAGGCACGAGCCAACCCGCCTCGATAGATAATGCCCATCCACAAGCCGGCGCAATATTCATGACGCAGCCCATAGGCACCCACGACAATGAAGGGGGCCATCAGAATCGCCGGCGCAATGAACGGCGTTAGCTCAGGATTGATGATCTGTGGATTAGCGGTACTCCATCGCGCGAACGCGCCACTGCCCGGAACCGTGATCAATAATCCCACGACCCAAATTGCACCCTGTTTCCAATACAGGGCGTAATTCGTTTCCGTTCGCGATTTTAACCAGCTAAATAAAGCCAATATCTTCACTCATCAGTCGCTGATCCAAATTCGCTCGAAACCGTTGATCTCCTCATTCCAGAAGAAGTGCGAGCTTGCGCTTTCGAAGATAAAAAAATCGATGGCCGGGTATTCTAGATCGACGAACCGGCGTTCACCCGGTTCGCACCCCGAACCGTATCCCTTGGCGCAAGCCGAGAGGTAATGCCCCGGCGGCACAGACCCAATCCCCATGCTCTGAGGACGATCATGCGCCATTTCAGTTCGACCCAGTTCGATGATTTTTCGCTCATTGCTGTTGGCGCTCATTAAGACGAATAGGCCCCACTCGCTATTGTCCTTCTTGATGAGAATCCAAGCTTCGTCCTGTTCTCCGTCGCCGTTAAAATCATCTGCGACCGTATAAAATTCGCTGCCCGCCTGTCGGAAGATTTTCCAGTCGCCAGTGACGTCGCTTTCGTCGGGGAATCGCCAATCGTCGAGGAATGACGCCGCAAACGCTTGCGAAACAATCATCAGGAGTACGACAACACCCCAAATCGAGGACCACACTGATCTTATCATTTAGTCCTCCGCCGACTGCCTTTCGCACTCAACACGAACGCTACACCCGAATAGCGTGACAAAGCCAATCCCCGCGTTTAGCCTTGCGGGTAGCCGTACCCGCTTGGGTCATTAACCATAGATAGGGCAGGGTAATCGCATATTGCGGCGCTGGAATTCCTCTTCCTTCGAGACACTCGCTGCGCGAGCCCTCAGGATGAGGAATTCTGTTAGATGGTTACAAAGCCTCACCCTGAGGAGCCGCCCCACGGGCGGCGTCTCGAAGGGCGAGGCGGTCACTTGCGATTGCCCTGGTAGATAGGGGGCTGCCATGGATCATACTTCTGACAAGGGCCTTATCGATTGGACCCGGCTGCGGCGGATATTCGGCGCCCTTTGCCTCATATTTTTCGCCACCACATTCAGTGCGGGCGCGGCTGAACCCACTGTCAGCCTGCGCGATATGCAGACTCTGCTTCGCGACAGCGATTTCGATGCGCTCGAACAACGTTTTGCCGATCTGGAACAGGCTTATTCCGACGGTGAAGTCTCCGACCTCATCATACATCGCGGCTATACCAGCTTCGCCGTCGCGAACCCGGCGTTCGAGGCCCTGCTGGACGCCTGGATCAACGCAAAGCCGGAGTCCCACCGCCCCTTCATCGCGCATGGCTTATTCCACAGCAATCTAGGTTGGCTGGATCGCGGTGGCCGCTTTTTCAATGAAACATCCGATCAGCGTATCGAATTGATGCGTAAAAACTTTGCGATTGCCGAAGCAAGCCTGGAACGAGCCTTGCAACTCAAACCCGATACCGGCGTGGCATACGCCAGCCTGATCAACATGAATATGGCGGCGGGCGACCGGGAGACGATAAATAGGCTATTCCGCAAGGGCGTGGATGCCGACCCGAACTCGTTCACAGTCCGGCGCGCCATTTGGAACGCAATGCTGCCATGGTGGGGTGGCTATCGACAGGACCCAAGGGTATTTGGGATCGACGAACCGCTGCCCGATACCGCAGCGCTTGGATACCCCATCGAAATTCCCGAGGCGATGCTTCGGTTCGGCCAGTTCATCAATAATAGTCCGAACAGCTCGCCCCATCTGGCACCGTTGCGGGGATTCACCGACTATGCTGTCGCTATTATCCTCCGACGCGATGGGCGCGAACTTGAAGCGGCCAATTTCTTCAAGCGCGCCATGACCCATGGCGAGTACTGGTTTTTTCATAGTAATGAGGGCCAGAACCTCTCGCGCATGAAGCGCTATAACGATGCAATCGCCAGCTATACGCGATCGCTCGAGATTTGGCCTGATAATACCCATGTGCTGGAACGGCGCGCCCAGGCCTATAGATCGTTGAAGGCCTATGATAAGGCGCTGACGGACGCGGACCAGGCTTTAGCGCTCAATCCAAGAGATCCCGATTTGTTGTTACTAAAAGCCAACACTCTTTGGGGCGATGGAAAATTCAAAGCGGCCGTTCGCGTTTTGGACGATGCGATGCTTTACGGCTCGCTGGATGACGACATTTGGGATGCGCGGGGCCGTTTGTATCTATACCGGTTGAAAAACTTTAAACGGGCCGCGGCTGACTTCAAACGCGCGACCGAACTCGAGCCGACCAACCATAATTATTGGTACAGCTACGCCAGCGCGCTTTTTCGCGCCATCGACTGTGAAACGGTGCCAGCCTACAAGACCTATTTAGAGGTATGCAAAAAACACGGCAACGACTGTTTCGACGAGGGCGTGAAGTACGCCCGCGAAGTCACCCAGCATCTGGTCGACTCTGGCAAGTGTTAGCCGGTTGATCGCGCGGGTGACGACCCGCCGCGCAGTGGCTAACATTGGGCGGTCTAGGGGAACCATGTCCGCCACCGATCTAAATCACCTGTCTGCGAGCGCCATCGCACAAAAAATTGCCGCCGGCGAGGCCACCGCCGTTGCCGTGGTCGAAGCGTGTCTGACGCGGATCGAGGCGCGCGAGAATGTCCTTAAGGCTTGGGCTTTCATCGATCCCGACCTTGCCTTAGAACAAGCTTACGCCAGCGACCGGTTGGATACCGACGGCCCGCTGCACGGGGTGCCGATCGGCGTCAAAGACATTATCGACACCGCTGACATGCCGACCGCGATGGGCTCACCGATCTATGCCGACCGCCGCCCGGCGACCGACGCCGCCTGTGTCGCCCTGGCGCGCGCCGCCGGGGCGATTGTCCTGGGCAAAACGGTGACCACCGAATTCGCCGGCAGTTTCCCCGGTCCGACCACCAATCCCTATGATGCCACGCGCAGCCCCGGCGGCTCTTCGAGTGGCTCGGCGGCGGCGGTGGCCGACTATATGGTACCCACCGCCTTCGGCACGCAAACCGGCAGCTCGATCCTCAGGCCGTCTTCCTATTGCGGCGTGATCGGCTACAAGCCGACCTTCGGCACCTACAATATCGCCGGCATCAAGGCCGCGTCCCAAAGCCTCGACACGCTGGGCCTGCATGTGCGCGACATGGACGATATCCCGCTGTTCACTTCGATGCTGGTCAACCGGCCCCTGACGCCATTGGAGGCACCTGCCAGCGCGCCGGCCATCGGCGTCTGCCGCACGCCGTTGTGGGATATAGCGCTGCCGGAGACCCAGGCGGCGGTGGAAGACGCCGCAGCGCGCCTCACGCAAGCCGGAGCTGTCCTGCGCGACGTCACCGCGCCGCCCTCGTTCGACGATTTGGAAGACGCGCGCATCGCCATCAATTGTTACGAGCGCAGCCGGCATATGCAGTACGAATGGCGCGAGCATCGCGACGCCCTGAGCGACATGTTCCAGACCGTCATGCAGACCGGGTTAGACATGGATTATGATCACTACATCGCGGCGATGCGCCAGACCGAGGATTGTCGGGTCCAGGCTGACGCCCTATTCGACGGTATCGACGCGCTGCTCACGCCGTGCGTCGACGGCGAAGCGCCCGAGGGTCTGGCCTATTCCGGCAATCCACGCTTGCCGGGGCTGTGGACGGCGATCCGCCTGCCGGCGATCAGCCTGCCGACCCATACCGGCCCCAACGGCATGCCGGTCGGCATCCAACTGGTCGGCCGCTACCGCGACGACGACCGCCTGCTTGCTGTCGCCAAATGGGTCTTGCAAAAGCTCGGCTCACCCACCCTCGGATGATCGAACACCGGCCTAAAGTCACGTCGCCGGCGCGCTTGGTGTGGACCACAATGTCCCGTCGTCCTAGAGGCGAATTCCTGCACAAGGCACTTTAGTGTATAGCGCTAAACACAACCCGTTTGTTTTCCCCCGGATAACCTCGGTCCCCGTATAGAGCTCACCTGCTTCGCTGTTTGTCGTGCAAAATCGTCGGGCATTTGTAAGTAAAGAACCTTATCTCGGCTGGCCGAAGCCTTTGTTATTGTCCTTCGCCTTCTAGGGATCAAATACAGACAACATAATCACCTATGTCTATGATTCCTCGAAGGCTCGCGTTCCCGACGCGATGTTTCAACCACAAGACGCCAATAGCGCAACAGGACCAATGAACAAGCACAGCAAAACAATTTTCGTCCGGGCAGAAATGGCTCGGATGATGAAGGCATGGCAAATCCATGTCGTCGGATAACAGCCTCGAGGCACGCATTGCCTCTCTAACACCACGCGAACGCGATGTGTTCGAACATCTGGTACAGGGCCGATCGAATAAACTCACCGCCGCCGAGCTGGGGATTAGCCCCCGCACGGTCGAAATTCATCGCGGTCGTGTCATGAAGAAAATGGAGGCCGAGAGCTTCTCCCACCTGGTTCGAATGGCCTTGCAGGCAGAATTACTGCCGGAAATCGACGAATCGTGATTTTTTAGTTCGACCTAAAACTGAGTAAAAATACGATAATACATTTATAAGTAGACAACCGTATCTCGTCTCAACGACTCTTTTGGTAGTGTTCAAGGCCTTCGAAGATCAACCCCCGGTAGCTTTCCTTAGCTGCCGACAATCCTCGAAATCCTGTGATTATTGCGAAATGTTTAGTCAAAGAAGCGACGGCAAAGCGAGATCCATGAGCTACACGCCAACAATATTTATCGTCGACGACGACAACACGGTGCAAACCTCCTTGAAATCGATGTTCCAAACCGCCGGTTACGACGTAGAAGCCTATACGTCCTGCCGGGGCTTTACGGAAAATTTCCGGGACCGGGAGAGAGCCTGCCTGATTCTCGATCTCAATTTACAGGATATGGGCGCTTGGCAGCCCACCGCCTTCCTTAAGGAACGTGGCGCCGATATACCGGTTGTTCTCACAACCCGGCCCGGCGACCCAACGATCCAATCCCAGCTATCCGGCTGCGGCACTTTGGCGTTGCTTGAGAAACCCCTCGATCACGGGCTCATGCTAAAGACAATCAACGCGATCCTGCGTTAAGCCGCTCGTCACACGCCTTCCGGTCGAACGCCGCGAGCGGCCTCCAGGGCCAGCGGCGAATAGATCGCCTGACGCATGCTCTCCGCCGGATCGATGACGCAGTCGATCACCGCGGGCCGATCTTGCGCCAACGCCGCGCGCACCGCCTCGGCGATGTCGCCCGGCTGGGTCACCTGTTCCGACCAGGCGCCGAGCGCACCGGCGATGGTGGCGTAATTGGTATCGGGAAATTCATTGCCGATGGCCTGGTTGCCCATGCCCTCCGCCGTCATGCCCAGGCCCGAATTATTCATCACCACATAGACCGGCGCGGCCCCGTACTGCACCGCCGTGAGCAGCACATGCATCTGCATGGCGAAACCGCCATCGCCGCACACGCCGATCGCCGGACGGTCCGGGTCGATAATCTTGGCGGCCAGGGTCGCCGGCAGCGACCAACTGACGCCACCCAGACCGCCGGACCCGTAATAATTGTTGGCCCGCTTAGTCCGGAAAAAATGGTTCATCCAATGGCGATTACTGCCGGCGTCGGAACAGATGATGGCCTCATCGGGCACTGCTCTCTGTACTTCCGCGACCACCCGCTGCGGCGCGATCGGCACGTTTTGCGAGGCCCGCATGGGATCGGCGAAAAAATTTCGCGCCGCCTTCATTTCAGCAAATCCCTTGCGCCGCACGGCGACAGCGACATCATCAACTCGACCGACCAAACGCTCGCGCAACAAGCCGAGAGTCAGATCGGCGTCGCCAACCAGCGCCACTTCCGCAGGCATCGACCATGAGGCGTTGCGCGGCTCCACATCGACCTGGACGATGCGCTGGCGGTTCGGGTCGAGCAGCTTGGGGTGCTCGAAGCAGGTCTCCTGCGGCTTCAACCGGCAGCCGACCACCAGCACCGTATCGGCCATGCCCAGCGTATCGTTGGCCATGGGCAGACCGGTATAGCCGATCGATCCGGCGGCCATCGCGTGGGTCTCGGCGATGGCGCTCTTGCCCAGAATGCTGGTGACCACCGGCGCGCCGAGCAGTTCGGCCATCGCCCGCAACTCATCGAACGCGCCGGAAATGCGCACCCCATTGCCGGCAATGATGACTGGGCGCTCGGCGGCCAACAGAATCTCCGCCACCGCGTCGAGCGCGCCTTCCGGCGGACGGATCTTCTCCGCATTGAGTAAGCGCTTGGTGTCGTGGATTTCCGGCAAACCGTTCTCCGCGACCGTTTCGCGCAGAGTATTGGCGCGGAACAAGCAGGCTGTCGGGCCGGGCCGACCGGTGGTCGCGTGCTTCAGCGCCAATTGCACGCCGAGCACCGCTTCGCGGGGATAGTGCGCGACCGTGGTGTATTTGGTCGTGCTCCGGAACATATTCGCCAGATCGAACGAACCATACTGACCGGCGCCGGACTGGATCGGCCCGTGCATGACAAAGCCGTCAGCGTCCGACAATTCGGTCAGCACCACCATCGGCGAGCTCGCCAGGAACGCCTCGATGACGCCGAACATGCCGGTCGAGCCGGCGAAACCGCCCTGCCCGGCGAATACGCCTGGCTTGCCGGTCAGCTTGCCGTACATATCGGCCATGCACGAGGCGGTCTGCTCGTCGCGCGACACGATGGTTCGGATCTCGCTCTCGCGGCCGTACAGGGCCTTGTAGATTTCCATGGTCGCGCCGCCGGGCAGGCCGAACATATGGCCGATCTCCGCCTCGACCAGACAGTCGACGATGCGTTCCGCGGCGAGTTTGTCGCTCATTATTTTTCTCCCCAAGCACATGTTGGATTTAACGATAGCCATGATTTTACCTCATCCTGAGGAGCCCTTTCGCCTCACCCTTCGAGACGGGCCTAGGGGCCCTCCTCAGGATGAGGCGAAAGGGCGTCTCGAAGGGTGAAAGCAGTGCCATCAAGCTCCGCCTCATTAGTTCCGGACCTGCGCCGGCTACAGCATCTCGAACATGGCGTCGCCGAAGATGCCGCGCGCTTCCTCGTGCAAGGGCGCCACTTTGGCGACAAAAGCGGCGTGTTCTTCTGCTGTCAGCTCGACGATCTCGCAGCCTTCGGCCTCGATCACCTGACGCGACACGTTCTCCTCCTCGACCGCCAGACCGCGCTGATAGGCCACCGCCTCGGGAATGATCGCCGCCATGGCGGTGCGCAGATC
Organism: Alphaproteobacteria bacterium; assembly: GCA_011087645.1. Lineage (GTDB taxonomy): Bacteria > Pseudomonadota > Alphaproteobacteria > UBA6615 > UBA6615 > JABDJY01. The sequence continues at coordinate 63,881 of JAALLF010000007.1, forward strand.
GTCCGGCCAACCGTCGACCGCGTCCCGGTTCGCCCAGACCCCGCGCGACAGGTAAAAGTGGCTGCTGAGCGTGTGATAGGGGTGATATTTGTGGACGCCATAGGTCGCGGTATTGGCCAGCGGGTTTTCCTGGGCGTCCAGGGTGCCGGCGACCACCATCTCAATCGCCTCGGTCAAATCCATCTGCATGGGTTCGGCGCCGAACAGCTTGAAGGTGCGTTCGTGAATGTCGCTGGGCAGCATACGGATCTTCATGCCGGCGATATCTTCCGGCAGATGGATCGGCCGCAGCCGGTTCGAGATATGGCGAAACCCGTTCTCGAAAAACCCCAGCACGCGGAAATTATACTGATCCTCGACGCAGCCGATCAGGTGCTGGCCCAGCGCGCCGTCGAAAGCGGCGCGGGCAGCGTCCAAATCGGGAAATAAAAACGGCAGATCGACGAAGCCCAGCTCCGGCACCCGGTGGGTCAGATAACTGGTCGACTGGTAGGACATTGTCAAAATGCCGCATTCGGTGAGCCACATGATCTCGTCGGCGCGATAGCCGAAGTCCATGATATTCCATATATATTTGACATCGACCCGGTCGCCGAACTGAGCTTCCAGGCGGTCGCCGATAAATTTTAGCGCCCGGCTGTGAGTGGTCGTCGGCGGGCCGTAGCCGCCCATCCTGATCTGTATCGCCTCACTCATTCTCGAACTCCCCCTGTACGCTACAATCACCGATGACCACTATGATAAGCTAGTCGTTGGCGTGGTCATACGGCGGGAGAGGCACGAAATGCAAAGAGAACATTTGGGCGTGGCGGTGATCGGCTGCGGGCGCATCGGCACCTTGCGGGCCAGCCTGGCGGCGCGCTATCCGGGAGTGAACTTCCTCGCCGTGTCCGACGCCGAACAGCACCGCGCCGACATTCTGGCGCAACGCACCGGCGCCGATCTCAGCACCGACGACAATCTGGCGGCGATCAATCACCCGCAGGTCAACACCGTCATCGTCTCGACCCCCGAACACGACCACCGCGAGGCCATCACCCAGGCGCTCGAGGCGGGCAAGCCGGTGCTCATCGAAAAACCCATCGCGCTGTCCCTGGAAGATGCCGACGCCATCATCGAAGTGGCGAACAGCACCGGCACCGAATTCCGGGTCGGCTATTCGCGCCGCCACGAGAGGCGCTGGATGCTGGCCAAGGAACAATTGCTGCAGGGCCGCCTCGGCGAAGTGCTCGGCATCCAGTCGCGGGTCTACAACACCCGCGCCCAGATGCTGCAAATCCTCGAACGCTCGCCCACCGCGACCCCGGTGCTCGACGTGCTGACCTACTATGTCGATATGGCGTGCTGGTATCTCGACGGCATCCGCCCGGTCGAGGTGGTCGCGCGCTCCCACGCCAAAGTGTTCGCCGGCATGGGCTACGACGCCGACGATGTGACCTGGGCGATCATCACGTTTGAAAACGGCGCCGTGGTCAATCTCGGCATCTGTTACGCGCTGCCGGCGAAATATCCCAGCGTCGGGCAAAGTTCGCGTTTTGAAATTCTCGGCGACGAAGGGGTCATCCTGCTCGACGCCGACAATAAAGACAGTCTGCTCTACACCGACAACGGCGCGCCCCACACCTATGTGCCCGACCACAATATCAATCTGATGTTCATGCAAACCACCTCGGCCGCCGACTTCGCCGTCGGCGATTTCTGGGGCGCGTTGGCCAACGAATCGCGCTCCTGGTTCGACCATTTGATGACCGGGCAAGACATACCCCATGCTACCCCGACCGAAGCCCGCCGGACCCTAGAGGTAACGCTGGCCATCGAAGAAGCGGCCAGGTCCGGCCAACCTGTGACTTTGTCGGCATAGTAAATGGAACCCTACGACTACATCATCGTCGGCGCGGGCAGCGCCGGGTGCGTGCTGGCCAATCGCCTCACCGAAAACGGCCGCCACCGGGTGCTGCTGCTCGAGGCCGGCGGCGCCGACCGCAGCCCATGGATCCATATCCCGCTGGGTTATGGCAAGCATTTCACTAATCCAAAGGTGAACTGGCTGTATTCCAATGAACCCGATGCGGCGGTGGCCAATCGCCGCATCCCGCAGCCGCGCGGCAAGGTGCTCGGCGGCTCCAGCTCGATCAACGGGCTGGTCTATATCCGCGGCCAGCGCGAGGATTACGACCATTGGCGCCAGCTCGGCAATGAGGGTTGGAGCTTCGACGATGTGCTGCCCTATTTCCGCAAATCCGAAGATCAGGAGCGCGGCGCCGACGAGTATCACGGCGCCGGCGGCCCGCTGGGCGTCTCCGACCGAAAAACGCCGCACGAATTGTGCGACGCGTTTATCGAGTCCGCCGCGGCGCTTGGCTATCCCCGCACCGACGACTTCAACGGGCCCAACCATGAGGGCTTCGGTTACCTGCAGCTCACGTCGCGCAACGGCCGGCGATCGAGCACCGCCGTTGCCTTCCTGCGGCCGGCGCGTAAACGCAAAAACCTACATGTGGTTACCAATGCCCACGCGACGCGAATCCTATTCGATGGCCGCCGCGCCACCGGCGTCGAATATGTCCAAAACGGCAAGACGGTTACGGCGCGGGCCAGCGGCGAAGTGATCCTGTCCGGCGGCGCGATCAATTCACCGCAGCTACTGCAGCTTTCGGGTGTCGGCCCGGCGCAACATTTGCGCCAGCACGGCATCGACGTTGTCGCCGACCATCCCGGCGTCGGCGATAATCTGCAGGATCATTTCAACATTCGCTTAGTCTATCGCTGCCGCAAACCGCTGACGCTGAACGATGCGCTCAACAATCCGCTGCGCGGCGCGCTGGAACTGGCGCGCTATGCGTTCCGGCGCGACGGCTATCTCGCCATGGGCGCCTCGGTCGCCGCGGGGTTTCTGCGCACCGACCCGGCGGTCGCCACGCCGGATATTCAAGCCAGCATCACCTTGTTCAGCGCCGACAAAATCGGCGAGAAGCTGCACCCGTTTTCAGGCTTTTCCTCTATCGTGCGCCTGCTACGCCCGGAGAGCCGCGGCACCGTCATGATCAAATCCGCCGACCCGTTCGAGCCGCCGGCGATCCAGCCGAATTTCCTGCACCGGCCGCGCGACGGCGAGACCTTGGTCAAAGGCTGTCAGTTGATGCGCCAGATCATGAATACAGAGCCCTTGGCCGACTATGTCGAGAGCGAATACGCGCCCGGCCCGAACGTCGCCAGCGATGCCGACATGCTCGAATTTCTGCGCAATAGTGGCGCGACCAGTTTCCACCCGGTCAGCACCTGCCGCATGGGCGCCGACGAGGCCGCGGTGGTCGACGCGCGCTTAGCCGTGCGCGGCATCGACGGGCTGCGCGTGGTCGACGCCTCGATCATGCCGGCCATCGTGTCGGGCAACACCAACGCGCCGACCATCATGATCGCGGAAAAAGCCGCCGACATGATTTTGGCAGACGCGGCGCTGGGGTAGACTGCAAGCTTAGCATCCCAACCTATGGTGGGCGACTTCCGATGTCGTGGTTCGTTGACAAAATTAATGCCGTGAAACTCACTTGGCAGCGCTTCGAGCGATGGGAACGCGTTTATTTGTTGCGAGAACCGGAATGGCGGATCCCGGTCGACGGAACGGTTGAAGAATTTCAAAATCGGTTTGGAGATCGCGTAACTGTCGTCTCGAAGGAGGAATTCTTTAAGCGCTATAGAAAACGAAAGACGGTCGAAATTCTTGGATTCTGCCATGGAGACGAGTTCGCGCTAAAGCTGCCGAATTCGCCAAAACGATTGGTCCATTACCTCCATGGCGTCTTCGTGAAAGGGGGAGATTTCGACTATGTTTATGCGCAATACCGGCTCTTGCATAACAAGAGTCGGAGATACCTGGGAAACATTCACTTTTTTCTATTCGGCGTTATTTTTTTCCTGCTTGGCGCGGTTTCAGCCTTCGTTATTGAATGGACAACTGACGCACCAGCAATCGGGTGGTTACTGCTTGCCCTACTCTTTCTTGGTCCTTACTTCTTAGCGATGACAATTTTGGTGATTTCCGTTGATTTGTTGACCTTAATGTTCGCTAACCGTCGCAATCGGCACGCCCGCGAAGGAACATACCAGCTCTTAGAGGAAATCTGCGGCAAGCCCACCGGAGCTCCCACCGAATGACTCTCGACCTCAACGACGATTCGCGCTGGCGGCGGTTGCATGACGCTAGCTGGACCTGCCCCTGTTGCGGCGAGAGCCATGGCGGGCTGTTCGATATCGCCATGGAGCGGCCGGGCAGTTGCGACGCCGATCAACCGCTGCAGCCCAATTCTGCCTTAGACGGCTCGGACAATATTCTGACCGGCGACTTTTGCGTCGTCGATGGCGAGCATTACTTTGCCCGCTGCGTCTTGCAGCTGCCGGTGGTCGGCGCGCCGGAGACCTATTTCGGCTGGGGCGCCTGGTCGTCGCTGTCCAAGGCCAACTTCGATATTTACGTCGATACGTTCGACCAAGGCGCGCAAAGCGATCTGGGGGCCTGGTTCGGCTGGTTCTCCAACACCCTGCCCGGCTACCCCGATACGTTTAGCCTAAAGTGCCAAGTCTACCCGCAAGACAACGGCCAACGCCCGCTCATTGAACTCGAGCCGACCGATCATCCGCTCTCGCAAGAGCAGCAGCACGGCATCACGCTGGATCGCATCCTTGAGCTCTACGCTCTCACCGGCCACGATATGCGCGACGCGCTGTCGGCATAAACAGTAACCGGGAACCCGCCGTGCCTTTCAGACAGATAAACGTCGCCGTCATCGGCGCCGGCTGGGTCGGTGGTATTCGCGCCAATGCGTGTGCCCGCAGCCCGCTGGTGGACCGGCTGCATATCGCCGAGACCAACCCGGTGCGCGCGGCCGAGATCACCGCCGAAACCGACGCGGCGTCGGTTACCGACGATTGGCGGGCTTTCCTCGACGACGACTCAATCGACGCCATCATCATCGCCTCGACCCCGGAATCGCAGCGCTTTCCGATCGTCCGCGCCGTTCTCGCGGCCGGCAAACATGTGATGATCGAGAAACCCATCGCGCCAACTCCGGCCGAGGCTGACGAGGCGATCGCGCTGGCCGATGCCGGCAACCTCAAATTCACCGTCGGCTATACGCGGCGCTTCGATCCCAAATACGCCTATATCAACCAGGCCATCAAGGAAGGCCGGATCGGCGAGCCGGTGACCTGCCTGGTCAGCCGCAACATCACCCGCGAGATCGGCGCCAAGATCAAAGGCCGCAGCAAGATGTCGCCGGCGGCGATGGGCGGCACCCATTCGATCGATTTCCTGCTGTGGTGCCTGCAGCCGCGTCTGCCGGTGCGGGTCTATTCGCAGCAGGCGGGCAAGCTTTTCAGCCAAGTCAGCGACACGCCGGACCATCAATGGATCATGGTGACCATGGATGACGGCACCACCATCACCGCCGGCTCGGGCTGGGTGCTGCCCCTGGGCTACCCGCAATATTCGCAAAGCTGGATCGAGGTGGTCGGCACCGATGGCGCGCTCACCGTCGACGACACTCACCGCGAGGTGCGGGTTAACACCACCGAACACGGCATCCGCTACCCCCTATCCTCGATGCCCGGCGAGCAGGTCGACCATGTATTCGCCGGCGCCATGGTCGACGAAACCTTGCATTTCCTCGACGCCATCGCCTTCGACCGCCCGGTGCTGGTCACCGCCCGCGAGGCCCGCCTGGTGATGGACGTGACGATGGCCGCCGACCTGTCAGCCGAGCGCGGCGAAGCGGTGGACTTGCCGCTTTAGGTTCCTCTCCCGAGAGGGGCGCGAGTCATAACCCAACCACAACACCTCATCCTGAGCCTGTCGAAGGATCGAGGTGTTGTTGGCCTCATACTTCGACAAGCTCAGCATGAGGAGTTGTTATTTTACCCGTGCGCGTGGTCGGCCAGGGTGGTGCCGTCATCGACATAGACCGTGCGTTCATAACCGCTCGGCCGGCCTTCGTTCAGAGAGGTCAGCAGCCAATCAGCGATGCCCGGGTAGATCTCCGCCGAGACCTCGCCCATGGGATGGAACACGCCCTCATACAGCCAGAGTTCGCTGGGGCCGGCCAAATTCTCGCGGAAGGTGGCGATATCGGCCGGCGAGCAGAGCTCGTCCATGTCGCCGGCGACCAGTAGATGCGGAACTTTTAGATCTTTAGCCACGTCGGGCAGGTGGTCCATGCGGTCGATGAAGGCGTCGAACTCGGCCTCGTCGGAATAGCCCGCCATATACATGAAGATGCGTTTGAAATTGGGCTGGGCCTGCTCGAAGATCATATCGAAGGTGCCCACATTGGCCATCTGGCCGCACACTGCCTTTATGCGCGGGTCGTGGGCGCCGACCTGCACCCCCCAGCGCGAGCCCATGCTGAAGCCCAAGAGGCCGATGCGCTCCGGATCGACATCGGGTTGGGTCACCAGCCAGTCGATCACCGCCGACGCGGCCTGTTGGTAGTTACTTTCGGTCTGCCACACCGCGTTGGCGTTGCACTCGCCCTGCCCCGGCCCGTCCATCGAACAGATGTTCATGCCACGGATTGTGTAGTCGTTATTGTAGGGGTTGGGCACATCCTCTTTGACCTGGTCCATGCCGGGCAGAAACAGAATAGTCGGCTTTGGCCCGTCGCCGGGCGCGCGATGCAGAATGCAGTGGGTCTGCTGGCCGGGCGCGAATTCCAGCGATTTTTTCTCCATGGCGCCGTCGGCATAGTCGATCACCTTGGCGAAACACCGGTACAGCCCGGCGAACCATTCGACCTTTTTGGCATCGCCGTGAACCGGGATTAGGTGCTGGGCGCGGCCAAAACACAGAGCGGCCCGGTGGTAGAGCTGACGCGCAGTGACCGTGCGGCCGTTATCCTCCGCCGATTGCGCCATGCCCTCAAGCACCGCCGCCCGCTTGGCCCACGCCTTGGGAAACGACCGCCGGCCGGTGACCCTGCTGTAGACCGCCTGCAAATCCTGCATCTTGTAGCCACGCTCGAGCCGCGCGCCCATGATGCCGGGATGCAGAACGTCCTCATTGTCCGACAGCATCAGAAAATTGTCGAAAATCCAGCTTTGATCGCCGCGCAATTGTGGTTTGGCCATTGCCGTTGCTCCCCGATTATTATTTATTCGCCGCGAACCGGCGGCGTTGCCGGGCGCGATTATAGGAACCCTGTCGCGACGCGCCAAGCAGGGCCGGGGAAGGTGCACCAATCCTTCGAGACGCGATCTTCGATCGCTCCTCAGGATGAGGATGAGGTGCTACTCTATAAAACGAGCCTCATGCTGAGGAGGCGCGCAGCGCCGTCTCGAAGCATGGTTTGAACGGCAGCGCGAAAGTATTTGGGGGAGCACATGGCGAGCAACGAAAAGACCGCGGGCGACGCGGCGAAAACCGATGACGGGCCACCGCTCTTCAAGGCGCCGCCCGGCGAATTGACCCTGCGCTATCCGACCATCGACGATCTGCGCAAACGCGCGCGCCGCCGAGTACCCCGGTTCGCCTTCGACTATGTGGACGGCGCGGCCGGCGCCGGCGAGACCGGCAAGGCGCGCAACGCAGCGGCGCTGGATGCCGTCGAACTAGTGCCGCGCTACGGCATCGAGAATTTCAAGGCCGATATGGAGGTCGAACTGTTCGGCCGGCGCTTCGCCGCGCCGGTCGCCATCGCCCCCATGGGCCTGCCCGGCATGGTGTGGCCCGGTGGCGAAGAGGCCTTCGCCCGCGCCGCCCAAGCCGCCCGCATCCCCTTCACTCTGGGCAGCTCGTCCGGCGCCACGGTCGAACGGATCGCCGAACTGGCCCCCGACTGCACCTGGTTCCAGCTCTACCGCATGCCGCGCAACGATCTCGCGATCAATTTCGACTTGGTGCGCCGCGCCGCGGCGGCGGGTGTCCATGTACTGGTCCTGACCCTGGACGTGCCGGCGCGCACCAAACGCCCGCGCGAGCTGCGCAACCGGCTGATCATTCCATACCGGCCCGGCTTGCATACCGTGATGGATGTGTTGCCCCATCCGGGCTGGCTGATGGCGTTGCGTAAACATGGTCAGAACGCCTTCGCCAACTACAAGGATTATGCCGGCGAGAAATTGCCCAACCGCGAGGTGGTGAAGTTTGTGCGCCAGCAATCCGGCGGCACCTTCGCCTGGGACGAGGTCGCCCGGTTCCGCGAGGCCTGGAACGGGCCGCTAGTAGTCAAAGGCATGGTGCACCCGCAAGACGCCGAACGCGCCGTTGAGCTGGGGGTCGATGGGGTGGTGGTCTCCAACCATGGCGGGCGCCAATTGGAAAGCGCGCCCGCGTCAATCGATGTTCTACCCGCCGTCGCCGCCGCCGTCGGCGACCGTGCGACCGTGCTGTTCGACAGTGGCATCCGCGGCGGCGAGGACGTGGTGCGGGCGCTGGCGCTGGGGGCGAAATCGACCCTGTCGGGCCGCGCCTTCATGTACGGGCTGGCCGCCTTGGGCGACGAAGGACCCGGCCATGTGGCCCAATTCTTCTTCGACGAAATCGCCGAGGCGCTACGCCAAGTGGGGGCCCATGACTGCCGCGAGCCGCAAGACCTGGTGGTCCGCCACCCCGGCGCGCTGAAGTTCTAGGGATTAGTCTTACTCTTTTTAAGGTACCCCCCACCCCGGCCCTCCCCCTCAAGGGGCAGGGCAATCTGCTGTGACAGCCTCGTCCTTCGAGACGCCACCCTTCGGGCGGCTCCTCAGAGCCTGGCCGGAAATGAATTGAATGTTTTCAGCATGTTAGTGTCAGGTCGATCAAAAATGCTCCGATCGTGCACAACGCGCTGGAATCGCTTGCAAACAGTTGTGGCTCGGCGGGCCGCTTCAAGCCAATACCACGACTTTCACACGCCTTACGCGACCAAATTCGTGACCGGAGTAAACACAAGTGCTTGAAAACACACAATTCATTTTGAGTCAGACTCTCAGGATGAGGCTTTGTGAATATATTACAGAATTCCTCATCCTGAGGGCTCGCGCAGCGAGTGTCTCGAAGGACGAGGAATTCCAGCGCCGCCATATGCGATTGTCCTGCCTCTAGGGGGGCTGTGGAGCGAGCCGTCGCGCAACAGCGCGGCGAAAGTCGCTTCACAGAAAAAATTATTTCGGCTGGCTTACGCCACGCCACTGGCGTGACGGTCCAGACTCAATCCCCCCAGCGAGGGGGAGGGTTAGGGAGGGGGGGCCATAGAATATTAGCGAAGCTCTAAATCGGCGAGCCGCCGCGGGCGCGTCGGTTGGCGAGAAATTCGCGCCGGGTCTTAGGCCCATTTGTGAGGAAATGGGGGTTGGGGTTTTCCCGATAATTGGCCCGGCGATTTTCGATCACATCGCGGCTGGCGCGTTTCAGGACTTCGTCGACGTCGATGCTGTAGGGTTTGGCCGCGTTGAGCCCGAGGATTTGCGCGCGCAGTTTCGGTGTCAGCTTGGCGTAGCCGTGTTTTTCCTGCAATGCGTCGGATATTTGGAAGGTGCGGAAGGCCTGAATTTGGTCCTGCGGCGAGCCGAACCAGATACTGTCGGAACCGTAGAGCACGTTCTCCTCGCCAATATGCTTGACCAACTTGCCGATGATATGGGCCGCGCTATCGGGATCGCGCATCGACTGACGCCATGTGCTGCCTAGCTCGGCATAGACGTTCGCATTGCGGCCCACGCCGTTTTCCTCGACCGAGCGGATCAGCTCATCGACCCCCTCGCCGCGCTTCGGGTTATAGGGACCTTCCGCCTGTCCGGCGATGAAGCCCGAATGGTAGATCAAAAAATTCACATCGGGGTACATCTTGGCGACAACGCCGATATCGCTGGCCAGGCTGTGCTTGTAGGACCGCCGGCCGAACGGCAGGCCTTTATGGACGCAGATGTTTTTCACGCCCAGCGCCCGCGCCTTTTCGATCAGACGCAGACCGGTATCGTCGCTTAAAAAGAAGCCGCGCCCGTCGGGCCCCCATTGGGTGTAGCACTTCCAAGCCGACACGCCCCACCTCTCGGCGAGTTCGTCCATGCCCGCCAGATCGCCGTCTTGGTTGGGATTGGCGCGCCCATGGAGCAGCAAGCGGTGAGTGCCCTCCATCGCATCGACAATGCGCCGGGTGGCGTCGGCCTCTTGGATGGTCAGAAGTTCGTTCTCGCGCCGTGAGGGGATGAACGACAGCACCATCATATCGGTGTCGGAATCCAAGAAAACATCCTTGATGAAGGTGTCGGAATCGCCCAGCCCGGTCCGGTTCAGCCCGTTTTGGCCGACAAAATGGCCTTGCACATCGAAAATAAATTCACGCCCGCCCAACCGGTCGACCGCCACGTCGGGATCAACGGCGGCGATCTGGTCGAGCTCGAAAGTGCCGCCGGTCCGCCCGGCCGCGGCGTTCGCGGCATTAAAGGCCAATAACGTGCTCGCCGCCCCGCACGCCGAGATCATGAAATTGCGCCGCGCGACACCCTGCCGGCGGGCGTTTTCGCCGGCCCATTCCTGCGCCAGCCGGTTGGCCCGGCGTTGGGTCGCATCGAGGGGGATCGGCACAAATTCGCCGTTCGAGGTGGAATCCAGCTTAATCGGCAGGCGTTTTCCGTCCGGATCGAAATTTTTCGACATGTCTCGGCTCCCTGGCATTTTCGGGGCGAACTACACCCCCATCGTGACGCACGGATGGCCGGCCGCCAAGTCAAGGCTGCGCGACCAGCCCGCAAAATCTTTAGCTGGGAAAATCGCGAAAAAGAGACTAAATCAATCTCGCCGGCGCGAGTCACGGGCTATTGTATAATCGGCGTATAAACCGACCGCTGCGACAGAATAAAACGCCAATCGGCAGCCCTATTTCGGCGCCGGCGGCGCACCAAGAATTTCGCACGCGGCTCTAAAACTGGACTAAATCGTTGACGTTTTCGTCTGCCAATCTCGATCGCCGCATCGGCAACGACGCCCAGATTTTGTGGCGCATCGTGCGGCTGTGCCTGCGCTATCGCGGCCGGGTCGCCATCGCCGTCGGCGCCACGCTTATCGCCTCGCTGTTCCAGCTCGCCGTGCCGCCCCTATTGGGCAACGCCATCGATGTGGCGCTCGACCTGCTCAACACCGAGGGCGCCACGGCGGGCGCGGCCCGCACCGCCCTGTTCCAGACCGCCGCACTGCTGCTCGGCGCCTCGATCCTGCGCGGCGTGTTCACCCTGATCCACAACTATACCGGTGAAGCGGTCGGCCATATGATGGCCTACGACCTCCGGCTCGCCTTCTACGACAAGCTGCAAAGTCTGAGCTTCTCGTTCCACGACCGGGTCCATACCGGCGAATTGATCACCCGCGGCATGCTTGATTTGGAAGGCGTGCGCATGTTCGTCAGCACCGGTCTGGTGCGCCTGGTCCTGCTGACGGTTCTGATCGGCGTCGGCGCCTATTTGCTGCTCTCGACCGACCTACTGCTCGGGGCGCTGAGCCTGAGTTTCGTGCCGTTCGTGGCCTGGCGTTCAGCGGTGGCGCGGCTGCGGTTACGCGCCCTCTGGCTGGCTTTGCAGGAGCGCATGGGCGTAATCGGCCGGATCATGGATGAAAACCTGACCGGCATCCGGGTGGTGCGGGCTTTCGGCGCGGAAGACTATGAGCTTCGCAAATATGGCGTGGCCGCCGACGAGGCGATGGAACTCGCCGACCGGCGGATCAAGACCAGAGTGGCATCGACCACGGTGATGACGTTCGCCTATTTCATCGCCATGGGCCTGGTCCTGTGGGTCGGTGGATTGCGCGTGCTCGAGGGCCGATTGACGGTTGGCGATTTGACCGAATTCCTCGCCTTCATGACCATCCTGCAATTGCCGGTGCGCCAGCTTGGCCTGCTGGTGAACTCGTTCGCCCGCGCCTCGACCACCGGGCGCCGGCTGTTCGCGGTGCTCGATCTGGAACCGACAATCGCCGACGAGGCGGATGCGAAACCGTTGGAAATCAAAAATTCTCACGTGGTTTATGAGAACGTCTCGTTCGGCTATGGCGGCGGCGATGCGCCGCCGGCCCTGCACGGGGTCTCGTTCGAAGTAGCCCGCGGCAAATCCTTGGGCATCGTTGGGCCGCCGGGCAGCGGCAAGTCGACCATCGCCCATCTGCTAACCCGGTTCTACGACGTGTCGGACGGCAAGATTTCCATCGACGGCCAGGATGTGCGCCAGGTCACTTTGGAATCGCTGCGCCGGCAGGTATTGACGGTGCCCCAGGACCCGTTCCTGTTCACCACCTCGCTGGAGAACAACATCGCCTATGGCGATCCCTGGGCCGAGGACGAATCGATCGCCAATGCGGCGTCGCTGGCGCAGATCGATACCTTCATTGGCACCCTGCCCGAGGGTTACAGCACCCTGGTCGGCGAACGCGGCGTGTCGCTATCCGGCGGCCAGAAACAACGCATCGCCATCGCCCGCACGGCGATGCTGGAACCGGCGGTGCTGATCCTCGACGATTCGACGGCGGCGATCGACGTCGGCACCGAGCAGCAGATCCGCGAGCTCTTAAAGGCGCCGATGCAATCCTGCGCCACGATCTTCATTTCGCACCGGCTGGGCACCCTGCTTCATGCCGACGAAATCATTTTTCTCGAGGGCGGACGCATCGTCGAGCGCGGCACCCATGAGAGCCTGGTCGCCCAGGGCGGCCGCTATGCCGAGCTGCATGCCCTGCAGAATCAGTTCGCCGACGATCTGGACGGCGATGCCGCCAACATGGACACCGCCGACATTCAGGGAGCCGCGCAATGACCGCGACCACCGACGGCGCGCAAATCCCACCTGAACGCGGCCGGCCGCCGCGCGCCTATGTGGGCTCGCAGATCAGCCGCGACGAGGAAATGTTCGGCGCGCTGTTCGATGGCGGCGTGGTGCGCCGGTTTATGGTCTATGTGGGCCCTTACCGGCGTCAGGTTTTATTGGCCATCGCGGCGGTGCTGGTGGTTACCGGCGCCCAATTGGCGATTCCGCTGATCATTCGCCACGGCATCGACAATGTCCTTTTGGCCGACGGCGGCAACACAACCAGTTTGACGTTGGTGGTAGCGGTGTTCGCCGCCGTCATCGCGATCAATTACGGCGCCAACTGGCTGCAGGATCGCTTGATTGGCATCACCGGCGAACATGTCATTTTCGATCTGCGGCAAGCCATGTATGCCCATTTGCAGAACGTGTCCCTGTCGTTCATGGATAAAACCGAGACCGGGCGCATGATGTCGCGGCTGACCGGTGACGTGAATTCGCTGCAGGAGTTCTTGGAGAATTCGGTCACCGCGTTCGGCGATTTGGTGCTGTTGTTCGGCATTGTCGTCATCATGCTGTCGCTCGATTTCGGGTTGGGCATCCTCACCCTCTCGGTAGTGCCGACCCTGTTCATCGTCCGCATGGTCTGGCTACCGCGCGCCCGCGTCGCGTTCCGCCATGCAAGAGAGACCAACTCCACCGCCAATGGCGCCCTAGCCGAGGGCATCCGCGCGGTGCGTACCGTGCAGGGCATGCGGCGCGAGGCCGTCAATTTCAATCTCTACGACGAAAAGGTGCAGGAAAATCTCGGCGCCCATTTGAAATCGGCGAAAATGGCCCAGGTGATGGTGCCGATCGTCGACACGCTGACCGGCGCGGCGATGGGGATCGTCATCGTGGTCGGCGGCTTCCAGGTCCTCGACAATGCACTGGACGTCGGCGTGATGGTCGCCTTCCTGTTCTACGTGCAGCGCTTTTTCGACCCGATCCGCTCGCTCACCATCCAGTACAGCGTCATGCAGCGGGCGATGGCGTCGGGCAAACGCATCTTTGAAGTCCTCGACGTGCCGCTCGCCATCGACGATGCGCCCGACGCCCTTAATCCCGGCACGATCGACGGGTCGGTCGAATTTCGCGACGTCACGTTCAGCTATGTCGAAGATCAGCCGGTCTTGCAGAATGTGAGCTTTAGCGTGGCGCCCGGCGAGACCGTGGCCCTAGTCGGCCCGACCGGCTCGGGTAAGACCAGTATCACTTCGCTGCTGCACCGCTTCTACGAGATCGACACCGGCGCGGTGCTGATCGACGGACGCGACGTGCGCGACTACGCCAAGGCGGCACTGGGCCGGCACATCGCCATGGTCTTACAAGATCCGTTCCTGTTCACCGGTTCGATCTTCGAGAACATTCGCTATCGCACCGTCGAGGCGAGCCGCGAAGACGTGGAACGGGCCGCGCGCGTGGTCGGCGCCCACGACTTCATCAGCCAACTCCCCGAGGGCTACGACACGACCTTGGAGGAGCAAGGCCGTAACCTGTCCCTGGGCCAGCGCCAGTTGCTCAGTTTCGCCCGGGCGTTGGTCGCCGACGCGAAGATTCTGATCCTTGACGAGGCGACGGCGAATATCGACAGCCACACCGAGCGGCAAATCCAAGAGGCGCTGAAACGCCTGCTCGAAGGGCGCACCGGTATCGTCATCGCCCACCGGCTGGCCACCGTACGCGGCGCCGACCGGATCATCGTCCTGCAAAGCGGCCGGGTGGTGGAAACCGGACCCCACAACGCGCTGGTCGCCCAGGACGGGCTCTACGCCCGGCTCTACGCGCTGAACTATGCCTCGTTCGACGACGTGCCCGACGACCAGATTAAGTGATAGAGTTTCGGACGTAACCGCCACCATCGGCCGAAACTCATGAGCGAAGACCGGGTTCCCATCATCGATATCGCGCCGTTTCTCGAGGGCGGCGACGCCGGGCGCACCCAAGTTGTCGGCGAGGTTCGCGCGGCATGCGAAGGTATCGGATTTTTCACCATCGTCGGCCACGGCGTCGAACCCGAGCTGATCGATGCGTTGCGGACCACCGCGCGGTCGTTTTTCGCGCTACCGGACCCGATCAAAAACCAGGTTCGCCCGCCGGCCGGCGGCGTGCCCCGGGGCTACCGCGCCATTGGCGATGAGGGTCTGGCCTATGGCGCCGGCGAAGAAACCCCGCCCGATCTGAAAGAAGTCTTTCACTTGGGACCACCCGATTTTCCCGCCGACGTCTATCATACCTGCGATGGCGCGGGCGCCCATTTCATCGAAAACGTCTACCCCGATGAGCCGCCGCTGTTTCGCGAAACCACCATCCGCTATTACCGCCGTCTGGAAGAACTATGCCGCCGCATCGAAGAGATCTTTGCGCTGGCCCTCGATCTGCCGGCCGAATTCTTCCGTCCCTATACCGACAAGCAAATTGCCGCGCTGCGCATCATCCATTATCCGCCGGCCCGCACCGCGCCCCTGCCCGGCCAACTGCGCGCCGGCGCCCATACCGATTACGGCACCTTCACCGTGCTACTGAGCGAGAACCGGCCGGGCGGCTTGCAAGTGCAAACCCGCGCCGGCCAGTGGCTCGACGTGTCGACGCCGGAAGATTCGTTCGTCATCAATATCGGCGATCTGATGATGCGCTGGACCAGCGACCGCTTCGTCTCCAATCCCCACCGGGTGGCAGTACCGCCCGACGACGCCGACCCGCAAACCGACCGCTTGTCGGTGGTGTTTTTCCACCACCCCAACTACGACGCCGAAATCGCCTGCCTGCCCACCTGCACCAGCGACGATAACCCGCCGAAATATCCGCCGGTCCTCTCCGGCCCCTACCGGGTCGAGAAATACACATCGACCCGGCTCGACCCCGCCCCGTCTTAAAGCAGACGGCGGTATGAGCGACCCCATTACCGGCGCAACTTTCGTGCTGATCCATGGCGCCTGGCAGGGCGCTTGGGCCTGGCGGCGCGTGGTGCACCTGCTGGAACCGCGCGGCCACCGCGCTATCGCGGTCGACCTTCCGGGAAACGGTCATAACCGCATGCCGCCCGGCGATGTCACCACCATGGTCTATGCCGAGCATGTCGCGGCTCTGATCGATGAGGTTGAAGGACCGGTCATCGTGGTCGGCCACAGCATGGGCGGCACGGTCGCCGCCCAAGTCAGCGAACTCCGGCCCGACAGAATCACCGTGGCGGTCTATCTCTGCGCGTTTCTGCTGCCCGATGGCGAATCGGTTCTCGATTTCTATGCCCGCGCCTGGGACGACACCATGACCGGCGCCCATGCCCGGGTCACCTATTCCGAGGACGGCCTGCTGTCGATGATCGACCCGGACTCGGCCAGGGTCGTGTTCTATGCGCTGGCCGATCCAGAAGCGTCCAAGATCGCGGTCAGGCTGCTTACGCCGCAGCCCGAGGGCGGCCGACGGTCGAAACTCAAATTGAGCGAGAGTAATTTCGGCCGGGTCCCGCGGGTCTATATCGAGACCCTGCAGGACGCATCGGTATTCCACGAGCTGCAGCAGCGAATGTACACCGAGACACCGTGCGCGCACCTATTCACGCTAAATACCGACCACGCGCCGCAGCTCTCAGCGCCCGACACGCTGGTCAATAGGCTCTGCAACATCGCCCGTCTGTACGAACTAGGTAGAGCCTAGGCCCTGTTGTCATGGTCGGTACTAACCCGCCGAATACTCCATCTTCTTGCCGCCCCAGTTGCGGCCTGGGATGTGCATCATCTTGCTTTCCGCAAGACCGCCATCGGCCCGTAGGGTCGCGGCATTCACATAGCTGGCCCGGTCGGACAGCAGGAACACGCACGCTTCAGCGATCTCCTCGGGCTGTCCGACCCGTCCCATGGGCACCACCGCGGCGCGGCCCGCCGCCACTTCGGGATCATCGAACATTGCCTGGGTCATCGGCGTCAGAGTCTGGCCGGGGATCACCGTGTTGGCGCGCACCCCGCGGCCGCCCCACTCGACGCCGAACAGATTGCCCAACATCACATTGCCGGCCTTGGCGATGGAATACGCACCGGCCCCGTTATAGGCCTGCACCCCGCCGACCGAGGATAGAAACACGATCGAGCCACGGCCCTGTTCGAGCATCACCCGGCCGGCCGCTTGCGCGCACAGAAAATAGCCCTTCAAGCCGACATCGATCACCGCGTCCCAGGCTTCCTCGGTCAAATCTTCCAGGCTGGAGGGCTGCAACTTGATGGCGCCACAGACGATGCCGTCGATGGCGCCGAACGCGGCGACGGTCTCGTCGGCCATGCGCTGGGCGTCGGCCGCCTTGGACGTATCCATTTCGATGACGATGGCCTCACGGCCCTCGGCCCGCACCAGCCCAGCAGTCTCTTCGGCCGCCGCCCGGTCGATATCGGCGACCGCCACGTCGGCGCCTTCGCGCGCCGCTAATATTGCGGTCGCTCGGCCAATACCGCTCGCCCCACCGGTAACAATGATCTTTTTGCCTGCAAGCATCTGAGTTTCTCCCTAATTCCGGTATCGATGTACCGGTAGGGATAGCTTAGCGGGCTGCGGCAGTGCGGCAAGCGCGTTGAGCGGTAAAGGGCAGCACGATGATCTCCGGTGTGGCCCGGCCATCGACCTGAATGTCGGCGACTTTAACCCCGTTACCGATGGCGCTGTAGCGCGCGCGAATGCGAATTCCCTGGTCAAAGTCGGCGCCGGCGATGCTATGCAGCGCGCCAAGCAAGATCGCATCGACGCGGCGCGGGAACAGCCGCAGCACCCGGCCGCGCCGTATCCCGTGGCGGCTGCGAATCGCCTCGACCTGGCGACGCTCCGCCGCGCTTAAGCGCCCGGCCGGCTGGCGCACGAAGCCGCTATAGCGGTCGGCGTCGAAACCGTCACTATGGGTATCGAACATCTCGCCATCATCGCTCATCACCACGGTGCGCATGCCGAGACAGTTCGCGAACAGGTGATAGAGGGTCGACCGGTCTGCCGCCGCGGCGGGCCAGGCGATCTCGATATCCGGCCCCTCGCCGCGTTCGAGCAGGCGCAACAGGGCGCGGCCTTCGCGGACCGCTTCTTGGGTGATCTCGACTGGCTTTGGCGCTGACTTCTGTGCCGGCCTCGGTTCGCGCTTCGGCGCGGGGCGGAGGTCAACGGGAGCCGCCGCTTCCTCGATAACCGGCTCGGGAATCGGCGGCTTGAGGGGCGGCGGCTCGGGGGGTGGCGCCTGAACGACTTCGGCGGGAGGCTCTTTCGGCGTCGGCGGTTCCAGCACAAGTGGCGGCTCTACCGGTGGCGGGGCTACGGATACGGGCGCGGACTGTGGTGCGACATGGGGCGGCGGCGGCAGAAAAACAGCCGCCAGATCGGGCGCTTGCGAGGGGTCCGCCAGCGGTTCCGCCGGCTCAACCAACCGCGGTGCCAGCGGCGGTGCGGGATCGGCCGACAGGGTCATCGCCAGCAGCACAACGGCGAGAGCCAGCGACAAGCCCAGCGATACCACGCTGGCCGCCGCGCCGGTGCGCCGCCCCTTCACTGGACGAGGCAATCGCATACGACGACCTCACCCTTCGAGACGCCGCCCTTCGGGCGGCTTCTCAGGATGAGGCTTTGTGAATATCTAACAGAATTCCTCATCCTGAGGGCTCGCGCAGCGAGCGTCTCGAAGGAGAGGAATTCCTGCGCCCACCATATGCGATTACTCTGCCTCACTGGACGGCGAATTCCGCCGCCAGAAACTCCATCTCCTCGGCAAGATCGAGGAGCTGCCGGCGGCGGTCGGTGGTGGGTTGCGCCAAATCGAGATCGCCCACCGGCCCTTCACCGAGAACTTCGGCGCGCCGGCGCGCGATCGCTGGATCGCCGTCTGGCGGCGGCGCGGTAATGACATGGGCTTCGCGGGTAGCGACTTCGACCACCGGGGTTGGCGCGAGCGGCGCATCAGCCGGCGGCACCGGCGGGGCTTCCGCGACTTCGGGTTTGGGCTGGGGTTTCGCCAACGCCATGCGCGTTTGCAAATCTTCATCGGCGATAACCGGTGCGTCGACCTGGGCCGGGACTGGCGGCGCCGGCGGCGTCACCCGGTCGAGGGTTTTCTCCGCCGCCGCGGTGACATCGCCGATACTCGGCAGCGACACGTCGAGACCGTTATCCTGGTCCGCGACCAAGTAGATCAAGGCGGCGGCCACAACCAGGTTGAAGACGAGAAATTTCATGATTTCATACCTTTCCCGACACGGTCAGCGGCCGTGTCTGCAATCGTTGTTTGCCATGCACGACAACCAGGACGGTGCGCAGCGCCGCGGATAGCGGCAGGCCGATCACCGTGGTCATGAAGGCAAGGCTGAAACTCGCCGTCAGTTCGCGGATGATGGCCTGCACCGTCTCTGGCGTGAGCGCCTGGCCGGCCAAACTGCCGATGCCCAGGCTGATGCCGAACAGTGTGTAGGTCAGCGCCAGGGTGGCGACCCCGCTGGCCAGTTGCATCCCGGTCAGGAACCAGAAGTCGGCGGCTTCGTCGTCGCCGCGCACGCGACGCAATTGCACCAGGCAATAGACGGTGCCCAACACCAGCAGGGTCAGCAGACCGACGAAGCCGGCGCCGAGAACATCGAACGCCCAGCCGGCAATGTCATCGATTCTCAAGGACCACAGGGCGGCAAGCCCCGCTGCGCCGAGGACGATGGCGCCCATGACGTAACTCGCGGCCTGGGATCCGGTCGCAAAGATGTCGGTGAGGACCCGCATGCTAGCGCCGCCCGGAGCGCGCGTTCATCACCGATTGGGTCGATAGGCCAATCTCGCTCAGCCAATGGTCGGCGACCGACCGATTTTTTTCCACCGAGGCGTGCACCACGAAGGTCAAATCGTAATTATTGAACGCGGCGCGCACCAATGGCCGGTTCTTGCCGATCAAAGACTTATCGCGCAGCACTTGGCGCTCGAGATCGACCAACCGGGTGCGGGTGATTTCCATCCGCCCCTGGCGCGCAGTGTTGTCGAGATCGCCGGACAGCATGGTCTCGATCATGACCGCCCGTTCGCGCTCCATATTCTCCAAGGTACCGGCGCTTGCCGGTACGCTAATCGCGATTAATGCGGCCGCGGTGGCCATTCCGGCCAAGGTTTGCTTTAGGTTTGTCATGTTTCCCTCCATTATCGTGTGGTGAAAAATTCGACCGCCGAGGTGACCCGGTTGGGTCCGTCCTCGTCATCGTCGATATCGATTTCGGCATAGGCCTCGTTATCGAGGCCTTCCGACAGGGCCAGGGCATCCAGCGAAACCAGCTTCGCCATGTGGCCGAGGATCGAGCGCTCCTGCTCGATGACGGCCAGATCGCCCTGATTTTCAGCAATCAACTGGCGCAAATACTCCGCCCGGGTCACCGGCCGCCCATCGATCGCCGGCGCGGCGTTCATGGGATGAGCATTGATCGATGCGACCAGTTCCTGAACGGCGCTCAGGTTCTTGGCGTATTCGCGCGCGTAGCGGCTTTCCGACGCCATGGTCGATGTCAGCAACCGCTCGTCGATCTGGCTCGCCGAGGCCTCGAAACGCTCCCGCGCCGCCGTCTGCTTGGCAATAAAGGCAGCCTTTTGCGGTGTCGTGGCGCGCCGCTGGCGATTGAGGTTTTCCAACAGCCGCTCGTAGAGCCGCACCTTGGTCGCCGCGCGCTTGCGGCGAATATCCTGATTCTCGCGCATCAGCTCGATATAGTTGCGCTTCTCGTTCAGGAATTGGTGCTGCAAGTCGAGGCGGATATCGGCATCGTCGGTACGTTCGATAGCGCCCTGCAAATCGGCCAGGGTCGAGCGCTTAAAGGTCACCTGCTCATCCAAGCTCACCAATTCCTCGGCCAGCCCGGAACGGGCGAAATCGTTATCGACCGCCTTGCGCAGAAAATCGCCGGGTAACTGCATCAGCTTTTCGCTGGCCACCGGCGCCCACTTTTCGGCAGCGGCCGCTTCGCCAGAAGGCGCCGCCACCGTTATGGCGAGGGCCATAGCGGCGACGGCGAGCCACTCGCCGGCCAGATTGGTATGTCGTTTACGCATAATTTTCATAGCAACGCTCCTAGCTCGAGGCCGCGGGGGCCGGGCCTACTTGTCTTTCCAATGGTTGAGACGGCGCATTTCGCTCTTCACGCTGTCATTGACGTTGAGCGCGGCGAATTGGCCGAAGCTGATCGAATCGGTGCGCCCCAACAGCACTTCGGTGGTCTCGATGAACGACGAGCCATCGCCGAAATAGAGATCGTTATCGGGATAGGTGCCCTTAAAACCTTCGAAGGTGCGTCGCGCCTGTTCCACATCGCCGCCCTTGAAATAGTTGAGGGTAGCCAGCGCGTGGACACGCATACGTTCAGCGATTGGCACCGCCGATGCGGCGGAACCTAGATTGTCGCCGCACCCGTCGAGCACCCACGCCGAATTCAGAAACGCGCCGGCCGACGCGCGGTTACGCGCCTGACCATCCAGGGTCAAACCCTCGTCGCGGCAGGCCTCGAAGGCATTGATGCTTTGAATTTGCTCGAACCGCGATTCGCGAAACGACACATCGTTCAACGGATCGTCGTTGCCGGTCAGCGTGGAACACGCGCCGAGCAACAGCGCCACGCCCGACAGGGTGGCGAACCGGCGCAAACCGTTCGCCGCCGAGGCCGATGAAGGGGCCGATGGGATGGATAGGGTCATACTCGTCTCCTTTGGTGATGAATTGCGAGATCGCCGTTCAAAATGCGGCGGCGGTACATCTGTTGAAGTCGCTGAACCTTCGCGACATAGGATCGGGTCGCGGGAATGACCCGGGCATTGGGCGGACGGCCGACCGCCGACCCGCCGTTATAGTGGGACAGCGCTAGATCGGTGCGGCCGCCATAGCGATGGTGCAAACGTTTGAGGAAATGCAGGCCCAGGCGAATATTGGTGCGCGGATCCCATAACCGGTCCGCTGCGATGCCATACTCGCCGCGCGCGGTGGCCGGCATGATTTGCAAGACGCCGCGCGCCCCCACGGGGCTGAGCGCGCGCGGGTTAAAATTCGATTCCGCATGGGCCACGGCAAGCGCTAAGGACGGCGAGACATTGAGAGCGTTTGCCTCGCGTACCACCATCAGCATGATTTCACTGCGGCCGGTCGGGCGCGCAGCCACTTGCGTGAACGAGGCCGGCGTCGCCGAGGCACAGCCGCTGGCCAATGCCGCGGCGGTCAAGGCGATGAGCGTTTGCCGGCGATTATTCATTTCCCGCCGCCTTCGCCGCTTCGATGGCGCTCCGCCAGCGGTCGTCGAGGTTGGCAATCACCAGATTGATCGCCGAGATCCGGTTACGCGCAGCCATGACATCGGCGAGCCGCACCGAAGGATCGACCGCCAGGACCACCCGGCTTTCGCCGACATCATGCACCGCGGCGGGATCGACCGGGTTTAGATCGGTATCGAAGTAGCGCGCGCCGTCGTAGATGATGATGCGATCCTCGCTTGCCGGCAGCACCGTGGCCGGCCGGCCGGGTGAAGTCTGCACCAGACGGATTGCTTCATAGGGCCGCACCTCGGCGGCGCCGCCGCCCATGGAGACCAGGGTGAGCACCATGATCGAAAAGAAACCCATGGCCAGCGCCAACGCGACTTCGGTCATCGCGCCATCTTCGCCGCCATGCGGTGTCATCGGATTTCGCATTTCACTCCCCTCACCTGGTGTCCCGGCGCATGTTTTCGATGACAGCCCAGGTCATGCGGCCGTTCACCGGCAAGGCCGAATCGCGCTGATAATCACGCAACGCGGCGCGGGTCTCGTCGGTCAGAATGCCGTCGACCGCACCGGGCTCGTAGCCGAGATCGAACAGCAGCTCTTCGGCTTCCAGCACCGTCGGATGTCCCTTGGTCGGCGCCGGGTTAATCGCCGTGGCCGGGCGCTGTGGCACATTACGAACGCTCGGTGGTGGCGACGAAACGCGCGCGGGACCCGACATCACCACCGGCGTCGTGGTCACAAACAGCGCGCCGGTTTCCGAGGCCACAGCCTGATAGGTCAGCACCGCCCCCCGCGCGGTCTGCCGCAAGGTGCCGCGGATCAGAATATCGGCGCGCAGATTGGCCTGCAGATCGCGCAGCCGCTCGTCGCGCGCGGCGCTGGGTTCGGTGGTCGCGTCGATGTCGGCGATCAGATCCCCGACCGCGTCACGGGCGACAAACCGAAACCGGCCCCGCAGGGTACGTTGCAACGCGATCAGCAGCCGGTCGTTCACATAGTTGGCGTCCGCCGCATCGACCGGCCCTATCGCTTCGCCAAAGGCTTTGATGGCGATGGTCGGCTGGGTGTAGCCGCTACCGGCGGGAAACGCATTGAGATCGACAGCGTCGAGCCCCCGCGAAATCTCGCTAGCTAGGGCGTCGACGGCGCGATCCGACACGGCCGCGGATGCTTGCCCCATCGACACCCAAGCGAGAGCCGAAGCGACGATCCACATCAGGCCCAGCGCCTTTATCGCGCGCGCCCGCAATCGCTCGAATGCCATCATAGTAACCTCCCCGCGCCGCAACCGTTAGCCGGTCTGGCGCTGCCAGCTGCCGTCAGGCATCCGGCAAGCGGTTCCAGTGACTTGCTCTTCGTAACCGCCCAGGAAGACCCAGGAGGTGTATTCGCGGCAATCGCGACGGTCGGCCGTGCGGTAGGTGCGTGTCGGCGTCACTTCGTAGCGGTTGCCGGTGTCCGGATTATTCCAAATCACCGTTTGGCCGGTGCGACCGGTTTCCAGCGTGTGCTGAACCCGCGCCTGATCGGCTGGCTCCATACCGCGGCCGATCGAGCCGCCGATGACGGCGCCGGCGGCAACGCCCCCGATAATGGCTGCCGTACGACCACTGCCGCTGCCGATCGCACTACCACCGAGACCGCCGAGCACCGCGCCGACGATGGCGCCGCCGACGGTCGGCGATACGCTAAGATCGCTGCCGCGACGGTTGCCGTGCCCGTGACGGTGTCCATGGCGGTAGTGATCGTCATAGGTTCGCGTCACATAGACCACCCGACGCCGGTCATGACGCCGCGCATGGCGGTGCTGATGGTGCTTGCGATGATGACGGATCTTGCGCTTGAACTTGTGATGGCCATGATGGTGGCCATAGCCATAAGCCGGCGCCCAGCGAGGCGGATCGGCGACCGCGGCCGGCGCCGTAAAGGACATGGTGGCCAGCGCGGCAGCCAAGGCGGCGGCCAGAACGCTCATTCGTTTGGTTGAATTCGACATGTTAACTCTCCTATTCGAAAGCCGTTGGTTCGCAATCATTGGAATCAAAGGGGGGAGACGGGCGCTTAGTAGCGCCCGTCAGAGACTTCGATCTGTCCCAAGATGATCCGCACGATCTGTTCGGCCAGCTCGGGGTTCCGGTCACGATGGTCGTGCTTGGTGCGGTGAACGACCCGGTCGCGACGCTGGTGACGCGGTGCCCGCAGTTTCACCTGGATCGAGTCGATAAAGGCGCGGCCACGAACGTCGAGCTGCAACCGTCTCAGATCACGACCCAAAGTGCGGTCGTCGTCCGGGGTCAACTCGATACGACGGGTCCGTCCCGAACGCGCCCGGTCGACCACATGGCCGTTGGCAACCAGCGCCAAACGACCACGCGATTTGTGGGGCCGCACTTTTACGATCACCGACTGAATGCGGTAACCGCGATAGTCGCGATCGAGGTTGAGCAGACGACGCAGCGGAATGGTCTCATCGAAGTAGCGGCGATGCACGCCCACGCGAACGACCTCGACATTGCGGGCATGACGCGGCACGGCGGCACGGCGATCCACCTGATGGTGAGCCGTCTGGTGGTTCGAGTGCGCCCGCCAGCCACGGTTCTGATCGGCCGACGCGGTGCCGGCACCTAAGATCAACGCTGCTGCGGTGGTGGCTATTGCTAATTTACGCATCTTATTTCTCCCAAATCGGGTTGATGAACACTTCGATGGGAGAAATATGGAGGTTCGCCGTTTTCGATTGCATGCGGCGGTTGTTAGGAAATTTTAAGACGTTCGAACAAAAGCTAACGAAGGGAACGTTTTAATTTTAGGGTGATCGGCACTACATTCAGGCACGATGCGTAAATTACTGGCTTTATTAATCATATTTTTGGCCACCAGCCTGGTGGCGATCCCCGTGCAGCCTGCCGCGGCGCAGTCGCGTGGCGGCGATTTATCGGGCGCTTTGGACCGATTGCAGGGAAATCCGCGCTATCAGGGCCAGATTATCGGCACGCAAATCCGCCGCACCGAGCGCGGCGCGCTCTATGAAGTACAAATACTGCGCCGCGATGACCGTGTTATTGTCGTCTATATCGACCCGGCGACCGGCGGTGTCGTCGGCGATTCCGAGAGTCGCGGCGGTGGCAACGGTAATTCAGGACGCGGTCGCGGCAATCGATAAGCCAGTGGAGTAGTGCCGCCATGCGCGTTTTAATCCTCGAAGACGATCCGGAACTGGCCGAGCAAATCGCCGCCATGCTGCGCGACGAGAACCACGCCGTCGATATTATCGACGATGGCGAAGAGGGTTTGGCCTACGGCCTGGAAAACGACTATGACGCGGTTATTCTCGACCCCGGCCTGCCAACGATGGATGGGTTTTCGGTGCTGCGCCGGTGGCGCGAAAACGACCGCAATATGCCGGTCATCGTGCTGACCGGATCGCGCAAGGAAGTCACCGACATGAAAGAGGCGGTGCGCGCCGGCGCGACAAATTACCTCACCAAGCCGGTCGATCTGGAATTGTTGCTCGACTGGCTGCGCGGTGTCCTCAATTCCGCCGGCCCCAATGTGCGCCAGCCGGTGCTCGAAATCGGCGCCTTGCGCATCGACACCCAATCTTTGCGGGTCTGGATGGACGGCGGCCCGGTCAAGCTGACCCCCACCGAATACCGCATTTTGCATTACCTTGCCGTGCATGCCGGCCGGCCGGTCTCGGCGGAAGAGATGGTCAATCACAATTTCGACGGCGACGCGATCAAGACCGCCAACGAAGTGCCGGTCTTTATTTCACGCCTGCGCACCAAGCTTGGCAAACAATCCATCGAAACGGTCTTCGGCTACGGCTATCGCCTCACCCTTGGCGAGCCTGTCGAGGAGTAGCCGTGCCCGGTTGGCCAAACACGCTGGTTGCCCGACTTCTGCTATGGGCCCTGGTTCTCGTGGCCGTCAGCGTGCCGCTATTCTGGCTGTTTTTCTCGGTCGCGGTGGAACGAATCTCGGTACAGGTGGTCGACTCCCGCATTCTCGAGCTGGCCAATCAGGTGCGCGGCTACCGGGCCAGCGCGGAGGCCTTTCGCGGCCGCGAGAGCGATCCGCCAGAGGGGCTGGTCGAGCGGCCGCCCCGGCTGGTGATCGGCGGCGCCGACGCCGACTGGGTGTGGCAGATTTCGGTCAACGGGCAAATTACCGAACGCTCCGAATTGCTTGAAATCGCCGAGGCCGAACTGCCGGCGGAAGCCGCGGTCGAAGGGCCCAGTTTCCAAATCGCCGAGTTCGACACCGATTTGGGCCGCCTACGTATCGCCGGACGGACCATCGGCGAAGTTCCGCCCTTTAGCGGTGACACCGCGGCCGATCAAACGCAACAGGTGCAATATTTCGCCGGAATCAGCCTGGCGCGCTACGATGCGCGGGTCGAGGAACTGGCGGCGCGCCTGCGCCAACTCGCCTTGCTGGCGGCAATCCCGGTCTCGCTCGCCCTGCTCGGTATGCTGGGCTTCATTATTTTGGCGCTGCGTCATCAGCTCAGTGGGCTGGGCAGCGCCATGCAGCGCTACGAAAACGCCGAGACCGACGGCATCGAAGGCCGTTTCCCCGACGAAATTCAGCGGCTGGTCGACCGTATGAACGGTATGCTGCGCCAGAATATGCGCCTGGTCGAGCGTACCCGGAATTACGTCAGCAAGATCGCCCACGACATCAATCACCCCTTGTCGGTGATGAAAAACGGGCTGACCGGCGACATCGACACCGATCTGATGAACCGCCAGGTGGAGCGCATGACCGGCCTGGTCGACCGCTATTCCAGCCTGGCGCGGGCCATCGGCCCCGACGGTCAACCGGCGCGCAAGACCGAAATCGAACCACTGCTGAAAGACGTGGTCGACGGATTCGCCATTCTGTACCGGCGCACGCCGCTGGAAATCGACCATTCCTGCGAGCCCGGGCTGCTGGTGCCGATCCCCAAGCACGACATCGAGGCCATGCTGAGCAACTTGGTGTCTAACGCCCATAAATTTGCCGATGCGCGGGTCCGTGTCTCGGCGCGCATGGTCAGCGATGGATTGCGGCTGACGGTCGAAGATGACGGACCGGGCATTTCCGAAGCCGAGCGGTCAGCGGCCTTCAACTGGGGCAAGCGCCTCGACGAAGCGCCACCGGGCACCGGATTCGGTCTGTCGATCGTGCGCGACATCGCCGAGCTGTACGAAGGCTCGGTGACGCTCGACGAGTCCGCCGATCTCGGCGGCCTGCAAATCGACATCCTATTGCCCGTGCAGCCGGTCTAATCAAAATTTTAGGAACTTCGCTCCTGACCCCCCACCTAAATCCTCCCCCACAAGGGGGGCTGCGGGACGAACCGTCGTGCCGGTGGCACGACGCAAGTCGGATCGCAGAAAAGATATTCGACTGGCTTACGCCACGCCACTGGCGTGACGGTCCAGTCTCAGCCCCCTTGATGGGGGAGGGTTGGGGTGGGGGTGACGCTTTAAACAAAGAGCTTTCCTAATTGTTCGCCCGAACCACCGTGTCGATTTGCCGGGCGGCGGCGTAGCCGGCAAACACCGCCGGGGTCGGCGCGTAGCCGAAGGCGGCTTCGAACGCCGCGCCAAAGGGCCGTCCATCCATGGTGCTCATATTCGCCGGAGCCGGCGCGGTTAGGTCGATCACAATCAACTCAGCACCCTCCGTCTGGCCGTTAAGCGCTTCCAGTATCGCTGCCGGCGCCACGATCCGCGGCGCATCGTCGGCGGCCCGCCCTGCCAGCTCACGGGCTTTCGCGACCACATCGGCCGCGGCGGCGTTGCCATCGACAAGTCGTAGATAAACGTCGAGGCCGCCGAGATGGCCGTCGGCGGTCTCATTAGGGTGTGCGTCGCGCTCACGCGTGGCGAACATAAAGCCGTCGCGGGCCTGCGTGCCGGCCTGCGCTTGCGATCCCGACACCGGCACCACAAAGATCGTGTCGAAACTGTGTGCGCTGGCCGATGTGGCGAACAACAGGCCGCCCGCAATAACCATTGCCGATAAAACGAACTTCATGTGCCTCGCTCCTATCCCGCCGCGATGGCGGCATAATCGATTGGCTGGTGGCGGTCGATGACGCGCGCGACCGCCGGCATGGGGTATTTCAACGAAGTGCCGCAGTTAAATAGCATCACTTGATCACCCTTTCCGACCCGCCCTTCACTAACCGCCCGGCGCAACGCCGCATAGGTGGTCGCGCCTTCCGGACCCATTAAGAGCCCGTCGCGGGCGGCGACCTCTTGCTGCGCCGCGATGATCTCTTCGTCGGGCGCGGCGATGGCGTAGCCACCGCTTTCGCGCACCGCGCGCAGGATGAGAAAATCACCGATGGCGACCGGCACGCGGATGCCAGCGGCGATAGTGTGGGCGTCGGTCCACAGTTCGGCATGGTCGGCGCCCTCTTCCCAGGCCTTGACCATGGGCGCACAGCCGGTTGCTTGCACACAGACCATCTGCGGTCGTTTTTCATCGAGCCAACCGATCTCGGCCAGCTCAGCAAAAGCCTTCCACATGCCGATCAGCCCGGTGCCGCCGCCGGTGGGATAGAAGATCGCGTCCGGCACGGTCCACCCCAATTGTTCGGCCAGCTCCAGGCCCATCGTTTTCTTACCTTCGATCCGGTAGGGCTCTTTCAGGGTCGAGGTGTCGAACCAGCCCATCGCCTCCTTGCCGTCGCCGACGATCCTGCCGCAATCGTTGATCAGCCCGTTGACTTTCCACACCTTGGCGCCCTGCAGCGCGATCTCGCGCACATTCACGTCCGGCGTATCTTCCGGACAAAAGACAAAGCTCTCGATGCCGCAACGGCTGGCATAGGCGGCCAGCGCGGCGCCGGCATTGCCATTGGTCGGCATGGCCATGCGGCTGATGCCAAGCTCCCTGGCCATGCTGACCGCGACGCATAGGCCGCGCGCCTTGAACGAGCCGGTCGGCAAGCGGCTCTCATCCTTGACCAAAATCTCGCCGACCCCCAATTCGCGCGCGCAGTTGGGCAACGGCACCAGAGGCGTCATGGGTTCGCCCAGGGAGATCACGTTTTCTGTCTGACGCACCGGCAGAAACTCGCGATAGCGCCACATATCGGCGGGCCGGGCGGCGAGCGTCTCTTTGCTCAGCGCCGCGCCCAGCGCCGCCAGATCGTAGCGCACCAGGAGAGGCTTGCCTTCCGTCGACAGACCATGCAGGCGGTCGGCCGGATAAGGTTCACCGGTCGCCGAGCATTCCAGATGGCTGGTAAAGGTCGGCCGATCGTCGGTTAAGTTGGCGTTGGTTGGTGGCGTCACGCCGGCAGATCCCAGCCGATCCAATTACACAGCGCCCGGCCCATCACCAGTTCCAGATCATTACCGGTCAGCCAGGGCAGCTCTTCGGTGAACATGGTGACGCACTGGCGGTAACTGCATGGTTCGCGGCTCAAATCGGTGCCCCAGAAGCAGCGCTCCGGCCCGAACGCGTCGAAGATACGATGGATGTGATCGTGGATATTCCGGTAGGGATATTCCGCGCTGGAATGCACCGGCGCGTCCGACAGCTTCACCGCCACATTGGGATACTTCGCCAGCGCCAGCAAATCTGGCAGGGTCTCGAAGGCGGCATCGTCCTTCGCCGACGGCTGGACACCCAGATGATCGATCAACAGGCGCAGGCCGGGATGGCGCTCGGCGACTTCAGCGACTTTCGGCAGAAAGGAAAAGGCCAGCAGACCCAGCGGCAGGCCCTTTTCTTCACAAGTCTGGTAGATCCAGTCCATCGTGCCGTCGTGCGGCCAGTTCTCACGACCCGGTAGCGCGAAGATATACCGCAGGCCGAGATAGCCGGGCTGCGTGAGCCGGGCCTCGAGCAGTTCGCGGCTTTCATCGGGCGTGTCCGGCGGCACATGGCCCAGCACGGCGAACTTGTCCGGGTGCGCCGCCGCGGCGGCCAAAGCCAATTCATTGCCGCCTTCGACCGCGCCGGGCGGATGGAGCAGAACCGCATCGACGCCGGCCGTCGCCATTTCGGCCAGTAGATCGTCCTTCGAATAGGTTTCGATCTGCCGGTGCCACGCCGGCAGCATTACGTTTTCCCAAATATGAACCTGTGAATCGACGACCAGCACGGCGTTCCTCCCCTGATTTTCGAACCCGGATTCTTAACGGCCGGGCCGTATCACGCGCGTTCAGCGCATATTATCGTTCTATTAATCATACCCGCAAACAGCAGGTCTTAACGAATTCTAAATCCCATTACGTTTCCCTAGCAGTCTGAGCGCAATCCATGTTGGGCGGCCCGCCAGCGTGTAGACCGATTAGAGGTTACAGGCCGGCGATCGCCGAGGTTTCGGCACACGAACATTCGCGAGGGCACGGTGCAACTCCGGCTAGTTTCCAAGACCCATATCGCCCCATCTCTCAATCGTCTGGCCATAACCCTGGCGAGCGCGACGCTGATATCGGCTGGTGTTTTCACAGCGTCATCAGCCAGCGCCCAGTCCGGCAACATACCGGCCAGTCAGGTGAGCAGCCTGAACGCCCAAGGCGCCTACGACGATCAGACCCTGCGCTCGTTCGCAACCGTGGCCACCACCGTATTGGCCCTGCGCAGCACTTATTACCCGCGCATCCAAGCCGCCAAGATCGCCGGCGCGGAAGAAAAAGCTGATCTGCTGTTCGAGGAAATGCGCCAACACATGCACTCGGTCGTCGAAAATTCGGTTTTTTCGACCGACCAATACCGCGCCATTTCCAATGCGGCGAAAACCGATGCGGCCCTGCGCCAACGCATAAACACCATCATTCAAGGCCCGTCGCCAGCCCAGCAACACGTCCAACAGGTGACGCGCATACAGCCCCAGGCGCCGCAAGTCGCCAGCGCGCCGAGCAACCCGGCTCCAGTGACACCAGCCACGGCTCCCACTGTTACACCCGCGCCGGTCGCGCCCGTCGCCGTGAGCAAACCGGTCGATGACGGGGCGCGTCAGCGTCTCGAAGCCGAATTGCGCAAAACCAACGCCGAACGCGACCGCTACCAGATCGAGCAGGCCGCCCTACAGGCAAAAGTCCAAAAGCTGGAGAGCCAGCTATCGAGCGTCAAAGCGCAAGATTCGGCACTGCGCCAACAGCTCAGCGCCAAGAAAGCGCAAACCGAAGCGGCGCAGAAAAAATCCCAAGCCGAACTCGATGCGTTGCAGGGTGAAGTGACCACCCTGAAGGAAGAGCTGACCACGGTGCAATCGCGTGACGCGTCCCTGCGCGAGCTTCTCGAGGCCGAGACGCTTCGCGCCGAAGCTGAGAAGAACAGCAAGGAAGCCAAGCTCGCCGTATTTCGCGGCGAAATTAAGCGCCTGGCCGATCGTCTGGCCACCGCTCAACAGGCGCTCGATGCCCTTGCTGGCGATCTCGCGCCCGGCACGGCCATGCGCGCACCTGCTTTCGAACCGCTGCAGCCCCTGCGCCGGAAGCCCAACAGCATCGAGAAGGTTTTGGCGAAAACCCAGCCGGCTTACGCCAAAACCCAGGAACTCGATAACGAGATCGCCCGCATTCAAAACGAGCGCCGCCGCCGCGAAGCTGAACGCCAAGCGCTGCAAAGCGAGATCACCGAACTGAGCCGCGATCTTGCGGCGACCTACCAGGCCATGGCCGAGTTGATCGGCGAACCGACCAACGTCACCGTCGCGGCCGCAGAACCGGATATACGAAATGACGCATACCCATTGGACCTTTCACAAGAGACCGCGTTGCTCTTCGAGGGAATTCCCGCGCAGTTCGACCAAGCGCGCGCCGACCCGCAGGCCGACATCCTCCTCACCGACCCGCTCCCCGTGGGCAGCGGTCATTCCGGCATCGAGCCGCGCCCGGGTCAGCCGGCGGACAGCGCCGCGCTCGAACCGGCGGCAGTTGCCCCACTTCGCGTAAATCGCGCACCCGACATCCAAATCGCCACCGCCTCGGCGCCCACCGAACCCGCGGAGGCCGACGCCGTGGCGACTCCCGAAGCGCCGGTCGTCGTCACTCAGACACCACACCAGGTCGTGCGGGACGAAGCTGAATTCAAACCGATCGCCGAGGAACCCCAGACCGCGGCGGTGACACCGCCCGCCATGCCGAGCCAGGACTACGCCAATTCGATCAGCGGCGGCGCCGCGGCCTACAAGGCCGCCGACTATCGCCGCGCCTTTGAAATCTGGGCGCCCCTCGCCAACTCTGGCAGCCGCAGCGCCCAATTCCATCTGGGCGCCCTGTACCTTGAGGGGCGCGGCACCAACATCGATTTCCCGACAGCCTATTTCTGGCTGCGGCTCGCCGCACGCCGAGGCGACGAGCGCGCCGTACCATTGCTCGCCATCGTCGCCGGGCGGCTGACCCAAGAGGAAATCCGCGCGTCGGAAGACCAAACTCAAGAATGGCTCGATAAGCGCGCGGTCAAGGTCACGCAGTCCAAACCAGCCGCCAAAGACCGCCTCTAATCCGTTAAGCCGCAGCGGCTTTTCTGGTGTAGCCCGCCCAACCGGGTTTTCCCTAGTATTCGTATCGGCCTCGTGTCACACCCAGGCATAGGGCGCTGACGGCTGGCAATTCGCTGGGTCATGCCCGCTATCGTTCGTCAAACCCCTGTAATTGGCCTTGCGCTCAGCCTCGTGACCACCCCACCAACCCCCTCAGCCGACCGGCGGCGCTATGGCATGCGCGTGTTCCGAAACCGCGATTTTCGGTTCTTCTGGGGTGCGCGGGTATTCAGCTTTTTCGCTATCGAAATGATGATCACCACGGTGTTTTGGCAGGTGTTCCGCCTCACCGGGCGCGAATTCGACTTAGGGCTGGTCGGCCTGGCGCAGTTTGCGCCGTTCCTGATGTTGTTTCTGGTCGCCGGGATCGTGGTCGACCGGGTGCCCCGCATGTACATCATCCGGGTGACAATCTCGGTGCAGGCAATCTGCGCCATTGGCCTGTTTTGGTTCACCACGGCGGGCAATGAGAACTTTATTCTCATTCTTTTGATACTTGTGCTGTTCGGCACCTCGCGCGCGTTCCACGGCCCGGCCCAGCAGGCCGTGGTGCCAAACCTGGTCTCCAAAGAAGACTTTCCCAACGCCATCGCCTGGTCGGCGTCAGGCTTCCAACTTGCGCGCATCCTCGGACCGACCGCCGCCGGTGGTCTCATTGTGCTTGGCGAACGCCTCAATACAGACGAGACACTCGCCTACGGCTTCGCTACCGCGGTTTTCATTATCGCCACAATGTTCGCCTGGTACGTTCGCAGCCCGGCGCAAATCGTCAACCGCGACCCGGTGAACATCACTAATTTGCTCGCCGGATTGCGCTTCATTCTCTCACGCAAGGTGATCTTGGGCGCCATCTCCCTCGACCTGTTCGCGGTTCTGTTCGGCGGTGCGTTGGCATTGCTGCCGGTCTATGCGGAAGAAATACTGGATGTCGGTTCGGAAGGGTTCGGGCTGCTGCGCTCGGCCTTCGCCGTCGGCGCGCTGTGCGGCGGGCTTTATCTCGCGCAGGTGCCGATCCGAAAACACGCCGGCGTTAAACTGCTCACCGCGGTTGGCGTGTTCGGCGCCGGGGTTATCGTCTTCGGATTATCCGACATCTTCTGGCTCTCGCTCGCCGCGCTGGTGGTCATGGGCCTGGGCGATTCGGTGAGCGTCTTCGTGCGGCAAAACCTGGTGCAAATCATCACGCCGGACGACATGCGCGGCCGGGTGAGCGCTGTCTCCTCGGTGTTTACCAACGCATCGAACGAATTGGGCGAGTTCGAATCCGGCGTCACCGCCCACTGGTGGGGCACGGTCCCCGCCGTTGTCGTTGGCGGCGCGGCGACGGTCGCCGTCGCCATAAGCTTCGCCTGGCTATTTCCCAAACTGCGCCAGGTGGACAGCCTCGATGCCGACGATCTGGTGCGCCGCTACCGCGATCCGCCGGCCGACTCTTCGGTCAAAAACTGACCCTAAATCGTTGTCTCACCGCGTCTGTGGTGCAATGTTAGCGGCAATTTTCAACTTCAAAAAATGGCAGGGAATCCATGACCGATACAGCTCCGTTCCTCAAACTCACCAACGAAGGCGCCCACAAGATTTTGGCGGCCGCCGTCGCCAAGGCGCACGAAATCGGCATTCCCGAATGTATCTCGGTGGTCGACCCGGGCGGTCATTTGATCTGCTTCACCAAGATGGACGGCGCGTTCGTGCAATCGATCGATTCCTCCCTGCGCAAGGCCATGACCTCGGCCTCCTACGGCAACCCGACCGGCCTGATGCCCGAAGGTCCCGATATTCGCCTCGCCATCGCCACCGACGGCAAGCGCATCAACCTGCCCGGCGGACTGCCGATCATCGTCGACGGCCATGTGATCGGCGGCATCGGCGTGGGATCGGGCACCGGCGCGGAAGATCACGTGGTCGCCAAAGCCGGCCTCGAAGCCCTCGACGACACCCAGAAGTTCGAATAACGCGGCCACGCCACGGGGAAAGCAAATGAGTACAATTGTTGGGGTGGTCGGTCTCGGCGCCATGGGGTCGGCGATCGCCATTCGCCTGTGCCAGGCCGGGTTCGACGTCATCGGCATCGACCTGTTCGAGCACAATATGGCCGAGCTGGAAGAACATGGCGGACGGCGGGCGGCGACACCGCGCGCCATGGCCGAGGAAGCCGATTTTATCCTGACCTCGCTGCCGTCGGCCGAGGCGTTCCACGAGGTCACCACCGGGCAGACCGGCATCGCCGCGGCGGGGCGGCCGGGTATCACGGTGATCGACACCTGCACCTTGGCGGTCGACGATAAGGCGGAAGGCGCGCGCCGCCTCGACGATAGCGGCATTACGTTGCTCGATTGCACGGTCAGCGGCAGCCGCGCCACCTGCCTGGCCGGCGATCTGGCAACGTTCGCCAGCGGCGACAAAGCCGCCTACGAACGGGCGTCAGATGTGTTCGCCGCGTTCGCCAATCCGCTCCACTGGATGGGTGAGTTCGGCAATGCCAGCCGCATCAAATATGTGCTGAACTATCTGGTGTGCATCAACAACGCGGCCTCGGCCGAAGCGTTGGCCTACGCCACCAAAATGGGGCTCGACCCGCATCAGGTCTACGACCTGGTCAATACCAGCGTCGCGCGCTCGCGCATCTGGGAGTTGCGCGCCAAGATGATGGTCGATGGCGACTACACCACGTCGCGCGGCACCTACAATATCTCGCGCAAAGACGCCAAGATCATCGGCGCCATCGCGCAGGAAATAGAATCGCCGGCGCCGGTATTCAACGCCGCGCTGCAGCAGCACTTCGCCGCCATGGCGCAGGGCTATTCCGGCATGGACACCGCGTCGCTCTACGAAATCTACAAACGCGCGGCGGGCATCGACGACATCGTCGAACCGGAATAGTAACCCTCTCCCAACGGGAGAGGGTGGCGAGCGTCAGCGAGCCGGGTGAGGGGAAAACAAGTCCTCATGGCTCGCTTGTCGAAGTATGAGGCCGGCACCACCTCGATCTTCCGACAAGCTCAGGATGAGGTTTGAGGAATAATTAATCTCCCCTCACCCTAACCCTCTCCCAGTGGGAGAGGGAGGTCAGACGTCGACCAGCACGTTGAGGATAGCCGTTCGGCCCGCCGATACGGCTTCCAGCGCATCATTAATCGCGCCCGGTAGGTCGGCCATCGCCTCGACCCGCCGGCCAAAACCACCGAAAGGTTGCACCAGCGCGGCATAGTCGAGATCGGTCACTGGGTGGCCGGGATAAATATCGTTTTTCGCCCCGACCCCATCGGGATAGTAGTCCCGGTGGTTGCCGCGCATGGCGGCGTAACCGCTATTATTGAACACCACGATGAGGATTGGCAGGTTCTCATGCTGGGACAACGCCAGGCTCTGCACAACCGGATTGTACATGAAAGTGCCATCACCCATGGTCGAGATGACGGTTCGCGCGGGCGCGGCGAGCTTGGCGCCGAGCGCCATGCCCAGGCCCTGACCGAGACCGCCATGGGCGCGGAAATAACTCTGTGGTCCGCCGGACCGCAGATGGTGGAGCACCGCCCCGCGATGGGTGATGGTTTCGTCCATGAATATGGTGTCGGCGGGGGCCGCATCGCTCAGCGCCGCACAGAGGGCAATCGGCGAGATTGTGTCTTTGGCCGCATCCTCTGCCTCCTTTGCGCGAAGCGAGGCGACGCGCTCCTCATGGGCCGCGGCCCAATGGCTTTGGCGCTCGGCGACCGCGCCCTCGTTGATACCGGCCGCGCGCACCGCCTCGACAAGCAGTTGCAATGTCGACGCCGTGTCGCCTTCGAGGAATATTTCCGCCAGGTTTGGCTGATAGACCATGGCCGGACGGAACGGCGTCTCGTCGATGGCGACCAGTCGGGCCTTTTTCGGGCCGGCGCTGGGCGGATACCAGGGCGCGGCGCAGCACAGCGTCAGCACCAAGTCGGCGTCATCGATCAAGGCCGGGCGGTGGAAGCCTTGATGGAGCGGATGGTCCTTCGGAAAATTGGCGAACATCGACCAAAGGCCTTCGACCACCGGAATCGCCAACAGCTCGGCTAACTCAACTAACGCGGCGTGCGCCGCCGGGTCGCGGCCGGCCATTTCAGCGACGATTGCCGGCTGTTTGCTGGCCACCAGCAGCTTGGCGACGGCTTCTATATCGGCCGCCGCGGCGGTTGTTTTCGGCGCCGGCGGCGCGTCGCGGAACTCCGACGGCGGCTCCCAGTCCTCCCCCATGGTCTCGATCGGCACGCTCATATAGACCGGACCGGCGGGGTTGCGTTGGGCCATCTCGCCGGCGCTCATCACCTGCTGATACATGGTCGAGACGCTGCCAGCCTGGTTCGCCCATTTGACGATGGGTTCAACCAGACGGTGCGGCCCGCCGACAACGCTCAACAGCGACTGCCACTGGGCGCCGGGATTAAATTCGGGATCGTCGCCGAAGCTGAGCGATTCGCCGGAAACCACCAGCATGGGAACGCCCTGACGCAGGGCGCCGTCGATCCCCATCGAGCCCTGCAGCAGACCCACGCCGGTGTGCAGCATCACCGCCTGCATGCGCCCGGTGATCATGGTGTAGCCGGTGGCGAGATTGACCGCGAGAGTTTCATGGGCGCAGCTAAAATAGGTCGGTCCCGGCGTATTGGTCAGTTTCTGGCTGCCCAAGGCCTCCCAGACCGCGCCCCATTCCGACCCCGGAGAGGCCATAATATAATCGATACCCAGACTGCGAAACGCCTGGAGAATGGCTTCACCGCCATCGGATTGGTTTTTCATCTCTCGGTTTCCCTCATGCACCTGTTCAACCATACTCTTTACGGCGGAAACGCCATACCGGAACCGCTAAAAAATCGATCGCGTCCTATCCGCAAACTTTGCTGCGCGGCCACAAATTCCCTGGTATTGAGATAGCCATGTCTACGCCCGAACAGGCCCTGCAAGGGCTCAAAGTCGTCGAATGCGCCACGGTCATTGCCGCGCCCCTGTGCGGCCGGCTACTGGCCGACTTCGGCGCCGAAGTCATCCATGTGGAACATCCGGAAAAAGGCGACGATTTGCGCCATTTCGGGTTCACCAAAGACGGCGTCAATCCGTGGTGGAAATACTACGCCCGCAACAAAAAGATGGTGACGTTGAATATCTCCAAGCCGCAAGGCCGCGAGATCTTGTTCCGCCTGCTCGAAGACGCCGACATCTTTGTCGAAAATTTCCGTCCCGGCCGTCTCGAGGATTGGGGCATCCATTACGAAGACTTAGCCGCAATCAATCCGCGCCTGATCATGATCCGGGTCAGCGGCTTCGGCCAGTCTGGCCCCTATAGCAGCCAGCCCGGGTTCGGCACATTAATCGAGGCGATGAGCGGCTTTGCGCATTTGACCGGCGAAGCCGACGGGCCGCCGACCCTGCCGCAATTCGCCCTGGGCGACAGTTTTGCCGGCTGTTACGCCACCATGGCCGCCATGTTCGCCATCTACCACCGCGACGTGATCGGCACCGGCAAGGGCCAGATGATCGATGTCAGCCTGTGGGAGAGCCTGTTTTCCATGCTCGGCCCCAATGTGCTGGTCAACGAGATGACCGGCCAACCGCCGATGCGCATCGGCAATCGCGCGCCGACCTCGGCGCCGCGCAATATCTATCAAACGAGCGACCAGCGCTGGGTGGCCCTGGCCGGCTCGACCCCGGCGACGGCGCTGCGCCTGTTCCACGCCATCGGCATGCCCGAACTCGTTGAGGACCCGCGCTTCGCCACTAATCCGGCCCGGCTGCGGAACGTCGACGCCCTCGACGCTATCTTGGGCGAGTGGATCGGCGGTCATACGCTGGAAGAGGTCACAACCCTATTGCGCGAAACGTCCGTGCCCGTTGGACCGGTCCTCGATGTGGCCGACATCATGGCCAACCCACACGCCCAAGCCCGCGATATGGTGGTCGAAGGGCCCGACGGCGACGGTCCGCCGCTGAAGATGGAAGGCGTGTTTCCCAAAATGACCGGCACGCCCGGCGCGGTGAACCATGCCGGGCGGTATATGGGCGCCGATAACGCGGAAATCTTCGCGCAACGCCTCGGCCTGTCCGACGAAGAGATTACAGCCCTTAAAAACGACGGCGTTATTTGACGATGCAACAGAAAACCAGGCAAACAGCGGCGCGTAGATGCCGCAACACCTCATCCTGAGCCTGTCGAAGGATCGAGGTGTCGCCCGCCTCATACTTCGACAAGCTCAGCATGAGGCTAACGTTGTGCCCCGGTAGGAGAGAGACATGAACTACCCATTGATTACCCTCTACGTGCCCGGCACGAGGCCAGAGCTGATCGAGAAGGCCGGGCGTTGTTCGCCCGACGCGGTCATCATCGATCTCGAGGACACGGTGCCGACCGACCGCAAGAACCAAGTGCGTCAGGATATCGCCGATATTCTGCCCAGCGTCGCGCTACCGGCGCTGATTCGGGTCAACAACGAGCCAGATTTCCTCGAAGCCGATTTGAAGGCGATGACCAACGCCCATGTCTATGCGCTGTTTCTACCCAAGGCCGAAAGCCCAGAGCAAATCCAGCAAGTCGACGCCATCATGGCTGCGGCCGAGCGCGAGGCCGGCCTCGAAACCAACACGGTCAAGCTGATCCCGATGATGGAAACCGCCCTGGGCGTGGTGCGTTGCTTTGAGCTGGCGACAGCGGCAGCGCGGGTCGAGAGCGTCTCCTTTGGCAGCGCCGAGGACGGCGATCTGCAGGGTGATCTGCAATGCGCCTGGTCACTCGAGGGCACAGAATTGCTCTATGCCCGCTCGAAGGTACTGCTCGACGCCCGCGCCGCGCGCCTGCCCTATGTGCTGGACGGCGCCTATAGCGACATCAAGAACGACGACGCGCTGCGCACCGATTGCCAGCTCTCCAAGCGGCTGGGCTATGACGGCCGCACCCTGGTCCATCCCCAACAGGTGCCGGTCGCCCGCGAAACTTATGCTGCCAGCGCCGACGAGCTCGACTATTATCAGCGGCTGATTGGCGCGTTCGAAGCCGCCGAAGCCGACGGGTCGGCGGCGATTTCGCTGGACGGAAAACTGGTCGACTATGCCATGTATAAGAAGGCGAAAACCTTCGTCGGCGTGTAGCTCGGCACGGCCACATTTTTATTCGGAGAAATTATTTCCATGTCCACTTCCGAGACCATCGACGGTTCAGGCTATCCCCTCGCCTTCAAGGTACGCCAAGGCGGCGTCCGCTCACCGCTGCTGACCTCGGATTTCGGCCGCGACGTCTTCATCGCCGAAGCGCGCACCCTCTCGGGCTACCAAAAAGAGGCGGTGGTTTCCGAAGGTAGCCGTGGCAGCGCTTGGCGCATGACAACCGACGAAGGCAAACACATCAAAGGCACCGACCTCGCGCCCTTCCCGCTGGGTTTTTACAATGCCGGCCTGCATGCCGATCTATTGCGGCGCATCCTGGTCATCGCCCGGGCGCGCAGCATGGCGGCGCCGCAAGTCGAGATCAAACTCCAGAATTTCTACTTTCTCGACGGCTCTTTTGTGCGCGGCGACGGGATCGGCGGCGCCGAACCAGCCAAAATCGAAGTCAAGATCCAGGCCCAAGCGCCGTCCGACCAGATCGCCGCCCTGGTCTATGACGCGGTACGCGCTTCGCCGGCCTTGGCGACTATGCGCTCGGCAGTCACCAACACATTCGCGATTTATGTCAACGGCCGCCGCCGCAAGGCGACCACGTTAAAGAATTCGACCGGGCCAGATGCAGCCGATCCGTTCCTCACCTACAGCGAGCCGCCCGCGCCGCTCGACGGCGCCAACGATCTGTCCGATCTGATCCGCAAGACCGGCAAGGTGCAAACCGGCGATATCGTCGATGTGAGCGACGGCACGATCCGGCGCGTCGTGCGTACGGTGAGCGGCGCCAGCCGGTTGCTCGATCCCGCCGGCATCACCGATACCAATACCTGGCTGGAGATGCCGGGGCTGAGCCATTTCGCGTTCAAGTCCGACGACCGGATGGTCGAAAACGCGAACGAAGAAGTGGGACCGAGCGGGCTGGCGCTGATCGCCGCCGGTATCGTGTTCTGCTACATGACCCAGCTGTCGCGCTACATCATCCATCAGAAATTCGACATCCATGGCGTGCGAATCGTGCAACGCACCCCCTTCGCCATGGAGGGCGACCCGGGTGACGGCAGTTGGACCGGCAATATCGAACCGGTCGACACTCATCTGTTCCTCAACGGCGGCGAGGACGACGAGGCCCACGAGCGCCTGATGACCATCGCCGCCAATACCTGCTACCTGCACGCCACCCTGGCCGCGCGGCTCGACCCCATCGTCTCGATCGAGCATAACGGCAAGCCGATCACCCGGCCGGTCGATTATGCCGCCACCGGCGACTAGGAACGGTCGACTTTCGGCACTTTGGAAACCGTCGACTAATTGCCACCGTCGAGCGGCCGGCGGCACCGCTTATGGTCCTTTCTTTGGCAGCGGATATGCGGCACTCTCACATTTGTATTCGGTTCGCGATTTCCAAAAGGCCTGAACATTGTCTTCGCGAGCGCTAGGGTTTTGAAACCATTAGCCAATTCAAGCGGGGCAGGTTTGAAATCGGATACGTCTTAAGCACGCAGATCTAACACACAACTATGGGGATAGAATTATGTTGAAGGGGCTAAGTATCTTTTTAGCGGTCATGCTGATTACCGCGGGTTTGTCATCGCATTCCGCACAAGCTGCGCCGACACGTGTTAACTCTTGCCAAACAATATCGTCTACCGGTTCCTACATACTCACCAGAAACATCAACGGCTCCGCCGCCGCGGGGGACTGTATTATCATCGACGCAGCTTTCGTAACTCTCAATCTTAACGGCTTCACGATCGGTGGCCCCGGCTTTATCGGCAACGTCCCAAACGGCAGCGGTGTCGCAATAAACGCGCAAGGTGTCACCGTCCGCAACGGCACGGTCACCGGTTGGGATAATGGTATCGGATCCGGCTTCTCTAATGGCATTTCGGTCGAGAACATACGGGCGATCGATAACGATTTTAACGGAATCATCGTTGGTCTTGGCGGGCTCGTCAAAGACAGTATTTCGTCGGGCAACGGCGCGAGTGGAATTCTGTTCAAGGAGGGAAGCGTGATTATCAACAATGTAACAAAAGACAATGGTGATCCCGCCTTGGGTCAAGCCGTGTATGGAATTTCCGGGGATTGCCCGTCCACCGTTATTGGCAATACAGCGATTGGAAATCTCACGAACAATCTGAATCTAATCGTAAACATTCTCCTCTGCACGGATGTGAACAACACAGCGCCCTAGGGCGATATCGACACAGCCAAAACGGTTAAAAACGGCGGCCCTCGGGTCGCCGTTCTCGTGTCAGCAAGACATGAGCCCAGCACCAAAGCTTGCAGGCCAGCGGCGGAATCGATAACACCTGCCTATCCGCCGCCGCCCAGGCGGCTCCCAATTCGTTTATGGAGGGCAATTCCCATGTCACAGCGTCTACCCGGCCTCAGCGACGAGGAAGCCACCGGCACCGCCAAGATGGCTTTCGAGGCGTCGGAACGCTTTCTCGGACGGTCGTCCAATTTGCTGCGCATTTTAGGCGCGCATAGCCCCGATATCGCGCGCTGGTTTCTCGGCTTCATCACCGCCGTGCGCCAGCCCGGCCTGGGCGCGACCACCGAGGCGCGTCTGCGCGGGCTGGCCTGCATCAAGACCTCGATGGTCAACGCCTGCACCTATTGCACCGAGCACACATCGATCTTCGGCCAAGGCCTGGGCATTTCCGACGAGGAATTGGCGGTGATGGCGACCGACGCCTACAAGACCAGCGACCTGTTCGACGAACGCGATCGCGCCGTCATCGCCTGGTCCGAAGCGATGACCAACAACACCGCAGCGCGCGAGCGCGAAACCTGGGAGGCCATGAAGGCCCATCTCACCGACACCGAAATCGTCGAAGTGTCGATGGCCTGCGCCATGTTCAACATGATCAACCGGCTGAACGACTCGTTCTGGACCGAGCTGGAATCGAAAGACTACAACCGCAAGCAATGGAACGCGGTCGACGGTCTGTCGGTCGAGGAAAGCGACGCCTACGCCGCGCGCTTCACCGAAGTGGCCGCCGCCGAACGCCAAGCCAAAGCGGCTGAATAGGGGACACAGCCGGGTCGCGATGACAGACCCTGAAATCCCCGCCTGCCCGCCGCCCGACCCCAACCCGGCGCCGCCGAAACTTGTCGCGCCGCCCGGCGCGATCGACTGTCATGCCCATGTGTTCGGGCCGGAGGCCAAATATGCCTATTCGCCGGCGCGCGGCTACACCCCGCCCGATGCGCCGCTGGAGATTTATCTGGCGCTGCTTGACGTGCTCGGCATCGCGCGCGCGGTGCTCACCCAGCCCAGCGTTTACGGCACCGATAATTCGGCGATGTTGGACGCCATGGCGCTTCACCCGGGGCGGCTGCTCGGCGTGGTCGCGGTCGACGGCAGCGTCACCGATGCTGAGTTAGCGGAGCTCAACGCCAAGGGCGCGCGCGGCGTGCGGGTGAATATCGCCGATAAGGGCGGCAACCCGTTCGACAGCATGGACGAAGTGCGGCGGTTCTGCGAACGCCTGGCGCCGCTGGGTTGGCATCTGGAAGTGCTGCTCCATGTCGATGAATTTCCCGACTTGGCTGAGACCTTCGCCGACTTCCCGGTCGATATCGTGGTCGGTCATCTGGGCTATATGAAATCGCCCCACACCATCGAGCATGCGGGTTTCCAAGCGTTTCTTGAACTGGTGCGCGGCGGCCATTGGTGGGTGAAGCTGACCGGGACCTACCGCATCACCGGCGCCGATAATCCACCCTATCCCGACGTTGTTCCGGTCGCCCAGGCGCTGATCGACGCCAACCCCGACCGCATCATCTGGGGCACCGACTGGCCTCACCCGATCCATTATCGCGGTATGCCCAACGACGCCTATCTGCTCGACCAGCTACTCGACTGGACCGACGACGCAACAATCCAGAAGATTTTGGTGGATAATCCTCAGCGCCTGTTCGGGTTTTAGGACCCGACCCGCTAAACCTTGAACCGGTCGAACACCCGGCCGAAGCGCCAGCGGTGGAATAGGACGTCCTTGTAGATGCCCGATTTGTAGAACGGGTCGCCCTCCAGCAAGGCGCGGCCGGCATCCAAATCCGGCACATCGAGCAGCCAGATGCTGCCGACCGATTCACTACCCTCGTCGTTGAGCAGTGGGCCGCGCGCCATGACCTGGCCGCCATGGTCGTCCAAATAGGCCTCGTGGGCATCGCGCAATTCGGTGCGGGTCGCCATGCTGGCGGGATGATCGACCCCGTGGAACAGCGCCTGAATATTACCTTCCGTACGCGGGCAGTCGCGCCAGGTATGGGGCACCGAGCCGCGCCAGCGGTGGATCTGCCAGCGCTTCTGCACACCGCCGATAACATAGGGCTCGTCGGCGATATGTTGTTCGGCCGCCGCCCGGTCGGGAAAGTCGATCAGCCGAAAACTGCCCAGATCGGCGCCTTCATCGTCGCTGGTGAAGGGGCCGGCGAAGAGTGTCTGGTCGTCAAAACCTTTGAGATAATCGAGATGGGCGGTGCGGTGCTCGTCGCGCAGGGCGGCGGAGTCGGGTTCGTCATGGATCAAAATCGAAAAATGCATCGGCCCTTTCTCAATTAGGTAGCGTCGAGCAATGCGTTCGAGCGTTCGAAATAGCGCCGGGTGTTTTCGATATCGAAGGGGCGTGCGATATGGGTCTCCGGATCCCATTCATGGCGCTCCACTTCGAAAAAGTCGCCGCCGTAAAGATGAATAGCGCCGGTGAGGCGATTGATCGGATTAACAACCGAATGGATGATGTCCCGCCCCAGCGGTTCGGCGCATTTCGCCGCCAGCGATTTGGCCCCGGCGGCTTCGATGGTTTCGCCGTCTTCATCCTTGATGCGCCGCCAAAAGATATTGTCCTCGCGCCCGGTATAGACCGAGATGACCGCCCACATTTCATGGTTATGGGCCGGCACATTCATCAGTGGCCCCCAAACCACGTTGAGCACCGTCAGCGTTTCCGACTGATAGAGGGGTGTCACGCCGGCCCGCTCGGGCTCGCCCAACCCTTTGAGCACCGCCGCGGGATCGGCGACGGCGCGCGCCGCCACCTCGCGGGCGGCCCGATGGCTTGGGTCCTGTTCGACAGCATCACGGCAATCGGCGAGGAACTCTTCCAAATCAAACATCGAAAAACCTCCTTTGTTGCCGGTTCCGCTAGCAGTAGCGCTTAGGACCGCTCCGGCGCACCGATCTCGTTCATCAGTTGCTCGAGCGCTTCATA
This sequence comes from Alphaproteobacteria bacterium, assembly GCA_011087645.1. GTDB lineage: Bacteria > Pseudomonadota > Alphaproteobacteria > UBA6615 > UBA6615 > JABDJY01. Next base: position 108,752 of record JAALLF010000007.1, read on the forward strand.
GGGTTGCGCACCGACAACGCCATAGCCGCCAGCGACAAAAGTGGGCACGCCGGTGACGCCATAGTCGCGCGACTTGGCCCAATCCGCATCGACAGTCTTCTCGAAGCTGCGTTCTTCCAAAACGACCTTCGCCTCGTCCACCGGCAGGCCGACCGCTTCAACGATCCCCAGCAGAACATCCGTATCCCCGACATTCTTGCCGTCGACGAAATAAGCGGTGTAGAGCGCGTCGTGGATGGCCTCGCCGCCCGGTTGGGTTTCCGCCCACGCGCCCAATTCCTGCGCCAACCGGCTGTTATAGGTGTGGGTGCGCTTGGAATAGGGCAGGCCTTCCTGATCCATCAACCCCTTCATGCGGTTATAAGACGCCTCGGGGTCGTAGTCGCGCCCGGCGAACAGTTCGGCCATGGAACGGCCCTCATTGGGCGTGTCCGGGTGCAGCGGGAAATGCACCAGCTTGACCTCGATGTCGAATTTTTGTTTGAGCTTTTCAATACGCACGGTACTGAGATAACACCAGGGTCAGACGTAGTCGCTGAACACTTCCAAAATTACGGGCTCGGCCATTGCCGGTCTCCTTTGCGGGGATGAATTGGCCGAAGTATAAGGCGCGCGGCGCGATTAGAGGAGGACTAATAAATGGCACGCATTGCCTATAACGACATGACCAACCTGCCGCCGGATCTGGCCGAAGAGCTTGCCAAGCGGCCCAACTTTAATCTCTACCGCATGCTGGCCAATGGCGGCAGCGCGGCGCTGGGCTATCTGCGTATGGGCAGCGCGTTACGCTTTGACGCCCTGCTCGATCCGGTGGCGCGCGAGTTGCTGATACTGCGCACCGGCTCGCTGTGCGAGGCCGCCTACGAGCTCGACCATCACCAGTCCATGGCCGCCGATATGGGCATTTCCGACGATAAGATTCGCGCCGCCGTCGATGTAGGGGCCACAAGTCCGGTATTCGACGAATTCGAAACCGCGCTGCTGCGCTTTGTCGAGGAAGTGGTCGTCGACGGCAAGGCCAGCGAGGCGGCGTTCGCCGAACTGGCCGGATTTTACAGCAACGAAGAGCTGATCGAGACCACGCTGCTGACGGGCTTTTACATGCTGACATCGCGGTTTTTGCAGACCTTCGACATGGATCTGGATGGGCTATCAGCCTGACGGGAATATCCGCACAGCGGAACCCTCTCCCGCCGGGAGAGGGTGGCGAGCATTGCGAGCGGGTGAGGGGAAATAATCTTTTCTAGTTTCAACGAATAGGGTCGTCCCCTCACCCCAACCCCTCTCCCCAAGGAGGAGGGCTTTCGCAGCGCAACGTAACAGGAGAGAAATATAATGGCGCGAATTCCCTATAACGACATGACCAACATTCGGCCGGACATGGCTGTGGAACTGGCCAAGCGGTTCGAGGCGAATATCTACCGCATGCTGGGCAATGGCGGCAGCGCGGCCGCCGGCATGCTCAAGCTCGGCAGCGCGCTGCGTTTCGACGGCGTGCTGGACGACATCGCCCGCGAGCTGGTGATCCTGCGGACCGGCTCTTTGTCGGGCGCCGCCTACGAGATCTACCATCACGAAATCATCGCCGCCGAAATGGGCATGGCCGACGATAAAATTCGCGCCACCCTGGACGACGGCCCTGGTTCCGATGTCTTCGATGCCTTCGAGACAGCACTGTTACGCTTTGTCGACGAGGTGGTGCGCGACGGCAAGGCGAGCGAGGCCTCGTTCACTGCACTGGCCGGGTATTATTCCCCCGAAGAGCTGATCGAGACCACGTTGCTGGTCGGCTATTACATGATGGCGTCGCGCTTCCTGCAGACCTTCGAGGTGGATATCGACACGCACTGAGGGGCGGTGTTCATAACAAAAACCCTCTCACACCGGGAGAGGGTGGCGAGCATTGCGAGCCGGGTGAGGGGAAATAAACTTTTCTGGCTTCAGCGGCGGGAATGTCCCCTCACCCCAACCCCACTCCCCAAGGAGAGGGGCTTACTCCGCCGCGTCTTCGAGAATCATATCGGCGCCTTTTTCGCCGATCATGATGGTCGGCGCGTTGGTGTTGCCGGACACCAGCGAGGGCATGATCGAGGCGTCGATCACCCGCAACCCCTGAATGCCGCGCACCCGCAAGCGCTCGTCGACCACCGCGGTGGTGTCGCTACCCATGCGGCAGGTGGTGGTGGGGTGAAAACTGGTGCGGCCATTCTCGCGGATATAGGTGAGAATATCGTCGTCGCTGACGCAGTCGGGGCCCGGCTGGTATTCCTCAACGATAAAGGGCTGCATCGCCGGCTGCGCCATAACGCGGCGTATCGCCTTCATGCCGGCGACCAGCACATCGCGGTCTTTCTGCGCGGCCAGATAGTTGGGTTGAATATCCGGCGCGGCGAAGGGGTCGGCGGATGTGATGCGCAAATGGCCGCGGCTTTCGGGGCGCAACAGCGCGTTCACGATGGTGCAGCCGGAAAACGGATGGGCGCCCTCGACGGGCGTTTCCCAGCTAAACAACATAATCTGGGCTTGAATGTCGGGCGAGGCGGCGGCCGGGTCGGCGCGAATAAATCCGCCGGCAACGGAGGCGCCCATCGCCAGAAACCCCTTGCGCGTCAGCGCGTAACGCAGCCCCGTCGTGATGCGGCGGGGCAGGCTGTTGGCCATATCGTTGGCGGTGAAGGGCTGGCTGACCTTGTAGATCAGCGGCCCGTTGAAATGATCCTGCAGGTTATCGCCAACGCCCGGCATGTCAGCGACCACGTCGATGCCGAACTGGCGCAGCAGATCGGCCGGCCCCAGGCCGGAGAGCTGTAGAAGTTGCGGCGAATTATACGCCCCGCCGGAGACGATCACCTCGCCATCCGCATGGGCGGTACGCAATTGTCCGCCCTGGCTGTACTCGATGCCGGTGGCGCGGGTGCCCTCGAACAACAATCGCGTGGCGTGGGCATTGGTGGCGACCGCCAGATTGTCGCGTTTGCGCGCGGGCTTGAGATATTCCACTCCGGTGCTGCTGCGGCGGCCCTTACGGGTGGTCCATTGGGACGGTCCGAATCCTTCCTGGGTCGCGCCGTTGAAATCCGGGTTGCGCGGATAACCCGCCTGTTCGGCGGCCGCAATATAGGCTTCGGCCAGAGGATGCGTCTCATAGACGTCGGACACCGCCAGCGGCCCGCCGACCCCGTGATAGTCGTCGGCGCCGCGCTGCTGATCCTCGGCTTTTCGAAAATAAGGCAGAACGTCGTCGTAGCTCCAGCCGGCGTTCCCCAATTGACGCCAATGATCATAGTCCTCGGCCTGGCCGCGAATATAGACCATGCCGTTGATCGCGCTGGTGCCCCCCAGAACCTTGCCGCGGGGCTGCGCGACCGGCCGCTTAACCCATTCCTCGCCCGGCGTGGTCTGGTACAGCCAGTTGATTTTTTTATTGGAGAAGTGCTTGGCGTAACCCAGCGGAATATGGATCCACGGATTGCGGTCCTCACCGCCGGCCTCGAGCAAAAGCACCCGGTGGCGGCCCGACTCGGTCAGCCGGTTGGCCAGAACGCAGCCGGCGCTGCCGGCGCCGACGATGATGTAGTCAAACCTGCCATCCACGGCCATTTCATCCCCCGTTCTCGTCTTATCGCGATTTATCCGCCGATCGCTGTGACAAAGCCGTCGGAACGATTATTCTAACGCCATTACCCCAGATCACTAAAGGCGGGGATCACGTATAGGCAGGTTCACATGAGCGACCCCAAAGTTGCCCTGATTGTCGGCGGCGGCGACGCCACCGGCGGTGCGATCGCCCGGCGTTTCGCCGCCGAGGGCTATACGGTCTGCGTCACCCGGCGCACTGTCGAGAAGCTCGCCGGGCTAGTCGCGGCTATCGAGGCCGCGGGCGGCACGGTCCATGCCTTCGGCTCCGACGCAAGGCGCGAAGAACAGGTGGAGGCCCTGATCGAGGAAATCGAGACCGAGATCGGGCCCATCGAGGTCGCGGTCTACAATGTCGGCGGCAACGTGCGCTTTCCCATCGCCGAGACCACCATGCGGGTCTATTTCAAGGTCTGGGAGATGTGCGCCCTGGGCGGCTTTCTGATGGGCCGCGAGGTCGCCAAACGCATGCAGGAGCGCAAACGCGGCACCATCCTGTTCACCGGCGCGACTGCCTCGTTGCGCGGCGGCAGCGGCTTCGCCGCTTTCGCCAGCGGCAAGCACGCGCTACGCGCGCTGGCGCAATCGATGGCCCGCGAACTGGCGCCGAAAGGTATTCACGTCGCCCATGTGGTGATCGACGGCGCCATCGATACTCAGTTCATCGCCGAGATGTTTCCCGAGCGCTACGCCCTCAAAGACCAGGACGGCATCCTCAATCCCGAACATATCGCCGAAGCCTATCTCATGCTGCACAACCAGCCGCGCAGCGCCTGGACCTTCGAGATGGATATGCGGCCCTGGATCGAGAACTGGTAGCACGGCGAAGATAGGAATCACCCATGGCAAAAACAGTAGAATTTCTGTTCGACGTGGTCAGCCCAACCGCTTATCTGGCCTATAAGCGCCTGCCCGAGATCGCCGAGCGCACCGGGGCGGCCATCGCCTGGACGCCAATTTTCCTGGGCGGCATCATGCAGGCCACCGGCAACAGCCCGCCAGGCACGGTGCCGGCCAAGGGCCAGTATATGGACCGCGACATGGTGCGTTGCGCCACGCGCTATGACATTCCGTTCACCCTGAATGTCTATTTTCCGGTCAATACGTTGGCCCTGCAGCGCGCCGCGGTGGCGATCCTCGACCAAGCGGGTGAAGATACCTTCCGGCGCTTCATCGACGCTTGCTTTCAGGCGATTTGGGCCGATGGCGCTAACATGGGCGACCCCGACGTGGCCGGCGAAATCCTGTCGGCCGCCGGCTTCGACGCGGCGGACTTGCTCACCCGCGCCAGCGATCCGGCAATCAAGAAAAAGCTCAAAGCCATTACCGATGGCGCGGTAGCGCGCGGCGTGTTCGGCGCGCCGACCTTCTTCGTCGGCGACGAGATGTATTTCGGCCAAGACCGCCTCGACTATGTGGAAGAGGCGCTAGCCCAATAATAACCGACGCGCCGGGCTGGGCGCTTCAAGGGGGATAATTGGTGATTAAACTCATACCGGACGCGGTGGATGTGTTCAGCGACTGGACCGCGCAAAAAACATTGTGGTTTGTACAAATGTGGCCGGGGAAATTATTCCTGGCCATCGTCCTGGTCGGCCCCCTGACATTCATCCCAACCATGTATCAGGCCTGGACCGCGCCCGACATCGACGCCCTGCGCACCTCGACCTGGCCACTGATGATCCTGGTCAATGTTTCGGCGTTTCTCGGCGTTGCCCATAATGGCGACTGGCGCCTGCGCCTGGTGATGATCATCTGGATCCTGGTGATGATCGTGGTGTGGTCCGCCACCCTGGTGCGCTAACCGGTCTAAGCCTTGTGCGGCAGGCAAGACCACTCCCAGTCGGTCAATTTTATTTCGCCAGTTTGACGTTGTTCGAGACCCTGTAACTGACTGCTTTGAATATTATCGGCAAGCGCACCGGCGGCGCGCCGGCATTCCTCAAGGGTGTTAAACCGCATGCCCGTATCCCAGGTCTCGGCCACGCTGGTTGTGACCAACACAAAAACCAATGCCCAAACCATGTTGCTTCCCCCAACGCGTCGAACTCACCCTTCGAGACGGACCTATGGCCCTCCTCAGGATGAGGGAGGCGCTTAGAATTCTCTCCCCCCAAAACACCTCATGCTGAGGAGCCGGCACCGCCGGCGTCTCGAAGCATGCGGCGGCCATACTCTGAAACGGGTTCCACCTCAGTCGAAGCTGAACCCGATAGTGCGCAGGTGGTAGTACAGCCCGCCATCCTGCACCACGATGCTAAGCATCTGCCCGTCGCCCTCATTGTGGTGCTCGTGGAGATCGGCCGGCGGCGTGATCATGATGGCGTATTTGTGCCAATCGACCCGGTCGCCCTCGATCACCGAATAGACATTGTCGCACTGGATCGGCAGGGTCATCGCCACCGAATTGTGCCGGTGGGGGCGCTGCACCTCGTGGGCGTCGAGCGAGTTCATCGCCAGGGCGATCGAGGGGTGGATATCGCGCATCTGCTCGCGCCGCTCGCTGCTGAAGTGCAGGGCCAGGCCAGTGACGTTGGGGTCGGCCTTCTGCTCGTCATGGACCAGCGCCATCTGATGGCGGATTTCCGCATCGGGATAGAGCGCCGCCTGGGTCGGCGCGTTTTCCGGGCTCGGCGCGTCGAGCTTATGAAAGGTTAGTTCAGGCTCGTTGGTTACTTGGAATAGCACCGCGCCGTCCGGACCGCCGACCAGCTCGGTCTCGCCACCACCCGGCAAGGCGAACACATCGCCGGCATTCCACGCGATGGTCTCGCCGGCTTTCGCGGCGCTGCCCGACCCGGCGATGCCATAATAGATTTCGCCCGACGCGCGGAACTGGCCCGATAGGCTCTCGCCGGCGCGCACCCGCGCATAGCGGCCCAGCATCATCGGCGTGGTGGCGGGATAATCGAAGCCCATCCGCGCACCGACATCCAGCGCGATCCAACCGGTCGCCGTGTCGGGCGCCATCGCTTCGGCGATCTCGTCCACAAACACATGCTTGGGTACCGAAGGGCGTTTGATGGTGAAAATATTCGCCGGGCTGTCGTAGCGCGCGCGTTGCTCGAACACCGATTTGGCTTGGCTGGCGTCGGGCGCTATCTCGTTAGGACCGTCCATGGCGTATTTCTCCTAAATTCTGGCGGTTTAGGCTCGATTGCGTGGGATCAGAGCATACGCTCCATCAGAGCGGTCCGGTCATCGGGTTCAATCGCGGCAAACACCCTGTTCCCGTCGAAAGTATAGTCCTTGTAGGAAACCGAAAATAGCTCCTTGAAGCCGAGATTTTGGAACACTTTTTGCGAGGTCTGATTGGTCGCCATGGTGATCGCGCGGCGATAGCCCTTCGCGGCGCCGCGTTTCAGGCAGTCGCTCACCAGCCGCTGCGCAATCCCCTGGCCGCCATGGGCGCGGTCGACCGCGAGCATGGCGAGGTCGAGACATTCGCCCGGCGGCGGCGATTTCGCGTCGATATACCACGCCTCGAGTTCATGGATGACGCCGCCGATGGGCGCGAAATTCGGTGATAGACCCACCATACCAACAGGCAGAGGCATGGTGAAATCGGTTGTCAGCATGACGCCGACGATTTCGCCGGTTGCCGCTAAGCGGGCTCGAACCGTGAGGTCCTGAAACGTGTCGTCAGCCACAAAAAGATCCAACACGGCCTGGAACTCCGCGAAACTCTGGCCCACCGCGACAGCCATCGGTTCGTAGCGGCTAAATGTATTGGCGATCAAATCGCGCACCGCATCGTGCTCGCGCGCGCCCATGGGGCCGCACACGATACCTGATATATCCGGTGGGGCTATCATGGCGGACATGGTGCCATCGATCGCCGGCGACCGCACCTCTAAGGTTTGAGCACCAGCTTGCCCATGATCTCGCGGGCATCGAGCATCTCATGGGCGCGGCGGACGTCCGATAGGGGCAGCCGGTCGTGGATCGCCGGTTTGAACTTACCCGCCGCGAACTCTCCGACGACGGCGTCGGTGATCCGTCGCGCTTTTTCCGGGGCATCGTCGAAGGCGTGCCAGGAGAAACAGCGCACGGCGAGGCTCTTACCCGCCCGCGCCCGCATGCCGGCGAACAGCTCATCCTCGGGCAGGCCCGCCAGCGCGTTGTACGACACCGCCATGCCGAGCGGCGCCAGCATGTCGAGCGTGTCGACAAAACGCGGCCCGATAAGCTGGTCGAAGGCCAGATCGACGCCGCGCCCGCCGGTGAGTTCCGTCGCGCGCGCCACCAAATCCTGATCCGTATAGTTGATCACCTGGGTCGCGCCATAGTCGGCGATAAAAGCGCATTTTTCGGCCGTACTGGCGCCGCCGATGATGTCGATACCCCGGGATCGGCACAGATCGATAATCGCGGTTCCCATGCCACCGGCCGCGCCGTTCACATAGACGGTCTTGGCGTCAATGCCCCGGGCCGCCTCGAACAGCAGAGCCCAGGCGATGATGTAGTTGGGGATGGCGACCGCCGCGTCGAGATCGACGCTGTCGGGTAACGGCGTCACCAGCGATGTGGGTACCGCGTTATATTCCGCATAGCGCCCGCCGCCGGTGCCGAACACCATCACCGGCTGGCCTTCCTGCAAACCGCTGACGCCGGGGCCGAGCGCTTCGATATGGCCGCTCATTTCATTGCCGAGGATGGTCGGCAGAGGCGGCTTCCACCGGTAAATTCCAGAGCGCAGAAGGAAATCGGGTTTGCCGACGCCGATCGCCGCGGCGCGCACCAAGACTTCGCCCGCGCCGGGTTCCGGTGTAGGCAGATCGACGATTTCTATGACTTCCGGTCCGCCATAAGCGGTAATTTGCGCGGCCTTCATTTACTCGGTTCCCTTCGTCTGATTGCATCCCCGCCACAGACGCAGGTGGGTGGTCGACCCTAACGAACGATCTGCGCTAAGCCCCTCTCCTTGAGGGAGAGGGGTTGGGGTGAGGGGTTACGGTATATCGAGGAAACCCGGCACCGTCCCTAACCCCTCACCCGGCTCGCCTTCGCTCGCCACCCTCTCCCGCCGGGAGAGGGTGAGTTGCCCATCCATCAGGACCCAACCCTTTGAGGCAAGGTACAAACAATGTGTCGGGAAAACGTTCGGCCGGTTGGAGCTAGTGGGCGGTCGGCGCCGGGGCGCCGAACGAGCGCATCACCATGTGGGCGGCATGAAACACCGCGATAAACGCCCCGAGTTCCATGATCTCGGGCTCGCTATAGTGCTTCTTCAATTCGTCGTAAAACGCCGCGTCGACCTTGGCCGAATCCAAGAACATTTGATCGGCGTAGCGCAGCGCGACCTTCTCGGCTTCGGTGAAGTGTTCGGAATCCTCATAGTCGCCCGACCCGGCGTCGATTTCGGCTTCCGTCACGCCCATATCTTTCGCCTTGTTCGAGCGCAGCGCCGCGGAATGGGAATCCTCGGCGAAGCGGGCCAATTGGATGCGGATGATCTCTTTCAGCCGGTGGTCGATATTACCCTCGGTGAACTTCATCAACATCACACTCAGCGTCGCTTTAGCCTGCTCCGGCTTGCGCGCGATGATGCGCGCAAACTGGCCGCCGGGTACGCCGAGTTCCTCGGACCGCAGCACAAGGTCGCGCAGTTCCGCATCCTCGATCTGGTCGAGTTCCATCGGTTCTATAAACGACATTATTCCGCCGCCTGTGCCTGCAACGACTCCGGCGACGCGCCATAGAGCCGTTGCGACTCCTCCTGACTGACCAAGCGGCCGTCGGGCGAGAACATCGGATAGAACTTCAGGGTACCGAAGAAGGTGTGGTAGCCCAGATTGAACAGCAAGAAGTTGCCCAACTCGACGATTTCATCGTCGGTCAAATGCTGGCGCAATTCTTTGTAATAGTCGGCATCAATCGCATCGGGGTCCGTTACAATGAGGTCGACATGGCGCAAGATTGCCTTGTCCTTGTCGGACAAATCGGCGCTGTTGGCATAATTATCGATGCCGTCGTCGATGAGTGTTTCGTTTAGTCCTTCCCGCTTCGCCGAAGCAGATCGAACATTGCCTCAATAACTACAGTGGGCCTGGCGCGACAGCGAGACCCGGATAATCTCTTTGAGTTTGTGGCTCAGCTCACCTTTGTTGAAGGCGGTGGTCCAGGCAATATACATGGCTTCCGCCAAATCGATATTGTGGCCCATCATGGCGTGGAAGCCGGGGTCGGGCGCCCGGTGCTCCAGGCTCTGCTCGATATACGGTTTGAGCTTGGTCTTCTTCAGCTCATCGATATCGAGCATGGTGATATTCGGTGCCATGCGTTAACTCCTCTATATGTAGCCCGTGGCCCGGTTAGAAATCCGGGACCTTAAGCGTGCGTCTCAACGACTTTCATTAAAACCTGCCGGCGGTCGACGCCGGTGCGCGTTTCGACCAACTCGCCATCCTTGATGAATAATAGCGTGGGGGTCGAGCGGATACCATAACGATCCAGCAACGCGATATTGTCTTCCGCTTTGACGGTGCCGATCTGCACATTGTCCGGCACTTCCGGCGCCATCTGCGTCAGCACCTTCGCCAACTGACGGCACGGTACACAACGGTCGGCCCAAAAATCGACGACCGTCAGCCCGTCATGCTGCAACACGTCGGCGTCGAAATTCTGCTCGTTGAATTCTGCAAGCCCTTCACGTGTCATCGTTTTTCCTCTTCGATTGCCGCCAAACTAGCCCAAGCCTTTGAACCAGCGCAATCCCCGCCGGCGGGTCGGAGGGTTGCGTTTAACACATGTGAACGGCACCCGGCATTGGGCCGATAATGCCGTGGTTAGCCCTAACATCGCCCTAACCGCCGCCAAATCAAGCGATTAGCACCGGGCGGTCGCCGATCGGCCCTTTTAATGCGAGAATAACCTTAACCGGCGTTAGCCCTGTTCAGGTGAGGAAACCGAATTATGACCGACAATCAGGCCCCCAAGCTGCGCTCGCAGATGTGGTTCGACAATCCCGGCAACCGCAAGATGACGGCATCCTATATCGAGCGTTATCTCAATTACGGCATCACCCGCGAGGAGCTGCAATCGGGCAAGCCGATCATCGGCATCGCCCAGACCGGTTCCGACCTGTCGCCATGCAACCGCCATCACATCGAACTGGCCAAACGGGTGCGCGACGGCATCGTCGCGGCCGGCGGCATCTGTTTCGAATTTCCCGTCCACCCGATCCAGGAAACCGGCAAGCGGCCGACCCCGGCGCTCGACCGTAACCTGGCCTATCTCGGCTTGGTCGAAGTATTGCACGGCTACCCGCTCGACGGGGTGGTGCTGACCATCGGCTGCGACAAGACCACGCCGGCCTGCCTGATGGCGGCGGCGACGCTGGATCTGCCGGCCATCGCCTTGTCGGTGGGGCCGATGCTGAACGGCTGGTTCCAAGGCCAGCGCACGGGCTCGGGCACAATTCAGTGGAAGGCCCGCGAGCTGTGGGCGACCGGCGAAATCAACGACGAGGAATTCACCGATCTGATCGCCTCGGCGGCGCCCTCGGTGGGCTACTGCAACACCATGGGCACCGCCACCACCATGAACTCGCTGGCCGAGGCGCTCGGCATGCAATTGCCCGGCTCGGCCTCGATCCCGGCGCCCTACCGCGAACGCGGCCAGATGGCTTATGCCACCGGCCGGCGCGCGGTGGAGATGGTGCGCGAGGACTTGAAACCGTCGGACATCTTGACCCGCCAGGCGTTCGAGAACGCTATCGTCGTCAACGCCGCGATCGGCGGCTCGACCAACGCGCCGATCCACTTAAACGCCATCGCCCGGCATATCGGCGTGGAACTGGACAATGACGACTGGCAGACGATCGGCCACGACACGCCGCTGCTGGTCAATTTGCAGCCGGCCGGCGAATATCTCGGCGAGGATTATCACCGCGCCGGCGGTGTGCCGGCGGTCATCGGCGAGCTGATCGCAACCGGCCGCCTGCCCCATACGGACGCGCTGACGGTCAACGGAAAATCCATCGGCGAGAATTGCGCCGGCGTGGACATCAAAGACCAACGGGTGATCCGCACCATCGCCGATCCGCTGACCCCGGCCGCCGGGTTCATCAACCTCAAGGGCAATTTGTTCGATTCCGCGATCATGAAAACCAGCGTGATCTCTGACGAATTTCGCGACCGCTATTTATCCAACCCCGACGACCCCAACGCCTTCGAGGGCCGCGCCATCGTCTTCGAGGGGCCGGAGGATTATCACGCCCGCATTAACGATCCGGCCCTCGACATCGACGAGACCTGCCTGTTGTTCATGCGCGGCGCCGGGCCGGTCGGCTATCCCGGCGGCGCCGAGGTGGTGAACATGCAGCCACCGGACGCGCTGTTGAAGGCCGGCATCCACTCGCTGCCCTGCATCGGCGACGGCCGCCAATCGGGCACGTCGGGTTCGCCCTCGATCCTCAACGCCGCGCCGGAAGCCGCCGTCGGCGGCGGCCTGGCGCTGCTACAAACCGGCGACCGGGTGCGCATCGACTTGAACAAGGCGGAGGCCAATATCCTAATTTCCGACGACGAATTGGACGCGCGGCGCAAGACGCTGGCCGACAATGGCGGCTACCAATACCCGGCCGATCAGACCCCGTGGCAGGCGATCCAACGCTCGGTCGTCGACCAGTTCGACCAGGGCATGGTGTTAAAGCCGGCGGTCAAATTCCAAAAGGTCGCCCGCGGCGGCGACCCGGCAGGCTCGCTCACCGACAATGTGCCGCGCGATAATCACTGATCGGCGGTGAGGGAGGCCAATCGCGCAGGTTGTGCCTTCTATGTCCGCAACCGGTCGCAGATCACAATAGGTCGCTACGGCTGGTAACAACCCGTTCCGGTCGTTATGAAGGGCGGACTTTGTTCGCGGCAACAAATGTTCGTGAATACTGATCCTAAAGTCTGAATTGCGGTATCATTGTGTTAACCACGATTTCTATCCATTATGACGGTCGCACAACCATTTTCTGCGGCGTGATCATTGAACACTGAGGGGGGCGAAAATGGGTATTCTCGATAACCTATTGGGCCGTAACACAAACGAAACGCCGGCAGCTGCCGAATCCAACAGCGACGCTGGTGGCGCGGCACCCGCCGATGGCACGGATGCAGCGTGGCAAACGCTGGAAGCGACGCAGCGCATTTCATGTCCGGTCGACTTCATCGAAGAGGATCAGGCGACCGGTGAGGTTGCCGAAATATATGAGGGAATTAAAAAAGCCTTGCAGGTGCCTGAGGTGCCGAATATCGACAAGGTGCTGGCACATTCGCCGCCGGCCCTAAAGGCGACAACCGCTCTGCTGGGCGAGCTTTATATGGGGTCGAGCCTGCCGCAGCCGGTGATCGCGATGCTGCTCTATTCGATCTCTCTGGCCAGGAGTTGCCAGTACTGCGGCTCATTCCACCGCCTGACCTGTCGCATGGTCGGGGTCGACGAGGCGATGCTGGCCGCGGTCGGCAATGACCTTGGCTCGGTCACCCCCGAGCGGGTGCAGGCTATAGTCAGCTTTGGCATAAAGGCGGCAATGTCGACAAACGACTTGACGCAAGCCGACTACGATAAATTACGCGATATGGGAATTAGCGATTCCGAAATAGTCGAAATCGTTGCGCTGGCCGGGTTGGGGGTCTACTTGAATATTGTCGCCGATGCGTTGAAGATCGACGTTGACGACATGATCAAGCAAGGACTAGCAGCCTGAGTTCAACATGACAGTCGATCCCGCACAGACTGATCGGGCGGGGCAAGAGACCTGGCAGGCCCAAGCAGCGCGATTTGCCCTGCTGTTCGATATCGTATTGCTGATCGCGAGTTCGAAGAGTCTCGACGATCTGCTGGCGCAATCGGTCAATAAGATCAAATGGGTCTTCGACTTCGACCGTTGCACATTGGCGCTGCGCGATGGCGAGGATGACACCTATCATCTCGAGACCTTGCTGGACACGCGCCGCGGCGGCGAAAAAGTGAAATTGCAGACAGTGCCGCTGGCCGACGGTCTTCCCGGCGAAGTTATGCGTACTGGTCAATTGCGGTTTTTCAACGACCTGGCAAATTCGATGGGCGAGATATCGAATATTGTCGACCCTGCTCTCGCCAGTGGAGAGCTCGGTTCGTTACTCGCGGTCCCGTTGGAGGCCTACGGCCGGGTGCTCGGCGCATTGTCGTTCAGCGCCACGCGAGCCGAATGTTTCAGCGACGAGGATGTGAAGGTCGCCGTTCAGTTCGCCACCCATCTAGGTTTGGCCATAGACCGGTGGCAGGCAACCGACGCCCTGCAAGTGGCACATGCCGAGGCGGAAGGCGCCCGCACGCAACTCTTCGAAGCCATCGAGTCAATCAGCGACGGTTTCGCGCTGTTCGATGCCGAGGATCGGTTGGTCATGTCCAACAGCGTGTACAAGGAATACTTTTCTGGAATTAGTGACAAGGTAACTCCGGGTACAGATTGGAAGGACTTTTTCCGCACCGGGATCGAGCGCGGTGTATTTGAGGTCGACGCCGATGACGCCGAAGCTGAGTTCGAACGAACCAGCGCCATCCGGAGCGAGGAGCGCACTATATTGCGCGAGTTCAGCGACGGCCGGTGGTTGCAGATAACCCATCACCGCACGGTCGATGGCGGACTGGTGGCGATCTATTCCGACATAACCGAGCTTAAACAACGCGAGGTTCAGCTCGGAGAACTGGTCGATAATTTGGCGCAGGCGCGCGATCAGGCGATGGAAGCGACGCGGACCAAGAGCCAGTTCCTGGCGAATATGAGCCACGAACTGCGCACGCCGTTGAATGCCGTGATCGGCATCGCGGAAATGCTGCGTGAAGATGCCGAAGACGATGGTTTGACCGATTTCGTCGAACCCCTCGATCGTATCGACGGCGCCGGCAAACACCTTCTGAACCTGATCAATGAAATTCTCGATCTGTCCAAAATCGAGGCGGGCAAGATCGAAATGCTATCCGAGGACTTCGACGTGGGCACCATGCTCGACGAAGTCTCGACCATGGTCCAGCCACTTGCCCAAAAGAACGACAACGCGCTTACGCTCGATTGCCCCGACGATGTCGGACAAATGCACGCCGATTCAACCCGGGTGCGCCAGATTATTTTCAACCTGCTGTCAAATGCCTGCAAGTTTACTGAAGAGGGCACCGTAACCCTAACCGTGCGGAGTGCAGCGATCGACGGGGTTGATTGCCTGTCGTTTGCCGTCGCCGACACGGGCATTGGCATATCGGAAGCGCAGATGGCTCGGCTGTTCCAGGAATTCAGCCAGGCCGACGCATCGACCACGCGCAAATACGGCGGAACCGGGCTCGGCCTCACCATCAGTCAACGTCTGTGCAAATTGATGGGGGGCGATATCTCGGTCGAAAGCGAGCCGGACGTGGGCACCACGTTCACGGCGACCTTGCCGATTAACGTCGCCGACATTCGCGAAGAGGGCGAGCAAACCCTTGACGTCGGGACGCCCGTATCGAGAGGCACCGGAGGGCGGGGCAATCTTGTGCTGGTCATCGACGACGATGTAACGGTTCGCAGCCTGATGGAACGCCATCTCTCGAAAGACGGCGTCGAAGTGAGGACGGCGAAGGATGGCGCAGAGGGACTGAAACTAGCGCGTGAGCTGAACCCGGCAGTGATCACGCTCGATGTTCTCATGCCGGGCGCCGACGGTTGGGAGGTTCTGCGAGAGCTAAAGGCCGATAGTGTGCTTGCTGAAATACCGGTCGTGATGTGCACCATCCTCGACGACAAAAACAAGGGCTACGCGCTCGGCGCGGCTGATTACATGAATAAGCCGGTGAACCGGGATAATTTGCGTAGTGTTCTGGGCCGTTACCTCAGCAGCACTGCCGGTGCGCGGGTTCTCGTCGTCGAGGATGACGAGACAACCCGCACAATGCTCCGCCGGCTTCTCGTCGGTGAAGGATGCCTGGTCAGCGAGGCGGCGAACGGACGCTTGGCGCTCGATCGATTGGAGGACGGCAAACCCAATCTTATCCTGCTCGATCTCATGATGCCCGAAATGGATGGGTTCGAATTTTTGTCAGAAATGCGCAAAATAGAAACTTACGCTGATATACCTGTTGTGGTGATCACGGCCGCGGATTTATCCGAGCAGGACCGCGCGCGCCTGAATGGCGGCGTCGAGCAAATATTGCGCAAATCGGCGTTCGACCGCGACGATTTGCTCGATGAAGTGCGCCGCGAGGTATCGCGCATTCTGGGGCAGCCAAGAGATGTGGAGAGCCGTTAAATGACCAAGATTCTCTATGTCGAGGACAATGACGATAATGTCTTCATGCTGACCCATCGGCTTAAGAAACATGGGTACGAAGTCGTTGTCGCCGGCGACGGTGAGCAAGGTGTGGCTCTCGCGAACGAAGAACAGCCGGCATTGATCCTGATGGATTTGAGTCTGCCCGTTCTCGATGGTTGGCAGGCAACGCGCAAACTCAAATCTGAGTCCGCGACCCAAAGCATTCCAGTGATCGCACTTTCGGCGCATGCGATGCCGGGCGACGCCGAAAAGGCGCTCGCCGCCGGTTGCGACGACTACGATACCAAACCGGTCGACATAAAGCGTCTGCTGACGAAGATATCCGCCCTGCTGCCGACGGAAGCCGGTGAATGAGCAGTGACGGTCCAGCATTGCTAGTCGTCGACGATAACGATGATAATCGTTACACGCTGACGCGACGCTTACGCCGACAGGGCTACGAAAACCTCACCGAGGTGGAAAATGGCCGCGACGCCCTTGCCGCGCTGGAGGCGGACAAGTTCGATCTGGTTTTGCTCGACGTCATGATGCCCGAAATGAACGGCTATGAAACGCTTGAGCATATCAAGTCCGACATGGCCACCCGTGACATTCCGGTGATTATGATTTCCGCGCTGGACGAGCTTGAAAGCGTGGTGCGCTGTATCGAGTTGGGGGCGGAAGATTATCTGTCCAAGCCGTTCAATGCGACGCTGTTGAAGGCGCGGGTAAGTGCGAGCTTGGAGAAAAAACGCCTGCGCGATCAGGAAGCCGGGTATCTTGATCAACTCGAAACCGAACAAGAACGATCCGACAAATTACTCCATGCAATTCTGCCACCGGGCGCGGTTCAGGAGTTGAAAGCATCCGGTACCATCGAGCCACGCCGCTATGAGGAAGTCGCCGTACTGTTTTGCGACATCGTCGGGTTTACCGCCTATTGCGACCGCACGCCGCCCGAAACCGTCGTCGGGCAACTTCAGGAATTGGTTCAGGTATTCGAGGAAATCGCGTTTTCCCACGATCTGGAAAAAATTAAAACGATCGGAGACGCGTTTCTGGCAACCGGCGGCCTATTGCAGAAGGTCGAAAACCCCGTACTCGCAAGTGTGAAGTGCGGGTTGGAAATGGCGACCGCATCGGAAGCTCTCGAAGCCGGTTGGAAGGTGCGCGTGGGCATTCATTTCGGCCCGATCGTTGCCGGTATCGTCGGCCAAAGACAATTCATGTTCGACTTGTGGGGCGATACGGTAAATGTCGCGGCGCGGATCGCCGGCGAGGCCGACCCTGGCACGGTATTTCTGAGCAATGAGGCTTGGTTGCAGGTTCGCCGCATGGCCCAAGGGCGAACCCGCGGCCTCGTCCCGCTAAAAGGTAAAGGCGAGCTTGAGCTAATCGAGTGTCGTTCGGTGGCATAGCTCGAAGTCCGACCGCTTTGCCCTCAGCAACGGACATCAGCCCCGCGAATCGCCAGTCAGATCATGTTGCTTCAGGCCGACCTTTCGCCAATGGCCAGCATTGTCATGCCTGGGATCATCGGCTCGACGGAAATCCGGGCGTACCCCGCCGCCGTCAACGCTGCGGCAAGCCAGGCATCATCGAGGGAACGTGCTTGCGGGGTGAAGGCCGTATGCTGCAGCTGCCAGAGCGCCGCCAGCTTGGGTCCCGTACGATCCGCCGAAACGACGAAATCGTGAATTAGAATGCGGCCGCCCGGCGCCAAATGATCGTACGCGCGCGCGATCAGCTCCTCGTGCCGTTCGCCGGGTACGCCTGAGAACAGATACGACATCAGGATGACATCTTGATCGCCCGGCCATGCGGTTTCCAACGCGTCGCCCGGCACATAAGCGACGCAATCCGAAACGCCGGCGGCCTCTATGTAACCCGCACCGATAGCCGCAACGTTGGGGAAATCGACGATGGTTGCCGAAAGACCCGGAAAGGCCTGACACAGGGTGATCGAAAAAGCCCCGGTGCCGCCGCCCACATCGAGCAGCGTTTTTGCGGTCGACAGGTCAACGCTTTTTGACAGACCCAGCGCCGGCCCCAGCGAACCGGCATGCTGGCTCGCCGAATAGAGTTGCGCTGCTTCCGGGTCGGAAAACCAATCCGCATAGGATGTGGTGGCGTCGTCGGGCAATTTATTGGCAAGGGCCAATTCGATCTGATCGAGCAGGCCGTACATCTGCCGGTCGACCTGCAAGCGCAGGTAATCTCCGAAGTCGTACTTTGCGCCCTTGACCAAAAATGCTTCGGCGGCCGGCGAATTACTGAACTTTTCCTCTTCTACGGAAACCAAATCAAGCGACGCCAGCGCCGTGAGCAACGTTCGTGTACGCTCGGGATGGAGGTTAGTTGCCTTCGCCGTCTCCGCCACCGACATCTGCTTGCCCGACAGGCTGGAAAAGACATTGTGGTGCAATGCCGCGAATAACGCCTTCGAACCCATAAAGCCAAACGCGATCTCTGAAATTTCCTCTGCCTTGGTCAAAAGCGTCATCGAACGATCCTTGTTTGTTGTGTAAGCCCTAACGTGTCCCGGCCTTCCAACTGCCCCAAACGTGCTGCCGGAGGGTGAGGTTCTTTTATGCTAATTTCTCCGCAAGGCGCACTGCTTTACCACAGCAGTCGTATCTCCAACGCCACTCATCAACAGTTGGAGGGTAGATAACAGGCTTAAAAATGCCTTCGCGGCCCGGGTCGCGCCTTCTATGTTCGGTTTCTCCCGCGACCGGCCGAAAATCACAACGGGTCACCCCGGCCGGAAATGACGACCCTAAGCTGGCGTCGCTGATGTTCATGGACTTGCCACGACGCGCCCCATAACATTCGCCCCTGGGCGTTTATCGGAGGCTCTTGGTCGTAAGGGGAAGGGATAATTTATGGATACGCCGCAAGAACGGGCAACGGCACCCGGCGCCGACACAAATAGGGGCGCTTTGGATGGCACGCTACCGCAGACAGAGAGACGTAATTTCACCGATATAGAGCTCGACGAAGCGGTTGCTCGAGCGCGCGAGATCGTGCCGATTCTTCGCGAACGCGGCGCCCAAACCGAGGATGCCCGGGCATTACTCAGAGAGAACGAACAATTGCTCCACGAAACTGGGTTATTTCGGTTTTTACAACCCAAGCTATTCGGCGGAATGGAGCTCGATTTCGTCGCAATCGTTGACATTCCAGCCGAAATCGCCCGCGGCTGCCCATCGACATCCTGGAATGTCTGCAACTACGCCTGCCATCACTGGATGCTGGGTTTCTTCGATCCGGAGGCGCAACGCGAAGTCTGGGACGACAATCCAGATGCGCTGATCGCATCGTCGTTTGCGATGGCCACCGGCAACGCGAAGAAGACAGACGGCGGCTTTATCATCAATGGACGTTCGCCTTTTTCATCAGGTGTCGATAACGCCGACTGGAACTTGATCGTCATGTCGGTACTCGACGAGGAAAGCGGGGCGCCGGTCGATTGGCGGCTGTGCCTGGTGCCTAGATCCGACTATGAGATTATCGATACATGGCAGGCGATGGGCATGCCCGGTACCGGCAGTAACGACATCGCCTTTAGCGACTTGTTCGTTCCCGAGCGGCGCGCCTTGCCGCTGCTAAAGGCCCGCGGCGGCCATGACCATCCCGGCGGCGAACAGAACCGGGCGCCACTGTACGGCGTACCGATCGTGGCGAGTGCGGGAACCGTTTTGGCCGCGGCGGCGGTGGGCGCGGCGGAAGGCGCTTACGAAATATTCGTCGAGTCAATGGCCAAGCGAAAGGGAACTTACACCGGCGCGCAGGTGGCCGACTTTCAAGCTGTGCAGACGAAAGTTGGACAGGCGCGTTGCCTAATCGATTCTGCGCGAATGTTGCTGCGCGACACGGCGGTTGGATTTAGTGACGTCGCGGCGCAGGGGGTTGCGCCCGATCTCGACACCAAGCTGAAGTACCGGGCGTATGCGGCCTTTGCCGTAAACCAGTCACGCGAAGCGACCGAGGCGCTGTGGTCATGCTACGGCGCTCAAGGCCTCTACACACGCGATCCGCTGCAGCGTCACCTGCGTGACGTCCTCGCGATCAACCAGCATTTTTCATACAATTTCGACATTGCCGGCTCGGCTTACGGCTCCCATGCATTGGGGGGCACCTACGGCAATCCAACGATGTAGGTTTGGCCGTTGAATTGGCATAAGCGTTACCGGAGACAGAGCAGTCGTGAATTTCGCGGGACTTAGGGGATTGCGTTTATGGCGAGACAACCAGGCAAGCCTGCTTTCTCTTTTTCAATGTATTGCACAATGACGCGGATGTCGGTTGGTCCGCCAATGGCCCGGCTTGCGCGCGAAAGAATGTCCCTTTTGACAGTTCAACTTTCTGCACCCGCAGGGTCAGAACGCTTAGCAAGTCCGGGTTTGCCCGTTGCAGCTTATGCCACGCCTTCTCGGCATCCGATTTGCTCCGAAGGGCGCTTAGTTGTATCCGCCACGCCGCGCCGGCCGCCAGCGCGGGCGGCAATTTCTCCGGGAAAAGTACTTTGGATGGGGGCGATGGTCTTGTGGCGACCTTTATCAGCGCCGAGGGATCAACCCGTTTCCGCGCCGATGGCTTTGCCGGACTAAGGGGCTTCCAGAGCCGCGGCGCGACGACCGCGGTTCGTACCAGTGATTTTTGCGGCGCGGTGACCTTTACTGGCTGCTCGGCCGTTTGCGGCTCGGCGGGTCGACGAGGATCGGTGTTCGCCACGGTCATTAGCTGAGGCCGCTCCAAAACCGAGACGATTTGCCGTTCGAGGGCCCCGGTCGGCCGGCACTGAATAGAAACCACTTTCATCTTCGAGCCTTCGCGGATTTCCTCAGATACGGCGGCTTCGCCGGCGCTGTCGAAGTCCAGGCTGTCGTCGAGGAAGCGCGGTGTGACTTTCCGGCCGAACTCGCGCGTGCGGAATTTCATCACATAATGCGCATCCACACTAACCCGGGTCGCCTGGCCAACCGGCGTCAGCTTGATGGTGGCTAGGGCATTCAAGCTCGTGCGGCGTTCCACATCGATCAATTCATTGAATTCGTCATCGGCGACGAGGTAGCGCACCGAGTTGGCGGCCAGGAATTTGTAATTGCGGTCGCCGAAAGTCTTGTGTTTCGAATCAACCGACACGCTGCCGCAATCGACCCACGGTGACGGCACCTTCGACTGCAACAAAACTCTAATTGTCGATTTTTCTTTGATCGTCGCGTTGATCGTAAAGTCGCCCTCATCGAGTTCCGAGAGCAATGCGTTCCAGGTGGTTCGGAAGTCGGTGGGGACCACCGCTTCAATAGCTGTCGATTCCCCGACCTCTCGCGCCTGCGCGGCGGTCCCGAGGATGGATATTCCCAGTACCAACGCCGCGGCAGCAGTAAACAAACTTTTCACACACATGAACCACTAGCCAGGGTTGTTTGGCGGGATGCTACCGAATGAACCCGGTTCAAGACAAGTACAACTTAACCGATGGCCCAATCAAGTTGTCGAAATACCCGTTTACGCGCTCCCGCTCTAACCGGCGAGATACGCCGCCAGATGGTCGCTGAGATCGCTTGCGTCGTCGCCGGCGCCATCGATCAGCGAGGATTTACGGCGGCGCAGAAATTGTTGGCCCATCATATACATGCCAGGCGAATCGACGATGCCGCCATCGTGGCGGACCCTGCCCTTATGATCGAAAACCGGCACATCGAGCCAGGAATGGTCGGGCCGGAACCCGGTGGCCCACAGGATGGTTTTAATTTCCCCGTTGGCGAAGTCCATGCCCAGCGGCGGATTATCCTCGACTTGGGTCGGTTCGAAGCGCTCGGCGGGATCAACCGCGCCATCGAGATCGTTTTCGCTCGCCCATTCGTCAATCGTGTCGAGCAGCCGGCCCAGTTTTAGATCAGCCAGGGCGGTCATATTGCGTAGCGAGCCGGAGAACTGCGCCTTGCCGTCGTTCATACCGGCGATGCGGCCGATCAGCTTAACGCCGATATTGGTCAGCGCGTTGAGATCGAGCATCGCCTTGTCGTCGGACCCGGTGAGCTGGAACGACGGTAATCGGCGCGCCCGGTTGATGTCGTCGATTTCGTCATAGCGTTCGTCCATCAAACCCGTGCGGTCCATCCACCACTGAATATCGCGACCCCGATAGGACCGCGGCGCCCGCACATGTTCGCCCACCGACACCGTCACCGGCCGGCCCGACAGGTGAATTTCCTGGGCCAGTTGCGCGCCGGTCGCCGCCACGCCGACCACCATGACCCCGCCGTCGGCAAGCTGATCGGGATTGCGATATTCGGTCGGCGTCACTTGGGCAATATGGGCTGGCACGCCCTCGGCCAGCGCCGGCACGCTGGCGATGGCGCAGGCGCCGCTCGCCAGAACCACTGTGCGGCACTGCCAGTCGCCCTGATCGGTGGCGACATCGTAGCCGGCATCGCTGCGGCGCACCGACGTTACCTTGGTGTGGGTTTGCACCGGGGCCGAGATCGCCTCGGCATAGCGGGAAATAAAATCGATGGTCTCGGGCATCTTACGAAAGCCATCGGGGTCGTCACCGTCATAGCCAAAACCGGGTAGCCTGCTTTGCCAATTGGGCGTCAGCAGGCGCAACGAATCCCACCGTTCGGTCCGCCACGTGTTCGCCACCTCGCCGCGCTCGAGAACCACATGGTCGATCGCACGCTCGCTAAGGCAACGGCTCATGGCCAGACCGGCGTGACCACCGCCAATGATGACGGTGGTCACTGTACGATCGGAAACCATCTCTAGATTCGACGAAGGAACCGGCTAGTTCACATCGACGGTAATGTTTGTCGGGTTGGCGACAATATCGTAGACCGCCGAGCGCTTTTGCGACTGCGCGACCACCGCCTTGATCTCGTCGGGCGTCGCATCGGCATCGATATCATAATGGACCTTGATACCGTCGAAACCGTTGCGCACATCGGCGTCGATACCAAGAATGCCGGCAATATCCATACCGGCCTCGAGCGTCGCCTTGACCGAGCGCAGCTGGATATCGCGGTGCTGCGCGACCGCGGCGACGCCGGCGGTCAGGCAGCTGGCGAGACCCACCAAGACAATCTCGACCGGCGTGGCGCCAAGGTCTTCCGAGGCAAAACATTCTGGGTGATCGGCCTCGAAGTCAAACGTTTTGGTACGGTTCTGTTCTTCGCCAAGACCAAAGAACTTTTCGACGGTCGAATGGCTGTGGGTACCCCTTTTCCATTCATTGGTAGCCCTCCAGGTGAACTGGGCGGCTTCCGGCGCTCCGCTGAGCGCCTCGCGCGCGCCGAGCAAAGCTTCGACGTTGACGCCATTATCGACTGTGGTTTCGGAACTGGACATCGGATTACTCCATGATTGCGTTTCAAACCGGAATATCGATCTGACTAAGATACAACATATTTTTGTAGTTTCTTATAAAACACACTCTTTGCCGTCTGGGCCAGCCCACTAGGTGCATAATTTTGGAAAATCCCCCTAAAGTACCAATGGTTCGTCAGCGGCCCCCCAAACATGTGGGGGCCGCGCCAGGCGGTCGCAATATATCGAACTGTGATAGCGGGTTTTGACAGCCGGTTAGGCGAGCTCGAAGCCGCGGCTCTCGAGAAATTCGCGCAAACCGCCAAGATCGCTGGGCTCGGCGAGGCGGCGGGCGGCGTTTTCCGACCAGCCGTAGAATGCCGCGGTGCCGAATTTTTCCGGATTGATCTGATTGCCCAACGGCCGTGCGGCATGACGGGTCTGGTCGTATTGGTCGATCTCGGCGGCCAGACCGCCATCGTCATAGGCGTCGCGGTGGACCACGATCGACGGCGGCAGACGCCTGGTGACGTCGCGCGCCTCGTCCGGCCAGCCTGCCGCCAGCCCGGCGATGGGAAAGACACCGTCGGGCAGGTTGAGAAGCGCCGCCACCTCGGGCAACCGCTTGCGCACCTGGCTGATGCAGCAGCAGCCCAACCCCGCCGCTTCGGCGCTTATGATCATCGCCTGCATCGCCAGCGCGGCATCGACCGCGGCGTTCATGAAACTATCCTGTGTGTTCTGCGCATGAGGGTGGCCGCGCATCTCGCACACCTTCTGCGCCCGGCGCAGATCGCCGCAGAACACCAGCAGCACCGGCGCGTCGGCCATCCACGCGGTATCGCACAGCTCGGCCAACGCCGCCTTCTTCGCCGGGTCGCGCAAATCGAGGATCGAATATTGCTGCAGATCGGACTTCGCCGGCGCCGACTGAGCGCAGGCCAATAGCGTGGTGCGCAGGGCTTCGGAGACCGGCTGGTCGGTAAAGCGACGGTAGCTGCGCCGCGCGAGAATGTTGGACAAAGCCGCGGCAGCGCCGGGCGGCAAATCAGATTGCGCGAGTTCGGCATTAACGTCCAACGGCGGTTCGAACCCGAAACGGGCTTGGATGTCAGCTTTGAGATCGGACATGGCGGCAAATTCCTTGGGTCACGGAAATTAATTTATACCCCAACGAGGCGGCCGAGTGTCGAGCCAATGACGCCGATGCTACACTCAAGGCCCCGCTTTCGCCGGAGACCGATCATGGGCCGCCTGCACGCCTTCGACTTTCAAGGCTGGATCGACGAACACCGCCACCTGCTCAAGCCGCCGGTCGGCAATGTGCAAATTTGGGAAGACGCCGATCTGATGGTCACCATCGTCGGCGGCCCCAACCAGCGCACCGACTTTCACGACGACCCGGTGGAAGAGTTTTTCTACCAGATCGAGGGCGACATGGTGCTGATGGTCCGCGAGGATGGCGAGATCCGGCCGCTGCCGATCCGCGCCGGCGAAATATTTCTGCTACCGGCCCATACCCGCCATTCGCCGCAGCGCCCGCAGGCCGGCTCGGTCGGGCTGGTGATCGAGCCCAAGCGTCCGCCCGGCGCGGTCGACGGCTTCGAATGGTTCTGCTTCGCCTGCGGCGCCAGGGTGCACCGGGTCGAGGTTGAACTCACCTCGCTGGTGCGCGACCTACCGCCGCTCTACGAAGCGTTTTACGCCGACGAGACGGCCCGCACCTGCCCCGACTGCGGCGAACGCCACCCCGGCAAAGAACCGCCGGACGGTTGGGTGAAGGCTTGAGGGTATTCCACGTCCAAACAAAATCCTCATGCTGAGCTTGTCGAAGCATGAGCGCGGGCACCCTCGCCCTTCGACAAGCTCAGGGTGAGGGTACGGGTATTATTCACTCTAACAATAATAATGACCTCATGGCTCGGAGGCGCGCATCAATAATACCCGCTAATTCCCCTCCGGCGTCTTCGGCGCGGCGGCCGGGTTCCACTGGCCGCGGCGCATGCGGGTGATCTTCACTTCGCGGAACACGCCGGCCTGACGTAGCGGCTCGTTGGCGGAGAATTCCTCCGCCGCTTCGCGGCTCGCCACATTGATGATCAGCACGCTGCCGACCCGCGTCACATCGTCGTCGGCCAGCATCGCCCCGCCGAGCACCAGAATATCCTGGTGTGCATCGAGATAGTCGAAATGCGCCGGCTTATGCTGCTCGCGCAGCGCCGCCGAATTAGGGCCGTCTTCCTGGTAGATGATGTAGAGCATGCCTACCCCGCGCTCACCAGCGGCGCCCAGTTGCGCTGCCGGCGGGCCAGCCGGTCATCGGTGGTCTCGCCGTCGAAGTCGGTCGCCGATTCGACCAGCTCGCTGGGGTCGACATCGTCGAAACAATGCACGTTGACCACCGCGTAGCGCGCGCCATCGATCTCGCTGGTGACGATCGGCGACACCCCGCAGGTCGCGCAAATGTAAAAGTCGGCGGTTTCGGTGCCGAACCGGTAGCGTTGGACCTGGGATGGATCCTCCTGGGAGAGCTCGATCCGTCCTTCCGGATGCGACGTCCAGACCCCATGATGCTTGACGCAGAACGTGCAGCCGCAGGCCCGCACCGGAATCTCATCGTCGATGCCGGGCCGGTGAAAGACGAAACGAATATTGCCGCAATGACACGAGCCGTTAATGCGGCGGATCGGTTCGGTGTTTTTCTCAGGCATTATTTTCCCGCTATCTCGCCGGCGGATTTGACTCAAACAAAACCGCCCCATACCGTTATCCTACAACGAAATGAAGTTCGAGTGATTCGAGTCTCAGGAGTGGTATCACAGGGGGAATGTCTATGAGCGCCGAAACCGCCTTTGTCGAAGATCATGACGGTGTAACCAGCCATTACATCGACGTGTTGGAAGAGATTCCGGTTCTCGATTTAGCGCCATATCTTGCCGGTGAGCCCGGCGCGGCCGAGAAACTCGCGCTTGAACTGCGCCACGCGCAGGAAAATATCGGCTTCTACTACGTCATCAACCACGGCGTGCCGCAGTCGCTGTTCGACCGCGGCTTCACCGAGCTCAAGCGGTTTTTCGCGCTGCCCTTCGAAGAGAAGATCAAACTTAAGTTCGATAAGAGCATGGTCGGCTATGTGCCCTCGAAGTCGACGGTCTACGAAACCTCAACCTTCAACAAGAACACCAAGAAAGATCTCAATGAGACCATCCTGCTCGGCGTCGAGCGCGACCCCGACGACCCCAAGCTGCAAGAAGGCCATCGCTTTTCGGTGCCGAATAAGTGGCCGGCCGATTTACCGGGATTCCGCGAAACTATGGTCGAGTATCAGCGGACCATGATGGGGCTCGGTTGGCAGCTGCTGCCCTTGTATGCGCTGGCGCTGGACAAACCGGCGGATTATTTCAACGCCTTCTTCGCGAACGACCCGTGCTGCATCGGCCGCAATTCCTATTATCCCGTCGTCGATTTGGAGGAAAACGAGTTTGGTATCGCGCCCCATAGCGACGCCGGGTTCCTGACCCTGCTGCCCCTGTCCGACGTGCCCGGGCTTGAGGTTATGACCCCATCGGGCGAGTGGCTGCCGGCGGCCCATATTCCCGGCGCGGTCTTGGTGAATACCGGCGAATTTCTCAACCGCTGGACCAATGGGCGCTTCATCGCAACGCCGCACCGCGTGGTATCACCGGCGGCGGATCGTTACTCGATGGCGGTTTTCTATAATCCGGACGACCAGACCGTCGCCGAGCCCCTCGACACCTGCGTCAGCGCCGACAATCCGGCCCGTTACGAGCCGGTGGGCTTCGTCGACTACCTTGCCTATTTCTGCGATCGGAATTTTTTCGAGCCTAAAGGCGAACAAGGCCCCTACCTCACTCGCCAATAAATTCCGGTTTCTTCTTGTTGTAGAAGGCGTCGATGCCGTGGCGGCCGTCGCGGCTGCCCATGGTGAGCGCGATGCCCCGGCTCTCGGCGTCGAGCTGCGCTTCCAGGCTTTCCGAATAGGCCGTGGTCAGAAGATTTTTCGCCACACCGAAGGCCTTGGTCGGTCCGGCGGCGAATTTAGCCGCCAGCCCCATCGCCTCGTCCATCAACTGGTCGGACGGCACCACCTTGCTGACAATGCCCCAGGCGCAGGCTTCTTCGGCGCTGAGCAGGCGGTTGGTCAGGATTAACTCTTTAGCGCGCAACAGGCCGACATGCTTGGCCAGATGATAGGTCGAGCTGCCATCGGGGGTGAGGCCCGAGGCGGTGTAGGCGGAGATGAACTTGGCGCCCTCGGCGGCGATCACATAATCACCGGCCAGCGCCAGGCTGAACCCGCCGCCCGCCGCGGTGCCGTTGACCGCCATCACCAGGGGCGCGTTCATGCGGCTGAAGCGTGATATGGCGAGGTGCAGAACCGTCGCCGTCTGATCCACATAATCGGCCACGTCATCGCCCAGATCGTTGAAGGCTTTCAGATCGCCGCCGCCGCAGAACATCGCGCCCGACCCGGTCAGCACCGCCGCGCGAACCTCGCTGTCGCGATAACAGCGCATGGCGATATCGGCCAATTCCTCAACCATCGGCTTGTGGATCGCGTTGGCGTCGTCGGGCCGGTTCAAGGTGATGACGCCGATATTATCGGCGATGTCGAAGTTGATATGTTGGTAGCTCATCCCATTCTCCTTTATTCTTAACTAGACGGTCCGCTCGACCACAATATCGAGCAGCGTCGGTCCGCCGCTGGCCATCGCTGCCTCGAGCGCCGGCCGCACGGCGCCGGGCTCGGTAATCCGCTCAGCCGTCATCCCCAGCGAACCGGCCAGACCGACAAAATCGATCGGCGGGTCGGTGAAATCCATACCGATATAGGTCTCGTTGCCGTGGAAGGCCTTCAGCCGCTGCTTGATGATGCGATAGCCCTGGTTATCGGCGATGATGAAAGTGATCGGCAGTTTCAGATGGGCGGCGGTCCATAGCGCCTGGATCGAATACATCGCGCTACCGTCGCCAATGATCGCCACCACCGGCCGATCGGGCTGCGCCAGTTGCACGCCAACGGCCCCCGGCAAGCCCCAGCCGATGCCGCCGCTGGCGTAGGAGTGAAAATTGTAACGGTCGTGGAACGGCAGAAAATTAAGCAGATTCCACCCTGTGGTCAGCCCCTCGTTGACGACGATGGCGTCCTTCGGCAGGGCGTTACAGATATCCATCATCAGCCAGTCGCTGGCGATGGGAACGGCGTCTTGGTCGGCCAAGGCGACTTCGCTGCGCTTTTTTCGAAGCGCGCTCCAATTGCGGTCGCTCACCGCGTCGAGGCGCGCGCTGGCCGCGGCTTCGTGCGCCGCGCCGCCCTTATCCGCGATCACCGGGTTAAGCGCCGCCAGGGTTTCGCGCACATCGCCGCGCAGGGCGATCTCGGAAGCATAGTTTTTCCCCATCTCCCAGTCTTCCAGGCCGATCTGCACGATGGCCATGCCGTCGGGCAAGGGATCGATTTCGCTGAACACCGACATGCGCAAAATGTCCGCGCCGATCACCACCAGCAAATCATAGTCTTGCAGAATAGCCCGCACGTCTTTCTGGATGCGCGACAGCGCGCCCATGAAGGCCGGGTGTTCGGAAGGGAAGTGAGAACCATAGGCCGTGGTCTGCTGATAGACCGGCGCGCCCAGGGTCTCGGCGAATTGCGCGACTTCGGCGAACGCGTCCGACGTCACCACCTCATTGCCGACCAGGATCGTCGGCGCCTTTGCCGTCAGCAACCGCGCCGCGAGCGCGTCGAGGCTATCGTCGGCCGGCCGAACCCTTGTATCGACGCGCGTAGAGTGGCCCAGATCGATGCCTTTCTCATCGTTCAAGATATCGCCGGGCAGCGAGATGAACACCGGGCCGGTCGGCGGCGTCATGGCGATTTTGGCGGCGCGCCGCACGATGCGCGGCATATCCTCCAGACGGTTGATCTCCACCGCCCATTTGACTAGCGGCGTGGCAATCGGCACCAGCGGATCGTAGAGCAAGGGCTCGGTCAGCCCGTGCCCCTGTTCCTGCTGGCCGGCGGTGACGATCAACGGCGTGCCGGTGAACTTGGCATTATAGATCGCGCCCATGGCGTTACCCAGTCCGGGCGCCACATGCACGTTGCACGCCCCCAGCTTGCCCGAGGCCCGCGCATAACCGTCGGCCATGGCGACCACCAGCGCTTCCTGCAGCCCCAGCACATAGGTCAGATCGGGATGGTCGGGCATCGCGTTCATGATCGGCAATTCGGTGGTGCCCGGATTGCCAAACATATGCGTAACGCCCTCGTCCTGCAGCAGGCCGAGGAAGGCGGTGCTTCCGTTTATGAGATTCATTTCTTCCCCCTGGCGGGGTTAGGAACGAACCTATGATCCCCACACGTCTTCGGCGACTTCCACGATGAGCCGCAGTTTCGCGATTTCGTCGTCTTCGCTGATCTTATTGCCGTGATGGGTCGATGAGAAGCCGCACTGGGGGCTCAGGCACAATCTTTCCAGATCGACATATTTAGAGGCTTCGTCGATGCGCCGCTTTAATTCGTCCTTGGCTTCCAGGCCGGGAGTCTTGGTGGTCACCAGCCCAAGCACCACGAATTTGTCGTCGGGCATGAAGCGCAAGGGCTCGAAGCCGCCGGCCCGTTCGCTGTCATACTCCATGAACAGCGCGTCGACAGCGACGGTGTTGAACACCCGCTCGGCGACCGGCTCATAACCGCCGCTGGCCGCCCAGGTGCTTTGGAAATTGCCGCGGCAAATGTGCATGCCGGTGACCACATTGTCGGGCAGATCGCGGATCGAATTGTTGAGCGCGTGGGCGTAGGTGAGCGCCAGCTCGTCGGGGCTCTCGCCTTTGCTCTCCAGATTGGCGCGAATGTCGGTATCGCACAGATAGGCGTAGCTGATATCGTCGAGCTGGATATAGCTCGCGCCGTGGGCCGCCATGTCGCCCAATTCGGCGCGATAGGCCGCCGTCAAATCCGCCCAGAACGGTTCCAGATCGGGATAGACCGCTTCGCTGATACCGGCGCGGCCGGCGCGGAAATGCACCATGCTGGGCCCCGGCACGGAGATCTTCGCCGTGCGGTCGGTCAGCCCCGCCACGTAGGTGAAATGGTCGACCATGATCGGCTTGGTGCGCCGCAGCTTGCCGGATATCTGCGCCGACGGTATCGGCTCCGACGCGCCCTTGAAGGTTCCCATGTCGAGCGGTTTGCCCAACTCGAAACCGTCGAACCCGCTCAAAAAGTCGAAATGCCAATAGGTGCGGCGGAACTCGCCGTCGGTGA
Source organism: Alphaproteobacteria bacterium (assembly GCA_011087645.1). Taxonomy (GTDB): domain Bacteria; phylum Pseudomonadota; class Alphaproteobacteria; order UBA6615; family UBA6615; genus JABDJY01. The sequence continues at coordinate 139,250 of JAALLF010000007.1, forward strand.
CCACCTGCAAACCGACATCTTCCTGCAACTTCACCACGTCGCGGATGCACTCATCCTCGACCGCGCGCAAATCGTCTGGCGATATCTCGCCGGCCGCAGCCTTGGCGCGGGCTTCGTGCAGGCGCGCTGGCCGGAGCAGGCTCCCCACATGGTCGGCATGGAATGGCGGTGTCGCGCGTACGGTCATGTCTCGATCTCCCGGGATGCCCTGAGGCGACACTCGCCGCAGAGCTTTCGATTTTTTCATGTCTTGCCGAGCATAACGACGATAGCCCAAACGCAGAAGCGCGGCAGTTAAGTTTCCCTCTCCCATTGGGAGAGGGTGGCGAACGAAAGTGAGCCGGGTGAGGGGTTAGGGACAATGACGGGTATTCTCGATAGAATTTAACCCCTCACCCCGACCCTCTCCCTATGGGAGAGGGGGCTTAGGCTATTGCCCCGGCTTTGCGACGATTAGCGGTGGGCCGGGCCGGCCTGGGCGGCGGCTAAGATATCGGGGATCGCCTCGTCTTGGTTGATCGCCATGACATGCACCCCGGCGACGCCGTCGATCTCGCGCACCTGTTCGATGAACTCGATACAGATTTTGTGGCCCTCGGCCTTTTCGTCGCGCGCGCCTTCGAGCCGCGCGATCATCGCGTCGGGGATGATCACCCCCCAGAGATTTTTCACCATCCAGCGGGCCGAGCGGGCGGTCGCGATCGGCCCAGTGCCGAGCAGAATGAACAGCTTATCGGTCAGACCGGCCTCGCCCAGGCGCGCCATATAGCGGCGCACGATATCGACATCGTAGCAAAACTGGGTCTGCACGAACTGCGCCCCGGCCGCGGCCTTCGACGCCAGACGGTCCGGTGTCCAGTCGGCCGGCGGGTCGAACGGCGTATCGGCGGCGCCGATAAACAATTTCGGCGGCACCTCGATTTCGCGGCCCGACGGCAGCTTTCCGGAATCGCCCATTTCGCGCACCATGGCGATAAACTCACCAGTGTCCAAATCGAACACCGGCTTGGCGTCGGGCTGATCGCCGGCCTTGGGATCGTCGCCGCCGAGCACCAGAATATTCTCGATACCCAGCGCGCCGGCGCCCAGGACATCGCTTTGCAGGGCGATGCGGTTGCGGTCGCGGGTGGTGAACTGCAACACCGGCTGGTGGCCCTCCCTGACCAACAGACCGGCGGCGACCAGGCTCGACAAGTGCGAGCGCGCGCCGGCGCCGTCGGTGACATTCAGTCCATCGACCAGGCCCAGTAGAGGTTTGGCTTTGGCCAGCAACGAGGCCGGATCGCTCGACAAGGGCGGCACGATCTCGGCGGTGACGGCGAATTCGCCGGCCAGTAATGTGCGCACCAGCGCGCTGCCGATGGGCGGCGAGACGGGCGGCGTGGCGGGTTCGGTCACCGGGCTAGTCCCGCTTGCGGGAGACGACAAAAGATTCATCGACAAACCACAACCCTCCATGTTCCTGAAGCACGGCCTGCGTGGCGTCCAGGTAACGGGAATCGGTCATGGCGTCGGACAGCAGGTCGTCTTCGATTTGATAAACGTAAATCGCCGCATTCCACGCCGCGAACAGGGTCGAGGTGCCGATGCTGGCGTTAATCTCGGTTGGCAAGGTGTGCATATCGTAACGAAACAACGAGCGCGCATCGGAATAGGTGTTGTAGCGCAGGTCGCGCTCTGAATTGCCGAGCTCTGCCTTCAACGCCTTCATCAACACGTGCCGGCTGGCCTGCCCCAACTCGCGCTCGGGCCAGATTTTCTGGATGATTTCGCGGCCCGGATCCTCGCCATAGGAATGGATGCCCAGCATGCGCCCGCCCGGCGCCAAGGCCCGCGCCAGAGGCGCCAAGACCTTCTGCGCCTTAAACTCGACGCTGGAGCTGGCGCGGTAGGGCTGCGAGGCGACGATCAAATCGTAGCGGCCTTCATTGTGGCCGGGCCGCGGCAGAATCGGATCGACGATGAACCGGTGATCCTCGCGATAGAGCACCAGGACCGACGGGCGCTCGTACAGCGGATTACCGGTTTTCTCGGATGTTCGCACCCGCCAGCCGTCACTCAACACCGATTGCAGATCGCGGATCTGCTCGTCGAATTCATAGGCGGTGGAGCCGCGCAACGGCACTTCGTGCCAGTTGAGCGCGGCAGCCGCCGGCACGCTGCCCGGCATCAGCCAGGGCGCTTCTCTGTAATTGAGGTTGGTGATCACCAGCACGGTCGCCGGATGCTCGAACAACCGGTCGGACATTTTCTCTAAGCTGAGGCGGGCATCCTCGAGGCTGATTTCCTTACCGACCACGAAAAGCGGCACGGTGGGGTGTCGCCGGTGAATATCGCGCATCAGCCGCGACAGCACCGTGCCGTCGCCCATGCCCGCGTCGAACACACGGATCGCCGGCGGGCGCGGATGGATCTGCGCCAACTCCATGCCGACCCGTTCGGCCACCACCCACTTCTCGCTGCAGGTGTTGACGAAGGTCAGGTACTTCTGCCGGTTGTCGTAGAATCGGAACGCGCGCTTGCCGTTGCCGTTCTCCGCCGCCGGAGTGTCGGCCGGGTTGCCGTTAATGCTCGACGTCAGGGTCTCCACGACGGGGGGTGGATCGGCAACGCCGACAACCCCATCCTCGGCGGCCATGAACTCCTGCACGCGCTTTAGGGTGCGCGTGGTCACGCCCTTGCCGGACCGCAAGCGGCCGACAAACTTGCCGTCATTGACCGCCATGCGGCCAAAGGTCGACTCCGCAATCGTGCGCGTCCGGCAGAATTGCTCGATCTCTTCGATCAGGGTTTGATGATCATCCATTGCCCGCTAAGTAACGACGAATCAGCAGCGGTGGTCAATCAAATTATCCCAACACCTTAAAAAGAACCTATTGTGGGATATTTCCCACTTTTCGGTGATTAATCGGCAGAAATCATGGGATTCTCCTTTGCCCCAAAGGTTGTCCCACGATCTCTTCGTGTTTCGTCCCACTCTCTTAAGGCGCTGTTTTGGAACGAAATTCTACACCGCATCTGGGTCCAACGCCGATGGCAACCTCGCCCTTCGAGACGCCGCCCTATGGGCGGCTCCTCAGGGTGAGGACCCTGTGAGGATTGGTGGAATTCCTCATCCTGAGGGCTCGCGCAGCGAGTGTCTCGAAGGGCGAGGAATTTCCCGCGCTATATTTGCGATAGCTCCGCTACTGAATCGGCGAGAACGGCGCGGCGAGGACGATCTTGTTTTCCTGCGCGGTGTAGGCGCCCTTCGGCGAGCCCGATGGCGGCCAGACGCCCGTGCTCATTGCCTCGTCGCGCACTTCTTGGCGATGCTTGAGGCTCTCATAGCCCCAGATGTGGACGAACTTGTTGAGCTCGCCGACTTCCGTGTGCATGGCCATAACCAGCGGCGACAGCTTGGTGCGCGCCTCGATCGCCGCTTCCCAACCTTCCATCACGCCGGGCATCAAACCCGGGGTGACCGTATAGGTGCGCCATTCGAAGATCGGTCCGACATTGCCGCTGGGGAAGGAATCGATAAACGGCAGCGGCGTGAAGATTTCCGATTCCATACGAACCGGCTTCTCCGGCGCCTTCGGCGGCCACTTGCCCGGGGCGGCGGCCTCGCCGCGAACCTGCGCGCGATGCGCGGCGTCTTCGTAGGGCCAGATATGGATCACCTGATTGAGCGGGCCGATCTCGGTATAGAAAAACGCCGCGAGGGGCGAGAAATCCTTGCGGTAGCCCTCATAGGCCGCCCCGAAGGCTTCCATGAAACCCGGCGCCGCGCGCGGCAGCAGGCGGTAAGTTCTGACTTCGTAGATCATGATTTTCTCCCCTATGTTTAAATTATGTTTGGTCTAGTTCGAGATTTCGCGGCGGACAATCTCCGCACCCTCCGCCATCGCCGATAGCTTGGCGAACGCCAGTTCACGCGACAAATATTTCATCCCGCAGTCTGGCGCAACAATCACCCGCTCGGCGGGCACAACTTCCAGCGCGGCGCGGATACGCCCGGCGATGATTTCCGGCGTCTAGGCCTCCACCGCCTCCATGTCGAGCACGCCGACCATGATGGTTTTCGTTTCCAGCGCCGCGAGAATAGACAGATCGAGTTTCGGTTGCGCCGCCTCGATGGAAATTTGGTCGGCGACCGTCGCATCGAGTTCCGGCAGGAAGGAATAGCCGCTCGGCTTGTCCTTGACCATGTTGGCGTAACCGAAACACATATGCACTGCCGTCGTCCCGCTCGCGCCTTCCAGCGCCCGGTTAATCGCCTTGACCGCGAAGCGCTTAGCCTCTTCGGGACGCGCCTGCATCCACGGCTCATCAAGCTGCACGATATCGGCGCCGGCGGCGAACAGATCGCGCACCTCTTCGTTCACCGCGTCGGCATAGGCCATGGCCAGGGCTTCCGCGTCGCCATAATGCTCGTCGACCACTTGCACGCTCATGGTGAACGGTCCCGGCACGGTCATCTTGATCGGCCGGTCGGTAAGGGCGCGCAGAAATTCCACATCGCGCACCTGCACCGGCCGCGCCCGGCGGATATCGCCGACGACACGCGGCACATAGGTCATGCCGCCCATGCGGTTGATCACCTCGCCCGGCGTGTCGATATCGACACCATTCAAGGCCGTGGCAAAGCGGTTGGAATAGCTCTCGCGGCGGATTTCACCGTCGGTGACGATGTCGAGGCCGGCGCGCTCCATATCGCGCACCGCCACGATTGTCGCGTCGTCCTGCGCCGCTTCCAAATGATCGTCGTCGACGCGCCAAATATCGCGCGCGCGCAGCCGTGGCGGCCCATGACCCAGCAGCTTCGAGCGGTCGATCAACCAATCGGGCTGCGGATAACTGCCAACCGGCGCGGTCGGTAACAAGGCCAAGCCCATATTCTCTCCCGTTTGCCGCGACGCTATCACTCCCCACGGTCGCTCGCTACATCGAAGATGCAGGACCGGCATTGTCATGGCGGGCAATCGGGGGGAGTATTGTTCTGGAGCTTCGGAATTAATCAGGAGCGTCAGGGAGCGCGGCAATGAGCAGGCTGATTGAAAACGGTCACGTGGTGACCATGAACCCGAACCGCGAGGTCTTCGACGGCGGTTATGTGGTGGTTGGCGACGATGGCCGCATCGCCTCCGTCGGTCCCGCCGGCGCCGCACCCGAAGGCCCGTTCGACGAACGCCTCGACGCCAAGGGCATGATCGTCCTGCCCGGCCTGATCAATCTGCACCAGCACCATTGGTATAATCTGTTCAAGGGCCTGGCCCCGGGCATGCTGCTGGAAGAATGGGTCAGCGGCTTGTTGCTGCCCTGCGCCGCCGAGCTCAGCGCTGCTGATCTGCGCGCCGCGGCCTATTTATCGGCGCTGGAGATGGCGCGCACCGGCACCACCTGCTGTCTCAATCATTCGGTGACCACGACCATGGAAGAGGAGGTGACGGCGACCGTCGAACCGATGGCCGAGATCGGTTTCCGCCAGGTCTTCGCCAAGGATTTCCGCTGCCAAACCCCGGCCAACCCCCAGCACCCCCACAATGTCGGCGACGCCGCGGCCTATATCGGCGAGCTGGTCGACACCTGGCAGGACGCCAAGGACGGCTTAGTGCGCATGGGTCTGGCCATCGAATCGAACGCCCATTGGCTGGCCGCCGGCATGAGCTCCGACGAATTGGTCGAGGCCGGCTACCGGCTCGCCGTCGAGAAGGATTTGCAGATCACCAACCACACCGCCGGCGGCACCCTGTCGATGGAAACCGGCTATCTGCATTACCTGCGCCAAACCGGCCGCACCGATGTGCGCTATCTGGTGCAGATGGGATTGCTCGACGAGCATTGGCTGCTGATCCACGCCATCAACGTCAACGATACCGACATCGGCCACATGGCCGAGGCCGGCTGTCACGCGGTCTACACGCCGACCAGCGAATCCATGCGCGGCGGCGGCATCGGACCCTGGGTCCGGCTGATCAAGGCCGGGGTTAATTGCGCCCTGGGCACCGACGGCCCGATGGTCGACTATTCGGTCGATATCGTCGAGCAGATGAAAGCTTGCACCTATGTGCAGAACACCAACCATCTCGACCCCACGGTGATGCCGCTCGAACGTTCGCTGGAAATGGCCACCATCAACGCAGCCCATGCGCTGGGCATGGGCGACGAGATCGGCTCGCTGGAGGCCGGCAAGCGCGCCGACATCGCCGTGTTCGATATGCGTAGCCCCCATATGCAGGTGGTCCACAACCCGATCGCCAATTTTGTGTGCTGCGCGCGCGGGGCGGACGCCCACACCGTGTTGATCGACGGTAAAACCGTGCTGTCGGGGGGCAGCTTCATCAACTTCAACGCCGTCGACGATGTGATCGAAGAAGCCACCGAGCGCGGTCGCGCCATCGCCACTAAGGCCGGCGTCATCGACCGGGCGACACCGATTTGGCCGAAACAATCCGCTGCAACAGCGGCGCAATAATCCCTCACCTTTAAGTTAGAAAATTTAACGGAGAACAACATGTCCAAAGACCCGCGCGTCGAAGCGGCGCTGAACCATTGGGCGCCGCGCTTCGTCGCCAACGGCATCCCGCTGACCGATTTCCAGGAGGTCACCGCCGCCATCGAACGCTGGGAAGACTGGTGCTCGGCCTGGGCCGACCGTGGCGCGATTCACGAGGAAATGGGCCGCAAAGCCCTCGATGACGGTTACGGGCTGAGCGCCGGCGAACATCTGACCACCGCCGGGGTCTGCTACCATTTCGCCAAATTCCTCTTCGTCAACGATGTCGAAGAGATGCGCGCCACCCATATGCGCGCCGTCGAATGCCGCAATCTGGCGCTGCCCCATCTGCGTCCGCCGGGCGAACGCGTCGAAATCCCCTATGAGGGCAAATCGCTGTTCGGCATTTTGCGCAAACCCGCCGATGTGGACACGCCGCCGGTGGTGATCCTCGCCATGGGGCTGGATTCCTCAAAAGAAGAAATGGGCGCTTACGAGCGCCTGTTCCTGGAGCGTGGCCTGGCGACCTGCACCTTCGACGGGCCGGGACAGGGCGAAGGCGAGTATGATTTCGGCATCCGCCACGACTATGAGGTGCCGGTCGGCGCGGTGATCGATTATCTCGAAGGCCGCAACGACGTCGATACCGGCCGCGCCGGCCTGTGGGGCGTCAGCCTGGGCGGCTACTACGCGCCGCGCGCCGCGGCTTACGAGAAACGCATCAAGGCCTGCATCGGACTATCGGGCCCCTACGATTGGGGGGCGATTTGGGACACGCTGCCCGACCTCACCCGCAACGCGTTCCTGGTGCGCTCCCACTCGGCCAACGAAGAAGAAGCCCGCGATCTGGCCAAGAAACTCTCGCTCAACGGCGTGGCGCCGGAGATCACTTGCCCGATTTATATCGTCACCGGCAAACTCGACCGGCTGCTGTCCTATAAAGACGCCGAACGATTGGCCGCTGAAGTATCGGGGCCGGTCGAGCTGCTGGTCATCGAAGACGGCAACCATGTCGCCAACAACCGGGCCTACCGCTACCGCCTGCAGACCGCCGACTGGATGGCCGAGCAACTGCACGGCGCTGGGTAGGAACGATCTGCGTATCAAGCCCCTCTCCTTAAGGGAGAGGGGTTGGGGTGAGGGGTTACGCTATATCCAGGAAACCCATCACCGTCCCTAACCCCTCACCCGGCTCACTTTCGTTCACCACCCTCTCCCTATGGGAGAGGGTTCATTCTTATCCGCTTCGTGCCGCCTCCAGTAGCGCGATCATTTCGGTGTAGCCGCGGCGGCGGGCGTGGTCGAGGGGCGTGCTGCCTTGGCGGTCGGTGATGGCGCCATCGGCGCCGGCCTCGACCAGGGCGCGCGCGGTGGCGACATGGCGCGGACCGCCATCGCCGAGAATCACCGCCTCCAACAGCGCCGTCCACCCCAGATTGTTGATATGGTCGAGCGGCGCCTTGGCCGCGATCAGCGCCTGCACCACCTCGACATGACCGAGATGGGCGGCGGCGATCAGCGCGGTGCCATCATAGATGCTGGTGACATTGGCCGAATTACCGCCGACCGAGGTTGCCAGGCGCACCATCTCGGGGTCGTCGGCGACGGCGGCGATGGTGATGATGTCATATTTGTCATTCTCTAAGCGGTTGGTGTCGGCGCCCAACTCGGCGAGCGCTTCGACCGCCCCTTCGTGAGAGGCGAAGGCGGCGACGTGCAGCGGGGTGCGCCCGGCCTTGTCAGTGGCATCGATTTCAGCGCCGGCCGCCGCCAACCTGCGGATCTCGGCGACATCGCCGACCCAGGCCGCGGCATGGAGGCCGGTATAGTTCGCCGCCTCGGCCGGCGACGGCGGCACCTGAGCGTTTGCGCTGTTATCCGGCATCGACAAGCCAAGGGCGAGCGCCACCGCAACGACAATAACAATTCTTTTCATATCGATAATCTCCCAACGCCCAGCCTGTTCGAACCCGCTCGACCGGTCAAGCTAACAGCGTGACAACATTCACCAGATGTACTACCCAGCGCCCATGACACCCGACGATCTGTTGCGCGCCCTATTCGACGCCGCGGTGGCCGCGGCGCAGCCGGAACGTTGCCTGCCCGCACACCTGCCCACCCCGTCCAAGGGCCGCACCATCGTCGTCGGCGCCGGCAAGGCGTCGGCTTCCATGGCGCGGGCGCTGGAGGCCCACTGGCCGGAACCGCTCGAAGGACTAGTGGTGACCCGCTACGGCCACGCCGTGACGTGCGAGCGCATCGAAATCGTTGAGGCCGCCCACCCGGTGCCCGACACCGCCGGTTTGAAAGCGGCCCAGCGCATTCTCGATCTGATGGCGGGCCTCACCGCCGACGATCTGGTGATCACTCTAATCTCCGGCGGCGGCTCGTCCCTGCTGACTCTGCCCGCGCCAGGTTTGACCCTGGCCGACAAGCAGGCGGTCAATACGGCTCTACTGCAATCGGGCGCGCCGATCGACGCCATGAACTGCGTGCGCAAGCACCTCTCGGCGATCAAGGGCGGCCGGTTGGCCCGCGCCGCCGCGCCGGCCCGGCTCGAGGCGCTGATCATCTCCGATGTGCCGGGTGACGATCCAGCAATCATCGCCTCCGGCCCCACCGTGCCCGACCCCTCGACCTTCGCCGAGGCGAACGCTGTCGTCGCGCGCTATGAGATTGCCCTGCCAGCGGCAGTGCGGGCTCATCTCGCCGCCGGTCTCGACGAAAGCCCGAAGCCAGGTGATCCCTGTTTTGCCAATACCGGCCTAAAGCTAATCGCCACACCGTCGATGGCCCTGGCCGCTGCCGCCAAAGTCGCCCGCGACGCCGGCTACACTGTCGATCTGCTCGGCGACGCTATCGAGGGCGAAGCGCGCGATGTCGCTGCCGATCATGCCCACCGCGCCCGCGCCGCGACACCGGGAACCGCCATCCTGTCCGGCGGCGAATTAACCGTTACCCTGACCGGCGACGGCAATGGCGGTCCAAATACGGAATACGCCCTGGCGCTGGCGCTAGCGCTCGACCGCGCGGAAGGCATTCACGCTTTAGCCTGCGACACCGACGGCATCGACGGCAGCGCCGACAATGCCGGCGCGCGCCTCGCACCGGATACGCTGGTCCGCGCGGCGGCCGCGGGCCTCGACCCCAGGGCCGCCCTCGCCGGCAACGATTCCTATAGTGTCTTTAGCGCGCTGGGCGATTTGGTGATCACCGGACCCACGCAGACCAACGTCAACGATTTCCGCGCCATCCTGATCGAGCGTTAGACCGGACGATTGCCCGCAGCGTGTACGCCGCGTACCCTGACCCAAGGCTTTGATGAAACCAGTGGCGTAGCGCAATGACCCAACCTGCAAAGAAAATCCGGCCGACCCTCACCCATGCCGGGATCTGGGTGTGGGACATGGCGACGATGGAGAGCTTCTACACCCGCATTCTCGGGTTCGAGGTGTCCGACAGAGGTTATGTGGAGCGCTACAACGGCAATATCACCTTCATGTCGAACGACCCCAAACTGCACCATCAGCTAATCCTGTCAGAAGGCCGGGCGGAAGGCGCGCCGAGCACGGTCAACCAATTGTCGTTCGAGGTCGCGTCGCTCGACGAGTTGCGCCAGATGTACCATCGGGTGGTCGAGGAGGGCGTCGAGAAATTGCTGCCGCGCAACCATGGCAATGCCTGGTCGGTCTATTTCGACGACCCGGAGGGCAACAATGTCGAGGTCTATCTGGATTCGCCCTTCCATATCCCCCAACCGTTCGGAGAATATCTCGATTTCGCGCTGAGCGACGACGAGATCGTGCAAACCACCGAAGCACGCTGCCGCGAAACCGATGGTTTTCGGATGCGCGATGAGTGGGCGGCCGAGCGCGCCCAGAATATGGGCCTTGCCGGCTAGGGAGACGACATTGGCTGACGACAAATACCAACAGGGCATGGCGATGCGCCGCGCGGTTCTCGGCGACGCCCATGTCGACCGGGCGGAAACCAAGAAGACGCCCTTCGACGAGGATTTCCAGAAGCTCATCACCGAGGCGGCCTGGGGTTCGGTGTGGACCCGCGAGGGCCTGACCAAGCGCGAGCGCAGCCTGCTGACCATCGCCTTCATGGCGGCGCTCGGCCATCACGACGAGTTGGCGATGCATATCCGCGCCACCGCGAATACCGGCGCCACCATCGACGACATAAAAGAGGTCCTGCTGATGGTGGCGATCTATGGCGGCGTGCCGGCGGCCAACGCGGCGATTGCCGTGGCCAAGCGCACCTACGCCGAAATGGAAGATGGGTCATGAGCGAGGCGCGTATGGATTGGTCGTCGCATCCGGCCCATGTCTATCGCGACTATAAATCGACCGTTTTGCGCGGACCGACCAAGCCGCTGGTCGCCATCGACCATACGCTCTCGGAACTAACTGGCCCGGTCTACGGCCAAGACAGTATCGGCCCGCTCGACGCTGATCTGACCAAGAACGGTCAGCGCAATGGCGAACCCCTGGGCGAGCGGATCATCGTCACCGGGCGGGTGGTCGACGAGAACGACCGGCCGCAAGCCAACACGCTGATCGAGATTTGGCAGGCCAACGCCGCCGGCCGCTATATCCACGAAATCGACCAGCACGACGCGCCGATCGACCCCAACTTCCTCGGCGCCGGACGCTGCGTCACCGACGCGGCCGGGCGCTACCGCTACATGACGATCAAGCCGGGCGCCTATCCGTGGGGTAATCACCACAATGCCTGGCGGCCGAACCATATCCATCTGTCCCTGTTCGGACCCAGTTTCACATCGCGTCTGGTCACCCAAATGTATTTTCCCGGCGACCCGCTGCTCGAGCTCGACCCGATCTTCCACGGCGTGCCGGAGGGTGCCCGCGACCGGTTGATTTCGAGCTTCGCGATCGATGTCACCGAACCGCAATACGCGCTCGGCTACGAGTTCGACATCGTCTTGCGCGGCCCCAACGCGACTCCGTTGGAAATTTGAGCGATGAGCCCTCGTCAAACACCCTCGCAAACCGTCGGGCCGTTCTTCGCCTATGGGCTGGCGCCCGAGCAATATGGCTACCGCTTCACCAGCATCGCCGACCACGCGGTGGCGTCGCCCGCCACCGAGGGCGAGCGGGTCCGCATTATTGGCCAGGTGTTCGATGGCGAGGGCACGCCGGTCCCCGACGCGCTGCTGGAGTTCTGGCAGGCCAACGCCCATGGCCGCTACAACCACCCGGCCGACGACCGAAAGGACAATCTGCTCGACCCGGAATTCAAGGGTTTCGGGCGGATCGGCACCGGCACCAGCGCCGACGCCTCGTTCCACATCGACACGGTCAAACCGGGCGCGGTGGATGGTCGCCAAGCGCCCCACATAAATGTGGTGGTTTTGATGCGCGGCCTGCTGACCCACGCCTTCACCCGCCTTTATTTTTCCGACGAGGAAACGCTGAACGCGGCCGACCCGATCCTCGCCCAAGTGCCGGAAGATCGCCGGGCGACCCTGATCGCCAAGCAGGACGAAACCCTGGCCGGCAATGTCTATCGCTTCGACATCCACATGCAGGGCGAGCGCGAAACCGTGTTCTTCGATATTTAGGGCTCACGATGACCGACGCTTTCGATTCCGAAATCTATGGCGGCCTCTTCGCGCCTTCCCCCCTGGCGGCGCTGTTTTCCGATGCAAACCATGTGCGCACCATGCTCATCGTCGAGGCGGCCCTGGCCCGCGTCCAGGCCAAGCTCGGCATCATCCCCTCCGAGGCAGGCGCGGAAATTAGCCGCGCAATAGAGAGTATCGAAATCGATATAGCCGCTTTGCGGGACGGCACCACCTCGGCGGGCCTCCCCATACCGGCGCTGGTCGCTCAAATACGCGCCGCGGTCGGCGGCGAGGCTGCCGAGTATGTCCATTGGGGCGCAACGTCCCAGGACATCATGGACACCGCCCTCACTCTAGTGTTGCGCGTGACCAGCGCTGAGATGATCGAAAGTCTATTAAAATTATCAGGCCAACTAGCGACGATGGCCGAAACCCATCGCGGCACGATCATGCTGGCGCGCACCCGCTCTCAGCAGGCCGCACCGACCAGCTTCGGTCTGAAGGCCGCCGGGTGGCGCGCTCCTTTGGTTCGGCATACCCGGCGGATGGCGGAAATGCGGCAGCGTCTGTGCGTCATCCAGTTCGGCGGCGCGGCGGGCACCTTGGCGCCGCTCGGCGACCGGGGCGTCGAGGTCATGGAAGGCCTCCTCCAGGAACTCGGTTTAAATGTTCCGCCGCTACCCTGGCATACCCAACGCGACAATCTCGGCGAGTTCGCCGGCTGGCTAGCGACCCTGACCGGCGCCCTGGGTAAGATCGGCCAGGACGTTGCTTTGCTGGCCCAAACGGAAGTCGCGGAAGTGCGCGAATCCGCCGATCCAACGCGCGGCGGCTCGTCGACCCTGCCGCAGAAATCGAACCCGATCCTCAGCGAAGCGCTGATCACCCTGGCGCGCTACACCGCCGGCAATGTGGCGACCTTCTATCAATCGGGCGTGCAAGAGCACGAGCGCGGCGGGCCGGGCTGGGCATTGGAGTGGCTGGTGCTACCGAAACTGGTGATCGCCGCCAGCACGGCGCTGACCCACGCCGTCACGCTCATTGAGAATCTGCAGATAGATCAGGCCCGCATGACCGCCAACATGGCGGCGGCCAATGGCCTATTCCTCGCCGAAGCCGCCAGCTTCGCTCTGTCCGAACACCTACCGCGCACCGAGGCTCAGGCGCTGGTCAAAACCGCCTGCCAGCAGACCATGGCCGACGGCGGACACTTGATGGACATCCTCGCCGAACTGACCGACGCGCCGGTCGATTGGACCGCCCTTAAGGACCCGGCGCGTTATATCGGCGTCGCCGACACGCTGATCGACCGGGCGCTGGCTGAGAGTTAGCGCCGCTTGCGCTTCATTCACCCTTCGAGACGCGATCTTCGATCGCTCCTCAGGATGAGGATTGGGGGTGTTTCAATAAGCCCCTCATGCTCAAGATGAGGATTGAGGGTAGTTCAACAAGCCCCTCATGCTGAGGAGGCGCGAAGCGCCGTCTCGAAGCACGGCACCCGTACCCGCGTGAGATTGGTAAACGAATATTCGACATCATTTTTTTCGACGGAATTCGCCAACCGGTCTCGTGTATAATTCAGGGGCCCGCTTCGGGGAAATTCGACCATATGACAAGTTCAGACGCCTTTATTGCCGCCAACCGGTTCGGCCTCGGCCCCCGGCCCGGCGAGTTAGCCGCCATCGGCAAGGATCCACGCGGTTGGATCGGCGAGCAAATCTCGATCGTCAACCAGGTGCCGCCCGAGCTGCGCAACCAGCCCTCGTCGGCGAGCCTCATTCGCGGCATCCATGAAGCGCGTATGCAAGGACCCGAAAATCTCAAGAAGATGGCGCGAAAAGGCTTCCGCAAGACCATGCTGACCGAGATCGTCGCGCGGACCCAGGCCCAGATTCGCAGCCCGCAGCCCTTTCGCGAACGCATGGTGCTGTTTTGGGCCAACCATTTCACGGTCTCGACGACCAAGGGACTGATCGGACCGACAATCGGCGCTTACGAGCGCGAGGCGATCCGCCCGCACATCTTCGGCCGCTTCGAGGACATGCTTCTGGCGGCGACCCATCATCCGACCATGCTGTCCTATCTGGACAATAATATTTCCTTCGGGCCCGGCTCGCGGGTCGGCAAGCGGCGCGGCCGTGGGCTAAACGAAAACCTCGCCCGCGAAATCCTCGAATTACACACGCTGGGCGTCAACGGCGGCTACAGCCAAAGCGACGTCACCGAGTTCGCTAAAATCCTCACCGGCTGGACCCATGGCGGCACCCGCGGCAAGAAATCCATCCAACGGCTCGGCCCCGTGCACGGCAATTTCGAGTTTCGCGATATTTTCCACGAACCGGGTCCAAAGACGCTGTTGGGCAAACGCTATGCGGAAAATGGCGAACAGGAGGGCGTCGATGCTCTGAAAGACATTGCGCGCCACCCCGCCACCGCCAAGTTTATTGCCGCCAAACTGGCCCGACATTTTATCGCCGATGATCCGCCAGCCGACGCAGTCAAAGCGCTGGAGACCGCATTTCGCCAGTCGGGCGGCCATTTGGGCCAAGTCAGCCAAAAACTCATCGAGCTCGACGCGGTCTGGAACGAGCCATTGCCTAAGGTGAAGACGCCCCACGAACTGGTGGTTTCGACCCTGCGCGCGGTCGCCTTCGACGATATCGAACCGCGCCTATTCTTCGGCATCTTCCGCGAGATGGGTCAATCACCGTTCAGCGCACCCTCGCCGGCCGGCTGGCCCGATCAGGCGAAAGACTGGATGTCACCGGAAGCGCTGTTGCGCCGCGTCGAATGGCTGCGCGCGCTGGCCGCCCGCCTGCCGCGCTCGCTCAATCCCGATACCGTTGCCGGCCAGACCATCGGCCCGGTGATGAGCGCGCGCACCGAAGAAATGATCGCGGCGGCGCCGTCGGGCGAAGAGGCCCTCGCCCTGTTATTTGCCAGCCCCGAATTCCAGAGGCGATAATCATGGTGACACGACGCAAAATCCTCCAAACCGCCGGCTCCGCGGCTCTGCTCGGATCACTGGCGCCGGCGCGCGTGGCGTTCGGCGCGGCGCCCACCGAAAACCGCTTGGCCGTCGTTATCCTGCGCGGCGGCCTCGACGGGCTGCACGCGGTGCCGCCCTATGGCGATCCGAACTACCGCGCCCTGCGCCCCACTATCGCCGTCCCACCGCCCGGCCAGGAAGGCGGCGCACTGGATCTCAACGGCGCCTTCGGTCTGCATCCCGCGCTGGCGCCCCTGCAGCAACTCTATGCGCAAAAACAATTACTGATCGTGCAGGCGGCCACCACGGGCTATGCGCAACGCTCCCATTTCGACGGCCAGAACGTTCTCGAAAACGGCACCAACATTCCCTACGGCGCCAATGATGGCTGGCTCAACCGGGCCTTGGTGACCCTCAATGACGGCGACCGCCGGCTCGGCCTGTCGGTCGGCCACACGGTGCCTCTCCTCATGCGCGGCGCGGCGCGGGTGCAGACCTGGGCGCCAACCAATCTGCCCCAGGCCGACGACGATTTCCTGACCCGTCTGGCCTATGTCTACGAGGAAGACATCATGTTGTCCGACGCCCTGCGCGAGGCGCGCCAATCCCAGGATATCGCCTCGGGCATGATGGCGCGCGGCACCGCGAAAGGCGGCCGGCGCGGGCAATACAAACAATTGTCGCAAGCCGCCGGCCGGCTGTTGGCGGCGCCGGACGGCCCGCGTATCGCGGTCTTCGAAGCCGGCGGGTGGGATACCCATTTCGGCCAGATAAACCGCCTGCGCCAGCAATTGGGCGAGCTGTCGTCGGGGCTGATGACCTTCAAGGAAAGCCTCGGCCCAGTTTGGGACCAAACCACCGTTATCGTGCTGTCGGAGTTTGGCCGCACGGCGGCGGAGAATGGCAGCCGCGGCACCGACCATGGGGTGGGCGGCATCGCGCTCATGCTCGGCGGCGCGGTTGCCGGCGGCCGGTTCGTCGGCGACTGGCCGGGATTATCTCAAAGCGCGCTCTACGAAGGCCGCGACGTGCGGCCGACCACCGACTATCGCAGCCTGCTCAAAACCATGCTGCGCGACCGCATGGGCCTCGATGAGGCTTTCCTCGAGGACAAGGTCTTCCCCGGCAGCCGCGCCGCGCCCGCCACCAACGGCCTGTTCCGCTCGGTCTGATTTGGGCTGCCGCTACCGCGTCCTTCGACAAGCTCAGGATGAGGGATGAGGAAAGAGGAAAGCCGATAACCCCACACCTCATCCTGAGCTTGTCGAAGGATGTGGGTATTCGCTGCGGTTTCGGGCCAGCCGTTGCAGCGCACTCACATCGCCGCGAATAAGTGCTTCCTTCTTCGCTCTGCTCCAGCCCTTTATTTGACGCTCCGCCGCAATAGCATCGGTAATCCGATCAAATTTTTGGGAGAACACCAACACGATTGGTCGTCGAGATTTCGTATAGCCAACGTAGGTGCCATCATTGTGCTGTGCCAGACGCTGCTCCAGGCCACCGCGCGTTGAACCGGTATAGTAGTGCCCATCCCGACACCTCACGATGTAAACGCAAGCTCTCATCACGTTCGTCCCGCAACGTCATCCTTCGACAAGCTCAGGATGAGGTCCATACTAAATTGGCCTTAATCTAAGCACCCTCCGTCTCGCCCACATTGATCGGTTTATGGGCGCCATGTTGGGCTTTGTCGCCGGCGGTGCGATTCGATTTCTGACTCTTTACCGACGCGGAATTCTCCTCCACCTCCACGCCGACCGGCCGATCACCCTTGATGGTGACCCGTTCCATTCTGCGGCGCTGGGGGTAGTAATCGTGGATGGCGTAGTGCTGGACCGCGCGATTATCCCAAAAGACCAGGGTGTTCGGCCGCCACTGATGGCGGATCTGATATTCCGGCACCATCGCCTGGCGAAATAGCTGGTCGAGCAGGCCGCGGCTTTCGCTTTCCTCCATGCCCTGGATCGCCACGGTGAACTGCGGATTGACGAACAGCACTTTTTTGCCGGTCACCGGGTGCAGACGCACCACCGGGTGGACCGCCGGCGGATAGCGTTCCTCAAAGTCGCGCAACGAGCGGCGACCCTCGGTATCGCCGGAGAATAGCTGGCGGAACGGCTTGAAATCGTGGACCGCTTCCAGTCCCGATATGAAGTTTTGCAGGCGGTCGCTGAGCCCCTCGAAGGCCGCCGACATGCTGGTGAACATGGTGTCGCCACCGACGTCGGGCACGATCAACGCGCGCAACATGGTGCCCATGGGCGGTTCGGCGCGGAAGGTCTCGTCGCTGTGCCAAATATCGGTGCCCCAGGGCGGATTGTCGGCGTTGTTATCGAAGACAATGAGTTCGGGCGCGTCGCCGTCGCTCGGCGCGAAGGGGTGCACGGTAAGCTTGCCGAACCGCCGGCCGAACGCTTTCTGCTGTTCGGTGGTGATGTCCTGATCGCGGAAGATCAGCACTTCATGTTCGCCGTGCGCCTGCACCAGCGCATCGAACGTCGCCTCGTCGAGAGGTTCAGCAAGATCGATCCCCGACACCTCGGCACCCAGGCTGGCGCCGATCCGTTTGAATTCAATCTGAGTATTTCGCAGTTCGTTCATGGGGTTACCATTGCCTCGTCACAGCGCGTGCTGTCGATGCGTCAGGATTGGCGCAGCGCCTCTTTTGAAAACCCGGCGATCTGTTTGTAGCGGTCCGAGAGTTCGCGCAGCTCGTCCTGGCTGACATACGCGTCGAGATCGTCGAACGGCCGGTCGCCGACCAGTTCTTCGACCTTCATGATAATGACGTCGGGCGGGCTCGACCGATTGGTGCGCACCACGTTCGCCGTCGGCTCAATGCGCGCCGCCTCATAGGCCCTCAACGCGTCGAGCGGATTCTCCATCTCCTGTAATTTTTCGGCCAGAATGCGTGCATCGATAACGCCCTGAGCCGCTCCGTTTGAACCGCGCGGATACATCGGGTGCGCGGCGTCGCCGGCCAGGGTCACCCGGTCGAAAGTCCATTGGTTCAACGGGTCCTTGTCGACCATGGGATATTCGAAGATATCGGTCGATGTGGCGATCATGTCGGCGACATCGAGCCAATCAAAATGCCAATCGCGATAGAGGTCGAAAAAGTCCTCGAGCTTCCCGGGCTTGTTCCAGTCGTTCTGCGCCGCGCCCTCGGTTTGAAATTCCGTGGTCCAATTGATGAGCTGGTTCCCCTCGCCATCGACATCGTCGACGATGGGATAGATGACGATCTTGCCGGTCTGAATGGTGCCGACCCGCACATAGGTGCGCCCGCCCAACATGGGTTTGCGCACGCTGGTGCCGCGCCAGGTGTTGATGCCGGTGAAGACCACCGCATCGTCGGGGTAAATCTGCTTACGCACGGTCGAATTGACCCCGTCGCAGGCAATGGCGATATCGGCGCTGACCGGCTCGACCGCCGCACCGGACGAGGTTTCGACAAAGGAGATGGCAACGGCGTCTCCAGTTTGCTGGAAGCCGACGCATTTTCGGTCCAACTGAACGCAACCCGCTCCCAAACGCTCGAGCACAGCTTGATAGAGAATGCCGTGCAAGCGGCCGCGGTGGATGGCGCATTCGGGATAGTCGTAGCCAGCAAACTTGCCCCGCGGTTCTGCGTAGATCAGTTGGCCGAAGCGATTGAAAAACTTACTCTCCCGGGTCTCAATACCCGCCTGCAACAACTCCTCCTGCAGGCCCAGCGTGGTAAATTCACGCATCGCGTGGGGCAGCACGGTAATGCCGACCCCAAGCTCCTTCATTTCCGGCGCAGACTCGTACACACAACAGGCGATGCCGCGCTGATGCAGATTGAGCGCCAGGGCCAGGCCGGTAATCCCACCACCGATAATCGCTATGGACATGTCGCGCGCGTCCTTCGATTCATGAGACACTATCAGCGCTATCATACACACGCTTGCCCGCGTGGCGCAGCGTGCGGCGAGAAATTTCCCGGGGTAAACGCCATGGCTGCCGAAACCGACAAAGACGCCTTCACCGCCGAGCTGTTCAACTATTGGATTCCGCGCCTGGCCGCCGACGGGGTCGACGTCAACGACGTGTTGGCCGTGCGCGCCCGGGTCACCGGCTGGGACGATTGGCCGGCCACCTGGGCCGAGATCGGCGATGATTACCGCAGCCTCGCCGCCGCCCGCCTGGCCGACGGGCAGGGTTTGAGCGCCGGCGAAGCCCTGGTGCGGGCCAGCCTGGCCTATCATTGTGGCCAGGTGGTCGCCTTTCACGCCCCCGCCGAGAAAGCCGACTTGCAGGCTCGCAAGGTCGCCGCCTTCCGCGAAGCCGCGCCGCTGCTGACCCCGCCGGCGGAACGTATCGAGGTTTCCTTCGACGGTATAACCCTGCCCGGATATTTGCGGATACCGGCCGGCGCGGAAGGCCCGGTAGCCTGCGCGCTACTGGTGCCCGGCCTTGATTCCACCAAGGAGGACTTCACCACCATCGCCGATATGTGCGCCCGGCGCGGGCTCGCGTCGTTTGCCTTCGACGGGCCCGGCCAGGGCGAAGTGCGCGACGCGGCGGCGCTGGCCGATGGCTATGAGGCTTGCATCATCGCGGCATTCGAGGCCATGGCCCAACGGCCGGAAATAGACGCAAACCGCATCGGCACTTTGGGTCGCAGCCTGGGCGGGCTCTACGTGGTGCGCGCCGCCGCCGCGCAACCGCGCATCGCCGCCACCGTGGTATTCGGCGGCGCCTATGATCTGAGCGATTTTCCCAACATGCCGGTGCTGATCCGCGACGGCTTCCGCCACGCCACCGGCGCGGACACCGAAGAAGAGGCGATGCGGCGCATGGGTGACGCCAGCCTTGGCGATTGCATCGACCAGGTGCAAAGCCCGGTGCTGGTGGTGCACGGCAAGCGCGACGC
Source organism: Alphaproteobacteria bacterium (assembly GCA_011087645.1). Taxonomy (GTDB): domain Bacteria; phylum Pseudomonadota; class Alphaproteobacteria; order UBA6615; family UBA6615; genus JABDJY01. The sequence continues at coordinate 159,210 of JAALLF010000007.1, forward strand.
GATCTTCCCCTGGCAGCAGGCAACGCGCATCTCTGACGCCCTGCCCGGCCGCGCCACCTTGATGATGGACGAAGATGGCGTGCATTGCTGCCACAACCACGCCTTCCAATACCGCACCGCCATGGCCGACTGGCTGGCGGCGACGCTTTAAAGAGGCTTTAGGACGCGCCGACCCAGGGCGAATAGCCGTCGTAGAATTGTTCCGCCCGCTTGATCGCCGCGTCGGACAGGCGCACTCCGTCGACCGTTACTTTGGTGACGCCGGGCAGGGGCATCAGTTTCTGCCGAATGCCGAGGACGTAGGTCACCGATTTCAAGGTGCAGCCCCGGCAGGCGCCGAGATATTCGAGAATCACCTCGCCGTCCGCCGTCACATCGATCAGCGTCACCCCACCGCCATGCATTTTCAATAGGGGCCGTATCTGGCGGGCCAGCACGGCCTCTACCATCTCGCCCAAGGGGGTCGTTGTGTTCTCGCAAACCATCAGCCGGCCAATCCCAACTCGGCTTTTTTCGCGGCGATATCAATATCGAACAGGCGAGCCTGGTTTTCGCCGAGGATCTTCCGCTTATCGTCGTCCGTGATCTGGGGAAAGCCAAAGCGGTCCTGCAGCTCGTCGTCGATTTCCATGTTCCAAAACCATTCGATGGCCGGTTGCGGGTTGCCGAGCAGCGGCGTTTCCGAGCCATACAGAATGCGGTTGGCACCCACATCGCGCAGCAGCCGGCCGACATAGGTTTTGAATTCCCACGGCGCCACCACCGGCATATTCATCACGCCGGACAGCACCAGGGCGATGTTCGCGAAGCGCGAGGCGATATAAACCGTCTCCTCGAAATAGGGCAGCGCCAGGTGGTGAATGGCGAACGTCATGTCGGGGAAATCCATCGCCGCCTGCTGGACATCGACCGGCCGCAGATCGTCGAGGCTGGCCCGGGTGATCGGATTGCCTTTGTGAAACTGCACCACCTTGATGCCGAGATCCTGCGCCTTCTGATACATCGGATAGGCAATGTCCGGATCGTCGCAGCGCCATGATTTGCCATCGATATGGGCGTTATAGAATTTGAACGAGACCGCGCCCATGTCGCGGACCTGGTGTTCCATTTCATCCAGGGCGGCGCTCAAACTGGGATAGCTGGGGTCGACGGCGCCGCAGAATAGCGTGCGTTGCGGGAAAGCCTCGGCAAACGCATGCTGCGCTTTAACCGGCGCGAAACCGTCGGTGTAGACATCGAACAGCGGCACGGCCTGCGCCATCACCATATCGGTGCAGGAATCCTCGAACAGCAGCTTGCCAAGATCTTCAGCCGTCCATTTGCGGGCGAAATCGCCGATCGGATCCTTGATACCGTAGGCCGCGTCCTGGCCCGGCGGCCGGCGCTTGGCAACCCGGCGCAGCTGGCCCAAGCGGTCTAAATGACTATCGGGACGGGCGAAATTTTCGTCCGAATTGTCGTACATATGGGCGACATTATCGAACACGAAGACATCGTCGTTCAGCATGGAGATACTCGCTCAAATTTCCCTTATTCTAGCACGTTTGACTGAGGGCGCTGGGCCAGATGGCGCTTACAGCGGTCCATCTACGCCGTTGTCGTCCTCGGTTCCTGGCCATAGGATAGCCCAGATTCCAATAAATAGGTCTGTGCCACCTACTGCACCACCATGGCCGATTGCCTGGCCACGCGGGGAGTGGTTCCGCCAATACCAGCGCATTGTCATGATAAAGAAAAAGGCCGGCAAATATAAAATATGGAAGGTGCAGGCGCTTGTCCGTCACATTGAAAATTCTCGGAGCAACGCTGAGTTCAGAAATCTCGTCAAAGAGCTGCGGACACGAGAGATTCCTGAATTATTCGAAGCGGCGGAGCTACTGCGCAGATACGCAGAGGACCGTAGTTCGTTCAGCCCGTATTGGGATTGCGTCTACGAATTGCGAAAACGGGAATCGCAGGAGGTGTTCGATACCTCGATGCAGCTGTGCAAAAGCCGGCGTGTGCGTGATCGCCAATTGGGCTGTTTCATCCTCGGCGACGATGTAAGACCGAAACGGCAGAATAACCGCGGAGCTGTCGATCAACTCCATAACATGTTGAAAACCGAAACCAACCCGACCGTGTTGTACGCGATTTTATGCGGGCTAGGTCGGGCACAAGATCCAGATGACACACGCGAGATCAAACGTATCGCGTCATTTCGCGCACACGTTTCAGCAAAGGTCCGGCTCGGTGTTGTTCACTCTTTATTTCTACGGTCCGACCGTACCTCGGTCACGACGCTCATTCACCTTTCACGAGATAAAAACGTAGATGTACGGGACTGGGCAACGTTTTACTTGGGCTTCGAATCTTCCGGAGACACGCCACGAATTCGAAAGGCATTGCTGAATCGCCTCGATGACGAGGATTGCGACACAAGGTGCGAGGCGCTTGTAAGTCTCGCTAGACGAAAAGAACCGCTCGTTAGAGAGGCTATCATACGCGAGCTAAGTCTGACGTCACCGACAACCATGGCATTCGAAGCGGCGGCAGATTTCGAAGATAAATCGCTATTACCGCTAATCGATCGGCAGATCGCTTCTGCGGACGAAAACACTGATGAATCCTGGCTCAAAGAGGCACGAGAGGCGAAATACCGACTGGAAACTGGTGAATACCCGCAGGACTAGGCGGTCAGTAGGCACGTTCACCCAAACCCTAGCCGTTGCCGATACTCTGCTTCGGCCATAGAATGGCCTAATCTCCGATAATAAGCGCGTGCACCGCCACCGCGCCGGCGGTGCGCCTGACAATAAGGAGGTTTGTTCATGGATGGGATCGTTGAAAAGCCCGATGGCAGGGCCACCCACGATGTCGAACGCCGCACACTGCCGGTGCTCGATGTGGGTCCGGCGCTGACCGGCGATAAAGCCGCCATCGCCGCGCTCGCTATAGAGTGGCGCGAAGTGTGGCAAACCATCGGCTTCATGTGCATCGTCAATCACGGGGTGCCGGCCGAGACCATCCGGAACCTGGGGGCCGAGGCCAAGCGGTTCCACGACCTGCCCCTCGACGTGAAGATGAGCGTCGCCGTCACCCGCGACCAAAAGGGTTACACCCCGTCGCGTTCGGCGATCACCACCCATTCGCAATTCCACGACAGCCGCAAGCTCGACACGGTCGAATGCCTGGTGGTCGCCACCGACTATGACGATGACAACCCCTATGTGCGGGCTGGCGAGCCGTTTTACGGCAAGATGCCGTGGCTGCCGGAAGACGTCGTGCCCGGCCTACGCGCCGCCGCCGAGGCCTATATGGACACCATCGGGGCGTTGGGCAAAAAGCTGTTGCCGGTATGGGCGCTGTCGCTGGATTTACCGGAAGACTATTTCGCGCCGATGTTCGAAGACCATTACACCTATTTTCGCATGGCGAAATATCCGCCGGCGGCCGGTGACGACGGCGAGGAAATGGGCGTCAACGCCCATGCCGATACCGGCTTCATGACCTTCCTGCCCCCGGCCAACGAGCCCGGCTTGCAGGTGCTCGACACTGACGGCACCTGGTTCTGGCCGGAAATTCCAGAGGGCGCGCTGATCGTCAATGCCGGGCAGTTCCTCGGGCGCTGGTCGAACGACCGCTTCCGCGCCACGCCGCACCGGGTGGTGCCGCCTTTGAATAACGACCGCTATTCGTTGGCCTGTTTCATCAACCCCAACTTCGAGGCGGTCGGCGAGTGTCTGCCGACTTGCACCGGCCCGGACAACCCGCCGAAATACCCGACCCAGACCTACCGGGAATTTTTCAATTGGTACATGACCAACACCTTCACCCATTACGGTAAGTTGAAAGAGGTTGACGGCCAGGCGGTCGAGGCCTAGCCCCTCCCTAAAATTAAACCCACAACATTTTGGAGTTCGTACCCGATGGTTAAATTGCTTCGCTCCGACATCCTTTCCACCGAGGTGTTGGACTGGAAAGGCGTCCACCTGTTCCATTTCTACAGCTCGTCCTGTTCGCAAAAGACACGGATATTTCTGACCGAGAAGGGTGTCGACTGGGAACCTCACCCGATCAATCTGATGACCCACGAGAATTTCACCGACTGGTATCTGGGCGTCAATCCGCGCGGTCTGGTGCCGGCGCTGGTCCATGACGGCGATGTCCATATCGAGAGCAACGACATCATGCGCTATGTCGATGAGGCGTTCGACGGGCCGCGATTGTTCCCCGAAGACGAGGCGTCGCTGGCTTATGTGCTGCAATCCATGAAGGCGGAAGACGATCTACACCTGTGCGTGCGCTCACTCACATTCCGTTACGTGGCGCCCAATGAATTGCTGCGCAAAGACCCCGACGCGCTCGACGTGTACGAGAAGGCGGGCTCGGGTCAGGTCGCCGGCGTTGCCGACACCCATAAGGCTGTCGAGGTCAATTTTTGGCGCAAGATGGCGGTCGACGGTATCCCCATCGAACAGGCGCTGGCCGCCGTCAAAGCCTTCGAACCCCATTTCATCGAGTTGAACGAGCGCCTCGCCAAGCACGAATGGCTGATGCCCGACGGCTTTACCGCGCTCGACATCGCCTGGTGGATCAGCGTCTTCCGGCTGAAGTTCCTGGGCTACCCGATGGAGCGCTTCCCGCAACTCGACGCCTGGTACCACACCCTGGCGGAACGGCCCCACTTCATGGCCGAAGTCGCCATGCCGCCGGAACGCGTCGAGGGCGCCAGCCAGCACCAGGCCAACATGGCCGCCGCCGGCGAAAGCCTGCCGCAAATCATGGCCGCCAACGGGTTTTAGACGCCGCGCAAAAAACGCTCACCGAAGGCCATGCTTCGAGACGGCGCTTCGCGCCTCCTCAGCATGAGGTGGTATTTCTCGGGTTAGCATCCATCCTCATCCTGAGGAGGGCCGACAGGCCCGTCTCGAAGGGTGAACGGTTGCCAGCGCCCCTACAACTTCAGCAGCCGCTTGGCGTTGCCGCTGAGGATCTTATCCTTGTCCTCATTGTTGAGGTGCAGGTCTTCCATCCATTCGACCCCCGGCGGGTTCATCACGAAGGGATAATCGACCGAGAACAGAATGCGGTCGACGCCGAGTTCCTGGATGCTGCACAACAGGGCGGGATCGGAGAAATTGCCGCTGGTGGTGATGTGGAAATGCTCGCTAAAGACATCGCGGAACGCCATCGGCTTGTTGCCCGGACGGGCCAGGGCGCTATCGATGCGCCACAGCAGGAACGGCAGGCCCTCGCCCATATGGCCTAAAATGATCTGCACGTCGGGGTACTTGTCGAGGACGCCGCTGAGCACGATGCGGATGCCCGCCGTGGCGGTTTCCACCGTGAAACCCCAGCCAGCGGTCAAAAACCCCGGGAAATCTTCGACATATTCCTTGTAATAGGCGTCGACCACCGCGGGATGAGGCATCGCCGGGTGGATATAGAGCGGCATGCCAAGCGCCTGGGCGCGCTCGAAGATCGGCCAGTACCGCTGGTCGTCGATGAACAGCCCGTCGGTGAGGCCGTGGATCATCGCCCCCTTGAAACCGTGTTGGGTGACGCAGCGCTCGAATTCGTCGGCCGCGGCCTTCGGATCGGGCGTCGGCAGCGCGGCAAAGGCGGCGAACCGGTCGGGCTGGGTCGAGACAAACTCGGCGAGGCGGTCGTTGGCGCCGATCGATAGGGCGACCGACGTCTCCGGGTCCATACGCTGGGTCGCCGGCGGCGCGTGGGACAGCACCTGGACGTCGATCCCGGCCTCGTCCATCTCTTTGATGCGCAATTCACCCATATCCAATAGGCGTTCTTGGATAGCGTTCGGCCCGCCAGCGTCGGCCGTGGTGAGCTGGGCCGACACTTCCACATCCCAATAATGTTCTTCGATGGCGATGACCTGTTGGCCGCGTTTGGTCGTCATGCTGTCCTCCCCTTAATCTCGGCTAATTACCGTTAGGGGGAAATTCTAGCAGCAAGCATCGCCGCCGTCAGGCGTGCTGTTCGTCTGGAGTATCGTCAGCGCGCCAGCAACCGCCGACTGTTTTTAACCGGCTGTTAACCATCATCAGGTCATATACCTATTAAGGAGCATCGTATGTTGCTCCGGCACGGTAAGTTATTCGTTTAATTAAATATTTGGAGTCTAGAGCACGTAACCCAGTAAGTACCAAGCACGTAACTCAGTATGTACCAAGTTAGATAGCTGTGCGTTTCTGGAGTTTACCGGTGATAAATACTGCTTCTGGTAGTGATTCTGCCGCCATATCTCTGCACCGAGTGCTGTTCGAAGAACAAGATACTTACGCAATTATTGTGACCGATAGCGATGGCGCGATCACCGATTGGAACCCGGCCGCCAAACGCCTGTACGGCTACACACGCGACGAGGCGCTGGGCAATCAAACGGCGATACTCCACCGCTCTGTCGGCGCCGCCGATCAAAGGGTCCGCATAGCCGACAGCATCGCTCGCGATGGCTGTTGGACCGGCAAAATCGCCTTCAAGCACAAAGACGGCAACCCCGGTCTTTCCGACACCATAATCTTCGCCTACCACGACGAAAACGGTCAGCCGTTTCATATCGGCCTCAACCGCGACTTTACCGAACGCCGGCGCGCCCGCGACGAATTGCGCGAGACCGACGAGCGGTTGCGCCTGATTACCGACAACATCCCGGCGACAGTCGTCTACGTCGATACCGAACAGCGCTACCGCTTTGTCAACAAGGCGGCCGAAGACCTCTATGGTCTCGCCCCGGAAGACATTATCGGCAAGCGTGTTAGCGATATCCAGAACGAGGCTGTATACGCCAAGATCGCGCCCCATATCGAAGCGGTGCTTGGTGGGAAAGAAGTAACCTTCGAACAAGAACGCATCACGCGCGACGGCACGACAAAAATATACCAAAGCCCCTACTTCCCCCATTTTGACGACCAAAAAGAGGTCATCGGTTACTACGGGGTGTCCCTCGATATTACCACGCGCAAGCGCGCGGAAACGGAAGTGCGCGGGAATGCCGAGCGCCTGGAACTGATCACCAACAATCTCGGCGCCATCATCGTCTATTTCGATTCCGAGGAGCGATATCAATTTATCAATCAGAATTTCGCCGATTTGGTCGGCCGCCCGCGCGAAGACATTATTGGGAAAACGACAAACGAAGTTCTTGGCGACGCAATGAACCAACATGTCGCGCCCTATATGAAAAAGGCGTTTGCCGGCGAGCAGGTGACGTTTGAGCGATACCGGCCCGACGCCGACGGCATCAAGCGCACTTACCAGTCGACCTATCTGCCGCATTTCGACGACCAAGGCGCCATCATCGGGGTTTACAGCCTGTCGGTCGACATTAGCGACCACAAACGCGCGGAAACGGATCTGCGGGAAACCGCCAAGGCGGCGGAACTGCTCCGCAGGATCACCGCCGCCGCCAACCGGACCGACGATACGGATGAGGTCATCCAAATATCACTCGACGAGCTGTGTAATTTCAGCGGCTGGCCGATTGGTCACGCCTATGTCCGTAAATCTGACGGGAGCGACACACTCGCACCGTCCAATTTGTGGCATCTCGACGACCCGGAGCGGTTCGAGCCGTTCCGCCAGCGAACCACAGAAACAATTTTTCAACTTGGTGTCGGCTTGCCGGGCAGCGTCGCCGCCGACGCCCAACCCCACTGGCGCATAGCGCTTGAGGCCAACCCGGAATTTCCCCGCAGCGATGTCGCCGTTTCAGTCGGTATCCAAACCGGCTTCGCCATTCCGGTGATGGTCGGCCAGCAGGTCGCCGCGGTGTTGGAATTTTTTAACCTCGGCGCGGTCGAACGCGACGAAGAATTATTGTCCGTTGCCGAACAGGTCGGCGTCCTGATCGGTCGGGTCATCGAGCGTCAGAAAACCAGAGAGGTTCGCGCGGAATCGGAACGGCGGCTCAGCGGGATTGTCGACATCGCCTCCGAGGCGATTATCTCGATCGACGCCGGCGGCGCGATAACCCTATTCAATAAGGGCGCCGAAACTGTTTTCGGTTACGCCGCCTCGGAGATCGTCGGCCAATCGCTGGAAACCTTGCTGCCCCAGCGGTTTCGCGACGGCCATGCCCAGCATATCACCCGGTTCCTGGAATCGGACGATGTCAGCCGGCTGATGAACCGGCGCGGCACCCTTTACGGGCAGCGCAAAGATGGCTCCGAATTTCCCGCCGAAGCGTCGATCTCAAAACTCGAACTGCCCACCGAGACGGTCTTGACCGTCATCTTGCGCGATATCACCGAGCGTTTGCAGACCGAGGAAAAACTGCGCGAAAGCGAGGCGAAATTCCGCGGCATATTTGAAGAAGCCGGGCTGGGCATCGGTCTCGTCGACCGCGACGCCAAATTCATCGAGGTCAATGCGGCCTTAGCGCAGATGTTCGGTTACGAACGCGCCGAGATGGCCGGTGTCGCTTTTAGCTCGTTGACCGCGCCGGAAGATATCGGCCTTAGCGAGGAACAACACCGCGCCTTGCTCGAAGGTAAAACGGATATTTTGCGTTTTGAGAAGACCTATTTGCGCAAATCCGGAGAGCCGTTCGACGTGCAGCTGGTTTCCAAGGCGGTCCACGACAGCGATGGCGAACTTAAATTTACGGTTCCCATGGTGGAAGACATCACCGAGCGCAAACGTACCGAACACGAACTTCTGGTTGCCAAGGAAGAAGCCGAACTGGCGAGCCGCGCCAAATCGGAATTTCTGGCCAATATGAGCCATGAGCTGCGCACCCCGTTGAACTCGATCATCGGCTTTTCCGACTTGCTCGGCGACGAGCTGTTGCATGCCACCGAGGACAAGACGTCGCGCGACTATGCCGTCATGATAAACGAGTCCGGCCACCATCTGCTCCAGCTCATTAACGACATATTGGACATTGTTAAGGTTGAGGCCGGCGCTGCCGTGCTCAACGAAGAGACAGTCAATATCGGCGACCTGGTTAACGCGTGCATCATCATGATCGGCGAACGGGCCAGAGCCGGCGACGTCGCCATAAAGGTCGATATCGACGAGAAACATGTCCCTCAGCTTCGCGCCGATCCGACCCGCCTCAAGCAGGTGGCGCTTAACCTTTTGACCAACGCAGTCAAGTTCACCGAACCGGGCGGCACGGTCACCATCAAGGCCTGGCACAATGCCGATAGCGGGTTTGTCCTGCAGGTTAGCGATACCGGCATCGGCATCGCGCCCGATGATATCCCCCGGGCTTTAGCGCGGTTTCAACAGGTCGACGGCGCGCTCAACCGGCCCCACGAGGGGACCGGCCTGGGCTTGCCGCTCGCCAAATCCATCGTCGAGCAGCATGGCGGTTCGTTCGATCTGCAAAGCGAGGTTGGGGTCGGCACCACGGCAACCGTGCGCCTGTCGGCCGGGCGCGCGGTCGAGGTCGCCGCCAATAAAGCCGCTTAGAACCGCGCTACTTCAGTAGGATCGACCTTCGTTGAGATAGCTGGCCGCGCCGTCGCCCATGCTAGTCGGGCTTCCGGTAGGTGATTTTCCGGCCCGATTCCCGCAGATCCTCTTCATCCCAGAAACCGATCAGGATGCCCGGCGGCTCACCGCCCGCCGCCATGCGGTCGACCTGTTGCGGCGTGCGGGTGATGCGGCTGTGGTGACGCCGCGCCCAGGCGAACAGCGCCTCGTGCAAGCGGGCGCGAACCTCCTCATGGGCCGGCTCGGCGCCCAGATCGACCACCTCATCGGGGTCGGTTTCCAGATCGAACAGCAGGGGCCGGAAGCCCTCGGCGTGGATATATTTCCAGCGGCCGTCGAAGATCATCAGCAGCCGCGCATCGGCCTGGTCGAGGTCGAGGTCGAGGCGCGACTGGCGCGTGGCATAGTCGTATTCCGAGATGGCGTAATCGCGCCATGTCACCGACTTGCCGTGCAGCAGCGGCTCCAACGACAGCCCTTCGAGAATGTGCGGTTTGGCTTCGCTGGCGTAAAAATCGAGAAACGTCGGCGCCAGGTCGATGCCCTCGACCAGCGCGTCGGTGGCCGTGCCGCGGGTGGCGTCGGCTTCCGACCGCGGATCGTAGACGATCAAGGGAATGCGGGCCGAGGCGTCGTGGAACAGGTCCTTCTCGCCCAGCCAGTGGTCGCCCAGGTAATCGCCATGATCGGAGGAAAACACGATCATGGTGTCGTCCATGCGGCCGCTTTTCTCGAGATAGTCGAACAACACACCCATCTGATCGTCGAGCTGTTTAACCAGCCCCATATAGGCCGGGATCACGCGCTCGCGCACCTCGTCGCGGGCGAAGGCTTTACAGACACGATGATTTTGCCAGGCGCTATAGACCGGATGATCGGTCATGCGTTCGGCGTTCGAACGCACCGGCGGCAGAATGTCTTCCGGCCCGTACATATCGTGATAGGGCGGCGGCACAATGTAGGGCCAGTGCGGCTTGATGTAGGACAGATGGCACAGCCAGGGCTTGTCGCCGGCGCCCTCGATAAACTCGATGCCGCGCTGGGTGAGATAAGGCGTTTCGGAATGTTCTTCCGGCACGCGGGCAGGCCGGTTGGCGTTTTCCATCAGCCAGCCCGACACCAGCTCGCCATCGTCATCCTCTGCCGAGTTCGCCCATTCTTCCCACGGATTGGAACCGCCGAGCCCCTGCTCGCGCAGATATTCGTCGTAACGAGAATCTACGTCGTAATGATCATCCGGATGCATGCCGTCGTCGCGCTCGAACGGCGTGAACCCGCATTCGGCGGTGTGCACGCCGATGATCGATTCCGGATCGATGCCCAGGCGTTTCATGCCGACCGTGTCAGGGATCATGTGGGTTTTGCCGACCAACACGCAGTCGACGCCATTTTCGCGCAAATGATCGCCCAATGTGGGCTCGCCGACGCGCAAAGGGAACCCGTTCCAGGTCGCGCCGTGGCTGCGCACATAGCGGCCGGTGTAGAAGCTCATGCGCGAGGGTCCGCAAATCGGCGATTGGACATAGGCCCGGTCGAACCGCACGCCGCGTTCTGCTAGCCGGTCGATATTCGGCGTTTTTAATGTCGGGTGGCCGTAGCACGACAGGTAATCCCAGCGCAGCTGGTCGGCCATGATCCACAGAACGTTCTTCGCTGTCGCCACCTTACTCTCCCTAAAATATTGCCGCGGCGGAAGTATCCCGATCGCCGGTAAAGATCAAAGCCCCCCGCCCCGCATCAGCGAGGGTAACAGGGTCGCGATACCCGGAACCAGGACGATGATGAATAGCGCCACCAGATCGGCGGCGACGAATGGCAACACGCCTTTGAATATCTTGGTCAGAGCCACATCGGGCACGGCCGATTTCACCGTGAACACATTGATGCCGATGGGCGGTGTTATCAGCCCCAGCTCGACGACGATAATCACCACGATGCCGAACCAGACCATGTCGACGCCCTGCGCCATAAGCGACGGCACGAAGACCGGAATGATCAACAGCAGGATACCGATGCTTTCGAATACCGTGCCCAAGGCGACGCAAATCAAAGAGATCAAAAGCACCAGGCCAAACGGCCCCAAGCCGAAGGAATCGGTGAATTCGACCAAAGCCGTCGACAGACCAACCAAATTGAGAAACTGACCGAAGGCGTTGGCGGCGAAGCCGATAGCGAAGATCATCGCCGTGGTCATCATGGCGTCTGAAAACACATCCAGATTATCGCGCAGGTTCCACATGCGGCCGCGCGACAGGGCAAACAAATAAGCGCCCAGCGCCCCGACCGAGCCGGCCTCGGTGGGGGTCGCCCAGCCCAAATAAATGCTGCCGAGAACCAGCCCAAACAAAACCACGATCGGCCACGACCGGTAGACGGTGCGCATTTTTTCTTCGAAGGCCACGACGTCGCCCTTGGGACCGGTCTCCGGCGCGATAGACACCCGAATATAAATGGCGGCCAAATAGACCACCACCAGCAGCAGGCCGGGCAAGACCCCGGCGATGAACAAAGCGCCGATATCGGTTTCGGTGACGATGCCATAGATGATCATCGGTACGCTGGGCGGGATCATGATGCCCAAGGTGCCGCCCGCCGCCAGGGTGCCGGTCGATAGGCTGTCGTCATATTTGTATTTGCGCATCGGCGGCATGGCGACTTTCGACATGGTCGCGGCGGTCGCCAGCGAACTGCCGCACACAGCCGAGAAGCCGGCGCAAGACAGCACCGTCGCCATCGCCAGGCCGCCGCGCCGGCGGCCGACCCAGGCATAGCCGGCTTCATAGAGTTCGTCGGATATATTGGCTTTCTGGATAAGCGCGCCCATCAAGATGAAGACCGGCACCACGGACAGATTGAAGTTGGTGGAGAACTCGAATAGCTGAAGGCCGGCCATCAGCACCGCGGCGTCGAACGAACCCCGGGCAATCCAATAGCCGCCGAGCGCGACGGCCAAGGTTGAATAGGCCAGCGGAATGCCGGCAAAGCTCAGGATCAAGATGAGGGCGAACCCATAGATTGCCAGTTCCATCAGGCGTCACGCGCTACGTTATTGATGACCAAAAACATGGTCGCGGATCAGATATCTTTATGGCGGCCGTTGCAGAACGGCGCGTTATCGCTGCGCTTGCAGCCGCAAATACTGGCAAGCCCGTCTATCTCGGCCTCGAACACGACCGGCTTAATATCGGTGCCCTTGTGAGAGCCATCGCAAAAGGGTTGTTTGTTGGAGAGCCCGCAGGCGCACCAGGCATATTTTTGACCTTCTACCAATTCGAGCGAGAACGGCGTTTTTTGATATACGACCGCATTCTTCGGCGGCACATAGGTGCCCATGCGGCGCGGCATCTTGATCGCCTTAACCCCAAAGAGAATGCCGATCGTTGCCAAGACAATGAAAGCAACGCCCAATTCGCCCCAGGCGAGCTCGAGAATATCCGTCTCCGACTGCATCAAGAATTGGAAATTTGTGTAACGGACGGCGATGAACGTGATGGCGATAATACCGATCAGGTTAAAGCCGCTGATCAGGCCTCTGTAGAGACCCGGCGCATGCTGCATGAAAAACGGCTCGAATATGGAAACAACAATATGGCTGCGATGGGCGGTCACCAGGGCAAAGCCGGCGAACACCATGCCGCCCAGCAAAAACTGAATCATCTCGTTGCTGCCCAGGACTGGGTTGTTGAACGTGTAACGCATGAACACGTCGATCCCGGTCAGCCCGATCAGAATGGCGAGCATGACCGCGCCAAATATCCGGACGGCCTTATAGAGCAGGTCTAAAATCAGACCGAAATAATTCGCAAACGATTCCATCTAATACACCTAGTCGAACCCATAGGACCGTTCCCGCGCGCGACCCCACCGCCAACTATCCGTTGGATATTCGCCGGGCGGACCATGGGGCCCGCCCGGCGTTCCGCAAACTTACGCTTGCGTGCTTAGTTTCCGGCCGCGACGGCTGCCGTTTGGGCCTTATAAAAATCGATCGGCTCCTGCGCATCGACCCCCATTTTCGCGGCGCTCTTTTTCCAAGCGTCGAATAGCGGGGCACTCACCTCGATTAACTCCTGTTTGAAGGCTTCCGGCGTTTCGACAATTTTGACACCCTTGTCGATCAACTGCTTGCGCCGTTTCGCTTCCGCGACGTCCGCGGCCTTGCCGACGGCGCGGGCAAAGGGTTCGCCGGAAATATTCCGGATTGCGGCTTGATCGGCGGCGGAAATTTCCTCCCACTTCTTGGTGGTGACGAACATGATGAAGTTCGGCACCCCAAGCCGGGCATCGTCGCGCACGGTTGCCGATTTGGTGAAATCGAGACCGCCAAAGGTGATGATGGCGTCTTGCGAAATGCCGGCGACGCCTTCGACCGTGTTGTTCTGCACAAACTCAGCCAAGCGCGCGGCCGGACCAGCGACATGATCGACACCGGCCAGTTTCAGCACCCGTGTCGGGGTACCCGCCAAGGCCCACATCTTGCGGCCTTTCAAATCGGCGATCGATAGAATGGGGTCGCCGCCGCTGAAAAAATGGCCGCCGGGAAATTGGAAATAGCTGAGCGGTGTGATGCCGACCTTTTCAAACTGTCCAAGATCGTTGAAATATTTCTCGTAGGTGCGCCAGGTGGCGACGGAGCCTGCCTCGGCGTTACCTTCCATGAGGAAGGGGAGCAACAGCATTTGCGTGAACGGCGCGCGCTTGCCGTTGAAGCCGTTGAACATGAAAGCGCCATCGAAGTTACCCGCCAGGGCGCCTTCGATCTGTTTCGGCGGCGGCGCGGCGCTGGCCGGCAGGAAATCGACGACCACGCGGCCGTCGGTCACCTTCGCCACTTCGGCGCCCCACGCCTTGTAGGGTGTGTGAATGAAATGCGCCGGTCCGACGAAGACGCTGACCAGTATCTTGACCTGCGCGTTGGCGGCCGAAGAGGCCAGCAGCCCAAACGTAACAGCCGCGGCGAATAGTGCCTTAAGAAACATGATGAGACTCCCCTTACCCCGAGACGGGTGTGCAAAATTCTTGTTTTAACCAGCCGCCATGGTTGCCTGTTTGGTAGGCGAAACGCAACCCAACTAAAGTCTGGATAAACCCGCGGGGAGACAGCGTCATCGCCTATAGCGGGCTCTGGAATTCCTCGTCCTTCGAGACACTCGCTGCGCGAGCCCTCAGGATGAGGAATTCGGTTAGATATTCACAAAGCCTCATCCTGAGAGTCTGACCGGAAATGAAGTGAGCGATATCAGCGGTTTATCAATCTGACCCTCGAGCGTCATCACCCCCACCCCAACCCTCCCCCCTCAAGGGGGAGGGGGTAATAGCCAGCGGGTCGCTAATAATTTCCCTCCCCCCAGCGAGGGGGAGGGTTAGGGAGGGGGGGTGGCGTTAGCCATTGCGTTTGGTTTTCACCCACGGGGCGGGGAACAAGGTCTTAGAAACAAACAATTCATTTCCGGTCAGGCTCTGAGGAGCCGTCCAAAGGACGGCGCCTCAAAGGGCGAGGCTGTGCTATTCCTTCTCGGCGATCACCGTGTAGGTATAAGAGGTGCCGTCGCCGCTTTTGAGGTCGCTGGGGTCTTTTAACAGCGCGAAGGTCGGACGATAGGTCCCGGCGGTATATTCGGTGTGGTAGAACACCTGCATGATGGCGCCGCCGAAACGGTTGCCGGCCCGCTCGGAAAAGGCGCCGGTAACTTGCGACAGGACCGGCGCGCCGTCGACTTCGAGCGAACGCACGTCATAGCCCTTGAGATCGCCGTCGATCACACCGCCGATGATCTGGTCCCGACGCGGATCGAGCCGGCCGTCGCCGTCCGTGTCCTTGATGATAAGGCCGCTATCGTAGCGGTCGATATCGGCGGGCACGGTGAAGTTCATTTCCTTCATCTGCTTAACTGACACGATCCCGGCGCCGACGATGCCTTCGCGCGATTCCGGCGGACCGTCGGACTTATCGAACAGCATAAAGGTCAGCGGCACAGTGCCCGCGACCTTGCCGGGCGTGCCGCCGGGCTCAACCCGCTGCCAATTATGGTTCTGACCCTTATGGAGAAAATTATTGGGATGGATCTGCGGGCGTGTTTCGTCCCAGAATTCGACCTCGGCGCTGCCGCTGCCGAGCACCTTACCGTTAGCGTCGATGATGCGGACGGTGACCGAACCTTTTTCGCCCCGGTTGGTGAAGGCGATATTGCCGAGCCCGATATGAAATACCTTGAGGCCGATATTGGGGATCGGGTCGAGCTTTTCCACCGTCGCGCGGGGCAACAGCTTCTCCGCCGGCAGGCCTTCGGGGCTCGCGGCGGTCAGGACGAAAATGTTCGGGTTAGCGCCCTCGACCGACCCATAGCCCAACCCCTTCGACGACAGGCCATGCTGGGGGGTGCCTGAGACCATATGCACCGCCGACGCATCCATCGCGATGGCCGGGTCGCGGGTGAAGCCGCCGCCCATCTCGACCTCGATGCGCCCGCCGGCGGGAATGCCGTAGCCGATAACTTCCGGGTTGAAGAACTCGATACCTTGGGCCTCGGGTTTCTGCAGATAGACGTTCAGGGCAGCATAGCCGTCGCGCACGAGACCCGCTGAATTCAGCGGCGAATTGACCACCTTGGCGACAATGCCATCGGCCGCTACGGGGGACACGCCAAGAGCGGCGCCGGCCAGAAGGGCGCCGGTCAGGGCGGCTATCGAAGTTCTCTGTCTCAGTTTAAGCATGGGGCCTCGCAAGGATCGGTCTCAAAATGCAATGTGCAAAGAAAGTGTAATCGATCCCGCCGGGCTTTTGCGGCCATCTTACCAAATTGTGATTGAATGCCGGTCGAGCCTGGAATTCGGGGCTTTTAGCTAGCTACCGGCACGCTTGCTCAGCCATTCCTCGGCCAGACGATCCGCCTCGACGACGTGATCGGGCATCATGCGCGCGGCGACCACATTGCGCAGCGAAACCGCTGTCTCAAGCTGTTCGACCGGCAGTTGGTCGAGCGCGATCGTGTACCACATATACGCCCGCACATCGTCCTGCGGCACGCCCTCGCCGCCATCGTACTTCAAACCGAGATTGAATTGCGCCGCCGCGAAACCCTGCTCGGCGGCGCGGCGAAACCACTTCACCGCCTCGACATCGTCCTTCTCGACACCGCGCCCCACCTCGTACATATAGCCGAGGTTGTTCTGGGCCTCGACCATGCCTTGGTTGGCGGCGCGGCGATAAAGATCGACCGCGACCTCGTCGTCCGGCTCGACGCCCCGGCCCTCATCGTACATCAGGCCCAGGCTGTTCTGGGCGAAGGCATCGCCGTTCTCAACGGCCTTGCGATACCATTCTATGGCCTGTTCATCATCTTGCGCGACCCCGAAGCCGGCTTCATACATGAAGCCGAGATTGGCCTGGGCGCCGGGGATCCCCGCCTTGGCCGCCACCCGGAACCATTTCACCGCCTCGACGTCGTTGCGCTCCACCCCCAGGCCGTTGGCGTACATGAGAGCGATATTATACTGGGCCGAGGTGTCGGTGCCTTTAGCGAGCGGCATCCAGATCGCGAAAGCCCGCGTGAATTGGCCCTTTTCATAGGCTTCAAGACCGGCGTTGAATCCCTGACCCCACGCCGCCGTGGCGAACAGGCACACACATAATGTCAAAAATAGGCGTTTCATGGCGCTAAAACTAACATCACTGGCCCGGCTTCGTTAAGGGCCGGGGAACTATCCCTGAAATTCAAGAATATCGAGACCGGCGTTGCGATCCAGCAGGTAGATCAATCCCCGCTCATCGACACAAACATCATTGCTTTGCGGGGCGTCGAAGCCATCGCGCGGCGGCGGAATGAACGAACCCCGCTCGACCGGGGTAAACGGATCGGCGACATCGACGATACGCAGCCCGCCGGAGAACCAGGTGCAGTAAATCAGCGTGTCGGCGATATGCTCGTGAAACTGATGGGCGCCGAAGCGGCTGCCGGTCTGCGCCCAGGGCGAGGCGAGCTCGGACACATGGAACGACGACAGCGCCTTGATATCGTCGAAATCAGTAACGTCGAACACCCATAGATTGGCCGGCGCTTGTCCGGGGATGCGGGCGTGCTCTTCATCGATCGCCACGGCGATGCGGCGGCCGTCGATCAAGTTTGGCAAGGGCAGGACCGTGTGGGTCGGCTCTTTGTAGGGCGGGTGATAATTATGTGCGGCGACGGTTCTAGGCGCTGCGATATCCGACACATCGACGATGCGAAATCCGGCATGCCAAACCGCGGCCCACATCTCATCGCCGACCCGCAAAGCATGGTGCAACCGGTTGCGGTAGCCCGACCAGTCGGGCACCTCTCCGCTCGCTATATGTTGGCCCGGTATATGCCAGCGTGATACCTCCCGTGGCGCGGTCGGATCGGCCAGGTCGTAGGTCACCAGAATGTTGCCGAGATAGCCCTCCATCTCGGTCGACATATAGGCGTAGTTCTGGTCCATATCGAA
The DNA here is from genome assembly GCA_011087645.1 of Alphaproteobacteria bacterium. Classification (GTDB taxonomy): domain Bacteria; phylum Pseudomonadota; class Alphaproteobacteria; order UBA6615; family UBA6615; genus JABDJY01. The sequence goes on from JAALLF010000007.1 coordinate 177,120, forward strand.
GCGGTGCACGCCAAAGCCATGGGTGCGCACATAAGCGATTTCGCGCGGCGCCGCCTTATCCGCAATGTCCCAGATCTTCCAGCCGCCATCGTCATAGCCACGCTCCAGTGCAGCATCGAGCTCTGCAATGTCGCCTGCGGCGACCCCCAATTCCGCCGCCACCGCGCCGTCGCTTGGGTCTTTTCCGCTGTCCAAAAGCGTCTGGCGAATTTCCCCGATCCGGCCGGCACGGCGCAACAGGTGGCGGTCATTCTGCTCTACGTTGGTGATCATGAGATCGCCGGCCACCCTCACTTTGTGGGTGTGGGAATAGGGCCCGTCGGTGGGAATTTCCGCCACAATGCGGGGCGCGGCCGGATCGCCGACGTCGATGATCGTGGTGCCATGGGGCGGCTTCATATGGCCGACAAAGGCATAGCCGTCCTGCACCACAACCTGGCCCCCGCCAGGGATATCCAGGGCGCCGAGCTGCCGCACGTTATGGGCCACACATGCGTTTTGGTCTGCCGTCATAACCACACCGCCCTACGCGGTTTCCCGCCGCCGCCGGCGCGCGCGCAGATGATCGAGCACATAGGGCAGCGCGATGGTCACCACCAGGGCGATCCACAGACCATTGCCGATGCGCGACGAGAACAGCACGGTCAAATCGCCGTTCGCCATGCGGATGGCGCGCAGGAAGAATTGTTCGAGCAGCGGACCCAAGATGATGCCGATGAGGATCGCCGCCACGTGATAGTTGGTGCGCCGGGCGATGTAGCCGAGCACGCCGAACCCCAACGCCAGCGCCATGTCGAAACCGAACTCGCGCGGCACGAAGGAGCCGACCAGGGTGAACGATATGATCACCGGCGCCATGAACGCCGTCGACACGATGGTGACCTTGGTCATGTAGCGCGACAGCGGCAGGATGGTGAAAATCATCAGCAAATAGGTGACCGCCATGGCCATGAATATGCCGAAGCCGATCTCCGGCCGTTCGCCGAACAATTGCGGCCCGAAATTGACCCCGTGGAACTGCAGCACCACCAGCATGATGGCGGCAGTCGCGCCGCCCGGCAGTCCGATAACCATCAACGGCACCAAGGTGCCCGAAGTCACGCCGTTATTGGCGGCCTCCGGCGCGATCAGGCCTTCCGGATGGCCGGTGCCGTAAAGCTCGGGCGTCTTGGAATAGGACCGGGACTGCTGATAGGCGACGAACGAGGCGATGCTGGCGCCGGCGCCGGGGATCACGCCGATGACCAGGCCAATCAGGCTGCACCAGGTGATGTGCCACCATCGCTTGACGCTCATGCGGATGCCTTCGATGGACGCCTTCCAGCTGGGATTGTCCATCAATTCTTTGCCACGGCGGGTGAGGATCGATTCGCCTTCGATCACCAGAAACGCCTCGGAGATGGCAAACAGCCCAACCAACGCCGGCACCAGAGGAATGCCGTCATACAGTTCGAGAAATCCAAAGGTGGCGCGCGGGGTTTCGTACACAAAATCGGTTCCGACGGCGCCGATCATCAGCCCGAACAGACCGGCGATCAGCCCCTTTAATGTGTTCTTCGCCGCGATCGTGGCGATCAACGAAATGCCGAACAGCATGACCACGATCATTTCAACGCTGTGCATGAAAAAGGCCACTTGGGCGAGCCACGGCATGGCAATGAGAGCGATGATGGTGGTCAGCAGACCGCCGGCGGTGGACGCCACGAACGACATCGCCAACGCCTGCTGACCCAGGCCGGCGCGCGCCATGGGATAGCCGTCGAGCGGCGTCGCCGCCGCGCCCGCGGTGCCGGGGATATTCACCAAAATCGCCGGAATACCCGCGCCCATACGCGACGAGGCATACAGCGCGACCATGAACACGACGCCCTGCTCGACCTCCATGGCGAAGGTCAGCGGCAGCAAAATGATGATGGTGTTGGCCGCGCTGAAACCCGGGATCGCGCCGACAATCAGGCCCAACAGCATGGCCGGAATAATGATCCACCAGAAACCGAGCGTGTGGAAGAACAGCTCGGCGAACATCTGAAACGAGACTTCTTCCATCTCACAAGATCCCGTTCATCAGAATTTCGAACGGGCCCTCGGGGAAGTTGGTGTCGAAGGCAACAACAAATAACAGATACCCGCCAACCGACAGAATGGCGGAGAGCGACAGACACAGCTTGGCGCGGCGGCCACGGTTCAATAGCAACATTGCCAGAACCAAAAACAGGAAGGTGGTGATGGTGAAGCCGAGGAACGAGATCACCGCGATATAGCCGACGGTCAGCGCGAACAATGCCAAGCGGAGCTTTACGTATTCGTGGGGCTCGAACAGCGTGTGAAAGCTCCAATCGCCCTCGCCCTTCGCGACCCAACGAAAGGTCAGGCCAATGAAAACCAGCGACAGAATGATAAGGATCGTGCCAATAAAAAAGGCGCTCGCCTGCGCCGTCCAGGGCGCTTCCAGGATGGTGTAGAAATAGTAGATGGTGAAGGCCAGAGCGGCGACCGGAATGACCAGCTCCGCCCCCAGGGCGCGCTTGCGCGGTTGGCTTGCTTCGGTGTCGTCTTGCATGGGGTAACGCCTACGAGTTGGGGCGGCAAATTATCAAATCTGCCGCCCCGTTTTTTTCCTAAGAGGTCGTCTTAAGCTGGCTTGCCGGTCAATAGCGGCTTGAACTTCGAGCCCACCTCTTCGATACCCTTGAGGTACTTGGCGGTGTCATCCATATCGCCATAATTGATGTATTCCCAGATACCCTTGGCCTTGATCACGGCTTCTTTGTATTCGGGATCGGCGAACACCTGTTTGATCGTGTCGTTGAGAATCTTGAACCGGTCGGGATGATCCTTGATCACGCTGGTCTGGATACCGAAGGCGCGCGACGACAACAGCGGCGGCAGGCTGGTGCCGTATTTCTGGTTCATGGTCGGTGCGTTGTTGAGCCGGTCGCCGGCAACATTCTCGTCGTTGAACACCAACAGCGTGCGCAAGGCAGCGCCCTTGGCGGCCACCGAACCCGACGTCAGAGTGCCCAAATCCATTTCGCCGGTCACCACGCCGGCGATGGTGTTTTTGCCACCCGAAAGGGGAATCAAATTGAACTGAGCGCCGGTATGCTCGCCCAGCGCCAGCAGCCCCACCGAGGCGGGATGGGCCAGACGGCTGGTGGAAACGTTGAGGGTGCGTTTTTTACCCTCGGCCACCACATCGTCGATGGTCTTGAACGGACTGTCGGCTCGCACAAAGATCGCGCCGGGATCGGTATCGACCCGGGCAAAATAGGTCAGGTCGGCAAGGTCGAAGGTCGGTGGCTTGACCACCCAATTCAAGAACTCCGGTCCCATATTGCCGAACAGCAAGTTCTGGCCGTTGGCCTCCTTCTTGCCCATGAAGAACTCATAACCGACGCGGCCCGACGCGCCGGGCTTGAAGTCGGGCTTGAACGTAGCGTCGAGGTATTTTTTCCAGATGCCGGTAAAAGCGCGTAAATTCCGATCGGCGCCGCCACCGGCACGCGTCGGCACGGTTACGCTAATATCGCCGTCCGGAAACCCGGCGCCGAACGCGCCGGCGAAGGGTACGCTGGACGCCGCCGCGGCGCCCAAGATAGTGGCCGAGCCTTGTAGAAGCGTGCGGCGGTCAAACGGTTTATCGAATAGGGTCATGGTTGCCTCCCTGCAGATTTCAAAGGTTTATTGTTTTGAAAACTGTAGGCGTCGCCAGCGGCAACGACAACTCAATAGATAGTTCTAGAACCCCGAAACTGTTGTGCCGGATGATCCCGCAATCCAGCGGGATCCTTAGCCCGTATAATTTGGCGCCGGCTGGGTGAGGAAATCGTGCAGGATTTCATAGGCCATCAGATAGTTTTTCTGCTGAAAACTGGCGTGTGATATGCCCGCCATCACCTTGAATTGCTTGTCGGAGTTGGGTAGCAGGCGGAAGAAATCGAGCAAGTCCTCCATCGAAGCGATGCCGTCCCATTGGCCGCGCATGATCAGGGTCGGCATGGTGATCTTTGCCGGATCGACCACCGGCAGGTTTTCGCACATGTCCACATAGGTGCCGTTGGGGATCGAATCGTCCAACGCGCAGATCGCCGCGGCAAAGGCCTCGACGACGCCATCCTCGGCGCAGCCGGGATGGTCGCGCGAGAATATGGAGCGCACGAAATCCAGATTTATCGGCCGCCGGTTATGGGATTTGAACTCAGGTAATTTCTTACGCCGGTTCTCTAATGTGGGACTGCCCGCGCCGGTCCACACCATGGCGTCGAGGGCGAGCCGCGCGACCCGGCCCGGATGGCGCTGAGCGAACAGGCTGGCCCGCAGCGCGCCCGACGAAATCCCGTACACATGGACTTTATCGATACCACGCAGGCCGCAAATATAGTCACACGCCGCCGCCACATCGTCGGCGCCGTTGGAAATATCGAAGTTCGAGTCCCGGCCCTTGTCGGATCGTCCATAGCCTTCGACATCCAAACACCAAGTGTCGAAGCCTTGTAGCGCAAACCAGTTCATGGCTGAAGAATAGGGCCGTCCCTCGACATGCAGATCGAAGGTCGGCTGGGAGGCCATCGACGAGCCATGCACAAACACGATGGTGCCCGCCCCACCGTCCGGCCGGTCGAGATACTTCTCCCACAGAAATAAATTCGTATCGCCCTTCCGGGTCCAATGTTCTTCGCCGACGACCTCGTCTTCCCGGCGATCGGGTTGCGCGTTCACCTGCTCACTCCTTCAGAGGGCTCAAATACCGCGCCAATTTCTATAAGGGGGCCAAGCGGCGCAAGACTGGGCGCGGCGCCCGACGGCGTCACGCGCAGCCTCGGCCGGCAAACCGCAATGCTTAGGTCACGGTCTTAAACTGGACGACGGAGACCCACATTTTGTCGTTCGAGATATTCCGGAAGAATTCAAGATCGGCGCTGGCGTTATCGGCGCTTTCGAAAGCCCGCAAGGCTTCGATACTGCCATCGGGCCGGCTCAGACATAGAACATGGATCGGCGTGGGTTCGCCATCCTCCGCGCCGGCATCGGCGCCGGACGGAAAAAGCGTGACCGGCGACAACCAAAATTTCTCGTTGGCGATCTTTTCCGAAAGCGCGCAATCGGCGGCGGCGAATTGTTCATTCTCGTAGATCCGCAGCGCTTCCAAGGCCCCGGTCTTGGTACGCCCACACAGGGCGATGACCGCCTTGGTTCCGTCGACCAATAATTGCTGGCTGAGATCGGCAGTCTGACTAGCGGGCGGCGTCGAGGATACAGGCGCGGGAGCTGCCGGCGCTTCAGCAGGTTCCGGCGCGGCGGCCGCGTCGTTGCTCGCAGAACGCATCGCGATCACTCCAGAATCGTCTCCAGGCGTTTTATCTTCCGGCATTTCGGGTTCTTCCTCCGCAATATCATCTACGCTTTTTAGATGGGGGGGTGGCTTGGGAGCTGGCTCGGCCGGCTCTGCGTCAGTTCCGTCTTCCGCCGGCGGCGAAGCCGCCAACAACACCGATTTCGGATCAACGCCGAGTTCATGGCACAGCGCCTCGACCGGTTCCATATCGACTTGGCCGGCTTCGGCCTCGGTGCCGGCAACAGCTAACGCAATCCGCGCCAACAGTTCCGCCTCGTCAGCATCGCCGGCGCCTTTGCGAGCAACATCAAGCGCCCGCGAGCGCGCCTTGCGCGGGCTGACGCGGAACTCTTCGACGAAACGGTCGAAGGTCTCGACGAATTCATTGGTATCGAAAACTTTCAGGTCGGGCAGGCTATCGAGAATATGGTCGATCCGAACCCGCGTCGCGAAACTGACTTTGCCCTCGGGCGCCGCGACAAGGGCGCAAACCGCGATCGTCGCTTCCCAAAACGCGCGCCGCTGGTGGCGGCCCATTCCCTGACGCAGTGCCTCTAGCATTAGACCGCAACCCTAAGATTAGTGTTTGCCCGGCTCTGAACGTCACAGTACTGCAGCCGCCAGCGCCTGAAAACTCCGCGGCGGGTAATTTTGGCGAATTTTCCCGTATTTACCCACCGTTAACCATAAATATTCGGCAACTGAGCTTTCTGCGGAAATTAAACCACCGCATCTCCTCTTCCGTAAAACTTACATTCACCAATGCGCGCTAATTTAGGGGCCAAGAGGAATCGGTCGCCATTGTATTTTGCATTCCTGGCAACAACACGAAGCGGAGCCTTCATAATTGCCATGAAGCGGTCATAATTGTTGGCCCAACTATCCTGTCGACGCCCTCAAATGGAGTCACCTATGTCACGCCTACTCATACTTCTCGCCGCCGCGACTTTCTTTTTGGCCCCGAATTCCGGCGCTATCGCCGCCGAACCTGTTCAACTCACCCAAAACAATACGGTGATCGAGAAGGTTTTCAACGACCTTGAACGTAAAGTTATCCGCGAGGTCTTGGGCGGAGCCGACATTCAGGATGTCGAAGCAGACCAGGGAAAACGCGGCAAGAAGGGCAAGGGATCGAAAGGCGCGCCTCCCGGCCTCGCCAAGCGTGACAGTCTGCCGCCAGGATTGGAGAAAAAGAACTTCCCCGCGCATCTGCGCTCACAACTGCCGGCGCCCCTGCAAGGAACCCAGCGGGTGCTCGTCGGCAATGACGCGGTGCTGATCGACACGGCCACCAACATCGTGCTCGACGTCATCCGCGACGTCGTCAGGAACCGCTAGCGACGCCGATCGAAACATAAGGAACAGCCGGATCATGAAATCTACTCTGCCCCGCGGAACTCCGCTTGCGTTGCTCGCCATGATGGTGGCGTTGGCAGCGTGTACCCAGGTCCAAGAAACCCTGCAGTCGGCCAATGAGAAAATTCACGAGCTGACCGGCACTAGTGAAACCGAGGGCAGCAGCGCCCCGAACCCGAAGGCAAAGCCGAGCGATAGTACCGTCAGCACCGCCGCCGATGCCGATGTCGCACTGGCGGTTCGCCTGATGGAGGGCGACGGGGTGCCGCACGATCCCAAGCGGGCCGTCGAACTGGTCATTCCCCACGCCGATGCCGGCCATGCGGAAGCGCAATTCTTGTTGGGTCTCGCCTATGGCACAGGCCAGGGCATCGAAAAAGATCGCGCCACGGCAGTTTCCTGGTACCGCCGCGCGGCTGCGCAAGATCAGGCGCATGCGCAATTTTTGCTGGGTCTGGCGTCACTACGCGGCGACGGCGCGGCGAAGGATTTGACCGAGGCAAACCGGTGGTTCGAAAAGTCGGCGCAGAACGGTAATGCCGGGGCGCAGTATCAGTTGGCGCTAACCTATGAGCGCGGCCAAGGCGTCGAAAAAGACGAAACCACCGCCGTCCAATGGTTCGAGAAAGCCGCCGAGCAAGGCCATGCGGACGCTCAGTTCAAGACCGGCGCGGCCTATCAAGTCGGCCGCGGCGTGGCGAAAAACCGCGCCTGGGCGACGCGCTGGTTCGCCAAGGCCGCCCTACAAGGCGTCGCCAACGGCCAGTATATGACCGGTTTGGCCTACGCGGCGGGCTCGGGCGTGCCGAAGGACAACGCCATCGCCTACCGCTGGTTTTCAGTGGCCGTGGCGCGCGGCTTCGATAAGGCCGAACCGTTTCGCAATCGCATCGGCGAGCGCTTGAACGAAGATCGCCGCGCCAAAGAAAACGCCGCCGCACAGCGGTGGAAGCCCCTCGGCGCGGAAAAGGCCACCGGGGTCGAGGACAACCCGTCGATCGCCTTTGCCCAGCACACGCTGGCCAGCCTTGGGTTCAAACCAGGAGTTGCCGACGGAATATTCGGCCCCAAGACAAGCGGGGCGGTCAAAGCCTATGAAAAGGCAAAGGGCATTCCCGTCTCGGGCGCCATTTCACGCGAATTGCTGAATAGGTTGAAAGACGATCCTATCCACGCCAGCTAAGCGCTCGCGCGGTCGGGATCGTCGGATCGTTACTTAGATTGGGTGTGGCTGGTCGCAAACCGTCTTAGCTGTCGCCGTCTTCGTCGTCTTCGTCGTCTGTCCCGGCGTCGTCCTCTTCGTCGGGGTCGAGCAGCCGATTGACCTCCGCCACAACTTCGTCATCGACGCGGCCGTCCTCATCTGACTTGTTGGAAATCTCGCCCAGCGCTTCGCGTTGTTCTTCCGGGGTCAGGCCGAGGACGGGCACGTCTGCCTCCGGATCGCCTTCGACCGCCTCGGCGTAAGCCGCCAGCAATCCGACGATCGAATTTTCCCGGTTTGCATTCTCCAGCGCGGTTGGCGATGCATGCGCCGCGTTGAGATTGCCGAGCAAGCTTGCAAGCTTGCCATGAGCATTGGGCGCGCCATCGTCGTCATGGTTATTGCCTTCGACGCCGTCGTCATGATTCTTGGCATGGCCGTTGCCCTTGGCCTTGATATGGCCATTGCCGACTTTTCCGTCGCCATCTTCATCGTCGTGTTCACCGTCGGCGGATTCGATGTCGGAATCGCCGCTGTTGCCGCCCTTGCTACTGCTCTTGCCGCCCTTACCGCCTTTGCCGCTGCTTTTGCCGCTGCCTTTACCTTTGGCGAAAGCCGACTTGATTTCCGGCGCAAAATTATCGCCAACGCCGATCGGCGCCGCGCTCAAACCAAAAGCAATAAAGCCGGCAATTGCTAGGGAACTGACGGAAATGCGAACGGGTTTCATCGGGGTTACTCCAATAATTTTTCGCCGAGAAAATTCAGTCTAAATGCTAGCTCATTTTGCACCTTATTGCACGCGCCCACGCCGTGCGATCGCATGGGGTTTCGATAAAATTTTAGCTAAATGCGTCAGACTTCACTTAACTGTGACACCGCCATAGTTTCGCCAAACGGTGTTTAAGTGTGCGAATACTTTCGCTTTTTGACGCCTTAATTGTCTTATTTATCGATCATATCCGAATCACAATAAATAGAATAGATTTTAACCATATTAGAACTACCTGAATTTCATGCTGACTGTTGCTTACACCGTCGTACGAAGTTCGAATTTCCTAGTCTTATCCGATCTTTCGACGACGGCTAAACCGCTGAAAAGCGGGCTTTGACGATGCTGCGAGCTGTTTTGGTGGCGATAGAATTGTAACCGATCGAAAGAAATGACGGCGACCCATGTTTGCCAAACCGACCCCCCTCCCAAGGCGTTTTCCCCCCGCCCCTGATGGCGCGGCGAATATCGGTTTGAAGGGGTCGATCGGAACGCCGACGCTCGCAAATCCCGGACAGCTAGTCCGTGTTCACTCGTATCTATCTATCAATCGTGAATTGGTACTGTCGGTAACTATGGTTAATCGGCTGTTAACCATATGCGGGTCAAAGTTAGTCCTAGTAAGCCGTGTTCCTGTTTCAACTTGAGGAGGTACCCGATGACTGCTTTAGCCGAGACGCCGCTGGTCGACGATGTTTTCGATCTTTTCTCGGAACTTTACGACCAAGAAAAACGCGAAGACTACAGCCTGCAAGAATATCTCCAGGCCTGCCGCGATGACCCCACCCTTTATGCGGGTGTGGCGGAACGTATGATCACCGCGATCGGTGAGCCGGAGCTCATCGACACCAGCGCCGACCAACAGCTCGGCCGCATCTTTCTCAACCGGACAATCAAACTTTATCCGTCCTTCGCCGGCTTCCACGGCATGGAAGACACGATCCAACGGATTGTCGGCTTCTTCCAATATGCCGCGCAGGGCCTCGAGGAACGCAAACAGATCCTTTACCTGCTTGGCCCCGTCGGCGGCGGCAAGTCGTCGTTGGCCGAACGGCTGAAGAGCCTCATCGAATCACAGCCGATCTACGTTCTCAAAGCCGACGACGAGATCAGCCCGATCCTGGAATCGCCGCTCGGTCTGTTCCATCCGGAACATATGGCAGAGCTGCTTGAAGATAAGTACGGCATCTCGCACCGCCGTCTGACCGGATTGATTTCGCCCTGGGCGATCAAGCGTCTCGATGAGTTTGGCGGCGATGTCTCCAAATTCTCAGTGGTCAAACTGATGCCCTCGAAGCTGCGGCAGATCGCCGTCGCCAAGACGGAACCGGGCGACGAGAACAACCAGGACATCTCCACGCTGGTCGGCAAGATCGACATTCGCAAGCTGGAACATTTCAGCCAAAATGACCCGGACGCCTACAGCTATTCCGGCGGGCTTAATCGCACCACCCAGGGCATGCTCGAGTTCGTCGAGATGTTCAAGGCGCCGATCAAGGTTCTGCACCCGCTGCTGACGGCAACCCAGGAAGGCAATTATGTGGGCACCGAAAATCTCGGCGTCTTCCCCTTCCAGGGCATGATCCTCGCCCACTCGAACGAGTCCGAATGGGATCAGTTCAAGAATAACAAGAACAACGAGGCCTTCCTCGACCGCATCTGCGTCACCAAGGTGCCGTACTGCCTGCGCGCCAGCGAAGAAGCGAAGATCTACGAGAAACTTCTGGAAAGCAGTGATCTGGGCGAGGTCGCCCGGGCGCCGGAAGTGCTCGAGATCTTGAGCCGGTTCTCGATCCTCTCGCGGTTGAGCGAGCATGAGAGCTCGTCGCTGTATTCGAAGATGCGCATCTATGACGGCGAGAACCTCAAAGACACCGACCCCAAGGCCAAGTCGATCCAGGAATATCGCGACGTGGCCGGCGTCAACGAAGGCATGACCGGTATCAGCACGCGGTTCGCCTTCAAGGTTCTGTCGGAAACCTTCAACTACGATACCGAAGAGATCGCCGCCGATCCGGTGCATCTCATGTACGTTCTCGAACAGGCCACAAGGCGCGAGCAGTTCCCGCAGGAAACCGAGGACCGTTATCTCGATTTCATCAAATCGGAAATCGCGCCGCGCTATGCCGAGTTCATCGGTAACGAGATCCAGAAGGCCTATATCGAATCCTATTCCGAATACGGCCAGAACCTGTTCGACCGCTACATCAACTACGCCGATGCGTGGATCGAAGAGCAGGATTACAAGGATCCCGACACCGGTCAGGTCTTCGACCGTCAGATCCTCGACGCCGAATTATCGAAGATCGAAAAGCCGGCGGGCATTGCCAATCCCAAAGACTTCCGTAACGAAGTCGTCAAGTTCGCCCTGCGGACCCGGGCCAACAACAACGGCAAGAACCCGTCCTGGTCGAGCTACGAGAAAATCCGCGAGGTGATCGAGAAGCGCATGTTCAGTCAGGTCGAGGACTTGCTGCCGATCATCAGCTTCGGCACCAAGAAGGACAGCAAGACCGACAAACAGCACACCGAGTTCGTGACGCGCATGGTCGAACGTGGTTACACCGAGCGCCAGGTGCGGCGTCTGGTGGAATGGTACATGCGGGTCAACAAGGCAGGCTAATCGCGCCACGAGATCCAGGACATGATCCATCTCATAGACCGACGTCTAAACCCCCGCGACAAGAGCCTCGGCAACCGCCAACGGTTCTTGAAGCGGGCGCGTCGACAAATCAAAGAGGCCGTCGATAAGGCGATCAGCGAACGCGACGTCGCCGACGCCGGCCAGGGCGGAAAGATATCGATCCCGTCGAAGGGCATTACCGAGCCCCGTTTCCGCCACTCCAGTACCGGCGGCAACCACGAGCGGGTCTTCCCCGGCAACGAAGAATATGTGCCGGGCGACAAAATTCAAAAACCGCCGAAGGGCGGCGCCGGTAGCGGCGGCAAGGAAGCCTCGGAAGGCGGCGAGGGCGCCGACGAGTTCGTGTTCTCCCTCTCGCGCGCCGAATTCCTCGATATTCTGTTCGAAGACCTCGAACTGCCGGATATGATCAAGGCGACCTTGAAAGAAACCCACGCGGTCAAACCGCACCGCGCCGGCTACAGCAATTATGGCACAACGCCGAATTTGAACGTGCTGCGCACCATGCGTAACAGCATGGGACGCCGCGTCGTGCTCAACCGGCCGAAGGCGGGCGCCATTCTCGAACTCCAGAGCGAGCTGGACGAACTTCAGGCGCAAGACGATCTGGACGCCGCACAGCGGTTACGGGCAGCCGAACTGGTGAACGAGATCGCCGATCTCAAACGCCGGCAACGGGCGATCCCCTATATCGACCCGGTCGACATCCGCTACAACCGCTTCGACCCCAAGCCCGAACCTAAATCCAAGGCCGTCATGTTCTGTCTGATGGATGTGTCCGGTTCGATGGGCCAGCACGAAAAGGATCTGGCTAAGCGCTTCTTCATTTTGCTCCACCTATTTCTGCAGCGAAAATATGAGCGCGTGGAACTGGTGTTCATCCGCCACACCCATGTGGCGCAAGAGGTCGACGAAGAGACGTTTTTCTACAGCCAGGAATCCGGCGGCACCAAGGTCAGCACGGCCCTGGTCGAAATGCAGGAAATCATCCGCGACCGCTTTCCCGTGTCCGATTGGAACATCTACGCCGCCCAGGCGTCGGACGGCGACAATATCGCCAACGATACCGGGACCTGTGTCGACCTGCTGGAAAACGAGTTGCTGCCGCTGTGCCAGTACTACGCCTATGTGGAGATCCTGACAGAGCAGGAAGTCGCCCGCTATGCCGGCACCTCGAACGGCAAGGAGTTGTGGCGCGGCTATCAGGCGGTCGACGACCAATGGGGTAAGTTCTCCATGAAGCACATCGCCAAACGCAGCGATATCTACCCCGTATTCCGCGAGCTCTTCGCCAAGAACGACAAGAGGGACCGGGTGGCATGACCGAACGCAAAAAAAAGCGCCGGCCAGTAAGGGTAAAAAACGCCCCGCCGCGAAGCGCGAAAAGAAGCGGCCGGAACCGCTATTCGACGGCGCGGATTGGGATTTCGAAACCCTGCAACGCACCTATGAGGCGATCGAGGTCATCGCGCTGGAAGATCTCGGACTGGACGTCTATCCCAACCAGATCGAAATCATCTCATCAGAACAAATGCTCGACGCCTATTGCTCGGTCGGCATGCCGCTGATGTACGAACATTGGTCGTTCGGCAAACGCTTCATCCACGATGAAGAGCGCTACCGCAAAGGCTATCAGGGGCTGGCCTACGAAATCGTCATCAATTCCAGTCCGTGCATCAGCTATTGCATGGAAGAAAACACCATGGCCATCCAGGCGCTGGTGATGGCGCATGCCGCCTTCGGCCATAACCATTTCTTCAAGAACAACTATCTGTTCCAGCAATGGACCGACGCCGAGGCGATCCTCGACTATCTCGATTTCGCCAAGCGCTACGTCACCGAATGCGAGGAGCGCCACGGCGTCGCCGCCGTCGAGGAAATTCTCGACGCCGCCCACGCGCTGATGGATCAAAGCGTTTTCCGCTATCGCCGCCCGTCGAAACTGAAAGCCGGCGAAGCCGAGGAACGCGAGCGCGACCTTCGCGAACATGATGCGCAGGACTTCCGCGAATTATGGAGCACCTTGCCGCCGGTCGATGAGGCCGAGCTACCCGACCAAGCCGAGTGCGACCTCAACGCGCGCAAGGCAAGGCTCAACCTGCCGGAAGAAAACATTCTCTATTTCTTGCAGAAGAACAGCCCGGTGCTGGAAGATTGGCAACGCGAATTGCTGCGCATCGTGCGCAACACGGCGCAGTATTTCTACCCGCAGAAGCAAACCAAGATGATGAACGAAGGCTGCGCCACCTTCGTCCACTACCACATCGTCAATGAACTCTACGACCGCGGCCAGATCACCGAAGGCACCCTATTGGAGATCCTCCACAGCCACTCGAACGTGGTCTTCCAGCCCGGCTTCGACGATCCGCGGTTCAGCGGGCTCAACCCCTACGCGCTGGGTTTTGCCATGATGCAGGACATCAGGCGCATCTGCACCGAGCCGACTGATGAAGACCGCGAATGGTTCCCCGACATCGCCGGCAACGACGATTGGCGAGGCATTCTGAAGGACATTTGGGCGAACTATCGCGACGAATCCTTCATCCTGCAATATTTGAGCCCCAAGCTGATCCGCGATTTCAAACTGTTCCTCTTGTCGGACAGGGCCGCCCAGCCGCATATTTCAGTCGACGCCATCCACAACGCCCAGGGCTATGAGGAAGTGCGCAAGGCCTTGGCGGCAAGCTACGACGTGAGCGCCATGGAACCGGACATCCAGATCGTCGATGTGGATTTAAAAGGCGACCGCGAATTGGTGGTGCGCCACGCCGTACAAGACGGCATCGTGCTCGACGAGAAGACCCGCGTCGACGTACTCGACTATATCGGCCGCCTGTGGGGCTATGCGGTGCGCCTGGAAGGCATCGATCTCGCCACCGGCCGCAACCCCTACACCGAGCGCGTCGCCGCCCCCGACGAAAAAGACGCCGCCTAAGCACAAGCCCTCTCCTTGGGGAGAGGGTTGGGGTGAGGGGAAATAACTTCACAGCACTCAGTGTTTCCTCAGTCCCAAACCGTTCGATCCGTGACTCCTTAGTTGTCCCCTCACCCGGCTCGCTAACGCTCGCCACCCTCTCCCCAAGGAGAGGGTTCACGCGCACCCATCGCATTTTTCAAATTCCGCTATGCGAATTGTTCGGCTACACTCGTGGCATGCTGGCGGTTGCGTTGCGTTAAAAATAGACAAAAGACCCAGCACCAAGCGGCTTAATTCGGGGAGGAATTCATGCCAACCAAAACCAAAATCGACAACATTATCATTGAGCGCGATCTGCCCATCAGGATGGATGATGGGGTGGTTATTCGCGCCGACGTCTACCGGCCCGACACGGACAAGAAAGTGCCGATCGTCATGGCGGGCGGCCCCTACGGTAAGGGCGTCAAATATCAAGAACATTACAAGCCGCTTTGGGAATCGCTGCTGAAGATGCACCCCAACGTGCTGGCTGGCTCTAAGCATCGCTGGCTGACCTGGGAGACCGTCGATCCGGAAATCTGGGTGCCCTGGGGCTATGCATGCGTGCGTATCGATTCGCGCGGCGCCGGGCGCTCGCCGGGTTATCTCGACATTTTCTCACCGCGTGAAACCCAGGATTTCGCCGAAGCCATCGAATGGGCGGGACGCCAGAAATGGTCGAACGGCAAGGTCGGCCTGAACGGCGTGTCCTATTACGCTATCAACCAGTGGCATGTCGCGGCATTACAGCCGAAAGCCCTGAAGGCGATGATCCCCTGGGAAGGCGCCGCCGATGCTTACCGCGAATGGGCGCGTCATGGCGGCATTCTGTCGAACAAGTTTATGGAAATCTGGTATCCGCGCCAGGTCGAAGCCGTGCAGCACGGCAACCCCAAGGGTCCGCGCGATCATTGGATGAAGACCCGCTCGACGGGCCCGGCCCGCCTGGGCGCCGACGAGCTGGTCGAGAACCGCGCCGACACGCTGGAAAATTACCGGGTCCGCGAGATGGACGACGATTGGTACCGCTCGCGCTCGCCAGACTGGTCGAAGGTGAAGGTGCCGTTCCTCAGCGCCGCCAGTTGGGCCGGGTTCGGTCTGCACCCGCGTGGCAACTTCGAGGGCTTCACCCAGGCCGCCTCGAAAGAGAAATGGCTAGAGGCTCATCCCGGGCGCCACGAGGAATGGTTCTATCTCAACTACGGTATGGAGCTGCAGAAACGGTTCTTCGACCACTATCTGAAAGGTGAAAAGAACGGCTGGAACAAGGAGCCCCGAGTCTGGGTCAACCTGCGCCGGCCGTTCACCAAAGAGTTCGAGCTGCGCAAGGAAAGCTCGTGGCCCCTGCGCGGCACGAAATGGACCAAGCTCTATTTCAATGCCGGCGGCAAGGGTAAGCTCGATTGGAAGGCGCCGAAGGGTAAAGCCAAGAAAAGCTTCCGCGCGCTGACCCGAGGCGTCACCTGGATGTCGCCGCCGCTGAAAGCGGAGACCGAACTGACCGGTCCGATGGCGGCGAAGATCTTCGTCTCGTCCTCGACGGTGGATTGCGATCTGTTCGTCACCCTGCAGGCCTTCGCGCCCAATGGCCGCGAAGTTCATTTCCAGGGCACCGTCGATCCCAAGACGCCATTGGCCCAGGGTTGGCTGCGGGCGTCGCACCGCAAGCTCGATCCCGAGCTGTCGAAACCATGGCGGCCGTATCACAGCCATGACGACAAGCAGATGCTGATTCCGGGCAATGTCTACGAACTCGACGTGGAAATCTGGCCGCAATGCGTGGTGTTGCCCAAGGGCTACCGCATCGCGCTCAACATCTCGGGCCAGGACTATGACCGTCCGGGACCGGCGGTCGACGCTTATGTACCGTCGCGCGGTTCGGGTCCGTTCCTGCACGACGACCCGCTCGACCGGCCGAAGGAAATCTTCGGCGGGCACACGACGATCCACAGTGGCAAGGGCCAAGAATCCTACCTGCTGCTGCCGGTCATCCCGCCGCGCAAGAGCAAGACCGTGGTGCATGACGGCAACGACGCATCCGTCGCGGATTGAGGAAAGCAGAAGTTATGAGGGGCGGCCTTCGTCGCCCCTCGCCCACTTCCCTAAACCTCCCCCCCTTGAGGGGCAGGGCAATCGCATGTAGCGGCGCTGGAATTCCTCTTCCTTCGAGACACTCGCTACGCGAGCCCTCAGGATGAGGAATTCTGTTAGATTACGCGCAAAGCCTCATCCTGAGGAGCCGCCCGAAGGGCGGCGTCTCGAAGGGCGAGGCTGTCTATGCGATCGCCCCACCTCCTTGAGGAGGAGGATTAGGGTGGGGGTACGCCGCGCGAACAGCGAACCATCACAGCCTGTTTTATGCAGTAGCCGCCACCTCCAGAAATATCCGCACGATGTCGTCGGCCGCGGTGATCATGGCGTCGTGGCTGGTGTCGAGCACTTCGGCGCGCCAGGCAGGGTCGGCTTGCGCTTCCGCCAGGTAACGGTCGAAAGTGTTGTTGGGATAGCCGGTGGCGCGAATATAGGTGCGGTTGGTGATCGCCGCATGGGCGCCTGATACCCGCGCCTTGTCCTGGAAAGTCTTGGCCGACTGCGGCGCCATTTTCGACCCTATCCATTCCAGCTCCACCGGGTCGGTCACGCCGAACAATTTGGGGTCGGGCGCCGGCATGATCCAGGCATCTTCGGCCTCCGCCAACTCCTTTTCGATCATCTCGCGCCGCCAGTCGGGCAGCAGATCGTTCTGCGCCACCCCGTCGGCGGCGATGAAGGCGTTCTGGTAGACCAACGCGGATATCCGGTTTGGCATGCGGTCGGCAACGCAGGTGGTGACCATGCCGGCATAGCTGGCGGCGACCAGGATCACCTCGGTCAGATCCTCCCACAACAGGACATTGCCGATATCGGTGATGTTGATCTCGAGGCCCACATCGGGCGCCAGTTGATGGCTGCGTTCGCCGAAACCGGTCATGGTCGGGGTGAATACATCGTGACCGGCCTCGCGCAAACGGGGCGCCACCCGCGCCCAGCACCAGCCGCCATGCCAAGCCCCATGAACCAGAACAAAGGTCGCCATTTTGTCTCTCCGGAGTGTTTTGTGTAACGTGAGCGCGGGCGAGTATACGCTAATCGCCACTCAATAATGCGCCGGGGGAAGATCATGCAACTGGACGGAAAAGCCATTATCGTCACGGGCGGCGGCCGCGGCTTGGGACGCGCCTATAGCGAAGCTCTGGCGCGCGAAGGCGCGATGATTGTCGCCGCCGACATCCGCGACACCGCCGACACGGTTGCCGCGATTGAGAGCGCCGGCGGCACGGCGATTGGGCTCGCGTTGGATGTGGCCGATATGGCGAGTTGTCAGGCCATGGCCGAGCGCGCCATCGCCGAATTCGGCCGCATCGACGCATTGGTGAACAACGCGGCGCTCTATGGCGACATTTCCGGCGGCCGCTTCGACCAGCTTCCCGAAGATCAGTGGGACCGGGTGATGACGGTCAACGTCAAGGGTATCTGGCAGTGCTGCAAGGCCTGCGTGCCAGCGTTACGCGAGGCCGGTGGCGGTTCGATCATCAATATCTCGTCGCTGGCCGCCACCTATGGCATGGCCTATGCGGTAGATTACGCCACCTCGAAGGCGGCGGTGATCGGCCTGACCCGTTCGCTCGCGCGCGAATTGGGCCGCGACTGGATCCGCGTCAATGCGGTCGCACCGAGCGCGGTATTGACCGAAGGCACTGACGAATTCATGGGCGAGAAGCGCGACAAAGCGCTACAGGTCATCGCCGCCAGCCAAAGCCTGCAAAGTAATCTAGAGACCGACGATTTGACCGGCACCATCGTCTATCTGGCATCCGACGCCAGCAAGTTCGTCACCGGCCAGACAATCATGGTCGATGGCGGCACGGTGATGCTATAGCCGGGCATATCTTGCCATTTCCATGAAAGATGTTTGAGAGACGATGAGCGGACTGGTTATCGGCGCCCTGTTACACGCCTCGTGGAACGCCCTGGTAAAAGCCGGCGGCGACCGCTGGCTGACCCCAGCGCTGATCGCCGGGTTCTCGGCCCTGTTCGCGGTCGCGGCCCTACCCTTTCTGCCATTGCCCTTGCCCCATCATTGGCCGTGGATCATCGCCTCGGGCCTGCTCCACCTCACCTACTTCACGCTGCTGATCGTCGCCTACGGTCATGGCGATTTCGGCCGGGTCTATCCGATCGCCCGGGGCACAGCGCCCCTGCTGGTCTTCGCCGCCGCCGGCCCGGTGCTGGGCGAAAGCCTGTCGCTCGGCGCCACCCTTGCCGTCGCCGCGATCGCCCTGGGGGTTCTCAGCCTGGCCTGGGAGCGCGGATTGCTGGCCGGCGGGCATGGCAAAGCGGTGTTCTACGCGTTGCTGACCGGAGTGGCGATCGCCGGTTATTCCCTGGTCGACGCGGCCGGTATCCGCGCCATGTCGGCGGATATCGCCACGGCGACTTTCGTCTATCTGGCCTGGATCATGATCGTCGCCTGCGTGCCCTTCATGGTCGTTGTCGGCTATATGCGCTGGGGTCAGATCGGTCCTTATCTGCGCAGCTATGGCGGCCGCGGGGCCGGCGGCGCGGCCTTCGCGCTGGCTAGCTACGCGCTGATCCTGTGGGCCTATTCGCAAGCCCCCGCCGCGCCGGTCGCCGCGGTGCGCGAGACCGGGGTGATTTTCGCCGCTCTAATCGCCACCCTGGTGCTGGGAGAGAAGTTCGGCAGGCGGCGCGTACCCGCAGCTCTGCTGGTCGCCGCCGGCGCCGCCGCGCTCCATCTGGCGACCTAGGCCAGGGCGGCTACGCAAATGAAAATTTCAACCCCTTCGATTTTGACCGGCGCTAATATTTATGGTCCCAAATCGGTGCTGGTATACCGCGTCGACGTCAATCCTAACGCGGGCGAACCTGGGACCGGCGTCGATCCGGCGTTTTTCACCGCATTGTTTGAACGCCTTCCAGCGTTACAAAAAAACATCGGCGAATTACCCGGCAATTGGATCGAAGATCGCGCTTCGCTGGCCCATCTTTTCATGCTGACCGCTGTGGAGTTCCAAAATACCCTGGGCTGCGAGATTGAGCCGGGTGAGGTTCGACAAACCTCGTCGGCCGGCGTTTATGACGTCATTTACGGGTATGAGAATTCCGCATCGGGCTCGGCTGCGGGCTATCTCGCCGAAGCATTGATCCAGCATTTATTGCCCAAGGGTGAATCGGCAACCAAGGATGCCCGCCGCGATTTTGATTTCGCCGCCACGTTAACGCGATTCACCGACAGCCATCGACGTCAGGTGATGGGCGTCGAGTACAGATATTTGGCCAAGGCCGCGCGCGCGCGCGATATTCCGGTGGAGTTTCTCGGCAACGACCTGTGCCTTTATGGCCAAGGCCGCTACCAGATGCGGCGGCTGAAACATTTCAGCGATCACACCAGCCATATCGCCTTTGCCCTCTCCAGCAACAAGGCAACGACAGCTCGAATGCTGTCGGAAATCGGCCTGCCGGTGCCCGAACAGCAGGTCGTCGGCTCTGGAAAGGACGCTGTAACGGCCGCCGAGGCGATCGGCTACCCGGTGGTGGTCAAACCCCTCGATTCCGATTTCGGTCTCGGGGTAACCGTGGGTTTGACAGATTCCAAGGGCGTACAGGCTGCTTTTAAAAGAGCACGCCAATACCGGCGAGGCGTCATCGTGGAGAGTTTTATCGCCGGCGACGACCATCGTCTGTTGATCGTGAACGGCAAGATGGTGGCCGCCACCGTAAGAGTGCCAGCCCACGTCACAGGCGATGGTAAACATACCATCGACGAATTGGTCGAAGAAATGAACCGCGACCCGCGGCGCGGCGAGAAAGGATTAAAGTGGATACCCCAACTTGAATTCGACAACGAAACAACTCGTATGCTGGCCGAGGCCGGCCATAGTCGCGAGACGATTCCCACTGCAGGCGAAATCGTTCACATGCGTACCGCCTCCAACATGGCGGCCGGCGGAACCGCGATTGACGTGACGGACGAAGTACATCCCGACAATCGGCGCATGGCGATCTGGGCCGCCGCTGCCCTCAGTATCGACGTGGCAGGCGTTGATTTTATTACCCCCGATATCAGCAAGTCTTACAAGGAACTCGACGGTGCTATCTGCGAGGTCAACACCACACCGGGCTTGAGCCCCCATGTCGTCGCTGAGAACATCCAAAGAGATGTTGCGAGCCCGATTATCGAGGCCATGTACCCGCCGGGGGCCCCTAGCCGGATACCGACAGCCGTCGTCGTCAGCAACACGGGAAGGACCGCGACGGCGCGCATCCTCGCCCATATCCTTACCCAGGCGGGACATGTGGTCGGATTATCGACGCGAACCGGCGTTCTCATCGATGGCGCACAAATAGGCGAGGACATCGCCGACCCGCTCGCCCGCCAGCGCATGATCTTTCGCAATCCGACCGCCGATGCGGCGGTGTTCGAAATATCGCTCGAGGAAATATGGCAAGGCGGCCTGGGCATCGAAGACTGCGATGTCGCAGCCGTACTTGATGTATCAGACCATATATCAGGCGAGTTGGTTACGGCTGCCGGCGTTGCCGTCCAAGCGTCGCGCCATGCCACGGTGTTAAATGCCGACGACCAGCGCTGCGCCGAACTGGCGGATCGCGCCGGCCCCGGCCAAATCATCTTGGTGGGCGCACATGCAAACCCGGTCGCGGAAATTAATTTCGAGGCAATGTTGGACGACGACTTATCGGGCGAAATTCGGCTAAGCGCACTTTTTGCCGCCTCAATGGCTCATTATCTGGGCCGCCCGGCGGATGAAATCTCCGACGGCCTGCGCTCTTTCGACTTTCGGGCTCTTTAACGCCACCCCTCAATGTCCTACAAATGACCGCATTCAAGGATCCGATGGCTTGAAAGAACCGCGTCTGTTTGCCACATTCCGGTAAATCGAAGAGGTTTATAATGGTTGGGCAGAGGACCGGCACAACCGCCTGCCTGACCTAAAAAAGTGAATTGTTTTAAGAGGATAGCATGGGTGTTGAACCGACCCTAAAGATTTTCGATTACCGCGTGGTCGACAAGGCCGACGAGTACGAAGATATCCCGATCCTCGACGCCGGGCCCTATCTGGCCGGTGAGCCAGGTGCGGCGCAGGCGTTGGCTGAGAACATCCGCTTCATTCAGGAAACCATCGGTTTTTACGTGATCGTCAATCACGGCGTACCGCGCGAGCTGATGGATAACGCCTATTCCGCGCTGAAGCGTTTCTTCGCGCGGCCGTCGGAAGAAAAGCTCAAACTCAAATTCGGCGAGAAGTCGGTGGGATATGTGGCCGCCAAATCGACGGTCTATGTCACGTCAAAGATCAACGAGAACACCAAACAAGACCTAAACGAGACTTTGGTGTTGGCGCTCGAACGCTCCTCCGACCATCCCTATCTGGAGCAGGGTTTGCGCTTTGTCGGCCCCAACCCCTGGCCGGAGAATTTGCCGGGCTTCCGCGAACCCATCGTCGAGTTTCAACAGGCAATCGCCGCGCTGGGCCGCAAGATGGTGCCGCTCTATGCGCTGGCGCTGGAAAAGCCGGCCGACTTTTTCGATAAGTATTTTGAAGAGCCGATCATGTGGACGCGCAACTCCCACTATCCGGCGGTCGAACCGGAAGAGAACCAGTTCGGTATCTCGCCCCACAGCGACCACAGCTTTTTGACGCTTTTGCCCCTGTCCGATGTACCCGGCCTGCAGGTTTTGACGCGCACCGGCAAATGGCTGCCGGCCGACCCGGTCGCTAACGGCATCATCGTCAACACCGGTGAGTTCCTGAACCGCTGGACCAATGACCGATTCATCGCCTCGCCCCATCGCGTGGTGCCGCCCGACCACGACCGCTACTCGATGGCGACATTTTTCAATCCCGCGCCCGATACCGTTGCCGACACACTGGACACCTGCACCAGCGCCGACAACCCGCCAAAGTACGATCCGGTCACCATGATGGATTATGTGTGCTGGTATATCGACCGCAACTATTCGACCGAATTCGGCGGCCAGCAAGAAGGCATCACCGCCTAGGGCCAACGCCTGCGATAAAATTTTGGCTAAAACGCGCCCGCCCGAACCCGCTGTTCGGGCGCCGGCGTATACTAAATCGAGGCATACTTATGTCGATAGTACTTCTCAAGGGTGGATCTGTTGTCACAATGGATCCGGCAATCCCCAATATGCCGCGCGGCGACATCTTGATCGAGGACGACAAGATCGCCGCGGTCGGCGCGGATATCAACGCCAACGACGAAACCCAGGTGATCGATGCCAGCGGGATGATCGTCATGCCGGGCTTAGTCAACGCCCATATGCATACCTGGCAAACCGGGTTGCGCGGCCTTGCCGGCAACTGGACGGTTTTAAATTATTTGCGCGCCATGCACGCCGGGCTGGCGACGTTCTTCCGACCCGACGACATTCAAATCGCCAATTTGGTCGGCGCCCTCAATCAGATTGATTGCGGC
The DNA here is from genome assembly GCA_011087645.1 of Alphaproteobacteria bacterium. Taxonomy (GTDB): domain Bacteria; phylum Pseudomonadota; class Alphaproteobacteria; order UBA6615; family UBA6615; genus JABDJY01. Next base: position 199,907 of record JAALLF010000007.1, read on the forward strand.
GTGACGACGCTGGTGGACTGGCACCACAACAACCCCACAGCCGACCATTCCGACGCCGCGATCGCCGGCTTGGATGAGTCGGGCATACGAGCCCTGTTTCTGCACGGGTCCGCCAAACCCGACCCCAAACCCGGCCAGAAACCGTTCAGCGAAATACCCATGCCGCGGGCTGAGGTGGAGCGGCTGCGCCGCGGCCGGTTTTCCAGCGACGACGGGTTGATGTCGATGGGGCTCGCGGTCCTCGGCCCGCAAATGTCGGTCAATGAAGTGGTGCTCGAGGATTTTCGTTTGGCGCGGGAGTTCGACCTGATCGCCAGTCTGCATCATTCCGGCGCCAAGATGACAGCGCCCCAAGGTTACGAGAACGCCGCGCAAGAAGAGTTGCTATCCGACAAGATCAACATCGTCCATGGCAACGCGCTCAGCGACGACCATCTCCAACTCCTCGTCGATCATGGCGCGACCTTCGCCGTCACCGCCGAAGTCGAGATGCAGATCGCCTATGGCGACCCGTTGACCGGCAGGCTGCGCGTGCTGGGCGTGCCCATGGCTATCGGATCCGACATAGAGTGTGCGTACGCGCCCGACATGTTCGCCATTATGCGCACAACGCTTCAGGCCGAGCGTCACCTGCACAGCGTGCGGCACATCGCACAAACCGGCGAGATGCCCCACCCGATTCCACTCACGACCGGCGAGGCGCTGCGGTGGGCAACGATGGATGGCGCCAAGATGGCCCATCTCGATCACAAGATAGGCTCCCTGACCCCGGGCAAGCAGGCGGATGTTACCCTGCTGCGCCAGGCCGACCTCAATCTTGCCGGCGTCGCCGACCCGATCAATGGTATCGTGATGCACGCCAATCCCGGCAACGTCGATACGGTCATCATCGCCGGCGAAATTAAGAAGCGGAACGGGCAACTTAAATTCGACGGCATCGACGCAAAGATCGCCGCGCTGGGCGAGTCCTCGGCGCGCATCTTGGAGGAATTCAAGGCCACGGCGCCGACCGCCGAATTTCTGTAGAAGGCCTACAGGCAATAAATCCTCTCCCGGCGGGAGAGGGTGGCGAGCAATTACGAGCCGGGTGAGGGGTTAGGGACGGTGCCGGGTTTCCTGGATATAGCGTAACCCCTCACTCCAACCCCTCTCCCTCAAGGAGAGGGGCTCAACTCGCGATCCTTGCGAACGGTCACCCGGTGTCGGCGACCAGCCCGACCGCTTCGATACCGGCAACCGCACAGGCCTCATCGCGATCGGACACATCGCCAGTGACCCCCACCGCGCCGAGAATTTCGCCCGCGCTATCGCGCACGATCACGCCACCGGGCGCGTTCAGCACCTTGCCGTCGGAATAGGTGTTCAGGGTATTGATGAACCGGTCGGGCCGTTCGACCAGAGCGCGCGATCCCATGCCCATGCCCAACGCACCCCACGCCTTGGCTTGGGCGATCGCCGGCCGCAGAAAGCTGGTGCCGTCTTCGCGCGCGAATGTCAGCAAATGGCCGCCGGGATCGAGCACGGCGATACCCAAGGGCAGGCAATCGGTCGTCCGGCCATGGACAAACCCCACTTCCATAATCTTCATCGCCTGATCGAGCGTCAGTCCCGCCATTGCGTCTCCCCCAAAATGCCAGTTGGATTGGCTCCAACAATCGTTATTCGTCGACGTAAACGCTGCGGTTAGTACAACGTGGTGACGTATTCCTCGGCGAGTCGCTCATCGACCTGCTTGCCGTCCACGCCGTACCAATCCTCATTAACCTGGCCCAAGGTTGGAAAGTCCTTGCGATCGATCTGGACCTCCGGGTTCCATAGATCGGCGCGGATGATCGCCTTGCCGCAATGCATATAGACATCGCGGATTTCGACCACCAGCACGGCCCGCGGCAGTTTACCCTTAGCCTCCAAGGTCGCCAGTAGCTCGGGCTCGGTGCTCAATCGGGCGCGGCCATTGATGCGCAAAATCTCGTTCATGCCCGGCACCATGAACAGCAGGCCGACCTCGGGGTTTTCCATGAGGTTGTGGAAGGAGTCCGTCCGCCGGTTACCCGGCCGGTCGGGGATGGCGATGGTGGTATCGTCGAGCACCCGCACGAAGCCCGGCGCGTCGCCGCGCGGGCTGGCGTCGGCGGGGCCATCGTCGGCCGCCGAGGTGGAGAGCACCAGGAACGGCGACAGAGATATAAAATGCTTGCTGTGCTTATTGAGCTTCGGCAGCTCCTTGCGGCTCAGATGGCCTTTGGGCTGGCCATAATGGTCTTCGAGCTGTTCACGCGTGGCAATATCGCCGGATGTGTTGAGTGTGTCGGGCATGGCGCGGTCCTTTCGCAGTCCGATTATCGACGCGCCGTGATTGTGACCGCGCGGCCGGCGAAATACCATATGCGTTAGAAATTAGTCTTCTTCAGACTCCCGCTCCTCCTCACCGTCGAGGTCTCCCAACCGGTCACGGGCGGGCACAGTCACGCCTGCCTCGTTCGCTTTAGCGCGCTTTTTCTCCGCCGCGTTATTCACATGTATTCGCGCCGCCACGCCGCCGCGCCACGACAATAAGGCCAACAAAATACCGATAGGGATAATGAGAAAAATATTCTCGCGCGATACGAATCGCCCTTCGATCGGCACAAAGGAACTGCCGCTTTGATGCACCAGAACCGCATCGATAACAAACAGAACGCATAACGCGACACCACCGAAACCGGCCCAGTACAGACCCTCTCCCAGGCGGGTTTTGGTCTCGCCATTGTCTGTTTTCCGAGCGGCCATCAGGCGATTGCCGCCAAGGCCGGCTCTTCTATCACCATGACAGGCGTCTTCGCGACGGCGCCTACCCCAACCGGTCGGACCCGCGTCCGTTCCGCCGGAAACAGCAACGACGCCTTGGTTCCCTCACCCAATGCGCTGTGCAGCTCCAGCACTCCACCATGCAGCTCAACAAGCGATTTGACCATCGGCAGCCCCAGCCCAGTGCCGTCCTGGCTACGGCGCATAACATTTTCGGCTTGACCGAACGGGGTCAGACAATGGGCAATATTCTGCGGCGCGATGCCGACACCATTGTCGATGACGGTCAGGGCGATAGCGCCATCGGGAGCCGCATCGGCGCGCACTGTGATCTGTCCGCCCGACGGGGTGAACTTAATCGCATTGTAGAGCAGGTTCAGTAAGCCGCGTTTAATCAGCTGGCCATCGGCGAACAGATTCGGCAGGCCGGGCTCGACCTCGGCCCGCAGACTAACGCCGGCTTTGGCGGCCCGTTCGCGCAGCATCTTGGCGCTCTCGTCAAGCAATAGCTCGGCGTCGACTATACCTTCGTTAAGCTCGACGGCCCCGGCTTCGATCTTAGACATGTCGAGGATGTCATTGATCACCCCTAGCAAGTGCTGTCCGCCGCCATGAATATCGCGCATATATTCGCGGTAATTCTCATGACCCAACGGTCCATGGGGTTCGCTCAACATGAAATCGGAAAAACCCAGAATAGCGTTCAACGGGGTGCGCAGCTCGTGGCTCATTTGGGCGAGGAAATCGCTTTTAAGGTGATTGGCCGACTCCGCTTCTTTGCGCGCCGTGTTCAGTTCGATCTTATGAGCTTCGGTTTCGGCCAGCATGGCGTTGAAACCATCGACCAAAGCGCCCAATTCATCGCTATTGTGTTTTGGCGCCCGCAGCGAGTAATCGCGCTGTTGCGCCACGGCGCTCACCGTGTCCAACAGGGCGAAGATCGGTACCGTAACCTGGCGCTGCAACAGCGACGCCAGCAACCAGGCCAGTCCAATTGCCAGCAGAATGATGATCATGACGGCCGCTACATAAGTCCAAATCGTGGCAACGATCTGGTCGAGGTTGGAATGGATGTGAATGACACCGATGACCTGCCCGTCGAGCTCGACCGGTCCATATAGATCGACCGAGCTTTTCGTCCAAAAAAACGCGAAGGACCGTTCATCGTCCGTCGACAACTCGGCCAAATAAGCCGAAAGATGGTCCCCGCGGGCATCGACCGCACCGTCGGTTTGGCGGGCGAACAAACTTCCGTCGGGGGTGAAGATGGCCGCGGCTTCGATGTTGGGCCGGGCGCCCAGCGCCGCTAGAGTTTCGTGCGCCGCCGTCTGATCGTCGAAAACGATCGCAGCGGTGGAATTGCTGGCGCTGATCTGGGCAATCGCTGTGAGTTCCTGCACCAGGGCGCGCCGGTAATTGTTAATCTCGAGAGCAACAAAGAGCACCGACGCCAACGCCAACACCATGGTCGTCGTCATCACGGCTATCGCCGTGACCTTGTGGCGAACGGAGAGATTGCGGATCATTTCGACCCCCTCGGCAATTCCGCCCGCTGGGTGCTGACGGTGTCGGCCAACCGCAACAATTTCGAACTCAGCTTCAGGCCGGCCTTCTTCGCCGCGCCCACGTTGATTTCCAGGCGGCTGCGATCCTCAGCCTCCCTCAGCGCAACAATACCGCCGGACCCGGTGAACGCATCCATATCGGCAACAGTGAGGATCGGCAGGGTGTCAACCGCGCCCAGGATGCCGGCCAGCCGCCCCTGCTCCGAAGCGCTGACAAACAGCATATGGCAGGCAGGCGCATCCTCGATGTGGGCAATGCGGGTCGCGGCGAGCGCTCGGTCGCGGACCGTCTTACCGTGTAAAGATGTCAACGCCGGGCCGAACGGATCGTCGCCGATGACGCAAATTCGCAAAGGAGCGTCGACATCGCTGAAAGACGCCGCCGGCCATTCGGCGAATTTGGCGAAGTTATAAAGAATCGCCGCCTTGATCAAATATTCCCGGCTGATGTCGACCGCAGGTGTCTGCGCGGCATCGTCCGCCCGCGCGGCCGGGGCCGCCGACAGAGCCATTATGCCCCCGGCAAGGCCGGCAATCGCGAGGTTGCGCAGGGTGGTGGTAAAGTTTGGAGTCCGATTTTTCATGATCATCACCGCCTACAGCAAGATATTCGCGTTAACGGTGATGTCGGTATCGACCAGCAGGGTCGCCGTATTCGAACCGCTGCCTTGCGTATAGGTGTGATAGCCGCCGGCAACGCCGCCGTCGGTCCAGCCAGTGCCAGCCTCGAGGGTGTCTAACACGTCGCCGTCAATGATCAGGGTGTCGCCATTATCGGTAATATCGAGCACGTCTTGGTCTGTCAGCGTGATCTCATTGGCGCCGACGTCGGTCTCCAAATCGACGATCTCGATGTCATTGATAATGCCGCCAAAAAGCGTGAAATCGGCATCGCCGCCATCGACGCGCAATGTGTCGGTACCGTTGCCGCCATTGATCTGCGTATCAGCCGCGTCCCAAACCAAAATATCGTCGCCAAGACCGCCATGAAGCTTGTCGGCCCCCAGAATACCGTCGAGAATATCGTTGCCGGCCATCCCGTTGATGAGATCGGTGCCAGCAGTGCCGTTCAACACGTCATTGCCGGCGGTACCGTTAATGACGTTTGTACCGCCGCCGCCGCCACCGCCGCCACCTGCGGGTTCGTCCGGGGCCTGGCCGGTATTTTCGTAATTCCCGGTACCGAGCTTGTCCTGCTGTCCAGCGCGCACGCCGGGCAAGTCAGCATCGAGCAAAAAGGGTGCGCCGTTGGCGTGTCCTGGACCTGCCGGTTGCGCGGCCTCAACCGAATTCGATTGCGCCTGTTCGGTCAGAGATTGTTCAGCGATGACCGGAGCAACGTCGCCATGACTGAAATGCGGGGTCGAAAGCGGCACATCGCTATCGTCGCTATTTCTGCCAGTTTGTTCCGGATCACCGGACTCGTCATTCGCCGGTGTGCCTTCGCCAAAACCTAAGGCAGCGATTTCGCCCAAGGTCGGTAAGACGCCACCGCTCAGATCCAGCCCGAGCAATTCATCGAGACCCAGCGCCGTCAGGTCGGCCGGCAGGTCGTCATTTAATATCAACGCAACCGAACCGTCCGGGACAGATGATTGACGTCCGTTCGCGTTACCCCCGGCCGGTGTCCCTTGGCGACCGGTCGGCCCGTCCTCGTCGAGACGAAGATTGAGCAGATCCTCGAGCCCCAGCAGGGTTAGGTCGGCCTTCAGACTATCACCGGCGGCGGCAACGACGATACCGGCGCCGTTGGTATCGGCCTGACCAACCCCGCCATCGCTCACCACCAACTCAGCGTTGGTGGCGCCGATTGTATCCGTCGCGGCCGCTGGGGCCGTCTCGGGGGCGTTATGGTCGATGGGAAGGGCCAATTTCCGGGCTTTCCTGGTGAATAACTGATGAGGATTTTAAGTAATATTGGTTAAACAATTGTAAATAAATCTAATAAATATGCGTTTTTCGTCATTAATATTATAAAATTAAAAGAAAATAATTATATACCTTGTACAAAATACAAATAAAATGATATTATTAGTTAAACTAAATTTATTCGAAAACCATATAAAATTCGAAATACTGCGTTGCCGGCCAAATAGCCGATTTATGGCAATATATCCCGCCGTCTGGCGCGTACCTTTGACCGGCCCCTTGATCGCCCGCCAGCGAACCCGCAAGCTGCGCGCAGCGCCCGACTGGCCGCCACCAACAAGGAATCAGCGACGTGAAAGACAGTTTGCAACCGGGTCTCGAGATCACCCAACGCCTGACCATCGACGCCGATCGCACGATCGGCTTCATGGGCGATGATTTACGGGTCTACGCCACCCCGTCGATGGTGCTCGATATCGAGCGCACCTGTAAAAACCTTCTCGACGACCATCTGGACGAGGGTGAAAACTCGGTCGGCGCCCGGGTCGAGATCGACCATTTAGGCGCGACCTTGATCGATATGTGGATCGATGTGCACGCCACGGTCGCCGAAATCGACCGCCGCCGGGTGCTGTTCGATGTCGAGGTGCATGACCAGCTGGGCGACAAGGTCGGCGCCTGCCGCCACACCCGCTTTGTCGTCGATTTGGCCAAGCAGAAGGAACGCCTCGACGCCAAACGCGCCCGGCTGGCCGATCTTTAGGTCTGAATATGCCGGCCAAGCTGATGTTCGGCGGTATTGCCTTTGTCGGCGTCCTGGCGACCGCAATGCCCGCGCTGGCGGACCGCAACCTCATTTCCAATGCTTACGATGGCAGCTATTTCGGCCAACGCGAGCGGATCGACCCGCTGAGCGGCAGCCTATGCGCCAATCACACGCTTCATTCGCTCACTATCGAGAACGGGCAATTGCTCGGCGACGGCGGCGATATACGCGGCTTTATCGCCGAAAACGGCTTCTTTAGCGGCACCATCATCGTCTTCGATCTGGTGCAGCCCTTCGAAGGCCGCATCGAAAACGGTATTCTGCTGGGCGGCGTGGTGAGCCCCGACAGCGCCTGCTTCTGGCTGATGCGGATGACCCGGCCGGACGCAGGTTAGTCAGCCGCCTCGGCGCTCGCGCTGGTTTCGCCGACCGCGCCTTCGCTTATGAGCGCTTCGATTTCATCCGCGGCGAACCCGAACTCGGCCAGGACTTCGCGGCTGTGTTGACCGATCAGCGGCGCGCCGCGGTTAATCTCGGTCGAGGCGGCGGAATATTTCACCGGATGGCCGATGGCCGCGAATTCGCCGCCAGTCGCTGCTGGCACCTTGGGAATCATACCGCGCGCCTGGGTGTGCGGATCGTTGACCATTTCAGCGATATCGTAGACCGGGCCGGCGGGAACGCCGGCCGCCTCCAGCACCGCCAGCCAGTGGGCTGTGGTGTTTTGGGAAAGTATCCCATTCAGGGTCTCGACCAAAGCGTCGAGGTTCTCCATGCGCTCAATCGGCTGGGCAAACCGGGGATCGTCGGCGAGTTCCGGCGCTTCGATGGCTTCGACAAACTTCAACCACGAATTCTGGTTAGCGGCGCCGACAATGACCCAGGTGTCGCTGGTCTTGAAGGCCTGGTAGGGCGCCGATAGGGGGTGGGCCGAACCCATCGCCTGCGGCACTTCCCCAGTCGCCTCAAAGATCGCGGTCTGCCAAAACGTGTGGGCGATGCCCGCCTCGTAGAGCGAGGTGTCAACATACTGGCCATCACCGGTGCGGCTCCGCTGCACCACCGCGCCGCAGATGCCCAGCGCGGCCAACATGCCGGCGGTAATGTCGGTGATCGGCGCACCGACCTTGACCGGTGGGCGACCAGGCCCCTCGCCGGTGATGCTCATAATACCCGACATGGCCTGGGTGATCAGGTCGAACCCGCCACGCTCGGCATAGGGTCCAGTGCGACCGAAGCCCGATACCGAGCAATAGATCAGCGCCGGATTGGCCTTATGCATCTCTTCCCAGCCGATGCCGTAATGCTCCATCGCGCCCATCCGGTAATTCTCGATGAACACGTCGGCCTGTTCGATCATCCGGCGCAAGGTGGCGCGGCCGCTATCGGTCTTCAGGTCCAGCCCAAGCCCCCGCTTGTTGCGGTTCATCATGGCGTAGGCGGCCGAATCGCCATCGACCGATTTACCAAACCGCCGCGTATCGTCGCCGGCCGGCAGGCGCTCGACCTTGATCACATCGGCGCCCATATCGGCGAGTAGCTGCCCGCAGGTCGGCGCTGCCATAATATGGCTCAGCTCGACGACTTTAATGCCGCCCAGCAGGCTTCGATCTTTTGTCATCCCTAACGTCCTTTGAAATCCGGTTTCTGCTTGGCCAGGAAAGCTTGATAGCCCGTATCGAAGTCTTCGGTATCGAAACAGGCATAACCGTCGGCCAGTTCCGCCTCGCTGAGCGGTGTCGCGGAATGGGCCCCGGTCAGCACCCGGTCGGCGAATTTCTTGTGCCAGCGATTGACCAACGGTGCCCCGTCGGCGATGCGCCGGGCGGTGGCATAGGCCTCGGCCTCAACCTGGTCGTCTGGCACAACGCGGTTGACCAGGCCTTTGTCTTTGGCCTCGGCGGCATCGAAGACCCGCGCCTCGAACAAGATTTCCAGCGCCACGGAGCGCCCGACCAGCCCGACCAGCGCCTCGATCTCGGGGTAGGCCATCACCAGACCCAGCCGGTTGATGGGCACGCCGAAGCGCGAACCCTCGCCGCAGATACGCATGTCGCACATCAGCGCCAATTCCAACGCGCCGCCGACGCACAAGCCCTTGATCAACGCGATCACCGGGTGGCGGCAATCGCGAATGCCGTGCATTGAGCGATGCATCAACGCGCCATATTCCGCCGCTTGGGTGGAATTGGCCCGTTCGGTCTCGAATTCGGATATATCGGCGCCCGGACCCATGGCCTTGTCGCCAGCCCCGCGCAGCACCACGCAGCGAACGCTCTCATCGCTATCGAGCTCGGCCATCACATCGCCGAGACGCCGCCACATGGCCTTGTTGAGCGCATTCAGTTTCTCCGGCCGGTTCAACACGACCGTGACGATATCGCCTTCGCGTTCGACCAGAACGACATTTTCTTCCGCAGGCGCTGACATGCGACTTCTCCCCTAACCGGCGCAGAGCGTAGTATAGTCGTTGGCAATAAAAACCGCGCCCCACTCAAGTCGGGCGCAACCTATTCGGGGAAGAGACATGAAACAAGGCATGAAGCCAACCGACCGGCTACCCTATTCCGCTATCATTGACCGCAAACCACTGAAACTGCCCGACGGCGTGCGCATGGTCGTCTGGCCAGTCCTGGCGGCAGAGGTGTGGGACATCGTCAGACCCATGGCGCGCATGGTGATTTCACCGCCGCAGGGCGTTCCGATGATTCCCGATCACCCGAACTGGAGCTGGCACGAATACGGCATGCGTGTCGGCATATGGCGCATCAAACGCATGCTCGACGATCTAGGCATCAAGCCGACGGTCACGCTGAATGCGCGCACCTGTCTGGACTATCCGCGTGTCGCCGAGGCCTTTCTGGAGTCCGGATGGGAGTTCAACGCCCACTCCTTCGATCAAGTGCCGATGCACAAGGTCGACGACGAACGTGCGGTGATCGACAAGTGCATGACCGTGATCAAGGATTTTACGGGCAAGAAGCCGCGCGGCTGGTTCGGGCCGGGCTTGACCCAGACCTACGAGACCCTCGATTTCCTCGCCGAGGCCGGCGTCGAATATATCGGCGACTGGGTACTCGACGATCAGCCAGTGCATGTGAACACGACGTCGGGAAAATCGGTCGTGGCGCTACCCTACAACTACGAGCTCCACGACATCGTGTCGATGGCGATCCAACACCATACGTCTGATGTTTTTCGCGACCGCGCACTCGACTACTTCGAGACCATCTATGCGGAAAGCGACGAAACAGCCAAAGTGATGGCGGTCGCCATGCATCCCTATTTGTCCGGCTCGCCGCACCGGATCAAATATGTCCGCGAAACCTTCGAACATGTTCTGTCGAAACCGGGCGTTGTCTGCTGGGACGGCGAGCAGATCCTCGACTGGTTTTTGTCGGAACAGCCGGTCGCCGCGGCATGATCGCGGTATCGTTGGCCCAAGCCCAGAGAGAACTTTCATGACCGACCCCACCCTCCCCAACGATGCCGTCGGATGTTTGGTGCCGCACAATATCAGCGAGCCGATCCGCGGGTCCGGCGCGGGGCCGCTCGCCGGCAAGACCCTGATCATAAAGGATCTGTACGACACCGCCGGGCGCAAGACCGGCAATGGCAGCCCCGATTTCTACGCCGCCACCGAACCGGCGACGCAAAACGCCGCGACCGTGCAAAACCTGCTCGACGCCGGCGCCGACATCACCGGCATCGCCATTTGCGATGAGTTTTTCTACAGCCTGACCGGCGCCAATACCCATTACGGCGCGCCGCAAAATGTCCGTGCACCGGGGCGCATGCCCGGCGGATCGTCGTCGGGCTCCGCCGCGGCGGTGGCGGCGGAAATGTGCGATATTGCCCTGGGCAGCGATACCGGCGGATCGGTGCGCATCCCGGCCTCGTTCTGCGGGCTCTACGGCCTCCGCCCCACCCACGGGCGGATCGACCTGTCTGGCGGCCGCGCGATGGCGCCGAGCTTCGACACGGCCGGCTGGTTCACCAACGATGCGGGATTGTTCAAGACCGTAGGCGCTATTGCCCTCGATGACCGGTCCGTGGCCGCCGATTTCGACCGCCTGCTGATCGCTGACGATTGTTTCGCGCAGGCCGAACCGGCCGTCGCCGCGGCCCTGCAGGCGGTGGTCGATGCAGCCGCCAGTGTGCTGCCCACTCCTGAAAATGTCACCGTCGCGCCCAATGGACTTGATACTTGGGCGGATGCATTCCGGGTGATCCAGGCCAGCGAAGTCAAGCTCACCAACCTGCCCTTCGTTGAAGAGCACAATGCCGATCTCGGCCCGGGCATCAAGGAACGTTTCGCCATGGTCGCGGCGATCACGGAAGAAGAGACCGCCGCCGCCCAGATCGTACGCGAGGGTGTGCGCACCCGGCTGCACGAACTCGTGCCAGCGGGTACGATTTTGTGCCTGCCGACCGCGCCGGTGATTGCGCCGAAGCTCGACACGCCGCCCGAAGGATTGGAGTTCTTCCGCACCAACACCTTGGCGCTGACCTGCATCTCCGGCCATTCCGGCTTGCCGCAACTCACGGTTCCCGCGGCCGATGTCGAAGGCTGCCCGGTCGGCCTGTCGTTTATCGGCTGGGCCGGCGGCGACGAGGCGCTGCTCAATCTGGCGGTGAAGCTGGCGCCCTTCTGCACCCGCTAGCGTGGCCCACGGCCCGCATATCCTGGCTCTCGACCAGGGAACCACCAGCACACGGGCGATCGTCTTCGACCGTGCCGGAGCGCCGGTGGCAACGGCCCAGCGGGAACTGCAGCAGATATATCCCCAATCAGGCTGGGTCGAGCACGACCCGGAGGAAATCTGGCAGGCGGTTCTGGAAGTGTGTCGCGACGTGCGCGCCGCGTGCGCCGCCGAAGCCCGCCCGGTAGTCGCCATGGGCATCACCAACCAGCGCGAAACGACATTGTTGTGGGACCGGGCTACTGGCAAGCCGGTCCATAACGCCATTGTCTGGCAGGATCGCCGCACCGCCGAGGATTGCCGCGCGATCACCGAATCTGGCCATGCTGACTTAATCAGCGAACGCACCGGCCTGCTGCCCGACCCGTATTTCTCCGCCAGCAAGCTGACCTGGTTGCTCGATAATATCGACGGCGCCCGCGCCCGCGCCGAGGCGGGCGCTTTGGCGTTCGGCACCATCGACAGCTTTCTCCTGTGGCGGCTGACCGGCGGCGCGGTGCACGCGACAGACGCCACCAATGCCAGCCGGACAATGCTGTTCGATATCCACCACCAGATCTGGGACGAGGAATTATTGGCCCTCTGGCGCATACCCGCTGCACTGCTGCCCGGCGTGCGCGACAGCGCCGCCGATTTCGGCGAGACCGCGCCGGGTCTGTTCGAAGCGCCCCTGCCCATCCGGGGCATCGCCGGCGACCAGCAGGCTGCGGCTTTCGGCCAGGCCTGTTTCGAACCGGGCATGGTCAAGAGCACCTACGGCACCGGCGCTTTCGTGTTGCTGAACACCGGAAATCAGCCCGTCGCGTCACAGAACCGGCTCCTGACCACCCTCGCCTACCGGCTCGACGGACAGCCGGCCTATGCGTTGGAGGGCAGCATCTTCGTTGCCGGCGCCGCGGTTCAGTGGCTGCGCGATGAGTTGAAAATTATCGACGCGGCGCACGATACCGAAGTGTTGGCCCAAGGCGCGTCTAATCGCGGCGTCTATATGGTGCCTGCTTTCACTGGGTTGGGCGCACCGCACTGGGATCCGGACGCGCGCGGCGCGCTATTCGGCCTGACCCGCGATACCGGCGTTGCCGAAATCGCCCGCGCTGCGTTGGAGGCGGTCGCCTATCAAACCCACGATTTGCTCAATGCCATGGCGGGCGATCATGGCCAGGCTCTCCAGAGCCTGCGTATCGATGGCGGTATGGCGGCCAACGATTGGCTGGCCCAATTCCTCGCCGATATTCTCGATATTCGCGTCGACCGTCCGGCGGTAATCGAAACCACCGCCCTAGGCGCCGCATTTCTCGCCGGGCTGGGCAGCGGCGTGTATTCAGGTCTGGATGAAATCGCGACCCTGTGGCGACACGAGACCAGTTTCGCGCCGGCGCTCGGCAAAGACGAGCGGAATAGCTTGCTGACCGGCTGGCGCGATGCCGTTGCGCGTGTCACCGGACTTGCGAGCTGACCCGATTGGGTTTCCAATAGAGTTAAACGACCGGGAGAGACGATGATGACCGCTGCCGAATCCCTTGAGCTGCAAATCCAAGGCGCCTGCGACCCCGCCTTTGCCGCCGTGCGCGACGCGCTGGCGCGTAATTTCACCGAGCATGGCGAAATCGGCAGCGCAGTCTGCATCTATCACCAGGGCCAAAAAGTCGTCGATCTGTGGGCCGGCCATCAGGACCCGGCACACACTATCCCCTGGCGCGAAGACACCATGTGTATCTTCTATTCGATCGCCAAAAGCATCTGCGCGCTGAGCGTCCACATGCTGGCCGACCGGGGGCTGGTCGATCTAGACGCGCCGGTTGCCACCTATTGGCCAGAATTCGCTCAGAACGGCAAAGAGGATGTACTGGTTCGCCACATCATCTCGCATTATTGCGGAGTGTGCTTCAACGATGCCGCCGATCCCGGCGATATCTTCGATTACGACAAGATGATCCGGGTCCTCGAGGCCCAGGAACTCGCCTGGCCGCCGGGCACCAAGGGCGCCTACAACACGGTCAATATCGGCTATCTGGCCGGCGAAGTGGTGCGCCGGGTGAGCGGCCAGCCGATCCGCGACTTTGTGCGCGAGAATATTTGCGACCCCCTGGGGGCCGACTACAAAATCGGCGTCGACGAGGCCGACCTCGAGCGCGTTGCCGATATCGCGCCTAATCCCGCAGGCTTCTCCATGGCCGGTAAGGCCGGGCCCGGCAGTCCCTTGGCGCGCGCCTGGCAGGCGATGCCGAAACCCATGAATACAGACCTGCAAAACACGGCGAAGTTCCGCACCGCCGGCATTCCGTCCTTCGGCGGCTTCGGCACCGCGCGCGCCATGGCCCGCATCTATGCAGCCCTGGTCAATGGCGGTGAGATCGACGGCGTACGCCTACTCTCCGCCGACGCCATCGCCCGCGCCACCGTCGATCAATGGGAAGACGAAGCCGACGGCACCACCGGCCAGGCGATGCGTATGACCATGGGGTTTTGGAAAAACACCGCGGGCCTGACGCCGATGGGTCCGAACCCGCAAGCCTTCGGCCATTCCGGTTCCGGCGGCGCCCGCGCCCTGGCCGACCCAGAGCGCAATTTGGCGCTGGCCTATGTCACCAACCTGCAAAGCGAGGGATTGGGCACCGGCGTGCGCACCGAAGCCATCGTCGAAGCGGCGTTCGCGAAGTTGTAGGGTTCATATATTCAAATAAAAAACACCTCACCCTGAGCTTGTCGAAGGGCGAGGTGTTTTGCCGGCCTCATTCTTCGACAAGCTCAGAATGAGGAGAAAGTCATTGCGGCTCGAAATCGAGGCCGACGTCCCAGTTGGTGACGCTGTGGGTGAGCCAGCCCAGCGAGATTAAGTCAACGCCGGTGGCGGCGACCTCCGCGACGGTCTGCGGCGTGATACCGCCCGAGGCCTCGGTGACCACCCGTCCGGCGACTAAGGCGACGGCTTCGGTCAGCGTTGCCGGCGTCATATTGTCGAGCAGCACCGCGTCGACATCGAGGCCAAGCGCCTCTTCCAGCTCGGCCAGGGTGTCGACTTCGACTTCGACTTTGACCATATGGCCGAGACGTTGGCGCACGCGCTCGATCGCCGGAGCGACCCCGCCGGCCATAACCCGGTGATTATCTTTTATTAAAACCCCATCGCCCAGGCCGAAGCGGTGATTGACTCCGCCGCCGGCGCGCACCGCATATTTATCGAGCAGGCGCAGCCCCGGCGCGGTTTTGCGGGTGCACACGATACGCGCTTTATGATCGCCGACGGCGGTGACCAAGTCGCGGGTTGTGGTGGCGATGCCCGACATGCGGCCGAGTAGATTCAGCGCCGTGCGCTCGCCGCTGAGCAACACCCGCGCCGCGCCGGAGACCACCGCCAGGGTCGCCCCGGCTTGGACATCTTCGCCGTCGCGGTGCCCGTGTTCCACGGTGACCGCGGGGTCGAGCGCGGCAAAGGCCGCCAAGGCAACTTCGAGACCGGCCACCCGCCCACCGCTGCGCGCGACAATGGCAGCTCTGGCCCGCGCTTCGGGCGCGACGATGGCGTCGGTGGTGATATCGCCGGCCTCGCCGAAATCCTCGGCGAGCGCGCGTTCGATGATCGGCGCGTAGCTAAACGGATAAAGCGGTGGTATTTGCATCATCGCGGTAGCCCTCCTGAGCGCCTCCGGGCTCTGCCAGATCGTCGAGTGTCAGAAACTGCCGCACGCCAGCTGCCGCGGCGGGTTGCGGGAAATCGATGCGGTAATGAGCGCCCCGGCTTTCGCAACGCTGCGCCGCCGCCAAGGTCATCAGACGACCGGCAAGCGCCAGATTACGCAACTCGCCCCAGCGCCGGACGTCATCGGGGAATACTATCGACGGATGCGCTTGGTTTGCGATCTCGGCTAATCGCTCCGCGATATCCCGGTGGACGTCGAGCGCCGCCTGCAGGCCGGCATCATCGCGGCGCAGACCAACTTTTTCGTACATCAACGCACGCAGTTGCGCCGTCAATTTAGCGATCTCGGCCGCCGCATCGGCGCCGGGGACCGATGGCGCCGTCACATCCGGTTGGTGGCGCGGCAGGGCAGCTTTTTCGGCGATATCGTCAGCCACCCGATGGCCGAAAACCAGGCCCTCGAGTAACGAATTGCTGGCCAGCCGGTTGGCGCCATGCACCCCGGTTGCCGCGGCCTCACCGCACACCCACAGGCCGTCGAGCGAGGTTCGCCCGCGATCGTCAGCCGCGATACCGCCCATATGGTAGTGCGCCGCTGGCGCTACGGGGATGACGTCACAAGCCGGATCGAAACCGGCGGCGGCGCATAGAGACTGCACCGTGGGGAAATGGGCCGCCGAAGGGCCGGACATGATGGCGCGCATATCCAGATAGGCGCCATCGCCGTCGACCAGTCGCTGCCAGATCGCCCGGGCCACTACGTCGCGTGGCGCCAATTCGGCGTCCGGGTGTTCGTCGACCATGAAGCGCCGCCCCGCGCCATCGACCAGGGTAGCGCCTTCGCCGCGCAACGCCTCGGTCAACAGGGGCATCGGCGCCCCAGCTGTCGCATGGGGGTCGACCAAGGCCGTCGGGTGGAACTGGACAAACTCTAAATCGGCCAGCTTCACACCTGCGCGCGCGGCCATCGCCAGGCCGTCGGCGGTGCCTTCGCCCGGATTGGTGGTGCGTTGAAAGACCTGTCCCGAGCCGCCGGTTGCCAGGACCACAAACGGTGCCCGGTGCAGGGTCCAGCCGCCGCCCGCGTGATAGGCGACGACCCCGCCAACGCGGCCATCTTGCACCGCTAATTCCCAGGCGAAGGCCGAGGTTTGCACATCGATCGACGGGGTTTGGTCGACCCTATCGGCCAGCCATTTATGGATATGGCGACCGGTGGCGTCGCCGCCGGCATGGACGATGCGCCGGTGTCCGTGGGCGGCCTCGCGGCCGAGCAGAATTTCACCCGCCTCGCCACGGTCGAACGGTGCGCCGGAGGCAATCAGCTCGCGCAGGCGCGTGGCGCCATCGTGGGTAAGCAAATCGACGGTCGAGGCCTCGTTCAGGCCGGCCCCCGCCACCACCGTGTCGCTGGCATGGGCCTGCGGCGTATCGTCGGCGCCAACCGCAGCGGCAATGCCGCCTTGCGCCCAGGCCGTCGACCCGCCGGTCAGCGCCGGCGTCTTGGTCAGCAGCGTCACTTTTCGCGGCGCCAAACGCAATGCGGTGACCATCCCGGCCATGCCGGAACCGATGACGATGATTTCAGCATCGGCGGCAATGCCCATCGCGGGCCGGAAGGGCCGGATAATAGTCATGGCAATTCGAACCGCTCGCTAGCTGTGCGCGAGCATGCGCTCCACGGTAACCCGGGCGCGCGCGGCGACCTCGGGGTCGACTTCCACGCGCGGTTCCATATTGGTCAGCGCATCGAAGATTTTCGGCAGGGTGATCAGTTTCATGTGGGGGCACAGGTTGCACGGCCGAATAAATTCGACCTCCGGATGCTCGACCGCCACGTTGTCGCTCATGGAGCATTCGGTGACCAGCAGCACCCGTTCTGGTTTTTCATCGCCGACATAGTTGATCATTTTCGCCGTCGAGCCCACAAAATCGGCCTCTTTCAGCACATCTTCCGGGCATTCCGGATGGGCGACGATAACGATATCGGAAAATTGTTTGCGGTAGTCGCGCAACTCGTCGCCGGTGAAGCGCTCATGGACTTCGCAACTGCCTTCCCAATAGATCACCTCGACATCAGTCTGGCTGGCGATGTAGCGGGCGAGATACTGGTCGGGCAGGCAAATCACTTTATCCGTGCCCAGGGATTCGACGATCTTCACCGCGTTGCCCGACGTGCAGCAGATATCGGATTCGGCCTTCACATCGGCTGAAGTGTTGACGTAGGTCACCA
Organism: Alphaproteobacteria bacterium; assembly: GCA_011087645.1. Taxonomy (GTDB): domain Bacteria; phylum Pseudomonadota; class Alphaproteobacteria; order UBA6615; family UBA6615; genus JABDJY01. The sequence continues at coordinate 217,470 of JAALLF010000007.1, forward strand.
CCGGCACGCCGGGATATTTCTCGCGCAACAGGCGCACATCGGCGCCGGTAATCGACGCCGCCAAAGAGCAGCCCGCCGCCATATCGGGCATCAGCACGGTTTTCTCCGGGCTCAGCAGTTTCGCCGTCTCGGCCATGAAATGCACACCGGCCAACACGATAACCTCGGCATCTGTCTCCGCCGCCTTACGGGCTAGGGCGAGGGAATCGCCAACGATATCGGCGACGCCGTGGAAGATTTCCGGGGTCATGTAATTATGCGCCAAGATGACCGCGTTGCGCTCGCGCTTGAGGCGGTTGATGGCATCCACATAAGGCGCGTGGACCGGCCACTCGAATTCGGGAACAACCGATTTCATGCGCTCGTAGATCGGCTGCGTCGCCGCGGCGATTTCCGGTGTGTATTCGAGCTCTGCGGTGTGGCTCATTTGTGTGTCCTCGCGACAACCAGGTTTATTTATACTCATATTGAGTATATTTATATAATGCTCTCATGGAGCATATCAAGGTGTCAAGACGAAAGGATGAAGATTAGCCGCGAACAGAGCACATCGCGCTGGCCGGCGATCAGCCGATGATGCGCGCCGCCGGCAAGCCGACGCCCGAGGCCGGGCGCTCGCTCAAGACCTCACGGCGGAAGCGGAACAGCTCCGCGGGCCGACCGCGGCTTTGACTGTCGCGCTGGCCGGTTGGCTCAACCAAGCCACCGCTAACTACCAGGCGGCGGAAATTCTGTTTGTGTAGCCGCACGCCACCCAAGGCTTCGACCACCCGCTGTAACTGTAACAGGGTGAATGTCGGCGCCAACAAGTCGAACACCACGGGCCGGTATTTCAGCTTGCCACGAATACGGCCGAGCGCCGTTGCCAAGACGCGGCGATTGTCGAGCGCCATGGGCGTGCCCAACCGCTCGGCGGTCTCAAGGGTCTCGCTGTCGGTCTGGGGGACCGGACGCCCCGATAGCGCCGCGCGAATTTGCGCGTCACGCAACGCTTCGCCGATCATGCCCGCCTCATAGAGCAGCTCGTAGCGCTCGAGCACCCGTTCGAAATCCCACGGCGCGGCCTCGGTGCCAAAGGCGATGGACAGCCGCTCTTGATAGGTCTGACGCTCGTCGGCATCGGCGATCTGCGCAATCCAGGTCTGCAGATTGGGCCGGATCGCCTGGTCGACGATGGCCGGACGTCCCTCGCGCCAATCCTCCCAGGGGAAGAAATCGTACCAATTGTGCCATTCGGCCTCGCCGGCGCCGGACAACGGAACTTGGCGTACCAGCGCCAAATAACCCACCGACACCAGACGCGGACCGCCGGCCTGTTCGCGCGGATCGCGGTGCCGGTCGCCGAAAGTATAAAGCTGTTCCACATAGCCCAGATCGAGGCCGGTTTGCTGCTCGACCCAATTGTGCAGGCCAAGCTCCAGGGTGCGGTGCTCACCCGGATCGAACGGGCCAAAGGGCAGCGCCACCGGACTGTCGGCCCAGGCTTCCGCCTCACCGCGCTGCGCCGGTGTCGCCAGAGAATGGGCGGCGCGCTGCACCGTGAGGATGCGCGGCACTTCGTCGGTCACCGCGATGATGATCGCGTTGAGACCGATGACCGCCGGCTGCGGTCCCGCCGCCGCGTCGCCGCGCGGCGTATCTGTATTCGCAGTGGGCGTCTTCTTCTCCTCAGGCGTAAATTTAGTCTCCGTAACAGCCGGACATGCGCGCGCGCATTTTTACCATCGCCAACACATGATCGATGGTCGGGGTGGCGATCTCTGTTAAACGCGCCAACTCCTGCACCGAACTGACTAGCGCGTCGATCTCCATCGGCCGGCCGAGTTCGAGATCCTGCAACATCGAGGTCTTGTGCTCGCCGACTTCGCGGGCGCCGGCGATGCGTTTATCCACACCGACGGGAAACTTTACGCCCAACGCTTCGCCGACCGCCTGCGCTTCGACCATGATCGCGCGAATGACACCGCAGACATCAGGGTCGTCGATCATTTGCGCCAAGGTGCCGCCGGTGAGCGCACTGACCGGATTGAGACTAACATTGCCCCATAGCTTCACCCAAATCTCGTCGCGAATACGCGCGCGTATCGGGGCGCGCAATTCGGCTTGCGCCAAGACCGAGGCCAAGGCCTGCGCGCGCTCGGATTTTTCACCGTTGGGCTCACCCAAGGTAAACCGGTTGCCATATTCATGCTCGATGACCCCCGGTTCGACAATGGTGGCGGCGGGGTAGACCACACAGCCGATCACGCGCTCGGGGCCGATATGGCGCCATTGCCCGTCGCCAGGATCGACCGTCGCCAAGCGCGTTCCCTCCTGCGCGCCACCATGGGCATAGAAATACCACCAGGGTACACCGTTTTGAGCTGTTACCACCGCGGTGTCGGGCCCGAGAAGCGGCGCCATCTGGTCGGCGACGGCGGCGGCCGAATGGGCCTTCAAAGTCACCACCACATAATCCTGCGGACCGGCCTCGTTAGGGTCGTCGGTGCAGGTGACGGCGACGTTCTTCTCTTCGCCGCCGATGCGCAAGGTCAGGCCCTTGGCGCGCATCGCCGCCAAATGCGGGCCACGCGCGATGCAGGTGACCTCGGCCGCATCGGCCAGCGCCAATTGCGCGGCCATGTAGCCGCCGATCGCCCCCGCCCCGTAAATGCAGATTTTCATGGCGTCGCCTTGGTCGCGCTATAGGCCGAGCTTTTCGTGCAAGCCGATGCGCTGCAGTTTGCCGGTGGCGCCCTTGGGAATTTCGTCGATAAAGATGACTTTGCGCGGCACCTTGAAATCAGCCAGGCGCTGGGCGGCGAACTCGCGAACCTCGCTTTCGTCCGCAGCCTCGCCTTCCTTGAGCACGATTGCCGCGCCGACTTCCTCGCCCAACTTGTCATGAGGAATGGCGAAGGTCACCGCCTGGGCGATCGCCGGATGATCGAGCAGTATTTCATCGACCTCGCGCGGCGATATTTTCTCGCCGCCGCGGTTGATGATCTCTTTCAGTCGTCCGGTGATACTCAGATACCCCTCCGCGTCCATCACGCCCTGATCGCCAGTGCGGAACCAGCCATCGGAGAAGCCTTCGGCGTTGGCCGTCGGATTGTTCTCGTAGCCTTTGGTGACGTTGGGGCCGCGGATGACGATTTCGCCGGTCTCGCCTACCGGCAGGATATTGTTATCAGTGTCCATGATGGTCACTTCGGGACCCGCCGCGATACCTACCGAACCCGGCTTGCGGGCGCCGGGCGGTAAGGGGTTCGATGCCATTTGGTGGGCCGCCTCGGTCATGCCGTAGGATTCGATGACCGGGCAGCCGAAGGTCGCTTCGAGTTCGGCCATCACTTGCGGCGGCAAAGAAGAGGATGACGAGCGAATGAACCGTAGGTCCATCGCCTCGATGATCTCGGCGTTGCGGGCCGCGCGGGACAAGATCGCCTGGTGCATGGTCGGCACCGCCGTGTACCAGGAAGGTCTGGCATCGGCGAACCAGGAAAAGACCCGCAGCGCGTTAAAGCCCGGAGTGCAGTAAATACTGGCGCCCGCCGCCAGGCTCGACAGGACCGCGGCGATCAGCCCGTGGATGTGGAACAGCGGCATAATGTTTACACAACGATCGGCGGGGTTGAGGTTGAGAATCTCGCCGATATGCTTGGCCGAGGCGCACACGTTCGTTTGGCTCAAGGGCACGATCTTGGGCCGCGACGTGGTGCCCGAGGTGTGGAGCACCAAGCCGATATCCTCAGATGCGGCATAATCGAGATCGGCCGTCGTCGCGCTATCGCCCGCCGCCGGGAGCGTGAAGGCGCCCGCCGGGCTACCGTCGGCAACGTCGAGTTCATAGACCGGCACGTCCAGGGACTGGGCCACTTCGATAGCCGGCGATTCGCTGCCCGTCTCGACCAAAAGCGCCTTGGCGTTCAGATCTTCGAGATAGAACCGGAACTCGTCGGCGCGATAGGCCGGGTTCAACGGCGCAGTGGTCGCGCCGGCGCCCACAGCGATGAACGCCGCCGCCATCTCCGGACCGTTCGGCAACACGATGGCGACCCGGTCGTTGCGCTCGACCCCCAAACGCCGCAACGCGGCAACGGTTTCCGCCACCAGGGTCCGCAAGGCGGCATAGGTGAGCGACGTCCGGTCAACAGCGGTAATCGCCGTATCGTCATCGGCGCCGGCGTTCAGAAGTTCAATAATTGTTTGTGCGGCCATGGTTCGACGTTCCACAAGATAGGGCTATTTGGGCGAAAGCCAATTGGTTCTGGCGCGGCGCTCATCCCTCGGCCATTCACCGATAGGCAATCGCCAGCGCGCGCCTATTCAATAGGCGATACGGACCACCGACCGCAATGGTCAGCAGACACGATTACAAGGATGAAACAAAGGTGCTAGACGACGATGTCGAGGCGCGGCCGATCGAGCCACCCCAGGGGGACCGCTTCGCCGGGCAGCAATATATCGTCGTCAAAGGCCAGCGAAGGGTAAGCCGAAGCGCCGGTCTCGTGATCGACAACAGGTCCCGCCGAAGGATCTTCTTCTTGAGCATAAAGCTGAGCGAAGAAGAGGCTGGTCGCCCCCTGCCCCAAAATATCCGGCGTTTCGGCGAAATGCCGCGCACTGCCCTTCGGCTCTTCGTCAGACCGGTCGACCGGCTCGCCCAGCTCCGAGCGCGACAAATCGCGCCGAACTCGGCTGCTGTAGGTATTAACTGGCTCATGAGCGCCAATACGCTGGGCCGCCGTCCTGGCAGCACGCGTGGCGTGCCCATGTAACGGGTCATGTATGGCGGTCGGGGCCGGAAGATGCGGAAGAATTAACACGGTGCGTCCAATGCCATATTCGAATACATCGAAACTTATGTACTTTTATTTAAAATTTCAAGCAAAAACTAAATAAAACTTTACCTTTCATTAACCAAATATATTAACCATATCAATCATTTAGATGATTTCTGTCGTCTCCGACGAAAACAATATTACTGTTTATTAACACTTGGATTGTATCTTTATTTTGGGTTCACACCCTTAGATTCTGCGCGATCTTCGTGCTGACACCTTCAGGTAGGAGGTTATTGTGTCGCCTGTCGCCGAGCTGGCACTGCCAGGACTGTTACGAGAGGATGACGAATCGGGCGCTTTGTCCGATTTGGTCAGCGTTCTCGTGTCGTCGGGCGACCTGTTCTACGAATGGGATCTCGTGGCAGACGGGCTGACTTGGGTCGGCCAGACCAGCGCGGTTATCGGCATTGGTGATGTAAAGAGCATCGTCAACGGAAATACATACCTGCAGCGCATCCACCCCGAAGATTTGCCGCGGCGCATGGTGGCACTGTCCGAGCATTTCGAGAGCAGCCACACCTTCAACATCGAATACCGGTTGCGCCGCGATGACGGACAATTCGCCTGGATTCAAGAGCGCGCGGTGGCGGCAACCGATTCCGAAGGAACGCCCCTGCGGTTAACCGGTATCGTCCGCGACATTAGCGCGCAAAAGAGCTCGGCCGAAGAAGTCGACTTTCTCACCAATCATGACGCGTTGACCGGACAGTATAATCGCTTGCGGCTCCGCGAAGCGCTCGGTCAAGCCATCGAGACGACCACACGCCGCAACGGGCAGAGCGGTTTCCTGCTCGTCGGGCTCGACAAGTTAAACATCGTCGCCGACGTCTATGGCGACGAAACCGCCGACGCCATCGTGCTGGCGGTGGCGCAGCGGATCGAGCAATGTCTGCGCGCCGGCGACATTGTCGGCCGGGTGGGCTTCGACCGCTTCGCGGTTATCCTGGGCGACTGCTCGGAGCAGCAGGTCACCGCCATCGCCGACCGGTTTCTCGCCGTCATCCGCGACTCAGAGGTGGCGACGTCGAATGGCCCGATGTATGTCACCGCCTCGATCGGCGCCACCATATTCCCGACATCGGCCAAAGACGTGCGCGAAGTCGTCGGTCAGGCGGATAACGCGCTGCGCAGCGCGCGCCGGTTGGGCTGCGATTGCTACCTCGAATTCCGCGACGTCCCCCAACAACACATTCCGGAGCGTCCGGATCTCGTCGTCGCCGAGCAGGTGAAACAGGCTCTGCGCGACGACCGCATCGTGCTGGCCTACCAGCCCATTGTCGCAGCGCAGGACGGCGCACCGGTCTTCTACGAAGGGCTGGTCCGGATGCTCGATGAAGAAAATAAGCCGGTTCCCGCCGGTGTCTTCGTGCCGATTGTCGAACAAATGGGTTTGATGCGCCTGGTCGATCGCCGGGTACTCGATTTGGGCGTTTCGGCCCTGAAGGCAAATCCCGAAATATCTTTGTCGATCAACGTATCGGGCATGACAGCGGTTGATCCCGTTTGGCTGCGGCTACTGCAAGAACATCTTGAAACCCAACCCGATGTGGCAGCACGCCTGATCCTCGAGATCACCGAGACCATTGCGATCGACGATATTGCCGATTCGTCGCGCTTTGTGCGGTCGGTCGCCGAGTTGGGTTGCCAGGTCGCCCTCGACGATTTCGGCGCCGGCTACACATCGTTTCGCCACTTGCGCGCGCTCAACGTCGATCTGGTCAAGATCGACGGCTCTTTCGTGCGCGACCTACCGACCAGCCCGGACAACCAATTGTTCGTCCGCACCCTGATCAATCTGGCCAAGGGGATCGGTTTGAAAACCGTCGCCGAATGGGTCGAGACCGAAGAAGAGGCGCAGCTGCTTCGCGACGAAGGGGTCGATTATCTGCAAGGCTGGCACTACGGCAAACCCGAGACCGACCCGGACTGGGCGTCCTAAAAACACCGTTTTTGAGCACCTACCAGCACGAGAGTCGGGCACCTGCAATCCCAAATCTTCCCGCGTCCGCTTTTGCAGTCAACCGGATCTTTTTGAACCGTCCACTAAAACCGGGCAAGATAACGCCTGGGTTGAGTGTTTACGGTTGTGCTTCCATTCGAAAAAGCGCCGGGACAAGTCCCGGCGCTTTCTCGTCAAATAGGTTGTAAATGTGACCCAGCGATTTACGCGCCCAGCAAATCGATCACGAAGAGACAGTCAAAGACCATTTTTTCGCCGCCCACGCGGATCATGCCGGACAGACGGGCCTTACCGCCCATGCCGGCGAAATCACCGGTCGTAGCTATGACGTTATCGGTCGTCGGCACGCCGCCTGTCACATGAGTGCGGTGCCCGTCACCGGAGCCCACACCATTGATGAATGCCGGCAAGCTCGTCTCACCTTTCGATATGATGGTTCCGCCGGGCAGCAAGAAGATCGAAACGCCGGTAAGCGTTAAACCGCCGTTACCGTCGGACGTAATGCCGGCCAAACAATCGATCCCCTTGCCCAACTGCATTTTGGTCGCCGGATCGATCAGCGGCATTTCGTGGCAAGCAAAGTCGGTGAGCGAAAAACCGACATCTTTCTTACTAAGATCGACGCCGGTGCGCTTGGCAACGTCGGCCAGCGTGCCAACTTGAGTGCCTTCCCCCAACATCTGCAAAACAAGTGTCGTATCGGGACCGGCGCTTGCCGATGCGGACAACAGGCCCATGCCGAGGCCAAACGTTGCGATGGATAAGATGTTTTTGATGTTCATGATTCAGGTCTCCTATTGAATTTATTGTTTTCGAACTAAAGCGCACGCCGGCGGCTAGGCTTTGCCACCGATACGTTTGACGGTTTCTTCCGTGGTCCACAGCGCGTTGGCGATGTAGCGGAAGTTGGTGATGG
>JAALLF010000020.1 GCA_011087645.1 Alphaproteobacteria bacterium
ACTCCATCTTTGCTTCCAAGATAAAGTGTTGCGTCGACCAGTTGAGATCACCCTGTTTTGGTCGTCGATGATGAAGAGCCGATACGTGAACTTATTTGCGGTATTCTCGACACGTTTGGCGTGGAAAAGGTCCGCCAGGCGGCGGATGGACTTGGCGCGTTTAGGGATATGCAATTGCACAAACCCGATGCGGTGATCACCGATCTCATGATGAAACCGGTCGACGGTCTGGAATTCACCCGCGCGGTGCGCACCGACCCCACGAGCCCGGTGCCCGATGTGCCGATCTTGATGGTCACGGGCCATTGCGAAAAGCGCCATGTGGAAGAGGCCCGTGACGCGGGAGTGACTGAATTTTTGGCGATGCCGGTGACCGCCAACACGATTGCCGAGCGCCTAACGTCGGCGATCAAACGACCGCGCGAGTTTGTCCGCGCGCGAACCTTCGTGGGGCCCGAGCGCCGTCGCCGGCAACTGCCTATTGTTAAGTCGATTGGCCGCAGGGCCAGCGATCACGCGCAAACGGCCGCCCACATTTAAGCAGGCGGCCACTCGCGTCCAGTTTAGCGGACTTCGCGCTAACCCATCCCTGCCGTACGCGGTAGCCACATGGCGATATCCGGGAACAGGGTAATCGCGGCGACCAAGATCAGGGTGAATATGAAGAACGGCGCCACGCCGTTGAATATCCTGTTCAACGGCACATCTGGCGCCATCTTCGCCATCACATAGACATTGATCCCCACCGGCGGCGTGATTAGCGCCAATTCGGCCATGATTACCGCATAGACACCGTACCAAATCGGGTCGTAGCCGAGATTCATTATGATCGGCAGGGTGAAGGGGATTGTCAGGATCAGCATACCCCAGACGTCGAGGACCATACCGAGCGCTATGTAGAGCAGGCTGATCATCAGCATGACCGTCAGCGGGCTGAAATCGGCTGCCGTGATCCAACCGATCACGCCTTCGGTCAGGCCGGTTAGAACGACGAATTTGCCCATCATGTGGCCGCCGATGATGATGATGAAGATCATCGCCGAGGTGTGCACCGACTTGAGTAGCGATTCTCTAAAGTTTGTCCAATTAAGACGGCGCATCACCAACGCGATAATCAATAAGGCAAGCACGCCGACGCCGGCGGCTTCGGTCGGCGTAAAGATACCGGCATAGATACCGCCAATGACGACGATAAACGTTAAGAACACCGGCAAGACCTTGGTTAGCGAGACAACTTTTTCGCGCGTCGAGAACTTCTCACCGATGGGGCCGAGTTCCGGGTTGATCATGCAGCGTGCCGCGATAGTGGCGGAGTAGCCAATCGTCATCAGAATGCCCGGAATGATGCCGGCGATAAATAGCGCGCCGATCGAGGTTTCGGTCAAGATGCCGTACCCGACCATGATAATGGACGGTGGAATCAGGATGCCCAAGGTGCCCGCAGCGCTGATACTGCCCGTGGCGAGCGCATCGTCATAGTTGTAACGGCGCATCGCCGGGATACACATCGGACCCATGGTGGCGACCGCTGTCACGCTACCACCGGAAACCGCGCCAAAGCCGGCGCAGGCTACAACCGATGAAATTGCCAAGCCGCCGGGAAGGCGGCCCAGCCATCGATATACGCATTCATACAGATCGAAGGCGATATTCGTTCGTTGGACCAGTTGCCCCATCATGAAATAAAGCGGCACGGCGACGAAGACGAAACTTGTTCCCTGATCGAAGAACGTGATCGAGAACTGGGTTTCGGCAAAGTTCGATTCGCCGACGGCGAAAAAGCCAACGGCGGCGGTCGTTAACATGGCGAACCCGATTGGAACTCCCATAACGATCAGCACCATCATTCCGACAAAGCCGAGAATGCCGATAATACTCGGATCCATGGTTAGTCCCCCAACCCGGTTGCTTCGGTTCGCGAAAATTGCTTGGCGTTAAGCACGGTCGCGATTAACCGCATAATGAAATAGAAAATTAAAATCACGCACATGACGAAAACGGCCAATTGCTGTCCCCAGATCGGCAATTGGACATATTCGGTAATTCGGCCAAGTTCGAGATCGAATAGGAACTCTTCCCACGCGTGACGGCCGAGCAAGTAGAATAGCCATATGGCGCAAACTGAATAGACCGCATCGAAGGCTGCTTGAACACGCGGTGGCATGTTCATGACCACAAGTTCCATGCGGATATGGCCGTTCTGCCGGGTGCATTCTGGTATCGCCAAGGCGAATATCATCAGTAGCATCCACTCGTTGAACTCAAGGCTCCAAATCAAAGGCGCGTTGAAGACGTACCGCAATCCAACGTCAACGATGACGACAAGAAAGATCATCGGCAAAACAAATAACGCAACGAGACGATCCAAGTTTTTGGAAAGTGTGTAAAAAACCTTTTCGATGGTTTCCATCGGTGGGTAACCCCTCGCTCAAGGAAGAACGGCCGGGGCATTGATGCCCCGGCCGCTTAACCCGTCTACTATTTCATGTCGTACATGCCCTGGACGGGATTATTAATCGCGTCGAGCATGATGTCGTTAGCTGACATGGCAGAGTACTTCGCCGATAGCTTCTTAGCTTCCGCGATGAACTCAGCAGCCGGCAGACCTTTTTTCTCGGTGTCGGCAATCCAGGCTGCCTCGACGCCGGAAACAGCATTCCGCCAGCGGTCGAGTTCGGCGCCTGTGATATCGACTTTCTGCAGACCCTTTTCCTGCATGATCGCGACATTCACCTGTCCGCCATAATCGTAGAAGCCAACGCCTTCGGCGATCGCCATCTGACGGCCCCAATTGTTGACCACAACTTGCAAGTCCGCAGGCAGGTCGTCGAACCAGTCGGCGCTCATGCAGTATTCGATGGTCAGCACGTTAAAGCCGTTCGACGAGCGGAACTTCGCGACTTCGTGGAGCTTAAAAATAAGCGCCGCGGCGTCGTTGAAGTGGATCGCGTCAAGCGTACCGCGCTGCACGGCGGTGTAGGCGTCGGCGCCCGGCATCGAGACCTGGGTGGCGCCTAGCGCCGCGATGATCTGCGAATGGGTGCCGCCACCGGCACGTACCTTCATGCCCTTGACGTCTTCCAGCGTTGCAACAGGCTTATTGTTGTACAAATGGTACGGGCCTGTATGAGCTTCGCGCATGGTCTTAACGCGGAACCGCTCGAATTCTTCCTTCAAATACTTGGGATACAAATGCTCGGCTGTCGCGACGGCCTCGTGCGAGTTGTTGAATAGGAACGGCAGACCTAGACCGCCGACCATGTTGTAATCCCGCGAAGTGTAGAGCGAGAAACACGGGGCGTGATCCGACAGGCCAGTACGCGTTGCTTTGCGGCCCTCGCGAACACTGTGAACCGACTGGGACCAACTGGTCTCGACCTTGATCTTGCCGCCCGACATGCGTTCAAGGTTGTTGAAACCTTGAATTTGCAGTTTCGCTAAACCCGAGACATTTGGAATATGGCTGGACGAGCGAAAGACAATTGGCGGACCGTCGTAAGAAACTTCGTTCTTGCCGTAATTGTCGAGCTTGCCCTCGAACCAATCCAGCGTGACCTGGGCATCTTTTTTGGCGTCTTCGATATTGTTACTGATTGGACCGGCATTCGCTGGTCCGGCCACGGACAGCGCCAAGGCGGCGCCGAATACGAGGCTGGTGGTTGAAAGTAGTACTTTACGCATGTTTTTCCTCCCTACAGACGTGAGCACATTTTTCCCATCCGTTCGAAATTAGTGTGTGGGCCACCCCGGATTGGGTCAAGGCGTCCCATGGTAAAACTTTCGGCACATCCTAACGCATTAAACCCACTTTGGGTCTTTTCATGTTGATTCGAAAAGCCAAAGTGAGTGTCGGCAAAAGGCCATCCGGCCTATTTGATTGCCAACGGGTTACACGGCGAACCGACCGCGCCGGTAATCGGCAGGGCGGGTCCGACGAACATAAACTCATAGACTTTGTCGGCTTCGCAGTCATCGGCAAGATCTTTGAGATACCATATCTCGCCCATGGTCAGGCCCATGATCGGAATGGCGATCCAATGCCAAGGCTGATTGATATTCTCGTCGGTCTCGCAGGGGCGCACTTCATTGCCCCAGGTATCGGAGGCATAGCCGGCGATCTTATTCTCGTAGATCCAATCCAGGGTCTCGAAGGCCAGGCCCGGCGCATCGCCGCCCGCATAGCCGTCCCAGCTACCGTCATTCAGGCAGCGCTCCATCATGCCGGTGCGTAAGACCACATAGTCGCCTTCGCGCACTTCGACACCCTGCTTTTCGCAAGCCTCGTCGAGATCGGCGCAGGTGATCGGGTAGCCATCTTCCAGACAATCGACGCCCTTGACCCGGGGCAGGTCAAGGAACACACCGCGGCCGACCATCTTATCCTTGGTCTTTTCGATGCCGGCCTTTTGTGCGCCGGCGGTTGTCACCTCGCGGCAGTCATAGCCGTTCCACATATAATCCTCGAAAAACACATGGCCGAGACCGTCCCACTGGGTGCCGCATTGTAGCGGCATCATCACCAGATCGTCGGCGCCGCGAATGCCGCGATGGTCGAGCACGCCCGAATAGGCGTCGGTGCCGGTGCGCGTCATCATGTGGATCGGGTTGAACCGGCCCATGGCGGGATAGGGGGTCTTGGCGCCCTGCGGACCGAACTGATCGTAGTTCAGGCCCAGCGACATGGTCTTGCCCTTCTTCACCAGTTGCGCAGCACCGACAATGTCGTCGGGCTTGGTGAAATTCAGCGTGCCAATTTCGTCATCGGGTCCCCAGCGGCCCCAGTTCTTGTATTTCTCGGCATACTCGGTGAGCAACGCCCTGGTTACCCGCATATCGCTTTTTGGATTTGCCATTTATTTGTCCTTCTTCGTATGGCTTGGAGCTACTCGGTTTTATGCCCCGGTTCGAAGCGCAGAGGCGCTTCGGGAATGGGATCGGCTTGGAAACACTGTGCCAAATACGGCACCAAATAGGCCAGCGACGCATCCATGTCGGACGGATTGCAGCTATTGTTGGTTAGCGCTTGGATGCGGCCGGGATTGGCCATGGTGTAGACCATCGTGCCCAGCAAATAGTGGAAGCGCCAATGCAGATCACGCGCTGGCAAATCGGGTAGCGCGGCGGCCAGGGCTTCAAGGAATTGCGTACTCGATCCGTCGAAATAGTGCGCCATCAGCGCGCGGGTGTCGTCCGAGGCGTCCGCTGCCATGCGGGCGCGCAGGCGTGCGAAAGTTGCGCCGCCATGACGGCCGCGCATGCCCGGTTCTAGAAAGGCGGAAATAATTTGGTGCAGCAGCGGCGGGCGGCCGTCGCCATCGCGACAGGCTGTAAGCTGTTTCAAGCGTTCCTCGGCGATGGGCAGAATACGCCGGGCGAATACTGCCTCGAGCAGCCCCTTCTTCGAGCCAAAGTGATAATTAATGGCTGCGGTATTAACGCCGGCATGGGCGACAATCGTGCGCAGCGATGCGCCATTGACCCCGTGTTCAGAAAATAGATACTCTGCCGAATCGAGTATGCGCGCTCGCGTTGATATCCCTCGCGGGTCAAGCGCAACGTCGGCAGTTTGAGCCGCTTCCGTCACATATCCTCCCTTAAACCGATCTTGCTAGCCGGTTTCGCTTTAGCTTAATCAAACGCTTGTTTTAGTCAACTAAATTGGCGGCCGGGCGGTTCGTCAAATTGCCGCAGCGCGACCGCCACATGTGCTAGCGGGCTAGCCGCCGGTCGCGGAAAAAGGCCCAGAGCACCTCTGCTGTCTCTATATCGCGGTTGCGCCGGCCGAACTTCCCCGGCGGACCCGGTTTGGCGGGGGCGAGCGACGGTAGCGTGTGGCCACCCCCGAAAATACGGTAGAGGCGCAGCGGTTCGTCATTACTGCGACAGCCGGTCCACCGGACAACGCCGACCCCGGTTCGGTCGAACGGGTTGAGATGTGGCAGCGGTGCCGACTTTTGACCGGTACACCCGTGTAGGTTGCGCCAATATTCCATCGTCTCTGGCACGGAGAGTAATCGCCCGTGGCGGAGCAGCCAGCCATCGTAGCGCTGCACGAAATCGGAAGTACCGGCCAGCACGAGCAATGGCACCGGCAGGGCCGGACGGCAATCGTCGCGCTGCAGGTCGGTCATGCCGGTGATTAAGGGAGCTGCCGCGGCGATCTGCTCGGACAGGGCGCAGGCGATGGTAAAGGTCATCAGGCCGCCGCGTGAGGCGCCCGCCACATAGACCCGGTCCGCATCCGCGATACCTTGGCTCACCAACTCGGTAATTATCGCCGCGATAAAACCGACATCGTCGGCTGGCCTGTCACCAACCCGGGGCATGGGGTCGACTGTGGGCCGGCCGTAACTCCATCTCCCATCGAGCGCCTCGGGGTAGGCGATGGCGAAACCTTCCCGGTCGGCAACCGGTTCAAAGCGCAGCCAGCGGCGGATTCCTTCGATCGACTGACCCTTGCCATGCAGCGAGACCACCAGCGCTTTGGGTGTGGGCGCGGCTGGGTCCGGTGGCAGATGAAGTTCGTAGCGCCGTTCGATTTCTTGATGGGTAAGTGTGTAGGAAGTGTCCGCCGTCGCCGTACCGGCTGCCGTTATCCACACCATCGTGCCGCACAGAAGAATCGCGCCGGCGCAGCGGCGAGCGGATCTGATCACCGCGAAAATCCGTATTAGGATATCGATCAATTTCCCGTTAGCGCACATGGCAGACAATTATGCGGCGTCCAGATCGGATTACGCAATGTGTTGTCACGTTGTGCGGATCATCCAGGTTTGGCCTCCAACACTTCGGCGACCCAGTCGGTCATATACTCGACCGCAAGCTTGCCATTGTCGCACTGGCAATGCTCGACCCCGCCATCTTCTGGGCCGAATATCTTTAAATCCGCGCGCGGGCTGCTGGTGGCGTTATCGATGGTGTTGTGTGCCATCTGTAACGGTATCTGCCGGTCGCCGCCGCCGTGGACCACGAGCATCGGGCACTGAATATTGGGCACCGCCTCGGCCAGTGTCATGCGCCGGGCGGCTTCGAGAATTTCGTCGGCGTTGTTGGTGCCGAACACCCAGTTCATATGCTCTTCCCAGTGGGAGACCGACAGCGCGGTGCCGGCGCCGGTGATGCGGCCTTCGGTGATCGGGCCGTAGTCCCAGATGGCGCCCCAGGCGACGCAGCATTTCAGGCGATGCTCGAACCCGGCGGCGCGCGGCGCGTAATAGCCGCCCAGGCTGATACCGGCGATGCCGATGCGGTTGGAATCAACATCGTCGCGGGTTTCCAGGTAATCGACCGCGGCGGCGGCCGGCACTTCGACTTCGGGGAATAATGTTAAACCGCGCGAGCGCAACGCTTCGCCGACACCAGGATGGTCGACCAACAGCACCGACACCCCACGGCGGTTGTACTCCTTGGCCACGTTCGACAGATAGAGAAACTCCTTCATCACATCGAGGCCGTCGAAATGGATCAGGCAGGGCGGGTTGGGCTCGTCGGTTTGCGCCGGTACGAAAATCGCAGGCAGCGAGGTGTCCTTATAAGGAACCTCGACCCACTCCATATCGTCGCCGCGTTGCTCGATGCCGGAGCGGAAACAGGCGAGCATATGGTTATAGGTCTCGAAGCGCTGCGGGTCGTCGGACTTACACATGCGCTCGGCGGTCAGGTAGTAAATTGCCGCGCGCAGCCATTTTTCGCCGGCGCTGAGATTGTTGCCGGCTGCTTCGTCGACTTTCGCCAGTCGTTCATTGCGGTCGCCCATGGCCGACCAATTGGCGTGCCAGGCGTCGTTCGCCGCATCGTCATTGGCGCTGGCCATTGGTTTCAAGTCGCGGCAGGCCTCGTCGATTTCAGACATCACCGCGCCGGCGTTCAAGGTCATCAAGGCCGCCATCGACCACGGATAATTGTCCGGAAAATATTCAAACATCGTGCTCCCCCGTTTCTTGTTTGTTGCTTATTAGCCTGCCGAAAGTTCCGACATTATTTTGTAGAGATCCGCCTGACCTTCGAAACCAATGCCCGGCCGGTCGTCCAAGGTGATGTAGCCGTCGATGATTTCCGCGTCGTCAGCGAAGCCGGAAAACATGCCGAAGGTGTTGGGATAGGATTCACATAAGCCTAGGCCGAACCCAGCCGCGATGTGCAGCGACATCTGATTGCCGCCATGGGGCATCACCGATTTCGGCGACCAGCCATGCTCGGCCAGCATCGCCAGGGTGCGCGACATCATGGTCACGCCGTAACTCTGCGGCGGGTCGATCTGGATGACGTCGCGGTCGGGCCGCATGCCGCTATAGCGCACCAGGTTCTGCACATCCTGGGTGGAGAACAGGTTTTCGCCGGTCGCTAGCGGCGGTTCGTAGAAATCCGCCAGCCTTGCGATCAGCGCGAAATCGAGGGGGTCGGCCGGCTCTTCGTACCAGCGCAGATTATAGGGCGCCAGCGCGCGGCCATATTCCAGCGCGGTCTCATTATCGAAGCCGCAATTAGCGTCGACCGCGAGCAATTGGCCGTCACCGACCAGGTCCAACACCGCCTCCAGGCGCGCTAAATCCTCGGCCAGGGGCGCGCCGCCGACTTTCATTTTGAGCTGGGTGTAGCCCATCTCCTGATAGCCGCGCATTTCCGCCAGCAACTCGGGAATGCCTTTGCCCGGCTGGTACCAGCCGCCGCCCACATAGACGAACATGCGCTGGCTGGCTTCGCCGCTGGAGTAGCGGTCGGCGATGGTTCGGTAGAGCGGTTGTTCGGCGATCTTAGCGACCGCGTCCCAGATCGCCACCTCGATGGTGCCGACGGCGATCGAGCGCTCGGTATGGCCGCCGGGCTTTTCGCCTTGCAGCATCACGGCCAGCGCCTTTTCCGGGTCGATATTGTCGCCGGCCTCGTTCAGCAGCGAGTCAGGTTCGGCCTTGGCGATGCGCGGGATCAGCCGGTTGCGCATCTGCGCGCCACAGGCATAGCGCCCGGTCGAATTGAAGGCGTAGCCCACCACCGGCGCCCCGTCGCGCACCACATCGGTGATAACAGCGACGATCGAGGTGGTCATTTGGCTGAAATCGAACACCGCATTGCGCAGGTTCGAATTCACCGGGACAGCAATTTCGCGAATGTCGGTGATTTTCATGAAATGGTTTTTACGATGGTTGCCGCGCGACGCCAACGGGTTCGACGCAATTAATCGGCGGCTTGCCAAATGGCGAATTGGCGGGGATCATGGGTCAATGTCACATACCGGGGAGGGACCAGATCATGGCCGAATTGAGCGAAAGCCATGTGCAGGGCGTGTCAGACGTCGCGTTAATCGATGACACGATTGGCGCTCATTTCGATAAGGCAGCGGCGCGCTGGGGCGACCATGAGGCGCTGGTCGTCCCCCATCAGGACATTCATTGGAGCTGGGCTGAGCTGAAACAACGGGTCGACGACTTCGCCGCCGGTCTAATCGAGCTGGGTCTGGCGCCCGGCGAACGTATCGGCATCTGGTCGCCCAACAATATGGAATGGGTGGTCACACAGTTCGCCACCGCCAAGGCCGGCTTGATCCTGGTGAACATCAACCCCGCCTACCGGCTGGCCGAGTTGGAATTCGCCCTGAACAAGGTCGAGTGCACGGCGCTGATCACGGCGACCCAGTTTAAGTCGAGCGACTATATCGCCATGTTGTGCGACTTGGCGCCGGAGGTCGATAGCGCCGCGCCGGGTGACCTTCACGCCGATAAACTACCCCATCTGCGCAGCGTAATTCAGATCGGCGGTGACATGACCGCCGGCATGTATGCCTTCGACGATGTGGGCGCGCGCGGCGCAGCGGCTGGTCACGCAGCGGTGGACGCGCTGGCGGATACGCTCAAGGCCGACGACCCGATCAACATTCAGTTCACCAGCGGCACCACCGGATCGCCCAAGGGCGCGACCCTGACCCATCGTAACATTCTCAACAATGGCTATTTCATCGGCGAGAAGTTCGCCCTGACCGAGGCCGACCGGCTGTGCATTCCGGTGCCGCTCTATCATTGCTTCGGCATGGTCATAGGCAATTTGGCTTGCCTGACCCACGGGTCGGCGATGGTCTTTCCCGGCGAGGCGTTCGATCCGTTGGCGACCCTGCAAACTGTCGAGGCCGAGCGCTGTACCGGCGTGCTGGGCGTGCCGACCATGTTCATCGCCATGTTGCAGAACCCCGAATTCGAGAGTTTCGATTTCTCCAGCCTGCGCACCGGCATGATGGCCGGCTCTCCCTGTCCGGTCGAAGTCATGAAGGAAGTTATCGAGCGTATGCAGATGGATCAGGTAACCATCGGCTACGGCATGACCGAGACCAGCCCGGTCTCGACCCAGACCGATCTCGACGATCCCCTCGAACGCCGCGTCGGTTCGGTCGGCCGCGTCCACCCGCAGGTCGAGATCAAGATCGTCGACGAGGAAGGCGAGACCGTTGCGCCCGGCGCCACCGGCGAATTTTGCGCCCGCGGCTACCATGTGATGCGCGGCTATTGGGACGACGCGGAGCGCACCGCCGATGCCATTGATACGGATGGCTGGATGCATTCCGGCGATCTGGCGACTATGGACGAGGAGGGCTATTTCAACATTGTCGGCCGCATCAAGGACATGGTGATCCGTGGCGGCGAGAACCTCTATCCGCGTGAGATCGAGGAATATCTCTACCGCCACCCCAAAGTGGCGGATGTGCAGGTGTTCGGCGTGCCCGACCCGAAATATGGCGAAGAGCTCTGCGCCTGGATCAAGCTAGCCGAGGGCGAGGCCGCCGACGATCTGGAAATCCGCGAATTCTGCCAGGGCCAGATCGCCCACCATAAGATCCCCCGGCACATTCACTTCGTTGACGAATTTCCCATGACGGTTACCGGCAAGGCACAGAAATTTGTCATGCGCGAGCAGATGATCGCGCAACTGGGCCTGGGCGAAGTCGAGACGGCATAGGCCCCCGGCGGTCCCCTGCTTCCTTGGCAGCGGTGCCGATTGGCCTGATACTGCTCGTTCCAAAGGCTCATTACCCAAAGGCGGTTCCCCATGACCACAGTCGATATCCATACCCACATGTTCGGCAATGGCTGGCTCGACATGATCAAAGAGCATGGCAGCCCCGCCTACGCCATCGAGGATCGAGAGGACAACCGCAACTATCTGATCGAATACGGCACCCCGGCCTGCGCGCTGGAAGTCGAGGCCTTCGACTATGCCAAGCGGGTCGAGATGATGGATCGGGACGGGGTCGATATTTCCATTGTCTCGTTGACCTCGCCTAACGTTCATTTCGGCGACGAGGCGGTGAGCGTCGCCACCGCGCGGCTGGCTAATGACGAAATGGCGGCGGGCCAGGCGGCCTTTCCCGACCGCATCCGCTGGTTCGCGTCGCTGCCGTGGGAATATCCCGACGCGGCGCTGGCCGAGCTCGATCGCTGCGTGAAGCTGGGCGCTGTTGGCGTCATGTGCGTCGCCCATATTGGTGAGCGTCACCTGATCGATCCGTTATTCGCGCCGGTTTGGCAGGAACTCCACCGGCGCGCCTTTCCGGTTCTCGTCCATCCCACCGCGCCCTTGGGCGCCAAGGCGGTGAATTACGGCTTCGAGCGTATTCTCATGCCGGCGGCGGGGTTCATGTACGACACCACCATCGCCATCGCGCGCATGGCCATCGACGGTTTCTTCGAGCGCTTTTCCGACATCAAGATCATCGTCAGCCACGGCGGCGGCTATATCCCCTTCGTCAACGGGCGCGTCGATATGTTCTTCGGGTTGGAAACCCTGGCCAAGTTCGACATTCTCAAGCTGCCCAGCGACTATTTCGCCCAGCTCTATTACGACGCCATCGTCTATGACGAAGCGGCGCTGCAGCTGGTCATTGACGTTGGCGGGCCCGACAAGGTGATGTTCGGCACCGACCTGCCCATGCCGGCGGATGTCGGCAAGCTGTTCGGCCTGCTCGACGGCCGCCCGGCCGGCGAGGTGGCAGCCATTCGCGGCGACAACGCGGTCAGGGTGTTCGGGCTGTAGGCCTTACCCTTCTTCGATTGAATTCACCAGGGTTCCCACCCGCTCAATCTCGATCTCGCAGGTGTCGCCGGGCTGCATGAAAATCTGCGGGTCGCGGGAGAAACCGACGCCGGCCGGCGTGCCCGAGGCGATGACGTCGCCGGGCAGCAGCGGCACCAGGTTCGACACATATTCGATGATCGACACCACGTCGAAAATCATATCCTTGGTGTGGGCGTCCTGCAGGGTCTCGCCGTTCAACCGGGTGGCGATCTTGAGGGTCTGCGGATCGGGTATCTCGTCGGCGGTGACCATCCACGGGCCGAAACCGCCGGTGCCGTAGAAGTTCTTGCCCGGGGTGATTTGGGTGGTGTGGAACTGCCAGTCCCGCGCGCTGGCCTCGTTGAAGCAGGCATAGCCGGCGACATGGTCGAGCGCGTTGTCCTTGGTGATGTAACGCCCGGTCTTGCCAATAATCACGGCGAGTTCGCACTCATAGTCCAGTTGGGTCACCTTCGGCGAGCGTAGGATCGGCTGCCGGTGGCCGACCAGCGTATCGGCGAAACGCAGGAACAGCGGCGGGTGCTCGCTCTTCGCGCGCGGCAGGCCAGCGTCGATAGCCTCCTGCAGATGGTCGGCATAATTGACGCCGATGCAAAAGATGTGCGCCGGGTCGGGGATGACCGGCAGATAGGTAATATCGTCGAGGCCATGGTCGGGCGCCTCGCCACCATAAGTCGCCCCAGCGTCGACCTGCCCGTCGGCGATCATCTGCCGCAAGGAGCCGATGCCCATGCGCGCCGTTAGATCGATCACCCCTTCGTCAGTCGCCAGGCCAACCCGCGCACCGGCGCCGGCATCGAATGTCAGTAATCGCATTTACGCAATCCCTGTGAATCTGGAAGAGAAAAGTGGTGCCGCCGGGAGGAATCGAACCTCCGGCCCCACCCTTACCAAGGGTGTGCTCTACCCCTGAGCTACGGCGGCACTGAGTAGATGTAAGCGCTTATGCCATAGGATTCTTACAAGCGGCAATAGTGCTGATGCCCGGCGGGTCTTGCCTTGGACTCGGTTGGCTGATGCAATATGACCGTCAGTTGAGTGGGGGCGTTATAATGTTCGATCGGCTCAAGCAGGAACTCGAGCGTCATCGCCAGCGGCCGTTTCTCGAAGCGGCCATGGCCGCCTGCGCGCTGATCGCGTCGGCCGACGACGAGGTGAGCTTTTCCGAACGGGCGCGCATGGACGCGGTATTGGAGAGCTTGGCTGAGTTGCGGATTTTCGACCCCCACGAAGCGGTGAACCTGTTCAATGCCCGGCTCGAGGCGCTGCAGGTTGACCGGCAAGCCGGCCAGGGCGAAGCGTTCGAGGCGATCCGCCGGGGTGCGACGGCGGAAGGCGCGCCGGAACTTCTGGTGCGTATTTGCGTGGCGATCAGCCTGGCCGACGGCAAGTTCGTTGTTAACGAGCGCGCCATGCTGGGGTTGATTTGCGCCGCGCTGAACCTGACGCCCGCCGCGATCGACGAGGCTCAGTCGGAACTGGCCACGTAGGCGTCGAGCCGCGTGTGCAGCGCCGTGATGTCAGCCGCGGGCAGGAAGGCGGCATCGAAGCTGTTGCGGATCAGCGCCGCCACATCGTCTCTGTTGAGATCGAGCGCTGCCGCCGTGGCTGAAAAATTTTCGTTGAGATAGCCGCCGAAATAGGCCGGGTCGTCGGAATTGACGGTCGCCTTGAGGCCGGCCGCGAGCATGGCTTTGAGCGGATGATCGGCGAGAGTCGCAAAAACGCCGAGCCGGACATTGGAAAACGGGCAGACGGTCAGCGGTATCTCGGCCGCCGCCAGCCGTTCCACCAGGGCAGGGTCCTCGACGGCGCGCACGCCATGGTCGATGCGGCGAACTTTGAGAATGTCGAGAGAGTCGCTGACATTGGCCGGCGGGCCTTCCTCGCCGGCATGGGCGACGGGCAGGAATCCTTCGCCGCGGGCGCGCGCGAAGACCCGGGCGAATTTCTCGGGCGGGTGGCCCAGCTCGCTGGAGTCCAGGCCAACCGCGATGATTTTGTCGCGATGCTCTAACCCTTGATCGAGCGTACGTTCGGCCGACGCTTCGTCGAGATGGCGCAGAAACGACATGATTAGTCCCGTCGATAGGTCGAGCTGCGTGGTCGCATCATCCATTGCGCGGGTAAGACCCGTGATTACCGTTTCGAACGCGACCCCACGCTCGGTATGGGTCTGGGGATCGAACATAATTTCCGCGTGTACAATGTTTTGGGCGTGGGCTTTTTGCAGATAGGCCCAGGCCAGATCGTAGAAATCTTGTTCTGTCACCAGGACATCGCAAGCCGCGTAATAGATATCGAGGAAATCCTGTAGGTTGGAGAAGTCGTAGGCGGCGCGGACGTTGTCGGTGGTCTCGTATCCCGTATCGATGCCATTGCGCTGGGCCAGGGCGAACATCAATTCGGGCTCGAGCGTGCCTTCGATATGCAAATGGAGTTCGGCTTTCGGCGCGCCGTCTATAAAATCGTCGAGTGAAGTCATCGGAAATTCCTGCGCATTGTCGCGACGAGACAGCGTAGAATAGTGTTCGATACTGCGCCAACGGGGCAAAAAGTATAAGGAGGAGAAATGCTAAAACTCACCAATCCCGACACGCTGTACCCGCCACCGAGCAATTACAGCCATATTGTCGAAGTTCCCGGCGGATCGCGCATGGCTTTTATATCTGGCCAGGTCGGCGCCCGACCGGACGGTAGCTGCTCGGCGGATTTCGCCGAACAAGTGGAGCAGACCCTACAGAACCTTACTGCCGCGCTTGCCGCCATCGATATGGAAATCACCGACTTGGTGCGTTTGAACGCCTACATCACTGCCGAGGGCGATGTGGGCATCTTCCGCGATGTGCGCGACCGCTGGTCGGGCGGCCACGCCGCGGCATCGACATTGGTGGAAGTTGCCGCCTTGGCGTCGCCGGCCTGGCACGTCGAAATCGAAGCGGTTGCGGCCAGGTCGTGACGACGGGCGAAGATAGGCCTTCGGCGCCGCGCGCTTCCGCGAAAGGCCAAAAACGGGCCGAAGAGAAGTTCGAGCGCCAGGCCGCCCAGTTGCGGGCGAATTTGCACCGCCGGCATCAACAGCGCCGGGGCCAGGATGGTGATGAACAAACAGATCGTGAAGCGGACTCGGAATAGGCGAATCGGCTGCTATAAAGGCTAGAAATCATATGGCGCTAGCGCCTTTGCGGTGCGGCGTGTGACCTTCGGTACGGGCCAAAAGGCCCTGGCCGGTAATGTGTGGAGTAAGCGGCGATGTCGATCATGCCGGATAGCTGGATCCGACAAATGTCGCAGGAGAACGGCATGATCGAGCCGTTCGTCGACGACCAAATGCGCGACGGTGTCATATCCTATGGCCTGTCATCCTACGGCTATGATGCGCGGGTGTCGCCGGAGTTCAAGATATTCACCAATGTGGATTCCGCCACCGTCGACCCAAAGGACTTCAACGCTGCCAGCTTCGTCGACCGCGAGGTCGATGTTTGCATCATCCCGCCCAATTCCTTCGTACTGGCGCGCACGGTCGAGTATTTTCGCATCCCCCGCGATATCCTGGTGATCTGCCTGGGTAAATCGACCTATGCGCGCTGCGGTATCATCGTCAATGTGACGCCGTTGGAACCCGAGTGGGAAGGCTATGTGACCTTGGAGTTTTCCAATACCACCCCCTTGCCGGCGCGAATTTATGCCAACGAGGGGGCCTGCCAGTTCCTGTTTTTGAAAGGCGAGGGGCCGCCCGATGTGTCCTACGCCGACAAGAAGGGCAAGTATATGCGCCAGCAAGGCATAACGATTCCTAAGCTTTAATGCGTCACTATCGTGCCGTAATCGGGCGCTATGACCGCGTCCATATTGACTCAAACTCTGACCCGACGGCGACGGCATGGATAAAATTCAAATTCGCGGCGGCAAACCCCTCTCCGGCAGCATTGTGATCGGCGGGTCGAAGAACGCGGCCCTGCCGGTGATGTGCGCCAGCCTGCTGTCAGATGAGCCGCTGATTTTGGGCAATGTGCCCCATTTGGCCGACATCACCACCATGGCGAACCTGCTGAACCAGCACGGGGTGCAAGTCTCGCTCGAGGGCCAGGACGATAAGGACGGTCATATAGGTCGGGTTCTGTCGCTGCATGCGAAAGACATCACCAATACCACCGCCCCCTATGATTTGGTGCGCAAGATGCGCGCCTCGGTTCTGGTCTTGGGACCATTATTGGCGCGCGCCGGCGAGGCCGAAGTGTCGCTGCCGGGCGGCTGCGCCATTGGGACGCGGCCGGTCGATCTTCACTTGCACGGTCTGGCGCAACTGGGTGCGCAGGTTTCCGTCGATAGCGGTTATATTCACGCCACCGCGCCCAAGGGATTGATCGGCGCGCATATCGTATTTCCGAAAGTCTCTGTGGGGGCGACGGAAAACCTGCTGCTCGCTGCCGTTTTGGCCGACGGCGAGACGGTGCTGGAAAACGTGGCGCGCGAGCCTGAGATCAACGATTTGGTGGCCTGCTTGGCCGCCATGGGGGCTGAGATCGACGGGGTGGGCACCGCAACCCTGACGGTGCGGGGCGTCGAGCGTTTGCATGGCGCCCGTCACGATATTATGCCCGACCGTATCGAGACCGGTACCTATGCCATGGCCGCCGCGATTACTGGCGGTACGATCGAGCTGGTCGGTGCGCGGCTGGGCGATATTGAGGCAGCGGTCGAGCGGCTGCGTCAGGCCGGCATTACCATCGAGAAGAAAAATGGCGGCATCTTGGTCGACCGGGCGAATGGCAACCTGATCGGGGTCGACGCCGAGACCGAGCCCTATCCGGGGTTTCCCACCGATCTGCAGGCGCAGTTCATCTCGCTCATGTCAGCCGCCGACGGGACGTCGGTGGTCACCGAGACGATTTTTGAAAACCGCTTCATGCACGTGCCTGAACTGCAGCGCATGGGGGCGGATATTACTTTGCATGGCGGATCGGCGATCGTGCGGGGCGTGCCGAAATTGACCGGCGCGCCGGTCATGGCGTCGGATCTGCGGGCGAGTGCCTCGTTGGTATTGGCGGGGTTGGTGGCCGAAGGGGAAACGGTTGTGCGCCGCATCTATCACCTGGACCGGGGGTATGAGCGCTTGGAGGAAAAGCTGGCGGGCGTGGGCGCCGATATTGAACGGGTGAAAGACGTCGCGTGAGCGGTGCAATGTGACGAGCGGGGGCGGTTTGTTAAAACTCAAAGCGGTCGACGCGGACGATCTGCAGGTGATCGCCGGCACCTTACAGGATGCGATCGTACCGGTGCTCGACATCGCCTACGACGCCGCTGAGCGGCGCTTTATATTCGCCGCCAACCGGTTTCGCTGGGAAAATACCTTGGATGGAGGGACCCCGGACCAGGAGCGTATCCATTGCGGGGTGACCTTCGATAATGTGGTGAACGTGCAGCGGCGCGGTATCGATCGCGTCAAACCGGGCACTTTTCTGAACCTCTTGACCATCACGCCGCACGAGGGGGTAACTGGCCAAGGGCCGGTTATCGAGCTGACCTTTTCCGGTGAAGCCGCAATTCGGCTGGAAACCGCCGGTCTGCTGTGCCATTTAGAGGACTTTGGCGAGCCCTGGCCGGCGCAACGGCAACCGCAACACGCTAACGATTGAGTAAGTCGACGCTGGCACGTTGCTGGCGGCCCTCTGCCGACACGCCAGGGCA
This sequence comes from Alphaproteobacteria bacterium, assembly GCA_011087645.1. Lineage (GTDB taxonomy): Bacteria > Pseudomonadota > Alphaproteobacteria > UBA6615 > UBA6615 > JABDJY01. Next base: position 17,752 of record JAALLF010000020.1, read on the forward strand.
AGCCACACACGCGTAACCCGGAGACCTGTCGTGAGCCAGGACGACAAACTTATTCTTGCATTGCCCAAGGGCCGTATCCTCGCCGAGATGATGCCGATCCTCCAGCGTGCCGGGATCGAGCCCGAAGCCGCGTTCGACGACCCCAAGTCCCGGGCCTTGCGTTTCACCACTTCCGATCCGCGCCTCGATCTCATCCGGGTGCGGTCGTTTGACGTCGCCACCTTTGTCGCCTTCGGCGCGGCCCATTTCGGCGTCGCCGGCAACGATGTAGTTATGGAATTCGACTATCCCGAGCTCTATGCGCCGCTCGACCTCGAGGCCGGTAAGTGCCGGCTGGTGGTCGCCGCGCCCGAAGCCGTGGTCGCGGTCGACAATCCGTCCGAATGGAGCCATGTACGCGTGGCCACCAAATATCCCAACTTGACCCAGCGTCACTTTGCCCAGCGCGGTGTTCAGGCCGAATGTATCAAGCTGAACGGCGCCATCGAGCTCGCTCCCATGTTGGGCCTGTGCCGGCGCATCGTCGATCTGGTCTCGACCGGGGCGACCCTGAAGTCGAATGGGCTGGTGGAAATCGAAACGATTACCGAAGTCAGCTCCCGCCTGGTGGTCAACCGCGCCGCCTTGAAGACCCGCGCGACGGCGCTTGGTGCGTGGATCGAACGCTTCCAGGCGGCTGTCGAGGGCGGTCGAGATGCCGCGTAGGCTCGATAGCGCGGCCATAGATTTCGAAGCGGCGTTTTCCGAACTCCTTGGCGAAAAGCGCGAAGCCGATGACGATGTCGGCAAGGTCGTAGCTGATATTCTGGCTGCCGTGCGCGAAGAGGGCGATGCGGCAGTTCTAAAATTCACCGAACAATTTGACCGTGTGAAATTAACCGCCGACGAGATGCGGGTTCCGGCATCGGAAATCGCCGCCGCGCGGACCTCATGTGACAAGGATGTGCTGGCGGCGTTGACCACGGCGCATGTACGCATCAGCGAATTCCACCGCCACCAGATCCCCGCTGATATCGATTATGTCGATGACAACGGTGTGCGTTTGGGCGGGCGCTGGCGGCCGGTCGCGGCAGCCGGCCTCTATGTGCCGGGTGGCACCGCCGCCTATCCGTCGTCGGTATTGATGAACGCGGTGCCGGCGCAGGTCGCCGGGGTTGAGCGTATCGTCATGGTCGTGCCGGCCCCTGATGGGGTACTGAACCCGCTGGTGTTGGCCGCCGCAGATTTGGCCGGGGTAAGCGAAATCTACCGTATCGGTGGCGCGCAAGCGGTTGGCGCCCTGGCCTATGGCACCCAAACCATTGCGGCTGTCGACAAGATCGTCGGGCCGGGCAACGCTTATGTGGCGGCCGCCAAGCGCCAGGTCTTCGGTACCGTCGGCATCGATATGATCGCCGGCCCGTCGGAAATATTGATCGTCGCCGACGGTGATAACGACCCGGCCTGGATCGCCGCCGATCTATTGAGCCAGGCCGAGCATGATCGCGCCGCCCAGTCCTTGCTCATTACCGACGACGCCGCTTTCGCCGATGCTGTGGCGGCGGCGGTCGAGACCCACCTGTCGACCTTGCCGCGCGCCGATATCGCGCGCGACAGTTGGCAGAATTACGGCGCGATTATCCTAGTGCCGAGCCTCGACGCCGCGATTCCGCTGATTGACCGTATTGCGCCGGAGCATCTAGAGCTGGCGTGCGGCGATGCCGACGCGCTCGCCGACAATGTGCGCAACGCTGGCGCCATCTTCGTCGGCGCCTACACGCCCGAAGTCATCGGCGATTATGTCGCTGGACCCAATCATGTGTTGCCCACCGGCCGCACGTCGCGGTTTTCGTCGGGGTTGAGCGTGCTGGATTTCCTCAAACGGTCTTCGCTGATCTCGTGCAGCGTCGAGGGGTTGCGGGCGATTGGCCCCGCCGCCGTTACTCTGGCCAATGCCGAGGGGCTTCAGGCGCACGCGCTGTCGGTAAAAATTCGCCTGAACGACGAAACTTGATCGCGATTGCGGACCCGGGGTGAAACCCTTGTCGGACAATAATCACCGTATCGTCCACGTTGCCATCGATAATCCGAGCATCATTCGCTATCAGCCGGATGTGGAGCGGGAGATCGATGTGGCGGTCTACGATCTGGTAGAGACCAATTCTTTCCAACCCGATCCTGCGTTTTTTGGCGGTGCGCCCCACGGCCCTTATGACGTCACGCTGCGTATCCAGGAAAGCCGCCTGGTCTTTGACATCGACCGTCAGGACGGGGTGAAGGTTGGCGCGGTGATGTTTTCGGTGCAGTCCTTGCGCCGCACGATTCGCGATTATTTCACCGTCTGCGAATCTTATTACGAGGCTATTCGCTCCGCCTCACCGGCGCAGATCGAAGCCATCGATGTCGGCCGCCGGGCGCTCCATAACGAAGGTTCGGAGCGGCTTCAGTCGCAATTGGCTGGCAAGGTCGATGTGGATTTCGACACCGCGCGGCGCCTGTTCACCCTCATTTGCGCTCTGCATATCAGGGCGTAGCGGGCATGAACGATTTTCCCAAAAGCGTGCTGTTTGCCTGTAATCGAAACACCATTCGCTCGCCCATGGCCGAGGCTCTGATGAAGCATTTGCTCGGCCACCGCATCTATGTGGACAGTGTCGGGGTGCGCCTTGCGGCCAACGAAGTCGATCCCTTCGCGATCGCCGCTCTGGCCGAAATCGGCCTCGACATATCGCGCCATAGGCCAAAATCTTTCGATGATATCGCCGACCAATCGATCGACCTGATCGTCACCTTCACGCCCCAGGCGCAGCACCGCGCGGTGGAGCTAACGCGCACCATCGCCTGCGACATCGAATACTGGCCGATGGCCGACCCCACCATCGTCGAAGGCAATCGCGACACGCGTCTCGCCGCCTACCGTGACCTGCGCGAGGACATCTTCGAGCACATAAAACGCCGCTTTCCGCTCAGCGATGCGCCGTTGGATTGATCGGGTCGCCGATAAAGCCCTCATGCTGAGCTTGTCGAAGTATGAGGGCGTCGGTCCTCCCCCTTCGACAACCCTGGGTGAGGACTTCTTTAAGTCAATGCCCCTTAAACACAGCGTCGCGTTTTTCGGCGAACGCATTGGTGCCTTCGACAAGGTCTTCGCTGTCGCCGAGGTCGCGGAACGAGGCGCTTTCGAAGCGCAGTCCCTCTTGTACCGGCCGACCCAGCGCGTGGAGGATGGTCTCCTTGCCCTGGCGGTGAGCCAGTGGCGAGCGGGTCGCGAGTTTGTGGGCCAGCGCCATCGTCTCGTCGAGCAGTGACGATTGCTCGACGATCCGGTTCACCAGCCCCACCCGATAAGCCCAGTCGGCGTCGTAACGGTCGCCGGTCAAGAACATCTCCATGGTGTGACTGAGGCCGATGATATGGGGCAGGCGAACCAGCGCGCCGTCGCAGGCGTGAAAGCCCCATTTGACGTCCTGCAGGGCGAACACCGCGTTGGGCGAGCACAGACGCATGTCGCATGCCAGCGCGATCTCGAACCCGCCGGACATGGCATAGCCGTTGATGGCGCCGAGGATCGGTTTATGGATATTAAGATTGCGGGTGATGCCGCCCAGCCCGTAGCCATTGGTATAGGTGCGCCGGAATTCGTCAGGCGGCGTGGTCGCAAAGGCCATGGTGTAGCTTTTGAGGTCGGCGCCGGCGCAGAACGCCGCGTCGCCGGTGCCGGTGATCACGGCGATACGGGCCGCGTCGTCGGCATCGAATGCCTTAAATGCCTCGACCAGTTCGTCATTGGCGGCACAGTCCAACGAGTTCATCTTGGCCGGCCGGTTGATGGTGATCAGCCGCACCGCGCTGTCGGCCTGGTAGAGAATATCGTCGCTCATTTACCGCGTCCCCCGCGCTTATTATTTAAACTTTGTCGATAATGGCCCTGTTTTTTGCCGTTATCGCAAGGCGTAATTCGAGGCAGGGGTTGAGTTTATCGCCAAAATACGGTCCAACTGCGCTCCCAAGGCCGCGCAACCGCGGTAACAACGCACGGATACAGTATGGCGAAAGAGGACCTTCTCGAATTTTCCGGCACCGTCACCGAGGTGCTGCCCAACGCGATGTTTCGCGTGAAGCTCGACAACGACCATGAAGTGCTGGCCCACACCGCCGGTAAAATGAGAAAGCACCGCATCCGCGTCCTCGCGGGCGACAAGGTGAATGTCGAAATGACGCCCTATGATTTGACCAAGGGCCGCATCACATTCCGCTTCAAGTAAGGCCGCGCCGCCGTGCGCTGTCGTTCCCCATATTCTCCGATAGCCACCCGCTGCTCGCCGGACTGGCGCCTGCTGGACCTTGGCTGGGTAGGCAGATGACGTGGCGCATCGGCTGATCCTGGCGTCCGCCTCGCCGCGCCGACTTGAACTACTGGCGCAAGTGGGCCTCACGCCCGACCAAATCGACCCCGCCGATATAGACGAGACCCCCCGCAAGGATGAAGCGCCGGGCCCGTTGGCGCGCCGTCTCGCCGGGGCCAAAGCTGCCAGCGTTGCCGAGCGTCACCCGGACGCCTTCGTTCTTGGCGCCGACACGGTGGTCGGGGTCGGCCGGCGTATTATCGGCAAACCCGCAGACGGCGCTGCCGCCAAGCGCTATTTGCAACTGCTGTCGGGCCGCCGCCACCGGGTCTATGGCGGCATCTGTGTGCTTGCTCCGGACGGCCGTAAGGCGCGCAAGCTGATCAACACCATGGTCCGTTTCAAGCGGCTGACCGGCAGTGAGATCGAGGCCTATCTGGCGACCGGCGAGTGGCAGGGCAAGGCCGGCGGCTATGCCATTCAGGGTCACGCGGCGGCATTCATTCCGGCGATCAATGGTTCCTACACCAATGTGGTGGGTCTCGATATGGCCGCCGCCGCCGCCATGCTCGCCGGTCTGGGATATAGCCAACCGTGAGCGACGCCACCCTGCTTATCGAGCGTAGTCCCGGCGAGACCCGTGCTGCCTTGCTCCATGGCAAGCAGGTGTGGCAGGTCGATCATTTCCGCGATAGCGAACCGGTGGCGTTGGGCGGGGTCTATCTCGGCCGGGTGCGGCGCTTGGATCCGGCGATGAACGCCGCCTTCGTCGATATCGGACAAGCGGCGGATGGTTTTATGCGGGCCCGCGACGCGGTGATCGCCGAGGGGGCGGGCCGGCGCGCGCGTATTGGAGACTTGGTGCATGAGGGCCAGGCGGTGGCGGTGCGGGTCGCCGCAGAAGGTTTCGCCGATAAGGGACCGCGCCTGGTGCGCCTGCCCGACGATCCCGAAAACTCAAAACAGCCGCCAATGTGTCTGCAATCGCCGCCCGATCCGGTCGACCGTATCTTGGCGGCGCACGCTGACGGGGAAGTTTCGCGTATTATCTGCGGCGATGGGGTCATCGAGACAGCCGTACAACGTTGGTTCGATAGCGAGGCTCCCGAAGCCGACATCGAATTGGTGCGCGAGAACGGTCCGCTGTTTGAGGCCCACGAAATCGAAGACGCCATCGCCGCCGCGTTGGTGCCCCGGGTTGCAGTGGGCAACGGCACCGAACTGGTGTTCGATTTGACCGAGACCTTGTGCGCTATCGACGTGAATTCCGCCCGCCATATCGGTCGCGCCGGCCGCGGCCCGCGTGACGTCAATCTGGCGGTGACGCTGGAAATCGCCCGCCAGTTGCGACTCCGCGCCATTGGCGGCGCCATCGTCATCGATGCCCTAAAAATGGCGCGCGGCGACGACCGTAAGCAGGTGCTGACCACCCTGCGCCGCCACCTCAAAGACGATCCAGCCACCTGCCATGTGCTGGGTATTTCCAATCTCGGGCTGATCGAGATGACCCGCACGCGTCTTGGCCCGTCCCTGGCCGAGCGCATGATGGAACCGGCAGTTGCGCCGCGTCTACGCGCGGATGCGGCGGCCTACGGCGCGATCCGTGGGCTGTCGGCGGGCGCGCGAAAGCAATCGTCGGCCGGCTATGTGCTGCGCGCCGCGCCGGACGTGGTCGAGGCCTTGTCTGGCGCGCTCCACGATGCCTTCGGCGAAGCGGCGGCGCGGATAGGGCAGGTGACGCTCGAAGCGCAGCCGAGCTGGCCGCGTGACAAATGGGAAATAGCGCCGAAAAGGTAGCCGCGCCGTTGCGCGCGCCAGAATCGTGATAATATGTTGGCCATCCAACGGGAAGTGAGCAGCGGAAAAGCGTCGATGGCCAAGTGTCCCAATTGCAGCAAGGTAGCGGTGAAGCGCCACCGGCCGTTTTGTTCCGAGCGCTGCGCCAACGCCGATTTGGCGCGTTGGCTCGACGGCCGCTACCGCATTCCCACCGATGAAGCGCCCATGGTCTACGAGGGCAATCCCGACGCGGCGCGCGAGGATGACGGCTAGCGCGACGCCGCTAAAAATGAGCCCGAGAAAGCCCTCTGGACAGGGCAGAGGATTTTTCCTATACCCGCGCGTCGCCTCCGCGAAATTTAGCGCGACATGTGCGAAGCACGTCATGGGCCCAGGTAGCTCAGTTGGTAGAGCAGCGGACTGAAAATCCGCGTGTCGGTGGTTCGAATCCGCCCCTGGGCACCATTTCCCCGCAAGTTCGACCGTCTCATGCAACGCAGGCACGAGCGCAATCGGAAACGGACGGCTCTCCGGTTGGGCAGCCTCAATATGTGCCGTCATGCGATGCGACCGCCATGATACAGGACACGGTGGACCGATTACTCCAGGCGTGGTTTGTGCCACGCTGGACAACAATATCGCCGGTCTTCAGGGCCACCGATTCAGTATCGAGAACCAGGTCGATTGCGCCCTCGAGGATGAAACAGAAATCCACTGTGTCGGTTTTTTGCATATAGGGATGTGGTGCTTCGGGCGAATAGGTGGATGCGCCGGGCGATCCCATCGTGTCAAAAAACGCCGCCACTTCGTCGGCGCCAACATCACCGTCCCAGTTCGCATCCGGTGGGTAGGTCACGACGCGACACACCGCACCGCCTTTCGGCGGCTCGATCGTGTGCGGCAGATGCAGGGTCTCCAATACGATTTTCGCCGGAATACGGTCGATCACCCATAGTCGTGCCGACGCGAAACCTGGCCGCGCCGGATCGACGCGCACGTCCGGCGCCGGGCCGTCGGCGATCAGGCTGGACCGCCCAGGCTCGCGATCGGCGGTGACGATCCGGCGCGCCGGCTTGACACCCTCGGGAAGTTGGAAGTCGGCTGGTGGGGCGACCACCGGGTCGCCGCCCTGAACGAGCCCCTGTGGTCCATCGACGAATTCGGCATCGATCATGTCGAACGCCATGACGCAGCCAAGTCGCGGCGAGGACCAATTGTGCCAGGCGCCGACTTGGATCGCGATGTCACCGGGTTTCATCAGAAGCGTTTGGTCGTCGAGGATCAGTTCGCGCTCGCCCGCCAGCACGATGCCGAAATCGACCGACTGGGTTTTGTGCATGCCCGACGAATAAGAGTTCTTGCCGCCGCGGTCCCAACTGCGCCCGCTGGGGCGCGGTGTCGGCACGTGGTCCTCGTGGAAGTCGGGGTCGCTCGCCCGGTCGTAACCTTCCTGCCGCTCCAGCGTCTCGACGACGCGTACATGTCCACCGCCGGGAGCGCCGGGAAACTCGTAAGGCGTGTCGCCTTCGTCGTCGGTTCCGGAAAGCGGCAGCGGCGCGCGGTCCCAGACCCAGATGTTCGTATTGTGGGTGCGGCTGGCGAGCGCGGCGTTGTTGGCATTGGGCGCCGGCCCGTCCCATACGACCTTCGAGCGACCTTGCCCGTCGGTTCCCGTCACCACGCGTCTAATCGGTGTCATTGGCAAATCTGTCGACATGGCGTCTTCCCTCTAACTAACGGCGAGCGGCGCTTCGGCGTCGAGGTCAGTCACCACATCGATGATGGTCGGCCGCCGCGACTCGATCGCCTTCTCCAACGCCGGCGCGAATTCGGCCGGCTTCTCAACCCGGAGGCCTTGCGCGCCGAAGGCGTCGGCGACTTTTGAGATATTCACATCGGTCCAGACCCAGAGTTCCTGGCCCCGCTCTGTCTGCTTGCCGCCATAAACGGCGTCGTAGCCGCGCTTGGACTGGTTGCCGGAGTGATTATTGTTGACGACGATCACGGCCGGGATGTTCCAGCGGACCGCGGTCTCGATCTCGGCAACATGGTAGAGGAATCCGCCATCACCGGTGAAGCAAACGACGGGTCGGTCGGGCACGCCGCGCTGGGCGCCAATCGCGGCTGGAAATGCCCAGCCAAGATGGCCGGCGCACCGCACGTAGCTCTGGGTGGGGGCGCGCAAGTCATACATGCCGCCCATCCACATACCGGCGTGCCCGGTGTCGACGACGACGAAGGCATCGTCGGGCAGGTACTTCGACAGATCGTTACAGATGCGCTCTGGTCGCGTTGGCGCCACCTCGGATGTGAGGAGCTCGTTATACTGCTGATACCAGGAGCCCACATGTTCGCGGGCCCGGCCGACCCAGCCATCGCGGCTCGCCGCCGTCGCAGCATCGGCGCGGGCGACCATGCGTTCGACGACGACCTTGGCGTCGCCGAGGACGGCGGCATCGAGCATGTAGTTGCGGCCGAGCGCCTCGGGATCGATATCGATCTGAATCGCACGTGTGCCGAGCGTTGGCACCTGCCAAAAATGGGTGGTCATGCCGCCGGTTTCCGAACCGATGAAACAGACGAGATCGGCTTCCGAGACGACTTGATTGGCGGCCCCGCGTGAATAGGTGCCGACGACACCGACGCTCAGGGAATGAGATCCGGGGATCGTGTCTTTGCCGTTCAAGGAGGTTGCCACCGGTATTTGCAATTTCTCCGCGAGCGTAACCACGGCGGCAGCGGCCTGCGACCACCGCACCCCGCCGCCGGCAACGATTACTGGCCGTTGGGCCGCCTGGAGCACTTCGACTGCCTTTTGCACGCTCGCCTCGTCGGGCTAGGGGCGGAATGGCGGTACTTGCGAGAAGGCGGTTTCGACCAGTGGTTCCATGTCGGCTTCTTCGACGTCCATTTGCCCCTCGTTACCGCGGAACTGGAGGTGTACAGGCCCCGGGGTCCCCGACACGGCGACCCGGAAGGCTTGGCGCACCATGTCGGGAAACCGGTCGACCGAGTCGACCGTGGCGTTGAATTTGGTCACCCCATCGAATGCCGGCACGTCGTCGTTCTGCTGATAGACCTTGCGAAACTTAGTTGCCGGATCACGCCCGCCCGTCATCGCGATCACCGGCGAATGGGCGAGCCAGGCATCGCGCAGGCCGGCCGCAAGATTTAGCGCACCGACCGTCTGGGCCATGCAGATACCTGGACGCCGCGAGGCGCGGGCATAACCGTCGGCCATGTAGGCGGCAGATTTTTCGCCGTGTGTGCGCACCCGGTTTATGGAAGTCTCTTCGAGTTCGACCATGGTTCTCCGCAGAATCGCTGGCACATGAAAAATGTCGGTGACCCCATAATCTTCGAGCATGCGCGCCATAACCTGAGCACCGGAAAGCATCGCCATTATGTCTTGTTTCCTTTTGTTACGCCGCCGCTGCCATCTTCATGGTTCCACCATCCGTCGCGCATATAGGCAACATAGTCAGCCGGATCGATCGTCGCTGACTTGACGAACTTGTTCATCACCGGTGCTTCTTCGATATCGATCTGCAGGCTGTCGGTGAAACGGTTCCAGAAATTGAAGAAGCCCGACACCATGGTGATTTCCACGATCTGGGCCGCATTGAAATGCTTCTTCAATTCCGGCATCGCTTCCGGATTTTCGCCCCGATAGGTCATCTTAGTCAGCACTTCAGCCCATTTGATCGCCGCTTTTTCGGGCGGCGACAGCAAATCGGAAGTCTGAAAGTCGCCCTCGATTGCTTCAATAAGTTCTTCGTCAAAACCCAACCCTCGACCGAGCGTTACATTGTGACTGATTCAATGGGCGCAGCCGTTCAGCATGGACGTTTTGAGGATGACCATGGCCTTGAGGCGGACAGGCAGGTTACCGGTAATTTCTTCGCGCAACGCCGGCACGTTGAAGCCAAAGATCGTCTGCGCCAATTTTGGCGAATGGGCAGCGACGCGTATGGCGTTGGCGACCCGTCCATACAATTTCCTGTTGTGTTTGAATAAAGTGGCGACATGCCCCGTCGCTTCCTCGTCGGTTATGTAGGGTAGTAATGCCATTGCATGTCTCCTCCTTCTTTGTCTGAACGGAATGTTGGCTCACCAGGCAAGAGAATTTTGGTCAATCTCAATATTTGCCAGCAAGCAGCTCGCCGGCCGCTGTCGTGACATAGAGCGTATCGAGGTCCGCGCCGCCGAAGGCGCAACGGTTCGGCATATCGGCGGGAAGGTCGTAGGTTTTCAGGACTCGCCCGGCGGGTGAAAAAACATAGACGAGCGGACCTGGCCCGTTTCGTTGCCAGCCACCGCAGGCAACGATATTTCCGTCGGCGTCGAGACACATACCTTCAATGCCGCGCTGCGGTCCACGATGGTCGCTGCCGAACCTATGTAAGACGTCATAGGTGCCGAGCTCTCCATCACCGCCAATCGCATAAGCGCGCAGCTCGCGAATGTGATCTTGGCGCGGTTCGCCCTCGGCAACATATAGCTTGGTCTCATCTGCCGACAGCAGTACCGAACGCGGCGCCTTGGTGTCATAGGTCATGCGCCGCATGATCCACGCGCGCCGATGATCGCGCGCGACGCGGAGGACGGATGCGTGATCGAGCGGCGGGAAGAATTGCGGCCCGACGGCGAGAACCGGGCTGAACGGATCCGCGAACCAAATCCGCCCCTGGCTGTCGACTGTCAGGTCGCAGGGATGGTTGTGATGCTTGCTGTCGAGCAGCGCGTCGATTGCGACCGACGAGCCGTCGGGCATAAATTCGATGAGCCTCCGGCTGGCTTCCTGTCCGCCGTACAACTCGCCGTTAAGGCCCATCGCAAGGCCGTTTGTCCGGCTGGTGTATTTTCGTGCTTCGGAAACCTCACCGGTCGCCGGGTCGAAACGCATTAGGCGCTGTTCTTCCATTAACGCAAATAGTAGCCCTTCACCGTCCCACACGACGCCGTTCGCTGGGCCTTCAAAGGGGCCTGCGACGCGCTCGAAAATCATATTCTCTGCCATGGCTCGCACCTCACCAGACCGCAACGCCGGGAATACCCAGGCGGGTGCGAACAACCGTGTGGAAGGTTGTGATGTAAAAACTCGTCCAGTCTTCACCGCCCCACGCGATGTTCGTGCAATGGCCTGGGATAAGCAGACGTCCGATTAGCTCTCCGCCGGAATTCGTAACATGAATACCACCGGGGCCGGTGCAATACACATTGTCGTTCAGATCCACCTTCATGCCGTCCGCAACGCCTTCTTCGGTACCCGTCATCGTGTGGAACAAACGGCCCGGTCCAACGCTGCCATCTGCGTTCACATCGAACGCGCGAATGAGACCGAGCTGCGTATCGTTGACGTAGAGCAGTTTTTCGTCGGTCGAAAAGGCCAGCCCGTTGGGGTAGGTACAATCGGCGATGGCGAGGTGCACCTCACCGGAAGGGGTCAAGCAATAGACACCCTGAATATCCAAATAGCGCTGCTGGTCATGGCCTTCCATGCCCGGGATGGACAGCGCGCCCGGTGGATCGGTCCAATAAATCGTCCCGTCCGAGCGCACGACGATATCGTTCGGTCCACTCAGCGGCGTGCCGTCATAGTGCGACGCCAGAACCGTCGTCGTGCCGTCATGCTCCAGGCGCCAGACTGAACGCGATGACCAGCCGGCGACAAGCAAACGGCCTTCAAGATCGAAGGTCATTCCGTTGGCATGGCCGCTTGGCGCCATCAATTTTCGGCTGCCGACGCCGGGTCGGTATTCCCAAATCGCGTCGCCGATTATCTCGGTCCACAAAAATCTGTTTTCGCGCCGATCCCAGACCGGACCCTCGCCGAAGTATAGGCCGTGGGCAACGGTATCGATCGTCGGTTCGCGATCGCCAAGAACGGCGTCGAATGCTGGCGATACCCGATCAATGTTCATATTCGGCTCCTTCGGCTAGCATTCTTGAACGACACATGAACGGCATTTACGCGGTGGTGTCGCGCATCGTCAGTGTGAGCAGTGTTGCGTCGCTTGCACAAACGATGTCGGCGCGCGGGTCACCCTCATCGGCGTAAATGAAATCCCATATCCCGAGCGGCTCGCCCTCGACGGAAACCTCGCCGTCGACCAACAGGGCAGCTAGAAAGGCCGACTTATGTTGAGCGCCTGCGGGAAACCGCATTGCCTCGACGAGGAGGCGGCCGGCGCCGTGGTCAACGAGCGTTTTCGCTTCGCCACCGCCATCGAGCTCTGTCCAGGCAATGCTCTCCTGTTGGACCAAACGGTACTGCTTTTCGCTCGACAGGGTCTCGACCTCGGAATGATAAAAGCTGCCCTGGAACGCGGACAATAAATTGCAGCCTTCAGGATATTCGAGCGGCCCGTGAGGTTCGTTGCTGGGACCGATCACCACGTCGAGCGGCCCCAGGGTTAGCCCGTCAACGATGGCGTGGTTCTTCAACACCGTGGTCGCGTGTGTGCCCGCATGGACATGGCGTGGTTCGACGGAACCAAAGGGGTAGTCGATCAGCCGGATGCACAATTCTGTTTCTGGGTTGTTGTAATAGGTGCCGGCGCGGCTGGGCCAATTGTCGACATTCATGCGGTCTTCCCACGGTATGTGGTGGTAGCGGACAATCTGCATGAGCGCTCTCCTAGGCTCTTAAGGACTTCAATTTGAGACTTTCCAGTTTCATCTCACCTTGAACCTTCCGCGCTCATCACCGACACAGAGGACGCGCGTTATCTTGTGTCGCATCTATCAAACAAGGCTCGGTAACCACAATGCCAACGCAGGGAAGAATATCAGCAGGACAAGACGGAAGATGTCGGCGGCGAAGAACGGCATGATGCCGGCGAAGATGGTCGACAACTCAACATCTTTGAGCATGGTTTTGAGCACAAACACGTTGATGCCGACCGGTGGCGTAATCAGGCTGATTTCCACCGCCACCACCAGGAACACACCGAACCAAATGAGATCGAAACCCATTGCGTCGACGATCGGCACGAAGATCGGCACCACCAGCAGGACCATCGCGAGGCCTTCGATAAACATGCCGAGGATAATAAGAATCCCGAGAATGGCGAAAATGGAAACGGTCGGAGACGCGTCAAGACCGGTCACAAAGTCAGACAGTTGGTTGCCGACACCGGATAGTTGAACAAATTGATTGAGCGCCAGCGCGCCGAAAATCACGGTGAACAGCATCGCCGTGGTCTTGCCGGCATCGAACAGTGAAAGATAGAGGCCATGCCACGACATGCGCTTGCGACCGATCGAAAACAGCAAGGCTCCCAAGGCACCGGCCGCGCCGGCTTCCGTCGGCGTGAAGACACCGAAAGTGATCCCCAGCATGATCATCAGGAATATTGCGACGACACCCCATACCCGTAGGAGTAATCGGAACCGGGTCGGCCAGTCGCTGCGTTCGGCGGCGGGTCCCTGGTCCGGCCGAAATGTCACGATCAAACGCACCACAGCGATGTAGAGGGCAATGGTCACCAACCCCGGTATGATCCCGGCAATAAATAGTTTGCCAACGTCGGTTTCGGTCAACAGCCCGTAGATGATCAGCGCATTACTGGGGGGTATGAGAATGCCCAGCGTTCCGCCCGCCGCAATGGTGCCCGCTGCCAAGCTGTCGCCGTACCCGTAGCGCCGCATGGAAGGCAGAGCGACCTTGGCCATGGTTACAACGGTCGCTACCGAATTACCCGACACTGCAGCAAAACCGCCGCTTGCCGCGACCGTCGACATTGCCAATCCGCCCTTGAAGTGGCCCAGCCAAGCATGCGCGGCATCGTAGAGATCGTCCGATAACCGCGCCTGAGACACGAATGCGCCCATCAACATAAATAACGGTAACACCACGAAGTTCGGCGAGATGGCGATTTCGAAGATAGTCGAGCTTACACCGGCCAACGCCGCGGAAGGCGTACGTACCAACGCCGTACCGACAAATCCGACGATGAGCATCGCAAAGCCGAGCGGCACCCGAGCAAGCAAAAGGACGATCAGCCCGGATAATCCAATGACGGTTTCAAGCATGCGTGAGGTCCAGGGCCTAGACGGCTTTGTCGCGTTTCGTCAGCAGACGAAAGAGATTCCGCAAGAGGAGCAAACCGGAGATGAAACTGAGCACAGCGAATATGGCCGAGAAAGGCCACACCGAGATGTCGATCATCATATGCTGGTTTTCATTCTCATAGCTGCGCAGGCTCGACGCCAACATCCGCTCCGAGATGAAGAACATCGAGCCGATACTCACGACATACACCAGGATTGACTGAATTTTCCGGCGGCGGCCGACGATCCAGCGGTCCAGCAAACCGACGGTGATATGCTCGTCCTCACCGGTGACAATGATCATTCCGCTGAAAATTGTCAGGCCGAGAAACAAGCCGACGACGGGTCCACCCCAGCTGAGCGGCGCATCGAATGCATAGCGCATCGTTACGTCGAGGCTGCCAACCAGCAGCATCAAACCGATGAAGATGGCGACCAACAGATGTAGTGGCCGCCATCTCACCTCGGTCTGTTCAGATGGGTCTGGTTCTTGCTCGGTTGTCACCGATCAGAATCCCAACGTGGTTTATTTCAACTCCTCAAGCTGCTGCTTGTAGAAGGCCAACGCCGCTTTGCCGTCGACACCACGCTTTGCTGCGCGTTCCAGCCATTCGTCGGTAAACACTGCCGTCTTTGCCTCCACGGCAGCAACGAATTCCGGGCTCGCGTCATGGATTTTAATGCCATCGGCGGCCATCTTTTTGAGCGACGACGTATTACGGCGGTCCCATTCACCGGCGACGCTACGCGCCATCGGTTCGCCGAGATATTTTTCCATGATCGCTTGATCATCGGCCGAGATCGACTCCCATTTCTCTTTGTTCAGGATCGGCGTCCACATCAAGGTGGTCATCGCGCCCGGATAGCGGATGCCGTGTTTGATGAACTGGTCCACCTTGAGCACCGTCAGCAGTGCGGCGGGGCCGGTCATGCCATCGACCACACCTTTAGAGACCATGGGGAAAATTTCCGCGGCCAGCGATGGCACGGGTGCGATATCGAGAGATTTGAAGATGTTGGCGGCCAATCCGGCGCCGGAACGCAACTTCATGCCCTTCAAATCGTCGACAGTGTTAATCGGCTTATCGATGGTCCAGATATTTTCGCCGGTAAAGCTATAGAGCGTCAGCAGTTTGACCCCCTTAAATTCGTCGGCCACTTCGAAGAATTTCTTGTAGGTCCGCCAACTAGCGACCGACATCGCCGTCGCGGTCGGCGTAGCGCCGGGAAGCCGGCCGACTTCGGTCAACCACAGCCGTTTTCTTTCAAAGCCGGTATGTAAATAGGCCGCGTCAACGATGCCTGCCGTCACATGGTCCCAGTTGCGCTGCGGCGGGGCGACCTTGCCGTTGGTGAATTCAAAGGTGACCCGGCCTTGCGTATCACGTTCGATGTTTTCCTTGAGATAGACCCAGCCATGGCTGTTGTTGGGATAATTGGGCGGCGCAAAGACATGCACGAGGATATTTGTCTGCGCGGATACCGGTGTCGGTGTCCCGGCCCAGGCGATAAATCCAGCACCAAGCGCTAAAAATGCGGTCAACGTTTTGAACGAACTTTTCATGGGTGTGTTCCTCTCCTGTTTAGTATCGATTTGGGCGGTCTTAAGGCCACCCTTGGTTCGCGAAGTAGGTCACGAAGTCTCGCACAAAACATGATCGTCAGTAAATTCTATTGATTCTCTTTCTCACCGGGCTTTGCTGGTGTGGCGAAAACTATATCAAGATGGAACCTGGCGTCGTGGTGCTGCGAATCCTCCACTGGCCACCATTTTCTCTGTGACGTTTAACGTGCCGCGCAGAAGGCGGGCAGGGGTAATCGCTCCGATGCGGTGGTGTTGAAGTCGCTGTAGCGGCCGCCGGAATGTCTTGGGCAGTCGCGCGCCAGACCGGCGCTGATCATGGTGATGGCGATGTCGGTACCGTCGTGATAGCAGGTGCCGATCCGGCGCTCAAAGCTGCGCCGGCTGCTAACGTTGCAGCGCACGGTCTGGCCCATGACCAAATTTTTCAAGAACCTCTCGGCTTCGGCGGCGAAAGGTTCACCCCGTTGGGGCGCCGCCACCCCGTTTAGTCTCACCCGAATGTCGGCGACCTCAACGGTGTCGCCGCCACGTACATGGGTGACTGGGCCGGTCACATCGTCATGGCGGTCGCCTTGCCGGGCGGCAAGCACGGCGAGCACAATTGTGACCAGAATAGCGGCAAGCGCGATGGGTGATTTCATAAGCGAACGAGAAAGGGCTCTGTTGTGGCGCT
Source organism: Alphaproteobacteria bacterium (assembly GCA_011087645.1). GTDB lineage: Bacteria > Pseudomonadota > Alphaproteobacteria > UBA6615 > UBA6615 > JABDJY01. The sequence goes on from JAALLF010000020.1 coordinate 34,169, forward strand.
TATTGCTCGGGCTTTGGCGCGGTGATCGCCTTCGACACATCCGAAAACGCGCTGAATACGGCTTTCATGCCGCTATTGGTGGCGCTCGCCGCGGTGGTTCCGATGGTGCGGTAGGTGTCGGCGGTTTTCTTTTCGCCGACGATGAAGGTCGATGCGATGGTGACCACGGCGAGGATTGCAGTGAGACCGGCGACCGCGCGGAAGGTGCTGTTTTTTTCGGCGTTGACGGCGTCCGCTGTCGTGATGACGCCGAACCAGCCGGCGATGATGAAGGGTAGGGCAAGGAGGCGCTCGACCCCCTCGCGAAACCAGGCGATCGGATTGATCAACCGGCGCAGAGCAATTTTCGAGGTCTCATCAAGGGCGCCGAGAAAGCGGATCAACGCGTCGTCGACCGTATGGTAAATCCAACTGGCGCCGTCATTGCCCAGACCATAGCCGCCAGCCTGCAAATCGGCGAAGTGGCGGCGCAACTCGGGGATAAACTGCAGCACGGTGACGAAACTTTTAGTGGTCTGGCTGCCGAAGGGCGGCTTGGCTTCGACCCGCGCGTGGCGGCCCATAGTGTTGCCCATGCGCTCGGCCAGAAAGGCCAGGCGTTCATAAGCAGCGGTATCTTCGCCCGAGCTATGGCAGAAGGCCTGGAAGCGGTCACGGAAGGCGCGGGTGGTGTGGGTTTGTTTCTGCGCGGCGGCAAGGCGCAAGATAATGCGCAAGATACCGACAGCGAGGATCACCGCCAGTGCGGCCAGCACACCGAAATTTTGGAAAAACAGCAGAACTTGTGCGTATGCGTTCGCCAACATGCCGGCGGCCTTCTCTGTGAATGTGTGACTCAGACCCGGCAATAATAAGGCCGCGCGCACGAAAAGGCACGAGGGTTACTGCACGGTGTTTATCGCAAATTGTCGGGAAGTTAGGGGCGCGGGGTCAGGATCACCGGGCGCGCGACGGAAAGCCGCTCGGATCGAAACGCCAGTCGGCGAAGGCGAAGCGGTAGGGGTGGTCGACGCTCTGGTCGAAGCGCCAAGCATTGGTGCGCCCGAAGCGGATCGCCTGCTGCATTATCGTTAGGTCGAGCGCCCAGGCGCCGTCGATGTTTTGAAAAAAGAAGGGCGCGCAACTGCGCTCGGCGATCGGGTAGCGAATGACGGCCAGCGAACTGGTGGGATCCGATTTCACCGGCTCGGCGTTGCAGCGGCGATAGGTTTTCACCACCGAATCCATTTGCGCGCGGGTGATCGTCCAGCCGCTGAGCATCTGGCGGGTTGCCGGCGTGTAAAACGCCAGGTCGGGGCTGGCGTTGCGCGCGCCCATGGCGTCGAAATAGGCCTGTAGAGCCTGTTGCGGCGTATTGGTCGGCGGCGCCGTTGCGGGGGATGGCGGGACCGGTATTTGCTCCGGCCCTTCGCCGATGCGCGCCGCGGCGACCGCGCCGCCGCCGGCGCTGGTTGTCGCCCACGGCTCGTCCTCAAAGCCGGCATTGCGGGTGGCGTTCTGGGCGCGCATGGCGATCAGCTCGGTGGAGGCGAGGACGCCGTCGGCGATGCGGCCGGTGCGAAAGAACGGCACCATCTGGCGCTGCTCCACATAGGCGATGAAAGCGTCGGGGAATGCGCCTTCGAGCGTCTGGGACACTTCCAGGCGCACTCGGTCCTGCACCGGGTCGACAACCAGCAAAAGGCCGCGGCCGGTGGCGCTGCGCGACGATTTAGCGAACAATTTCTCGAAGCGTTTGACGGCAAACTGGTCGATATCGCCGCTGTCTTTAACGGTGATCACCCGATAGTCGATATCGTGATCCTTGGTGAGAAAGCGGTGGAACTCGGCAAGAAAGGCGCGCTCTTCGGGCGACATCAACGCCGCATCGTCCTCTACCAGCTCCGGCGGCGCATTGAGTTCGCGCACCACCGACAGGCCGCCCACAACGATGATGGCGGCCACCAGGGCAATAGTCAGCCGCTTAGTTGAAGTTGATATCTGGCGCACGGCGAGCGTCTTCCTCGGATTGGAAATAGGCTTTGCGTTGGAATCTGCCGGCGCTGGCCACTAGGCTCCAGGGCAGCTTGCGCATGGTGCCGTTGAAATCGCCGACCGCGTCGTTGAAGCGCTGGCGGGCGACGTTGATACGGTTCTCGGTGCCCTCGAGCTGGGCCTGCAATTCGAGAAACTGGTCGGCCGAACGCAGATCGGGATAGGCTTCGACGACAGCGAACAGATTACCGACGCTGCGGCCAACCGAGGTCTGACCGGCGAAGAGTTGCGCCAGTTTTTCTTGGTTTTCGATCAAGAGTTCCGGGTTGGCGCGCAGCACCTCGGCAGCCTGTTTCTGCGTGTTGATCAACTCGTCGACGGCCTGCGCCAAGCGGCCGGTCGCTTGGCTGCGTTCCTGAGCAATGTCGGTCAGGGTTTCGGATTCGTGTTGGATGAAGCGGGTCACCGATTCCACCAGCGCCGGCACCAAATCGGCGCGCCGTTGGAAATTGCTTTCGGTTTGCGCCCAAGCCTCGAAGACATTTTCTTCCTTGGCGACCAGGCTGTTGTGCAGCACGGCCCACAGCAGCAGGGGGACGATCAGCAAAATCGCCACGGCGATGAGTTTCGATACGGTTGCGTTCATTTCTCCAACGCCTCCTGGTTGGTTCAAGGCACTCGATACGTCTTGTACGGTAGTTGGCCCGCCGCCCGAGCCGGTCAAAGCAGCGCCGAGAGCGACCACGGCGATGGCGACTAAAAACACGCCGATCCATCGTGCCGGCCAGCGGGCGCGCAGGGATGTGGTGATGTCTTCGGCCCCGCGCGGTTGCACGCTTTCGCGCAGTTGCGCCGCCTGACTGGCGGTGAGCAGGCCGTCGCGCTCCATCCGGCCGATGCGTTCGGCGTGCCCGTTCGGGTCGATCTCGTTAAGATTGGCCATGGAGCTCTCTGATCAGGCGCGCGGCGGATTCCGCGGTCATCTCGCCAGCTTCGACCGCGCTGAGAAATTTTGCGATTTGCGCATCGTCCTGCTCGCGCAAGGTGCTCAGGGCGAGGATGAGATTATCGAGGCGTTTGCGCAGCGTTGGGTAGCTGACCTCTATGGCGCTCGCCACGTCTTTCAAATTACCCGCCGCCAACACCATCTGCTCGACCAATTGCTGTTGGTCGGGTTCCAGACGGGCCAGCCGGGGCGTATTGAAGGTGCCCTCGAAGCTCAGACCGCAGGCGGTGCAGGACAGGCGAGCGGCTTGTAACGGGCCGTGGCAATTTACACATTCACGCATGATGTGTAACGATAATTTCATAATATGAAAAAATCAATCAAAATATTTTCATAATATAAATAATTTTATCTATTTTTGGGGATAGGCCCAAAGCGGCTGGTTTCAGCTCTTATCGACCAGATTAGAGAGATTGGTGTTTGTGCGGCCAACTTCGTCGACAGCGGTATCGAAGAACCCGTCGAGGCGTGCGCGCATATCCGGCGACAGGCCGACCAGGCGCGAGCGCGCGTCTTCGGGGTTTTCGGTCTCGACGATGAACCCGCGCTCAATCGCCCGTTCCAGATACTTGCCCGCCGTGTGGCCGCTTTTAACCGCGGTCAGGAAGCCCAGCGCATCGGTCTTGCGTACCGGCTGCACGCTGCGCCACAGCCGGGTCAGCAGGTCCCAATAATTGGCCGAATAAAACTCGGTATCTTCGCCGAACACGCCCAACCAAGCGCCACCGATCCGGTCGATCATTTGCAAATATTCGCGCCGCTGCGCGTCGTTATAGGGGGGCGTCATGATTTAGGGGGCCCTATTTGCGATGGCTGGGGGGCAGGAGGTCGATGATGAGAAAGCCTACCTTGCCGAAACGCGCCGCGAAAGCCCGCCAATCGACTGCGTCGGGGTCGGCAACGATATCGCCGAAGGGGCGTTGATCGATCTGAAAGTCCGCAAACAGCTCGTCTTCGCTGAGACCACCATCATCATTAGCGTCAAAGTTTGCGAATACGGTCGCGAGCTTAGCTTGCTTGAGTGTCAGCAACGCGACCGAGGTCAAATTGCGCTCGATAGGGGACAGCCCTGATTCGCGCTCCTTGGTCGCCGATTTTGCTTGGTTCCGCACCGCCTCGAATTCCTTTAGCGACACTTGTTTATCGGCGTTGGCATCGAGATGCGCCGACACGCGCCCCGTGCACTGGCGCGCCGGTTCCTGGGCGCAGATATCGCGCAGGCCGATAATGAAGTTTGCAAACGAATCCTGTGCGATTGCCGGCGGCGCCATTGGCGTACCCGCCATGAACAGAGCACCAGCAAGCACGCTGGCAAGGAAGGACGTTCGTTTCAGTTTCATGCGGCCTCATTGTAATGATCCGCCATTGAGTCGATGCCGATTGACACGAGCGGCGTAGATGCCATGTTCCCCGGCAAATAAGACAATATTGAGGAACGAAATCATGCGTGCTGCCACTTACACCGAACTCGGGCCTGCTGCCGATGTCTTGACCATCGGCGATGTCGAAACGCCGGAACCGGGACCGGGCGAAATCCGGGTAAAGCTTCACACCTCGGGGGTTAATCCGTCGGATTGGAAGGCGCGGTTGCGCGGCCGCGGCGGCGCCATTCCGTTCGCTAAGATCACTCCGCAGAGCGACGGCGCCGGCGTCGTCGATGCGGTCGGTGACGGAGTTGATAACGGCCGCGGCGGCCAACGTGTCTGGGTGATGAACGGCCAATGGAAACGGCCCTTCGGCACGGCGGCGGAATATATCGTGCTGGCGGAAAAATACGTAATCGCGTTGCCCGACGGGGTCGATTTCGCCGATGCGGCGTGCTTCGGCATTCCGTTTCTTACCGCGCAACGCGCCGTTACGTTCGATGGCGACGTTTCCGGCCAAACCCTGCTAATCGCCGGCGGTGCCGGTGCGGTAGGTCACCATGCGATCCAAATCGCCAAGTATAAGGGCGCCCGGGTGCTGACCACGATCAGCTCGGACGAGAAGGCCGACTATGTGCGCGCCGCCGGCGCTGACGAGGCGATCAATTATCGCAGCGAAGATGTGCCGGCGCGGGTTGAAGAACTCACCGACGGGCGCGGCGCCGACCGCATTATCGAGTTAAATCTGTCGGCCAATGCGCCGATGTATGGCCGCATTCTGGCGCCGGACGGCACGGTGATTGTCTACGGCACTGACCAACCGGTGGCGAGCATTCCGGCCCAGGACTTCATTGTTCGCGGTGCGGCGCTCAAATGGTTCATCGTCTACGAGTTGTCCGATGGCGCGCGTGACGCTGGGGTCGCCGACCTCAACCGGATGATTGCCGACGGGGCGCTGACCACCACCATCGCCGCCCGGTTCCCGCTGGATGATATCGCCGCCGCCCACGAAATGGTCGAAGCCGCGCAGCATTTAGGAAACGTGGTCCTCGATATCGCCTAGCGCGGCCCCATGCGGATGGCGCCGTCGAGGCGGATCGATTCGCCGTTCAGCATGGGGTTTTCGACGATGCTGACGACGAGCTGGCCGTACTCCGCCGGTTTGCCGGCCCGATCGGGGAATTGAGCGGCGTCGAGCAGGCGTTGATGGGCGTTGGTCGGCATCGATCCGAATAGGGGCGTGTCGAACGGTCCCGGCGATATGGTCATCACGCGCACGCCCTCGCGGGCGAATTCCCGCGCCAAGGCGATGCCCATGCCCACCACGCCGGCCTTCGAGGCGGCATAAGCGGTCTGGCCGATCTGGCCCTCATAGGCCGAGGTCGAGCCGGTATTGACGATGACGCCGCGCTCGCCTTCCTCATTTGGGTCGTGGGTCATCATGTCGGCGGCGGCTAGGCGGATCATGTTGAAGGTGCCGGTCAGATTGACCCGGACCGTCGCTTCGAACCAGTCGAGATCGACCGGCCCGGTTTTCCCGACCACGGCAGCGCCGGGCCCGATGCCGGCGCAGTTGACCAGGATGCTCGCCGTGCCGTGGGCTTCACGGGCCTGGGCAACCGCGGCAGCAGCGCTATCGGCGTCGCCCACATCGCATTCGATTGCCAACCCGCCGATGGTGCGGGCGGTTTGTTCGGCACCCTCGAGGCGCAGGTCGAGCACGGCGACTTTCGCGCCGGCGTCGGCCAGGGTCTGCGCTGTTGCCGCCCCCAAGCCCGAGCCGCCGCCGGTGACGATTGCTGATCTGCCTTTGACGTTCATATGCCTACCCTATCCAAGATTTCCTCTTTGATAGCCTAGACTATAGGTCCCATTGCACAAATCACCGCGTCTCTACCGGCATCTGCTGGATCGGGCTAAGATATTCAAAAAAACCGAGGAGAGACCAGTGGTTGCGGACAAACAGAAATTTGCGTTTGCGGTTGCGCCGGTGGGCGATGGCGATTTAAGCGACGAACAGCTCTATGCCGAGGTACTCGCCGATTGCCGGGTCGGCCACGCGCTAGGCTATGACAGTGCCTGGATGCTCGAGCATCACTTCTCCGATTATTTCCCCACCCCCAGCCCGTTGATGTTCATGTCGAATCTGGCGCCGCAATGTCCCGGCCTGGGTTTCGGCGCCGCGGTGCTGGTGGCGCCCTGGTACAACCCGGTGCGCCTGGCCGGCGAGATCGCCATGCTGAGTAATCTGTGCACCGGAAATCTATATCTCGGCCTGGGGCGCGGCACCGCGAAACTGGAATACGACGCCTTCGGCCTGGACATGGAAGAAGCGCGTGAGCGGTTCAAAGACTGCTATGAGATTTTAAACCGTGGCCTCAGTGGCGAGCCCTTCTCGTATCAGGGCAAATTCTTCTCCACCAACCGCGAGGTGCGCATCCGCCCGACGCCGAAGACCGAGCGCATTCACCTCTATGGCGCGCTGGGCAGCCCGCAAAGCGCGACCATTATGGCCGAGATGGGATTGGCGCCCTTGAACACCTGCCAGTTTCCCTTCCACATTCTGGAAAAAGCCATGGCGGCGTGGGGCGCGCAGGCTGCGGAAACCGGGTATCCGGAAGACACCGGCCGGCCGGTCATGGCCCATACGCTAATCGCCGACAGCGACGACGAAGCCATGGCGCTGGCGCGCCACCACCTGTCGGAATTTTTTAAACTGCAATCCATCCATTACGAGGCCGACGCCGATGTCTGGATCGATATCAAAGGCTATGAACAATTCAGCCGGTTCTTCCAGAACCTGACCAAGCTCTCGGACCCGGACAATATCGACGGGTTCGCCGGCCATAATTTCGTCGGCTCACCGCAAACTGTTGCCGAACAGGTCGAGAAACTGACGTCGATCGGGTTCAATCACTTCATTGTGCACCCGGCCACGGTTGGCGTGCCGCGCGCCCTGCGCCACGATGTGCTGCGCCGGTTCGCCGAAACCGTTGCGCCGGAATTTTCGCCGGAGTTTTCCAAGGCGGCGTAGGACTGAAGCCCTGTAAGTAGTGAAATGCGTAAAATTCAATTTTGCACCCTGGCGATTTTCGTCGGCGCCCTATTGGCCGCGCCGCTCCCGGCCATGGCTGATTTTCAAGCCGGTCAGATCGCCGCTCATAATGGCGACCATAAAACTGCGATGGCCGAATGGCTCCCCCTGGCAAAAGATGGACATGTGAAGGCGCAATACGCCGTAGGCGCATTGTTCGCCGAAGGTCTTGGCGCTCGGCAAAGTTTGAAAAAGGCGTTTCGCTGGTGGCGGCGCGCGGCCGAACAAGATCACGATGGCGCGCAATACAATATCGCCGTCATGCTTAAGGATGGGCTGGGGGTTAGAAAAGACAGTGACGAGGCGCTTCGCTGGCTCACGGTCGCCGCCAAGCAAGGCAACACCGACGCCCATGTCCAATTGAGCCGCTTGCACCGCGCTGGCGACGGCGTCGCGCAAGACCCAGTACTTTCCTATATGTGGCTCGAGATCGCGCAGCTCAGCGGCAGCGTGTCGGTCGCCCGGTCGCTGCAGTCCCAGGCGGCCGATCTGTCGGCTGCGCAGGTCGCTGACGCTGAGGCCCGCGCGCAAACTTGGGTGAGGGAAAACGAGCTGGAAAGCTCGCCATAGCCCTCGCTTCCCCTTTTCCCTCTCGCCCGCTAGTTTTGCAGCCGTAACGGGAGAGGTAGTTTCATGGCAGTTATTTTGTACGATTTGGTCGGCGCGGATGGCCGGCGGTTTAGCTCCAACTGCTGGCGCACGCAGATGGCGTTGGCCCATAAGGGGCTGGACTATGAGACCGTCCCGACACGCTTTACCGATATTGCCCAAATCGGCGACGGCTCGTTCAAGACCATTCCGGTGATCGACGATCGCGGCACCTGGGTCGGCGATAGTTGGACCATCGCCGAATATCTCGATGATACCTACGCCGACCGACCGCCGGTTTTGGGCGGCAGCGATGGTCATCAGCACGCGTTGTTTGTGCAAAATTGGGCGCGCAGCCAGATTCAACCGCTGGTGATGACCATGATCGTCGAGGACATCTACGCCCAGCTCGACCCGGCGGATAAGGAATATTTCCACACCACCCGCAGCAAACGCCTGGGTCGCGATATCACCGGCATCCAAGAGGGCCGCGAGGAGCGGGTGGCGGAGGTACGCGCGCGGATGGAGCCCATGCGCTTGGTCGTGGCGGAGACGCCTTTTCTTGGCGGCGAGTTGCCGACCTATGCCGATTATGTGGCGCTCAGCCCGTTCATTTGGGCGCGCACTGTGAGCCCGTTCGCCCTGGTCGAGGCCGGTGATCCGGTCCATGCCTGGTTCCAGCGCATTCTCGACCTGTATGACGGACTGGCGCGCCGTAATCCAGGATACGATTGGTAAAATCACATAAAAACAATAATTTAGGGGATAATCATAATGTCAAATATCGAGTTTAAGCTGGGTACCTTTTCGAAAAATGGCGGTGGCGCGTTCGTTGGATTGGTCATCGGCGAGAAAATATACGGCTTGTCCCAAGTCGCTGAAGCCTTCGGCGGCAAGGGTCCGACGACAACCGCCGGCATCCAGGACATGCTCGACGATTGGGAGGCCAATTTCGATGCGCTTTGCGCTATTGCGGACTTCGTCTCCAACGATGGTCGCGACGACAGCGACTGGGGCGGCGCCTCCGCTTTATCCGATCTGAAAGCCCTGCCGCCAATCTTGCGGCCGCCGAAAATGATCTACGCGGCGGCCAATTATGGCGGCCATATTCGCGAGATGCTCAATGCCGGCACCGCCCAGAACGACGACGAGCGCGACAATATGCTCGACCGGGACAAGGCGCGGGTACGGCCGTATTCGTTTCTCAAATCACCCAGCGCCCTGGTCGGCGCGTTCGACGACATTGTCATCCCGCCGGAATCGCAAAAGGTCGACTGGGAAGTCGAGCTGGCGCTGGCTATCAGCCGCACCGCCAAGCGGGTCCCGGCGGAACGCGCGCTGGACTATGTCGCCGGCTATATGACCACCAACGATGTCACCGCGCGCGATGCCCAGGCGCGGCCCGATTGGCCGACCCTGCGCACCGACTGGTTCACCGGCAAGAGCCACGACACTTTCGCGCCGATGGGACCGTATTTTGTGCCGAAAGCGTTCGTTCCCGATTACCGCACCATCCAGCTGACCCTGAAGGTCAACGGCGAGACCAAGCAGAACGACCCGGCGGGCGAGATGGTGTTTTCCGCCGAGGAGCAAATCGAACACGCCTCGGCGCAGATCGCGCTGCATCCCGGCGACATTATTTCGACCGGAACGCCAGAGGGCGTCGGCCACGGCAAGGGCACCTATCTCAATGCCGGCGATGTGGTCGAGGCGGAAGCCGCCGGTCTGGGCGCGCAACGCTGCGACGTGGTCGCCGAGGTCATCTAGAGCATTTTCCAACCAGTCGTGTTCGTATTTCACACCGGCCCTGACGTTATCGGTGAGCGGAACCGTTAAACCCTCTCCCGGCGGGAGAGGGTGGCGAACGAAAGTGAGCCGGGTGAGGGGTTAGGGACGGTGACGGGTTTCCTCGATAAAGCGTAACCCCTCACCCCAACCCCTCTCCCTCAAGGAGAGGGGCTTTGCGCTCCGAGCAGCTGCGGATTTATAATCTGTTCCAAATGAAATGACCGCGAATGATTAGAAGTTGCTCTAGCCAGAGTTATATAATTGACGCGCCCCTATTCTCGCGCCACCCTAAGCAAAATCAAGAAGCACAAGGAAAATAGCCATGGCCGTTTTACAGACAGTCGATGATTTTGCGCCGCTCAATGAAATTCAGTCGCTGCGCACCAGCGTGAGTGCTGTGGAATGGGAAACCCGGATCAATCTGGCGGCCTGCTACCGGCTGGTCGATCTGTACGACATGTCGGATATGACCCGCACCCATATCTCGGCCAAAGTGCCCGACGAAGAGGCGTTTCTGCTCAATCCATTCGGGCTGATGTTCAACGAGATTACCGCGTCGAGCCTGATTAAGGTCGATATCGACGGTAACCCGCTGAGTGAGAGCCTCTACAAGATCAATCCGGCGGGCTACACCATTCATAGCGCGGTCCATGCGGGACGCGAGGACGCTAAGTGCGTGCTGCACACCCACTCAATCGCCGGCATGGCGATTTCGGCGCTGGATTGTGGGCTTCTGTCGATCAGCCAGCACGCCATGCGGTTTCATAACCGCATCGCCTATCACGACTATGAAGGCCTCGCCTTCGACCTTAGCGAGCGTGACCGGTTGCTTAATGATCTTGGTTCGCATTCGGTGATGATACTACGCAACCACGGCCTCCTGGCGGCCGGCCGCACCATCGATGAGGCGTTTTCACTGATTTTCTATCTGGAGAAATGCGCCCGCAGCCAACTGCAGGCGATGGCCAGCGGCGCGAAATTAGTGGTCCCCTCGGACGAGGTATGCGAGTACGCCGCCCAGCAATTCGAGAAAAACGTTAATCTGGCCATTCGCGACTGGCCGGGTCATCTGCGCCGGCTCGACGCGATGGACCCGGGCTTCCGCGATTGATCTGAACTTGATCGAACGATTGTTATGCCGCGGCCACTAACCGGAAGAAGTATATCGCGCACTCTGCTGCGCCTGTTCTTCTATTCGTTGATCATTGGACTCGCCTTGTCGGCGCTCAACATCAGTCCGGAATCGCTGTTGGGCACCATTGGCGGCACCGTGGAGAGTGTTTTTCTAGTGGTAGTCGACGCCGTGGAGTGGGCAGTGCCCTTCGTACTGATAGGTGCCGTCGTGGTTTTACCGATCTGGCTTGTCTTCGCAGGACTGCGGTTCATCCGGCGGCGCTAGCGCGCGTGCGTCTAAGTCAGCATAATCACCAAAATCTGAACCAACCGGGGCGAGTACCCCGGTGAAATTTACCCCCGTTGGGGCTCGCGCATGTGAAGGAGTAGGCACAATGGAACAAGTATCAGATCAAGCACTGGCGTTAATCGCTTCCTATGGATTTAACGTCATCGGTGCGATCGTCGTCCTGATTGTCGGTTTGATCGCCGCCGGATGGGCGCGCAAAGCGGTTCAGCGCATGCTGCGGCGGACCGGCCGGGTCGACGACACGTTGGTCGGTTTTCTCGGCAGCTTGGTCAAATACGCGGTCGTGGCCTTTACCGTTATCGCGGTACTGCAGCAATTCGGCGTCGAGGCGACAAGTCTGGTGGCGATCTTCGGCGCTGCCGGCCTCGCTATCGGTTTGGCTTTGCAGGGCACACTCAGCAACGTCGCGGCCGGGGTCATGCTGCTGATGTTCCGGCCGTTTAAGTCTGGCGACGTTATTGACGCCGGTGGTCATATGGGGTCGGTCAAGGCGATCACATTGTTCACAACCGAAATGGCAACGCCTGATAACGTTCAGATCATCATTCCCAATTCTGCGATCTGGGGCACGGCGATCAAGAACTTTAGCTTCCACGATACGCGCCGGGTCGATTTAGTGATGGGTGTCGATTACGGCGATAATATCGACATCGCCATGGCGACCATCAATCGGGTAATTGGTGAAGAATCGAGGGCGAAGACCGATCCAGAATCCATGGTCGCTGTATCGGAGCTGGCAGATAATTCGGTCAACATCGTAATTCGCGTGTGGGTCGATGCCGGCGATTATTGGGGCGTGTATTTCGACCTCACCAAGAAGCTGAAAGAACAGCTCGAAGGCGACGGTCTCAACTTCCCGTTCCCGCAGCGTACGGTGCATATGGCGTCAGCAGCCCAATAGGGTAGCTGTTACGCCGACAGAAGTAGAACCATGCGCGTTGCCATCATCGACAAACCGGGCCTCGACAATCTGGCGATTGTCGAGCGCCCCGACCCTGAGCCCGGGCCCGGCGAGGTGCTGGTGCGCTTGCGCGCGGCCACCCTCAACTACCGCGACCTGCTGACCGTCGAAGGCGGCTACGGCAAGAAACAGCGCACGGTTGATTTCATCCCGCTGTCCGATGGCGCCGGCGAGGTGGCCGCGGTGGGCGCGGGGGTGACCCGTTTCAAGCCCGGCGACCGGGTGGTCGGCAACTTCTTCCAGGAATGGCTGGCTGGTGAGCCGGACTCCGAAAACCTCCAATCGGGGCTGGGCGGCGTACTCGACGGGGTCGCCTCGGAGCTGCGGTTGTTCCCGGAATATGGCCTGTGCCTGACGCCGGACCATTTGACCGACGGCGAAGCCGCCGCCCTACCGTGTGCTGGCCTGACCGCGTGGAGCGCGGTCATCGATCAGGGCTGCACCACGCCGGGCGATATTGTGTTGACCCAAGGCACTGGCGGCGTGTCGGTATTCGCGGTGCAATTCGCCAAGCTGGCGGGCGCCGAGGTTATTGCCACCTCATCGTCGGATGAAAAATTGGAACGGGTGCGCGCGCTGGGGGCCGATCACACCATCAACTACACCGAGACGCCGGATTGGGCGCGTCCGGCGCGCGACATCAGCAAGGGCCGCGGTATCGATCTGGTGGTCGAAGTCGGCGGAGCGGGGACCCTGGAGCAATCGATCAAGGCGGTGCGACCGGGTGGCGCGATTTGCTTGATCGGCGTTCTCTCCGGCGCCAATCACGAATTCCGACTGCCGCTGGTGGTGACCCGCAAGATCCGCATGGAGGGCGTCACTTGCGGCAGCCTTGAACAATTCGAGGCAATGCTGCGCGCCATCGACCAGCACAAGCTGCGCCCGGCACTCGACGATCAGGTCTTCGGTCTGGATGAGCTACCGGCCGCCTTCGCCCATATGCGCGACGGCCGGCATTTCGGCAAAATCGTTGTCGAGATTTAGCGTGCGCCAGAGAAATTCACCCTCTCCCAGCGGGAGAGGGTGGCGAGCGAAAGCGAGCCGGGTGAGGGGGCAATAGGACCTCACCGATGGAACTCGTTTTATGCAAGGCGCCTTCAAGTGTGGTGGAATTACGTCCCCTCACCCCAACCCCTCTCCCGTTGGGAGAGGGGCCTAGCGCTGAAATTCTTTTAAGTATCCGGGCAGGCCTACCGCGCGCCAGAAACCAATATCTTGGTGCCGGCGACGTAGGATGCTTCGTCGGACAGCAGGAACAAAATTGCGTTGGCCACTTCATGGGCTTGGCCGGCGCGTTTCATCGGCAGTTGCGGTCCCATATTTTCGACTCGTCCCTCGGGCTGGATTTCCGTATCGATTAGGCCCGGGCTGACCGAATTGACGCGGATGCCTTCCGCCACGACCTCTTGAGCCATGCCCCAATTGAGCGAGTCGACCGCGCCCTTCGAAGCCGCGTAGGGCACATTGATACCAGCGCCGCCCAGATGAGAGGATGCTGAGGACAAGTGGACGATAGCGCCGCCGGCGCCGCCATGCTTGGTAGACATGCGTTTGATGGCCTCACGCGAACAAATAAGCGTCGCCGTGATATTGAGGTTCCACAGTTCCGCCAACTCGTCATAGGGCAACTCGTCAACCCGCGCATAGGGGCCAACGATACCGGCGCTATTGACCAAATGGGTGACCGTGCCGAGTTCGTTATCGACTGTTTCGAACAGCCGCATGATGTCGGCTTCTTTGGTAATATCGGCCTGCACGGCGATCGCTTTCGCCCCGGCCTTTTCACAGGCCGCGACCACTTCGTCGGCGCGCGCTTTGTTGCCGACATAATTCACACAGATCGCTTCATAGCCCCGCTCGGCGGCGGCGATGCAAGTGGCGGCGCCTAGTCCGCGGCCACCACCGGTAACGACAAGAACTCTCGACATATCCTACTCCCCAAAAATTTTTCTTGAAATCGGTCTCGCGATCGGATTGAGCCGTCTGGCATAGCGCGTCCAGCGGGGTACGATCAATCCCACTGGTATCTCGTGGGGCAACACCGATGTGCAAACAGCGCATTTGCCGCCCCTGCACGTCTTTGACATAAACGGTATATCTTTTGGGTATGTCACAGGTTCATTGAGAAGGGGAGAAGATATGACAGATCAGGATATCAAGACGCTTGAAGTGGTTTTCGAATGCGATGCGCGCGCGGTCGGCAAGATGCGATGCGAGATGGATGTGCGCTTGCTGGTTCCTGAAAAACTCGAATGGGAATTCGCGTCCGACGAATATGGCTATCATGGCGGTGAAGGTACGGCACCCTTGCCGATCGCGTATTTTATGGCTGGTCTAACAAGTTGCCTGATGACCCAGGTCCGCGCCTTCGCCAAGCGGCTGCGCGTCGATATTCGCGATGTGAATATAAACTGCCGTTGTGAGTGGGAAGCGACGATGCGCGGCCGTGAGCCCTATGTGTCGAAGCCGAAGAGCATCAATATGGATTTAGTCGTCGATAGTGATGAATCCTTCGAGGATATCGTGCGCGTGATCGACGCCGCAAAGAAAGGCTGCTTTATCGAACAGATGATGAACCAGCAAAACGATATCGGCCACCGCCTGAAAGTCGGCGACGAATGGGTCGCGGTCTGACCGCGCGGTTCGGTTTATGCGCGATGAACGGAGACGCCTAATATGCCGCGCCTGGCCGCCAACATTAGCTACCTGTTTACCGAGCACGCCTTTCTCGACAGGTTTGCGGCGGCGGCCGATCACGGATTCACCGGTGTGGAAATTCTCGTCCCCTACGAGCACGCGCCCAAGGATGTCGCCGGCCGCCTGACGACGCACAATCTGAAATGCGTGCTGATCAATACGCCCTATGGCGCTGTCGCTGGCGGGCATACGGGGCTCGGCGCGATCCCCGGCCGCGAGGCGGAGTTCGCCACGGATGCGCGGCGGGCGCTCGACTATGCCCAGGCGGTCGGCTGCACCCGCATCCACGCCCTGGCCGGTATGCCGGACGGTGGTGACGATCTAGCGGCGTGCCGCGCGGTCTTCGTGGAAAACCTACGCGCGATGGGTGAACAGGCGGCGGCCGAGGGCGTCACGGTGCTGATCGAGCCGCTCAATACGGTTGACTTTCCCGGCTACTTTCTGACCCGCCAGGATCAAGCTCACGCCATTGCCGCCGATGTAGGCTTGGCCAATGTGCGGGTGCAAATGGATTTCTATCATTGCCAAGTGATGGAAGGGAATTTGGCGGGCAACTTCCGCCAGTTCTTCGACGGCGTCGGCCATATTCAGATCGCCAGCGCGCCGGGACGCGGTGAGCCCGATGCCGGCGAAATCAACTACGTCTATCTTCTTGATCTTATTGATGAGCTCGGTTTCGTGGGTTGGGTCGGCGCTGAATATATCCCCCAAGGCGACACCGCGGCCGGTCTCGGCTGGGCGGCGGATTACGGTATAATCGCCAAACAATAGCGGCGGCGTTGCAACGCCGTACGGTGAAACGGTTCACGATCTACGCCTAAATACGGCCTTGCTCCTCTTTGTGATTTCAGCTTAGGCTCGTGATGTCTGCGGCGGAAATGTCAATTCACGTTCCGATGGGGCGACTGTTTGGGCTAGGGATCCATTCAGGAGTTGATCCGACCGGCGACGGCAAATTGTGGGGGGTACTGGGGCACATTCAATCGAAACCGGCACGCATTGCGTTCAGCGCAGATGCGTAACGCCTAACGGTGAGCTCCTTTCTGTTCAATTCAGGAGGTAACAGACATGGCTGTAGAATCATCTATCGGGACACCGGATCAACTCCGGGACCCGAATTTCACACCGCCGCTCTTAAAGGCGGTTCCGCTGGGCATTCAGCATGTGCTGGCGATGTTCGTGTCGAACGTAACGCCCGCCATCATCATTGCTGGCGCGGCCGGATTCGGCTTCGGTTCCAACTCGCCTGATTTCCCATCGCTGATCTACATGATCCAGATGTCGATGTTCTTCGCCGGCGTCGCGACCCTCATTCAGACCATCGGCTTGGGTCCTGTTGGCGCCAGGTTGCCTATTGTTCAAGGTACTAGCTTCGCGTTCATTCCGATTATGATTCCGCTGGTGGCCGGTAAGGGTGTTGAGGCGTTGCCGGTCCTGTTTGGCGGCGTGTTGATCGGCGGCCTGTTCCACGCATTCCTCGGCACCTTCATCGGCAAAATACGTTTTGCTCTGCCGCCGCTGGTGACAGGTCTGGTCGTGTTGATGATCGGTCTCGCGCTTGTGCGGGTCGGCATCCAGTACTCAGCCGGTGGTGTGCCGAACATCGGCAAACCCGAATATGGCAGTTTGCTAAATTGGGCGGTGGCGTTGAGCGTCATCGTCGTAACGCTGGGACTGAAGTTTTTTGCCCGCGGCATGTGGTCCGTGGCGGCCGTTCTTATCGGCCTTATTGTGGGTTACTTATTCGCTCTGGCTGCTGGCATGGTCAGTTTTGAAAATATTGGCAGAGCCGCACCGTTCGCCATACCTGATCCCTTCCACTTCGGCTTTGAATTCAGCATCGCCGCCGTGGTTGGCTTCTGTCTCATGGCCTTTGTCTCGGCGATCGAGACGGTCGGCGATGTCTCAGGCATCACCAAGGGCGGTGCTGGCCGAGAAGCGACCGATAAGGAAATCGCCGGTGCGACCTATGCCGATGGTTTTGGCACCGCGGTTGCCGGTATTTTCGGAGGCTTGCCCAATACCTCTTTCAGCCAGAATGTCGGTCTGGTCGCGATGACCGGCGTAATGAGCCGGCATGTGGTCACCTTCGGGGCGATTTTCCTGATCATTGCCGGCCTCATACCGAAAGTTGGCGCGGCAATTTCGACCATCCCCATCGAGGTGCTGGGCGGTGGAGTCGTTGTCATGTTCGGCATGGTTTGCGCTGCCGGCATGTCGATGTTGGCCGATGTCGAGTGGAACCGGCGTAATATGGTGATTTTCGCTGTGTCACTATCCATCGGCCTTGGCCTGCAGCTCGAATCCGGGTCCTTGCAGTATGTGCCGGAGACCCTGCGGGTTCTGCTCGCCTCAGGCCTGTTGCCGGCGGCCTTCATCGCCATCATCTTGAACCTGGTGCTGCCGCAAGAGCTCGCAGCCGAGGCGACCGACGACGCCTCTGGCGGGCACGGCGGACAGGCGCAAGACGACTAGCGCTGCTACCATTCGCGTACGAGAAAGCCCCCGCCGTGCGCGGGGGCTTTTTTGTGATCTCTAGGGTCTATCGGCGGCAGCCCGAAATTTGCTTCCTACAGAACGGCCGACGGAATTTTCGCCGATCATCAGTTTTGCGGTTCAATGTATGAACCACTGCGACAGCAAGGCGTCAGGCAAGCGCGGCGCGATCGAGTTCGTGTCGGGCGGCCGGTTCAATGTCGGGCAACCACACGGTGAAGCAGGATCCGGCTTCCGGCTTGCTTTCGACCGTAATGCGACCGCCCATCATGTCCACAAAGCGTTGGCTAATCGCCAGCCCGAGCCCCGTACCGCCGAACCGCTGAGATATCGAACTGTCGGCTTGTACAAATGGTTGGAACAGATCGTTCACTTGTTGAGTGTTCATCCCGATACCGGTATCTCGAACCATGAAGCGAACCCAACCATCACCGTTGCGCTCGACGAATAGGTCGATATCGCCATTCTCCGTAAACTTGGCGGCGTTGCTCAACAGGTTCAGCATGACTTGGCGTAGACGCTGTTCGTCGCACTCGATTATGCCGATATTCTCCGGCACCGAAATTTTGAACCGGTTGCCGTTCGATTCCATCAGAGGCGCCGCCGTGTTTTCGATTTCCGCCACCGAGTCCGCCAAATTTACTGGATCGAAGTTCAGTTCAAATTTACCAGCCTCGATTTTAGAGATATCCAAAATATCGTTTATGAGCCCGAGCAAGTGGCGGCCAGAACGGTGTACTTTACGCAAGTCGTCAGTGCGCTCCTTAGCGCCCTCGAGTTCGGCATCTTCGAGCATTATCTCGCTATAGCCGAGGATGGCGTTTAGCGGTGTTCGCAGTTCGTGGCTCATATTGGCCAAGAACGCCGATTTTGCCCGGCTGGCCGCCTCCGCCTGTTGTCTGGCGGCATCCAATTCTGCGGTGCGTTCCTCGACCCGGCGTTCCAGCAGGGAGTGGCTTTCGAATAGTTTGCGTTCGGCTGTTATGGCCTCATCGCGCGAGCTGATAATCTCATTGGTTCCCCGTTTTAAGGCCGACGTGGCGTAACGCACTAGAAGAATAATGCCCAAAACGATTAAAACGATTGGCGGGACGATGAACAACAGGCTCGATTCACTCGGCCAATCCGGGTGCCAGGCCAGGTAGATAAGGTCAGAGCCCGACGGCGATTGTAACGGCAGGACCAGTTCGCGACGATGGAACGATTCGCCACTATTGAGATGAAGCTCGGGAAGCAGGAAGCTCTTGGAGATGCGATCGATGAACTTCTCGTTGATCGGCCGATACAGTAATAGGACCGACCCTTCGTACAGTACCGTATCAAAATCCGGCTTGCTTTCTTCACTGTGCGGTTGAATCACATTGCCGGCGATCATGAATATCGAGCTGTCGATTTCGACGAATGCGGTTTTGCCTTCGGAACGGCCGGTATATTCCGCGCGTACCGCGTTGAGGAATTCTCGAATTTCGGGGCTGGCCAGGGAAATCAGCCCTAATTGCGTTTGATCTTCGAACCCCCGGTACATCGAAACTTGGTCGCGCGCGTTGTATACGGCGGCAATCGAGACGCCGGATTCGTCAAATAAATCGTGTCGGACGTTCTCCTCCCACCAGAGCGTACTCGGCGAGAGAACGATATTCTCGTAAATATCGTCGCCGACGGAATAGTCATGCAGGATGTGCAATATCGATCGTTGATCCGTTGCGATGGCGGCGTTGGCCAGGCTGAGATTGTCAGTGCGGGTGATGTCGTCCTGGCGGACAGCCGACCAGATTGTTAGGCCAACTGCGAGGCACACAGCCAGCGCGATCGCGAATACGAGCGAATTAATGCGACTGTAGATCTGCGTATGCGTATCGGTCGGATTGCGGTTGTCAATCCGGTCTAGGTTGCTGATGTTATGCCGCTGTTTCGGCTTATTAGGTTGGTGATCTTCCACGCTGGCCGTCCCCCGAACGTACTCGGCTGAAAACTGCACAAACGAGGTTAAGAATTGATAAACGGATGTTTGCAGTCTTGGCGTGCGGCTGGACAGCTGAGAGCCTTCTATATCACGAAAATATTGAGGTTTTTGGTCGTCGGCATGGCCGAGTAGGGCACCCGTACAGTCACCGTACTTAAACCTATATTAATTCCGACAATTTACCTTTTATTCCATTCTCACGTGCATTGACCTGTATGCGCAGTGTTGGCGGATCGGCGATCTGTCGCGTCGCAATTATCGGTTAGCAAGTTTAGCCACGAGGGGCCCGCGGGCCCCTCTCTTTGCGGAAAGGTGTCCTCCATGGCAGAGCGCGTTACGTCCGGCTGGTTAGGCCTGGCAACGATGATCGGCCTTACGATCGCAGGGCTCGCGCTTGCTGGTTTCCTGGTTTTGCAGTCGACATCGGATCGCATCATTGCCGGCCATGCCGAAGAGACGGCGCTGGCCTGGGCTGAGTATGTTGGTTCTGAGCTTGGTACGATCGAAGCGGCCGCCGCCGGGAAACCGCTTTCCGCCGAACAGCGCGAATTTCTTCAAGGTGTGACCCGGTTCGGTCCGGTATTCCGCTTCAAGCTCTTCGACGGCGACGGCCGCTTGATTATCGTGTCGGATGATTTGGACATTGGCGGCGCGATAGCAGAGCGCAACGATGACCACAACGCGAAGGCTCGTTCCGTTGTGGCGACGGGAAACCCCGTGACCGGGGTCAAAAGTGGTGTCGACAAGCCCGATCGGCCTGACGTGTACGCCGAAAGCTACGTCCCCGTTTTGAACTTTGGTAAGGTTGTCGCTGTCACCGAAGTCTATGTGGATCAGACCTTGCAGGCGGCGGCGACCCGCAACGACTTCATTCTGTTCGGATCGATCATTGCCGGGTTTACTCTACTGGCGCTGGTTCTGCCCTTTGTTGGGTTATTTAGTTTGACTCAGAAGATGCGCCGGCAGAATAAGATCTTGAGCGAGGAGAAGGAGAGGGCGCTGGCGGCGGAGCGGGCCAAGTCCGAATTCCTTGCCAATATGAGCCACGAGATTCGCACACCGCTCAACGGCGTACTCGGCATGGCGAGCCTGATTCTCGACACCGATCCCGACGAGACACAACGCCAATACACCGAGACCATCATTCAGTCGGGCGAATCGCTCCTGACTATCCTGAACGACATACTCGACTTTTCGAAGATCGAACAGAACAAGTTGGAGCTTGAGGAAAGCGAGTTCGAACTGGTTTCTCTGCTCGACAATACTGCCGCGCTGCTGGCGCCCCAGGCCCATAGTAAGGGTTTGGAGATACCGACCTATGTTGCACCAGACATCCCCCGCCGGCTCCACGGCGACGAAGGACGCATTCGCCAGATCCTTCTCAATCTTGTCAGCAACGCCATTAAGTTTACCGAAACCGGTGCCGTCACTGTATCGGTTTCCGCACTTCCCCCGGGAGATCGGTCTAACTCCATTAAGTTGCGGTTCGAAGTTGCCGATACCGGTATTGGGGTCCCCCCCGATATGCGGTCGCGGATTTTCGAGCAATTCACTCAGGTCGACCAATCAACGACCCGGCAATTCGGTGGCACCGGTCTTGGCCTGGCCATTTGTAAGCGTCTGGTGTCCCTGATGGACGGCGATATCGGCGTGGAACCTCGACCGCAAGGAGGCAGCTTGTTCTGGTTCACTTTGTGCCTCGAACGCGGCTCGGCCAGCGAAAGTTGGTCGGTGGCTGCTGGGGGCGCCTTGCGCCATCGCAAGATTCTGGTGGTCGACGATAATTCCATAAATCGCACAATATTCGAAAAGCAGCTCGATGGCTTAGGCGTTCGGGTCGCTGTAGCTGGGAGCGCTGAGGCCGCAATCGTGAAACTCCAGGCGGCGGCGGAAGAAGGCGCGTCGTTTGACGCCGCGATCATCGATCATTTGATGCCTGGGACCGACGGTGTGGAGCTTGCCGCGACCATCCGCGAAGCGCCGTGGGGTAGGGGATTGCGGCTTGTCCTGTCCTCGTCGGCCAGTCTCATCAATACCGATAGTGGCGCCCGGCAACACGGATTCGATAAGGCGCTACCGAAACCGCTACGTCCCGGCGCGCTGATCAGATGCGTTACCGGGCTTTTCGTGGATCCGCCGCAAGAGGTGGTACCGGCCGCGACGCCGCGTGCGGCGGAACCGGTTGATAGTGTCGTCGCTCAGAAGCGTATCCTGTTGGCCGAAGATAACCAGGTCAACCAGATGCTGACGACGGCGGTGGTGACCGCCGCTGGCTACGATATTAATGTCGTCGCCAATGGTATCGAGGCCGTCGAGGCGCTGCGAACCCGCCCCTATAGTCTGGTGTTGATGGATATTCAGATGCCCGAAATGGACGGTATCGACGCGACACGCCTAATTCGCCAACTCTCCAACGAAAACGCGACCATCCCGATCATCGGCGTGACGGCGTATGCCATGAAGGGCGATCAGGAGCGGTTCATGCAGGCGGGCATGAACGATTATATGAGCAAACCCATCGATACGAAGATGTTGGCCAAGCGAATCGCCTTTTGGATGGGCGATGATGAGCTTGCTGCGACCGAAGGGGACTTAACAGCTTCATCGGACGGCCCTGAAGAAGCGCTACAACCCACCCGTCGTATCGAAGAGGCCGGCTAGGTGCAGCTGACAGGTCTGGGTCTGGAGCCGTTGCCGAAAGTCCGCTAACCTCGGCGCATGGCGTCGCCGCTCTCCGATCGAACCTATCGTCGACTTTTCACGGCGCAAGTGATTGCCCTTGCAGGCACCGGGCTGTCGACCGTCGCGCTCGCGCTATTGGCGTTCGAATTGGCCGGTGGCGATGCCGGTATCGTCCTGGGCACCGCGCTAGCCCTCAAGATGGTGGCTTATGTGGGCATCGCGCCGATCGTCGGTGGGTTTGCCCATAAACTGCCGCGCCGGCAATTACTGATCGCGCTCGATGTTGCCCGTGCCGTTTCAGTGGCCTTCTTGCCCTTCGTCACCGAGGTTTGGCAGATATATCTGGGTGATCTCAACTGGTCGACGCAACACTTTATCTTGGAAGCAAAGATGGAGTGA
>JAALLF010000008.1 GCA_011087645.1 Alphaproteobacteria bacterium
CTCCATCTTTGCTTCCAAGATAAAGTGTTGCGTCGACCAGTTGAGATCACCATCCGACATCGGACGCGACGGGGCACGACGGCAAAACTTATTCGCTTGGCGATCGCCAAGAGCGCCGTCGACGCGCTGCATGCGCTCGTCGACATCGAAACCGATGCCGAAAGAGCAAAGCGATTTCATGAAATGAAGGTCGAGCTGATGATGAACCTGCTGCGCGTTATGATCGATCTCATGCGCGACTTGAACAAAATGTCGGACGATCTGAAACGCGCCGAAGCCACGCTGCCGTGAGGGGGATCTGAGATGGTCAAAATTCCAGACAATGCCAAAGACTACATCGCGGCGCTGCCGGCCTTCGAAAAAGAGCTACAGGCTGAATACGAGAAATTTGTCGAAGAACTGCGCGCCATTGCGCCGGATTTGATCGCCCGCCATGAGGCCCAGTCCGCTCTCATCTATAGCAATGAGGACGGGCTCGATGAATTGATGGCCATGATCGGCGACCCGACCCAGGAGTAGCTGGCGTTTAGCCGCCGAGATGTTCGGCGAAGAAGGCGAAGACCTTTTGCCAGCCGTCGAGCGCCTGTTCGGCGCGGTAGCGCTCGCCATGGGTGTTGAAAAAGGCGTGGCCGGCGCCGTCATAGCGGTGAAACGCATATGACTTCCCCTGCGCCTTCAACGCCGCCTCGATTTCGTCGACCTGCTCGGGCGCCGGGTTGGGGTCGTCATTGCCGAACAGGCCGAGCAGCGGCACCGTGATGTCGGCGGTCATGTCGATCGGGGCGACCGGCTGGTTCTCGTTGAGGGTCGCCGGCGGTGCGGTGATATTGCCGCCCCAGCAGTCGACCGCGCAATCGAGCGACGGCATCCGCGCCGCCGCCATATAGGCGACCCGCCCGCCCGAGCAAAAGCCGATCAGCCCGACCTTGCCGTTGCTGGTCGGCAAATCACGCAAATAAGCCTCGCCGCCGGCCAGGTCGGCGAGCACGGCGGCGTCGACCTGACCGCCGCTCTCGCGCACCCGCGCCGATTTCTCCTGAGCCGTGCCGGCGCCTTGCCGAAAGTGCAGATCGGGCGAGATAGCGTTGAAGCCCCGCGCGGCGATGTTGCGGACCACCTCGCGGGTCCAATCATCCCAGCCCGGCATGGATGGACGACCAGAACGCCGGGGAAGGGACCGGCGCCGAGAGGGCGAGCGGTGTAGGCGTCGATCAACGCGTCATCGCAGCCGTGCACCCTGACGCGCTCGGCTATCAGTCCTTCATATATCATCGCGGTATAGGTCATGGTGATACCCGTTCAGTTTGGCGTTCAAGCCGCCCGCGATGTCTTCGAAGCGCGCACCTTGGGCTTCAGATCGTCGCGGCAAAAAGCGTGTAGAAAACAGGTTCGCTCGCCGACTTCCAAGATCTGCTGGGCCGCGTCGTCGCCCGCATCGCTCTCCAAATAAACATGGGTTTCAACCGGTTGCGCGACGCCGGCCTGGCCGGTGCCGCCCGATGCGCCGCCCCGGGAGAAGTGGGTATCCTGGATGATGCTGTAGCCGGTCAGCGGCAGCTTCGCCATTTTCGCAAAGCGCCCCATCTGGGTCATGAAGCACAGGCCGATTCCCGCCGAAATCAGCGACGCCGCGTCGGGTGCGCGGCCGTGGCCGCCAAATCCCTCACCCTCATCGGACAGATATTTCCAGCTCGGCGCGCTCGGATTGTACTGCTCCTTGTAGATTTCCTTGACCCCGTCGGGACGCAGGACGCATTTCGAATGCATGTGCAGTAGCTGCTTGTCGTCGCCGATATCCGGTGACTCGATACGGCTTTTGATGAAGGCGTCGTAGGCGGCGCCCTCTGCCATAAGCATCTCGATCAGGGACGGCACCGCGCTACTGTCGGCGGCCGGCGCCAGCTTGGCGAAATTATCGCCCGGATTGGCAAATGGCTCCGCGTCCAGCGGGATCACTTTCTCCGGCGTCAGGACAGTGCCGTTATGAACCAAGGTAAACAGACTGGGATGGACGCCGCGCGCCAAACCGTTGAGCGGCGAGGCGGCAACCGCATCGTATAACAGCGCGGTCAAAGTGGCGTCATCGCAATCGGCCTCGCAGGTCACGTTGAGATCCGGCGGCATGGCGCCACTGGTCATCGTGCCTTTGCGGAAATCGCCTTCCCGGTAATAGAAATTTTCGAGGATGAGCTCGAGGCCGCGCAGCTCGATCTGCCGTTGATCCGCCAACGCGGTAATCTCGTTCATGTAGGACGAAATCATGCCG
Source organism: Alphaproteobacteria bacterium (assembly GCA_011087645.1). GTDB lineage: Bacteria > Pseudomonadota > Alphaproteobacteria > UBA6615 > UBA6615 > JABDJY01. The sequence continues at coordinate 2,267 of JAALLF010000008.1, forward strand.
GCGCTCAGATAGGTGAGGGGGTTGGGCGCCTTGTTATGGCCGCCTAGATGCTCGCCCTCATCGCAGGCGAAACGCCACGCCGTGCCGGTCGCCGCGGAGACCACCAGGGCTTCCTTTTGCATGCCGCCGAGCGAGCGCACCCAGGTGCGCAAGGATTGTCCGTGCGGGTTCGGCGGCACGGGAAATCCGGCTTGCTCAGCGTTGTCGGCGATGTAGTAGAGGGGCTCACCCATCTCTTCGAGAGGCGTTTTGGTCATGGGTATAAATCCTTGTTTGGGCGTGTCATGCGCCGGCGGGCAGAACGATGTTGGAATAAACACCCAATGTTCCGGCTTATCAAGCGGCGGTACGACAGCGAGCGGCAGTTTGCGCTAAACTACCCCAACGCCAACGCTGTTTTGGAATAAAGGCGACGATTTTGCCTACCCGATGGATCGACAACTCCCCTGAACTTCTGCGCGTCTCGGAAATGTACCAGGCCGATGCCGCGACGATCGCCGGCGGCGTGAGCGGGCTGGAACTCATGGAGGTGGCCGGCGCGGCAATTGCCGAGGCCGTTCAGACCGGCTGGCCGCAGGGCGAGGTTCTGGTGTTGTGCGGCCCCGGCAATAATGGCGGCGACGGCTTCGTCGCGGCGCGGCTCTTGGCCGCTGCCGGTCGGCGAGTTCGCCTCGCGCTCCTTGGCCCCCTCGATAAGCTGGCCGGCGACGCCGCCAGCAATGCTGCGTGCTGGACGGGAGACGTGTTGCCGCTCGCCCCGACCTTGCTGGACGGTGCAGAGGTGGTGGTTGACGCCCTGTTCGGCGCCGGACTTGGCCGCCCGCTCGAGGGCGTCGCGCAAGAAACAATCGAGGCGCTAGCGCAGTCGGACTTGCCAATTGTCGCGGTCGACGTGCCCAGCGGAGTCCATGGTGACACCGGCCAGGTGCTCGGCGCCGCCGCGCAGGCTGACGTGACGGTCACCTTCTTCCGACGTAAACCGGGGCACTTACTCTATCCCGGCCGCGGCCTCTGCGGCGCACTGCGGCTCGCCGACATCGGCATCCGCGATACGGTGTTGAAGAGCATTTCACCGCAGCTATCGGAAAACCTTCCCGGCCTGTGGCGCGACGCGCTGCCCCGGCCGCAACTCCAAAGTCATAAATACGATCGCGGCCATGCGGTGGTTGCCGGCGGCGCGGTGCTGACCGGCGCGGCGCGATTGGCCAGCTACGCGGCATTGCGGATGGGCGCAGGGTTGGTCAGCATCGCCGCACCGCCTGCGGCGGCAAATATATATCGGGCGGGTCCGCCGGCCATCATGGTCCGTGACATCGCCGACGGCGACGCTTTTAGCGCACTGTTGGCCGAGCCACGGGTGACGGCGGCGCTGATCGGCCCGGGCAACGGCATTGACGGCGGTGCTAAAGGCGAAACCGCAAACCGGGTATTACGGGCCCTGGCGATGCAAGCTTGTGTGCTGGACGCCGACGCTCTGACAGTCTTTGCCGACCAACCTGAGACACTTTTCACCGCGCTCGCGGATGTCCCAGCCAGCGTCCTCACACCGCACGAGGGAGAGTTCTCGCGGCTATTCCCGGCAGTCCCGAGGGCCGGCGGTGGCAACGGCAAGATCGAGATGGCCATCGCCGCGGCGGCACAAGCCGGTGCGGTGGTCTTGCTCAAAGGGGCGGACACCGTCATCGCGGCGCCCGATGGCCAGGCGGTGATAAATACCAATGCCACGCCGTATCTGGCGACAGCGGGTTCCGGCGATGTGTTGGCTGGATTTATTGTCGGACTGATGGCGCAGGGGCTGCCGGCTTTCGAGGCCGCTTGCGCCGGTGCCTGGTTCCATGGCGCTTGCGGTTCCGCGTTCGGCCCGGGACTGATCGCCGAAGACCTCGCAGATCAACTGCCCAGGATCCTAGGTGATATTATAAATAGCTAGATTTTTTCGAGGTTTATACACGTTTTCTAATTTTACTCATTAGATATATTGCAGCCTCACCGCAAACCGAAACATTGGCTCCAAGCAACCACCGCCAGGGCGCTCTAAGACCGGGCCTGCCAAACATTTACTCACGCGATGGGATAGTATAGGAAGTCCGCGGTCGGCCACCGGGTTCGGGGCCGGCAATGTGAATTGCCAAAGTCGGCGGAGCCTATATCGTTTTGGGCGGGCGTGGCGGAACTGGTAGACGCGCCAGGTTTAGGTCCTGGTGACTGAAAAGTCGTGGGGGTTCGAGTCCCTTCGCCCGCACCAATCCGGCACTTAACGCGTCTGAAGCGGGCATTAGAGTAAATCCAGCGCAACGAGATTAGAGTAACGAAAATGCAAGTGGTCGAGACGAATTCAGACAGTTTGCTCAAAGACTTCAAGGTAACGATCGCCGCCGAGGACATCGAGGCGCGTATCGACAGTCGTCTGAGCGAAGTGGGCGCCGAAGCCAGTATCCCTGGATTTCGGCCGGGCAAGGCGCCGGTCTCGGTTCTAAAGCAACGTTACGGTCAGGCGGTGCGTGGTGAGGTTCTCGACGAGACCTTGCGGAACAGTACGCAGGAACTGCTTGCCGAGCGCGGCCTGCGTCCGGCCAGCCAGCCGCAAGTCGAAGTAACCTCCTACGAGGAGGGCAACGATCTGGAATATGACGTCTCGGTCGAGCTACTGCCCGATATCGGCGATGTGGATTTCTCGAACGTCGAGTTGGAGCGGGATAAAGTCACGGCGACCGATACGGAAGTCGACGAAACGCTGGAACGCTTGGCCGAGCAAAACAAGCAGAGCCAGGCCGTGGAGAGCGCGCGGGCGGCGAAGAAGGGCGATATCGTCGTCATCGACTTTGTCGGCAAGATCGACGACGTGGCGTTCGATGGCGGCACCGGCAACGACGTCCAGCTTGAGCTTGGCGCGGACCAGTTCATCCCCGGTTTCGAAGACCAGTTGGTTGGCGCCAAGGCCGGCCAATCCCTCGACGTCAGCGTCACTTTCCCGGACGATTACGGCAGCGCCGACCTCGCCGGCAAGGATGCGGTGTTTAACTGCGAGGTCAAGGAACTCCGCGAACCGATCGCGGCGGAGATGAATGACGAGTTTGCCGCGACGCTGGGCCTGGAATCGCTAGACTCGCTGAAAGACGCGATCCGCGAGCAGCTCAACGGCGAATATGCCCAGTTCACCGGCGAGAAGGCCAAGCGTCAGCTCCTCGATAAACTGTCCGACCAGTATGATTTCGATGTGCCGCCGCGCATGCTCGACGCCGAATTCGATCAGATTTGGAAACAGGTCGAAGACGCGCGTGAAAAAGACGCGATGGACCCCGAGGATCATGGTAAAAGCGAAGAAGAACTGCGCGAGCAGTATCGCGACATCGCCGCGCGCCGGGTACGCTTGGGTCTGCTTCTGTCTCATGTCGGCGAAAGCAACCAACTCTCGGTGACCCAGGAAGAGGTCAACCAAGCAATCATGCAACAGGCCCGCCAAATGCCTGGCCAGGAACAGCAGGTCGTGGATTTCTACCGCAGCAACACAGAGGCCCAGGCCTCCCTGCAAGCGCCGATCTTCGAAGACAAGGTCGTTAACTTCATCTTCGAAATGGCGAAAGTAACCGAGCGCGAAATCACGCCGGCCGAGCTGCGCGCCGAGACCGAGGCCGAAGCCGAGGCCAATACGGAAAAGAGTAAGGAGGCCGCCGCCGATAAGCCGAAGAAGGCGGCGCCGAAGAAAAAAGCCGCGGCTGCGAAGAAGGCTAGCCCTAAGGCAGCGGCCAAAAAGCCCGCGGCCAAGCCAAAGGCAGCGGCCGCAAAACCCAAGAAGGCCGCGACCCCGAAAGCTAAATCTGCGGAATAATTAGGCGCTTGTTAGGCGCTTGTAGGTATCACTACTTGCAATTGCCCACTTGCGCAGAATCGCCGGTTGCTTATTTAACGGCGATAACTTCATGAAAAACCCAGGACAATAGCACTCATGCCGATCAACTATGGACCCACGTCGAGCGCCGGCGAACCGACAATGAATGCCTTGGTTCCCATGGTGGTCGAGCAGACCAACCGCGGCGAACGGGCCTATGACATCTATTCGCGCCTGCTGAAAGAGCGGATCATTTTTCTGACCGGTCCGGTCTTCGACGAGGTCGCCAGCTTAATCTGCGCGCAGCTATTGTTTCTCGAGGCGGAAAACCCGAACAAAGACATCTCGTTCTATATTAACTCGCCCGGCGGCGTGGTAACGGCCGGCCTCTCGATCTACGACACCATGCAATATATCCGTCCCGAGGTGACCACCTTGTGTATCGGCCAGGCCGCGTCGATGGGCTCGTTGCTGCTGTGTGGCGGGGCGGCGGGCAAGCGGTTTTCGCTGCCCAATTCGCGTATTATGGTCCATCAGCCATCCGGCGGTTTTCAGGGGCAGGCGACCGATATCGAGATCCACGCCAAGGAAATCTTGCAAGTCCGCGAAAGATTGAACGAAATTTATTCAACTCATTCGGGGCAAAAAGTCGAAGATATTGCTGATGCTCTCGAGCGCGATCGCTTCTATACTGCTGAAGAAGCTAAGGATTTCGGCCTTATCGATGAAGTGGTTAATGAGCGTCCCGCGATCCTCGAAGGCGACGATGAGGGCGGTGACGGCGGCAAAGACAGTTAACAGCAGGTGGACTGCAGCAATCCAGCACTTAACTAATTATTGATTGCAGGATGCTAGCTAGTGTTGAATTCGTTCGAGACGCGAGTCGATCTACGTTGCAGTATGATCGACCCTGGCGTTGGAAGCCCAAACACGGGGTTCGTTTATGAGTAAGTCTGGCGGTAGTGATTCGAAAAATACGCTCTATTGCTCGTTCTGCGGTAAGAGCCAGCATGAGGTCCGGAAGCTTATCGCCGGCCCGACCGTATTCATCTGCGATGAATGCGTCGAATTGTGCATGGATATCATCCGTGAAGAACACAAATCGACGCTGGTTAAATCACGCGATGGCGTGCCGACGCCAAAAGAAATTTGCCAGGTCCTCGATGATTATGTGATCGGCCAAGGGCAGGCGAAACGGGTTCTGTCAGTCGCCGTTCACAATCACTACAAGCGGCTCAACGCGGCCCCAAAGGGCAACGACGTCGAGATCGCCAAGTCCAACATTCTGCTTATCGGCCCGACCGGTTGTGGCAAGACGCTTCTTGCTCAAACCTTGGCGCGCATTCTCGATGTGCCGTTCACCATGGCGGACGCGACGACGCTGACCGAAGCCGGTTATGTCGGCGAAGACGTCGAGAACATCATTCTCAAGCTGCTGCAATCGGCCGACTATAATGTCGAGCGCGCGCAGCGCGGCATTGTCTATATCGACGAGGTCGACAAGATCAGCCGCAAGTCGGACAACCCCTCGATCACCCGCGATGTATCAGGCGAGGGCGTGCAGCAGGCGCTGCTCAAGATCATGGAAGGCACGGTTGCCTCGGTACCGCCGCAGGGCGGCCGCAAACATCCTCAGCAGGAATTTCTGCAAGTCGATACGACGAACATCTTGTTCATCGTCGGCGGCGCGTTTGCCGGGTTGGAAAAGATCATCTCCGGCCGGGGTAAGGATACCTCGATCGGGTTCGGCGCCGACGTGCGCAGTGCCGATGACCGGCGGACCGGCGAGATTCTCAGCAATGTGGAACCGGAAGATCTGCTGAAATTCGGTCTGATCCCGGAATTCGTTGGCCGCTTGCCGGTGATCGCCACGCTGGAAGATCTCGACGAAGTCTCCTTGGTCGAAATTCTGACCACCCCGAAGAACGCCCTGGTCAAACAATATCAGCGCCTCTTCGATATGGAAGGGATCGAGCTGACCTTCGCCGAAGATGCGCTGAAATCCGTTGCGAAGAAGGCGATCGCGCGAAAGACCGGGGCCCGCGGGCTGCGGTCGATCCTCGAGGCTATTCTCCTCGACACCATGTACGACCTGCCCGAAATGGGCGGCGTCGAAGAGGTGGTTATCAACGCCGAAGTCGTCGAAGGCAACGCTGCGCCGCTGCATATTTACGTCGACAAACGCGAAGATTTAGGGACCAGCGCCTAATCACCCCCAACAAATTGTGTGTCAATCTTGTCTGTCAGACTTGATTGCCGGGCTGTTGTAGACCAAATATTGGGTCGGGCGGGGTTTGCTGCTTCGAGTCGACGTCTGATTGTATGGTGTCGACGGTAAACCTCGGTTCATCAATTCGTGGTTAGCTTCAACCACGGTCTCCCTGTTTTTAGGAATTAGCATGGCTGAACACCCCAAAGGCGCTCTTTTCCCGGTCTTGCCGCTGCGCGATATCGTCGTCTTCCCGCACATGATCGTGCCGCTTTTCGTGGGCCGCGATAAATCCGTGCGCGCGCTTGAAGATGTCATGAAAGACGATAAGCAAATTCTGCTGGTGACCCAGAAGACCGCGGCCCAGGACGATCCGGCGCCCACGGACTTATATCATGTCGGCACCATTGGCACGATTTTGCAACTCCTGAAACTGCCCGACGGAACGGTTAAGGTCCTGGTCGAGGGCAGCGAACGGGCGCAGATCACCGAATTCACCGACAATGAGGAATTCTTCCAGGCTTATGCCGATGTCATGGCCGAGCCGGACGCCGACGAAAAAGAACTGTCCGCGCTAAGCCGCTCGGTGGTTGCCCAGTTCGAGCAGTACATCAAGCTCAACCGAAAGGTGCCGCCGGAAGTGCTGGTGTCGATCAACCAGATCGATGAGCCGGGCAAGCTGGCCGATACCATCGCCTCGCACCTGGCGCTGAAAATTCCCGAGAAGCAGGAACTGCTCGAAGGCGAAACCATCCAGGCGCGGTTGGAGAAAATCCACGGCTTCATGGAAGGCGAGATCGGCGTTCTTCAGGTTGAAAAGCGCATCCGCGGCCGCGTCAAACGGCAGATGGAAAAGACCCAGCGCGAGTACTATCTGAACGAACAGCTCAAGGCGATCCAGAAGGAACTCGGCGAGACCGAAGACGGCCGCGACGAAATCCAGGAACTCGAAGAGCGCATTGCGAAGACCAAGTTCAATAAGGACGCTAAGGAAAAAGCGACCCAAGAACTCAAGAAGCTGCGCAATATGAGCCCGATGTCGGCGGAAGCCACGGTGGTGCGCAACTATCTCGACTGGATGTTGAACATTCCCTGGAAAAAACGCTCGCGGGTTCGTAAAGACATCACCGCCGCTGAAGTGATCCTGAACGAAGACCATTACGGTCTCGAAAAGGTCAAAGAGCGTATCCTCGAATACCTCGCGGTCCAGCAGCGTATGTCGAAGATCAAAGGACCGATCCTTTGCCTGGTTGGCCCTCCCGGGGTCGGCAAAACATCGCTGGGTAAATCCGTGGCACGGGCGACCGGACGCAACTTTGTTCGCATGTCCTTGGGCGGTGTGCGCGACGAGGCCGAAATTCGCGGCCACCGGCGCACCTATATAGGCTCGATGCCCGGCAAGGTTATCCAGGGCATGAAGAAGGCCAAGTCGTCGAACCCGCTCTTCCTGCTCGACGAGATCGATAAACTCGGCGCCGACTGGCGTGGCGATCCGTCTTCGGCGCTGTTGGAAGTGCTCGACCCGGAGCAGAACCACACCTTCCAAGACCACTATTTGGAAGTGGACTACGACCTGTCCGACGTTATGTTCGTCTGCACAGCCAACAGCATGCGCATGCCCCAACCCTTGCTCGACCGCATGGAGATCATTCGCCTGCCGGGTTACACCGAGGACGAAAAGGTCGAAATCGCTAAACGGTATCTGCTGAAAAAGCAGCTCGCCGAGAACGGTCTCAAAGAGGAAGAGTGGTCGATCTCCGACTCTGCCCTACGCGACGTCATTCGCTACTACACCCGCGAAGCCGGCGTTCGGAACCTCGAGCGCGAGATCGCCAATCTGGCGCGTAAGGCGGTCAAGGAAATCGCCGTTGAGGCCGATGTGGAGTCCGTCAAGGTCACGGTCCGCAACCTGGATAAATATGCTGGCGTGCAGAAGTTTCGTTTCGGCGAGACTGAAGAGGAAGATTTGGTCGGCATCGTCACTGGCCTGGCCTGGACCGAAGTCGGCGGCGAGTTGCTGACGGTAGAGGCCATCTTGGTGCCCGGTAAAGGCAAGATGACCATCACCGGCAAGCTCGGCGACGTCATGCAGGAGTCCATCCAAGCGGCCAACGCCTATGTGCGTTCGCGCGCGGTCGAGTTCGGTATCGAGCCGCCGCTGTTCGAAAAACGCGACATCCATGTCCACGTGCCCGAGGGCGCGGTGCCCAAGGACGGCCCGTCGGCGGGCGTCGCCATGATCACCACCATGGTTTCCGTGTTAACCGGCATTCCGGTGCGCAAAGACGTCGCCATGACCGGCGAGATATCCTTGCGCGGACGGGTTCTGCCGATCGGTGGCCTGAAAGAGAAAATGCTGGCCGCGCTGCGCGGCGGCGTGAAAACCGTGATCATTCCCCGGGACAATGAGAAGGACCTTGTCGACATTCCCGACAACGTCAAAAAGGGTCTCGAGATCATCATTGCGTCGACCGTGGACGAGGTTTTGCAACACGCGCTGACCAAGCCTTTGGTGCCGATCGAGTGGAACGAATCGGAAAACGACTCGCAGGCTGTTTCGGCGTCAGACGACGATTCCGACGCTTCTGGCGTGGTTCGACACTAACGAAAATTGAAAATCTTCGGTTTTTTTCCGATTCGACTCGGGAATACCGCTAAAAACCCCGGTTTTCCGGGGTTTTTTATTTGACCTGATTCAAAACCGCCCTTTAGAGTTCTCCCTGTTTGGATTCGGGCTTCGCGCTCCAGACATTGAGCGAACCATCCCAAAGGGGGTCCTAAAGTGAACAAAAATGATCTTGTCTCTGCCGTTTCAGATTCGGCTGGCATCTCGAAAGCCGATGCAACCAAGGCCGTAGATAGCGTGTTCGACAACATTACCAGCTCCTTACAGGGCGGTAACGAGGTTCGCCTCGTAGGTTTCGGCACCTTCTCCGTCTCGCATCGCAAGGCGACAACCGGCCGCAATCCGCGGACCGGCGAAACCATACAAATCAAGGCGTCCATGCAGCCTAAATTTAAGGCCGGCAAGGCGTTGAAAGAAGCCGTCAACTGACGACCAATTTCGGCAGTTCAAATCAGGCCGGTTGCGTTAAATCGCAGCCGGCCTGTTTTGTTGTCCAGCCAATTTAAACCGATCCCCACTAAAGGTCGGGTTGCGCCGATGGCGACGCGCAGATAGAAATCCGCCACAGGGCGATTAGCTCAGCTGGAAGAGCACCTCGTTTACACCGAGGGGGTCGGCGGTTCGAGCCCGTCATCGCCCACCATATTTTCAAGGACTTAGCCGCCATTGTTAATTGAAACGGTGGCGGTTTTTCTTTCCAGGGGATGCTGAAGGGATAGTTTTACTATTTTTGGCCATATCAGCTAATGCACCGCCCCATCTGGCTCCGTCGCCTGCAAAACCTCAATCGCCTTAAGTATCTTCCGCCACACGGCCGCACCATCAGTGTCGCCAGCGTCGAGTAGGGCGTCGGACTGCATTGCCGCCTGCAGCGCCGCCTGGTCGCCGTGAAGATCGATATAAAGCTTGGCCGATCAGTAAATATCTCTTTCGCTGGTCATTTTGATTGCTGTTTTTAGGGACACGCCTGACCCAAGGTTCGCGCAAAATGACACGGCAAAACACCAACCGGTTCGCCCTGAGTATCAAATCCCACCATAAACGAATGACCTTCCTCGCACGTGGCGCTTACATAGTACGACTTGTCTTCGTCGGGGAATTTGCCCCAATAATTATAACTCACCACTCTGTCGCAAACGTCCGGGGATTCATCCATTATTGCAGTAAGGACTTGAAGCAATTCGTTTTCAGTTAGTAGCGAAAACGATTCCGGGACATTGCTAACATCCGGAACCCAATAGCTCCGTTCTTTTGTCCTGCACTCGTGGAAAGCAAAGAACCACACAGCCACAGCGGTGACTATCGCTCCGAAGAAACACACTAAATATCGTTGTTTGATTCCTACCCGAGACAAACCTAGATGGCCTCCTATTTTTCTCGCTGATCCACACTAATAGCGATGATGCGCCACAACGCCATAGCTTGGCCAGTTCGGACGGATCGCTATATCTCTAGCTCCACAAGCTGAACACAACATATGCGATTCAGTAACCGGTACGAGGTGCCGCTCGCCCAGCCGTCGGGTGAGGGCGCTGATTGGTACCACGGCGTTGTGGCTGCATTTGTTGCACCAGCAGTACAGGCCGTGAGGGCAGTCGGATAAGCGGGCAGGTTCCATGGTCGAAGTCTGCCAGGGCCAAACGGTGGTAGAGTGTCGGGTATAACTTCCTGCTCGTCGCGGTCGTTGGTGTAGAATATCATGCTTACGAGCGGCACTTCGGCAGAGAGCACTACCGAATCTGTTGCCCCCCACCTCCGGGCAAACCACTCGGCGCATTCAAGACTAAGCGTCCACGATGCACCTCGCGCCACCTTCCTCGCCGACACCGAGGGGGTCGGCGGTTCGAGCCCGTCATCGCCCACCATTTCTCCGAAAATTTACCCCTCATAGACGAACGCTGTGGCGTACCAGGCGATTGCCCGCGGCACATGATTCCCGCTTGCTCGAATCAATGCCGGTTTCCATTGTTGGTAGAGAAAATCTTCTTCGGTACTACCGTATGTTTGCCTGCGGGAGGATATGCCGGGTGATAAGTTCAATTGCAACCGCCGATAACGACAGCCTGCACGTTTTGCCGCTGGCTATGATTCCATTGCAGGTAAAAGCCTTGCAGAAAACGCGGTTAATCAAGAACACCAGAATGCAAGGGGTGATCGAACTCTACAGCGAGGGGGAGATCGGCAGCGGTCAGGTGAACCCCGACGAGCTGGAAAAAGTCTTCGACTTTTCCGGAGACCGCGCCAGGGACCTCGTCGTCGTCAAAAAGCTCGCGACGCTGTTTAGCTACGACGTCTACAGTCTGCGGGTCAGCCTGAGAAAATTGAACATTGAGGTCGACAACATCGAGAGCCTTCGGCTCTCCAACGAAATGACCCAAGATCTAGCGGATCATATGTATGTCTTTACCCACCCTCTCATTTTGAAAATTTACGGCGACGCCAATGTAGAGACCGGATCCTTTCGTGACGTCCTCAAGCTGTTTACCGATCCCAATGCCGACGATGCTCGAAAGAATTTGAGAAACCTGGCGAACTCGCTGGAAATCAAATTGATGGATATTCCGAAATTTCTGGAAGCCTATGCGGACGTTTTTTTATCCTTGTCGTTCTATCAAAAATGCCATGACGATACGGCGGAAGATCTCGCCACATTTATTGAAGATCTACAGCAGCTTGCGAACAGCCCACAGCTGGTTAATCAAGGGGCGGCGGCAAATGATATTGCGCAAATCGCCAGCGAAATTGACAAACTGCATCGGGGGGTGGCCAACACTATCGAATTGTTCCGGTTGCGCACCGAAGATATGTGGGAGAACATTTCGGCTGAGCGATACCGTGGGATGACTCAGCTCATAACCGATCATCAGGAAAAGATCGGCGCCATATTGTGTGCGATCACGGTGAAATTGAACGCCTGGCAGGATAAGACTTCCGTCGCCTCAACCGACAGCATCAGTGACAGAATTGGTTTCGTGACTCGCGAAATCGGCTTTGGCTTGGATCGTCTGACCGGCCTTGAGTTCCAAGATATTTAAGTCATCTTCAATAGATCAGTGTCATAACCTTGACACCCGCTAGTACCGGCAGTACTTAGCGCGAACTTCTGTGGGGGTGTAGCTCAGTTGGTTAGAGCGCCGGCCTGTCACGCCGGAGGCCGCGGGTTCGAGTCCCGTCACTCCCGCCACGCCTCATAGCCGCAAATCCGTATCCCATAACGGACCAACATTGGCTCGAGGCTTTCCCTCTCCGCGTCGCCTCAAGGCGAAGTGATGAGCAGATTTACCGCTTCGACCTACATTAGTTTTAGCCTGCCTTCGGTCTCGGTTTTGCGGGACTCGGAGCGCCGTTGTTTGTAGGTATCCAGGCTAGCTTGCATGGCACACAAACGTCGTGTATGGCTGCGCCGCAGGCGCTGGTAGGCTCGATTTTCAAGGGCTGCGGGCACGTGCAACGCAAACCGACATTGGCGGGCGCCAGACATGAATCAATTGCTGCTCGAATATCTGCCGATCCTAATTTTCCTCGGTTTGGCCATCGGGCTTTCCGCGGTGATGGTCACGGCATCGTTCATTGTGGGGCCGAACAATCCCGACGTCGAAAAGAACTCGTCGTACGAATGCGGGTTTGAACCTTTCGATGACGCGCGTATGAAATTCGACGTGCGCTTCTATCTCGTGGCCATCCTGTTCATCATCTTTGATCTTGAAGTTGCCTTCCTTTTCCCCTGGGCGATATCGCTCGGCGATATCGGCGTCTTCGGATTTTGGTCGATGGTGGTGTTCCTCGGCATCCTGACAGTTGGCTTTGTCTATGAGTGGCGTAAAGGAGCCCTCGAATGGGAGTAGTGCCTGACCCGCAGACGAACGCGCTGCCGGTATTCGAAACCGGCCCCGACCAAGACGCGGCGTTGAAAGCGGTGACCGACGAATTGACCGATAAGGGTTTCGTCGTTGCGCAGATGGACAAGATGGTCAACTGGGCGCGCAGCGGTTCCATGTGGCCGATGACCTTCGGTCTGGCCTGCTGTGCGGTCGAGATGATGCATACCGCAGCATCGCGCTATGACCTCGACCGCTTCGGCGTCGTCTTTCGGCCCAGCCCGCGTCAATCCGATGTCATGATCGTTGCCGGCACTTTGACCAACAAAATGGCGCCGGCCTTGCGCAAGGTCTACGACCAGATGGCCGAGCCGCGCTGGGTTATTTCCATGGGCTCGTGCGCCAATGGCGGCGGCTACTATCACTACTCCTATTCGGTTGTGCGCGGCTGCGACCGCATCGTGCCGGTCGACATTTATGTGCCGGGCTGTCCGCCGACGGCGGAAGCGTTGCTCTACGGCATTCTGCAATTGCAGAAAAAAATACGCCGCACCAGCACGATCGCACGCTAGCGGACCTGACCGGAACTAAGCGGACGATACGATGGATCAGGCCCTCCAGGACCTCGGCGATTATATTGCGGCAGCAATTCCCAACGATGTAATTCGCACCGAAGGCGTCTGCGGCGAACTGATCGTGGTGGCCCGTCCGGCCGCCATCACCGATGTGCTCACCTTCCTACGCAACGACAGCAACTGCCAGTTCAAGACCCTGGTCGACGTTTGCGGCACCGACTATCCGCAACGCGAGCCGCGCTTCGATGTGGTCTATAACCTGCTGTCGCTGACGCAGAATCAGCGCATTCGCGTCAAGGTCATGGTCGATGAGGATATCGCGGTGCCGACCGCCACCTCGGTTCATAGCTCGGCCGGCTGGTTCGAACGCGAAACCTGGGATCTCTACGGCATTATGTTCTCCGGCCATCCCGACTTGCGACGCATTCTCACCGACTATGGGTTCGAAGGCCATCCGCTGCGCAAAGACTTCCCGCTAACCGGCCGTGTCGAGGTTCGCTATGATGAAGGCGAAAAGCGCGTCGTCTATGACCCGGTCCAACTGACCCAGGATTTTCGCACGTTCGACTTCCTCAGCCCCTGGGAAGGCATGGATAAGGTGCTGCCCGGCGACGAGAAAGCCGAAGATGGCGATGACGCCACCGATGAGACCGCGTCATGAGCGAAGTTGCGATCAAGAACCTGACGATGAATTTCGGGCCGCAGCATCCCGCTGCGCACGGTGTCCTACGCCTGGTTCTCGAAATGGACGGCGAAATCGTTGAGCGCGCCGACCCTCATATCGGCCTGCTTCATCGGGGCACCGAAAAGCTCATCGAGTACAAAACCTACATGCAGGCGATCCCTTATTTCGACCGTCTCGATTACGTCTCGCCAATGTGCCAGGAGCATGCCTTTGCTCTGGCCACCGAAAAATTGCTCGGCCTGGAAGTGCCCGAACGGGGACAATATATCCGCGTCTTGTTTTCCGAGATCACCCGTATCCTCAACCATATTATGAACCTGACTACCTACGCGCTGGATGTGGGGGCGATGACACCGCTGCTGTGGGGGTTCGAGGAGCGGGAACGGCTGATGGAGTTCTACGAGCGTGTTTCCGGCGCTCGGCTGCACGCGGCATATTTCCGGCCCGGCGGCGTCCATCAGGACCTGCCGGCAGACATCGTCGATGACATTTACGAGTTCTGCGATACCTATCCTAAGTTTATCGACGATATGGAGGAATTGCTGACCGGCAATAGAATCTTCCGCCAGCGCACTGTCGATATCGGCGTGATAACCGCGGACGAGGCGCAAGATTGGGGCATGAGCGGCCCGGTGCTGCGCGCTTCGGGGCTGGCCTGGGATTTACGCAAATCACAACCTTACGACGTGTACGACCGGGTCGATTTCGATGTGCCTGTCGGCAAAACCGGCGATTGCTACGCGCGTTATCTGGTGCGCGTCGCCGAGATGCGCGAGAGCCTGCGCATCATGCGCCAGTGCCTCGACGATATGCCTGAGGGCCCGGTCATTTCCGACGACCACAAGATCACGCCGCCGCGGCGCGGTGAGATGAAGCATTCGATGGAAGCGCTGATCCATCATTTCAAACTCTATACCGAGGGGTATCACGTGCCGGCCGGCGAGACCTACACCGCGGTCGAGGCGCCGAAAGGCGAGTTCGGCGTCTATCTGGTTTCCGACGGCACCAACAAACCCTATCGCTGCAAAATACGCGCACCGGGTTTTGCCTTCATGCAGGCGATGGATTTCTTGACCCGAGGACACATGCTGGCCGACGTGCCCGCGGTCATCGGCAGTCTCGATGTTGTTTTTGGCGAGGTCGACCGGTGAGCGATATCGATAGTTTCAAATTTTCCGATGCCGGCCGGACCCGGTGCGATGAAATCATCGCCCGCTATCCCGACGGCCGTCAGCAAAGCGCGGTGATCCCGCTACTCGATTTGGCGCAGCGCGAATGCGGCGGCTGGCTGCCCACGGCGGCGCTGGAACATGTCGCTGAATGTCTGGGCATGGCGAAAATTCGCGTGCTCGAAGTGGCCTCTTTCTATTCCATGTTTAATTTAGAGCCGGTCGGCAAGAACTTCATTCAGCTCTGCCGGACGACGCCGTGCTGGTTGCGCGGATCCGATGATCTGCGCGACGTGGCCAAAGAGGTCACCGGCTGCGCCCTGGGACAGACCAGCGATGACGGCGTCTTTACCGTGGTCGAGGTCGAATGTCTGGGCGCGTGCTGTAACGCCCCTATGGTGCAGATCAACGACGAATATTACGAAGATTTGACGGCCGAGAATTTCCGTAAAGTTCTAGAGGCCTTCAAACGCGGTGAGACGCCGGAGTCAGGATCGCAGGCCGGCCGCTCCGGCTCGGCGCCGACCGATGGCCTTACCAGCCTCACAGGCATGGGAGCCGACTGATGCTGGCCGACCAAGATCGCATCTTCCAAAATCTCTACGGCCAAGACGATTGGCGCCTTGACGGTGCGCGCCGCCGGGGCATTTGGGACAATACCAAGGCACTGCTCGAACGCGGCCGCGATAAGCTGGTCGAAGAGATTAAGGAGTCGGGCCTGCGCGGTCGTGGCGGCGCCGGGTTCCCGACCGGCGTCAAATGGTCCTTCATGCCGCCGGAAGATCGGCGCGATGGCCGGCCTCACTATCTAGTCGTCAACGCCGACGAGTCCGAACCGGGCACCTGTAAAGATCGCGAGATACTGCGCTACGACCCCCATACGTTGGTCGAAGGTTGCCTCGTCGCCGGTTTCGCCATGGGGGCTAACGCCGCTTACATCTATATTCGCGGCGAGTTCTTCAGCGAGGCCTCTAATCTCAGCCTGGCTATCGAGGAAGCCTACGAAGCCGGTTTGATCGGCAAAGACGCCTGCGGCTCAGGTTGGCCCTTCGATGTCTATTTGCATCGCGGCGCCGGCGCTTACATTTGCGGCGAGGAAACCGCGCTACTCGAAAGCCTGGAAGGCAAGAAGGGCCAACCGCGCCTGAAGCCGCCGTTCCCGGCCGCCTGCGGCCTCTATGGCTGCCCGACCACGGTCAACAATGTCGAAACCATTGCCGTCGCACCGACTATCTTGCGGCGCGGCGCCTCCTGGTTCTCCAGTTTCGGGCGCGAGAATAACACCGGCACCAAGATTTTTTCCATCTCCGGCCATGTGAACAATCCGTGCAACGTCGAAGAGGAAATGAGCATTCCGCTCAAGGAACTCATCGACAAGCATGCCGGTGGCGTGCGCGGCGGCTGGGACAATCTGCAAGCTGTGATCCCGGGTGGATCGTCGACCCCATGTCTGTCGAAAAATATCTGCGACGACATTTTGATGGATTTCGATTCCCTGCGCGAACAAAGCACCGGGTTGGGCACCGCCGCGGTGATCGTCATGGACAAGTCGACCGATATCGTCGAAGCCATCGCCCGGCTCAGTCACTTTTATCGCCACGAAAGCTGCGGACAATGTACGCCGTGCCGCGAAGGCATGGGGTGGGTCTATCGGGTGATGCAGCGCCTGGTCACCGGCGATGCCGAAATCGATGAAATCGATATGTTGTGGGAGCTCACCAAGCAGATCGAGGGGCACACAATTTGCGCCCTGGCCGATGGCGGCGTTTGGCCAGTGCAGGGGCTGATCCGTCATTTCAGGCCCGAACTAGAACGCCGCATCATCGCGCGCAAAACCGCCGCCGGCGAACCGGCGCCGGCGGCCGCCGCGGCGGCCGAGTAGGGTAGGGGGAGCGGTTGTCATGCCGAAAGTAACGATCGACGGCACCGAGATCGAAGTCCCTGGCGGCATTACCGTGCTGCAGGCCTGCGAGATGGCCGGCAAGGAAATTCCGCGCTTCTGTTACCACGAGCGTCTGTCGATCGCCGGCAACTGCCGCATGTGTCTGGTCGAAGTCTCTCCCGGGCCGCCAAAACCCGCCGCGTCCTGTGCGTTGCCAGTCGGCGAGGGTATGGAAATCAAGACCGATTCCGAGATGGTGCGAAAGGCGCGTAATGGCGTCATGGAGTTCCTGCTGATCAACCATCCGCTCGATTGCCCGATCTGCGATCAAGGCGGCGAATGTGATCTGCAGGACCAGGCGATGGCCTATGGCCACGACCATTCGCGCTTCGAAGAGAATAAGCGGGCTGTCAAAGACAAGCATATGGGACCGTTGGTCAAAACCATCATGACCCGCTGCATCCATTGCACCCGGTGCGTGCGCTTCGCCACTGAGATCGCCGGGGTGCCAGAGCTCGGCATGTTGGGCCGGGGCGAGCACGCCGAAATCACCACCTATCTGGAAAAGTCGCTCGATTCCGAACTCAGCGCCAACGTCATCGATCTGTGTCCGGTCGGCGCCCTGACTTCCAAGCCATATGCTTTTGTCTCACGTCCGTGGGAACTGGCGAAGACAGAGTCCATTGACGTGATGGACGCTATCGGCAGCGCCATTCGCGTTGATTCCCGTCAGACCGAAGTGCTGCGCGTCTTGCCGCGCCTAAACGAAGACGTCAACGAAGAGTGGATCGGCGACAAGACCCGCTATGCCGTCGATGGCTTGGCCCGACAGCGGCTCGACCGGCCCTATCTGCGCGTCGACGGCAAGCTGCAAGAAACCAGTTGGCAGGATGCCTTTGCCGCCATCGCCGAAAAGGTCAAAGCGACCAAGGGCGAGCGTATCGCCGCCATCGCCGGCGACCAATGCGATGCCGAGGCGATGATCGCCTTGAAAGACCTGATGAGCGCCCTGGGATCGCCCCATATCGACTGCCGACAGGACGGCGCGAAACTCCCCACTGAACCCCGCGCCGCTTATGTTATGAATTCGACCATTGCCGGCCTGGAAACCGCCGACGCGGTGCTCTTGGTGGGCACTAACCTTCGCTGGGAAGCGCCGCTGATCAATACACGGCTGCGCAAAGCCTGGTTGCAGGGCGGCCTGCAAGCCGCGGCAATTGGCCCCGATGTGGATTTGACTTATCCGGTCGACTATCTCGGCGCCGGCCCCGACACCCTGTCCGCCGTCGCCGACGGCAGCAACGCTTTCGCCGAGGTCCTGAAAAACGCCGAACGGCCGGCGATTATCATCGGCATGGGCGCCTTGGCCCGGGCCGACGGCGCTGCGATCCTGGCGACGGCCCGCAAGATTGCCGACGATTACAGTCTGGTCAAAGACGGTTGGAACGGTTTCAACGTTTTGCATACAGCCGCGGCGCGGGTTGGCGGTATCGATCTGGGTTTCACGCCGGATGCCGGCGGCCGCGACGTCGAAGGCATCCTCGCCGGAGCCAGCAATGGCGACATCGACATTGTTTACCTATTGGCCGCCGATGAGATCGATACGGCGCGCCTGGGCGATACATTCGTCGTCTATCAGGGCCATCACGGCGACGCCGGCGCGCACCGCGCCGATGTCATCCTGCCAGGCTCGGCCTATACCGAGAAAAGCGGCACCTACGTCAACACCGAAGGCCGGGTACAGCTCGCCCGCCAAGCCGCTCAGCCGCCGGGCGACGCCCGCGAAGACTGGGCCATTATCCGCGCGCTGTCCGATGCGGTCGGCGGCGGCTTGAGTTTCAGCACCCTGGGCGACGTGCGGGCGCGTCTCGTCGAGGCAAATCCGATTTTCGATAAGATCAACGACATCGAGCCGTGGCCCTGGTCGGCCTTTGGCGAGCCGGGAACAATGTCGAGCGAGCCGCTGGAAAGCCCGGTGGAAAACTATTATATGACCTGCCCGATCAGCCGGGCGTCGGAGACCATGGCCGAATGCAGCCGCGAATTCGTGGCCGGCGGCGACGAGAGGACCGGCACCGATGGCTGAGTTCTGGACCATATATGCCTGGCCGACTATCTGGATCCTGATCAAAATCCTGTTCATCGTCGTGCCGTTGCTGGTCGCCGTTGCCTATCTGACATACGCCGAACGCAAGGTCATCGGCTTCATGCAACTGCGCATGGGACCCAACGTGGTTGGGCCGTTCGGGTTGCTGCAACCCTTCGCCGACGGCCTGAAACTGATGGCCAAGGAAGCCATCATCCCGACCCGCTCGAACCGGGTGGTGTTCCTATTGGCGCCAATGATCACGTTTACGCTGGGCCTGGTGGGCTGGGCGGTGATCCCGGTCGCCGACGGCTGGGTGTTATCGGACATCAATGTCGGCATTCTCTATCTCTTCGCCATCAGCTCGCTCGGCGTCTACGGCATTATCATGGCCGGCTGGGCGTCGAATTCGATCTATCCGTTCCTTGGCGCGCTGCGTTCGGCGGCGCAAATGGTGTCTTACGAAGTCTCCATCGGCTTTGTCATTGTGACCGTGCTGCTCGCCGTCGGCTCCCTCAACCTGTCCGATATCGTGCTGGCCCAACAGAACCTCTGGTTCTTCATTCCGCTGTTCCCGATGTTCATCATCTTCTTTATCTCAGGTTTGGCGGAAACCAACCGGGCGCCCTTCGATCTGCCGGAAGCCGAAGCCGAGCTGGTATCCGGCTACAATGTCGAATATTCGGCGATGGCGTTCGCGCTGTTCTTCTTGGGCGAATACGCCAACATGATCTTGATGAGCGCGATGACGGTCATCTTGTTCCTCGGCGGCTGGCTGCCGCCCTTCGACATCGCGCCCTTCACCTGGTTACCCGGTATTATCTGGTTCTCGCTGAAAGTGGCGTTCGTGCTGTTCGTCTTCTTGTGGGTGAGGGCGACCCTACCGCGCTACCGTTACGACCAACTAATGCGCCTGGGCTGGAAAGTATTTTTACCGTTCTCGCTGTTATGGGTGGTCGTCACCGCCGGCGCCATCGTCGCCTTCGATTGGTTCCCGAAATGACCGGCGTTGCAGGAAAGGGGAGCTGAGCATGGCGTTTCTCGATCGCACCGCACGCGGTCTGCTAATGACCGAAATCGTCCGCGGCATGTGGTTGACCCTGCGCTATTTCTTCAAGGGCAAGGTCACCGTTAATTATCCCTACGAGAAAGGCCCGCTGAGCCCGCGGTTCCGCGGCGAGCATGTACTGCGGCGCTATCCCAATGGCGAAGAGCGCTGCATCGCCTGTAAGCTCTGCGAAGCGATCTGCCCAGCCCAAGCCATCACCATCGAAGCCGAACCGCGGGAGGACGGCAGCCGGCGCACGACCCGCTACGACATCGACATGACCAAATGCATTTATTGCGGCTACTGCCAAGAGGCGTGCCCGGTCGATGCCATCGTCGAAGGCCCCAACTTTGAGTTCGCCACGGAGACCCGCGAAGAGCTGATGTACAACAAAGACAAGCTGCTCGAGAATGGCGACCGCTGGGAAGCGGAAGTCGCCGCCGCGCTCGCCGCCGATGCGCCGTATCGCTAGGCCGCCCGCATGATTATCCAGGCCCTCGCATTCTATCTCTTCGCGCTGACCGCGATTGCGGCCGGCGTCATGGTCATCTCCGCGCGCAATCCGGTGCACTCGGTGCTGTTCCTCATCCTCGCCTTCTTTAATTCGGCTGGGCTGTTCGTGCTGATCGGCGCTGAATTTATCGCCATGATCCTGGTGATCGTCTATGTCGGCGCGGTCGCGGTGCTGTTCCTGTTCGTCGTCATGATGCTCGACATCAACTTCTCCGAACTGCGCGAGGGTTTTCTGCAATATCTGCCCATCGGAGCGCTGGTCGGCATCATCCTGGCGGCCGAATTGATCCTGATCTTCGGCAGTTGGGTGATAAGTCCGGAGGCGGCGCAAAGTATCGCTGCGCCCAGCGCAGCCCCGTCGGAACTCACCAACACCCACGCCCTGGGCCGGCTGATTTACACCCAGTATGTCTATCTGTTCCAAGCCGCCGGGTTGGTGCTGCTGATCGCCATGATCGGCGCCATCGTCCTCACACTGCGAACCCGGCCGAGCGTGCGCCGCCAACGTATCGCCGAACAGGTATCACGCCCGGTCGAGGACGTCATTGAAGTCAAAGATGTGCCCACGGGGAGCGGTATCTAATGTTGGAAATCGGACTGACCCACTACCTGACCGTTGCCGCCATTCTGTTCACCCTTGGCATCTTCGGCATCTTCTTAAACCGTAAGAACGTTATCATCATTTTGATGTCGATTGAACTGATGCTGCTCGCCGTCAACATCAATCTGGTGGCCTTCTCGGTTCATCTGAACGATTTGGTCGGACAGATATTCGCCATGTTCGTACTCACCGTCGCCGCCGCCGAAGCGGCGATTGGGTTGGCAATTCTTGTCGTTTATTTCCGCAATCGCGGCTCCATCGTCGTCGAAGACGTCAACATGATGAAGGGGTAGCGCCACGTGTTTACGGCAACCATATTTCTGCCGCTGATCGGCGCGATCATTGCCGGTTTCGTCGGCAGCCGGCTGGGCAACCGTTTCGCGCAACTGGTGACGGTATTACCGATGCTGGCCTCGGCGATTTTGGCCTGTGTCATTCTTTATACCGTCGGCTTCGAGGGGCAGGGCGAAACCGTCCACCTGTTCACCTGGATAGATGTCGGCACGTTGGAAATTAGCTGGGCGCTACGTTTCGACACGCTGACCGCGGTGATGGTGTTCGTGGTGACCGTCGTATCGGCGATGGTGCATGTCTATTCCATCGGCTACATGTCCCATGACCCGCATATCCCGCGGTTTATGGCGTATCTCAGCCTGTTCACCTTCTTCATGCTGGCGCTGGTGACTGCCGATAACTTCGTGCAGATGTTCTTTGGCTGGGAAGGCGTGGGCCTGTGTTCCTATTTGCTGATCGGTTTCTGGTTCGAGAAACCGACCGCCAATGCCGCCGCGATCAAGGCCTTCGTAGTTAACCGGGTGGGCGATTTCGGATTCCTGTTGGGCATCCTCGGCGTGTTCTTCGCATTCGGTTCGCTCGACTTCGACACGGTGTTTGCCGCGGTCCCGGGGGTCGCCGATCAATCGTTCAACTTCCTCGGCGCCGACGTTCATATGCTGACGACGGTCTGTCTGCTGCTGTTCATCGGGGCGATGGGTAAATCGGCGCAAATCGGACTGCACACCTGGCTGCCCGACGCCATGGAAGGTCCGACGCCGGTATCCGCCTTGATCCACGCCGCGACCATGGTGACCGCCGGCGTCTTCATGGTGGTGCGTCTATCGCCGATGTTCGAATTCGCGCCGGTCGCGCTCACCGTCATCGTCTTTGTCGGCGGCACTACAGCCTTCTTTGCCGCAACGATCGGCCTGACCCAGTGGGACATCAAACGGGTCATCGCCTATTCGACCTGTTCCCAGTTGGGCTACATGTTCTTCGCGGTGGGGGTCGGCGCCTATCCGGCGGCGATCTTCCACCTTATGACCCATGCCTTCTTCAAGGCGCTGCTGTTCTTAGGCTCGGGCAGCGTCATCCACGGCATGCATGACGAGCAGGACATGCGCCGCATGGGCGGCCTGTTCCCGAAGATGAAAGTCACTGGAACTTTGATGTGGATTGGCAGCCTGGCGTTGGCCGGCGTGCCGGTTTTAGCCGGGTTCTGGTCCAAGGATATTATTTTGGAATCCGCCTTCGCCGCTCATACCGGCATGGGTCTCTACGCCTTTTGGGCCGGTATCGCCGCTGCGCTGATGACCGCGTTTTATTCCTGGCGTCTCTTGTTCCTCACATTCCACGGCAAGACCCGCGCCGACAATCACACGTTCGAAGGCGTACATGAATCGCCACCGATAATGATTGCGCCGTTATTGGTGCTAGCCTTGGGCGCGATTTTCTCCGGTTATCTGGCGAAAGAGTTTTTCGTCGGCGACGGCATGGAGGCGTTTTGGGGCACGTCGATCCTGATGCTCCACAACGTTATCGAAGACGCCCATCACGCCCCCAAATGGGTTGCCCAACTGCCGACGGTGATGGCCGCGATCGGCATCGCCGGCGCTTGGCTCATGTACATGCTGAGGCCAAGTTGGCCGGGCAAACTGGCGGCGCTCATTCGGCCGGTCTACCAGTTCGTGTTCAGCAAATGGTACTTCGACGAGCTGTACGACATGATGTTCATTCGTCCGTCATTTTACCTGGGCCGCGGCTTGTGGAAATCAGGCGACGGCGCGGTGATCGACGGCGTCGGTCCCGATGGTATCGCCGCGGCCACTCGCGACATTGCCGGACGAGCCGGGCGCATGCAGTCAGGCTATCTCTACCATTACGCCTTCGCGATGCTGATCGGCATCGTGCTCTTTGCGTCGTGGTTCCTCTTTGGGTTCTTCCAGTAGGGCGCGGGCATAATGGAATCCTTTCCCGTATTGTCTCTCACGACATTCCTGCCGCTAGTTGGCGTGCTGTTCATTCTTATCGTGCGCGGCGACGAGGAAACCGTCGCCCGTAACGCGCGGGGCGCCGCGCTATGGACGTCGATTGGGACATTTTTTGTCAGTATCTTCCTGTGGATTAACTTCGACACCTCGACCGCCGACTTCCAGTTCGTTGAGAAACACGAGTGGATCCCCGCCTTCAACATCTCCTACCATTTGGGTGTCGACGGCATTTCGATGTTTTTCGTCCTGCTGTCGACCGCACTGACACCGCTGTGTGTGCTGGCATCGTGGAAAGCGATCAAGACGCGCGTGCGCGAATATATGATCGCCTTCCTGATCCTCGAAACCATGATGATCGGTACCTTCGCGGCGCTCGACTTCCTGTTGTTCTATATTTTCTTCGAAGGTGTCTTGATCCCGATGTTCATCATCATCGGGGTGTGGGGCGGCGAACGCCGGGTCTATTCGGCATTTAAGTTCTTTCTGTTCACCCTCGCGGGTTCGGTTCTGTTGCTAGCCGCCATCTTGGTACTGCACTTTCAGGCCGGCACGACCGATATACCGACCCTACTGGCCTTCCAAGTGCCTGCCGAAATGCAGCTCTGGATCTGGCTGGCTTTCTTCGCCTCGTTTGCCGTGAAACTGCCCATGTGGCCGGTCCATACCTGGCTGCCCGACGCCCATGTAGAGGCGCCAACGGCGGGGTCGGTCATTTTGGCCGGCGTGTTGTTGAAGATGGGCGGCTACGGCTTCCTGCGGTTTTCCCTACCCATGCTGCCCTTGGCGTCGGATCAGTTCACGCCGCTGATTTACACGCTCTCGGTGATCGCCATCATCTACACGTCGCTGGTGGCGTTGGCGCAAGAGGATATGAAAAAGCTCATCGCTTATTCCTCGGTCGCCCATATGGGATTTGTCACCATCGGTATTTTCACCGCCACCCAGCAGGGTATCCAAGGCGGCATCTTCCAGATGCTTAGCCACGGGGTCATTTCGGCCGCCTTGTTCCTGTGCGTCGGCGTCGTCTATGACCGGATCCACAGCCGCGAAATCTCCCGCTATGGCGGGTTGGTCGAGCGAATGCCGAAATACGCCCTGGTCTTCATGGTGTTCATGCTGGGCTCGGTCGGCTTGCCGGGAACCAGCGGTTTCATCGGCGAATTCATGGTGCTGATCGGCGCCTTCCAGGACAACACCTGGGTCGCGTTATTGGCGACAACCGGTATCATCCTCGGCGCAGCCTACATGCTTTACCTGTACCGCCGGGTGATCTTCGGAAAACTGGAAAAGGCCGATCTTAAAAACATCCTCGACCTGGAACCGCGCGAAATAGCTATCTTCACGCCTCTGCTCGTGCTCGTGCTGTGGATGGGGCTATGGCCGCAGCCTTTCCTCGACGTGATGGACGTCAGTGTTTCCAACCTATTGCAGAACTACCAGACAGCGCTGAACGCGGCGGACGCGATCACCGTGGTTGGCCGTTAAAAGGGATAGAGCCTCGTGAACCTCGCCGCCGACATATCCATCGCCTGGCCGGAAATTTTCGTCGCCGTAACAGCTATGTTACTGCTGATATTCGGGGTCTTTCAGGGTAATCAATCCGCGCGTCTAATTTCGTGGCTCACCGTCGGCGTTATGTTCATTGCCGCAGTGCTTGTCCTTTCCAGCCATTCTGGCCGCACCGTTGCCTTCAACGATCTGTTTGTGGTCGACGCGTTCGCCAATTTCGCCAAGGTGCTTTTGCTCCTGGGCGCCGCTCTGACGCTTATTTTGGCCATGCCGTTCAATGCGCGCGAAGGCATTCCCCAGTTCGAATTCCCGGTACTGGTCCTGTTTGCCGTCCTCGGCATGATGATGATGGTGTCGGCCAACGACCTAATTTCGCTATATCTCGGCATCGAGCTGCAAAGCCTGTCGCTGTATGTGCTGGCGGCGATCCGCCGCGACGCCCTGCGTTCAGCCGAGGCGGGCCTTAAATATTTCGTCCTCGGTGCGCTCAGCTCGGGCATTTTGCTGTACGGCATGAGCCTGGTTTATGGCTTCGCCGGCTCCACCGGCTTCGACAATCTGGCCGCCGTGTTCGCCGCAGGCGACCATGATGGCGCGCCGATCGGTGTGATCGTCGGCTTGGTCTTCATTATCGCCGGTTTGGCCTTCAAGGTATCGGCCGTGCCGTTCCACATGTGGACCCCCGATGTCTACGAAGGCGCCCCGACGCCGATTACCGCCTTCTTCGCCGTGGCGCCAAAGATTGCGGCGATGGCGCTGTTCGTACGGGTCATGTTGGAACCCTTCGGCGATTTGTTCGAACAATGGCAGCAAGTGATCTGGTTCATTTCGTTGGCCTCAATGACCCTCGGCGCATTCGCAGCGATCAATCAAACCAACATCAAACGCCTGATGGCCTATAGCTCAATCGGTCATATGGGATTTGTGCTGGTCGGCCTCGCCGCCGGCAACGAGACCGGCGCCCAAGGCGTATTGCTATATCTAACGGTCTATCTGTTCATGAATGTCGGCACCTTTGCCTGCATCCTGGCGATGCGCCGCCAAGGCCGCATGGTTGAGGATATCGATCAGCTCGCGGGGCTGAGCCGAACCAGCCCCAAAATGGCGTTGGCCTTGGCGATCTTCATGTTCTCGATGGCCGGCATCCCGCCGCTTGCCGGTTTCTTCGGCAAGTATTATGTGTTTCTCGCCGCCATCCAGGCCGAGCTCTACACGCTGGCCGTCGTTGGTCTGCTCGCCAGCGTAGTCTCGGCGTTCTACTACCTGCGCATCGTTAAATTGATGTATTTCGACGAGCCGCTCGACGCCTTCGACCAGCCGGTCGGCAAGGAGATTTCGACCATTGTCATCGGCACCAGCGCCGTCACGGCGTTGTTTATTCTGGTTCTCTGGCCGGTGCTGGGTAGCGCCGCGATCGCCGCGGCGACACTTTTTGCTGTATGACGACGTCGCAGCCGATTGTCCCCGACAACTGTCATCTGATTTCCCTCGACAGCGTCGATAGCACCAACGAAAAAGCTAAAACCCTTGCCCAATCGGGCGCCGACGATGGCACCGTGGTATGGGCGCGTGAGCAAGTGGCGGGGAAGGGGCGTCATGGCCGGACCTGGAACTCGCCACGCGGTAATCTCTACCTTTCGATTATTCAGCGCCCCAATTGCAAGCTCGCCGATGCGCCGCAGATGGGCTTTGTGACCGGCGTCGCGTTGGCCGATGCGCTGCGCTGGACAACCGATGTTCCCGCCGCATTGAAATGGCCAAATGACCTCATGATCGACGGGAAAAAAGCCTCGGGCATTTTGCTGGAGAGCGCCGCCGACGCGAAAGGGCGGCTAGACTGGCTGGTCATCGGTGTTGGCGTCAACGTCGAGAGCTTCCCGAGTGATTTGCCCGATGTGACAAGCCTACGCGAAGCCGGCGCGACCATAAGCCTAGAAGGCCTGTTGAGCGTCTTCCTGGAACGTCTGTTTTGGTACGCTGACGAATGGCGTCACTCCGGATTCCGGGCCACGCGGGAGCGATGGTTGTCGTTTGCGCTACCCGCCGGCACGGACATGCGCGTGCGGCTGCCCGACGGCGAGGTATTTGGTAGGTTTGCCAGCATCGACAAGCGCGGTAGTTTGTTGCTCGATACCGACCGCGGCAAGCAGCGCATCGATGTGGGCGATGTCTTTCCGCTGCCGTCCGCCAACCAAGAGGCAAACTGATGCTCCTGGCCATCGATTGCGGCAATTCGAATACGGTTTTTGCGGTCTATGACGGCGACGAACAGCGCGGTGTCTGGCGCATTGCGACCGACGCCCGCCGAACCACCGATGAATACGCGGTCTGGCTGACCCAATTGATGTCGCTGCGTTCATTGTCGGTGCCGGCGATCACCGAGGCGATTATCACCACAGTCGTGCCTGGCACCCGGCGCCATTTGGCAGCCCTGGTAAACAATCATTTCAACGTCGAGCCCTTGGTGATACGCGATCCTAATGTCGAACTGGGCATCAAGATATTGATCGAGCGCCCCGAACAAGTCGGCGCGGACCGTCTGGTTTCCGCGGTCGGGGCCCATATTCGCCACCCCGGCGATCTGGTGGTTATCGACTTCGGCACAGGCACCACCTTCGATGTCATCGATGGCGACGGTAATTTTCGCGGCGGGGTCATTGCGCCGGGTATAAATCTATCGGTCGAAGCCCTGGCGATGGCCGGCGCATTGCTGCCCCGCGTCAATGTCGAAAAACCCGACAAAGTCATCGGTGGCGCCACGGTGCCGGCGATGCAATCGGGCATCTTCTGGGGTTATGTCTCGATGATCGAGGGCATGGTGCCGCGCATCATTGGAGAGTACGGCAAACCGATGAAGGTCGTGGCGACCGGCGGACTAGCGCCCTTATTCCTCGACGTCACCGATGTCATTCAAGCCGTCGAACCCGATTTGACCTTGCTCGGGCTGGTCGAAATAAATCGCCGTAATCGCCCCTGATGGCCCCGTCGGACTTTACCAGCACATCGGGGATCGGCCCTGTACCCGGCAAGGACGAGCTATTGTTCTTGCCGCTGGGCGGCACCGGCGAGATCGGCATGAACCTGAACCTCTACGGCCATGCCGGTAAGTGGCTGATGATCGACTGCGGCGTTACCTTCGGCGACGACAATGCGCCGGGTGTCGATGTCATCATGCCCGATCCTCAATTCATCGAACGAAGGCGCGATAACCTGGTGGGATTGGTACTGACCCACGCTCACGAGGATCATCTGGGCGCCGTGCACCATCTGTGGAAACGGCTGCGCTGCCCGGTCTACGCCACGCCATTTACCGCCAATGTGCTGCGCAAGAAGCTTGAGGAAGCGGGGTTACTGGGCGAAGTGCCCGTCACGGTGATCGGCATGTCCGACCGTTTTGAAATCGCGCCCTTCGATCTGCAACTGATCACGCTGACCCACTCGATCCCCGAACCCAACGCGGTGGTCCTGCGCACCCCGGTGGGCAGCGTGCTGCATACCGGCGATTGGAAACTCGATCCCGACCCCCTGGTTGGCGACACCACCGACGAGGCCGCGCTCAAGCAGTTGGGCGACGACGGCGTGTTGGCGATGATCGGCGATTCCACCAATGCCCTGGTCGAAGGCACCAGCGGATCGGAAGGCGAGGTGCGCGACAGTCTGATGAAACTGGTCGGCGAGTTTAAGACCAGGGTGACGGTCGCCTGCTTCGCCAGCAATATCGCGCGAGTGCAGACCATCGCCGAAGTCGCCGCCGCCCATGGCCGCTCCGTGGTGCTGGCCGGCCGCTCGCTGTGGCGGATCACCGAAGCGGCGCGGGCAACCGGCTATCTCGCCGACATCGCGCCGTTTATTTCCGAGCAAGATGCGGCCGCGTTGCCGCGCGACAAGGTTTTACTGATTTCCACCGGCAGCCAGGGCGAGCCCCGCGCGGCGCTGCCACGGATTGCCCGCGACGATCACCCCCATATCAAACTGGTGGAAGGCGATGTGGTGATCTTTTCATCGCGCATCATTCCCGGTAACGAGGTCTCGATTGGCCGCCTGCAAAACCAACTCGCCGCCATGGGCATCAATGTGATCACCGAGCGGGACCATTTCGTACATGTCTCGGGCCATCCCGCCCGCGACGAGCTGATCCACATGTATCAATGGGTGCGGCCGACGATCGCGGTGCCGGTTCATGGCGAAACCCGCCACCTGCACGGCCATGCCGAACTGGCGCGGGCCTGCCAGGTGCCCCATGCACCCATCATCAGCAACGGCGACGTTTTAAGTCTGAGCCCCGACGGGCCGGAAATCGTCGGTCAGGTCCAGACCGGACGCCTGGCCGTCGATGGCACTGAATTGGTGGCCATCGAGGACGAGACCCTGCGCGTGCGCAACCGCATGCTAAACAACGGTTTCGCCATTCTCACCTTGGCCATCGACCGTTCCGGGCGCGTGGTCGACGACCCGCTGCTCTCGGCGCCCGGCATTCTTGGCGACAGCGATAGCGACCTGGACCTTGCCGATGATATTATCGACGATGTGTTGGATATGCTGTCGGACCTGCCGCCGTCGCAACGGCGCGACGACGACGCGTTGAGCGAACAGGCCCGGCGGGTGGTGCGGCGCGGTTTTCGTGAACGGCGGGGTAAGAACCCGACCACCGAGGTACATCTGGTACGCATATCATAGCGGTATCGCGAAGGAGACTTGTCTAGACATGATCGGACGCTTGAACCATGTGGCCATCGTTGTGCCCGACCTCGCGGCGGCGGCGGCGACCTATGCGGATATGCTGGGGGCCCAGGTCTCGGCGCCGGTCGATCTGCCGAATCATGGGGTGACGACCGTGTTTGTGGATTTACCGAACAGTAAAATCGAATTACTGTACCCGCTCGGCGCGGACTCGCCGATCCAGCCTTTCCTCGACCGCAACCCGTCCGGTGGCATGCACCATATCTGCTACGAGGTCGACGATATTTACGCCGCCCGCGACCATCTAAAAGCCCAGGGTGCACGGGTATTAGGCGATGGCGAGCCCAAGCCCGGCGCGCATGACAAACCGGTCTTGTTTCTGCATCCCAAAGACTTCAACGGCACCTTAATTGAGCTCGAGCAGGTATGAACCCGGTCAGCGCCACCGTCGTCTTCATCGTCATCTGGTGGCTGGTTTTATTCATCACCCTGCCATTTGGCGTACGGCGGACCGAGGTTCCCGAAGTTGGACACGACCCGGGGGCGCCAGCGAAACCCATGCTGTGGCGTAAGGTCGGCGTAACCACGGCGATCTCGATTGTGCTGTTCGCCGCCGTTTACGTGATCGTTGAATACGAACTGGTCGCTCTGAGTGACCTGATGATTGAACTTTAACCAGCCAAGACGGTACCCGCAGCGGCCGATAAGACAACAATCAGCCACACCGGTATCCGTTTCCAGGCCAGCAGCGCCACACCGATCAGGACAATCACCACATCGCTTGGCGCTAACACCGATGATGTCACAACCGGATCAATGAAGACCGCCAGGAGCAACCCGACGACGGCGGCGTTGACCCCGGCGAGAGCCGTCCGCAGGGTCGGTTTCGCCCGTAGGACCTGCCAATATGGCAGGGCGGCGGTCAAAATAAGAAATGACGGGGTAAAGACAGCGAATAGGGCGACTAGGCCGATCACCCAGCCACCGGGATTTTCGGTACCCGGTGTAGCGACCGCACCAAGATATCCGGCGAATGTAAATAGTGGCCCCGGCAAAGCCTGGGCAGCGCCGTAACCCGCCAAAAACGTATCGCTATCGACCCATCCCGGCGGCACGACTTCGGCCTGGAGCAGTGGCAAAACTACATGACCGCCGCCGAAGACCAGAGAACCTACTCGGAAGAAACTGGAGAACACCTCTACCACGGCGATATTTGTAAATACGGCAATGACGGGTAGTGCGACCAATGCGCCCAGCAGAATACCGGCGGAGATCATCCCGAAAGTTCGTGAAAAGGGAACGCCGTCGCTTGCCCCGATCACAGATGCTTCAGGCTTGATCAGCAGGCGTCCGGCAATCGCCGCAGCGACAATGACGCCGACTTGAATCCACACCAGATTGGTGAACAGCATGATGACACAAGCCGCGACGGTAAACGCGATCTTGATCACGCTGGTGCAGGCGGTTCGTCCCATCAGCCACAGCGCCCAGGCGATGATGGAAACGGCAGCCAGCTTCAATCCGTGCACCAGTGCCACGGGGAGCCCGCTGTCGAACAGATTGGTGCCGACGCCCAGACCGATCATCAAAATCGCCGAGGGGGCGGTAAACCCCAACCAGGCCGCCAGACCGCCAGGAATGCGCCCACGCAACATGCCGATGGCGATTCCGACTTGGGTTGACATGGGACCCGGCAGAAATTGACACAGAGCGATCAAATCCTGGAACTGGTCGCCGTCGATCCATTTGCGCCGCTCGACAAACTCGGTGCGAAAGTATCCAATATGCGCCACAGGCCCACCGAAGGCGGTCAGACCAAGGGTCAGGAAAACGGTGAATATATGCCACGGCGAGGAAGAGGCCGGCTGGTCGGGGTTCGAAATGCTCATACGCTCAGAGGGTTTAACCATGGATGTGACAGGGCGGTATTAAGCGATGCCTCACTATTGCGATATTGCGCCAGGACACCCCTGGCACGGGCCGTATCATGATAGCGAGTACGGGTTCCCCGTGCGCGATGATTCGGTGCTGTTCGAACGCCTGGTGTTGGAGATCAATCAGGCCGGTTTGAGCTGGCTTACTATTCTGAAAAAACGTGAAGGGTTTTACGCGGCCTATGACGGGTTCGACATCGATCGTGTCGCTGGCTATGGCGACCGTGACACCCAACGGTTGCTATCCGATGCTGGAATCATCCGCAACCGTCTGAAGGTCGCTGCGGCGATCCATAACGCCCAATGTTTGCAGGAAATCCGCCAGAGTCATGGCAGCTTTGGCAATTGGCTAGACGGCCATCACCCGTTGCCCAAGGACGACTGGGTGAAATTGTTCAAGAAAACTTTCCGCTTTACCGGGGGCGAGATCACCGGCGAGTTCCTGATGAGCACGGGCTATCTGCCCGGCACCCACCGCGAGAACTGCCCAGTATTCGCGGAAATCGCCGCGTTACAGCCCCCATGGCAACAAAAGTCCTAGCTAGTTACCCATTCATTAACGGCTTCAGAGCTACACTTTGCCAATGCGAACCTTGCCGATAGCCTTACTTTTTCTCTGGGGCGTGACAGTCGCCGCGTCGGCGCAAACAACCGTGCGGATCAGCGAGCAGGATTGTAGTCAATTAACGCTGCACGTCGCATCGAGCGACACCAATTTCCAACCGGGTGTCGACGTGAATGGCAATACGGTGACGCCGGCGGATCTCAACAGCGGCGGACAAATTCCAGCACCCGATGCGATTAGCATTCCCCTGACTCTCGATCTCGCCAGCCGCTTGGGGATACCGCCGGAAGGCAATGCCGACTATCTGGCGCGCCCGGTGATCGGCGATGTGGTGGTGACCGGCGACGGCCGCGTTACCTTCAACGGCACCCCGCTGACCAGTGAGACCCAGCACGAACTGGCGCAACAATGTCAACAGGTCGCCAACGCGCGTTAGCGCGATCAAAGTATTTCAAGCTTCCAGCAGAAATTTTGGTGGTCCCGCGCCGCCGAGAACCTACGTTATCGTGTTAGCGTCAGCAGCGATAATTCGGGGTCTTGGAGATT
The DNA here is from genome assembly GCA_011087645.1 of Alphaproteobacteria bacterium. Taxonomy (GTDB): domain Bacteria; phylum Pseudomonadota; class Alphaproteobacteria; order UBA6615; family UBA6615; genus JABDJY01. The sequence continues at coordinate 34,809 of JAALLF010000008.1, forward strand.
TCTATGAGCGTTCTAAACTCCACATCTAGCGGGGAAGACATCGCCGCGACCGGCATTCCGCGCCGTCTGGTGCAGGCATTCCGCAGGGCGGAACTTACCGGCTTGAAACAGGCCGCTATCGCTCGCGCCATAGCGCTAACAATCATTCTCTTTTGGCTGTTCGCACTGTTACGCGGCGCAGCCTGGTTCTACGTACCGGCATTTGTTGTTTTCGCCGCCATCCCAGCAGTCCACTACGCACTCGCCCGCGGGCCCTATTCGCGCGCTTGGCACGGATATCTATTCTTCGCGCTCGACGCCGCTCTGTTGACCTTCACTCTGTTGTTTCCCAATCCACTGCTCGAGCAACCATGGCCCGAGCCGGTGTTATTTCGCTTCGGCAATTTCCTGTATTTCTTCGTCCTGCTGGCGTTGGTTTCGTTGAGCTATTCGCCGCGCTTGATGATTTGGGCGGGTCTAATTAGCGTTTCCTGTTGGGCGGTGGCCACACGGTTTGTCGCCGAACTGCCCGGAACAACGACGCAGATACCGCCCTTATCCGACCCCGTCGCGCGGCTCGAGCGGTTTCTCGACCCGCAATATCTGTCGCTCAATCTGCGGATACAGGAAGCCGTGGTCCTGCTATTGGTCGCCAGCATTTTGGCGCTCAGCGTCTCACGCTCGCGCCAATTGGCAATCCGGGTGGTAACGGCAGCACGCGAACGCACGAACCTTGCGCGCTATTTCCCGCCAAATATCGTCGACCAATTGGCTGAGGCCGATAATCCCTTCCGCACCGTGCGCACCCAATCTGTGGCCGTGCTGTTTGCGGATATGGTTGGCTTCACCCATATGGCCGAGCAGGTCAGTCCGCAAGAGATCGTCGAATTGCTGCGCGCCTATCACCGACGGACCGAGCGGATCGTCTTCGAGAATAACGGCACCCTCGACAAGTATCTTGGCGACGGCGTCATGGCGACTTTCGGCACGCCGGTGGAAAGCGTCGACGACGCCGGTAACGCGCTGGCCTGCGCGCGCGAATTGATCGCCGAGATCGCCGATTGGAACAAACTGCGCCAGGCTTCCGGCTTTCCGACGGTTCGCCTATCGATCGGGGTTCATTACGGCGCGGTGGTTCGCGGCGATATCGGCACCGAACGGCGGCTCGAATATGCGGTACTCGGTGACACCGTAAACGTTACCTCGCGCTTGGAAGAACTCACCCGAACCCTCGACTGCTCGATCGTCGCCAGCGACGCGCTGATCACTCAGGTGCGGGCCAGCGGCAATCCGCGAAACGACGCCTTGCTCGACGGTTTCACCAAGCGCGAACCTCAACGTCTACGGGGACGCGAGGCCTATACTGAGATATGGTCCTACGGAGCCGCGTAGACGGCGCCACCGGATGGTTCTATCTGGGTCGATACTGATCTATTGTCGCCGCGATTCGGGCGGATAGCGTACAGTCCGGTTCGATAATTTAGCGACAGAGAGACGAAGATGCGGCGCACCCAGTTGTTTTTGCCGACCCTGAAGGAAAACCCGGCAGAGGCGCAGATCGTCTCGCACCGGCTGATGCTGCGCGCTGGCATGGTGCGCCAGTCCGCCGCTGGGATTTATTCGTGGCTGCCGGCGGGTTACCGGGTGTTGCAAAAGATCAGCCAGATTGTGCGCGAAGAGCAGGACGCCACCGGCGCGCAGGAGGTCTTGATGCCGACCATCCAGTCGGCGGATATGTGGCGCAAGTCGGGCCGTTACGACGATTATGGCAAGGAGATGCTGCGCATTAACGATCGCCACGATCGCGACATGCTGTTCGGCCCAACCGCCGAAGAGGTCATCACCGACATTGTCGCCAACGAGATCAACAGCTACCGCGACCTGCCGAAGAACCTCTACAATATTCAATGGAAGTTCCGCGACGAGGTGCGGCCGCGCTTCGGCGTCATGCGCGGGCGTGAGTTTCTGATGAAGGATAATTATTCCTTCGATCTGAACTATGACAGCGCGCGCCATTCCTACAACAAGATGTTCGTGGTCTATCTGCGCACTTATGCGCGTCTGGGGCTCCAGGCCATTCCCATGGCCGCCGACACCGGCCCGATCGGCGGCGATCTCAGCCATGAGTTCATCATCCTCGCCGAGACCGGGGAAAGCGAAGTGTTCTGCGACAAGGCGATGCTCGATCTCGATGCGCCGGGTGCGGAGGTCGATTTCGACACTGACCTACAGCCGCTGGTCGACCGCTGGACGTCATACTACGCCGCCACCGACGAAAAGCATGACGCGGCGGCTTGTCCCGTAGCCGCCGATGATCTGGTCACCGCGCGCGGCATCGAGGTTGGCCACATTTTCTATTTCGGCACGAAATATTCGAAACCGCTCGGCGCGGTGGTGCAGGGGCCGGATGGTAATCAAATTACCCTGGAGATGGGCTCCTACGGCATCGGTGTCTCGCGACTGGTCGGCGCCATCATCGAAGCTTCGCACGATGACGATGGCATCATATGGCCCGAAGCCGTGGCGCCGTGGAGCGTCGGGCTAATCAACCTCAAGGTCGGCGACGATGAATGCGACGCGGTCTGCGACGCGCTCTACGGAGAAGCGAAACGGGCAGGGGTCGACATGCTCTATGACGATCGTGACGAACGCGCCGGCGGCAAATTCGCCGATATGGACTTGATCGGCTTGCCCTGGCAGCTAGCGGTCGGGCCGCGCGGCCTGAAAGACGGCATCGTTGAACTGAAATGCCGCGCCGATGGTGAGCGTTCAACGATGCCGATTGACGACGCAAAGACTTGGATCGCCGGAAAGGCCGCCGCCTAGTGTTTGCGCCGATTGAATGGATGATCGCCGGACGCTATGTCCGCGCGCGGCGCACCGAAGGGTTTATCTCGGTCATCGCCCTGATCTCCTTTCTCGGCATCATGCTCGGCGTCGGAGCGTTGATCATCGTCTTGTCGGTCCAGAACGGTTTGCGCGCCGAATTGGTCAAAAGCGTCCTGGGTTTTAAGGGACATATCACCGTTATCGCGGCGGGGGGCGGCGAGCTGGGCGATTATGCGGCCGTTGCTGAGCGAATACGCCAGGCCGACGGCATCGCATCGGTCACGCCACTGGTCGAGGGCCAGATTCTAGCCGCTCATGCCGGCCGCTCGTCGGGCGCGCTGGTCCGCGGCCTCACCAAAGCTGATCTAAAAGTACGCCGGCTCGTGGCCGAGAATATCAAACAAGGCACGCTGGAGACCTTCAACGGCAATAACGCGATCCTTATCGGCAGCCGCCTGGCGTTGCATCTCGGCGCCGTTGTAGGCGACAAAATTACCCTGGTCTCGCCCAATGGCACGATTACTGCCTTTGGCACCGTACCGCGCATGCAGGCCTATACGATTGTCGGCATCTTCGAAGTGGGTCATTTCCAGTTCGACCGCAGTTTCATATTCATGCCCCTGGAGGCCTCACAGAAGTATTTTCGCCTGAATGAGGGCGTTTCCTTACTCGAAGTGTTTGTCGACGATCCCGATGCCTTGCGCGGCCCCCGACAGGCGGTGCTCAGCGCCTTGGGGCCAAATCAACGGTTTTTCGACTGGCAGCAGGAAAACCGCACTATTTTCAACGCACTCCAGGTGCAGAAGAACGTCATGTTCTTGATCGTGACGCTGATAATTCTGGTCGCCTCCCTCAACATCGTCTCCAGCCTGGTCATGTTGGTGAAGGATAAGGGTTCGGCGATCGCCATTTTGCGCACGGTCGGCGCGCCGCGCGGCATGATCATGCGGATATTCTTGATCGCCGGCACCAGTATCGGCTTTGCCGGCACATTGGTCGGCGTGATCGGCGGTCTGCTCATCACCAATAACATCGCCAGCATCCAAGCTTTTCTAGAGGGATTGTCGGGCACCGAACTGATGTCGGCCGAAGTCTTTTTCTTCAGCCAACTGCCATCCGAGGTCGACCCCGGCGAAGTCGTCATGATCGCCGCCATGTCACTGGGGCTCTCCGTTCTGGCCACGTTATATCCAAGCTGGCGGGCCGCGCGCCTCGATCCAGTTGAGGCGCTACGCTATGAGTGAGGCGGCATTGGCGCTCGATAATGTCGTCCGCACCTTCAACCAGGGTGGCGAGACTGAACTTGAAGTGCTACGCGGCGCCTCTCTGAGTGTCATGCCGGGCGAGATGGTAGCTCTGGTAGGTCCGTCGGGCGCCGGAAAATCGACGCTGCTGCATGCTGCTGGCCTGCTGGAATCGCCGCAGTCCGGCGAGGTCTTAATCGACGGCGAGGCCTGTGGAAAACTTGATGATGCGAAGCGCACCCGGCTGCGCCGTAACCAGCTTGGTTTTGTCTATCAGTCGCACCACTTGCTGCCGGAATTCTCGGCCCGGGAAAATGTCGTATTGCCGCAGATGATTGCCGGCACCTCCCGACGCGATGCCGGGGCGCGGGCCGACGAACTGCTCGCCTCGGTCGGCTTGAGCGAACGGGCGAACCACCGGCCCGGCAAGATGAGCGGCGGCGAACAGCAACGCGTCGCGATTGTCCGCGCGCTGGCCAACAATCCGACCGTTCTGATCGCCGACGAACCGACGGGTAATCTCGACCCCGAGACCGCCGACGGGGTGTTCGAGCAATTGCTCACCCTGGTTCGCACCCAAAAGCTCGCGGCCCTGATGGCGACCCATAACATGGCGCTGGCCGCCCGTATGGACCGTACCCTGTCCTTGCGCAACGGGCAGATTTCCTCCACCGAAACCTAGGCTTTTCCACAAACCGGGGCGATGTCGAATCGTACCCGGCGACGGTAAGCTGGCGGTCGGAGGATAAATTTCGATGCAAGCTGAGTTCGTCCATCTACGCGTCCATTCGGCCTATTCCCTGGCCGAAGGGGCGGTGCGGATTCCTGAAATCGCCGGCTTGTGCAAAAAGCATGACATGCCGGCCGTCGCGGTCACCGACACCGCCAATCTGTTCGGCGCGCTGGAATTCGCCATGGCCGCAGCCAAGGAGGGCGTGCAGCCGATCATCGGTTGTCAGCTCTCGATCATGGCCGATGAAGACAAGGTCGCGGAGGCGGTCTCGTCGAATGCCCAGCAACAGGGCGCCTCGATCGGCGAGCTAGTGGTTCTGGTCCAGTCGGAGAGCGGCTACCGCAATCTTCTCCATCTGGTCAGCCAGTCCTACGCCACCGAAGATCCACTGCGGCGCGCGCAATTGACCATGAGCGATATCGCCGATCACACCGAGGGGTTGATCGCGCTGACCGGCGGCGTTAACGGCGAGGTGGGGCGACTGCTCGCCAATGGACAGCGGCAGGCCGGTGAGGCGGCGCTGAAGTCACTGTCCGACCTGTTTCCCGACCGACTGTACGTGGAACTCCAGCGCCATGGCCTCGACAGCGAAGCGCGGCTCGAGACCGTATTAATCGACCTGGCTTACGCCAATGACCTGCCCCTGGTCGCGACCAACGAGGTGTTCTTCACCGATGTCGACATGTACGAAGCGCACGATGCTTTGCTGTGCATTTCGCAAAGTGCCTATGTCTCGCAGGCCGATCGCCGCCGGGTGACGCCTGAGCATCGTTTCAAATCGGCCGCCGAAATGCGCGCGCTGTTCGCCGACTTGCCGGAAGCCATCGACAACACCATCGTTATCGCCCGGCGCTGCGCCTTCATGCCATCGGCCAGCCAGCCCATGCTGCCACCTTTCGAGACCGGAACCGATGTCGACGAGAATACCGAGCTGCGCCATCAGGCCGAGGCCGGCTTGGAAGACCGGCTGGCGCACCATGTCTACGACGACACAATGGACGCGACAGCGCGGGAAGAGGCTGGGCAACCCTATAAGGAACGTCTGAAGTTTGAACTGCAAGTCATTGAAGACATGGGATATCCGGGATATTTCCTCATCGTCTCCGACTTCATCAAATGGTCCAAAGCCAACGACATCGCCGTCGGACCAGGCCGCGGGTCGGGCGCCGGATCGGTGGTCGCCTGGGCGCTCACCATCACCGACCTCGATCCACTGCGTTGGGGTCTATTCTTCGAACGCTTCCTCAACCCGGAACGCGTGTCGATGCCTGACTTCGACATCGACTTCTGCCAGGAGCGCCGCGATGAGGTGATCCACTATGTGCAAGAACGCTATGGCTACGACCGGGTGGCGCAGATCATCACCTTTGGCAAACTGCAGGCCCGCGCCGTCGTGCGTGACGTTGGCCGGGTGTTGGAGATGCCCTACGGCCAGGTCGACCGCATTGCCAAACTGGTGCCGGCCAACCCCGCAAATCCGGTATCGCTGCAGCAGGCCCTCGACACCGAACCGCAACTGAAAGAGCTGCGCAACAGCGACGAGAACGTCGCCCATCTGCTCGATCTGGCGCTAAAACTCGAAGGCCTGTACCGCAATTCCTCGACCCACGCCGCCGGCGTGGTGATCGGCGACCGGGCGCTGGAAGAGACCATCCCGCTTTACCGCGATCCCCGCTCGGAAACCCTGGCGACCCAGTTCTCGATGAAATATGTCGAGCTGGCGGGCCTGGTTAAATTCGATTTTCTCGGTCTAAAAACCCTCGATGTCCTGCAAAAAGCGGTCAAGCTTCTGGCCAACCGGGATATCGTCATCGATTTAGAGAGCCTGCCGCTGGACGATGCGGCGACCTTCGAAATGCTCACCCGCGGCGACACGACCGGGGTGTTCCAGTGTGAATCTTCCGGTGTGCGTGACGTCTTGCGTAAGCTCCGGCCCGACCGGTTCGAAGACATCATCGCCGTTGTCGCGCTCTATCGGCCGGGCCCGATGGACAATATCCCCAGTTACATCAACCGCAAGCACGGCACCGAGACAGTCGACTATCTGCACGACGATCTCGAGGCTTGCCTGAGCGAGACCTACGGCATTCCAATCTACCAGGAACAGGTCATGCAGATGGCCCAGACCTTGGCCGGGTTTACCCTGGGCGGCGCCGACTTGCTGCGCCGCGCCATGGGCAAGAAGATCAAGGAGGAGATGGACGCTCAGCGCGATGATTTCGTGTCCGGCGCCAAAGAACGCGATGTCGACGAAGCCACTGCTATTCGCATCTTCGAGACCATCGCCAAGTTCGCCGGTTACGGCTTCAACAAAGCCCACGCCGCCGCTTATGCGCTGATCGCCTACCAGACGGCCTATCTGAAAGCCAACTACCCGGTGGAGTTCTTTGCCGCGTCGATGACCCTGGACATGGGCAATACCGACAAGCTGGCGCTCTACCAGCAGGAACTGGAACGCCAGAGCATTATTCTGCTGCCGCCGGACATTAATCGCTCCGAAGTGGAGTTTTCGGTGGAAACCACCGACAATCCGGATCCCGACGGGGACGCACAGCAGGTCGGCGCAATCCGCTATGCGCTTGCCGCCATTAAGGGCGTGGGCCCGGCGGCGATGGAGTTGGTGGTCCGCGAGAGCCACGATAACGGCCCGTTCCAGGGGGTTTTCGACGTCGCCGGCCGGGTCGACCCCCAGGCGTTGAACAAGCGGCTGTTGGAGCATTTGGTCGCCGCCGGCGCCTTTGACAGCCTCGACGGCAACCGCGCCCAGGTCTTCCTTGGCATCGATCGTATCTTGGGCCACGCCCATGCCCAGAACGCCGATCGCCAGAGCGGGCAGTTCAGTCTGTTGGGCGACAGCCAGTCCGGCGGGGTGGCCGATGCGCCGCGTTTGCAACCGGTCGACGATTGGCCCCAGGTCGAACGTCTCGAACGCGAGTTGGACGCGGTCGGATTTTATCTGTCGGCCCATCCTCTCGATGAATATGCCAGCGCTTTGGAACGCCTGGGCGTGCCGCGCTACGATAATCTGGCCGACACGGTCGCGGCTAACGGCGGGACCATGATCGTCATGCTCGCCGGCACCGTCCTCAACATCCAGCACCGCACCTCACAGCGTGGCAGCCGGTACGCCTTCATCCAGCTCTCCGACGCATCCGGCGCCTACGAAGTCACCGCCTTTTCCGAAGTGCTGGCGGCCAATCGCGAGATGCTGGAAAGCGGTAAGCCGATCCTGCTGCAGGTGGCGGCGCGCCTCGAGGAAGGACAACTTCGCCTGACCGTCCAGTCGGTACGCGACATCGACGCCGCCGCGGCTTCGGCCCCGATGGTGATCAAAATCTGGGTCGACGATCCGGAGCCGCTACCAACCCTGAAATCGATCATCGACCGGGAAGCCAGCGGCGAAAACGGCAACAAGGGCAGGGGGCGGATCAGCCTGATGATCCCGTCGGCCGACCGCGAAGTCGAAGTACGCCTCGACGGCGCCTATATGTGCACCCCCCAGGTCCGCGCCGCCATCCGCGCCATTCCCGGAGTGATCGAAGTGCAAGAGGCGTGACGCGGCGCGCTAGATGACGCCCCAAATTGGATGGCCTATAGTTGGGGTCGGACAGCAAGGGGATATGCCCATGTCGACCAAATTAACAGATAAGACCGCAGCCGAATCCGCCGACCGGCCCATGGCGACGGGCAAACCCCTGTTCGAGGATGACATGACCCGCATCACCCATTGGACCATGAACCCGGGTGAGCAGACCGGCTGGCATAGCCATGATTGCGACTATGTCGTTGTGCAACTCTCGGGCGGGCGTTTGCATCTCGATTACGCCGACGGCACGGAACGCGAAGTCGACTATGCGCCGGGGGGCACCTTGAGTGGATCGGCGTCGATCGAACACAACGCCATCAGCGTCGGCGACGAGGCTATCGTCTCGATCGAAATCGAGTACAAGAATAAATAACGAAACGGGGGGACGGGATACCCATGTCGACAAAACTCATGGAAAAAACCGCGGCGGAGGCGACTGACCGTCCGCTGGCGTCCTACGAGACGCTGCTCGATGACGAGCGGACCTGCATCACCCTATTCACCCTGAAGCCCGGCGAGCAAACCGGCTGGCACAGGCACGAATTTGACTATGTGGCGGTCCAGCAATCGCAAGGCCGGCTGCACCTGGATTATGCCGACGGTTCGGTGCGCGAAATCGATTACACGCCCGGCGTCGCCTTGCCGGTAAAAGCGCCGGTCGAGCACAACGCCATCAATGTTGGCGATGTCGATATCATAGCCTTGGAGATCGAGTATAAAACCTAACCCTCATGGGGTAACAATCGGGAGAACATCATGTCCCAGCATCTTTTGAAAAAGACCGAAGACGAAATTCCGGCCGCGCAGCAAAGCCACTACGAAATCCTGCTCGACAACGACACCACCCGGATCACCTTCCACCGCATCCGCCCCGGCGAGCAGTCGGGCTGGCATATCCACGATACGAACTATGTGGGCTACCACATCGAAGCGGCAAAGCTGCAATATGAGCGCGCCGACGGCTCGGTCGGCGAGATCCAGTCCGAGCCCGGCAAATCGTTCTTCTACGATGTCGGCGATGGTTTTGAACACAACGTCACCAATATCGGCGATACCGACATGGTCGCGCTCGAGATCGAGTACAAAAAGGGCTGACAGCCCCGGAGGCGATCGGGGACCAACCAAGGCTTGCATTTAAGGCCTGAGACCGCTATCACCCGTCGCGCGCAGGGGTTTTGCCCCTAAAGCGCAAATTCACATGCAGGATTTGCGGCTGAATGGGGAGACATCCCATAACAGTCGCTCCGGTGCCCTTCAACGGGCCACGTCCTGCAGAGGCTTAACCGGAGAAGGAGAGACCACCGATGGCGGTCCCGACGTTTACCATGCGTCAGCTATTGGAAGCTGGCGTCCATTTTGGCCACCACACGCGCCGATGGAACCCGAAGATGGAGCAATACATCTTCGGCACCCGTAATAAAGTTCATATTATCGATCTGCAACAGACCGTGCCGATGCTCTATGCGGCGCTCAACACCACCCGCGACATCGCGGCCGGTGGTGGGCGAGTGCTGTTTGTCGGCACCAAGCGCGCGGCCAGCGACATCGTCGCGGATTCGGCGCGCAAATGCGGTCAGTACTATGTCAATCACCGTTGGTTGGGCGGCATGTTGACCAACTGGAAGACCATTTCCCACTCGATCAAGACCCTGCGTGATCTGGAATCCCATTTGGGCTCCGACGAAAGCGGCGGCTTGACCAAGAAAGAGCTGCTCAATCTGACGCGCCAGCGCGATAAGCTGGACCTGGCGCTGGGCGGCATCAAGGAAATGGGCGGGCGGCCCGATATGCTGGTGGTGATCGACACCAACAAGGAAGAGATCGCCATCGCCGAGGCCAAAAAGCTCGGCATTCCGATTGCTGCCGTGGTCGATTCGAACTCAAACCCCAACAATATCGACTTCCCGATTCCCGGCAATGACGACGCCATGCGCGCCATTCAGCTCTATTGTGATCTGTTCGCCGGCGCCGTCCTCGATGGCCTGCAGCAGGAGATGACAACCAGCGGAGTCGATGTCGGTGAAGCCGAAGCACCGCCAGAGGAGAATCTCGCCGCCGTCGAACCGGAAGCCGCGGTAGCAGAGGCGGCTGCGGAACCGGCCGCGGAAGCTTCGGCTGAAGAGGCCGCACCAGCAGAAGCGGCAACAATCGAGGCGGCTGCAGCGGATCCCGAGCCGGCAAAAGACTCAGCATAATTTTGAGTTTTATCTCAAAGCGTTATTAACAGTATCTCAGATGGAGAATGAATATGGCTGATGTCACTGCTGCAGCCGTGAAGGCGCTGCGTGAGCAGTCCGGCGCCGGCATGATGGATTGTAAGTCGGCGCTGGTCGAAACCGATGGCGATATGGACGCGGCAATGGATTTGCTGCGCACCAAGGGGCTGTCCGCTGCCGCGAAGAAAGCCGGCCGCGCCGCCTCAGAAGGGCTTATCGGGCTGAAGACAGCGGGCACCAAGGGCACGTTGGTCGAGGTTAATTCCGAGACCGACTTCGTGGCGCGCAACGAGACCTTTCAATCCTTTGTCGGCACGGTCACCGCAATCGCCCAAGATATCGGCGGCGATTTCGATGCTCTCAAAGCGGCGCCCTACCCGAATAGCGACCGCACGGTCGAGGAAGAGGCAGTACAGATGGTCGCCACCATCGGTGAGAATATCAGCCTGCGTCGCTCCACCAGCCTGGAAGTCACCAACGGTTTCGTCGCTCAGTATGTCCATAACCGGGTCGCCGATGGCCTCGGCAAGATCGGCGTTATCGTCGCGCTCGAATCTGACGCGCCGGCCGACAAGCTGGCCGAGATCGGTAAAAATTTGGCGATGCATATCTGCTCGGCCGACCCTCAGTCGATCGATATTGCCTCGCTCGATCCTGCGGTGCTGGAACGCGAACGGAAGATCCTTTCTGACCAAGCTCGTGAATCTGGTAAACCCGAGGAAATCGTGGAAAAGATGGTCGAAGGACGTTTACGTAAGTACTACGAAGAAAGCGTCCTGCTCGAACAGGTCTACGTCCTCGACACGGATACCAAGGTTGGCAAGGCCGTCGAGGCCGCCGCTAAAGATGCTGGCGCGGATATCAAGGTCGCGGGTTATGTGCGCTACAATCTGGGCGAAGGGCTCGAGCAAAAAGAAGATGATTTCGCCGAGGAAGTTGCCCGTCTAAGCAACTAGCCCTGGCGGTTATCCACCGACCACAGCCCCCGGAACAGCATCGTGGCTTGATCCTGCGCGGGATATGCGGCTAACAAGGGTTTCCGCGGCGTCAGTTGGCGCTCGAGTCGCCGGGTAACGTGGTACCCGGCGGTCTCTCACCTTTGGCTCTACAGATCGCTTCCTATGACAACGCCACCAAACTATCGCCGGGTCCTGCTCAAAATATCCGGCGAGGTATTGATGGGCGACCAGGAATTCGGCCTCGATCCAAAGACCGTCTCACGTATCGCCGAAGACGTTCACGAAGTCTGCAAGAGCGGCGTTCAGCTGTGTCTGGTGGTTGGCGGCGGTAATATCTTCCGCGGCATCTCTGGCGCCGCGGCTGGTATGGATCGCGCCAACGCCGACTTTATGGGCATGCTGGCGACCGTTATCAACGCACTCGCCCTGCAGAACGCGCTGGAAAACCTTGGCGTCGATACCCGTGTGCAATCGGCCATTCCCATGTCGACTGTCTGCGAGCCCTATATCCGCCGGCGCGCGGTGCGGCACATGGAACGCAACCGGGTCGTTATCTTCGCCGCCGGCACCGGCAACCCGTATTTCACGACAGACACGGCCGCAGCCCTGCGGGCGTCTGAGATGGCCTGCGACTGTCTGTTGAAAGGCACCAAGGTGGACGGGGTCTATTCCGCCGATCCGGCGACCGATCCGGACGCCGAACGCTATGAGAAACTCAGCCATTTTGATGTCTTGCGGCAAGATCTCAACGTCATGGACGCCGCGGCGATCACACTTTGCCGTGAAAACAACATTCCGATATTGATATTTTCGATACAGAATAAGGGCGAGGTGAATAGGGTCATCACAGGCGACGGCCGTTTCACGCTAGTTGAGGGAGGATAATCAGGTGTCAGCAGATCCAGCCGATCTTATGCGCCGTATGGACGGCGCGCTTGAAGCATTGCGAAAAGAGTTTTCAGGCCTGCGCACGGGACGGGCCTCCACCGCCTTGCTGGAAAACATCAATGTCGATGCTTATGGCACGTCCATGCCGATGAACCAGGTCGGTTCGATCAGCGTGCCCGAGCCACGTATGCTCACCGTGCAGGTCTGGGACAATTCGCTGATTAAAGAAGCGGAGAAGGCCATCCGGGATTCAGATCTCGGCCTCAATCCGCAGACCGAGGGAAATCTCATCCGGGTGCCGCTACCGGATCTGAGCGAAGAACGCCGTGTCGAACTGACGAAGGTCGCCGCGAAATTCGGCGAACAAGCCCGTGTCGCCGTTCGTAATGTCCGCCGCGACGGCATGGATACCTTAAAAAAGAACGAGAAAGACGGTGAAATTTCGCAGGACGAGCAGCGTGCGCGCGGAGACGATATTCAAAAGCTCACCGACGACCATATTGAAATGATCGACAAATTGCTCGCCGAGAAAGAGCAGGAGATCCTGCAGGTCTAACCCCATGACCGTGACCGAGTTAGCGCAACAGCGCATCCCCAGACACATCGCCGTCATTATGGACGGCAACGGCCGCTGGGCGAAGTCACGCGGCATGCCGCGCACGGACGGACACCGGCGCGGCATCGATGCGGTCAAGCGCACCGTCGAGGCATCCGGCGCGTTGGGTGTGGAATATCTCACCCTGTTTGGCTTTAGCTCGGAGAACTGGAAACGCCCGACCGGCGAGGTCGACGATCTGATGTGGCTGCTCCGGCGGTTTCTGCAAAGCGAAACCGCGCGCATGCACGAAAACAATGTGCGCATTCGCGTCATCGGTGATCGGGCAACATTCTCCAGCGATATTGTGCGATTGATCGAACATTCCGAGCAAATGACATCGGACAACGATGGCCTTCATCTAACCGCGGCGCTGAGCTATGGCGGACGCCAGGAGATCGTCACGGCGGTCCGCGCCTTGGCGCAAGACGTGGCGGCGGGCCGCGTATCACCCGACGACATCGACGATGACGGTTTCGCGGGCTATCTGGCGACCGCCGACATACCCGACCCCGATCTGCTGATCCGCACCAGCGGCGAACAGAGAATTAGCAATTTTCTGCTCTGGCAGATCGCCTATACCGAGCTGGTTTTCTGCGATGTGCTATGGCCCGATTTCAGCCGGGATCATCTGGAATCGGCGATCCAGGAATTCAACGGCCGCGAACGTCGCTACGGCGCGGTCGCCGGGTAATCTGTCATGGCCATGTCGGGGGACGTTAAACCGCCGACGGATCGGGTAAAGTCAAAGCCCGAGCTGTTCTTGCGTGTTATCACCGCCCTTGTCCTGATACCGGTCGTCCTGGCGGCCGCCTGGGCCGGCGGTATTTGGTTTGCGCTATTGATTGCCCTGGTGATTGGCCTGGGCGGCCATGAATGGACGCGCCTCTGCAATCTCGATCGTCGGACCAATCTGCTTCTTCTGGCGTTGCTGGGCCCGGCATTGGCGGGTGCGTTCATGGTGTTCGGCCCGTTCGCCGGGTTACTGGTTCTGCTGGGTGCAATTTGCATCACCGGCGCGGCCCATGCCGATAAACGCATTTGGCCGATTGGCGGGCTCGCTTATCTCGGGTTTCCCGCACTGGCGATCCTCATCCTACGGTTCGACCCACAATCTGGTCTGGAAGCCCTCATATTCCTATTCGCCATCGTCTGGCTTACCGATATCGGCGCCTATGCCGTCGGCCGCCTGATCGGCGGGCCGAAGCTGGCGCCAGCGATCAGCCCCGGCAAGACTTGGGCAGGCGCAATCGGCGGCCTTCTGTTCGCGGTGGCGGGCGCGCTTGGCGGCGCCGGATTTATGACGATCCAATTACCCCTGGGAGCCATCGCGCTGGCGCTTATTCTGTCAGTAGCTACACAATGTGGTGATTTGCTCGAATCCTGGTTTAAACGGCGCTTCGGTAAGAAAGACTCCGGGACGATCATGCCGGGCCATGGTGGTATACTCGACCGAATCGATGGCCTGCTGTTTGCGGCTCCCACGATGGTCATCATCATCGTTATCCAGCGAGGAACGGTGCCTTTATGGCCCTAACCGATACCGAAGACCTTACGCAGCGCCAGGTGGCACCGCGTCGCGTTACCGTGCTCGGTGCCACCGGCTCGGTCGGCTGCAGTACTGTCGACCTGCTAGCGCGCAACCGTGATCGCTTTGACGTCGTGGCGCTGACCGCCAATACCAATGTCGCGTTGCTTGCCGAACAGGCGCGCTTGCTGAACGCCGAGGCCGCCATCATCGGCGACCCCGACAAGCGCGACGATCTGCGCGACGCCCTACAAGGGTCAGACATTGAGGTGATGGCCGGCGAAGCGGCAATCATCGAAGCGGCGAGCCGACCGGCGGATATCGTGGTGGCCGCGATTGTTGGCGCTGCCGGGCTGCGGCCCGCGCTGGCGGCAAGTCAACAAGGTTCGATCGTCGCCATCGCCAACAAAGAATGCCTGGTCTGCGCCGGCGACTTGGTGATGGCCGAGGTCGAACGGTCGGGGGCGACGCTGCTACCGGTCGATTCCGAACATAATGCGATATTCCAGGTCTTCGAAACCGGCAATGCATCGGAAGTCGAACGCCTGATTCTGACCGCCTCGGGAGGTCCGTTTCGAACCTGGACCCGTGATGAGATGGCGACGGCTTCGCCGGCACAGGCGGTCGCCCACCCCAATTGGGATATGGGCCGCAAAATCTCGGTCGATTCCGCAACGCTGATGAACAAGGGATTAGAGCTGATCGAAGCGGCCTACCTCTTTCCCATCCCAGCCGACAGGATCGAGATCCTGGTCCACCCGCAGTCGGTTGTGCATTCCATGGTCGCTTATGTGGATGGCTCGGTCCTGGCACAGCTTGGCAGCCCCGACATGCGCACGCCGATCGCCTACACCCTATCTTGGCCGGAACGCATGGCGGCGCCGGTAAATAGATTGAATTTGGCTGAAATTGGCCAGCTCTCCTTCGAGGAACCCGATTTGGAGCTGTTTCCCGCGTTGACACTGGCGCGCACGGCGTTAACGCGCGGTAATGGAAGCCCCGCTATATTGAACGCCGCAAATGAAGTGGCGGTGGCGAGCTTTCTTGATGAAAAGGTCGGTTTTCTCGAAATCGCGGCAATTGTTGAAGAAACGCTGGATCGCGTCGCAATCCAGCCAATTGGCTCGTTCGACGACTTTGAACAGCTCGACGCGGAAGCGCGGCGGGTCGCGCAAACCCTTGTAAAGTCACGGTTCTAACGCTATCTGCAAATTCAGCTTGGAAATCGGGCGAGTTTACAAAACGTAAAGACTTAACCTGCTAGTGGAGTATTCATGGGCGGCATAATAGTCACGATATTTTGGTTTCTGGTCGTTTTGACACCGCTCGTGTTCGTTCACGAATTCGGCCACTACTGGTTTGCCCGGCGTAACGGCGTGCGCGTCGAGACATTCTCCGTTGGCTTCGGCAGAGAGCTGTTCGGCTGGAACGATAGCCACGGAACCCGCTGGAAATTCAGCCTCATTCCGTTCGGCGGCTATGTAAAAATGTTCGGCCAAAGCGATATTGGCCCGGACGAAGACGGCTCCGAGCTAACGCCTGAAGAAAAGGCGGTTTCGTTCTCGCACAAGCGACTCGGTCAGAAAGCCGCCATTGTCGCCGCCGGACCGTTCGCCAACATCATTTTCGCCATCGTAATTTTTATCATCACCTTCGCCACGGTTGGCCAGGGTTTCACTCCGGCGCGCATCACCGAGGTTCTGCCGGATACCCCGGCAGAGGCCGCAGGATTTCAGGCCGGCGATTTATTCGTCGAGGTGGCCGGGCGGAGAGTGGAGCGGTTTGAGGAAGTACAGCTAATCGTAAGCCTTCATCCTGAATTGCCCATCACCGTTGTGGTCGACCGTAACGGCGAGGAAGTAATCATACAGGTAACCCCGAGGGCCGAAGTCGAGGCCGACCCGCTGGGCGGTGAACAACGCCGCGGCCTGATTGGGGTGCGCGGCACCGAACGCGAGTTTCAGCGCCATAATCCACTGGAGGCGACTTGGCAAGCCTTGCGTGAAACGGGCCGCATGATATCGCTGACCGCGACCTCGATTAACCAAATGTTCGCCGGCGACCGCAGCGCGACGGAGCTTGGCGGACCGATTCGCATCGCCCAAATGTCGGACAGTGCGGCCAGCAGTCCGACCTCGTTAATATTCTTTGCGGCCTTCCTATCGATCAATCTGGGCCTGATAAATTTACTCCCTATCCCTTTGTTAGATGGCGGACATCTACTATTCTACGCCTATGAAGTGGTGTTCCGCCGGCCTCCCCATCCAAAGGTCCTCGATTTCGGACTGAAAATCGGGCTGGTCCTGGTACTTAGCCTCATGCTATTTGCCACATATAACGATTTAGCCCGACTGCCGGTGGTGCAGAGATTGGTTGCGCTTATAACGTAGCCAGCGGGGATATAGGGAAGGCGCCTAATATGCGGCGAGGGTCTATAGCGCGTGCCGCCGTTGCATGTCTTGTTGTGCTGAGCGCTTGGTCCACAGGCCTCGGCCTTTTTGCGTCCTATGCTGCCGCGCAACAAGGCGCCCCAACGATTACCGAAATCCGCGTCGTCGGCACCAAGCGGATCGATCCTTCGACCGTTAATTCTTACGTCCAGGTCCAGCCGGGCGATAACTACAATTCCGCGCGCATCGACGCTTCCTTGAAGGCCCTGTTCAATACCGGCCTGTTTGCCGATGTGACGCTGCGCCGCGAAGGCGACGCCTTGATCATTCAGGTGGTCGAAAACCCGATCATCAATCGTATCGCGTTCGAGGGTAATAAACGGCTCGACGATGAAGTGCTCGACGCGGAGGTAACCTTGCGGCCGCGCGTCGTCTTCACGCGTACCAAAGTTCAAAATGATGTGAAGCGCCTGCTCGACATTTACCGGCGCTCGGGCCGATTTGGCGCGACTGTCGATCCGAAAGTCATTCAGCTTCCCGAAAACCGCGTCGATTTAGTTTTCGAAATTGACGAGGGACCCTCCACGGGAATTCGCGCCATCAATTTTATCGGCAATCAGCAATTTTCCGATGGCTCGTTGCGCGAAGTCATCCAGACCGACGAATCCGCCTTCTATCGGTTCCTCACGTCGAACGACACATACGATCCCGATCGTTTGTCATTCGACCGTGAATTGTTGCGACGGTTCTATCTTTCAGAGGGGTATGCCGACTTCCGCGTCGTCTCGGCAATCGCTGAGCTAACTGAGGATCGGGAAGATTTTGTCATAACCTTCACCGTCGAAGAGGGACCCGAATACGCCTTCGGCAAAGTTGCGGTCACCAGCCGGCTGCGCAACGCCGACCCCACCGAACTGGAACCCCTCATCGTCGGCGTGGAAGGCGAGCGATATAATGCAGACGAAGTCGAAGAAACCGTACAGGCTCTGACCGCCAACCTGGGGGCGCGCGGATTTGCCTTTGTCGACGTGCGCCCGCGGGTAAACCGGGACCGCGAACAGCGACTGCTCGATGTCACCTACGAAATCAGCGAAGGGCCGCGGGTTTTCGTTGAGCGTATCAATATCAGCGGTAACGTCCGTACGTTAGATCGGGTCATCCGTCGCGAGTTCACCATCGCCGAGGGCGATGCGTTCAATACCGCCAAGCTGCGCGCGACGCGCCAGCGGCTCAATAATTTAGGCTTTTTCTCGCGGGTAGATATTACCAACGATCCCGGTGAGGCGCCCGACCGAACCGTCATCAATGTCGCGGTCGAGGAGCAATCCACCGGCGAGTTGTCGATCGGCGCCGGATTTTCGTCAACTTCCGGGCCCCTCGGCGATGTCTCCATTCGCGAGCGTAACTTACTGGGCCGCGGCCAAGATTTGCGTCTCGGCCTGTCACTGGGCGCCGAGCAACAACGCATCGATTTGAGTTTCACCGAACCCTATTTTCTCGACCGAAATCTAGCCGCCGGTTTCGATGCGTTTATCCGCACGACCGATCTTTCCGATGAGAGCTCGTTTTCGGAGGATCAACAAGGCGGCGCCCTGCGTATGGGATACCAGCTCGAGCCGGATCTACGGCACACAGTCCGCTATTCGCTGTCCCGGCAAAGTGTCGACGATGTGGAGGCCACGGCTTCGGACGTTGTCAAAGCGCAAGCTGGCAGCCATGTCACCTCGAGCGTGAGCAACGATTTTTTCCTAGACAAGCTGAATCGCCGGTTCAATCCCACCGATGGTTATTTCGGATCCCTCGATGTCGAAGTGGCTGGCCTGGGGGGGTCGGAACAGTTTCTGCGCAGTCAGGTAAGCGCCGGTATCTATTCGCCACTTTTCGGCACCTCGGTAATCGGCAGTCTGACAGGCGAGGCCGGTCATGTCTTTACCTTCGACGACGATAGTGTCCGACTTACTAATCGTTTCTATCTCGGCGGCACCTCGCTCAGGGGATTTGAGAGCGCTGGTGTAGGACCACGCGATCTGTTGACCGATGACGCCATCGGCGGACATCAATTCTATGCCGGCACCGCCGAAGTAACTTTCCCACTTGGTCTGCCGGAAGAATTTGATATTAAGGGGAGCGTGTTTAGTGACTTTGGTAGCTCTTGGGGTATAGACGACCCGTTTCCTAATCTGGTCGATGACGCGACACCACGGGCGTCGTTGGGCGTTGGAATAGGCTGGGTATCTCCATTCGGACCCCTGCGTGTCGACTTTGCCAGTGCTGTTCTCAAAGAGAACTACGATAAAACGCAAACATTCAGTTTCAATTTTGGCACCCGCTTCTAATCGCTACGACTAAAGGTATGATGGGCATAAAATTATTCACCCACGGCTTAATGGCGGCACTCCTGATTCTAGTGGCGTCCCAGGCTAGTGCGCAAAACAGCTTTAACGCGCCAACTCCGAAAATAGCCATCGTCGACGTTCAGGCGATTTTACGAGAGTCGCTGGCCGGTAAATCAGCGCGCTCGCAGATGGATGCTATTGCCAAGAAGGAACGGGCGAATCTGGCCGCGGAAGAAAAGAAACTTCGCACCCAGGACCAGGAACTGCAGCAACAGCGCGCCATACTCACACCTGAGGTCTTCACTCAACGTCAGCAGGCGCTCCAAACCGATGTGAGACGTCTGCAGAGCAGATCGCGTAATCTTGGCCAGACCCTCGATCAGGGGTTCCGGCGAACCCTAGACCAGATTCAATTAGTGCTGTTTGACGAACTCCGCAAACTTTCGACCGAACACGATCTGAACGTGATTCTACAGCGGTCACAAATTGTGATCGCAACGGACGATTTCGATATAACAAAGCCGGCACTTGAACGCCTCAACAAGCGTTTACCGTCGATCGAACTAAATCTGAAAAAAAACGATAGCGGCGGTGAGGCTAGATGAGGAATAGGCCAACCGATGGCTGACCCTCGATTTTTCAACAATCACGGCCCCATCAAGCTGGGAGAATTGGCGCGGATATCTGGCGCTGAACTGGGTCCCAATTGCGACCCGGAACAACCGATTGATGACGTCGCCCCCCTGGACACGGCCGGCCCGGGTGAATTGAGTTTTCTCGATAACCCCAAATATGCCGATGCGTTTCGTAGTAGTAACGCCGGTGCCTGCGTCGTTGCGGCGAAATTGGCAGGTGACGCCCCCAGTGGTATGGCGGTGCTATTGAGCGATCGGCCGTACCGGGCCTACGCCCACATTGCGCGCGCTTTCTACCCTGGCGCCAGTGCCGCTGCTGCGAGCCATCACCCGACCGCCGCAATCGATCCTACCGCAACCATAGGAGAGGGGTGCACGATCGGCCCCAATGCGGTTATCGCTGCTGGCGTCGATTTAGGCGATGGCGTTTGCATTGGCGCGGGCGCGGTTATCGAAGATGCTGTTTCGATCGGCGTGGCGACCGACATCGGCGCTAATGCCACTTTGAGCCACTGCGAAATTGGCGAGCGGTGTTTGCTCCACCCCGGTGTGCGGATCGGTCAACGGGGATTTGGTTTCGATATGTCGCCGGAAGGCCATCTCGACGTCCCCCAACTCGGCCGGGTCTTCGTCGGCAACGATGTGGAAATCGGCGCCAATTCGTGTATCGACCGGGGCGCGGGGCCGGATACCATTATCGGCGATGGTTGCAAGATTGATAATTTAGTACAGATCGGGCACAACGTTCAGATGGGGAAGGGGTGCGTCGTGGTCGCCCAAGCGGGCATTGCGGGCAGCGCTCAACTCGACGATTTTGTTGTTTTGGCAGGTCAGGCCGGCATCGCTGGACATGTGCGAATCGCCGCTGGAACGCAAATTGCCGCACGTAGTGGCGCCATGCGGGACACCAAGCCCGGAGATAAATTGGCTGGCAATCCGGCAATTCCAGCCCGTGAATATTTTCGCCAGCTCGCGTTGTTGGCAAAGCTGACGAAGGACAAAAATTCTTAGTGGCGATGCCATGCAATCACCCCGTTGGTAAAACCCTGGATTTCACGACATGAGCACCAATCTTAAAGCAACCGAAGTAGATATGGCCCCGCGGACAACACTCGACGTGCTGGAAGTGATGGAGTTAATTCCCCATCGTCCACCGTTCTTGATGATCGATAAGGTCGAGGAGATCGTGCGCCACGAAAGCGCGGTCGGCATCAAAAACGTGAGCATCGATGAGCCGTTCTTTGCCGGACATTTCCCCGCGCGGCCCGTGCTCCCCGGTGTTCTGATTATAGAGGCCATGGCGCAAACTGCCGGCGTGTTGGTTGTGGAATCGCTAGGTGAAAGCGAGCGCGGCAAGCTGGTGTATTTTATGACCATCGACAATGCCAGGTTTCGCAAACCGGTGGTGCCAGGCGACCAAGTGAGGCTGGAGGTGCGCGTCCAACGTCACCGTGGACCGGTCTGGAAATTTATTGGCGAAGCCAAGGTCGATGGCCAGACCGTCGCCGAAGCAACATACTCCGCCATGATTATGGACGATTGAATGGCCGACGATCATCCTACAGGCATTCACCCCACCGCCATCATTACAGAAGGCGCGGATATTGGCCGGGACGTCCAAATCGGCCCCTATTGTGTCATCGGTCCCCATGTCACTTTAGGCGATAACGTCCAGTTACATTCTCACGTAGCCGTCGACGGCCGAACCGCAATCGGTGAGGGGACGGTGATATATCCTTTCGCGTCGATCGGACACCAACCGCAAGACCTCAAGTACCGCGGGGAAGAGTCCAAACTGTTCATCGGCGCGCGTAACCAAATCCGCGAGCATGTCACCATGAATCCCGGCACCGAAGGCGGGATAATGGAAACGCGTGTCGGAGACGATTGCCTTTTCATGATCGGCTCCCACGTCGCCCATGACTGTGTTATCGGCGACCATGTCATCATGGCTAACAACGCAACCCTGGGCGGACATGTCGAAGTGGGTGACTACGCCATCATTGGCGGATTAGCCGGCATTCACCAATTTGTTCGCATTGGCGCCCACGCCATGGTTGGCGGCATGTCGGGCATCGAGCAGGACCTCATCCCTTACGGGTCGGCAATGGGTGAGCGGGCTCGGCTGCGCGGTCTGAACTTGGTCGGCCTTCAGCGGCGCGATTTTTCGCGCGAGGACATCCAAACATTGCGCACCGCCTATCGTTTGATGTTCGCCCAAGAGGGTACCCTTTCCGAACGTGTCGACGACGCCGTTAAATTGTACGGCGAGAACAGCGCAGTCATGGAGATTGTAGAGTTCATCCGTGCCCAAACGTCACGCGCGGTGCTACAGCCCAAAAATTCCAATGGCAGCTAAACTTGGCATCTTGGCCGGTGGCGGCCCGTTGCCCGGAAGCCTCATCGACGCCTGCCGCACCAGCGGCCGGGACTATTTCGTACTGGCGTTCGAGGGCCAGGCGGATCCCGACGTCATCGGCGAGGCACCTCAGGCGTGGGTGCGGCTCGGCGCGGTCGAAGAGGCGATTGGCCGCTTGCGGGCCGAACAATGCGAGGAACTCGTCCTTGCCGGACCGGTGCAACGTCCCAGTCTGGCCGAACTACGGCCCGACCGCCGCGCCGCGCGCTTCCTCGCCCGCGGCCTCTTGAACAAAGGCGATAACGGTCTGTTGGGCGCTGTCGTGCGCACGCTAGAGGAAGAAGAAGGCTTTCGCGTAGTCGGCGCCGATACTATTCTCGCCGACCTGCGTGCCGGCGCCGGCGCCTTCGGCCAGGTTGAGCCAACCCAGGACGACGAAGCGGATATTGCGCGCGGGGTAAGTGTGGCCTACCAGATCGGCCGCCTGGATATCGGACAGGCGGTGGTCGTCCGCCAGGGTGTCGTACTGGGCGTGGAGGCGGCGGAAGGCACCGAAGCGCTGCTACAACGGTGCGGCGCGCTGCAACAAGAGGGGCATGGCGGCGTTTTGGTGAAATTGCCCAAACCGGGGCAGGAGAAACGCGCCGATCTACCCACAATCGGCCCCAAGACCGTCGCCGGGGCTATCGAGGCGGGTTTAGCGGGCATTGCGGTTGCCGCTGGCGCGACCCTGGTCATCGAACCCGCTCAGGTCACCGCGGATGCCGACACGGCCGGCATATTCATCGTCGGGATTAAGCCCAACGATTACTACGCCGACTACGACGTCGCTTAGCATCCAACCCTCCACAGATCGATTATGGCGCCCCAAGACGATCGTTTGCATGTTTTCGTCGTTGTCGGCGAACCCTCCGGTGACGTCCTCGGCGCTCGTTTGATGGCCGCCCTTAATCGGATGGCGCCCCACGGGGTGAGATACTCCGGTGTCGGCGGCCCGCAAATGGAGGCCCAAGGCCTCGAAAGCCTGTTCGACTACGGCCAACTGGCCGTCATGGGACTGCTCGAGGTGCTCCCCCAAGCACCGCGACTGTTGCGGCGCATTCGCGATGTCGCCAGGGCTATCGAGACCGAGCCTCCCGATGCGATTATCACCATCGACGCGCCGAGCTTCGGCTTCGCGGTTCTGCGGCGCTTGAAGACACACGACCAGCCGCGCATTCACTACGTGGCCCCGCAGATTTGGGCCTGGCGGCCGAAGCGGGTGCATAAGATCAAAAAATATGTCGACCATATCCTGGCGCTATTCCCCTTCGAGCCGGCCCATTTCGACGCCGCCGACATGCCGTGCACCTTTGTCGGTCACCCGATCCTGGAAAGTATCGCTACCGCCGAGGAGGGTAAGGCTTTTCGCGCCCGACATGGCATCGCCTCCGACACCCTGGTCCTGTGCGCGCTACCGGGGAGCCGGCGCAACGAAGTCCGAAAATTGACGCCGGTCATTGTCGAGGTGATCGAACGGCTCGCCACACGTCACTCCAACCTGCATGTGCTCGTCCCAACCGTGTCAACGGTGGTCGACGATGTCCACGCCATCGCCGCCACCGGTGTCCCGACAACCATTATCGACGAGGTCCACGAAAAATCCGCGGCGATGGCGGCCTGCGACGCAGCGATCGCGGCCTCCGGCACGGCAACGCTCGAGCTTGCCTGCGCCAATGTTCCCACCGTGGTTATCTACAAGGTCGCACTGATCACGGGCTGGCTGGGGCGCTATCTGGTAAACGTCAAATATGCCTCCATCGTGAATATCTTGGCAGAGCGTGAAATCATGCCGGAATTTTTGCAGGAATATTGCAAGCCCCAAAAGGTCGCCGCCGCGCTGAACGAACTGATCGAAGACAAGGCTCGGCGGCGCGACGTTATCGACGCGGAAATCGCTGTCGTCGATCAGCTTGCCCTCGGTGACCAGACACCGAGCGAGAAAGCTGCCGAAGAAGTGTTGCGGATAATTGATGCCTTCGGGCGTGGGTAATCGGTCCCAAGTTCCGCTACTATATGCGCCCCATAATTAGAACGGCGAAAACAATGACAACCACATCAGGCTCCACTGCCACCGGGAACTACCGGCTGCTCCACACCATGATCCGGATCAAGGACCTTGATCGCTCGATCGATTTCTATACCCGCCTGTTGGGGATGAAAGTCATTCGCCATAAGGATTTCGAGGGCGGCCGGTTTACCAACGTGTTCGTCGGCTATGGCGATGAGGAGAGCGAGACGGTGCTCGAGCTGACTCACAATTGGGATCAGGAGGAACCCTATTCCCATGGCAGCGGGTTTGGCCATTTGGCGGTCGGCGTTCCCGATATTTACGCGACTTGTACGGCGCTGGAGGCGGAGGGCGTCAATATACCCCGTCCGCCAGGCCCAATGAAACATGGCTCGACGGTCATCGCCTTTATCGAGGACCCGGACGGCTACAAGATCGAACTCATCGAACGAAGCTGAGTGGCCACCATGACATCAGAGAAAAAAAGCGTCGAACAGCTCATCGTCGATCCTAAATCGATCGCCCCCGATAGCGGATCGCTCTATCCGCCGCCTTTCGACAAGATCGTCCAACGACGCCATCGCCACCGCTTATCACCGGCTATCGGCCTCAGCAAATTCGGCGTCAACCTGGTCCATCTCGAACCGGGGGCAAACTCGTCGGCGCGCCATTGGCACACCGAGCAAGACGAATTCGTCTATGTGGTCTCCGGGACGGCGATGTTAGTCACCGACGAAGGGGAAACCGAGCTCGGGCAGGGGATGGCGGCTGGCTTTCCAGCCGGTAATCCGAACGGCCACCAGGTTGCCAATCGCAGCGACGAAGATGTCTGGTACTTGGAAATCGGCGACCGGCCGCAACGCGAAGATGTCACCTATCCGGACATCGATCTGGCGAACGCGGTGCGCGAGGGACGCCCTCATTTCACCCACAAGGACGGCTCAGAATTCGACGACTGAGCGTCGTCGCTAAGCGAGCGCCCACAAGACCGGCGCCACGACAATGAGGCACAGGGCGCATGCAATCGTGCGCTGCCCAAGCCTAAACCGCGCCGGTTGCTCGGTCTGATCTGGGTATCGCACTAACGGCGCCCACCTGTCGGTGGTGGAAATATCGGCTAGGCTTTCCGGCGCGTCGGCCGCGGAAGTATCGGCCGGCGCACGATCATTATCAGGCCGGCCGTTCATATGGTTTACGACCGTTTGTCCATCGGCACGAAGTCGCGCTCGACATAACCTTTGTACAATTGGCGCGGCCGGCCGATGCGTTGGCCTGGATCCTCGATCATCTCTTTCCACTGGGCGATCCAACCGACCGTACGCGCTAAGGCGAACAACACGGTGAACATGCTAGTCGGGAAACCGATAGCGCTGAGGATGATGCCCGAATAGAAATCGACATTGGGGAACAGCTTGCGCTCGACGAAATACTCGTCCTCGAGAGCAATGCGTTCGAGCTCCATCGCCAGCTCCAGCAGCGGGTTTTCGATACCCACTTCTTCGAGCACGTCATATGTCGATTGTTTGAGGACACCGGCGCGCGGATCGTAGTTCTTGTAGACCCGGTGGCCGAAGCCCATCAGGCGGAACGGATCGTCCTTGTCCTTGGCGCGCTCGAGAAATTCCGGAATGCGATCCTTGCTGCCGATCTGCTCGAGCATCTCCAACACGGCTTGGTTGGCGCCGCCATGGGCGGGGCCCCACAAAGTGGCGATGCCAGCCGCGATACACGCAAACGGGTTGGCGCCCGACGACCCGGCCAGACGCACCGTCGATGTCGAGGCGTTTTGCTCGTGGTCGGCATGCAGAATGAAAATACGGTCCAGGGCGCGGGCAATTGCCGGGCTGGCCTCGTAATCTTCGGCTGGGACCCCGAAGGTCATGTGCAGGAAGTTCTCCGCATACTTCATGTCGTTGCGCGGATACATGAAGGGCTGACCGACCGAATATTTATAGGCCATTGCCGCCATGGTCGGCATTTTGGCTATCAAACGGTGCGACGCGATAAGCCGCTGGTCCGGATCCGAAATATCGGTTGAGTCGTGATAAAATGCCGACATGGCGCCCACCACACCGATCATTACCGCCATCGGATGGGCGTCGCGGCGAAAGCCCCGATAGAGGAATTGCAACTGGTCGTGGACCATCGTGTGATAGGTGATGGTGTGCTCGAAATCGCCCATTTGGGAAGCGTTCGGCAGTTCACCGTGGAGCAGTAAATAACAGACTTCCAGGAACGAACTATGCTCGGCCAGATCTTCGATAGCATAGCCACCATGGCGCAAGATACCGACTTCGCCATCGATATAGGTGATCGATGAATCGCAGCTTGCCGTCGAGGTATAGCTCGGGTCGTAGGTAAACATGCCGGTTTGCGCATAGAGCTGGCGCACATCAATGACGCGCGGCCCCTCGGTGCCGTCAAGGATTGGCAGTTCAATCGTCTCGCCAGTGCTATTAACCGTAACGGAAACGGTATCGCTGGATTTAGTATCGCTCATATTTTTCACATCCCCAGTGCGCCAGCACTGAATTCGGGCTAGCGGCCATCTTGGACCAATCGATTTATGTTGCGGCGCACTCTAATTGCCGCGAGGCTGAAGGGCAATAATACGCTGCCCTCAATAACGCTTGATTTATGCCTTTGAAGTACGTATGCGCGCCAGGGTTTCGGCACGATCTAGGGCCACCATGACCTCGAAAATACCTGGCGAAACGGTCGACCCGGTCAGCGCGGCCCGCAACGGCTGGGCAATCTGGCCCAGTTTAAGGTCTTTCGCCTCGGCGAACTCGCGAACGCCGGCTTCCAGCGCCTCCTTATCCCAAGAGCCGATATCGGCCAGAATACCCGCTAACGCCGTCAAATTATCGCGGGCTTCACCATCCAGCAGTTTGGTGGCTTTCTCAGTTAGAGGAAGCGGCCGTTCTCGGCAATAAAACAACGCGGTTTCAGCCAACTCATTGAGGTTTTTAGCGCGTTCCTTCAACCCACCAATGCCCGCCAACAAGCGTGTCTTCGCCGCTTCATCGACCGGTGCGCCCAATAATTCCGCAACGATCGGCAGGATAAGCGCGACCAAATCACCGTCATTGCTTTCGCGAATATAGTGTCCATTCAGGTTGGTCAGCTTGTCCATATCGAAGCGCGCCGGCGCGCGACCGACCGCCGATAGGTCGAACCATTCAATGGCCTGTTCGGTGGAAATAATCTCGTCATCGCCATGGGACCATCCCAGGCGCAAAAGATAATTGCGCATCGCCGCCGGCAGGATGCCCATATCGTGATAGGCCTCGACCCCCAACGCGCCATGGCGTTTCGACAATTTGGCGCCGTCGCTGCCATGGATCAGCGACATATGGGCGAATTCCGGCACCTGCCATCCAAGCGTTTCAAAGACATGGTATTGCCGAAAGGCGTTGTTCAAATGATCGTCGCCGCGAATGATATGGGTCACCCCCATATCGTGATCGTCGATCACAACGGCGAGCATATAGGTCGGCGTGCCGTCGGGCCGCAGGATGATAAAATCATCGAGATTATCATTGTCGACCCGTACCTCGCCCTGGATCAGATCGGCGATCACGGTTTCGCCCTCGACCGGCATCTTCACCCGCACCGACGGCGCGACATCGGCCGACGCATCGGCGGGGTCGCGGTCGCGCCAGCGCCGGTCATAGAGGCGGGTCCGGCCCTCGGCGCGTGCCGCTTCGCGCATTTCCGTCAGCTCTTCTGGCGAGCAATAACAATGATAAGCCTTGCCCTCGGCCAGCAACTGCTCGGCAACGGCAACATGACGGTCGAAATTCTGCGACTGGAATACAGGTTCGCCATCGTCTTGCAGGCCCAGCCAGTCAAGTCCGGAAATAATCTTCTCTACCGCGTCTTCGGTCGAGCGTTTACGGTCGGTGTCTTCGACGCGCAGCCGATAGCTGCCGCCATGATGGCGTGCATACAGCCAGTTGAACAAAGCCGTGCGCGCACCGCCAATATGCAGATAGCCGGTGGGCGAGGGCGCGAAACGTGTAACGACCGTCATGGTGGGTAAAAACCTTCCTTGAAGCGCGTTCCCGTATGGCCTCCCGGTTGCGCGGCGTCAAGTTGGCGGTGCCGCCCTCGACCTATACGATGCGCCCATGAGCGAGTCCAAGATCGACCTTTCCGGACAAAATGCCGTCGTCACCGGCGGCGCGGCCGGCATGGGCCTTGCCATTGCCCAGCGGCTGGCCGCCTCGGGCGCTAATGTCTGTATTTGGGATCTCGACTGGGACGCCATTGACCAAGCGGTCGCGGAAATTTCTGCCGTCGGCGCCGGAACGGCTTTTGGCGCGATCGGCGACGTTTCGGATCCGGATGGGGTCGAGGATGCCCTAGCGGTAACCCGCGAACGGTTCGATAGTATCGAGATTGCCATTAACAATGCGGGCATTTCCGGCCCCAACATTGTGAGCTGGGAATACCCGGTTGCCGATTGGCAGGAGGTTATTGCCGTCGACCTGGTCGGCACCTTCCTGGTCAGCCGCGCGGTAATCCCACTGATGCTGAAAAACAGCTATGGCCGCATCGTCAATATCGCCTCGGTGGCGGGTAAGGAAGGCAATCCCAACGCCTCGGCCTATTCCGCCGCCAAGGCCGGGGTCATCGGGCTCACCAAGTCCCTGGGCAAGGAGCTGGCGGCGACCGGCGTCCTAGTGAACTGCATCACGCCAGCCGCTGTCCACACCGCCATTTTCGACCAGATGACCCAGGAACATATCGACTATATGCGCTCGAAAATTCCCTTGGGCCGGTTCGGTCTACCCGAGGAGGTCGCGGCTATGGTCGCCTGGCTGTGCTCGGCGGAATGTTCGTTCAGCACCGGCGCCGTATTCGACCTATCGGGTGGCCGGGCAACCTACTGAAATTTATCCACATCCCACGACGCCCCTAGCCGTGCGCAGTCGGGCCTGACCGGCTAACCTCGCATGCGCGATGACTGTGCGAACCACATGGAGCACACCCGATAGGTTACGCGCCAACCGCTTTGGATGGGTGGGGGCGCTGCGCGAAACCCTAATCGCGGAGCGCGACCGCTGGATATTGTGGTTGCCGGTCGCTTTGGGCATCGGCATCGCGATCTATTTCTCGCTCCCCAACGAGCCGGCCCAATTTACCGGACCAGTGGTCATGGTCGTCGCCGTCGCGATATTAGCTTTGGCCTTACGGCAATTTCACCTGCTGGTGCCGGCGATCGCGCTAGTCGCGATGGCTTTGGGTTTCACCGTCGCCCAGTGGCGTACCCATGATGTCGCCGCGCCGGTCGTCGCCGAGGAGCTTCGCCACCACGTTGTCACCGGAAATATCGTCGCCGCCGAGCCGCGCGGCAGCCGGTTTCGCATTACAGTCGACGTGGGGCGTATCGCAGGCCTCGCAACCCCAGACACGCCGGCGCGCGTGCGGATCACCGCGTCGGCGGGCCAGTATGGCGGTGTGCGCCCCGGCCAACCCGTGACTGTCCGCGCCACCCTGCGCCCACCGCCAGCGCCGGCATTACCCGGCGGTTTCGATTTTAGGCGCATCGCCTGGTTTAAACAGCTCGGCGGCATCGGCTTCGCCACCGGGAACTTTGCCTCGGATACTGCCGGTACCAGCACCGGCCGTGGGCAGTTGGCAACACTGTCTGATTTGGTTCAAACCACACGCCAGAGCATCGCCGAGAGAGTCCGCGCGGCCTTACCCAATACACCAGGAGCGGTAGCTGCGGCACTAATGGTCGGCGAGCGGGGCGCCATCCGGCCTGAGATCCGCGAGGCCATGCAAAAATCCGGTCTGGCGCATCTGTTGGCCATATCGGGCCTGCATGTGGGACTTGTCGCTGGGTTCGTGTTTTTCGCGCTACGCGGCAGCATGGCTGCCTGGCCAAACCTGATATTGCGCTACCCGGTCAAGAAGTGGGCGGCGGCGGCGGCCCTGTCGGCGGCCGCGGTCTATCTGGTGCTGGCCGGCGCCACCGTGCCAACGCAACGGGCCTTCATCATGACCGGGCTTATCCTGATCGCGGTGATGCTCGACCGGCGGGGCATTTCCATGCGTCTGGTAGCCTGGGCCGCAGCGCTGGTTTTGCTCATCCGGCCCGAGGCCTTCCTCAGCGTCAGTTTTCAAATGTCCTTCGCCGCCGTCATCGGATTGGTCGCGGTCTATGAGGTGGTCGGCGACAAGTTCCGCCGCGCACTGGGCGATCGCGGTTTCGGCTATCGGGTCGCGGTTTATCTGGCCAGCATTTTGCTCACCACAATCGTGGCCTCCCTGGCGACCGCGCCCTTCGCAGTCTTTCATTTCAATCAGTTCGCTACCTATTCGGTAGTCGCCAATTTGCTCGCCATCCCGATCGCCGCATTCTGGGTAATGCCGCTTATTGTCGTGTCGCTAGTGCTAATGCCCTTTGGTCTCGAAGGCGCGATCATGCCACTGCTCGGCATTGGTATTGAACTCATCATCGCAATAGCCAGCGAAGTGTCGTCATGGCGCGGCGCCAGCCTGAATGTCGCGGCGCCACCGGTCATCGGCCTAACCCTGGCCGTGGCCGGCGGCTTGTGGCTGGCGTTATGGCAAACCCGTTGGCGTCTTGCCGGCATACTGCCTATCGTGCTGGGTCTGCTATCGATTTCCGTCACCCAGTCCCCCAATGTTTTGGTCAGTCCCGACGGCAGGCTCACCGGCGTCCTGGGCCAGAACGGCGTGCTTCTCGTTTCCAGCGCGCGGGCGCAGAGCTTTGTGCGCGACCAATGGATACGTCGAACGGGCGCGCGTGATTGGCGCGCTTATCCGCGGCCGGAAGAGGGTAATGTCGCGGGTATGCAATGCGATCTCACCGGCTGCCTATTCCATGATGGCGCGCGGACTATCGCCTTCGTCCACGAGGCCCACGCCTTCCCGGAAGATTGTCGCAGCGCCGATGTGGTGATTGTCCGGTTCACCGCGCCGCGCGATTGCACGGAGCCGTCGGTCATCGTCGACCGGCGCGCGCTTATCCGCAATGGCAGCCACACGCTGTTCTGGTCAGACAGTAGCGATATTGTCGTCGAGAGCTCGAAGCGCGCGGCGGAGCGCCGTCTGTGGCTACAGAACTAGTAAGCGCGGACCAGGCCCACCAACTTGCCCTGTACTTCCACCTGGTCGGGCCCAAAAATCCGCGTTTCATAATCCGCGTTGGCGGGTTCCAAAGCGACCGAATTGTGGCGCTTGCGCAACCGCTTGAGGGTCACTTCCAGGCCTTCGACCAAGGCCACAACGATGGTGCCGTTATCGGCATTGTCGGCGCGCTCGATGACCACCGTGTCGCCATCCAGAATGCCGGCCTCGACCATCGAATCGCCATCGACTTCCAGGCAGTAATATTCGCCGCGACCGACCAAGTCCCCGGGGACGCCGACGAACCGGGTCGGATCGCTGAGCGCCTCGATCGGCGTGCCGGCCGCTATACGCCCCAGCAGGGGTAGTTGGATCGACGATTTTCCATCGCCGGCGCTCTCGGCCTTGCGTGCCGCGCCGCCGCCTTCGATCACCCGCGGCGAGAATTTTTGACCGGCATGCACAGACACATCGTCGGGCAGGCGCAGCACTTCCAACGCGCGGGCCCGATGGGGCAGGCGGCGGATAAATTCGCGTTCCTCCAGGCCGGTGATCAGGCGATGGATGCCCGATTTCGACTTCAGGCCCAGCGCCTCTTTCATCTCGTCGAAAGAGGGTGACACCCCGGTCTCGTCGAGCCGTTGATTGATAAAGACCAGCAGTTGGTGCTGTTTGCGCGTCAACATGTATCTATGTCCCCCGGATCACGCGGTAATGTCACCGTGACCACAACATATAGAACAAACCAAAAACATTCACACATGTTCTAGTCCTGTTCTCAGGGGTCGTCAAGATAAAATGGTTTTTGGGACCTTAAACGCGGATTGTCTCGCTCTTATGCCCCGATAAGGCCGCCGCCGAGCGCGATGTAGGATACGGTCTCCCCGGCCTTGGCCGCCGGTGCATGGGGCGCGCGCACCACCAGACAGTCGGCCTGGGCGAGCCGCGAGAACATGGAACTGTCCTGCACCGGGAACGGCGTGGCGACTCGGTTGCCGTCGCCGTCTTGGGCCAAGGTGGCGCGCAGATAATCCTCGCGGCGGTCGTTTTCTTTCAGATCGACGCCCAAAATCGCGCTCTCCAAGCGGGGTTCCACATCGGCAATGCCGAGCATGGTGGCGAGCGCCGGCTTGAGGAACAGCGCGCCGCACACCATTGAAGAAACCGGATTACCTGGGAAGCCCAGCATCGGCGTCTCAGCCAGCCGACCGAAAATCAGCGGTTTACCCGGGCGCATGGCGATCTGCCAGAAATCGACCTGCAGGCCCACATCGCCCAATGCCTCCTGGACTAGATCATGCTCGCCGACCGAGGCGCCGCCGGTGGTAACTAGAATATCGGCGCCTTGAGCACCTGCAGCATGGGCGCGAATCGACTCTAGATTGTCGGCGGCGATGCCCAGGGTCAGCGGCACGCCCCCGGATGCCCGCACAAGCCCATCCAGCGCGAAGGTGTTTGAACTGACGATATCCGAAGGTCCGGCCTCTTCGCCGGGCAGAACAATTTCATCGCCGGTGGCCAGCAACGCCACGCGCGGCTGACGTCGCACCGCGATCCACGGCACATTCATCGCCGCGGCCAAGCCGATGTCGCGGGCGTTCAACACCCGCCCGGCTTTCAGCAAGACATCGCCGGCCGCGAAATCCAATCCGGCTTTGCGCACATAGCGCCCGGCCGCGACGCCTTCCTTGACAATCACCCTATCGCCGTCGCGCTCGGTATCCTCTTGGATGACAATGGCGTCGGCGCCAGCAGGCAGAGGCGCGCCGGTGAAGATGCGCACCGCCGAGCCTTCAGTGACTTCACCCGCGAAAGGCGAGCCCGCCGGCGCGGCGCCGATGACGTTGAGGCTGGCCGGCACTTGGGCAACGTCGGCCGCGCGCACCGCATAGCCATCCATCGCCGAAACCGCCTGGGGCGGTTGAGTGCGCCGCGAGGCGATGTCTTCGGCCAGAACCCGGCCCAACGCCTCGTTCAGTCCAACCTGTTCAGCCGGCATCACGGGCAAATCGGCGAGAATACGCTGGCGGGCTTCGGCGACCGGGATCATCGGCTGCGCCTCAGTCGGCCCGGAAGTCGCCGGACTTGCCGCCGGCTTTGTGCACCAGCCGCACATCGGTGATGGTGGTGCCCCGGTCGACCGCCTTGACCATGTCATAGACGGTCAGCGCGGCCACAGTGGCTGCCGTCATGGCTTCCATCTCGACCCCGGTCTTGCCGTCTACTTTCACCGTGGCGTTGACGTCGACGGCGTCGCGCGCCGCATCGACGGTAAGTTCGACCTTGATCGAGGTTGGACTGAGGGGATGGCACAGCGGAATCAGATCGGACGTACGCTTAGCCCCCATGATGCCGGCGAGCCGGGCGACCGACAGCACGTCGCCTTTCTTGACCGCGCCGTCGACGATTAGCGCGATAGTTTCGGGCTGCATCAACACGGTGCAGCATGCGGTCGCGGTGCGCACGGTAATCGCCTTGTCCGAGACATCAACCATCGCCGCTTGGCCCTCGGCGTCAAGATGGCTGAACTTGGGTTCTTGCTTGCCGGCCATCACACGTTCTCCGGCATTTCCAGCAATTCACGCACCGCGCCGGAAATATCGTCCTGGCGCATGAGAGATTCGCCGATCAGGAAACAGCGCGCGCCAGCCAGCGCCATACGATCGAGATCGTCGCGGGTGAACAACCCGCTCTCGCAGACCAGAACCCGATCGCTCGGCACCAACGGCGCCAAGGCCTCGGTGGCCGCAATATCCACTTCCAGGGTTTTCAGATTGCGGTTATTGACCCCGACCAGATCGGCGTCGAGGCGCAAGGCGCGCTCCAACTCGCCGCCGTCATGGACTTCGACCAGCACATCCATGCCCCACTGGTGGGCGCTCGCGGCCAGTTCATCGGCTTGGGCATCTTCCAGCGCCGCCATGATCAGCAAGATGCAATCGGCGCCCAGCGCGCGCGCTTCCGGCACCTGGTACAGATCGACCATGAAATCCTTGCGCAGAGCGGGCAGGGACACCGCGCCCCGGGCGGCGACCAG
Organism: Alphaproteobacteria bacterium; assembly: GCA_011087645.1. Lineage (GTDB taxonomy): Bacteria > Pseudomonadota > Alphaproteobacteria > UBA6615 > UBA6615 > JABDJY01. The sequence goes on from JAALLF010000008.1 coordinate 69,280, forward strand.
ATCGGCGTCACTGCCTTGGAAATAGGGCGCGTCGGTCAGCACCGACAGGCACGCCGCGCCGCCGGCCTCGTAGGCGCGGGCGATCGACGGCGGATCAAAATCGGCACGGATCAGCCCCTTGCTGGGACTGGCTTTTTTGATTTCGGCAATGAGGCCGAAGCCACCCGCTTGAGCGCGCGCGGTGAGCTGCTTAGCAAAACCGCGCGGCGCTTCGGCACTGCGCGCCGCTGCCTCCACATCGGCCAAAGGCCGGTTGGCCTTTTGGGTGGCGACATGCTCGCGTTTATCGTCGCAAATCTTGGTAAGGACGTCGCTCACGCGCTGCCCTCCGCTTCGTCCGGCATTTCCCGGTTGGTGATCTCGATCAAGCGGTGCAGCGTGTTTATCGCCGCGCCGCTATCGATGGCCTGGGCCGCCAATGCCGCGCCAGCCGCCAGGTCTTCGGCCTTGCCGGCGACGATCAGCGAGGCAGCCGCATTGAGCACCACGATATCGCGGAACGCGCCCGGCGCACCGCTGAGCATGTCGCGCATGGCCGCGGCGTTATGCTCGGAATCGCCACCGCGAATATCGTCGAGGCTCGCGGTCGTCAGACCAGCATCGGCCGGCGTCACCTCGAAGGTGCGCACCACGCCGTCTTTGAGCTCGGCCACATGGGTCACCCCGGTGGTGGTCATTTCATCGAGGCCGTCGGCGCCATGGACCACCCAGGCGCGCTCGAGCCCGAGATTGGCGAACACATGGGCCAGCGGCTCGACCCATTGGCCGGCAAACACGCCGACCATCTGGCGGCTGACCTGCGCCGGGTTCGACAAAGGCCCCAGAATATTGAAGATCGTGCGCGTGGCGAGCTCGACCCTGACACCACCAACGTTGCGCATAGCGCTATGGTGGCGCCGCGCCATCAAGAAGCCCAGATTATTCTCCCAGATGGCTTCGCGCACCAGCGAGAAGTCAGCGTCAATATTGACACCCAAGGCGGTCAACACATCGGCCGCGCCGGTTTTCGAACTCAGCGCCCGGTTGCCGTGCTTGGCCACCGGCACACCGCAAGCGGCCACAACAAAACTCGCCCCGGTCGAAACATTGAGTGTGCCCTTGGCATCGCCGCCGGTGCCGACAATATCGATGGCGTCGGCCGGCGCTTCCACCGCATGAGCCTTGGCCCGCATGATCCGCGCCGCGCCGGTAATCTCGTCGACGGTCTCGCCGCGTACCCGCAGCGCCATCAAGAACGCACCGATCTGCGCCGGGGTCGCGTCGCCGGACATGATGATGTCGAAGGCCGCCTCGGCCTGGCCTTGATCCAAGGTCTGACCGTCGGCGACGAGCCCGATCAGCGCCTTCAGGTCACCCATATCGCCATCGGCGCTCATAGGGCCACCATTTCGCCGGCCCGGCTTTCCGTGCCATGGCCTTCGACCGATTTGCCGGTCGCCAATTCGATGAAATTGGCCAGCAAATCATGACCGGCCAGGGTGGCAATGCTTTCGGGATGAAACTGCACGCCGTGAACCGGCAATTCCTTATGGACGATCCCCATGATCAGCCCATCGGCGGTTTCCGCCGTCACGGCCAGCGCGTCGGGCAAAGTCTGCGCGTCGACAACCAGCGAATGATATCGCGTAGCGATCAGGGGATTGGGTAGGCCCTGAAACACCTCTTCGCCCTTGTGGCGGATATCGTCGGTCTTACCATGCATGGGCACCGGCGCGCGGATGATGTCGCCGCCAAATACCTGCCCGATGACCTGATGGCCCAGGCACACGCCGAACACCGGCACGCTTTGCTCGGCCGCGCGCGCAACCAGATCGAGGCAGATACCGGCATTGTCCGGTACGCCCGGTCCCGGCGAAATAACGATGGCTTCCGGCGCCAAGGCCAGCGCGTCCGCGACGCTGATCGCATCGTTACGCCTGACATCCGCCTCAACGCCCAATTCACCCAGATAGTGAACCAGGTTATAGGTGAAGCTATCGTAATTATCGATTAGCAGAAACATTTCAATCAGTTATACGTTGTTTCTAATAATTCAAGGGAAATACGCCCGCAGGCGGGGAGCCGACTTATATCAGCGATATTACAGCCAGGAAAGCGACGGCCCACCAGGAAATTCAGCTTGGCGCGTCCGAATCTGTCATAAACATGCCCGATTGCAGGCTGAGCCTGATTGGGTAGGGTCGGCGAATGCGAAATTCCGCTGTAAATTATGGCCCGGTTAGTGTGACTTCAGGACCGCGTAAACATAAACAACACCGCCGCAAACGCGTCCCGGTTCGCGCCGCTATGGGGTTTTGGCGCACGCCGACCGGCCGGGTCGGCGCCGGTATTGTGGTGTTGGCAATCCTGACCGCCGTCATCGGCTTCAACCATCGCGCCAGCCGAGAGGCGCTGTCCGCGACGCCACCGTTAGCGAGTGCGGCACTAAGCGACAAAATACTAGAGCCCGATCTACCAGCGCCAGAAATTCCCGCAGAACCCAAGCCGGCGCTCTCCCTCGACCCCGGCGCCCGGGTCCCGGCAACCCAAGCCTGGTTGGAAAACGCGGTCGCCGCGGCGGCGCCCGATGGACGGCCGATGATCGCCGTGGTGATTGACGATGTCGGACTTGACCGGCGCCGTTCGCGCCGCGCCATGGCGCTACCGGCGCCGGTGACCATCGCACTGATGGCCTATGCCGACGACGCGCGGGACCAGGCCGCGGCGGCGCGGCGCGGTGGCCATGAACTCCTGGTTCATCTACCCATGGAACCCGGCGACGAAGGCGAAAACCCCGGGCCGAACGCCCTGCTGAGTGATTTACCGGAGGGCGAGTTTGCCCGCCGGCTCGAATGGAACCTCACTCAGTTCGCCGGCTATGTGGGCGTCAACAACCATATGGGCAGCAAGCTCACCAGCGACCCGGTCGCACTGGCGCCGGTGATGGCGGCGTTAAAGCAACGGGGACTGATGTTCCTCGACAGCCGCACCACCAGCCAAACCAAGGGCCTCGCAGTGGCTCAACGCTTTGGCGTTCCCGCCGTCGAGCGCAACGTGTTCATCGATCACGACGTGTCACCGATTGCCGTGCGCACCGCGCTGGTCCGCGCCGAGGATCTGGCCCGACGCAACGGCTTCGCCATCGCCATCGGCCACCCCAAGGACGTCACCCTGGATGCCCTGGAAGAATGGCTACCGGAAGTCCAAAGCCGCGGCTTCGCCGTGGTGCCGGTGACCGCCATCGTGCGCCATATCGGCGACAAAGGTAAATCCTAGAACCGTACCTTAAGTCTTCTCGATCCAGTAATTCACCAAGGCTGTGCCGGCGAAGGCGGCGTCGATATCTTCGATCAATTGTTCGATGGCGGACACGGGCGGTCGTCCTTCGTCTAAATGCCTCAACCCGACGTATTGGCATACCGCTGCGCTTCAGCGGCGGCGCGCAATAGCGCCTTAGCCTTGTTGCAGCTTTCCTGGAACTCCGCTTCCGGGTCTGAATCGGCGACCACGCCACCACCGGCCTGCACATGCATGATGCCATTTTGCACCAGCGCGGTACGTAAGGTGATGCAGGTATCCATATCGCCGTTGGCGCCGAAATAACCCACCGTGCCGGCGTAGAAACTGCGCCGTTCGCTCTCCAACTCGTCGATGATTTCCATGGCGCGAATTTTCGGTGCGCCCGACACCGTGCCCGCCGGGAAACCAGCCACCAGCGCCTGCAACCCGTTCAACGCCGATTTCAATTGCCCCTGCACGTTCGAGACGATGTGCATGACATGGCTGTAGCGTTCGATGGTGTAGCTCTCGGTCACCTCGACGGTGCCGATTTCGGCGACCCGTCCGACATCGTTACGGCCCAAGTCGAGCAGCATCAAATGCTCGGCCTGTTCTTTTGGATCGGCCAGCAACTCTTCAGCCAAGGCTTCATCTTCGGGCGCGGTTTTGCCCCGCGGCCTTGTGCCGGCGATCGGCCGAACAGTGACCGTATCGTCGCGCAAGCGCACCAGGATTTCGGGGCTGGAGCCGACCAGCGAGAAGCCATCCATATTGACGATAAACAGAAAAGGCGAGGGGTTGAGCCGCCGCAGCGCGCGGTACAAAGCCATTGGCGGCGCGCTCAACGGCAGGCTGAAGCGCTGTGAAGGCACCACCTGGAATATATCGCCGGCGCGGATGTACTCCTTGGCCCGCTCGACCATGGCGTGGTAGCCGGCGCGCGTGGTGTTAGAGACCGGCTCGGCCAGATCCGGCATCTCGGTCGAGGCCAAGGTTCCGCCCGGCACGCTGCGATCCAGACCCGCGACAACGGCATCGAGACGGGCGCCGGCCGCGGTATAGGCAGCCGCGGCATCGAGCGCGGGGTCCGGCCAAACGGGGGTCACCACGGTGATCTTGTCAGCCACATTATCGAACACGGCGGTTACCGTGGGGCGAATGAAAATCGCGTCGGGAATACCAATGACATCAGGGTTGGTGTCGGGCAGGCGCTCCATCAGGCGCACCATGTCGTAACTCATATAGCCGAACACGCCGACAGCCGAGGGCGGCACCGCGTCGGGCAAATCGATCTGCGAGTCCGTAATCAACGACGACAACGCGTCCAGGCTGGTTTCCTCGCAGGCCTGAAATTCACCCTGCTCACCGGCCATCACGCGGGCAGTTTCGGCGCGCGCGCCAAAGCACCGCCAGATTAAATCCGGATCGAAGCCGAGGACCGAATAGCGGCCGCGCACCGCGCCGCCTTCTACCGATTCGAGCAAGAAGCTATAGGGCTGACCGGCGGCGAGCTTGAGCATCGCCGATACCGGCGTCTCTAGGTCGGCGACAAGTTCGGTCCAAACAACTTGGGGTCGGTTTTCCGCATAGATCTTGGAAAAGCCGTCGACAGCGGGAAATTGTGTCATCAGGGCAGGATATTTTGCTCGATGGCTTCGCGGTCGACATCGATGGAGTAACGGTCGCGCAGCGCAGTGGTGAGCTGGCGCGAAATGTCGCGGTTGATGCTATCGGCCAACTCCGCCGTTAGATCTTCACGTTCAAATTCGTCACCGCCGCCGGTGACCCGGGTAATTTCGACCAGCCGGGCGACACCGACGCCGTTTTGGGTTTGCGCCAACACCACATCGCCTTCCTGACCTTGAAAGATCGGTGTGATAAGGGAACCGGCGATTGTCGATCCCAAGCCAGTTCGATCGAACGGTTGGGTGGTCTCAAAAGTGGCGCCGATTTCGCGCGCCAGTTCCTCGAAATTACCGCCGGCGCGGGTACGGTCAGCCAAATCGGTTGCCCGTTCAACCGCCAGCGCCAAGCGTTCGCGATCCAGCCAGGCAGCCGTCAATACATCGCGAATGCGCTCCAACGGCTCGATCTGCGGCGGCCGAACGGAATCAGTGCGCGCCACGAAAAACCCGCCATCCTCGGTTTCCACCACATCGCCAATCTCGCCCTCGTCGGTAACGAATACCGCGTTCACGATACCCGCCAACGGTTCGAAGGGTACGGGCTGCCCGCTTGCGACGAGGCCACTGGTGTTGAAAGGCGCGAGTTTCTGTACCTCCAGGCCGTTATCGCGCGCCACCTCTTCTATGGTCCCGCCAGCGGCGAGACCATCTTCCACCGCATTGACCAAGTCGAAAATATCGTCGCGCGCCTGTTCAAGCGCAATCGCCTGACGCAAACCATCGGCGACATCTTTAAGCGGGATGGTTTCCTCCGGAAATACCTCGACTACCGACAGTAATTGCCAGCCTAGAGGGGTCTCGATCGGATCGGATGTTCCCCCAGCGAGCATCGAAAAGGCGGCCTGGGCGAGATCGCTATCCGGGACCTGTGAGATCTGTAGCGTTCCCATGGAGACCGGTGGGAAACCGGCTAACTCCTCGACCGCCTCGGCAAAAGGGCGGCCTTCGGTAATCAAGGCCTTGGCCTTTCCCGCGCTTTCCTGATCGAGGAATATGCCCTGCAGAATTTCGCGGCGTTCACCACGCTGAAAATTCGCCAGCCGATCGGCATAGACTTCGGCGATTTCCTCATCGTCAATGACTAGACTATCGGCCAGCCCTTGGACCGTCATCGATATTACGGTTGCCTCGCGGGTCTCCGGCGCCTGGAACGATTCCTTATTCTCTTCGTAGAACGCCAACAGCTCGGCTTCGTCAGGCTGCGCCAGTCCTTCAACCGTCGTCGTGCTGATGGTCGCCAACTCGGCGGTCCGTTGCTCGAAGCGATACTTGTAAAATGCGTCCACCATGGCTTCGGGCACGGCGATGGCCTCGCGCAATGTCCCGAGATATTGGGCGCGCGTTAAATCCTCGCGTGCGCTGGCGATAAATTGCGCCTCACTCAACCTAGCTTGACGCAGATAGCCGCCAAACGCCGACGCGTCGAAATTACCGTTCGCATCGCGGAAGGCATCGATATCCCGGATAGCGGCCTCCACTGCGGCATCTGAGGCGGCCACGCCAAGATCGCGCGCCGCCACATCGAAAAGGGAACGGGTCACCATGGTGCTTATGGTCTGGTTGAGAATGCTCGCGGCGATCGGTGAAGTCGGGTCGATCTGCTGACCGTTGGCCTGAGATATTTGCTGAAGTTGGTTATTAAACTCAATGCTGACCTGACGCAGCGAGAAATCCAAATCGCCGACTTCGACTACCGCGTTGGTATTGCCGCGATTATGGCCCCCGCCATGTCCGCCACCGCCGCCGAAATTGCTTGACCCGAAGAAAACGACGAAGGTCAAGGCCAACAGGCCGAGAATCGTCTTCATGATCCAGCTTTTGGTCATTTCGCGGAGGGCTTCAAGCATTCTTACGCATTCCTTTCACGTGCAGCGCCGTTTCGGGCCCGAGACGCATGGCGGCGCATCATAGTGATGGCAGTATAACCCGGCAAGCAATCGCCGGGGCGCCTAAAAAAACAGCCGATATTGGCCAAATCGAGTGGCTGTGTTAGAGCATCAGCGCCCAATTTGGCGTATTTTGAGCCAAGTGAAATGCAAATTTTGGTGAGATGATGGCAGGCCCTCGAAAATTAATCGCCGGCAACTGGAAAATGAACAATTTGGCGGCCGAAGGTCAGGCACTGGCCGGCGCGATTGGCGATATAGCCGCGTCCGGCGATTCGCCCGATTGCGATCTGTTGGTGTGCCCGCCGGCCACAATATTACAGACCATCGCGGCACAGCTGGCCGACAGCGCGGTCGCCGTCGGCGGCCAAAACTGCCACGCCGAGCCTAGCGGGGCCTATACCGGCGACGTTAGCGCCGCGATGTTGGCCGATATTGGCGCCAGCTACGTGATACTGGGCCATTCCGAGCGCCGCCACGGTCTCGGCGAGACCGACGCCATGATCCAGGCTAAGGTCACCGCTGCCCTTGGTGCGGGCCTCATTGCGATCGCGTGCATTGGCGAAACCGAGGCACAGCGCGACGCCGGCCAAACCCTCGACGTCTTAAGCCGCCAACTTGACGGGTCGCTGCCATCCGCCGGGCAGGGCGCCCTCGATGGCACCAATCTGGTCGTCGCCTATGAGCCCGTTTGGGCCATTGGCACCGGACGCACCCCCACGAATGAAGAAATCGCCAGCGCGCATGACCATATCCGCGCCTGCTTGCAGCGGTTAGTAGGGTCCGGTGCGGAGCAAATTCGGCTGCTTTATGGCGGCTCCATGAAGCCTGAGAATGCCGCGGCAATCCTGGCCATCGACAATGTTGACGGGGGCCTAATCGGCGGCGCGAGCCTCAAGGCCAGCGACTTCTGTGCCATAGCGGACGCCACGGTCGGTTGAATTGGAACGTTTAGACTGGAATTAAGGCGGCCAAGGCATTAAATACCCGCCAGACTTAAGTTATATTTACGTCCGGCGCCTCGGCAGCCCCATTTGAGAACCTGCGGTTAGAATCAGCAATGCAAACAATTATCCTCGTCGTCCACCTGCTTCTGGCGCTTGCGCTGGTCGGGGTCGTCTTGATGCAAAAGTCCGAAGGCGGACTTGGCGGGCTCGGCGGTTCGGGCCCAGGTGCTGGCGGCGGCATGGGTGGGCTGCTAGGCGGCCGCGCGGCGGCGAACCTGTTGACCCGCGCCACCGCTATTCTCGCTGGCTCCTTCTTCATTACCAGTATCGGTCTAGCCATTCTGGCCGGCGACAATAGCGGCCCGGTTTCGATCATTCAGGACGGCACCGGCGCCGGTGGCGCCCCAACGCACCAGCAGGCGCCTGCGCCAATGCAGCCTCACCAGCCGGCGGTGCCAACCGGCGAATGACCGACACCGGGTCAAACTGCAAAACACTGATTTTTAGGCGGCACCCGTGCCGCCTTTTTCAGTGGTGGAACATGAAATTGCAAAAAAGCGCCTTGTGGATGAATCACCTTTGTCCGCGCGCCACCAAATTGGGTACAAGATAGATCCATGACGACTCGGTTTATTTTCATAACAGGCGGCGTTGTCTCGTCCTTGGGGAAGGGTCTGGCCTCCGCGGCGCTCGGCGCGCTGTTACAGGCCCGTGGATATCGGGTGCGGGTGCGCAAGCTCGATCCCTATCTCAACATCGATCCCGGCACCATGAGCCCGATCGAGCATGGCGAAGTCTTTGTCACCGACGACGGCGCGGAAACCGACCTGGATCTAGGTCATTACGAAAGGTTTACCGGCGTCGCCGCGACGAAATCCGATAATGTGACCACCGGGCGGATTTACTCTGACGTGTTGGGCAAGGAACGCCGCGGCGATTATCTCGGCGGCACGGTCCAAGTGATCCCCCATGTTACCGATGCGATCAAGAAATTCGTGGTCGCCGATTTGCATGATGAGGATTTCATCATCTGCGAGATCGGCGGCACGGTCGGCGATATCGAAAGCCTGCCGTTCCTCGAAGCGATCCGCCAGCTCGGCAACGAATTGGGATCTAGCCGGGCGATGTTCATCCATCTGACCCTGGTGCCGTATCTGTCAGCGGCGGGCGAACTCAAAACCAAACCGACCCAGCATTCGGTGAAGGAACTGCAAAGCGTCGGTATACGCCCCGATATGGTGGTTTGCCGCTGCGACCGGCCGATTCCAGAATCTCAGCGCAACAAGATTGGCCTATTCTGCAATATTCGCCCCGACGCCGTGGTGCCGGCGCTCGATGTGGATACTATTTATCAGGTGCCCATCGACTACCATGATGATGGTTTCGACGGCCAGGTTCTGCGCCACTTCGGCCTTAGCACCACGCCGACGCTCGACCTCGATGCCTGGCGCCAGATCGTCAACCGCATCCGCGAACCCGACGGCGAGGTAAAGATCGCCGTGGTCGGCAAATACACCGACCTACCGGACGCCTATAAATCCTTGTCGGAGGCCCTGTCCCATGGCGGAATCGCCAACAATGTCAGGGTTAATCTCGATTGGATTTCGTCGGAAACTTTCGAGGAAGAGAACACCGTCGAGCAGTTGAGCGATGTCCACGCTATCCTGGTGCCCGGCGGCTTTGGCCAGCGGGGGGCGGAAGGCAAAATGCGCGCCGCCCGGTTCGCGCGTGAACATATGCTACCTTATTTCGGTATCTGTTTTGGCATGCAGATGGCGGTGATCGAGGCCGCGCGTAATCTCGCCGGCCTGCCCAATGCCGGCTCGACCGAATTCGGACCCTGTGACGACCCGGTGGTCGGTCTCATGACCGAATGGCAGAAAGGCAACGCGACGGAGCGGCGCGCCAGTGGCGATAATATGGGCGGCACCATGCGCCTCGGCGCCTATCCGGCAAGCCTCGAAGCCCGCACTCATATCGCCGAAATATACGGTATTAACGAAATTGCCGAACGCCATCGCCACCGCTATGAGGTCAACATCAATTACCGCGAGCCCCTGGAAACCGCGGGACTGAAGTTTTCCGGACTATCGCCGGACGGCATGCTGCCGGAGACGGTTGAGCTGGTCGATCACCCCTGGTTTATCGGCGTGCAGTATCATCCCGAATTGAAATCGCGGCCATTCGAACCCCATCCGCTATTCAGCTCGTTCGTCGCCGCGGCAATCGACCAGTCGCGGCTAGTGTAAGCATGGCCGCGCCCGCAAACGTGACGATCGGCAATGTGCTCATCGGCAACGATAAGCCGCTGGCGCTGATCGCCGGCCCGTGCCAGCTCGAATCGCGCGCCCATGCCCTGGAAATGAGCGCCGCTTTAGCGGAAATGTCGAAAAAACTCGGCATCGGCGTCATCTACAAAACCAGCTTCGACAAAGCCAACCGCACCTCTGTCGATACTGCGCGCGGCCTCGGCCTGGAAGAGTGCCTGCCGATCTTCGCTGAAATTCGCGAGACCAGCGGACTGCCGGTCCTGACCGACGTCCATGACGCCGCCCATTGCGCGCGGGTCGCGGAAGCGGTCGACGTCTTGCAGATACCGGCTTTCTTGTGCCGTCAGACCGACTTGATCGTCGCCGCCGCCGAAACCGGCCGGGCGCTGCACATCAAGAAGGGACAATTTCTGGCGCCATGGGATATGAAAAACGTGGTCGCCAAAGCGCGCGCCGCCGGTAATGACCGGGTGATGGTGTGCGAGCGCGGCGCCAGCTTCGGCTACAACACGCTGGTGTCGGACATGCGCGCGCTGCCGATCATGGCCGGCGAGACCAACTGCCCGGTGGTCTTTGACGCCACCCATTCGGTGCAACAGCCGGGCGGGCAGGGGTCGACCAGTGGTGGGCAGCGGGAATTCGCACCCGTCCTGGCCCGCGCCGCCGTCGCCATCGGCGTCGCCGCGGTCTTCATGGAAACCCATGAAGACCCGGATAAGGCGCCCAGCGATGGTCCCAATATGATCCATCTCAACCAGTTACCGGGTATTGTCGAGACCTTACTTGAGATCGATAAGGTGGCTAAAGCCCATCCGGTGAAGCTGTCTTAAAGTCCGATTATAAGAAACCAGATAAAGTGTGAGTTATGAGCGCAATCGCAGACATTGAAGGGCGCGAGATCCTCGATAGCCGCGGCAATCCGACGGTCGAGGTCGATGTCACCCTGGAAACCGGCGCCTTCGGCCGCGCTGCGGTGCCGTCAGGCGCATCCACCGGCGCGCACGAGGCCGTCGAATTGCGCGACGGCGACCCGGCCCGCTACGGCGGCAAGGGCGTGCTCGACGCGGTCCACGCGGTCAACAATGAGATCTTCGAAGCTCTGTCCGGTCTCGACGCCGACAACCAGGAATATCTGGATTCTCTGCTGATCGACCTCGACGGCACGCCGAACAAGGCGCGTCTGGGCGCCAACGCCATCCTCGGCGTGTCGCTCGCCATCGCCAAGGCGGCGGCCGAAGACGCCGAATTGCCGCTCTACCGTTATGTCGGCGGCAGCAACGCGCGCACCCTGCCGGTGCCGATGATGAACATCATCAATGGTGGCGCGCACGCCGATAATCCCATCGATATCCAGGAATTCATGATCATGCCGGTCGGCGCCGGCGATATGGCCGATGCGGTACGAGTTGGCGCCGAAGTGTTCCACGCCCTGCGCCGGCAATTATCGGACGCCGGTCACAACACCAATGTCGGTGACGAGGGCGGCTTCGCTCCCAATCTGGCCAGCGCCGACGAAGCGCTGGGCTATATCCTCAAAGCCATCGAAGGCGCCGGCTATAAGCCGGGCGACGATGTGGTGCTGGCGCTCGACGCCGCCTCTTCAGAATTCTTCGCCGACGGGGTCTACGATCTGGCGGGCGAGGGCAAGAAGCTCGGCTCGCCGGAAATGGCGGAATATATCAAAGATCTCTGCGACCGGTTTCCCATCGTCTCGGTGGAGGACGGCATGGACGAAGACGATTGGGACGGTTGGCGGGCGCTGACCGAATTAATCGGCGGCCGAGTGCAACTGGTCGGCGATGATTTGTTCGTCACCAACCCGACGCGTCTGCGCGACGGCATCGTCAAGGGCGTCGCCAATTCGATCCTCATCAAGGTCAACCAGATCGGCACCTTGTCAGAGACCCTAGAAGCGGTCGAGACCGCCCACACCGCGGCCTATAGCGCGGTGATGTCCCACCGTTCGGGCGAAACCGAGGACGCCACCATCGCCGATCTGGCGGTGGCCACCAATTGCGGGCAGATCAAAACCGGCTCGCTGAGCCGTTCCGACCGCCTGGCCAAGTACAACCAATTGCTGCGGATCGAAGACCAATTGGGCCCGGCGGCGCGCTATGCCGGGCGTTCGGTGTTGCCGAATAATTCCTGAGAAAATACTTTAATCCTTGACGACGCGAATCCCTTTGTGATTCCATGGTCTTATGACGGTATTCGAAGATATTCGGTTGCGCGCGCGCCATATCTGGTTGACGGTGTTCGGTGCTTTGGTGCTGGCCTATTTTTCGTATCACATGATTCAAGGAAATCATGGCGTTATCGCGCTGCTTGAACTTCAGTCGAAAGTTGCCGCGGCGGAAATTATCCAATCGCAGACAAATGCCGACCATCAGCGCCTGGCGCAGCAGGTTGCCTTACTGCGGCCCGACAATCTCGATCCCGACATGCTTGAGGAACGTAGCCGCGTGATGCTGAACTACGTCCACCCGGACGAAGTCGTCATCATGACCCCGACGCTCCGGTAACGCGCCCCACCGATAGCGGCGACTGACCATACAGTGGTTTAGATTGTCTCAAAACACAGAGCATTCCAGCGATATCCGAGCGGGATTGAAACTGGCGGTTAGGACATTTGCGCTTATCGGCGTTGCATCGCTCTTCCGGCACGCCCCCATCGGCATCGAAGTATTGCAGTGGGTGTTCGCCGCTATCGCGCTCGTTTTGTTCATTTTCGGGGGTTTAGGAATTCTGCTAAGCGCAGCGGTGTGGCGCAACCTCATCTGGCGAAGCACGCTGGGCCGCACAGCCACCTGGCGCGGCGGAAAAATTGGCAGCATTCTTCTCGCCGTGCCGCCCCTATTAGGTTTGTGCCTGATCGCAGCATTTCTCTTCGTCTCTATTGGCCGCCTTCTGCATCAGCAAATCTGACAAAACAGCCAATAGGATCAGATGCGGCAGCCCATGGGGCGGCTGCACTCAAAATCTTACATTATCCAGGAGAAGTGTAAGATATTCGGGTAGCGAAGATAACGCCTTGAAGGCGTTCCCTAAATCCGGAAGCGATCAAGCGCCGTAGAATCTTACGCTATTGGTGATAGTGTCAGATGGGGCAGCCACTATTGACGCCTGCTTTTTACGCAAAACGAATATTCGGGGGGCGAGTAGAGACCGCGCGCACATCGCGCTAAACTCGTTACCAACTTTGCCTATTAGGGATGGACGCAAATGACCTTCCAGCGCATCCGGCGCACCCAGCCGACCGCGGCGACGGGTGCCTATTCCAAGGCGGTCCTGGCGGGCAATACCCTCTATCTTTCCGGCCAAACCGGGGCGGGGCTCGACGGGGCTCCGGCGGTTGCGGGAGACCCGGCCGCCCAGGCCCACCAAGCGTGCGAGAACATCAAAGTTCTTTTGGAAGAAGCGGGCGGTGATTTATCGCACGCCGTGAAACTGACGGTTTACATCACCGATCGCGCCTACCGCGAACCCGTCTACGCGGTGATCGCCGACTACTTTGGCCCGCACGCCCCGGCCAGCACGGGGGTCATCGTCGACGGCCTCGCCTTGGCGGCGCTGTTGGTCGAGATCGATGTCACCGCGGTTCTGCCCTAGGCCGCCAATAGCAACCAGTTACCCAAAGAATTTGAAGAACCGATCCAGCACCTCGCCAGGTGCCTCTTCGGCGAGATAGTGTCCACTGTCTACAGCGCCGCCGGTAACTCCGGCGTCGCGGTATTGTTGCCAAATATCGAGCGGCTCGTACCACTTGCCGACCTTTCCCTGCTCTCCCCAAAGCACCAGTGACGGGCATTGTATTTTGTCGCCGGCCTCGCGGCTTTGCCGGTCGTGGGTCAAATCGATGGTGGCGGCGGCCCGATAGTCCTCGCACATGCCGGTGATCATCTGCGGGTCGCGCACTGATGTCAGATAATCGGATAGGGCGTCGGGGTGGAAAAAATCGCCGCCTTTGGGTTCGCGCGACATCACCCGGCCCAACGCTAACCGGACCCCGCCGACCTTCACCCTTAATCCAAAGATCGGCTGCTGATGTAAGCTGCGATCTTCGAGAGGGCGCGCAATTTTCTGGAACGAGCGTAACGTAAAAACTAAAATGAATTTCTATGGCAAATAGAAATTACACCATGCCGCCCTTGGCGGAACGCGGAATATCGTTTCTCTTTATCATAGCAATTTTGGCTCTTCTGCTCGGGATTCTATCGGGCTTAAGGTGGCCCAATATTTGGGCGATGACCCATTATCTTTTTGACTACAGCAGCGGTTTCACCAAACGCGGCTTAATCGGCGAAATCCTGTCGCATGTTCTTGGCAACACGATTTCCTACGGCACCCTGGTTGTTTTAAGCCTGGGAATTTTCGTCGTTTGGGTGTTGATGCTGTTTTTAAAACTTCGACAATTAGCCGACGTAAATCATCACATATGGTTGGCTGCCGCCGTTGTGCTGATTTCGCCGGGCTTTGTGTTTCTCGTCCACAACATGGGTTATTTCGACCATGTCGGTCTGATCGTTGTGTTTCTTAGTTTCTTTTTACCCGCAACGTTTGCCGGCCTTCTGGCACGGATCATCTTATGCAGCGTCATGGTCGTAATGCATGAGGCGTTCTTTTTGATGTTTTTCCCTGTCGTGGCATTGGAATTCGCGCTACGCGCAGCAATTGGTGACCGAAAAAATCGAATTGCGGCAACATTCTTGTTAGTTTCCGTCACGGTTGCCACGACATATTGGGTCGGCAATTCCACACTCCCCGACGCACACAGGACGAGTTACACAAGCCATGTCTCGGAACGCGCTGGCGACTTTGCAATCCGCGAAGATGCTGTCGATGTTTTGTTTCGCGACGGTCGCGACAATATTATCGTCACCGGAAATGTAAGACAGCAGGTAGGAAATTCTTGGTCCACAGCAATCGCTGCGTTTTTCTTCATAATACCCCTGTCGATAGCGCTGATACTCGCAAGCTTGTACTTGATCGGCCGAGCCGACCTACCCGACCGAACCAAACTATTTTTGCGCTGGGGTACAATCGGTAGTGCCTTCAGCCCGTTGCTGCTGAATGTGCTCGCGTGGGATATCTGGCGGTTTTTCGCACTCACGCAATTTTCAGCATTCTTGGCATTAATCGCCGTCGGCACGCACCTGCGCAGCCAACTCGCTCACGTGGCTTGGACACGGCGGGCCAGTTACGTGATTCTAATACTTGCCTTTATTGGCATCGCAACTAACGTAAAATTGTTTGAAAGCTATAGTATTACGCGCACACCATACCTATTAAACATGACCCCGGTTATCGACATATTACAGGGTAATATTCGCATCCCGAGTTGGTAATTTTTCTTGCCGCGCAGTCAATTGAAACCAAGATTTGATATCTAACCAATACTGTCAATTCACTGGTATTCGGCCTGCGACGCGGCCCATCGCGCAGTCTTCCGTGACGGCAGGTTTGCTTCTAAAAAATAATCTAATTCAGACCCGCCGCTACGCAATCGGCGAATTCCTTCGCATAACCGTTTATCAAGCTGGGCAGATCGCGGCCGCGCAGATCGCCGGGGAACAGCTCGAACTCGAAGGGGCCGCGAAAGCCACCGGCCATCATTTCACCAATCAATCGGCTCATATTCAAGTCGCCCGCATCCAGGGTTTCACGCCCGACGGCGTAACCCTTGTCGAATTTAATGTTGCACATCTGGATTAACACGACGGTCTCGGGCGCCGTATTCAGCAATCCCGGAAAGTCGGGATCCCACCAGGAATGGTTGAGATCGACCAGTAGCTTGGCGCTGTCATGGGGCTCGACGAGCGCCAACCCATGGGCGATCGTGTTGATGCAGCCCCGGGCGACAATTTCCTTGGGGTGGATCGGCTCAACCCCCAGGATCACGCCTTTCGCCTCCGCTTCCGTCGCCATGTCAGCCAAGCCAGATTTGACGAGATCATAGGCGTCGGCAAACGGTTTGGACGGATCACCGGCCCCGGCGCTGATCACCGTCAGCTCTGCAGCGCCCAATTCCGCGGCGATATCGATCATCTCGCTGTCGCTGTATTTTTCCTTGTTCTCTGGTTGCGTGCCGGTGAAATATCCCGAGCTGTTGAGCGACGATACGCCCAGACCATTGTCCTTCAGACATTGGTTGAGCGCCGGCACCCCCATCTCAAATAGCGCCGCGCGAGTGACGCCGACCGAGTCGATACCGGCGTCGGCGACGATCCCGGCAAATTCGGGAAACGGCGTGTCCTTGCCGCAAATATAGTGATTTACCGATAATGAATATTCCATCTTATCACCCCCTATTGTCCGCGATGCTTACCGGTAGTTTCCCCGGCGTTGAGATAATCGGTGGCACCGCTGCCAACGGTTCCCAGTCTGTCTGGATTTGTTACGCGGACACTCCGCAAATGAACTCCCGTTAGTGAAGAGACCGTAGTTTCCATAGCCTGCCAACGCAATGTCGGAGCGGGGGCGGGACGGTATTCGCAGATATTCGGTTGCCGCCGGCGAGATCATCCGACGCAACCCAGCGCCGACCCACCAGTGCCTGGCGCAGCGAAAAGAGTCTTTCGTCGGCAGCGATTAACCGCCGCTGTGCCCGTCCGCCGATAGCAGCGGCGGAACGCAAAATATTACACTATTGGTGATAGTGTCAGATCGACGGCGGCACCCCGAAAACGGCCGTAAATTGGTACGGGCACTGACGGGGAAAAATAGCCAGTTTCAGACATTCAGAAAAAGCTAATACACGCCGACTGGCGGGCCATCGTTATCGCAAACCGCACATTGCGATGCCGTCGGTGGGAAATGAACATCTATTTACGGATTTCGAGAGCTTTTTCCGGAATCCACTGATTCTTGCCGCTCATCGGACAAGACCTCATAAATTGTGTCGGGCTCTTCTCGACCCCGGACAGTTACAAGGCCTATCTCGCGGCACCGGATCGTCGGATCGCTTGTTACAAGTGCGTGTGTGGATGAGGAGATAAGAATCGGCACTTCATACTGCTTAGTCAGAGATTCGATGCGCGACGCCAGGTTCACCGCATCCCCCAATACCGTTGAGTCCATGCGATCGGCCGAACCGACGGTCCCGATGACGGTCTCACCGGTGTGGATACCCAGCCCGATGGAAATCGGATCGGAACCCTCTAGCTTTCTTTGCTCGTTATAACTTTGCAATGCCGCCAGCATATCGAGCGAGGTGCGCACGGCGTTTCGAGCTGCAATCGCAGGGTCCTCGTCAATGAACAAGCACATGATGGCATCGCCGATAAACTTATCGATGAACCCGCCATTCGCGTGGATTGGCGAATTCATCTGTTCGAAATAAGTATTCAGGAAATTCAACAGCTCTTGCGGGGACAGGGTCTCGGATAGGGCTGTGAAAGCGCGAATGTCGGCAAACAATATCGTCACCACTCCGGAATCCGCCTCACCCAACTCGATGTTCCCCAAGCCCTGTTTGGCAAGACGATCCAGGAACTGGCGCGGCACAAATTTCCGGAAGGTGTCGCGGAGCCTAATGTTTTGCAGCAAGGCGCTGACTTGTGCTGCGACCATATCAAAAAAGTTGCGGTCGCTATTGGTAAACGCGCGGTACAGAACCGCTTTGGCGGCTGAGAAACCAACGATGAATAGGCCGTAAAATTCGCCTGAGTCGGAACGCAAAGGACAGATAATCGCCTGGCTGAGATCGAGGGCGTTCGCCAGTTCGCCGTCGATATCTTCAAACAGCCGCGACGCGCCGCCGTCGACAATCTGCGCGATCTGTTCGCCGCCGCCAACGACGCAATCGTTCAACTCTCTGACGCGGCGGCGGGAATAGCCCTTAATTGCCACGACGGCGTACCCGTCGTCTCGAGGCTGCAAGACAACGGCCTTTTCGACCCCGAAATCGCGGATTGATAAATCCACCAACTTGTCGAGGGCAGCGTCCGGATCACCATAACCGATAAGCAATTTGCTCAGCACCTGTACGGCATTCAACCGGGCCAACTGCTCCTGAAGTTCATGAAGATTGGCGTAGTAATTCCTCTCAGCATCGGCCAAACGCACTCGCAACGCCTCGGCATCCAGTTGCTGCAGCTCGCTTCGGTCCATGTTCTTGCTTTAATAGAGGACGGACGTTGGGCCCGCCGCGTTTCACAGGGTTAGTGGAAGACGGCCAAGGTGGCGGTGAAATTATGGAAAACGTTTTTCCCATCGACCGGCGAAATTTCGCCGAACGAGAATGTGCCCATCCAAGGCAACGGCTCTGTAAATATCTCTTGGACCATCATTGCGCCCTTGAGAACGTCGTCGCCAATCATAAATTTGCCGCGGCCCGCACAGTCGAACTGGCAGACGAGCCTGGCGTCAGCGGGTACCTCATCCAACGAGCTTTTAAGCCGCTTCGCAGCCATGGTCGCCGACATCAGCACGCCGTTATGGTCGCGGCGCATGAATTGGATCTCGGTGCCTTGAGGGACATCGGCCGGAACCGTGAGGGACTTGGTCTCGAAATCTATGCCATGAATAGCGCGCAGAACGTAGGGAGACAGGGCGTCTGTTGCTTCGTCGGCTTTGAGACCGATCCCCATCAACGTAATGGCCGTGGCAAGGTTTTCAGCGACAATCGGCGCGCCCATTTCTTCGCTCGCGATTTCGAGCGCGGGTCGATCGTCGATCTCGATAATGATGTTGTCTTGTGATTTGGTAACGATCCGCTTGTGGCCGACCGGTTCACTGCCATGGGTTACGATTGTCTTGAGTTCGAAGTCTCCGACCATCAATACCGCACTGCAGGCACCTTCCTTGATGGTCCCATTGTGAAACTGATGGCACTGTTGGAACTTGAGATTGTCGCCCGACACACCACCCACAAACGGTAACATAGCGTGCCGCTCGATACCTTCGAATAACTGACTGATGTTGGACCGAAAATCGGGAAACAAGAATAAGACCCGGTTTCCCGGGTCGTTCACTGATTTAATCGCTTGGCCAATTTTTGTCCCGGCCCCCAAAGGGTCACCAACAATATCTTCGGCGCAATATTCATAAAATTTGATGGTCTCCGACCGGATCGCAATGACCTGCACCGCGTACATCGATTCATCGGCCATATTTCGACCGATGATCCCTTCGAACGTCGCCCCGCCCATCGGGCAATCGCCGAGGATTTCCCGCACGCCCTCTAGTACATCTTCCTGTTCGTAGCCGATCGTGGAGAAGACAAAGATAAAGTCAGCTTCGTCTGGGCCAAGCTCTTCTCTCGCGGCTGTTGCTGCGGCCACGGCAGCCTCATATCCATCGACTTCGTTGCTGCTTCCAATGGCAATGACGGCATCCATCGTGACCTCCCAGACATAAAGACAAGCGAGCGCTTTGCCGACACCCGAATGTTACCATGCCCACCTTAGATCATGATGCCCTGGCGGACGATACTTTGCCGACACACCAAAATTTCGGAGGGCACCTGATGTCGCTTTTGGGTGGCGGCCTCAACCGATTAAAGTACCACTCCTAAAGCATAACCTCGCCGCCGCAGACGGCGATGGACTGGCCGGTGATGAACGAGCTGGCGGGCGAGGCTAAAAACATCACAATGCCGATCAAATCGTCAGGCGTTTCGGCGCGTTTGAGGATGCGCTTTTGCTGGATGAACTGGTGCATGTCCGGGTCCATGCTGGCGTGTTCGACCTCGGTCTCGGTGTAGCCCGGCATCACCGCGTTGACGTTGATATTGTCGTCGCCCAGCTCGCGCGACATCACCCGGGTCATGCCGACGATCGCCGCCTTCGAGGTGACATAGTGCATGAACCCCGGCACGCCCTGGGGCACCGTGCCCGAGGAAATGTTGATGATGCGGCCCTGGCCGGCTTCGCGCATGGCCGGCGCGACGGCGCTGGCGCACAGATACGAGCCGGTGATATTGACGTGGAGCACCTTGTTCCATTCGTCGAAGGGGATGTCGTAGAACTGGCGCCGCGGGATGGTCGCGAACACCGCCGCATTGTTGATCAACACATCGACCCGGCCATAGGTCTCGAGCGCCGCGGCGACCATGGCCGCGACGGAGTCCGGCGAACCGACGTCGGTTTCGACCGCCAGCGCCTGGCCACCCTTGGCCTCGATCTCCGCGGCCACATTCTGCAGGTTCTCGCCATCGATCTCGGCCAACACCGGAATCGCGCCGGCCTCGGCAAACGCCAAGGCATAGTCGCGCCCCAAACCCTGGCCAGCCCCTGTGATAATTACGACGCGCCCGCTAACGTCGAAGCGATTGTCCGCCATATCTCTCCCCGATCTCTATGTTGAAGACATTGTCTGGGGCAGCCTAACGGGGAAACGCGCCGACATCCATCTGGCGGCTTACTTCATCCTTGGTTTGCGCAGGGGCGGGGCGACACGACGCCACCCCGCCACCCAGGCTTAGGCGTTGGTGATGGTTTCGAGATGACCCAGCCCTAACGCATCGACCACGCCGGCTTGAACCGGTGCCGTCGCGGTGTTCACCGTGTCGGCGCCGAAACTGTCGCCGACAACGGTGCGCACGGGGCGCGTGCCCTTGGCCTGGGCGACCAAACCGGCGATGGCGTCGGCGACATCGTGGGGGTTGGGGCCATCGGCGGCGGCGAACATGGTTGAGAAATGTTCGAACAGAGCGCCCGGAATCTCGCCGACCGCGCCATACTCCGCCGCCCGCGCGCCATCGGCGGGCTGGCCGGCGCTGGCGTACATATCGGTCGGATAGGCGCTCGGCTGTACCAGAACCACGTCGATGCCGAGCTGCGAGACTTCCAGGCGCAAACTATCGGTCAAGGCCTCGACGGCGAATTTACTGGCGCCATAGATGCCGAAGAAAGGCAGGGTGACCCGGCCGACCACCGAGCCGATATTGATGATCAGCCCATCCTTGTGACGGCGTAGATCCGGCAGCACAGCGCGCGTGACGCGATGTACGCCCAGCACGTTGACGTCGAACAGCGCACTGGCCTGCGCCGGCGTAAACGCTTCCGTCACCCCCGCCGAGGCCACGCCGGCATTGTTGATTAGAACATCGATGAGCCCGGTTTTTTCGATGATCGCGGCGACCGCGTTCTCGACCGACCGGGTGCTGGTCACGTCGAGCTCGACAACGTCGATATTCTGCGCCCGCAAGGCCTCCGCGTGGTGGCGGTTCTTACCCACGGGGTCGCGCATCGAGGCGAATACACGATGGCCGGCGCGCGAGAGCGTCTCCGCGGTATCGCGGCCAAAGCCGGTGGACGCGCCGGTGATGAGAATTATCTTGGACATGGAAAGGGTTCCTTTTCGGGTTGGGGAGCGTTGAACTTTGAATTAGGCCGCGGCGGCACGCAGCAGCGTGCGGTCGAGGAAGTCATGCACCGCCGCAGCGATTTCGCGGTGGTGGGTTTCCAGCGCGAAATGGCCGGTATTGAAGAATTCGATTTCGGCGTGGGGCAGATCGCGTTGAAAGGCGCGGGCGCCGGGCGGCAGAAAGAACGGATCGTTCTCGCCCCAGACCGCCAGGAGCGGCGGCTGATGTTCGCGAAAATAGGCCTGAAACGCCGGATACAGCGCAACATTGCTGGCGTAATCGCGCAGTAGGTCGAGCTGGATGTCGTCGTTGCCCGGACGCGCCAACAGGGCGCTATCGAGGGTGTATCCCTCGGGCGCGACCAGCGCTGTATCGGCGACACCATGCGTGTACTGCCAGCGGGTCGTCTCCGGCGTCAGGAAGTCGCGCAACGCCGTTCGGTTGGCATCGCTGGGCTCTGCCCAATAGTTTTGAATCGGCGCCCAACCGTCGCTAAGCCCTTCGGCATAGGCGTTGCCGTTCTGCGAGATCAACGCGGTGATCCGCTCCGGGTGTCGCAGCGCCAGCCTGAGGCCGACCGGCGCGCCGTAATCGAACATGTAGAGCGCGTAGCGGTCGATGACCATGGTCTCGGTGAAGCGGTCGACGACATTGGTAAGGGTCTCGAACGTGTAGGCAAATGTCGTGCGGTCCGGCGCGTCAGAAAATCCGAAGCCGGGCAGATCGGGCGCGATCACCCGATAGGTATTCGCAAGCCGTGGGATCAAATCCCGGAACATATGGCTCGAGGTTGGGAAACCATGGAGCAAAAGCAGAGCCGGGGCATCCCGGGGGCCGGCTTCGCGATAGAAGATGTTCACCCCGTCGATATCGACCGAGCGGTAGGCGGTGTCATTGGTCATTGAATTTTCCATTCTTGGGAAGGTGTAAAAGTTAAATTCACGAGTAACCTTCTAAACATGATTTAGACAGTTATTACGCGAAAGTAACTTGTCAAGGGATGTTTAGGAGGTTACTTCGTTTTGGGTACAAATTGATCTCATGGAGGCGACGACAGTGATCGAAACCGAACTTCCGGCGCCGTTTTTTTTCGCCGACGACCCAGCGTTGGATTTTCTCGACAGCATCGCCGCCCCGCGCGACACGGAAATCGAGTGGATCGGCAATGGCGGCGATTTTTTGACTTGGCTTGAACAGGCCGAACTCGTACCGACAAACGTCGTAAAACGCTTCCGTGCCAGTACGCCACCGGCGCAACTTGACGAGATCGCGGCGCAGGCCCGCCAGTTGCGCGAATGGTTTCGCAAGTTCATCGCTAAACACGCCGGCCGGCCACTACAACCTTCGGCGCTGGCCAGGTTGGAACCCATCAACATGCTTTTGGCGGCCGACCAAAGCTTTCACCAGATCGAGGCCACCGGCGCCGGGTCGCTGGGCTGGCGCCAAGAGCGGCGGTGGGACGCACCGCAATCGCTCCTGCTGCCGATCGCCGAGGCGATGGGCGATCTGGCTTGTCGGGCCGACTTCAGCCATGTGAAAAACTGCGAGGGTCCGTCCTGCACCATGTGGTTCCACGATGTCACCAAAAACCATACGCGGCGCTGGTGCGACATGGCGGTCTGCGGCAATCGGGCGAAAGCGGCGCTGCACCGGGCGAAGCGCCAGAGTACTGGCGCGAAGCGCGGTGAAAAATAGTTTGAAAAATAATCGATTGGGCACTGACTGCGGACTCACCACGTAATTTTCGGCACGGTGTCGCTGGTTACCGCGAACTTATATTACCCGGCCAAAATTGCCGATTAACCAATACCCAGTAAATTCCTGCTATTTCCCCGTGTTTATTGACTTTTTCGGCATTTGTGACTTGCCGAAAATGCCGGATTCGCCTACTTGTCTTAAGCAATCAGCGGTCCTGTTTTGATCCTAGGGGGAGCGATTATGGCGACGGCGGCACAAAGCGCGCGCGCGAAAAGCGCGAAACGTCCGACAAAATCCCGGCGACAACAGAAAAGCTCTCCGGTCGACCATAGCGCCGAAGAACTTCTTACCTTCTACCGCGAAATGCTGAAGATCCGACGCTTCGAAGAGAAGGCCGGCCAGATGTACGGCATGGGCCTGATCGGCGGGTTTTGCCATCTTTATATTGGCCAGGAAGCCGTCGTTGTCGGCATGCAGGCCGCTCTCGAACCGCAAGATACGGTGATCACCACCTATCGCGACCACGGCCACATGCTGGCCTGCGGCATGGAGCCGCGCGGCGTCATGGCCGAGCTTACCGGGCGTATCGGCGGCTATTCCAGGGGCAAGGGCGGCTCGATGCATATGTTCTCGAAAGAGAAGAACTTCTACGGCGGCCACGGCATCGTCGGCGCCAATGTACCGCTCGGCACCGGCATCGCGTTTTCCCACAAATATCGCCAGGATGACGGCGTGTGTCTGACCTACTTCGGCGACGGCGCGGTCAACCAGGGCCAGGTCTACGAATCCTTCAACATCGCCGCCCTGTGGCAGTTGCCGGTGATCTATGTGATCGAGAATAACCGCTACGGCATGGGCACCTCGGTCGAGCGGGCCTCCGCCGGCACGCAATTATGGCAGCGGGGCCAGGCCTACGGCATTCCCGGCGAACAGCCCGACGGCATGGATGTGCGCGCCGTCAACGCCGCGGCGCGCAGCGCCTTGGCCCATGTACGCGGCGGCAATGGGCCGTTCATTTTGGAAATGCAGACTTATCGCTATCGCGGCCATTCCATGTCCGACCCGGCAAAGTACCGCACCAAGGAAGAGGTGCAGAAGATCCGCACCGAAAAGGACCCGCTGGACACCTTGAAGACCATCCTCCTCGAACGCGGCGATGCCAGCGAAGACGATCTGAAAGCCTTCGACCGCGAGGTGCGCGATGTGGTCAACGAGGCGGCCGAATACGCGCAAACCAGCCCGGAACCCGATCCATCGGAGCTCTACACCGATATTTTGATCGAGGCTTGAGGTTCAACGATGGCGTCTCACCACACCACGCGTAAGGAAACTCTCTCATGAGCGTCCAAGTTCTGATGCCGGCGCTGTCGCCGACCATGACCGAGGGTAACCTGGCCCGTTGGCTCAAGGCCGAAGGCGACGCGATCGCGCCCGGCGACGTCATTGCGGAAATCGAAACCGACAAGGCGACGATGGAAGTCGAAGCGGTCGATGAAGGCATCCTGGGTAAGATATTGGTGCCCGAGGGCGCCGAAGAGGTAGCGGTTAACACGCCCATCGCGGTGATCTTGGAAGAGGGCGAAAGCGCCGCCGATATTTCTGCACCGGCGGCACCGGCCGCTCCAGCGCCTGCCGCAATAGACGAACCTCCCGCCGGTAACGGCCATGATATCGCGGCAGCGGCGGCACCGATGCCCGTCACGCAGGCACCCGCCGAGGACACCTATACCGGCGAGACCCAGGAAGTCACCCTGCGCGAGGCCTTACGCGACGCCATGGCCGAGGAGATGCGCCGTGAGGAGAGCGTTTTCCTGATGGGCGAAGAGGTGGCGCAATATCAGGGAGCCTACAAAGTCAGCCAAGGTCTTCTCGAAGAATTCGGCGATCAACGGGTGATCGATACGCCGATCACCGAGCAAGGATTTGCCGGCGTCGGGGTCGGCGCGGCGATGACCGGATTACGGCCCATCATCGAATTCATGACCTTCAATTTCGCCATGCAGGCGATCGACCAAATCATCAATTCGGCGGCGAAAACCCTCTATATGTCCGGCGGGCAAATGGGCGCGCCGGTGGTGTTTCGCGGGCCCAACGGCGCGGCGTCGCGGGTCGGCGCCCAGCATTCCCAATGCTACGCCAGTTGGTACGCCCATTGTCCAGGCCTCAAGGTCATCGCGCCTTATTCCGGCGCCGACGCCAAGGGATTGTTGAAGTCGGCGATCCGCGATCCCAACCCGATCATCTTTCTGGAAAACGAGTTGCTTTACGGCCAGAGCTTCGACGTGCCGACCGACCCTGATTTCACCGTACCCATCGGCCGCGCCAAGGTGGTGCGCGAAGGCTCTGACGTCACCATCACCGCGTTCTCCCTGATGGTCGCCAAGGCGCTGGAGGCCGCCGACGCGTTAGCCGGTGAGGGGATCTCCGCCGAGGTGATCGATTTGCGCACCCTACGGCCGCTCGATACGGCAACCATCGTCGAGTCCGTCAAGAAAACCAACCGGCTGGTTTCCGTCGAGGAAGGCTGGCCCTTCGCCGGCATCGGCTCGGAAATGGCGGCGCTGATGATGGAGCAGGCCTTCGATTGGCTCGACGCGCCGGTGTTGCGGGTGCACGGCGCCGACGTACCCATGCCGTACGCCGCCAACTTGGAAAAACTAGCGCTACCGCAAACCGATGACATCGTGACCGCCGCAAAGTCCGTTACCTATCGCAGCTAGTTGCACGCTCCGGCGTAGGGATTAAAGAACATGCCCATCACCATATTGATGCCAGCACTATCGCCGACCATGACCGAGGGTAACCTTGCCCGCTGGTTGAAGGCCGAGGGTGACAGCGTTGTACCGGGCGACGTGATCGCCGAAATCGAAACCGACAAGGCGACCATGGAAGTCGAATCCGTCGACGAAGGAGTTCTAGGCAAGATACTGGTTGCAGAAGGCACCGAAGAGATCGCCGTCAACACGCCGATCGCGGTAATCCTGGAAGACGGCGAAGACAGCAGCGCTTTGGCCTCGTTCGACGCAGGTGCAGCGTCACCCGCGCCAGCACCGGTGGCCGCCGCCGCCCCGGAACCCGCCCCTGAACCCACGCCGGCACCAGCCGCTGCCGCAGTTGCCGCGCCAACACCTGCACCACAGCCAGCCCCCGCCGCGCCGCAATCCAGCGGCGAGCGCGTATTCGCCAGCCCGTTGGCCCGGCGCATGGCCGAACAACAGGGGATCGATCTATCCACGGTCGGCGGCACCGGCCCGAACGGGCGCATCGTTAAGGCCGACATTGAGGCTTACGCCGGCGGCACGGCGCCCGCAGTCGCCGCAACGCCCAGCGCAACGCCAACTGCTCCCATTGCCGGCGAGACGCCATACGATCTGGTGCCGGTCAACAATATCCGCAAAGTGGTCGCCCGCCGTCTCACCGAATCCAAACAGTCGGTGCCGCATTTTTATATGACGGTGGATTGTGAAATCGACGCGCTGCTCGGCGTGCGCGCCGATCTCAATGGCCGGGCGAAAGACGGCGAGTTCAAGATCTCGGTCAACGACATGATCATCAAGGCCTGCGGGGTGGCTCTGATGCAGGTCCCGGCGGCGAACGCATCATGGTCCGATGACGGCATCAAAATGTACAAGCAAGCCGATATCTCGGTCGCCGTCGCTATCGACGATGGCTTGATCACGCCAATCGTGCGCAACGCCAACGGCAAGGGACTACGGGCGATTTCAGAAGATATGCTGGATCTGGCCGGCAAGGCGCGCGAGGGCCGGTTGGCGCCGGAAGAATATCAGGGCGGCACGTTCTCCATATCCAATCTCGGCATGTTCGGCATCAAGGATTTCCAGGCGGTGATCAACCCGCCGCAGGGCTGCATCCTGGCCATCGGCGCCGGTGAACAGCGGCCGATCGTCAAGGAGGGTGCCCTTGCCGTTGCAACGATGATGTCGGTCACCCTATCGTGCGATCACCGGGTCGTCGACGGCGCTGTCGGCGCGGAATTTTTGGCCGCTTTCAAGACCCTAATCGAAGACCCGCTGGGAATGCTGTTGTAGGGCTTAAATTTTGTGATGAGTTTAGCTTGGACAAAATATAGACCTCATCCTGAGGAGCCCTTTCGCCTCGCCCTTCGAGACGGGCCTAGCGGCCCTCCTCAGGATGAGGCGAAAGGGCGTCTCGAAGGATGATAGCCGCTAGATACGCCGCTAATTCGTAATGCCCGGACCGGGCAGAGGACGTTACTTTGGCAGACAGTAAATTCGATCTCATCATTGTCGGCGGCGGGCCCGGCGGCTACGTGGCGGCCATTCGCGCCGCCCAGCTTGGCCTCAAGACCGCGGTCGTCGAGGCTAACCATCTCGGCGGCATCTGCCTCAACTGGGGCTGTATTCCGACCAAGGCGCTGCTGCGCTCGGCGGAGATTTATAACTATATCCAACACGCTGACGCGTTTGGCCTGAAGGTCACTGGAGCGTCGTTCGATTTGCAGAAAATTGTCGAGCGGTCCCGCGCGGTTTCCAAACAGCTCAACCAGGGTGTCGGCTATCTGTTGAAAAAGAACAAGGTCGAGGTGATCGACGGGTGGGGCACCCTGGCCGGTGGTAAGGCCGGCGCACGTAAGGTAACGGTCGAGAAAGACGGCAAGAAGATCGCCGATCTGGAAGCCAAAAACATCATTCTGGCGACCGGCGCGCGGGCCCGGCAACTGCCCGGGTTGGAGGCCGACGGTAAGCTGATCTGGACCTACCGGGAAGCCATGGTGCCCGACATCATGCCGAAATCGCTGCTCGTCGTCGGCTCCGGCGCCATCGGCATCGAGTTCGCCTCGTTCTACCGCACACTCGGGGCGGAGGTGACCGTGGTCGAAGTTCTCGACCGGGTGCTGCCCGTCGAGGATGCGGAAATCTCCGCGCTGGCCCATAAGGCCTTCGAGAAACAGGGCATGACCATCCACACCAGCGCCAATGTGAGCGCGCTGAAAGCCGGCAAGAACAACGTGAAGGCGACGATAGAGGCCGACGGCAAAAAATCCGAGCAAACCTTCGACCGGGTCATCATGGCGGTCGGCATCGTCGGTAATGTGGAGAATATCGGCCTCGACGGCACCAAGGTGAAAGTCGACCGCAGCCATGTGGAGATCGACGAATGGGGCGCCACCGGCGAGCCCGGCGTCTGGGCAATCGGCGATCTGGTCGGACCGCCCTGGCTGGCCCATAAGGCGGAACACGAAGGCGTCATTTGCGTTGAGAAGATCGCCGGCGTTAAAGGCATCCACCCACTCGATACCTCGCGCATCCCGGGCTGCACCTATTGTCAGCCGCAAATCGCCTCGATCGGCCTCACGGAAGCCGCGGCGGTGGAGCAGGGCCATAAGGTGCGGGTCGGCCGCTTCCCATTTCAAGGAAATGGTAAGGCAATTGCGCTAGGAGAGCCCGAAGGATTGGTGAAAACCGTATTCGACGCCAACACCGGCGAACTGCTCGGCGCTCATATGATCGGCGCCGAGGTTACCGAGCTGATCCAGGGGTACGGCATTGCCAAAACCCTGGAGACCACCGAAGAGGAATTGATGCACGCCATCTTCCCCCATCCCACGCTCAGCGAGATGATGCACGAGTCGGTGCTTGACGCGTACGACCGGGTTATCCATTTCTAGGCCATGACCACAGCACCCACACCAGATCGCGCCGCCGCTGCGGCCCTGCGCCACCCGGAAAAACGCAATAATCCGGACAACCCGATCCAGCGCAAACCGGCCTGGATCCGGGTCAAGGCGCCGACCAGCGAGGCCTATCACGAGACCCGCAAGCTGATGCGCGACCTCAATCTGGTCACCGTGTGCGAAGAGGCGGCGTGTCCCAATATCGGCGAGTGCTGGGCCAAGAAGCACGCAACCATGATGATCATGGGCGACACCTGCACCCGGGCCTGCGCCTTTTGCAACGTCGCCACCGGCACGCCCAAGCCCCTCGACCCCTTGGAGCCGGCCAATGTGGGCGTCTCGGTTGCCGCGTTGGGGCTGGAGCATGTGGTGATCACCTCGGTCGACCGGGACGATCTGGCCGATGGCGGGGCCGGGCACTTCGCGCAAGTCATCGAGGCTATCCGCAGCGCCGCGCCGGACACCACCATCGAAATTCTGACGCCCGACTTCAAGGACAAGCCCGGCGCACTGGACATCATGGCCGCCAGCCCGCCCGATGTGTTCAACCATAATCTGGAGACCGTACCGCGGCTCTACCCGACGATCCGTCCCGGCGCGCGTTATTTTACTAGTCTCAGCCTGTTGAACGACATCAAGCGCCACCTGCCACGGATGTTCACCAAGTCGGGCCTGATGGTCGGCCTCGGCGAGACCCGCGAGGAAGTGGGGCAGGTGATGGACGATCTGCGCGCCGCCGATGTGGATTTCCTCACCATCGGCCAGTATCTGCAACCGACGCCCAAGCACGCGCCGATTGACCGTTTCGTGACCCCTGACGAATTCGAGGGCTATGCCGCCTTGGCGCGGGGCAAGGGCTTCTTGTTGGTCTCCGCCACGCCGTTGACCCGCTCGAGCTATCACGCCGGCGACGATTTCGCCAAGCTGCGCGCCGCGCGCGACGCCAAGCTGGCGGCGGCTGAATAACCGCCAAGCCCCGGTCAAAAAGTGCCCACCCATAAAGAAATTCGGGTTGTCCCCCACAGCCCCGAGCAACTCTACGAGCTGGTCGCCGATATCGAGAAATATCCGGAATTTCTGCCCTGGTGCGTGGCGGCGCGCAATTGCTCGCGCGAACCCGCTCCTGATGGCGAGCTGGTAATGGCCGATATGGTGATCGGCTTTAAGATGTTCCGCGAACGGGTGCGCTCAAAGGTGACCTTGCATCCGCCCGAAGACAGTGAAAAGGGCGCCGGCACCCATGGCCGTATCGACGTGGAATATATCGAGGGACCGCTGAAATATCTGCAGAACCACTGGGTGTTCGTGCCGACTGAAAGCGGCGGCTGCGAGATCGACTTCTTCGTCGATTTCGAGTTCCGCTCGCGGATATTGCAGAAAATCGTCGGCGCGCTATTCCACGAAGCGGTCAGCCGCATGGTCGCCGCGTTCGAGCGCCGGGCGACGGCCCTGTATGGCCCGGCAGAGGGGTAGCCTGGAGACCGTTTCGATTGACCCTCTATCCCTTTCCCACAACAATAACTTCGCCGAATTTAGCTGACGGGAAAGCTGTGTGCCGACGCTTGGTCACAAAGCTGTCGAAAACTTCATCGAAACGGGATTTGTGCGAGTCGATGAAGCCTTCCCGCGTCGGCTTGCTGAGGAATGCCGCGCCATCCTATGGCGCAATCTGGACGGTGATCCCGAGGATCCGACGAGCTGGACAAAACCCGTCGTACGGCTGAGCGGCTACCGGCAAGAGCCTTTCAGGAAAACCGCTAACGCGCCGCGGCTTTGCTCTGCTTTCGATGAGATCGTGGGAACCGGACGGTGGCGTCCGCGGTCGGACCTCGGCACATTCGTTGTCAGGTTCCCAAGCGACGATAACCCCGACGATATGGGGTGGCACATCGATTCGAGTTTTCCCGCAGAAGACTCCAAGCCCGGCGATTACTCGACATGGCGGGTGAATCTGAAGTCCCGTGCCCGGGCGCTGCTGCTCCTTTTTCTTTTGTCGGATGTCGACGAGAACGACGCACCAACCCGCCTCCGGGTCGCGTCACATCTGGATATGGTGTCAATCCTCGAACCGTTTGGAGCGGTGGGCGTGTCGTCGAAGAAATTGTCATCTTTGGACCTAGACGCGGCATCGACCCATCGCCCGGAAGCGCTAGCGACGGGCGCTGCGGGCACGGTTTATATCTGCCATCCTTTTTTGATCCATGCCGCCCAGGCCCACAACGGCACGACGCCGCGCTTCCTGGCGCAGCCCGAGTTGCCACCCGCCGAACCCTTCCAGCTACATCGCGCAGACGGTGACTACTCACCGGTGGAGCGCGCTATCTTACGAGGTTTGGATAGTCCAGCAAACGGGTAGGGTGGCTCTCCCACAATCCGTCGGTTCGACGTAAATCAGTGTTTCTTGCGCCGTCCTTGTAGGTCGCGACGACCTCAATTTGTCCGACGATGCCCTGGTTGGATAGCGTCAACTCATCGGCGGGGACCCAAAGCTCCTGATGTTCCTGCCCCGCCAATTTGAACTGGATAACAGGCGGTCGTCGCTTGATCGATCTCGAAGCGCGTCACATAGCCGAGATTGTCTGGCCCCGAACCCATCGAGTTCCAACTCCGCTTCATCTCTGAAATCCGTTCCCGCCGCCGCTTGCGCCAACACCCTCGCTTGCGCGATTATCCGCGCCGAAACGGGCGCGCTAACCCGAAGCGGGGAGGATGAGATATGAAAGCGGCGAGACTGCACCAAACAGGCGGCCCTGAGGTCCTACAACTCGACGAGGTGCCAACGCCCGAGGCCGGGCCGGGGCAGGTCCTGGTCAAGGCGCATTCGATCGGCGTCGGCATCGCCGATCAGTTGGTGCGCACCGGGCTCTATCCCTGGCAGCCGCCGCTGCCCACCATTCCCGGTATCGAGATGAGCGGCGCTGTCGCGGCGCTGGGCGCCGGCGTAACCGGGCTGCGCGAGGGTGATCCGGTGGTCTTGTCGGCGGTTCCCGAGCGCAGTTGCTACGCCGAGTTCCTGGCCGCCGATGCCAACTGGGTGTTCCCCTGCGCCGACAGCATCGACCTGGCCGATGCGGGCTGCCTGATGAATTACCGGGTGGCCTATAACATCCTGCACGCGGCCGCCCGGGCGCGGCCGGGCGACACGGTAGCCATCGTCGGCGCGGCCGGCGGGGTCGGCAGCGCGCTGGTCCAGTTGGCCAACGCGGCGGAGCTAACAACAATCGCGCTGGTGCGCCGCCCGGAAAAGGCAGCGTTTGCGAAGGCCCAGGGCGCCGACCATGTGATCGACACGCGCAGCGACGATCTGAAAGAGCAAATCATGGCGATCACAGATGGCCGTGGCGTCGATCTGTTCGTCGACCCGGTGGGCGGCGCGGGCTTCGTCGGCCATCTCGACCTGCTCGCACCCGTCGGCATGCTGGTCCTCTATGGCCTGATCGAAAGCTGGCCGCCCGATGCGGTGTTCCGCGCCCAGTGCGAACGGATGGGTCGCAGTCCCGCGGTGCGTATGTTCTCGATCCACGCCTATGACGATCAGCCCGAGGTCACGGGACAAGATCTGGCCCGGCTCATGAAGATGATAAAAGACGGCGCGATCAAGCCGGCGATCCACGCAGAGTTTCCGCTGGGGATGGCGGCCGAAGCGCACACATTGCTCGACGGCGGAACCGCGATGGGCAAGATCCTGCTGCAGCCGGAGCGAACAGAACCGCACTTCGCAACGTAGCCCGCCCAACGCTGCCGTTGGGTTCGTGCAACTAATGACAGTTTGAACTTGAAAACCGTCGTCCCTAGGCTCGTTTCCTCATCACCGAACACAATGAGGCGGCCATGACCTTTGCCATTTATCCCAGCTTGAAAGACGCCGTGGTCTATGTGACCGGCGGCGCGTCGGGCATTTGCGCCGACGTCGTCCGCGCCTTCGCCGAGCAGGGTGCGCGGGTCGGTTTTATCGATATGGATACCGATAATGGCACCGCTTTGGCCGACGAATTGACTGCGGCCGGCAGCCAGGTGCAATTCGAGGCCTGCGACCTGCGCGACATCGATGCGCTAAAGGCCAGCTTCAATTCCCTCGAACAAACCCTGGGACCGGCGACCGTGCTGGTCAATGGCGCCGCGCGCGACGACCGACACCCCTGGGAAGAGGTGACGCCGGACTATTACGACGACCGTATCGCCACCCTGATCCGCCACATGTTTTTCGCTATCCAGGCCGTGGCGCCGGGCATGATCGCGGCGGGCAAGGGCTCGATCATCAATTTCGGCTCCAACTCGTGGATGGAGGGTCAAGGCGGCATGCCGGTCTACACCACCTCGAAGGCCGGCGTGCACGGCATGACCCGCGCCTTCGCCCGCGATTTGGGCCCGCACCGCATCCGGGTCAACACGGTGGTGCCGGGCTGGGTGATGACCGAACGCCAGAAGGCGCTGTGGGTCACCCCAGAAGCCATGGAAAAGCATATGGAGCGCCAGTGCCTGCCGGACCCCATCGAGCCGGTCTATCTGGCCCGCATGGTGGTGTTCCTGGCGTCCGACGACGCGGCCATGTGCACCGCCAATAACTACATGGTCGAGGCAGGCTCGATTTAACCCGACTTAACTGTATGCTGGTCGGCAGCGAAACTTTCGGAAGGATGCGGTCATGGCCCCTTTGACCATCCAACATATCGGTATTCACGTGGCCAATATCGAAGAGGAGATGGCGTTTCTCTCGCTGCTCGGCGCCGAGGTCACCAGCATAAGCGAGACTGGCCGGCGGGGCCGCATCGCCTTCGTCAGTCTAGACGGGGTGTGGCACCATAATTTCGCGCTTTTCGAGGATGGCGAGCCCCTACCCAGCGGTGACTCGCAAAAGGAAAAACGAGGCCTCGACCATATCGCCATGGCGACCGACAGCCGCAAGTCGGTCGATGAATGGCTCGAAAAACTTACCGCCGAGGGGATCACGGTCCATGGTCCACAAATCCAAGGACCGGAAGGGGGCGGGCTGACCGAGGGCAGTTGCAGCTACACCATCTTCTTCCACGACCCCAACGGCGTGTGCTTCGAGATTTTTGCCGAACCCCTCACGGTGAGCGAATATCGCCAGCAAGCCGCCGCGCGCGAAGCGGATACCGCATCTGCCTGATCGTTTCTAACTCACCAAAGTCCTGATCATCGCCAGCGCGGTTTGCACCGTCGCGTCGCGAATGGCGGCGCGGTTACCCGGAAATACTTCATGGTGGGCGACCGTCGGGCGGCCACGGCCGGCGACGGCGAAATGAACCAGACCGACCGGCTTGTCGGCGGTGCCGCCACCGGGTCCGGCAACTCCGGTCACCGCCACCGTGACGTCAGCCATCGAGCGCGACAGGGCGCCCTCGGCCATCGCCCGGGCGACTTGTTCACTGACCGCGCCGTGCAGGGCGATCAACATGGACGGTACGCCGACCAACTCGCTCTTGGCCTCGTTGGAATAGGTCACGAAGCCCCGATCGACCACGTCCGACGAGCCGGCGATTTCGGTCAGGCAGCCGATGATCAGGCCGCCGGTGCACGATTCCGCCGTCGCCAACTTGATATCGGCGCGCCGGCACAGCTCAAGCAGCTCGGCGGCGTCGTGGAGCAATTGGGCATCGAACATGGGATTTATCCAAACAGGGTGGGCAGGGTTTTTTCCGCCCCCAGCCATACCGCAATCAACCAGGTGAGAATACCGGCATAGAGGCCGGCGACCATATCGTCGAGCATGATGCCGACGCCGCCGGGCGCGCGCTCGGCCGGGCGGCACGGCCACGGCTTGGTAATATCGAAAATACGAAACAGCACGAAGGCGACGAGGTAATAGCGCCAGTCGAGTGCCACTGGCAGGATGGCCAGCCATTGGCCGGCGAATTCGTCGATCACCACACTGCCCGGATCGCCCAACCCGATCGCTTCAGCGTAAACCCCACTGGCCCACACGCCGACGACGAAGGCGAGCAGGATCGCCAGGGAGAGCAGCCACGGGCCGCCTAACATCGCCAGCACCGCCGCGCAGGGCAGGGCGACAAGGGATCCCCAGGTGCCCGGCGCCATCGGCAGATTACCGCTACCACCACCGGTCGCCAGGAAGGACACCAGAAACGATGGCGTCCCCGTTGGCGCGGTATTCTTGTTCGGATCGGCCATAGTCAGAACCCGCTTTCGTTGGGCATTGCCAGAGTTGCCGTGGCTTGCGCGGCGATGCCCTCGCCACGGCCGGTGAAGCCCAACCCTTCGGTGGTCGTCGCCTTGATCGAAACCCGATCCGCCTCCAAACCGAGTATTCCGGCCAGGTGCGCCGCCATGGCTGCGCGGTGGGGTGATATTTTCGGGCGCTCGCAGATAATGGTGACATCGATATGGGCGATGCGCCCCCCGCGCGCCGCCATCAACTCGACAGCGTGAAGTAGGAACTGACGGGAGTCGGCATCGCGCCAGGTGGGATCGCTGGGCGGGAAATGCTCGCCGATATCGCCAGCGCCGAGCGCGCCGAGTAGGGCGTCGGTGACCGCGTGCAAGACAACATCGGCATCGGAGTGGCCAATCAGGGCCTGATCGTGGGCAATCGAGACCCCTGCCAAGCGCACGCCGTCGCCGGGGCCGAAACGATGCACGTCGAACCCGGAGCCCACCCGGGTCTCGTGAGCCGCGACCAGCCAACGTTGGGCGCGGAACAGATCGTTCTCGGTGGTAATTTTAATATTCTCCGCCGCGCCAGCGACAAGGGCAACCGGCAGGCCAACCGTCTCGGCGATTGCCGCATCGTCGGTGTGTTCGCTATTCTGAACGGCGTTATGGGCCTCATGGATCGCTGCGTAGCGAAACCCTTGCGGCGTCTGCGCGCGCCATAGATCGGCGCGGTCCACCGTCGTCGTGACGACACCGTCGGCCCCCCGTTTCAAAGTGTCGCTGACCGGCAGTGCGGGGATCGCCGCAGGGCCATCGTCCAGCGCGGCGATGACCCGGTCGATCATGGTCGATGGCACGATGGGCCGGGCGCCGTCGTGGATCAGAACTTTTGCCGGTGCGGAATCCGCAATCGCCGCCAAACCAAGGCGCGCCGAGTCTTGCCGTGTCGCGCCGCCTTCAATCGGCGGCGGCAAGCCAAGTCCCTCCACCGCATCCCAATAGAACGCCTCATCTTCGCCGCTATAGACGATCTGCACCCGATCAACGGCTGGGTGCGCGAGAAACGCCTCGGCGCCCCAACGCAGCACGGGGCGCCCGGCCAAATGACGGTATTGCTTAGGCCGGTCGCCCGGCAGACGCCGGCCCCGGCCGGCGGCGACGATTAACGCAACAGTATTGTCCACGATGGGCCCACTAAGCCTGAGGTTCGGGTGCGGCACCGTAGCGATGCGCCCCATTCTTGCCAAGACATGGGGCGTACGAGGTACTTCGGTTGTTGTGCAGCGCACCAATTTAGTATAAATATGCTCATAACTTATGCAACAATGTTATGTGCCTAAAATATGAGCATCATGGAGCCTATATCGATCGGCGGCGTCGCCATTCCCAACCGGGTTTTCCTGGCGCCCCTATCGGGGGTCAGCGATCAGCCGTTCCGCCGGCTGGCGCGCCAGTACAGCACAGGCCTGGTGTTTTCCGAGATGATCGCCAGCCGTGAAATGCTTCTCAAATCGCGCCAGTCGGAGCGTAAATCGCGCATCGCCGGGGAAATCGGCCCGATCGCTGTGCAGTTGGCCGGCACCGAACCGGAGATCATGGGCGAGGCGGCCCGCATGGTCGCTGGACGGGGCGCGGAAATCGTCGATATCAATTTCGGCTGTCCCGCCAAGAAGATCGTTCGCAAGGCGTCCGGCTCGGCGTTGATGCGCGACGTGCCGCTCGCCACGGCGATCATGAAGGCGGTGGTGGAGGCGGTCGACGTGCCGGTCACGGTCAAGATGCGCACCGGTTGGGACGATGACAGCCGTAACGCCCCCGAACTCGCGCGGATCGCCGAAGATGTCGGCGTTCAGATGGTGACGGTCCATGGCCGCACCCGCTGCCAGCTCTACACCGGCAAGGCCGATTGGTCGTTCATCCGCAACGTGAAAGAGGCTGTGAGTATTCCGGTGATCGCCAACGGCGATATCCAAAGTTGCGCCGACGCGGTGGCGTGTCTCGCTGCCTCCGGCGCCGACGGTATCATGATCGGCCGAGCAGCTCAGGGGCGGCCCTGGTTCCCGGGCCAGGTCGCCGAGTATCTGGCGACAGGCAAGCACACGCCCGACCCCTCGCTCGATGAGCGCCTGCGTATCGCCACCGGCCACTTTGGTGAAATGTTGAGCTATTACGGTCTCGACACTGGCATTCGCATCGCGCGTAAGCATATGGGCTGGTACGCCGCCGGCATGCCCGAGGCCAACGCCTTTCGCAATCTAGTCAACAACACACTGGACCCAGTCGTGGTGGAAACCGCAATACGGCGTTTCTTTGGCAACGCCGGGGTTATGGCCGCCGCATGACCTTTGCGAGCAACCCGGTTCAGCCGATCAACCCCGCTAATGCCATCGATCCGGGCTCGTTACTCAATTCGCTCGGCGACGCCGTGATCGCCATCGCCGGCGATAACCGCATCCGCTTCGTTAATCACGCCGCCGAACAATTGCTCGGCGCCGGCGCGCCGCTGCTGAATGGGCAATCGCTGGATAATCTCATCTCCGGCGATGCGCCGCTCCTGGCCATTGTCGAGCAGTGCCGCCGGACCGGCTCTTCGGTCACGGAATCCGAGGTCCATTTGGAAAGCCCGCGGATCGGCACCCACGACGTCGATGTGCGGGCGACCTGCTGGTCGGAGGACGCCAGCGTCGTCATATTGACGCTGCAACAACGCTCAATCGCGCGACAGATCGACCGCCATATGACCCAGCGCGGCGCGGCGCGGTCGGTCAGCGCGATGGCGGCGATGCTGGCTCACGAAGTTAAAAACCCGCTCTCCGGTATTCGCGGCGCCGCGCAATTATTGGAAGAGGAAGTTAGCGACGACAGCCAGCAACTCACCCAACTGATTTGCGAGGAGACCGACCGTATCGTGGCGCTGGTCAACCGGATGGATTCATTTTCCGACGACCGGCCGCCGGAACGCACGGCAGTCAATATTCATGAAATCCTCGACCATGTTCGCCGCTTGGCGGAAA
The DNA here is from genome assembly GCA_011087645.1 of Alphaproteobacteria bacterium. Classification (GTDB taxonomy): domain Bacteria; phylum Pseudomonadota; class Alphaproteobacteria; order UBA6615; family UBA6615; genus JABDJY01. The sequence goes on from JAALLF010000008.1 coordinate 107,137, forward strand.
CCGGGTTCGCCCGGCATCTGACGATCGCCGAGATCTATGATCCCTCGCTACCGCCGGTCTATGGCAGCCGCGACCAGCTGGTGCAGGTGTTCCTCAATCTGATCAAGAACGCGGCCGAGGCCGCACCCGAGACCGGCGGCGAAATTCAACTGGCGACGCGCTATCGCCACGGCACTCGGTTAGCGGTGACCGGCGGCAAAGAGCATGTCGACCTGCCGCTGGAAATAACTGTGCGCGATAATGGGGCGGGGATTCCCGACGATCTTAAGTCCTGCCTGTTCGATCCTTTCGTTACCACCAAGCAAAATGGCACCGGCCTGGGCTTGGCGCTGGTTGCCAAAATTATCGACGACCATGGCGGCATGATCGATGTCGAAACCGTGCCGCGACGCACCGAATTTCGCGTACTCCTGCCCATGCCGCCGAGAGCCACGAATACCAGGGGAACCGGCAAATGAGTGCGGCCACGATTCTGATCGCCGACGACGACCAGGGCATTCGGACTGTCCTAAGCCACGCGCTGGGCCGGCTGGGCCACGATGTGCGCACCACCAGCACCGCCGCCAATCTATGGCGTTGGGTCGCGGACGGCGAGGGTGACTTGGTGATTACCGATGTGGTCATGCCCGACGAAAACGGCTTGGATATGGTGCCGCGCATTCGCAAATTGCGCCCCGATTTGCGGGTCATCGTGATGAGCGCCCAGAACACATTGCTGACAGCGGTGCGCGCCACCGAGCGCGGGGCATTCGAATATCTGCCTAAGCCATTCGATTTGAAGGAGTTGATTGAGGTAGTGCAGCGCGCGCTGACCGCGCCGATGGATGTCGACACGCCGGCTGTCCGGGAGCCCGGTTGGGACGAGGAAGAAAAACTGCCACTGATCGGCCGCTCGCCGGCGATGCAGGAAATCTACCGGGTCCTGGCGCGGCTGATGGGCACCGATCTAACGGTAATGATCACTGGTGAATCGGGCACCGGCAAGGAACTCGTCGCCCGCGCTCTGCACGATTACGGCAAGCGCAGCTATGGGCCGTTCGTCGCCATTAACATGGCCGCCATCCCCCGAGAGCTGATCGAAAGCGAACTCTTCGGCCATGAGAAGGGCGCCTTTACCGGCGCCACCAACCGCTATGCCGGCCGTTTCGAACAGGCCGATGGCGGCACGTTGTTCCTCGACGAGATCGGCGATATGCCGCTTGAAGCGCAAACCCGGCTTTTGCGCGTGCTACAGGAGGGCGAATACACAACGGTCGGTGGCCGGTCGCCGATCGCCGCCAATGTGCGTATCGTCGCCGCTACCCACCGCGATCTGCGCACCGCCGTGCGCCAAGGTCAGTTTCGAGAGGATCTGTATTACCGCTTGAATGTGGTGCCCTTGCGTATTCCGCCGCTGCGCGAACGCACGGAAGACATACCTGAGCTAATCGCCCATTTTCTGTCCCAATCCCAGGACAGCGCATTGCCGGCCAAAACCATCGACCCGCAGGCTATCGAGCGGCTGCAAAGCTATCGTTGGCCGGGCAATGTTCGCGAGTTGGAAAACCTAATCCAACGCTTGGCGGCGCTCTACAGCCAGCAAATCATCGATATTCGCACCGTCGAGGCGGAACTGTCCGATACCTCCGCCTTGGTTGAACCTGACAGTACCGAATACAGCCAATCGCTCAGCGATGCGGTCGAACGTCATATCCGGCCGCTCTTTAGCGAGAATTCCGGTGAACTGCCGGCCCCGGGACTGTATGCCCGCACCCTGCAGGAATTCGAGAAACCGTTGATTTCGCTCACGCTTGAAGCGACCGGTGGCAACCAAATCAAGGCCGCCGCGTTATTGGGTGTTAACCGTAATACGCTACGAAAGAAAATCCGAGAGTTAGACATCGAGGTGGTGCGCAGCGTAAAATAGCGGCAAGACGCCTTTTCGACCGGGACAAACGACCCTGTATCGCTAGATTATTCTCATAGCGCTACCCGATAGTCCCGTGATACGCCGCAGGATGGGTGTGGATAACGAGAAAACCCCAAAGGTCGCTAGCAAGCTGAGCATAAGCGCAGACGACCCTGCCGATTTCGTCGGCGGGGTTGCTGGGCGTGACGCCCTGCTAATGCGGCTGCTGGGCCGATGGACGAGTAGTCGAACGCTCGGTCGACGGCTCTCGATTGCCCTGATGTTTGCCGCCGCGTGCGCCGGCGCGGCAACGTTCTTCGCCATCACCAACGTCTCGCGCTTCGGCATCACCCAAGAAACTGTCCTGGTGCTGATTGTCATCGATCTGGCGCTTGTTCTGTTGCTGGGCGTGACAATCACCTGGGTGATGGTCCGCCTGTGGACCCAGAGGCGGGCGGGGTCGGTTGGCGCCCGTCTCCACATCAAACTGGTGTCGTTGTTCGCCCTCGTCGCCGTCCTGCCGGCGATTATCGTGGTGATATTGGCGGCCCTGATATTCAATACCCAGGTGCAAGCCTGGTTCAACGAACGGGTTCGTAGCGCTGTCGAAAATTCCGTGGTCGTTGCCGATGCCTACTTGGCCGAACATAAGCGCCTCATCTCCGCCGACGCCGTCGCGATGAGCCAAGACTTGAACCGTACCTGGCCCCGTTTTACCAACGACCTCAGTTCGGTCGAGCGCACTGTGGAAATACAAGCGGCGCTGCGCTCTCTGCCCGAAGCCATCGTCTTCGGCGCCTCCGGCCAAATCATCGCAAGGGCCGGGTTGACCGTATCGCTTGAACTCGAACAGCCACCAGCATCGGCGATCCAAGAGGCCGAACGGGGTGAAATCGTCATTCTAACCAGTGATGCGGATGACCGGGTTCGCGCCTTGATCGGCCTCGACACCTTTCCACGCACCTATCTGTATGTCGGCCGTTTCGTCGATTCGAATGTGATCGGTTATGTCGAGCGCACCCAACAGGCGGCGCAAGCCTACGCGCAACTCGAATCGCGCCGAACAGGGCTACAGCTGCAATTCGCCACGATATTCGTGATCGTAACCCTGTTGTTGCTGCTCATCGCCGTCGGCGTCGGGTTGGGATTTGCCAATCACATGACGCGCCCCATCGCGCGTCTTGTACGTGGCGCCGAGTTAGTCCGCTCGGGCAATCTTGGGGTGCGTATCGACGAAGACGATGCCGGCGACGAGTTTGGCATGTTGACCCGAGCCTTTAACCGAATGACCCATCAGCTCGACGAACAACGCAGGGAACTCGTCGAAGCCAATCGCCAACTCGAAGATCGACGGCGCTTTACCGAGGCCGTTTTGGGAGGCGTGTCGGCCGGCGTTATCGGGCTTGACCGGGAAGGGCGAGTAAACCTACCCAACCGCTCGGCCTCAGTCCTATTAGATGCAGAAATGGGCGAACTGGCCGGGCGTCTGCTGGCCGATGCCGTACCGGAAATGGCACCGCCGATCGCGCGCGCTGTCGCCAATCCAGACCGCCTGGTGGAGGACGACGTCACCTTGAGCATCGGCGAGGAAAGCCGCACCTTGCATGTGCGCATCGCCGCCGAGCGCGACCGCAAGGACCAGGTCATCGGCTTTGTCGTCACCTTCGACGACATGACCGAACTCCTATCGGCCCAACGCAAAGCGGCGTGGGCCGACGTTGCCCGCCGCATTGCCCATGAAATCAAGAACCCGTTAACGCCGATCCAACTGTCCGCCGAGCGCCTTAAACGCAAATATGCCGACGAGATTACGTCGGATCGTGAGACCTTCGAGCAATGCACCGAAACAATTGTGCGCCAGGTCACCGACATTGGCCGTATGGTCGATGAATTCTCGGCGTTCGCGCGCATGCCAAATCCAGTGTTCGCCGACGCCAACTTGGTAGCGCTTTGCCGGCACGCAGTGGTTTTGCAGCAGAATGCGCACCCCGACATCACGATAAACACCGCGTTCCCCGGCGAAACGCTTTCCATCGCCTGCGACGGGGGGCTGCTGACCCAGGCGCTGACTAATCTCTTACGCAACGCCATTGAGTCCATCGAAGGCCGTACACCGCCGGACGATGATGGCGAACTGCCCGACGGGCTTATCTCGGTGTCCCTGACAACCGTCGGCGAGACCGTCCGGATTACGGTCGAAGACAATGGCCGCGGGCTACCAGAAGCCCAGCGTGACCGGCTGACCGAGCCCTATATCACCACCCGGGCCAAGGGAACGGGGCTGGGATTGGCGATCGTAAAACGTATAATGGAACAACATGATGGCGATCTGAAATTGGATGATCGCCCGCCATCCGATGACGGCGTCACGGAGAATTTAGCGAATAGCCGAGGGGCGCGGGTTAGTCTTATTTTGCCGGTTAGAAACGAATCCCCCGAGGCTGATAACAATCGGCACCGCTCGCCAACAGCGAATGTTGGCGGTTGATAGGCTTGCCATGGCACACGATATTCTAATCGTAGACGATGAAGACGATATCCGCCTGTTGATTGCGGGCATCCTCGAAGACGAAGGCTATGAAGCCCGGCAGGCCGACGACAGCACAACAGCGCTGTCCCAGCTGAGCTTGCGCCGCCCCAGTTTGATTGTCCTCGATATTTGGCTTGAGGGCAGTGAACTCGATGGCATGGAGCTGCTCGAGGTGTTACAGCGCGACCATCCGCAAGTCCCCATCGTCATGATCAGCGGCCACGGCTCGATCGAAATGGCGGTGCAGGCGATTCGCATGGGCGCCTATGACTTCATCGAGAAGCCATTCAAATCCGACCGACTGTTGGTCATTGTCTCGCGGGCTATCGAGGCGGCGCAGCTCCGGCGCGAAAACGAGGAACTCAAGTTACGCGCCGGCGCGGAGGGCGAACTCACCGGGGATTCGGCAGCGATAAATCAACTGCGCCAGGCGATCGAAAAGGCGGCGCCAACCGGCAGCCGGATCTTGATTTCCGGACCGGCGGGATCGGGCAAGGAAGTCGCAGCGCGTATGCTGCACAAATTTTCGGCGCGCTCCAACCAGCCGTTCGTGGTCATTAACTGCGCGACCATGGCGCCGGAAAGCATGGAGCTCGAACTGTTTGGATCGGAGGCCGATCCGACGAGCGTCGAAAATACACCGGCGCGGGTCGGGTTGTTCGAGCAGGCCCATACCGGCACATTATTGCTCGATGAAGTCGGCGATATGCCGTTGGAGACCCAAGGCAAAATTGTCCGCGCCTTGCAGGAACAGACCTTCGTGCGTATCGGCGGCAACCAAAAAATCAATGTCGATGTGCGCGTTGTCGCCACCACAACACGTGATCTACAAGCTGAAATCGCCAGCGGTAATTTTCGCGAGGATTTGTACTATCGGCTCAATGTGGTGCCCCTCGAGGTCCCCAACTTGGCGCAACGGCGCGAAGACGTCCCCTTGCTGGCCGAGCATTTCATGCAGCTATCGGCGCAAATCGCCGGCCTGGCGCCACGGCAAATCGGCACCGACGCCATGGCTTCTCTGCAGAGTTATGCCTGGCCGGGAAATGTCAGACAGCTTCGCAATGTTATCGACTGGCTCTTGATCATGACCCCGGCGGAGAATGACAAGCCAATCCAAGTCGATATGTTGCCGCCGGAAATTGGTGCGATTTCGCCGGCGATTCTGCGTCAGGAGGCGAATGTTGAGCTTCTGAGCTTGCCCCTGCGCGACGCACGCGAAGAATTCGAGCGGCAGTATTTGAGCGCTCAAGTCACACGCTTTGGCGGTAATATTTCGCGCACCGCCAGCTTCGTGGGCATGGAGCGATCAGCCTTGCATCGCAAGTTAAAGCTGCTCGGCGTACAAAGTAACATCGTCGGGGCAGGGCGCTCCGGTAACGGCACCGCCGAAGACGTAACCAGCTCGGGTGACTAGACGCCCGGCGAACCGGGCGCCGCGCACTTGAATATCGGCGATAAGGTAACCCTAATCCTATGAAAACAATAATATGTGGCGCCGGCCAGGTCGGCTCAAACATCGCGCGCGAGTTGGCCAACGAGCGGGTCGACGTTACCGTTGTCGACCAAAGCCCGGAGCTCATCGCCCGCCTGCGCGACACCCTCGATGTGCGCGCCATGGTGGGACACGCCTCGCTTCCCGACGTGCTGGAAGCGGCCGGCGCGGCGGACGCCGATATGATCATCGCCGTGACCTTCGCCGACGAGGTGAACATGATCGCCTGTCAGGTCGCCCATTCGCTGTTTAACGTACCCACCAAAATCGCCCGCATTCGGGCCCAGAGTTATCGTAAACCGATCTGGTCGGACCTGTTCAGCCACGACAACATGCCGATCGATGTGATTATATCCCCGGAAATCGAGGTGGCGCGCGCCATCAGCCGGCGCTTCACGGTGCCCGGCTCGTTCGAAATGATTCCCCTGGCCGACAACAAGCTGCGCTTGATCGGCGTGCGCTGCGACGAGGATTGCCCGATCCTCGACACCCCGTTGCGCCAACTCACCAGCCTGTTTCCTGACCTCCATATCACCATTGTCGGCATCATCCGCGAGAGCAAAACGATCGTGCCCAGCGGCGACGACCATCTGGAAACCGGCGACGAAGTCTATCTGGTCGTCGACGCGTCCCATGTCGCGCGCGCCATGTCGGCATTCGGACACGATGAGCCCGAGGCGCGCCGCGTGGTTATCATCGGCGGCGGCAATATCGGGCAGAATCTCGCCGCCGACATCGAAGAACAATTTGCCGGCGTCAGCGCCCATTTAATCGAAATCGATAAAGAAGCAGCCACAACGGCGGCGCAGATGCTGTCGAAAACCACCGTCATTAACGGCGACGCCCTGGACCCGGAAATCCTCGTCGAGGCCAATATCGGTAATTCGGCAACCGTCGTTGCGGTATCGAACGATGACGAGGTGAATATTCTCGCCTCGCTGCTGGCCAAGCGCTATGGCGCCGAACGCGCCGTCACCCTGGTCAACAGCACCACCTACTCGCCTCTGTTGGGGCCCCTGGGCATTGATGTGGTGGTCAGCCCGCGCGCCATCACGGCATCGACGATCCTGCAACATGTACGGCGCGGCCGGATCCGTTCAGTCCATTCGATCGGCGAGAATTTTGGCGAAGTGATTGAGGCGGAAGCGCTGGAAACCTCGAGCCTGGTTGGCCAATCCATCCTCGACGCGAAGTTGCCCTCGGGCGTCATCGTCGCCGCTATTTTGCGTAATGACGAGGTACAACGGGTCGACAAAAGCACGGTTATTCAGGTGGGCGATAGGGTTGTTCTATTCGCCGTCAAAAGCGCCATTCGGAAAATCGAGCGGATGTTCGCCGTTCGGCTGGAGTTCTTCTAGGTCCAAGGGACTGGCTTTCGCCCCTCGCGTGAATTTTCTGCAGTCATCGCGAAAAGCTCTCTAAGCTCGGCGCATGGAGAACACCGCCTAAAGCTTTACCTTATCGAAATGCCGGTGACCCGGGCTATAATGGCGCCGTACCGACGAGTACTTACCCCTTCGGAGTTCCCCATGCCGCGCATCGCCTATGTCAACGGCGCCTATATTGCCCACCGTCACGCGAGCGTTCACATCGAAGACCGCGGATACCAATTCGCCGACGGCGCCTATGAGGTGGTCCATACCTATCGCGGACGGCTGATCGACGAACTTCGCCACTTGGAACGGCTCGAGCGATCCCTCAACGAATTGTCGATCGCTCGGCCCATGGCGCCGCAAGCGATGCGCCTGGTCATGCGTGAGGTCGTGCGGCGCAATCGAATGACGACCGGACTGCTGTATATCCAGGTGACCCGCGGGGTTGCCCCGCGCGACCATAGGTTTCCCCAACGGGTCAAGCCGGCATTGGTCATGACCGCGCGCTCGATACCGGAATTCCCACCAGAGATGCGCGACGACGGCGTGAAGGTTCTCACCATCCCAGACATTCGCTGGGCCCGCTGCGATATCAAGAGCGTCGCGCTGCTGCCCAACATATTGGGCAAACAGGCCGCCGCAATGGCGAATGCGTACGAAGCGTGGATGGTCGACGGTGAGGAAATCACCGAGGGCTCCTCATCGAACGCCTGGATCGTGACGGCGAACAACACGCTGGTGACCCAGCCCACCGGACATCAAATATTAGCGGGCATCACCCGCCGCGCCATATTCAGCCTCGCCGAGGAATTGGGGTTCACCATCGAAGAACGCGCTTTCACCGTCTCCGAATCCTACCAGGCGAAGGAGGCATTCATGAGCAATTCATCGCATTTCGTAACGCCGGTCACACAGATCGACGACACGGTTATCGGCAACGGTAAGCCGGGGACGCTGACATTGGAGCTCCATCACCGCTATGTGCGGTTTATGGATGATTTTGAGCCGCTGGCGTCGTTGAACGGCTAGCTCGAAATTTATTTACATCATGCACTAGAATTCCTGCGCTCATCGCTTAAGCTATAGGTGCTATAGGAAATTCTACTATAATAATAATCTGAACCGGGGACGCTCGATCCGGCGGATCATTCCGCTGTTCCATAACAAAAATAAATACAGGCCGAGGTAAAAAAAATGGCTGCGGAGAAATCCCAAAACGTCCAGGACGTTTTCCTAAACCATATTCGGAAGACCAAAGTCCCGGTAACGGTATTCCTCGTTAATGGCGTGAAACTACAAGGCGTTGTGACGTGGTTTGATAATTTTTGCGTGCTTTTGCGTCGCGATGCCCATTCCCAACTCGTCTATAAACACGCGATTTCGACCATAATGCCCTCGGCTCCGGTACAATTATTTGAACCGGAGATCGAAGAAGCCGACGCCGCAGAATAACGCACCGGCTTTGGCTAAATCTAACGGTCACGATACTAAGGCGAACGGCGCCAAACCGGCTGCGACAATCGTTTTGCAGCCTGAACTACGCGCGCCAACCGCCGAGCACCGAACGTCGACGTCTTCACTCGCCGAAACGGTTGGCTTGGCGGAGGCAATCGGCGTGGAAGTCGTTGAAGCGCGCGTGGTGTCGGTTGCCAAACCCCAGCCGGCGACCCTGTTCGGCAAGGGGGTCGTTGCCGACTTCACCGATCGCATCGCCCAATTCGACGCCGAACTCGTCATCATCGGCGCACCGCTGACCCCGGTCCAGCAGCGTAATCTCGAGCGCAAGTGGAACGCCAAGGTCATCGACCGGACCGGCCTGATCCTCGAAATATTCGGCGACCGGGCGCGCACCCGCGAGGGCCTGCTGCAAGTCGATCTGGCGGCGCTGTCCTACCAACGTAGTCGGCTGGTGCGGTCCTGGACCCATCTCGAACGCCAACGCGGCGGCGCCGGCTTCCTCGGCGGCCCCGGTGAAAGCCAGCTCGAAATTGATCGGCGCCTGATCGATCAGCGCATCGCCAAGCTAAAACGCCAGCTAGAGCAAGTCCGTCGCACCCGGGGTCTTCATCGCGCGGCCCGCGAAAGGGTGCCTTATCCGGTAGTCTCGCTGGTGGGATATACCAATGCCGGCAAGTCGACCCTGTTCAACAACCTGACCAAGGCCGAAGTTCTCGCCGAAGATATGTTGTTCGCCACCCTGGACCCGACCATGCGGTCGTTGGAACTGCCCTCGGGGCAAACGGTGATCTTGTCCGATACGGTGGGATTTATCCAAGATCTGCCGACCCATCTGATCGCCGCGTTCCGTTCGACGTTGGAAGAAGTCGTCGCCGCCGATCTGGTCTTGCATGTCCGCGATATTTCGCACCCGGAGACAGATCCCCAGCGCGATGATGTGAATGCCATCCTGGGCGATTTATATAAGAGCACGGAGATGGACGAGGCGAACATCCCGCCGGTCATGGAAGTGCTCAACAAGATCGACCTGCTCGACGACGCCCAACGCGAACTCATCGTCAATCAAACCGCGCGCGATCCCAACGCCATCGCGCTCTCCGCCTTGTCGGGCGAGGGGTGCGATGCGCTACTGGTGCATATCGAAGAACATTTGTCGGCCCACCACATTATCACCGAAATCGATATCCCCCTGACCGATGGCGCAACCCTGGCCTGGCTCTACCAACATGGCGACGTCATTGGACGCGACGATGGTGAGACCGCCACTCATATGCGCGTGCGCCTCAACCTCGCCGACCGCGCGCGCCTCGAACAGCGCCAGCGTGCTAACCGCCAACCCGACGGCGCTGGAACCGCGTAAACGTGTCCCGCCGCGCACCCAGCCCGCCAATCGACATGGAGAAGGTCGCCACGCTGCTGCGCCAGGCCGCCGCCGAGATCATCCTCCCGCGTCACCGCAAATTGGGCGACAGCGATATCACGGAGAAGGGTCCCGGCGATCTGGTCACAATTGCCGACACCGAGACCGAGAAATGGCTGACGGCCGAACTGGCCAACCTGCTGCCGGGCAGCAGCGTCGTCGGCGAGGAGGCCGCCTATGCCGATAAGCGGGTGTTCGACCGGCTGGCTGACGAAAACCCGGTCTGGGTCATCGATCCGGTCGACGGCACCCATAATTTCACCAAAGGCAGCGATATTTTCGCCGTCATCGTCGCCTTGGTCATTAGCGGCGAGACCGTCGCCGGCTGGATTTACGAACCCATCGGCGAGACCATCGCACAGGGCGAGCGCGGCGCCGGGGTGACGCTGAACGGGTTTCGCGTCGATTTGGGCTCGCCCCAAACCAACCCAAACTGTATCGGGGTTGCCGCAAAACAACTTTTCGAGCGGGCCGAGCGGGACGAGACCTTCATCGAAAAGGTCTACCGACCCAATTGCGCCGGCCATGAATATATCCAAATCCTGCGCGACGAGCGCTGTTTCACCGCCTACACGAAACTCATGCCGTGGGATCATGCCGCCGGCAGCTTCATGATCTGCGAAGCCGGCGGCCACAGCGCCTTGATCGAAGGTAATCCCTACGATGTGACGCAACCCCTGGGTAGTCTTCTGAGCGCCAGCGACCAAGACACCTGGGCGCGGGTTCAATCTATTCTGGCCGACGACGAAGAAGGAAATCAGGACAATGGCTGACGGCAGCAAAGTCGCGTTTATCGGGCTCGGCGTTATGGGTTACCCCATGGCCGGCTACCTGGCCTCGGGCGGGCACGATGTGACGGTGTTCAACCGCACCGCCTCGAAAGCCGATGCCTGGCTCGACCAGCATGGCGGCAAGGCCGCGGATACGCCGCGCGCCGCCGCCGACGGCGCCGATATCGTTTTCGCCTGCGTCGGCAATGACGACGATGTGCGCAGCGTCACGATGGGCGCCGAAGGCGCGCTCGACGGCATGGCCAAGGGTTCCATTTTCGTCGACCACACCACGGCCTCGGCCGATCTCGCGCGCGAGCTCTACCGGGAGACCGCCGACCGCGGCATTGGGTTTCTCGACGCCCCGGTCTCGGGCGGGCAGGCCGGGGCCGAGAACGGCGCGCTGACGGTGATGGTCGGCGGCGACGCGGATATCTTCGCCCGCGCCCAACCGGTGATCGACTGCTACGCCCGCGCCTGCGAGCGCATCGGCGATGCCGGCAGCGGCCAACTGGCCAAGATGGTCAACCAAATCTGCATCGCCGGGGTGGTGCAAGGCCTGTCTGAGGCGATCAACTTCGGGCTGAAGGCCGATCTCGACATGGCCAAGGTGATCGACGTGATCTCGAAGGGCGCGGCCCAGTCCTGGCAAATGGAAAACCGCTGGGAGACCATGGTCGGCGGCAAGTTCGACTACGGTTTCGCCGTCGACTGGATGCGCAAGGACCTAGCGATCTGCCTGGTGGAGGGCGACAAAAATGATGCCCGCCTGCCGGTCACCGCCCTCGTCGACCAATTCTACGCCCACGTCCAAGCCCGCGGCGGCCAGCGCTGGGACACATCGAGCCTGATTCATTTGCTGGCGAACGATTAGGAAGGATATGCAACGGTCATGCCTAGGTTAAATATTATTTATCCAATCGTTTTAATCGCCGTGCTATCCGGTTGCGCAGCCGATACCAGTACGTTCACGAGCGGCAGCGCCCCGCGTGAAATAAGTCTGAATGAGAGTGATCCGGACGGAGTCTTGATAGTCGGAAATCCTCGTAGATTTATAGGTGGAGTCCACACATTGGTATTCCACAGCTATGACCCGAACCGAAAATTGCTGATCTCCCCGACAAAAGGGGGGCAAATATTTAGAATTAGTAACGGTGGAGTATTGATACACAACGTTGATGTCGTCGATGGCATTCAATATCTTTTGCAAAAAATTCCCGCGGGACATTATTATTTGGCAGAAGTTCAATGGGGAGCATACGCTCGAACGACAATGCCAAGCGGCTCGATAGCCGCTGAAGTTAAACCAGGAACCGTGAACTATGTCGGAAATCTTGTATTTAAAACGCCGTTTTCCGCATTTGGGGAAGTTGGTATCAAACTAAACGGCAGAAATGACATTGCCGCTCGTTCCTTCTTGGCGAACTACGCACAAATAAAGCCAGAAATGCAAAACGCATCGCCGCGGATTTTCAAACTGAACTGTATGCTGGAAGATGGTGTCGAGGCTTGTTACGCACCGTAAAAGCGCGAACCATTGCATTCAGTTATATCTCCCGTTCCATCGCCGAGCGGGAAACTCGATACCGGGCGTTCGATGGGCCGTTCAAGGTGCCCCACGAAATTTAAGCTAGGTCTGTTCGAACTGGCGCTGGTGATTAGCCTCGCAGAAGACGACCGACGCTAATCTCTCCCCGGCAGGTGGAACTCGATGACGTTTGCGTCGGGGTCGCGGATGAAGAAGAACACCGCGCCATCGGGCAATTTCACGGTTTCGGTGATCGGAATGCCCAACTCGGCGAGCTGGCTCTCCACGGCCGCACTGTCGGTGATTTCCAGCGCGATGTGGGTATAGCCGGTGTGCTTTTCGGGCACGTCCATCAGCAGATTTTCCGCCGACGCATCGTCCGACGCGTTCAGTATGAAATTGATGTTGACGCCCGACGGGTGCTCCATGATGGCAACCGGTTCGGGACCGACTGGGCCAATGATAAATTCAAAGCCTAATTTGTCATAAAAAGCGCGGGTGACGTCCAAGTCGCGAACCCGCAGGCCGACATGATTGATTCTCGTGATCTGCTTCATGTGTATGTCCTCAACGGCTTGAATGCCTCTGTGATCATAGGGGTCGGGGTCATAGAGCACTACACATTCCAAGCAACCTGAGCGGTCGGCGAATATCGCCGGTGCACCCATTGCATCGCCGGATGGGGCGCTCGATACTGGCTGTTCGGTAGGACGTTCAAGGTGACCCATGAAATTTAAGCTGGTTCTGTTCGGATTGGCACTGGTGTTTCGCTATGCGCGCTGGCGCAGCGCGGCGTTTCGCGTAAGCTTGGCCGAGCGCGACCTTACTGTAGTCCTGCGCACCACTGATGGATCGATCGGCCGCACCTTCAAATTCGGTGGCGGGCGGGTATCGTCTAGGGCAGGGGTCGACCCAGACGCCGATCTGGCGATTGTCTTCAAGACCGCGGAAATCGGCGCACGTCTGTTAATGCCGCCGATCGACCAACTCGAGCAGATCGAGGCGATGAAGAACTTTCTGTTCCACCCCGAGGGCCCCGACGAAGACGCCGTGTGGTTCGCCCAGACGGTAATGGCGGCCTTGGGCGCCGGCTGGAAGATCGGCCGCGCGGCCGGCGACGGCACCACGCGCTTCTGCACTATGACCAATGGCGGGCCGCTCTTCGTTTATGTGCGCGACGGCAAGATCGTGCGCACCACGCCGATCGTGTTCGGCGACGACGATGCGCAGCCTTTTACCATTAAGGCGCGCGGGAAAAGTTTCACCCCGCCGCGCAAGACTTCGCTGTCGCCCCATGGGATGAACTGGAAGGCCATGGTCTACGCGCCCAACCGGCTGCTGACGCCCATGAAGCGGGTCGATTTCGACCCCAATGGCGAGCGCAATATCCAAAACCGCGGCATTTCCAGCTACGAGCCGATTGGCTGGGACGAAGCGCTCGACATCGTCGCCGGCGAAATCAAGCGCATGAAACGCGACTATGGCCAGGGCGCCATCGCGCAATCGAACGGCTCGCACCATACCTGGGGCAATATTGGCTATTACCTCAGTGCCAAGATGCGCTTCATGAACGCTATCGGCACCACCGAGGTGCACCATAACCCGGATAGTTGGGAGGGCTGGTATTGGGGCGCCGTGCACCATTGGGGCGGCTCATTGCGGGTCGGCGGCGGCGAACCCTTCGGCACCATCGAGGATTGTCTGGAAAACGCCGAGATGGTGGTCTTTTGGTCGAGCAATCCGGAGGCCACCAACGGCATCTATTCCGGCCTCGAGGGTTCGGTGCGCCGCCAGTGGCTGAAAGACATCGGCATGGAGATGGTCCATATCGACCCCCATCTGAACGACACCGCGCAGTTCTTGGGCGGCAAATGGATCGCCCCGCGGCCGACCACCTCGCCGGCGCTGGCCTTGGCGATCGCCTATGTTTGGATCACCGAAGAGCTCTACGACAAAGGCTATGTGGAGAACCGCACTAACGGCTTCGAGGTGTGGCGCGACTATGTGCTGGGAACCGACGACGGCACGCCGAAGACACCGGAATGGCAGGAAGGTGAGACCGGCGTACCGGCCAAAGACGTGCGCGCACTGGCCCGTGCCTGGGGTACCAAGCGCACCTATCTGGCGGTCGGCGGCATGGGCAACACCTTCGGCGGCGCAGCGCGCAACCCGACCGGCAATCAGTGGACCCGCATGATGGTCTGCCTGATCGCCATGCAGGGGCTGGGCAAGCCCGGCGTCAATGTGGGCAACCTGCAGCTCGGCGTGCCCCATGATTTCGGCTTCTATTTCCCGGGCTACGCCGATGGCGGTATCTCCGGCGATCTGACCCATACCGCGCTGGCGGTCAGCCTCTATCAGCGCATGCCGCAACTGGCGACCATTAACCCGTCGACCCAAATCATTCCGCGCCTGAAATTGCCCGACGCCATCCTCGACGGTCATGCGGAAGGCGAGATTTGGGACGCGCGCACCATCGAAGGCCAATTCACCCGCGCGGTCTATCCGGCGCCGGGCCATTCGCAGGTGCATATGCTCTACCGCTACGGCAACTCGATCCTAGGCACGCTCAGCGACGCCAACCGTTATGTAGAGATGTACCGCGCACCGAACCTCGAATTTGTCGTCAATCAGTCGATCTGGGACGAGGGCGATACCCAGTTCGCCGATATAATCTTGCCGGCTTGCACCCAGTTGGAGCGCTACGATATCGGCGAGTGGGCCCATTCCGGCGGCTATGGCGCCCACTTTAATTCTCAAGTCAATCACCGGCTCGTCGCTTTCCAGGCCAAATGCATCGAGCCTTTGGGCGAATCCAAATCCGACTACGACATCTTCACCGCCATCGCCATGCGCTTGGGCCTGGGCAGTTACTTCACCGAGGGCATGCGCGACATCGACTGGGCGAAGCGCATGTTCGACGCCTCCGACCTGCCGACCAAAATTTCCTGGCGGAAATTCATCGAGAAGGGCTATTTCGTCGTCCCGCCGGAGCGTGAGGATTTGCGTCCCAAGACGGCATATCGATGGTTCGCCGATGGCCGTAAAAAGGACGTTCCCGAGGCGATGCCGCTGCCCGGAGATTACACCGAAGAATTTCTCGAGGGCCTGCAGACCCAGAGCGGCCGTATCGAGTTCGAGGCGGAAAGCCTCAAACGCTTCATGCCCGACGACCCTGAGCGGCCGCCGATTCCCAAATATATCCGTTCCTGGGAGGGGCCGAACGTCGCCGACCTGGCCAACCGTTATCCGTTGCAGCTGATCACCCCCCATGTGCGTTTCAGCTTCCACACACAGGGCGATGGTAAGGACAGCTATCTGAACGACGTGAAGGATCACCGCATTCTCATCGACGGATACTATTATTGGATCCTCCGCCTCAACCCCGACGACGCGGCGACGCGGGGCATCGCCGAGGGTGATCTGGTGAAAATCTACAACGACCGCGGCGCGGTGATATGCGCCGCCCAACTGACCGCCCGACTGCTGCGCGGCGTGGCCCATTCGTATGAATCTTCGGCCGTGTACGACCCGATGGGCGAACCCGGCCGTTCGGTCGACCGCGGCGGCTGCGTGAACCTGCTATCGCCGGCGCGCACGCAAATCAAGAACGCCCATTCCATGGCCAACGGCCTGTCGATGGTCGAAATCGAGAAATGGGACGGCGGCATCGAATTCACCCGCGAGATTCCCTTGTCGACCGCCCAAGGCTTGATCGATCCGGTAGCGGGAGTGGGCGAATGAAAAAATGGAACCTCATCGTCGACGTCGCCAATTGCACCAATTGCAATCTGTGTACGCTCGCCGTGCAAGACGAGCATGAAGGCAACGCCTTTGCCGGCTATGCTGAAGCGATGCCCAAACACGGGCACCGCTGGATTGAGATCGAGCGCCGCGAGCGGGGAACCCCACCGGTCACCGATGTCGCCTATCTGCCGACTATGTGCCAGCATTGCGATAACGCGCCGTGCATCGCCGCGGCGCCCGACGCTATTACCAAGCGCGACGACGGCATCGTGCTGATCGACCCGGTCAAGGCCAAGGGGCGCAAGGACATCGTCGATGCCTGTCCCTATGGCGCCATCTGGTGGAACGAAGAAAAGCAGGTGCCACAGCACTGGTTCTTCGACGCCCATTTGCTCGATACGGGGTGGCAGGAGCCGCGCTGCGTGACCGTATGCGCGACCAATGCCTTGAAAGCAGTAAAAGTGGAAGACACGGAAATGCAGCAGTTGATTGAGGAACAAGAGCTGGAACCGCTGCGCCCCGACCTCGAGACCCAGCCGCGGGTGCACTACAAGAATCTATGGCGCTACACCAAAGCCTTCATCGCCGGCAGCGTCTCGTCCGAGCGCGACGGTATCGTCGATTGTGTGCCTGGCGCCACCGTCACCTTGCGCGGGGATGGCGAAACAATCGCCGAACAACAGACCGACCGGTTCGGCGATTTCAAGTTCGACCGGTTGGACCCCGACGGCAGCGCCTACGAGATGACAGTCACCGCCGAAGGGCATACCAGCGCCACGCTCAATGTGAGCCTCGACGAAACAACGAATGTTGGCGAGATCCGCCTAACGCCGGCCTAACCGGACGCCTTCGCCTGCTGCCACAAAGCCTCCAGCTCGGCCAGGTCGGCGTCGTGGGGCTGGCGGTCTTCGGCAGCCAGGGCCGCCTCGACGCCGCGAAAACGGTGCTCGAATTTAGCGTTGGCGGCGCGTAGGGACGCTTCGGGGTCGACTTTCAGGTGGCGCAGCACGTTCACACATGAGAACAGCAAATCGCCGGCTTCGTCGCTCAACCGATCAGCCTCACCGCCGCCCTCGATCTCTGCTTTCAGTTCGTCCAATTCTTCGCTGACTTTCTCCAGAACCGGGGCGACGTCAGGCCAATCGAAACCAATGCGCGCGGCGCGCTTTTGTAATTTCTCCGCCCGCATCAGGGCCGGGAAGGCGGCCGGTACATCGTCCAACACGCTTGCCGAGCGGCCGTGCTGGGCGGCCTTGCCGGCCCGCTCGGCTGCTTTAATCGATTCCCAGGTCTCTTTGACCGCGCCCGCATCGCTCGCCCCATCATCACCGAACACATGGGGGTGACGGCGGATGAGTTTCTCGGTGACGGCCGCGGCCACATCGTCGAACACGAAATCGTCTTGCTCTTCCGCCATGCGCGAATGGAAAACAACCTGCAACAACAGGTCGCCGAGTTCCTCGCGCAACGCGCCCATGTCACGCCGGCTCACCGCGTCGGCCACTTCGTAGGCTTCTTCGATGGTGTAGGGGACGATGGTCTCGAAGGTTTGCTCGACATCCCACGGGCACCCCTCGGTGGGGTGGCGCAAACGAGCCATAACGTCGATCAGTTTATCGATGTTCGCGGTCGACATAGGGAACGGTCCATCTGGGGAGTTAGACCGGCAGCGTAATCAAGGATGGGAGTCGAATAAAGCCGCGTTGATGAGTTGCGCGGATATGCAGGGGATAAGTTTTAAAAAACGATCATCCGCGCGGTTTTGTTGATTTCGACTGGAGCTAAACCGATGAGACCGCCGATCAGAAAGTTATGGTTATAATCGAGCGCGACGGTGACCCGGCCACCCGATTGATTGTTCGGCTGCCACGTCACATCCACATTGAGCGCTGTCGCCGGAACACCAACCGCCGACGTACGCACAAAAGTCTCTATTTCGGCAGCGGTTTTCGGGGTCGCGCTGGTGGCGCCATTCACCACCGCATAACGCGCGCCATCGGCGGCGGCGTTTTCTATCGTCGAAGAGGACCATAGCAGCATACTGATGTCGATCAGTCCGACTGTCATCAAGATCAAAACCGGCATGGCAAAACCGAATTCGATTGCCAATCCACCGCGGCGATCACCAGATATGCGCCGCCACTGATCGAGAATAGTTTTCCGACGTGTCATCATGGCTAGCGCAACCTCATGCTGCTATTAGCGGCCAGGGTGACCGAGTCCGGAACGCCCGGGAAACCAAACCATAAATCCACATCCTCGGTGACCGTGACTTCCACATAGAGCGGCGCGTAC
The DNA here is from genome assembly GCA_011087645.1 of Alphaproteobacteria bacterium. GTDB lineage: Bacteria > Pseudomonadota > Alphaproteobacteria > UBA6615 > UBA6615 > JABDJY01. Next base: position 125,638 of record JAALLF010000008.1, read on the forward strand.
TCGCCGTCGCCGCAGGCCAGAGTACAAGCCTGCACAACACCGCTGGAACAACGGCAAGTCTGGGCGGCAGTGACCGTTAGCGAGCCGTCCGCGTCATCGGCGTCGAGCCGCACGGCATTGATTATGCCGCTAATGTCGCTGGCCGAACTAAGATCGTAAACGCCATATTGCGCACCAGCGCGGGCGGCGCTGGCGATCCGTACCTGCTCCAAACCCAAACGCCCAAATTCGACGGATCCCGTTATCAGGGCCGCAACCACCGGTATGAAGAACGCCAGTTCAATGCTAACCGCGCCGCCACGCGAATGGCGCAACGCGAAAGCGCGCGCGGCGATCCGCTGAGTTAAATATCGACAAGCTTTGAACATTTCATATCACTCGAGTTTTGGGGGATGGCAAACTTACTCAGCGAGCCGGGCTTCTATAAGTAACGTATTCGTCTCAGTAGCCGATCCGTCGAAATCGCCCAGGTTAGTGTTACCGGTAATGTCGATCTCATCCGCAACAAGCATGGTGGCAGAGACATCGAAGGACGACCCGCCGGCGAATTTCACATCCGTGGTGGGAAAGTAAAGAATACCCTCAAGGTCCATCGCGGCGCCGCCGGTCAAGCTGTGGGTCACATTAGTCCCAGCATTGCGGTCATGATAAATAAGGATACCAGCCATATTGTGAGCATCGGTGATGCCGGCCGTCAGGGTCACATCGGCGCCGCCGTTAATATCGAACGATTCAGAGGGGGAGTCGTTATTCTCGGTCAGATAAAAGTGAACCTCGTCGCCGGTGACGACCGATGTACCGCCGAACGTAATGCCTGCCCCATCGAACACGTAGAGACCCGGGTCGAAGTCGACCGTGCCATGAACAGTAAGCTTTCCTGTATAGATGCAGGGGGTCAATTGTAAGAAGTCGCCGCTATTCACCGTAATATTATCGCTATTAGTACATGACGGCGGGTTGGTTGGCCCTTGGAAGCCTTCCAGGGGATCATTAATCTGAGCGGCGTCGACATACGGCTCGACAGAAACACAGTCGGCACCGTAGCCGCCGACAGTTTTGATGACCGTGGCCGATAAACAGCCGGCCCCAGACTGGGTCAAAGCATCGGCATCGTCTGAATTATCGAAGATGCCGCATGCCAAATCGACCACGGCTGCACCCGACACTTTGAAGGCGCTCTGCTTGGTCTTGTTAAGCGACCACATGCAGGTGTCATTAATATCGCCGATCGCTACCGCACGAGCAGATACGAACGCGGTGTCGGGCATAAGGATGTGAGAGAACAGGGTAGGGGTCTCGCGGCGCACGATGACTTCAACGGAATCGGTCATGCCCAGGCGAATGCCCGACTGCGGTGGAATATTGACCACTAATGTATCGATCGAGGCGTTGTAGCCATTCGTCAACGCATCAACCTCCGCGGCGGGCGAAACCGATCCTGCCGTACCGCTGCGGATGCGCTCTAACGCGCCGCCGATGGCGGCCGCATCGGCGATCGTCTGCAGCTGGCGTTTCTGTGCCTGCCAGCCGGCCACATCCACGGAAAGGCCAACCGTCCCAATGAAAACGGGTGTCGCAAGTGCTGTATAGATTAAGACCGCGCCCCGTTTGTCGCCCAAAAAGGCGCGGGACCGCTGTTTGAGAGACGCTTTGAGCTGGCTGAACACGATTCAATTCCTCCCGTGGCTAAATCTATGTTCTGCACTTTATTTACGCTGCTTTAATATCCTGTTAATGATCGCGTCCATTTATTTGTTAAATATGCGATGATTAGAGTATTTATTTGACAAATTTGTAATATATTTTACACACTTAACCATTCATCTGCGTTCTCACTTAAATAGGCGCGAAGACGGCTAGATCGGTCATAACAATGCTGCAATGAGTAAATGGCACAACGCCGGAACATCCCGCGCTTAAGTTAAGGGTCTCTCTATAAAGAGATCCTCTTCAACCAATCGGCCATCGGGCGATATATACAAACCTTACAACTTTCGAAGAACCTGCTGGGCCTACAATCGCAGGTTTTTGGGCTTCAGATATTTCGAATTTTATAAAAAATTAGCAGATAAATATACGAGTTATATTATATTTATACGACATTACATAACAAAAAATATTCACATTACTCAATTTAATTGAATATTAAACAGCACTATATTGCTTTTCTGCTTCTTTTTCTTTAACCCATCATTAATCTCTTCGGCTCATTCTCCACGCGTCGTTTTCGTGTCCAAAGGAGAGTAGCAATGCTTAAGTTAATTACGAAACTGCAAGCCAACACATCTGGTGCCACCGCCATCGAGTACGGCCTGATTGCCGCGCTTGTCTCGGTTGCTTCGATCGGTGCGTTGGGCGCTTTGGGCGGTTCGCTCGAAACCATGTTCGGTGCCGTGTCGGATCAGCTTGACACAGCTGTTGGTGCGATGCCCGCCACCTAAGCGTTTAAGAAGACATTTAGAGCGGCGGGCGGTGCCAGGAAGGTACCGCCCGCCGCTCTACCTTCTTTAAATTCAGTAACCGGTGCCCCGTCATGATGACCTTCGACACGGTTCTAAGATTTTTCGCGAATACCATCCGTAGTCAGTCGAGCGAGTTGGCTAACCAACGCCTTGCGCCGCTAACCGGAGGGTATGCGCTATGAGCCCCCGTCTCATAATTTTGCTTCTGGTGGCGGCGATTGCCGCCGGTGGCGCCGGCCTCGCAGCCAATAGCTGGCTCGCGACCCAAAGAGCCGCGCTGGCCAATGCTCAGAAGACACAACCTGTCGTCGAATCCAAACAAGTTCGCATCCTCGTTGCCAAAGAAACGCTGCCTGCCGGCACTCTGATCGATGCGAAGCAATTGCGTTGGCAGGCTTGGCCCAAACCCGGCATCTCGGACGCATATATGAAAGAGGGCGACTTCACGCCGGAAGATCTCATTGGAACCGTCGTGCGTGTTGGCATCGCGGTCGGCGAACCGATCAGCGAAACCCGCGTCGTTCGCCCCGGTGAGCACGGTTTCCTAGCCGCCGTTCTGCGCCCCGGATTCCGCGGCATGACGGTCCCCGTCAACGCGACCACCGGTATCGCCGGATTTGTTTTTCCAGGCGACCGGGTGGACCTCATTTTGTCTCATAAGTTGGCGGGAAAGGGTGTCGACGGCCGCGAATTACGCGCCTCGGAGACCGTTCTCACCGATATCCGGGTTCTGGCGATCGACCAATCGACAAACGATCAGGCCGCAGAGCCTAACCCGGCGAAAAACGTCACCATCGAGGTCACGCCGAAGCAAGTAGAGATCGTGTCTCTGATCACCGATTTGGGTCGCCTGTCGCTTAGCCTGCGAAGTCTTCAAACTGATGAAGGCCAGATCACGGAAGGCGACGAAAATGGCGATACCGACGCCATCAACCCCGTCCTGGCGCGCCTGATCAGCGGCGAGAAACCAGAGCGCGGCAAAGGCCATACCATGGATAGCGAAGTCAGCCGTCTGCTGAAGACGCCTAAATCAAAGACAGACATTCGCAAAGTACAAGTAGTGCGCGGCGGTGAGTCAGCCGTTCTCGAGTTCCAACGGTGATGCCAATGAATAAATTCCTACATCGTTTGGCCCCCCCACTGGGCTTAATCACCGGCGCAGCCCTGGCGTTGCTTATCCTGGTACTGATGGCTATTGCCGGTCCGCCAGCATTCGCACAGCAGTCCAGCATCCGCGACCTCAGCACGAATGACAGCAATCTCCAGATTGAAGTCAATAAGGGCGTCCTCGTCCGCCTGCCGAAACCGGCCAGTGCGGTCTTCGTCGCCAATCCCGGCTTTGCCGATATCGCCGTCAAGTCGCCGACCTTGGTCTATGTCATGGGTAAGCGCACAGGCGTCACCACGCTTTTCGCCGTCGATGACGAGGACGGCGTGCTGGCCGACGTAACCCTGGCGGTCACGCACAATCTGACCGATATCAAATCGTCGATTAGTGCTCTGCTGCCGAATACCAACATTGAAGCCCGCTCGGTTCCCGGTGGCTTGTTGCTTTCCGGCCTGGTTAATTCGGCCCGCGAGGCCGAAGAAGCCCAGCGGATCGGCAATCGCTTCTTGGCCGAAAACGAAGCGCTGATTAATCAAGTTATGGTGGTCGGCCCGAACCAGGTAAACCTGCGGGTCCGCATCGCCGAAGTCTCGCGCAACGTCATCAAACGCATTGGCTTCAACTTCGATATTCTGGGATCAATCGGTAGTTTCGCTTTCGGGCTGGCGACCGGTGCGCCGTTTGTCGCCAGCCTCGGCACAGGCGCGGGTCTCGCCAGTAGCTCCGGCGTTGTAGCCGGTGGCTTTAGCTCCGGTAACTTCGACGCCAACGGGCTGATCGACGCGTTGGAGGACGAGGGCCTGGTGACCTTGCTCGCCGAACCGAACTTGACAGCACTGTCGGGCGAGACCGCCAGCTTCTTGGCCGGTGGCGAATTCCCAGTGCCGATCGCGCAGCAAGACAACACCATTACCGTGGAGTTCAAGCAATTTGGTGTTTCCCTGGCCTTCACACCGACCATCGTCAGCGGTGATCGCATAAGCCTCAAGGTGCTACCCGAAGTCAGTGCCCTTTCCTCATCGGGTGCGGTAACCCTCAATGGCTTGAGCATTCCCGCCTTGAGCACACGCCGGGCCGACACCACGGTGGAACTCGGCAGCGGCCAAAGCTTCGCGATCGCCGGATTGCTCCAGGCCGACAGCAACCAATCCGTCAACGAAACCCCCGGTCTGGCTGAGATCCCTATTCTCGGCGCGCTGTTCCGCTCGACCGACTTCAACCGCAAAGAGACCGAGCTCGTCATCATCGTGACGCCATACCTGGTGCGGCCGGTTTCCACAGCCCTATCGCTGCCGACCGACGGCTTTGAAATCCCCGACGACTACGACCGTGTTGTTAAAGGCGAGACGCGTCGGCAGAAACAGAAACCAACCCAACGGACGCCGCAAACAAGCGATTCAGATGGTCCCATCGGACCCAGCGGCTTCGAGCTAGACTAAAGAGGCGACCATGAAATCACGCCATAACCGACGCATGTTCCGGCGCACCAGCCGCCGCCGCACGATGCTTATGGCAGCCGGGGCCGTCATTGTCGCTGGCTGCGCACAGACCGTCGCGGATTGGACGCCCGCCGCGACCCCGCACGACCTACAAGTCAAATGGGTCACCCACGAACATTCGATAAACTTTAACAGCCGCGCAAATCTCCTCACCAACCAAGCCTCGCGCAGCCTCGACCGGTTCCTCAACGAGATCGATTTACGCCCGAGCGACCGGTTGTTCGTCGATGTCGGCCCAAAATCTGGTGAACTGGTCGCCGACGGCCGCATCGGCGCCATCAACAACCAGCTCCGCCACTATATTCCCGGCGCCAAGGCGCAACTGATCACCGGCGAGAAGGGGACCGATCGGCAGATCAGTCTGATTGTCGGCCGTTACGTCGTTCTGCCGCCGAACTGCCCCGATTTGTCCAGTCCTTCAACGACTAATCCGGGTAACAATCCGGATAGCAATCTTGGCTGCACGACCCAGCGAAACCTAGGCCTGATGCTGGCCAATCCTGGTGACCTCTTGCGCGGACGCACCTTGGGACCGGCCGACGGTCAGGCTCTCAGCGGCAGTATTCGCAGGTATCGCGCCGGCGAGATTATTCCCCCCGTTGCACCGGTAATAAAATAATGTCGGCACCAGCGCTTGATATTCGCCCCGGAAGTGGTGTTTCGCTGGCGGCGTTCGTCGGCGATGACGACACCGCCGCGAAGCTGAAGAATATTGCCAACTTCCATTGGCCGGGCGCCGTCATCGACCGTGGCTCCTGCCATGACGCGGGCTCGTATCTAAAATCCTCACCGTCACCTGACTTGCTGGTGGTCGATTTGGACCAGAGCGAAAATCCGTTCGAAGATTTGCAGCCGTTGGCCGAGCTCTGCGATCCGTCGACACAGGTGATCGCGATGGGTGTGGTCAACGATCTGGCGCTCTACAAACAATTCATAAATGCCGGGGTCGCGGATTACCTGGTGAAACCCCTGAGCGAAGAAGATTTGGAAACCGCGCTCCTCGCCGCCACTTTCAGCGACTCCTCGTCCGGCGAGCAGTCGGGTAATGCTGAGCCGACCGGCAAGCTGGTCGTGACCGTCGGTTCGCGCGGTGGTGTTGGCGCCTCAACGGTTGCGCTTAATGGCGCCTGGTTACTTGCCGAGGAAATGGGACACCGGGTAGCTCTGGTCGATCTCGACTTACAGTTCGGCACCGCCGCACTGTCGCTCGATTTGGTGCCCAGTAGCGGCATGATCGAGACCCTGCGCCAACCCGATCGTATGGACAGCCTGTTCATGTCGAGCGCCGTGCTGCCGAAGACCGAGCATTTATCAGTCCTGGCCGCGGAAGAAGATTTAGCCCGCCAGTTGGATTTACACGGCGACGGTGTGGGCCGTTTGGTCGAGGAATTGCGCGGCAGCTTCGACTGGGTATGGATCGATTTACCCCGTTCCCTTTGCCATCTCCATACGAGTGTGCTGCGCGATGCGACAAACGTCCATGTCGTGTCCGATCTCACACTCGCCGGCATGCGCGACACCATGCGCATCGTCAATCTGTTCAGCAATATCGGCGGCGACGGCGAGATCGGCGTGATTATCAACCATGCCCGGCGCAACAAGGGCATGCCCAGGGGTGAATTCACCCGCGGAGTCGGATGCAAGGTTCTCGCTACCTTGCCCGACGAACCGAAAGCCCTACAAGCCGCTACGGTCGGCAAGCCGCTCGCGCAGACAAGTGCACGCGGCAAATTCGTTACCGAATTACGCAAGGTCGCTATCGATATAGCGCCGACCGTCAAGGAGCCCCGGCGCGGACTGTTCAGCAGCCGCAAGGCCAAATAGGAGCTAAGCACGTGGGCTTTGGGAGGCGATCAAGCGAAAATACCGCTAACGGATCGACCGCTGTAAACGGCTCTCAGCCGGCTATGGCGTCGTTTGCGACGAGCGGCGAGCAATCGACGCAGGAACCGACCGACAAGACAAACTGTATCGAGCTTGCCGAGCGCGTCGTCGACGATATCGCCGACAATCAAGACGCACCCGATTTCACCTCGATGTCGCGCGCCGAGATCGCTAAATATTCGGCAACCGTCACCGAGAAAATCCTTGGCAAAACCTATTTTAGGCTCAACTTGCTTGAGCAGCGCGACGTCGTATCCCGGGTCGTTAATCAGTTGTACGTGGCGCCCATACGCGAGGAGCCGGAAGAGGAAGACGACGAATTCGCCGACATGCCGATTGCCGCGGTATGGGGCACCAACGACCGGGGCAGCGCAACCGAACGTGTCTTAAGCTCGACGAGTGTAACGCTGGCGCGCAACAAAGTTCAGCCGGTTCTGTTCGAAAGAATCGATATCAGCGCCGCCTTGTCCTTGCCGCGCGAAGAGCTGACGAAACAGATTTCCGACATTGTTTTAGAGATTGCTCACGAAGAGAAACTGCAGCTTAACAAGGTGGAGCAGGAAGATCTGGTCAAGGTCCTGCTCGATGAGATGCTGGGTCTCGGTCCACTTGAGCCGCTGCTCGCCGACGAATCGATAAACGACATCATGGTCAATGGCCATAACCAGGTCTATGTGGAGCGCCGGGGTAAGTTGGTACTCACCGACGTTAAGTTTCGCGACGATCGCCATGTGATGAACGTCGCTACCCGCATCGTGTCGCAGATCGGACGCCGGGTGGACGAATCCTCGCCGCTGGTCGATGCCCGCCTGGAGGACGGCAGCCGCGTCAATATCATCATTCCACCTTTGGCGATTGACGGTCCCTCGATCTCCATTCGTAAGTTTTCCAAGAAAAAGATCACGCTCGACGTGATGGAGCAGCAGCAAAATTTATCGACACCCATGGCGTCGGTATTGCGAATTGCTTCGCGCTCTAAACTAAACATTCTAATCTCCGGCGGTACCGGCTCGGGTAAAACCACGCTGCTCAACGCCATGTCGCAAATGGTCGACCATGGCGACCGTATCGTGACCATCGAGGATGCGGCCGAGTTGCAACTCCAGCAACCCCACGTAGTGCGGCTGGAAACCCGGCCGGCGAACTTGGAGGGGCAGGGCGCCATCACCATGCGCGACCTGGTCAAAAACGCCCTGCGTATGCGCCCCGATCGAATTATCCTGGGTGAGGTTCGCGGCGCGGAAGCCCTCGACATGTTGCAGGCCATGAACACCGGCCATGAAGGCTCGATGAGCACGGTTCACGCCAATAGGCCACGAGAAGCGCTTACGCGTTTGGAGAACATGGTCTCCATGGTCGGCGTCGCTCTGCCGCCGAAGGCGGTTCGCACCCAAATCGCCGCGGCCATCGACATCATTATCCAGATCAGCCGTATGCGCGATGGCATTCGCCGCATCACGCACATCATGGAAGTCGTCGGCATGGAAGACGACATCGTGACCACTCAGGATCTATTCACCTTCGACTACACCGGTGAAGACGCCGCGGGCACAATTCAGGGCGAATTCAAATATACCGGCGTGCGCCCCCACTTCAGCACGAAAGCGGAGTATTTCGGGCTTGAGCGCGCCCTTCTGGAGGCCCTGCGGTAGCCATGGGCGCCATTGCAGAACTTTTGCGCCAAGGCGATATCGCGACCGCCATCATCATCGGCGCCGTAATTCTGGCGACGCTGGCCCTGTTTTTTGTCATGGTCACGACGTTTTCCGGCGAACAAAGACGCGCGCGCCGTCGTATCGCGGACGTGGTGCAAGGCAGCCAGTCGACAAAGATGTCGACCAACGCCGCCGCCAATCTCCGGCGGTCACAGTACGATACAGCAATGCCGACGGTGGAGCGGATCCTCAAACAAGTCCTGCCACGGCCGGAAATGTTGCGGCAAAAATTGGCGCGCACCGGCACGCGCATGTCGATCGCGCATTACACCGCCCTGAATATTATCGCCGGTGTCACCATGGGGCTCATTGCCTCACATCTGCTTGACCGCACACTAGCTTTATCCATCCTGTCGGGGATCGGTTCCGGTTTTCTGATACCGCATATGCTTGTGGGTTTTCTGTCCCGGCGCCGTCAGAAAATATTTACCGATCAATTTCCCGAAGCCATCGACCTTATCGTGCGTGGCCTGCGATCGGGTTTGCCGGTAATAGAGTCGATTAATGTTGTCGGCCGCGAAATGGACAAGCCGATCGGTGAAGAGTTCGCGGCTGTCGCAGATGTTGTGAAAATCGGTCAAACGCTTGAAGATGCGTTGGCCGACGCCATCCCCAGAATTGACACGCCGGAGTTCAAGTTCTTCGTCGTGGCGCTCGCAGTGCAGCGCGAAACCGGTGGTAATTTGGCCGAAACCCTAGAAAACCTGTCAGATGTCTTGCGCAAGCGCCGGCAGATGAAAATGCGGATCAAGGCCATGGCATCCGAACCGAAAGCCAGTGCGTGGATTCTCGGCTCCCTGCCATTCGTCATGTTTTCGATCATATTCTTCGTGAATACCGAATATGTCATGCAGCTATTTACCGACCCGCGCGGCCACACTTTGGTCACGTTCGGTTTAATCAGCCAGACGATCGGCATCTTGATCATGGCGAAAATGGTGAGGTTTGAGATTTAGCGATGGGCGCCGTCATGGAAACCCTCACCAGCGAGACGTTCATCATCTGGATGACCTCATTGTCGGTGTTCGTGTCGATTTTCGTGGTCTGGACGAGCCTGATCGCGCCGCGCCCATTGCGGGCACGCATTAAGTCCCTCACGGAACGCCGCGACGTACTGCGCGAGCAGCGCATGGAGTTACGATCCCATCCGCTGCGCGCCGGCATGATCGAGCTTGCCAATTATGTGGTGAAAAAACTCAGCTTGCTGCGCACCTCCCAGACCCGCCGCATCGAAGACAAATTGATGCAGGCCGGTTATCGCGGTCACGACGCGATGGCGATGTATCTCTTTCTCAAATTATCGCTGCCGGCGGTATTCGGCGCGGTCGCGGTTCTTTTTCTCTATGTGCTGGAGCTTTATCCAGCCACCGATCTGACAAAGCTGATGATTTCGTTGGCCGCGGTCATCATCGGCGCCTACGCCCCCGACGTATATGTCTCAAACACCGGCCAGAAGCGCCGGCAGAAGATTCAAAAAGCGTTGCCGGACGGCCTTGACCTGATGGTTATTTGCGCCGAAGCCGGTCTCAGTGTCGACGCCACCCTCAACCGGGTGAGCACCGAACTTAACTCTTCATGGCCGGAACTTTCCGACGAGTTCGGCCTGACCTCGATCGAAATTGGATTTTTACCCGACCGCGCCCAAGCCTTGGCCAATCTGACCCGGCGCATAAAACTCGATGGCATCAGGGGCATCGTCAACACCCTGGTCCAAACCGAAAAATACGGCACGCCCCTGGCACAGGCATTACGCGTGTTGTCGGCCGAGTTGCGGACCGCCCGAATGATGAAAGCCGAGGAGAAGGCCGCGCGTTTGCCGGCCGTTCTGACCGTACCGATGATCATCTTCATCATGCCGGCGCTGTTCGTCGTGCTGATCGGCCCCGGCATCTTGACCACTGTGGACGCCTTGCGCGCCCAGGGATGGATGTAGCGTAGCGTACACGGCGAACCTAAGCCGCCAACCGGACCCGAGCGCAGACAGCCCCTACCAACCCGCAACAACGGGTCAACTCAAGACAAATTGGATTATTGAGATGGAGGAGGGGGCTCGCGCCCCCTCTCTAAATTGCGACTAGCGTATCGCCGCTGCGCTTTGCACAGCCAAACCGCCGGCAGGCATGCCGTTATGGGTGCGGGCGCCAACGGCGGCGACCTTCGCGGCATGGTCGCGCATATCGGCGACCAGACGGTAGAACGTCAAATTACGCTGCGCCGAGGAATCGTCTAAGTCCTGCCGGCCGACCATTAGCGAGCGGTCCGAGAAACCGGCAACGCCGTAGGCCAGGGCCAGGTTCTGGCGATGGCGCGCATCGGCGCCGGGCATTTCCACAACAGCTTCGAGGATTTTGATTGCCTCGGTGAAATCACCTGACAGCGCCAGGGAGAGGCCCAAATTGTTAGACAGGCGCAAACTGCCGGGTTCCTTGGCTAAACCGCTGCGATAGGCGTCCTGGGCCTGTACAGCGTTACCCAGCATGTCATGGGCGACACCCATGCCGTTAAGCTGCGCGGCGGTCTCGCCATGTTCTTGCGAGCGGCGGAAATACTCCAGCGCGGCGATCGGCTGGCGCAGGGCGGTTAGTGTATTACCGTATCCGACCAGCGCATCGAAATTTCTCGGCTCGAGATGGAGAACCGAAACCCAGGCATTGCCAGCCGCGTCATAGTTGCCCAACTGATTAAAGGTCTGCGCGATACGAATGTTGGTCGTCATATTCTGCGGATCCAGACGATGGGCGCGCTGATAGTGGGGCAGGGCGACCGCGGGGTCGCCGGCATCGCGGGCGGCATCGCCGATCCGCAGCATTGCCGCGGAATCTCCGCCAGCCGCGCCTTCGCGATGGGCCGCCGGCGCACAGGCCGAAACTATCAGTACGGCGGCGATCGCCAGCTGCATACGCGTGCGCTTAATCCTGTTCTCAGACACGGCCATTTCAAACGACTCCTCATCGGAATGATCGGGGGAATGATCAGGCCATGTTAAAGAGGTTTGGGTTAGCAGGCCGTAAATGCCAACCCCTTAAAATCATTGGAATTTATGTAATTATCCGTGTGGATTAGAAATCCATTCATACCGCTTCACGAGGCCCGGTTGTTTACCAATCTACGCCGTCGAAGCCGGGTCTGCCGCGCGGTTCAGCAAAGTTTGCTTAACGCGCCTATGGGCTCGCACAGCGATTTCAGCCCGGAAAAGCGAGATTTATCCCCAGAATTTGCTTGAGCCCCTAAGGGCGAATAACGGTTCTTTAACAAACTACCGGCTAAAACGTATGCATGCCTGATGCTTCTGGAGACGTTATCGCCAATACGTATGGCGAAATCACCCGCCTCGTCGAACGGCTTCACCGCCGTTACCTCGATGTGATCCGCTATGAATTGAGCAAACTCGGTATCGACGACATAAACGCCGTCCAGGCGCTGTTGTTGATGAATGTGCAAGATACCGAAGTCTCAATCCGCGAGCTGGTCGACCGTGGCTATTACATCGGTTCGAATGTGACCTATAACGTGCGACACTTAGTGGATACCGGTTACCTCATGCAGAACCGCTCGGAACGCGATCGCCGTTCGGTGCGCATCCATGCCACTGAGAAGGGCAAGGAGATGTGCCATGGCTTGCGCGACATGGAAATGCGCCATGCCAGCTCGATCAATGTCGAGCCCGACGACATCGATTCCGCCCGCAGATATTTGCGCGGTCTGGAACGCGTCTGGTCCGATAGCATCCAGTTCGGACGCGGCTAAAACACCCTAATTTTGGACTTGTGGAACGGCAGGGGCGGCAACGCCGCGCATGGCCGGGCATTCCCGTAGGCTTCGAGCTTTATACTATAAATCGCATAATATATATTATGTTAAATACGGATTGGCGTTAAAGGGCAACGATTTAGCGGACAATCTAAGCCCCACTCGATAAAATTACATCTATCTTCTGAATTAGTGCGTACTGACGTTCGTTTCAGCATGCTGCGCTAAGCTGAAATCTCCCGATGCCCACGCATCGAGAGTTGGTTTTAAGTCATCGAATTGCCGATAACCGACCGTCAAGGCGCCATGGTGTCGATCCTCGCGCAGCACCACCGTGGGAAATCCGGTCACGCCGGCCTGCTGACACCAGGAAAAATCCTCCAGGGTCTCTTGCCGCATGGCGTCGGATTCAAACGACGCCTTGAATTCGTCGCCGTTAATATTCTCGCGCTCGGCATAGGCCATAAAGGTTTCCAGCACCGTGGTATCGGTGTCCTCGACGTAATAGCCCTTATGGATCGACTCATAGAACGACCACACCGCGGCCGGCTTGATATTGCGCACGGTCACCGTGGCCCGGCACGCCGGCTCGGTGTCCAGCACGAAGCCCTGACGGTCAAAAAACGCATAGTTGAACGGCTGACCGGTGGCCTCCGCGACATGCTCCCAGTGCGAGCGAATTGTCGCCTTATAGTCTTCGCTCATGGGATCGCTGTCGAAGGCGTGCAGTCCACCCACAACCACACGCATGGGCGCTATGGCGTCATAATCGGCACGAATCCGGTTGAGCACCGGCGAAAAACCCCAGCACCACGAACACATGGGATCGCCGACATAGATGATTTCTTTGTCCGACATTTGCCTGAATCCTTGTCTGCTCACCCTTAGATTATCGGCGTCACCGCGCGTTGGCGACTATTCATCGGCGACTTCGAACACCATTCCGTCATAGGCCGGCTCGACCCCAGCAGGCAATTTCGCCGCCAGTTGCCGGTAGTCCATACGGTGGCTTAGGTGATTGAGGACGGCGCGCCGTGGCGAGACCCGCTCAATCCATTCCAAGGTCTGCGACAAATGGCTATGGCTGGGATGCGGCGTCTCCGACAAACAATCGACGATCCATGCCTCGACACCCGCCAGCACCGAGAATGCTTCTACAGATAGTGCTTTAACATCAGTCGAATAAGCGAATTTATTAAAGCGAAATCCCAGGGACGGAATACGGCCATGCTGCTGTTCGAACGGCACGATATCGATGGCGCCAATACGAAACGGCCCGTCGATCTCACGCGGCGTTAGGCAGGGCCGGAAATATTGCCGCGTCGCACCATAGGGCTCGAACACATAGGCAAATCGTTGCTCCAGCGTATCCAGGGTCTGCCGGCTGCCATAAGCGTCGATCGGCCCTTGCCGGTTATAATTTAACGCGCGCACATCATCGATGCCGTTGACATGATCGGCATGGGCATGGGTGTAGAGGATGGCGTCAACGTCCCAAATATTGGCTGCCAAGAGCTGCTCGCGCAGATCCGGCGAAGTATCCACCAGCAGCCGCGTCCCGCCGGATTCCACCAGGATCGACGGGCGCCGGCGGCGGTTCTTGGGATTGGTCTTGTCGCAGCCGCCCCAGCCATCGGGGCCGGGCATCGGGGTACCGCCGGAACTGCCGCTGCCAAGTACGGTTATGCGCAAACCCGACCTCCCTGCCCCAGCGACTCTAGTCGGCCCGCTGGGCCCGGCTGAACAGGCGGAAAAAGTTGTCGGTGGTGAGCTGCGCCAAATCGTCGGCGCTCAAACCCTTGATTTCCGCCAGTTGGGCGGCGGTGTGGACGACAAAGGCGGGCTCGTTACGCTTGCCGCGATTGGGGATTGGCGCCAAAAACGGCGCGTCGGTTTCCACCAACAGGCGCTCGGGCGGCACCTTTTGGGCAATCGCGCGAACCTCGTCGGCCTTCTTGAAGGTCAAAATGCCGGAAAAACTGATGTAAAAACCGATCTCCAGCGCCGCCTCGGCGAGCGCCGGACCGCTGCTAAAACAATGCATCACGCCGGTATATGGCGCCGCGATATATTCCGTGCGCAGTATATCGGCCATCTCGTCGTCGGCGTCGCGCGAATGGACGATCAGCGGCAGGCCGGTTTCGCGGGCCGCGGCGATATGGGCGCGAAAACTTTCCCGCTGCGCCTCGCGCGGACTATGTTCGTAATAATAATCCAGGCCGGTTTCCCCGATGCCGACGACTTTGGGGTGGTCGGCCAAATCGATCAGCGTGTCGGCGGCCTTTTGGCCCTCGACGCCGGCTTCGTGGGGATGGACGCCGACGCTGCACCAAATATTATCGTAACGCTCGGCGACCGCCCTCACCCCCTCGAACCGGCTGAGATGGGTGCATATGGTCACCATGGCGCCAACGCCGTTGGCGCCAGCACGCGCCACAACATCGTCGATGTCGTCGCCAAAGTCTTCGAAATCCAAATGGCAATGGCTATCGACAAGCATACTCAAGCGGCCGTTTCGTCGTCCACGTAACGGGGAAAGACCGGGCTCGGCTTGGGCAACTCGGCGCCCGGCACCACGGCGGGATCGGCGCCCAAGGCGGCAAAGGTGCGATCATCCTCGGCGATGGCCAGCTGATCGAGCATGGCCGACGCCGCGTCGGGCATGATCGGCTGGACCAGGATCGCCAAACGGCGGATGACATCGGCCAGCACAAACAGGACCGTCGCCATGCGCTCAGGGTCGGTTTTGCGCAATTCCCACGGCGCCTGGGCATCGACATAGCGGTTGGCATCGCCGACGATCTTCCAGATCGCCTCGAGGCCGCGGTGAAAGGCCTGACGCTCAAATTCGCCGCGCACCGCGGCAAGCACATCGGTCGCCGCGGCAATGATGGTGGTGTCATCTGCCGTTAGCGCCTGGGGTTGCGGCACCTTGGCGTCGCAATTCTTGACGATCATCGACAGCACGCGCTGGGCCAGATTACCCAGATCGTTGGCCAGGTCGCTATTGATGCGGCCGACCATGGTCTCGTGGCTGATATAGCCGTCCTGGCCAAACGGCACCTCGCGCAGCAGATAGTAGCGCACCGGATCGAGGCCATAGCGATCCACCAGATCGCCGGCGGTCACCACATTGCCCAGCGATTTCGACATTTTTTCGCCCCGGTTGAGCAACCAGCCATGGGCATAGACCCGCTTCGGCGGCGCCAAATCGGCGGCCATCAAAAAGGCCGGCCAATAGACCGCGTGAAAGCGCAGGATATCCTTACCCACCATGTGAAGATCAGCAGGCCAATACTTTGAATATAACGAACTCTCTGTATCCGGATAGCCGACGGCGGTTTGATAATTATTGAGCGCGTCGAGCCACACATACATGATGTGTTCGGGATCGTCGGGTACCGGAATGCCCCACTTGAAGCTGGTGCGGCTGACCGATAGATCGTCGAGGCCGCCGGCGACGAAACTCACGACCTCATTGCGGCGGGTGTCGGGACCGATGAAATCCGGGTTGGCGTCATAATAATCGAGCAAGGGCTGCTGCCATTTCGACAGATCGAAGAAATAGCTCGGCTCCTTCACCCATTCGACCTCGGCGCCCGACGGCGCCACCTTGTTGCCGTTATCGTCTTTGGTGAGTTCGGATTCGGCGTAAAACGCCTCGTCGCGCACCGCATACCAGCCTTCATAGTGGCCTAAATAGATATGGCCATTGTCGCGGATCTTACGCCAAAGCGCCTGGGTCGCCTCGATATGCCGCGGCTCGGTGGTGCGGATGAAATCGTCGTTGGAATAGTTCATATCCTCGGCGAGCCGGCGGAAATTTTGGCTGACCTGGTCGGTAAACGCCTGGGGGTCGACGCCGGCAGCCTGGGCCGACTTTTCCACCTTCTGGCCGTGCTCGTCAGTACCGGTGAGAAAATGGACATCGTCGCCGTCGAGCCGGTGAAACCGGGCCAGCACGTCGCACGCCAACGTAGTGTAGGCATGGCCAATATGGGGCTTGTCGTTGACGTAGTAGATCGGCGTCGTCAGGTAGTAGGGCTGGTCAGCCACAGTTGAATCCGTTCGTTATCGAGAAAACTAAAGAGCGGCGCTCAGACGCCATCGTTCATGTTGTCACGGGCCGCCTCGGCGCGGGCCTGGGCCTCGACCCGGCCCTTATGGCGATGGCCAAACCAGACAATGGCGAGCACCGGCCATATGATGTAAAGGTTCAAATCAGCCACCGAGCGGGGTAAAAACTCGACGGCAAAATGATCGATCATGCCGATGATGATCATCGCCCACAGCACATAGGTCACCAGAGTTAGGTACCGCGCGAATAGTTCAGTCATTCTGTCGGTCATTCTTTGCTTCCTTCCGCGCCCGCAGTGTGCACCCGCCACCCCCATATTCGGCGGTCGTTAGCCCCGTGCGGCAGAGGCCAGTTCAAAAAAAGTGTTCAGAACCACTTGTTTACGGTCCAAATTGACGGCATCGGCCCGCAAGGTCAGCTCAGCGACTTTCTCCCACGCTTTGAGCCAGGGCTCAAGCCCACGCTGGGTTAACCGCGCCGTGAGCGCGGCCTCGCCCGGCACCACCTCATCCAGGGCATTTCCGCCGGCCCCCGCCGTGGTGCGGATGGCGCGCCCCATCCACCATTGCAGCAGCGACAGGAAGGTGCGGTAGGCGGGCTCGCCGGCCGCGCCGGCAAACCGATCCGCCGTCTTATGCAATTGCACAGAATCAAGCGCCGGCAGGCTTTCCAGCAGCCCGATCAGGCTACGATAGAGATCGAGCCCGCCGGCCTCGGCCAGATCGAGCGCCCAGCCCGGCGCGCCATCGGCCAGACGCGCCAATAGCTGGCGATCCGCCTCGGGCAGCTCGGGCTGCTGTTGCGCCAATATTGCCGCCACCTGATCCTCCGCCAGCGAACGCAGATGGAGGGTTCGACAGCGCGAGCGCACCGTGGGCAGCAACCGCGACGGCGCGTGGCAGACCAGCAGCAGAAGCGTGCGCGGCGGCGGCTCCTCGAGAATTTTCAACAGGGCGTTCTGGGCGTTGGGGTTCATGGCGTCGGCAGAATCGACGATGACCGTGCGCCAGCCGCCCATCGCCGCGGTATGGCGCAGAAATTGGCCGACCGCGCGCACATCCTCGACCGATATCTCCGTGCGCAACTTGTGGGGCGGTCGCGCATTGTTGCTACGGCGCACCAAGCGGCAATCGGGATGAGCGCCGGCGATGACCTGGCGCACCGCCAGATGTTCGGGATCACTGGCAAGCACCCCCTGCCCGACTTGCACACCACCAGCGGCGATAAAGCGCACAAACTGCCAAGCCAGGGTCGCCTTGCCAATCCCCGGCGGACCGCTGAGCATCCAGGCGTGAGCCAGCCTTTCGCTGCGCCAGGCGTCGGCCAACGTCGATGCCGCCGCCTCGTGACCGATCAGCGCCGGCGCCGCGCGTGGCGCCTCGATACGGGCGATAATTTCATCGCTCACCGGCTAATCCCCCACCCGGCCGGCCGCAGCCAGATCGGCGGCGAATTTGCTCTCGACCGCGGACCAGATGCGCGCCGCCACCTCATCAGCCGCGCCGCCCGCGTCGATCACCGCGCACCGGTCGGGCTCGGCCGCCGCGATCGCCAGGAAACCGGCGCGCAGCCGTTCATGAAACTCAATATCCATACGCTCGTAGCGATCTTCAGCGGCAGCGGCACTGGCGCCATTGCGCTCGTTAGCGCGGCGCAGCCCTTCGGCGACCGGTAGATCGAGCATCAGCGTCAAATCGGGGTGAAAATCGCCGACCGCCGCGCGATACAGCGCGCTAATCAAATCCCGGTCGACCCCATGACCATAGCCCTGATAGGCCATGGTGGAGTCGGCGAAGCGGTCGGACAGCACCCAATGGCCGCGCTCTAAGGCCGGCCAAATGGTGCGTATGAGATGTTCGCGGCGCGCGGCGAAATTCAACAGCGCCTCCGACATGGGATCCCACCGGTCGGTATCGCCGGAAACCAATATGGAACGGATGGTATCGGCGCCGGGCGCACCGCCGGGTTCGCGGGTGGTAATCACACCGATACCAGCGTCTTCCAGACGCTTAGCCAACCCGGCGATTTGCGTGGATTTGCCCGCGCCTTCGCCGCCTTCAAGGGTGATAAACCGACCCGCTTGCGTCTTCGCCATCATGAGGATGGAGGTGTCATACGGAAGGGCGGTGCGTCAACCGCTCGGCGCGCCAAAAATAATAAAGCTGATGGCGCTGGCGATACGGCCGAAGAAAGCCAGTTGACCGACATCTTCGGCGGCGTAGAGCGGCCGGCTAATCGGCTCGACACCCTTTGCGGTGACTTCTAGGGTGGCGATCTGTTGGCCTTTGGCGACCGGCGTCGCGATCGGCCCCTGATATTTTACCGTCACCTTCATACCGGTGCGTGCGCCGCGCGGTAGAGTCACGGTCAAGTCTTCTTCGAGAACCAGCGGCACCGAGGGTTTATCGCCGAGCCACACGCCGGCGGTTTCGACCGGGTCGCCGGCCTTGAACAACGCAAAATTCTTAAACTCCCGAAAGCCCCAGTCGAACAGTCGCCGCGATTCCTGACTTCTGGTGCGCACACTATCCATGCCGTGGATCACCATCACCAAGCGCCGACCACTGCGGTTGCCCGACGCGGTTAGGCCAAATCCCGCCGCCTCGGTATGGCCAGTCTTCAGGCCGTCGGCGCCAACGCCCTGATACAGCAAGGGATTGCGGTTACTCTGGACGATCGGTTTGCCGTCCAAGCTCTTGCCGTAAGTGAACTCAGTTTCTGAATAATATTTATAGTTCTCGGGAAATTCGCGGATCACATACTCCGCCAGTTTCGCCATGTCGCGCGCCGTTGTCACATGGCTGGGATCGGGCCACCCGGTGGAATTACGAAATATTGTGCCTTCCAGCCCGATTTCCTCTCCACGCTTGGTCATCAGTTCGCCAAACGCTTCTTCGCTGCCGCCAATGGCTTCGGCGAAGACAATCGAGGCATCGTTGCCCGATTGCACGATGACGCCGCGCAGCAGGTCCTGCACGCTGACCTCGTCGCCGACCCTCACGAACATCTTCGAACCGCCCATGCGCCAGGCTTTTTCCGACACAGGCAGTTTGGTATCCAGCGTGAAACTGCCATCGCGCAGCCGATCGAAGACCAATAGCGCGGTCATGATTTTGGTCATCGACGCCGGGAACATAGTGGCGTCGGCGTCTTTTTCAAATAATACGGCGCCGGTGTCGTAGTCGATTAAGACCACCTGTTTCGCGCTGGTCTCAAAGTTCGTCTGCGCCGTCGCCGGCCCAGCCAAGGCGGCGGCCAAGAGACCGGCGGCGATGAAAGCGAGCGCGCGGGGCGCGGTTTTTCCGGTCATGGTCATTCTACGATAAGCCGTGCATCTGAGACTCCCGCATTTGTCACCTGACTCAAGGTTGTGTCCGCCATGGCAACCGTCTGCAGCGGACCAATGCGCACCCGATAGACCTCAGCGCCGGCGACCCGGAAGCGACTGATTTGGGTCGGTCCCAGACTAAACATACGATCGCGCATGCGTAACGCATTTTCCAGCTTCGAGAAGGCGCCGGTTTGCACAAATATACCAGTGGGACTGACCGGCAGAACCTCGACTTTTTCGGTCAAAGCCGGGATCGGCACGCCACTGCGCGGCTGAACCGTCACCGGATCGCGCGGCGCGGTGTTCGCCGCCTGCTGTACCGGTTGACCCGAGTTGGGCAGCGGTGTTGCCACCACGTCCTGGCGCGGCGAGGAGGCGATTTGCGGTTGGCCAGCCCCGCCACCCGTGCGGTTTATCGCCGCCAGTTTTAGCTGTCGGCTATCATCGGCCATGATTTCGACCCTGACTTTGGCCGTGCCGTTTTTCTCGAAACCCAATAACTGCGCGGCCCGGCGCGACACATCGATGATCCGCCCTCGGGCGAAGGGGCCACGGTCGTTGACCCGCAACACCACGGTGCGGCCATTCTCCAAATTGGTCACCCGCACCGAACTCGGTAGCGGCAGGGTGCGGTGGGCGGCGGTCATCAGATTTTGATCAAAGGTTTCGCCATTGGCCGTCGGTTTGCCGTGAAAATTGGGGCCGTACCAGGACGCGATGCCGGTTTCGATATAATCGAAATTTTCCGTCGGGTAATACCATTGGCCCTTAATCTGGTAGGGCTTGCCGACTTTATAGTCGCCCACCGACGCCGGGGTATTGTCGCTACCAACGGTCTTGGCCGTATGCACGAGGAATTCAGTTTCCGCGCAAGCAACAAGCGCAAAAAGACTAAGAAAAGCAAAGACTAGGGAACGGTTGTTAAACGCCGAAATCATATAAATATACCATCTCAGGTGGGTTTTGGCCGAGGACCGGCGCCTCTTATTGATCTACCGGCCGGCGATTTTGTCCGACAACAGCCCAACCGCCGTGGCGAAGTATAGCGAGCGGTTCCAGCGCAACAAGGCACGATAATTATCGTAAATAATATAGGCGGGGCCGCCGACCTTGCCGGGAAATATCACCGAGGCCGGAATTTCGCGGGTGGGCAAATCCGTGCCATCGACGCGGCGCACGCCCAGGGCCTGCCATTCGCTCATATTCTTAATCACTTTCGTGCTGGCCAGTTCCGGATCAAAACCGTCGGGCACGCGCACCTCGCGGCCCCAGGTGATGTCGGATTTCCAGCCCACGCCGGACAAGTAGTTGGCCGCGGACGCGAAGACGTCGGCCGAGGTGTTCCAAATATCCTTGGCGCCGTCGCCGTTATAGTCATAGGCGTAGTTCACGAAGCTCGACGGCATGAACTGGCTTTGCCCCATGGCACCAGCCCAACTGCCCTTCATATTCTCGGGCCTGATATGTCCTTGATCGACAATGCGCAGCGCTTCGATCAGTTCGCCGCGGAAATATTTACTGCGCCGGCCGTCATAGGCCAGGGTCGATAAGGCGGCGATCACCGAAAAACCGCCGGTGTTCTGGCCGAAGTTGGTCTCGATGCCCCATAGGGCGACGACGAAGCGCGGCTGAACGCCGAATTTCGCCGCGACCTCCTGCAGCAAGGGGGAATTTTCCGCCAAATGAGCCCGGCCCGTGACGATCCGCGTATTACTGACAATGCGCTCGACATACTGTTCGAAAGTCAAGGTCGATTCCGGCTGCCGGCGATCCAGCTCGATGATCCGGGGGATCGGCGCCACGCCGACAAAACTGGCATTTATGGTCTCTTCGCGAATGCCAGCGCCCAGCGCCTCGGCGCGTAGTTCGCTCAACCAATCCTCAAACGAAGCCTCATTATTTTGGGCAGAAGCCGGGAACGCCGTTAACGCGGCGCCTAAGGTAATGGCAATGGCTGTAATTTTGATTTTCACCCTTAATTCTCCATACGCGATTCAAGAGCAGGTTCCGCACGTGGCTGTGACACAGTGTCGAGCGCGTCGCAATCACAATTGCGAGAGAAGGCGGCCTTTATTCTAATCAATATTTGGCTGAGTCGTATGTCGTGACCTCGGTCGCCCAACGCGCTAACAATGGTACTCACAAAGCAATGAGATCTCTGGGAAACGGGGCCATGAAATACGGATTTTTTACGCAACCGGTGCATCCGATTACACGCGACTATCGCGAGATACTGCGCGAAGACCAGGACGCCGTCATTCTGGCCGACGAGTTAGGCTTCTGCGACGCGTTTATCGGCGAGCATATGACCGACTTGGCCGAACGGATCACCAATTGCCTCGTATTCATCGCCACGCTGATCGACAAAACCAGCCAGATCAAGCTGGGCAGCGGTGTGGTGAACCTGCCCTCCTATCATCCGGTCCATATCGCCGCCCATGTCGCCATGCTCGACCATATGCTCGACGGCCGGTTTATCTTCGGTATCGGCCCCGGCGGCCTGCCCTCGGATGTGGAAGTGTTCGGCAACCTGGATCTCGATAAGAACGAGAAGATGGTCGAGTGCATCGACCAAATATTGGCGATTTGGGCCGGCGCGGCGCCGTACAATCTGGAAGGTAAATATTACCAGACCTCGACCGAGCGGTTTCTGTATCCGGAAATTGGCCAGGGCATCGTGCCGACGCCCTTACAGAAGCCCCACCCGGAAATCGTCTTCACCGCGCTGGCCCCCTATTCCAAGGGCATCACCGCGGCCGCCGAACGGGGCTGGCGGGGCATTTCGTCGAACTATGTGCAGCCCTTCTGGGTGGCCACCCACCTGCCCAAGTTCCTCGAAGGCCAGGTCAATATCGGCCAACCGGAAGACCCCTCGCGCTGGAGCATCGCCAAGAGCATCTTCGTCGCCGACGACGAGAAAACCGCGCGCGACTATGCCAAGAGCGAAGACGGGCCGTACGGGTTCTATTTCACCAACATCATGCGCAAGATCGAAAAGGCCGGCCGCATGGACCTGTTCAAGGCCTATCCCGACCAGCCCGAATCAGAAGTCACTGTGCAGCATTCTCTCGACACCGGGGTATTGGCCGGCACCGTCGACAGCGTGGTCGACCAGATATTGGCGTTTCGCGAAATCGTCGGGCCCTTTGGCACGCTGATGTATACCGGCCACGACTGGGCCGACATCCCGCTCAGCCGGCGCTCGATGGAGTTGTTCGCGACCGAGGTCATGCCTTAGGTCAACAAGGCGCTCGGCGCGTAACCCAAGAATCGAAAAGGAAGCCTGCCATGCCCCTTTACGACGGCCCCATCGTCGATTCCCACCACCACACAATCTGGGATTGCGAGACCAACTATCCGTGGATGAACGCGCCCATGCGGCCGATGATATTCGGCGACGATTGGTCGGGCATGAAGCAACCCTATTCAATTGAGGAATTTAAATCCGACAGCGCCTCGCACAATGTCGTCCAATCGGTGCACGTCCAGGCCAATTTCGATATGAGCCGGCCGGCCGATGAGACCAATGGCCTGCAGGGCTTCGCCGACCAGCACGGCTTTCCCCACGGCATCGTCGCTTATGCCGATCTCACCGATTCCGATGTCGAGAAGACCCTGACCGCCCATCTGCAATACGCCAACACGCGCGGCATTCGCCAACAGGTCTACTGGCACCAGGACAACGAATATTGGCGCTTCGTCGATCAGCCCGAATTTGGCCTGTCGAACGCCTTCCGACGCGGCCTGTCGGTGTTGGCCGAGCACGACCTGACCTTCGACTGGCAGGGTTTCGACACCCAATTCAGCGAACTTGCCGAACTGGCCAAGGCCCATTCCGGCGTGCGCTTCTGCCTGGTCCATGCCGGCATGCTGACGGGCCTGGAGACCTCGACGGTCGATCAGTGGACCGAGGCGTTGCGACAATTGGTGTCGCGGGAAAATGTGTTCATCAAGGTCTCCGGCCTGAACACCTTCGCGCGCCACCTCGACGAGGCGCTGATGACCCATGTCACCGACACGGTGATCGACATGTTCGGCGTCGACCGCTGCTTCTATGGCTCGAACTATCCGGTCGAGCGCATGTGGACGCCGCTCGACGATTACACATCGGCGCAGAAGCGCGCCATGGCGAAACGGTCCGACGCGGAGAATGCGAAATTCTTCCACGACACGGCGAAGGCGTTTTACGGAATCTGACGCGCCTTCGCGCAATTGTGTTTCTTACCCTGGTGAATTCAACGCGCACCCGTTGTAGAATTTCGCAAACCAGGAGGACCCCGCGATGCTTTTCCGTCAGCTCTTCGATAGCGAATCGTCGACCTATACCTATCTGATCGCCAGCCGGCGCGGTGGCGAGGCGCTGATCATCGATCCAGTGCTCGAGCGGGTCGACCGCTATATGCAGCTATTGGAAGAGCTCGACCTGCGGCTGATCAAGGCGGTCGACACCCATGTTCACGCCGACCACATCACCGGGCTCGGCGAACTGCGCGACCGCACCAAGTGCATCACCGTGATGGGCGAACATAGCGGCGTCGACGTGGTCTCGTTGCGGGTGGCCGAGGGCGACACGATCGACATCGAAGGCATCGCGCTCGACGTGCTGTACACGCCGGGACACACCTCGGATTCTTATAGTTTTCTGTTCGGCGACCGGGTGTTCACCGGCGACACGTTACTGATCCGCGGCACCGGGCGTACCGACTTCCAAAACGGCAGCGCCCGCGAGCAGTACGATTCCCTGTTCAACAAGCTCTTGAAACTGCCCGACGACACCCTGGTCTATCCGGCGCACGACTATAAGGGCGACATGGTCAGCACCATCGCCGAAGAACGCGCCTATAACCCGCGCCTGCAAGTCTCGTCGGTCGACGAATATGCTGAGATCATGGACAATCTCAATCTCGCCAATCCCAAGATGATGGATATCGCGGTGCCGGCAAACCTCAAGGTCGGCCTCAATCAGGACGACTTGGCGGCGATGGGTCTGGCCATGAGCTGCGCGGAAAGCGCCACCCTGGTTGGCAATCCGGAAATCATCCTGGTCGATCTGCGCGACAGTGCCGAGCGCGAGAAAAACGGGGTCATTCCCGGCTCGATCCACGCCCCCTACCCCGATCTGGACGAAAACGTCCACCCCGGCGGTATGCTGCACGAGCTCGCCAAAACCTCGGGCAAGCGCATGGTGTTCTACTGCGCCTTCGGCGAACGCTCGGCGATGGCGGTGCAGGCCGCGCGCGACGCCGGGATTGACGCGCCGTGCAACCTCACCGGCGGCATCGACGCCTGGAAACAAGCCGGCGGACCACTGGATTAGGCGCGACCCTCACCCTTCGAGACGCGATCTACGATCGCTCCTCAGGATGAGGCCGTTTTTGATAGTGTAAGTACAAACACCTCATGCTGAGGAGGCGCGCCGCGCCGTCTCGAAGCATGTCTGAATTTAGAACCTGCTAATCCGCCGGCCGGTCGACGACCATGAAGTCGACCAGCTTGTCGTGCAAGATGCGCTGTTCGACGACGCGCATGCCGACCTTTTCGAGGATATGCTTCGAGACCGCATGGGCGGGCTCGCAGACAGCGACGATCTGTTCCAGACCCAGTGTCGAAAACCCGGTCTCGACCCAGGCTGTTGCGGCTTCGGTACCGTAGCCCTGACCCCAGCGGTCACGGCGAAAGCGGTAGGCCAGTTCCTGGTCGCCAAGCTCGTCGAATTCGGCCAAGCCGGCCATGCCGATCAGCTTGTCGCTGTCGCGCTCGACAACCGCCCACAGGCCGTGGCCGCGACGCCGGTTATCAGCGATCAAATCGGCGAGCATCTCGACCGTGCGATCGATCGTTGGATGGACGCCGAAGGCGCTGTACTCCATCACTTCCGCATCGCCGAAGAAGGCAAACGCGGCGTCCGCGTCGCTGCGGCGATACGGGCGGTAATAGAGGCGTTCGCTGTTAAACGGTTGCATTGGCGCGACCCACGGCCTTTCATGCCCCAGGGGACAATAAAGAAGAACCGGGAGAGTATAATGGATCGGGTGGCAGATAAAATCGCCCTGATAACCGGCGGCGCGTCGGGCATCGGCCGGGACACAGCCAAACGGCTGGCGGCCGAGGGCGCGCGGATCGCGGTCAGCGATATCAATATCGCGGGCGCGCAGGCCACCGCGGCCGATATCGGCGGCGACGCCCTCGCCCTGGAACATGATGTGACCGACGAAGCGTCCTGGCAAAGCGTTGTCGATGAGGTCGACGCCAGGCTGGGCGGGCTGCAAATATTGGTCAATTGCGCCGGCGTGGTTTCGTTGGACACGGTCGAGGAAACCAGTTTGGAAGAGTGGCGGCGGGTCCACGCGGTCGATCTTGATGCGGTGTTCCTCGGCTGCAAGCTGGCGGTGCCGGTGATCGCGCGCCATGGCGGCGGGTCGATCGTCAACCTGTCGTCGATTTCCGGCATCGTCGCCAGCCACAATCTCGCCGCCTACAATTCCGCCAAGGCCGGAGTGCGCCATCTCACCAAATCGGTCGCCCTGCACTGCGCCCGGCAGGGCTATGACATTCGTTGTAATTCGATCCATCCCGCTTTCATCGACACCGCCATGCTCGACGATATTTTGCGCCGCGGCAGCCGCGAAGAAGGCCTGGAGCGGCTGGCCCGCCAGGTCCCTCTGGGCAAAGTCGGCGACACCGACGATGTGGCCTGGGCGGTGGTCTATCTGGCCAGCGATGAATCCAAATTTATGACCGGCGCCGAAATGGTCTTGGACGGCGGCGTTAGCGCCATGTAACCCCGCCTTGCCCAAGCGCCAACGGGCCGACACAATGGCTTCCAAGAAATAAAACAAAATTGGGGAGCAACATGGCCACGCAACATCGGCTGACATCGAAACCGGAACATCTGCATTGGGGCGCGTTCTCGGCGGAATTTCCCGCCGCCATCGAAGTGGAGTCCGGCGATCAAGTGGTTATTGAGACCATATCCGGTGGCCCCGATCAGGTACCCGCCGAAAAACGCGACACGCTGTTGCCCGATCACGCCGCCTTCATCGCCGACGGCCGCAAGCCGATCCTGCCCGGCCATATCCTGACCGGCCCGGTCGCGGTGCGCGGCGCCGAACCGGGCGACGTGCTGGAAGTTCGGGTCATCGACGTGCAACTGCGCCAAGATTGGGCGTGGAACATGATCGCGCCGCTCAAGGGCTCATTGCCGGAAGACTTTCATGCCAAGCGGGTCATCCCCATCGACTTGGACAATGAAGCGGGCACCGCCACCCCGCCCTGGGGCATCGAATTGCCGCTTAATCCGTTCTTCGGGGTGATGGGCGTGGCGCCGCCGCCCGAATGGGGCACCATCACCTCGATCGTGCCGCAGCCCCATGGCGGCAATCTCGACATCAAGGAACTGGGACCCGGGGCGACGCTCTATTTCCCGGTGTTTAACGAAGGCGGCATGTTCTCGACCGGCGACGGCCACGCCCTGCAGGGCGATGGCGAAAGCTGCCTGTCGGCGGCGGAGACAGCGCTGATCGGCATGTTCGAATTTCATGTGCGCAAGGACCTATCGCTCGACATGCCCCGCGCCGAGACCGATACCCATTACATCACGATTGGCGTCGATGTGGATTTGGACGATGCCGCCAAGAAGGCGCTCCGCGACATGATCGTCTTGATCACCGAGCGCACCAACTTGTCGCGCGAGGACGCCTATAGCCTGATCAGCCTGGCCGGCGATGTGCGCATCTCGCAACTGGTCAATGTCAATAAGGGCTGCCATGTGATGCTACCGAAGAGCGCCCTGCACGGCACAGACATCGACGGCAAACGCCTGTAGCGGCGCGGCCCGTGCAATTCATCGAACATAAGGGCGCGAAAGTGCCGGCGCTCGGCCTGGGCACTTATCCCATGCAGGGCGAGCAGTGTTACCAGGCGGTGCGCTGGGCTCTCGATATCGGCTACCGCCATATCGATACCGCGGAGAGTTATCACAATGAAGACGCGGTGGGCCGCGCCCTGGAAGATTCGGGCGTCCCTCGGTCTGAGATTTTCCTGACCACGAAATGCGCCCTGTTCGACGCCTCGGCGGCTAATGTCGGCGCCGAATTCGCGGCCAGCCTCGATAAACTGCGCACCGACTATGTGGATTTGTATCTCTACCATTGGCCCCACGCGGAGGTGCCGCTAGACGAGACGTTCGGCGCGCTGACCGAAGCCAAGGACGCCGGCCAGGTGCGCCATATCGGCGTTGGCAACTTCACCATCGCGCTGATGCGCGAAGCCGTGGAGGTGCACAAGGTGGATCTATTCACCAACCAGTTCGAAAGCCATCCCTTGCTACGCCAACCCAAGGTCGAGGCCGCGGCGCACCGCCTGGGCATGACAGTCACGGCGCATTCGCCAATCGCTCGCGGCCGCGCGGTGGACAACCCGTTGCTCGCGGAGATCGGCGCGAAATACGGCAAGTCGGCGCCGCAAGTGGCGATCCGCTGGCAGCTCGATAAGGCGAACACCTTCCTGGTGCCGAAATCGACCCGCCGCGAAGGGCTCACGGCAAACTTCGACGTGTTCGACTTCGCCCTCGGCGATGACGACCGGGCGGCAATCGAAACCTTGCCCAACAATATGCGTGGGTCGCGTCCGCCCTTCGAGCCCGATTGGGACCCCATCGACTGACAGGCAATGAATTTGATCCAGTTTGTACGGCCTTCACCCTTCGAGACGCCCTTTCGCCTCATCCTGAGGAGGGCCGCCAGGCCGTCTCGAAGGGCGAGGCGAAAGGGCTCCTCAGGATGAGGAAATCTGCAGTAGTTTGTAAATTCGTCACGCTCTAGGAGGGGCGTACCATGAGCGGGAAACTTGAGAGCAAAGTGGCCATCGTCACCGGCGCCGGATCGATCGGCCCGGGCTGGGGCAACGGCAAAGCGACGGCGGTGCAGTTCGCACGCGAGGGCGCCCAGGTGCTGTGCACCGACATCAACCAGGACGCCGCCGAAGAGACCGCCGGCATCATCCGCGAGGAAGGCGGCACGGCCAGCGTCATTGCCGGCGATGTCAGCGAGGCCGGCCATGTGCAAGCCATCGTCGATGCCTGCCTGAAAGACTTCGGGCGCGTCGATATTCTGCACAATAATGTCGGCATCGTCGCGCCGGGCGGCGCGGTCGAACAGAGCGAGGAAGATTGGGACCGGGTGGTCTCGGTCAATCTCAAGTCGATGTTCCTGACCTGCAAATACGTCATTCCCCACATGCAGACCCAGAACAGCGGCTCGATCATCAACCTGTCGTCGATCTCGTCCCTGCGCTATCTGGGCATCAACTATGTGTCCTACCCGACGACAAAAGCGGCGATCAACCAATTCACCAAGGTGACAGCGGCGCAGTACGGGCCGTGGAACATTCGGGTGAACGCCATCCTGCCCGGCTTCAACCGCACGCCGATGGTCGATATCGCGGTGGTGGAAATGCTCAAACGCAGCACCAACGCCGATATGACCGTGGACAAATATCTCGAATGGCGCGAGGCCAAGATCCCCCTGCGCCGCTGGGGCGACGCCTGGGATATCGCCAAAGCGGCGGTATTTCTAGCATCCGACGATTCCAGCTACGTCACCGGGCTGGAAATGCTCGTCGATGGCGGCACGACCTTGGTGTTGGAATAATATCCATCAGAAGCTGTCATATGAAACCCTCTCCCGGCGGGAGAGGGTGGCGAGCAACGCGAGCCGGGTGAGGGGAATAATCTTTTTTGGTTCGGAGGTAGAAATGCCCCCTCACCCCAACCCCTCTCCCCAAGGAGAGGGGCCGTATCGTCCGCCTACTCCGTCTCCGGATAGTCGGTGAATTCGTCGAGCGCCGGTTTCACCTCTTCCATGAACAGGCGCAGATTTTCGATCACGCTGTCCTTGGGTTGCTGGGCGTAGTGATAGATCAAAATGACATATTCGGCCGGCAGATGTTTCCATTGCTCGACGAACTGATCGCGGATTTCACTGGGCGAACCGGCCATGAACAGGCCGGTATCGATCATCGGGTCGACCAGCTCCTCGGCCGTGGTGTCCTCGGTCACGTTGATCGCCTCGCGCGCCGTCGCCGGCAGGAAGTTCTGGTAGAAGTGCTTGAAGATCATGCCGTCATAGGCGGCGATGTCGGCGCGCGCGGCGTCTTCCGACGCGGCGATGCGCGGCATACGCACGATGGCCTGATTTTGGCCTAGCGCATAGTTGCGCCCGCCGGCCCGGGCCGCCTCCACATAGGACGGTCCGAAGTCGCCGACTTTATCCATGCGCGAAAAGTAAGCTGGAATGAATCCGTGTCGGCCGGCGTAATCGATCGTTTCCTGGCTGGTATTCGACGCGATGAATACCGGCGGGTGGGGCTTGGTGTAGGGCGCCGGCACCACGGAGATACGGCGCACCTCGCCCTCCGGCCCGATTTCGCCATGGGCACCGAGCTTTTCCGTCCACGGCGCCATGAACCAGCCGCGATGGCCGCCTTCATAGGGAAAGGGGATCTGCCAGCGTTCCGAATTATGCTCGATGCTCTCTTCGGTCCAGGCTTTTAGGACAATCTCGACCGCTTCCTCGAAGATTTCGCGGTTCTTGAGGTCGGCGGCGCTGCCGTCGGACAGGGTCGCTTGGGTGCCGATATGCTGACCCATCAAGTCGGTCCAGCGCGATTGGAACCCGCGCGAGAAACCGACAAAGGTGCGCCCCTCCATGAGATGGTCGAGGATCGCGGTTTCCTCGGCGACGCGGATCGGGTTGGCCGCCGACATTACATAGCCAAGCTGGCCGATATTAATATTCTCGGTGCGCGCGCCCCAGAAGGCGTTCATCACGCCGGGACTGGGGCTGACCTCATACCCCTCGGAATGAAAGTGATGCTCGATCGCCGTCACCCCCCACAGACCCATGCGGTCGGCTTCTTCGACGATGTCGCACCAGCCGCGCAGGGTTTGCTGATAAAGCTCGCTATTGCGCCCGATGGGCCGCAACCGAATGCGCTCTTCCTCGCTTTCCGCCGGGATGACGGGGTACATTTGGACGATAACTTTGACCATTAACCGGCCTATTCTTTCGCGTTGGCGGGACCCCTGTTATGGGCCAGGCCGCCGGTCCTGTCACCCTCTGCAAGCCCCGGTGAGCGAGGTGTATAGATAATATTAACCCTGCGAAGGCACTCTGGCGTCTACTCGCACCCGGCGTGAATGCCGGCCTTTTTATGGAAGTCGTGATGTCACAAAGGGTTACCATCGGCGTGAAGGAACAGCGGCGCGACCAGCGCCGGCCGATCTCCATCGAGGGAACCATCGGCGGCGTTCGCGTCGAGCTGGTCGATCTCAGCTTCACCGGCATTCGCGGCGGCACGCTGTCGCTCGGCGAGGCCGCTGGCGTCGACCTACAAGAAGGTCAAAGCACGACCCTGGATTTTACCGGCTCGCGCGGCGAAGAGGTGAGCCTGCCGGTGACCATACAGCGCATCGACAACGAAGCCGGCGCCTTTGGCGCGGTGTTCTCGGAATTGTCGGACGAAGATTTCGACGCCATCGAAAAGCTGATGTTCCCGCGCCGGGGTAGAGCCGTCGAGTAATGGGGCTCCTCGCCCTTCGAGACGGCGCTGCGCGCCTCCTCAGGGTGAGGCTGTGGAGTGAACCGTCGCGCAAAAGCGCGGCGAAAGTCGCTTCACAGAATGTGTGTTATTGAATCACCATAACAAAATACTTCGGCTGGCTTACGCCACGCCACTGGCGTGACGGTCCAACCTCAGTCCTCATGCTGAGGAGCCGGCAACGCCGGCGTCTCGAAGCATGACGCTTTCGACGTTCGCACTCTCCCTCCACTTCTCCCCTCGACGGCGGCGCGCCGGTGCGTAGAATGTGTCCGCAACGTCCCCGCAAATCAGTCCGGAGAAGGCCCCATGTCCAAGCTCACCGAACGCCGCCGCGATAACCAGCAATGGATGCTCGACTGGATCATCAAAACCACGGGCCGGGTGCAGAACTTTGCCTACGACAACCGGGTGGTGCCGCCCGAGGTGAAGTCCTACGCGCAGATCCACCGCATCGCCGACAAGCATGGCCGCCATGTGATTTCGATCGCCGAGGCGGCCGAGAAAGCCGGCCACAAGACCACCGCGGCGGAACTCTATTGGGCGGCCAGCGAGCATTACCGCGAAGCCCAGCACACCATCTTCGAAGACGATAATCCGGAGAAAATCTATCTCCACGCCATGCTGCTGAAATGTTTCGACAAGGTGATGCAGTATGCCGACCACCCGATCGAGCGGGTCGAGATCCCCTTCGAGGGCAATTACATACAAGGCGTGTTGCACATGCTGCCGGGCCGGCCCAAGGCGCCGACCGTGGTGTTCTGCCCTGGCATGGACATGACGAAAGAGGCTTTCATCGACGCCCTGCACCACCCCTTCGTGGCGCGCGGCATGAACTGTTTGCATCTGGATGGGCCCGGCCAAGGCACCAGCAACATCCGCAAGATCCGCGTGACCCTGGACAATTACGAGCGCGCCGGGTCGGCGGCTATCGATTATTTGAGCGAGAGACCCGAAGTCGACGCCGACCAGATCGCCGTGTCGGGCTTTTCCATGGGCTCCTATTGGGGCATGCGCCTGGCCGCACTCGATAAGCGGGTTAAGGCCGTGGCCACGGCGGCGGCGTGCTATGGGCCGAAGACGGCGATCTTCGAACAGGCTTCGCCGCGCTTTAAGCAGGTCTTCATGTATATGGCCGGCATCCACGACGAGGAAGAATTCGACGCCTTCGCCGACCAGATGGTGCTCGACGACGTGGCCGGCGAGGTCACCTGTCCCGCCCTGCAAGTGACCGGCGAATACGACCCCCTGGCGCCGCTGGAGACCGTGCTGCCGATCTACGAAAAGGTCGCCGGCCCGAAGGAGTTGTGGGTGATCGAAAACGATTTCCACAATCCGCGCAACCGGCCGAATTTCGGCGGTATCGATTTCTTTGGCTTCCTCGCCGACTGGCTGATGGACGCGCTGGCCGGTAAATACGGGCCGGACCACAAGAAGGAAATACTGGTCTCCGAACATGGCGACGGCGGCCCCTATGTGGAACAGATGACCGGCGGCTTCAACCTGCCCGAACGGGTCGGCGCGGCGCCAGGCTTAAACCCGGACCAGCTCGGCCCGGCGGGGATTATTGGGGGGTAGCGATCTGCTCCGCGCGGCGCGAGGTGATGAAGATGCTGCCGCCGACCAGTACCGCGCCGGCGATATTCAGCGGCAGGTTGAGGGGCACGAAGCATAGCGCGCCGCCGGCGACGAAGACCGGGTAGAGCCAGAGCGGGATCGGACCTTCCGCATAGCGTTGGATCAGCGCGGTGATGGAATAGATGCCGGCGAGCGCGAAGCCGCCGATTTGCACGCTGTCCCAAAAGCCCGACCCGATCAGCGGCGTGAAGGCGAAGAGCAGCACGATGATGTAGAGCCCCTTGGCGATCTTCCAGGCCTCGACCCCAGTCGCCATGGGCGGCGACTTGGCGATGCCCGCCGCGGTAAAGGCGGCCAGACAGACCGGCGGGGTAACGTTGGAATCCTGGCTCAACCAGAACACGATCAGATGGGCGGTCAGCAAAAAGACCGTCAGGGTTTCAGGATCGACCAGGGCCGGTCGGATCACCAGGGCGAGCTCGAATGGGAGTCCCCCCACGAGCGCTTTGGCGTCTTCCGGACTCAACCCGCTGGCGATGTTGGCCACATGGGGCGAGTCGACCAGGGCGAACATCGCCGCCTGCGCCGGATCGGAGATGCCCTGCACCAGCATCTCGACCAGGATGCCGTCGGCGAGCAACCCGGCCAGCGCCGGGGCGGAGAGGATCGACAGCACGATATAGGCCGCGGTCACCGGCAAGCCCATACCCAGCACCAGGGACACCAGGGCAATCAGGATCACCGCGATGAGGATCGAGCCTTGCGACCATTGAGCGATCATCAGCGCGAAACCATTGGCCAGGCCCGAGGTGGTGACCGCGTTGTTGATCAGGCCCACGGTGACTAGCAGAATGGCGGTCATGATCGAGGTCTTGATGCCGAGCACCAGAGCCCGGGAAATCCGTCGCGGACCCATGCGGTTGGGGGTGACCCAGCTCACCACGATCAAGGTGCCGATGGCGAAACACGCGGCGAAGCTCGGCGTACGGCCGGTCACCAACATGTAGGTCATCACCGCCAGGGGCAGCACGAAGTTGAGCACGCCACCGAGCAGCTTGGCCCGGTCGATCTGATCGATGCGCTCGGTGCCGATATTGTGCTTCATGGCCTCGACGCGCACCATGAAGGCGACCGCCATAAAGTAGAGGATCGCCGGGATGATCGAGGCGATCACGATGGTGGAATAGGAAATACCGGTGAACGACACCATGACGAAGGCGCCGGCGCCCATGATCGGCGGCATCATCTGGCCGCCGGTCGAGGCCGAGGCCTCCACTCCGGCGGCGAATTTCGAGCGGAACCCGTTGGCCTTCATCAGCGGGATGGTGATGATGCCGGTGGACGCGGTATTGGCGACGGCGGAACCGGAGATGGTGCCGGTTAGAGCCGACGAAATGACGGCGACGAAGGCCGCCCCGCCACGGAACCGCCCGGCGATGATTTTCGATAATTCGATGACAAAGTCCGACGCGCCGGACACCACCAGAAACGCGCCGAAGATCATAAACAGGGTGATATTGGCCGACGAGATGGTGGTGATGGTGCCGAACATGCCCTCGTCATTGTAGAGCGAGCGGAACAGCACATCGTTTAAGGGTAGGCTAGCGGCGCGAAACACGCCGGGCAAAATCTCACCGAGAAACAGAATATAGCTCAGCGAGATGATCACCAGGACGGGGATGATCCAGCCGGTCAGCCGGCGGGTGAGCTCGATGGCCGCCGCGATGACGAGAAATCCCGCTACCCAGTCGATCAGTCCGAACTGCCAGGCCTGTCCGGTTTTGGCCAGGGTGCGGGTGTAGAGGCCGGTCTCGGCCGAGGCGATCCACAGGGCCGATGCGGCGACCAGCAGACCAAGGATAATATCGAAGGCGATCGACCACGGTCTCTCGGCGTGGCCCTTAAAGGTTGCGGAGGTCGCAAAACCAAGGAAGGCGAACCCGGCGAAATGGATGGCGTTCTGCCACAGGCCCGGCTCATTCCAAAATAGATTGGTCGCCACATGCCACAGGCCGAACCCACAAATAAGAGCGAGCGTGGGGGCGTAGCGCCAGATATGCGAAACCCCATAGTCGAAATCGACCACGCCGTTGCGAAAGCCGCTAACGGTCTCGACCGGCTGGTCGAGTTCCGCCCGCGACGTAAGCGGCCGTTGGTCTGGGTCCAGGCTCATCCCTGCTCTTTCCGACTAACTGCAGACAAGAAAAAAGGTGGCCGCAGCGCGCGGCCACCTTTTATCGAATGGAAGGTTCGAGCAACTACTTCGCCATTAGATGTTCGGCAACCTCGACCCCAACTTCCTTGTAATAGCGCAGCGCGCCGGGATGCAGCGGCACCGGCAGACCAGCCGTGGCTTGCTGGACGTCCATGGCGTTGGTCGCCTTGTGGATGGCCTGCAGGAACGGCAGGTTCTCGTAGATCGCTTTGGTCAGCAGATAGACATGCTCTTCATCCACATCGGCGTTCACCGCCAGGAAGTTCGGCTGCGCGATGGTCGCAACATCCATGTCCTGACCGGGATAGGTGCCGGCCTTCAGCGTGAACGGTACCCACAAATTGCGGCCGCCATCCATCTTCTTGGCTTCGTCAGCGGTGACGCTCAGCAAGGTGAACTTGTCCGCGTTGGCGGCCATTAGTTTGGTAATGGCGCCGGTGGGCGGACCGGCCGGGGCGCCGATACCGACAACCTGACCGTTGGCAAGCGCGTCAGCCGACGGGCCGTAGCCCGCATGGACCAGCTTGAAGTCTTTTTCCATATCGAGGCCAAGACCGGCGAGCAGCACCTTGTTGGAGCCGATGGTGCCCGAGTTCTGGCGGCCCAGGGCCATCGACTGACCCTTCAGCGTGACCAGATCGGAGACTGTGCCGGTTTTCACGAACTGATTGGCGATGACGAATTGCTCGACATTCTGCCACAGCATGGAGACCGAACGCATGTTCTTCTGGGGCGCGGTAACCGGCCCGGTGCCCGTCGCGGCATAAGAGCCGAACAGACCCTGGACGATAGCGAACTGCGCGGTGTTGGCGCCGAGCGCTTGCACATTGGCGCCCGAGCCGGCCGAGTTGACCGCCGTCAAGCTGAACTTCTGCTTGGGCAGCAATTTCACCTTGGACAGGGTCGCGATCGCCGTGCCGACCGGATGATAAGTGCCGCCGGTCGACGCGGTGTTGAGAACGTAATTGGTGTCTTGGGCGCTCGCCGGGCTAACGGCCAGAACACCGGCCGCGGCAATGCCGAAGGCCATGGATTTGAGTAGTCGATTGGGTTTCATAGAACCCCTCCCTCGTTTGGTTTGTTATTGCGGTACCAAAGAAAATATCACATCTGTGATAGCCCCCAAATCCGCCAATTACCACTCATCCTAAGGACTCATAGGCGGAGCGCAGGCCGGGGCGCCGGTCTCGAGAGCCGGGTTTCCAGCAAACCGATCTATAATGGCTGTGTTAAGAGTTAGGCCGTAGTCTAAGCCATCGTTTGCCTGTTCCCTTTAGCCTTCGCGCGAAGTGCCGATCATGTCGTCAATAATCGAGCCGCACGATGTATATGTCGTCTACGATGGCGAATGTCCCTTTTGCCGCAATTATGTGCGGCTGGCCAATATGCGCGCGATCGGCACCCGCGTTGAATTGGTCGATGCGCGCGAAAAGGGGCCCATCGCGTTGGAATGCGCCGAGCGCGGCTTCGATCTGGACGCGGGCATGGTGGTTATTCTCGAGGGGCGCTTTTATCACGGAGGCGACGCGATAAACCGCATCGCGCTGATCTCGACCCCGTCCGGCGTTTTCAATCGGATCAATCGCTGGATTTTCCGGCACGCCGGCCTATCGCGCTTGCTCTACCCGACGCTGCGCGCCTGCCGTAACGCCACGCTGCGTCTCCTAGGGGTGTCGCCAATCGGGCTTACAGATCGTCACAACCGCGCGGCGACGCCAGACTAACCGGCCTGAAAACAATGAAGCTGCGCAACCACTGCGGCGCCAGGTTAGAGACGGTGGCCAGGGGCTGTTCGGGGCTGTGGGTAAACATTTCGCCGTTCACCTGGTAGGACGCTTCAAAGTCCGGCCGGCGATTCAACGCGTCGAGCACATGATATTCCACTAGCTTACGACCGGAATTTTTCGCCGCAAGGAGGCTCGGGTGATCGCTCTCGATAATGGTCGCCACCCGGTCCTGATAATCGAACAGCGGAATATTGGGCATGAATAAGTGGTTGGAACGCTGGGCCTCGGTCACCAAATTCGAAAACATCGCGATCGACTGACCGGTCTTGAAGCCGAAATAGGGCGACAGCCCGTTGAGGAAGAACGCCAACACCAGCAGATTGACGACGATCGACGGTGAGCGCAGCCACTGAATGGCGGGCGTCGCCGCCTTCGCGGGTTCCCGGCAGTAGGCGACCACAAACAGCAGGAACAGCGCGATGATGAACAACCACTCGGCCGGACGTGGCAGGAAATTCCAGGCCAGCACCCAAGCTGCCAGAATGACGATTCCATATAGAATACGGCGCCCAATCGGCACAAAAAATTCGATCAACGCGCGCCCGACTTTTCCATTGGTAAACCGGCTCAGCGCGTCTGGCGGCAAAAACAGGCTGTGCAGCGCGATCGAAAGAACCGAGAAGGCCCGGAACCACCCATCGGGTTGAAGGGCCAGGAAGGCGTGAAAACACACACCCAGCACAATTCCCCACCAGCGAAAACGCCGACTCAACAACATGGCGATAATCGTCGCTTCGAGCACCAGCGTGCCATACATGGCCAGGGAATGGGCGATGGGCGAGCGGGCGATGATTTCCGGGAAGCCGTACCGATGCCAAAAAAAGACCGCGCAACTCGACGTCGGATTGAGAAAATCGGTGTTGATCTTATGAAAGGTGCCGAAGAAATACATGATCAGCAGGGTCCAGCGGCCGATCGGTACAAACAGATCGAAATGCTGTGACGGGTTCACGACCAGTCTTCGCTGGGAAATGGCGATTTGAATGTAAGTCGCGGCGAGACCGAAGGTGACGAACAGCGATAGAAGATTATGGTTCGAGCCGGTCGGCAAGTGGCTCAGGCTAAGCGCAAGATGGCCCATCGCAATGGCGAAAAACAGACCATAGTTGCGCGGAAAGATCAGCAGCAGAATGGCCGCGGACAATACGAAATAGGATGGCAGATCGCCGAAAAAACCGCGGTATTGATAGAAATGGTGCTCGATCACATAAAGCGCGAAGAGCACCGCGAATATGATTTGCCGCCCGCTATTATACGCTGCATTTTCGTTAGCGCTCATATACCCCGGTCCCCGGCCCGCCGACAGTAAAGATGACCATGCATTGAAAGTTGGCGGCGTGAATTTCCGAATCTAGTCAAGAATTTGAGTCAGACACATCTGTTTTTACTCAAATATTCGTTAACAAATTCCCAGGTAAGCCCTCGTCCGCGAAAACCTGGCCGTGATCATAGATGGCGCAACCGCCACCCTTTCCACGGCCACGCGCCGGGGCCGCGCCAATTCGGGGTTTATCGAGAATCGCGTATAAGCTAAACCCTTGAATTCTCTCAGCGGATGGGTGCCCGAGTGGTTGAAGGGACCGGTCTTGAAAACCTAGTTTCGGCCTCCCCTCCTATTCCGTTTAATGCCGATGCGCGCAGATATTCGGGGGTTCAGCAGCTGCAACAAATTGTTAATGTCATATGATACCTAGGAGTAGCTCTGCGTTGGGTGCCAATTCCGGTGCCAATTCTAGCGGCTCGCACCATCCGGCTTGATCGCCTGCATAACCTCAATCACCTTGATGACCTTCCACCATGTGGCCGCACTGCCAACTTCGCCGATGTTCATCCGCACGCACCGCAGCTTAGAACTGTTAAACAGCGCAACAATTTGTTACCAACCTAACATGCCTATGGATACCATCCCCGCACGTACGGCCTACGGCTTCGAGCTTGTTCTCGATGTTCACGGCTGCGATTCCAACACCTTCTCCCGCAATCATCTCGACGACTATTTCACGCGGCTTTGTAATCTCATCGACATGGAAAAATGCGAAGTACATTTTTGGGATGACGTTGGTGTACCAATCGAGGATCAGCAGACATCGCCACACACCAAGGGAACGTCGGCGGTCTGCTTTATTTTGACCAGCACAATAGTCGTGCACACGCTGGATTTACTGGAAGCGGTGTACGTAAACATATTCTCGTGCAAGGACTTCGATCCCGATGCCGCTATCGCCTTCACCGAGCAGTTCTTTAGCGGACAATGTGAGAATACCAACTTTATCAAAAGAATTTAGACTGGGGGAGTCTGCATTGATCACTGCAAAACGCATTCGAATCGATGTGC
The DNA here is from genome assembly GCA_011087645.1 of Alphaproteobacteria bacterium. Lineage (GTDB taxonomy): Bacteria > Pseudomonadota > Alphaproteobacteria > UBA6615 > UBA6615 > JABDJY01. The sequence goes on from JAALLF010000008.1 coordinate 164,978, forward strand.
CGATCGACGGGGAAGACTGGCTAGGACACATCGAAAGCAAAATTCGATCCGTTCTCTCCGATGAAGCTTTCCCGCTTCGTTTCGCGATTACAGAATCCGATGCTGCCGGATTTGTTTGCGAAATCGAAATTCTCGACGAGCCGCCGGTAACAGGTTTGGAGTTACCGGATTCAATATTTAACTTTCGCAAAAGACTGGGTGAAAACACCGAGAGGTTCAACGCAGCGCTACTGGTGCCGACTGGCATAAATGCAGAGGTTGGTGGCCATGCGGGTGATGCTACGCCCGTCGCAAAACTTCTTGGCGCGATATGCGATCAGGTTGTTGTTCACCCGAATGTTGTTAACGCATCTGACATCAATGAAATGCCGACTAATGCACTTTACGTTGAAGGCAGTGTCGTCTGTCGTCTGCTTATGGGAACTGCCGGTCTGAGACGCGTCCGATCCAATCGGGTGTTAGCTGTAATCGACGACCACAACGATGAGTACTTCGTCAACGCTGCAGCAAATGCAGTGAACGCTGCCCGGGCGAGCTACGGCTTGAACTGCCAAGAGATCGTACGATTGGCCCCGCCGATCGAAATGCAAACTGCCTACGCCAAATCGGGCCGCGCAGTGGGGAAAATTGGCAATCTTTCCGGACTGTTTGAGTTATGCAAGGAGCGACGAAACGATTTCGACGCGCTCGCGATCTCATCGGTAATCAAGGTCCCGCCGAATTACCATCAGGAATATTTCGATCGCGAGGGCGAAATGGTCAATCCGTGGGGTGGCGTTGAAGCCATGCTCACACATGCCGTTTCCGAATATCTCGATATCCCGTCCGCGCACGCTCCAATGTTTGAATCGCGCCTGATATCTGACAAGGACCCGGGAATCGTTGACCCGCGCATGTCTGCAGAAGCCGTTTCCCTCACATTTCTTCAGAGTGTTCTGAAAGGTTTGCATCAAAGTCCGCGCATTGTGACCGATGCCCAGGAAATGCAGGCTCCTGATGTACTGACAGCTACTGATATTTCCTGTCTCGTCATTCCCGATAGTTGTGTTGGTCTACCTACTTTGGCGGCATTGTTCCAAGGCATTCCGGTTATCGCGGTCCGTGAAAGCCAGAATCTGATGCAAAATGATCTGGAGATGCTACCTTGGCAGGCTGGTCAACTGCACGTCGTCGAAAATTATTGGGAAGCCGCCGGTGTGATATCCACGCTACGTGCTGGAATAGATCCGATGTCAGTACGGCGGCCAATCGGAAGGACCAAAGTAAATCGCTATCAGGCGACTTCAAATTTGCAGGCAAACTTCGAAAATTCAAAGAACGATGTTGCTACCACCGGCTAAGAATTTTGTTGCTTCAGTCCTTACTCCCGTCTCATAAATTCAGAGAGCCCAATTACAAATACGGTTGCAAGGACCCATCCAACCAATATGTGTATCCACATATAAACGCGAAACCACGCGACCGGGAGCCAAAAGGATTCTTGATGTAAATCGAATAATGGGAAAAACACATCGATCGAGTAAGACAACGCATTAAATTTTGGATAGTCTTCTGGAGTGCGGAACGGTGATTCTTGCGGAAGAGGGTATAGTATGAATTCTAGATCATACATTTTGAATGTAAGACGAAAACTTGTCTCGTATTTGACCCAGCTGTCATTGTCGCAACCGGAGACATCGACAGAGACGATATAGCACTCGCTCTCTAAGAATATTCTTTCTTTTGCTGGTCGAATATTCAAACTTGCGGACGCTAGATAAAATATTACAGCGCCGATAAATAAAAACCCGAAAATCAGGAACCAAACTCTTTTTAGCCGATACCCGTAACCAACTGTACGTTCCAGTATTATCTGGCTGGACTTCCACCAAATACTGTTACTCGGCTGGCGGGTGAGCATTTTCCTTTTGGCAAACGCAATATCGTTTGCAGCATCTGCGTGGCCCATCGATCGCAAAACTTTCGTAAGCTGTTCATATGGCTGCGGCGCATAACTACCCAAAGGTTGCAAACCTAACCATCTCAAACGATTTTGGGATTTCGTCTGTTCCTCGTCGACCAACGCTCCATACGTAAAGCCATCAATTAGAAGGCATCCAATTTCAGGCCAGCTGGCCTGGTCATCTTCGTAGCGCCCCACATTGGCGTATCTTAAATCTATATCCCCCATCGGTTGTGCATCATGATCTTTCCATGTGAGCCGGCCAGCAACTTGGGCTCCTTGAATCCGAAAAGCAGTGCCAAAATTATTCGTGAACTTGCATTTTTCGCTGCAGTCGAGATCGCCGCCAATTTTGGCGCTCCTCAGGCGAACCTGACCGCGCGATGAAAAACTATTCGTTAGAAAAATGTCGCCTTTGACGTCCAACCCATCCGCATTAATAGCTTTAGCTAGGTTGCTGAGCCCTTCATTGTCTGGTTCTCGTTTCTCAAATTTTTTTTCCCACACACCGAACTTATCGGTTAATGCGTCGATGCTCGCCGCGTTGCAATAAATATCACCTTCAACTGTACCACCGCGTAATCGAAGCGTTCCGTTTATCTTCGAGTTATGTAGCTCGATATCTCCATCCACTCTTATTCCATCGGCATAGATTGCAGCGCCGTTTATCTGTTCATCGCGCGATGGAGAAATACCCGCAACTGGAACGAAACTGAAAATCCCTCCACTTCCGTTGAACGTTCCTTGAATTCGAGCGCCTCCAAGTTGAACCGCTCCTTTACTGATAAAATTTAGAGGATGTTTGGTGCCTGTATACGCACTGGCATTAAAATCTCCATTTATCCGCACACCATTCGCAACAAGAGTGCTTTCGCCTTCGACATTGGAAAATCCCCCACCGCTGCAATCTAGGCTGCCACCAATTTGCGCACCTTCTAATTTGATCTGGCCCTGTGCAGAAAATGGGTGGTTCTGCTCGTCAGCTGCAGTTTTTTCAGACCAACCAAACAAGATATCGTCTTCGACAGATAGACCGTCGGCATCAATCGCTATGCCGCCTTTGTTGCAAAAAGTTCCACCGGCGGCATCAAGATCACCCTTGATCTCCGCTCCACGCATCCGAACTTCTCCAAACGCACGAAGTCCTGCGCCTATATAAAGGGTTCCTTCTACGCATATCCCATCGGCGTCCAGGACGGCATTGCTCGAACTGTCGTGCAAATTAGAATCGGATTTGTTGGGACCTGTGCCGAGCATTGCTGACCTTGCATCAAGATCACCCTCCACCTCCGCCCCCCTCAATACGATCTCTCCACCGCACGTAAAGCCTCGCCCAAAATACAAACTGCCGTCGACTTTCAGTCCTTCGGCATCGATTTTAGGAACAGTCGATCCGTCAAAGTTGACGGAGTGGGTTTGGGCATAGCGTAGAGTGATCGGATCGCGAATTTTACAGTGCAATAATTCAATCGGTTTTTTGATTTCGGCTGCTTCAAAATCTAGCCGGTCTACAATGACTGCGTTCTTGATCCTTATACCTTTCGCGTGGACCGGCCCCCCTTCTTTGTCGGACTCAATGGCCAACATATAAATTATCTTCGCTCGGACCTTTCGCTCATTTTCGGCAGCGCTAATTTCAAAGGAGGCGACCTCGCCAACAAGCGCCGCTTTGATAATTTTTTCTTCAGGTTCTGTGGGATTCAAACCAGCAAGCGTTCCCATGCACTGAATCTAAACTTCACTTCGATTCGCCCCAAGTCTGATTGAATCAAGTAACAGAAATACGACTGCGTATTGTATTAAAATGCACTTCCGAACACGGCCACTTGGTTAGAAATCTGCCGATTGTGTTTAGCAACATTAGGTCGCCAAGTTGAATGGCCGCCCTAACAAGAAAAATGACTTAATCGAGCAAGCTAGATGGTTCCACGTCTAGCGCGTCGGCCAGTTGGTCCAATGTATTCACTGTCGGGTTACGAGCGCCCCGCTCGATGCCACTTATATAGGTTCGATGTAAGCCGGATCGGAAGGCGAGCTCTTCCTGGGACAGGTTTCTTTCCTGCCTCAGTTTTTGAACGTTGATCCCGACCCGCTTCCGGATATCCATCCAGCGATGGCAAGCCCGGCAGCAGACTATCAGTCTACAGACTATAAGTAACATTGTGCTTGATCAGGGGTAGGTCTTTGTGAAACCTTCCCTTTATAAAGGAACATTCCGGGTGTCCCATTCATGTCGTTTCCTGAAACAATGCAACACGGTTTGGAACGATTTTATGGTTGGATCGGCAAACATCTCATCGTGATTATATCAGTTTGCCTCTCTATCTATTTCCTACACACCAGCTATCAAAATGGGTCTCGGCTCATTCGAGTATGCGAAAATTTCAACGAAGATACCCGATTTCGCCTCATTAGCCCGAACCGAGAATCAATAACCGGGACTTTAGTTGAAAAACAATTGGACGAGATCGTATATATTTGTGACGAACACCTCGGATCGCTGGAAAGATAACAGTGAAGGCCCGTTTGACTGCCCCATAGTGCAGCTTTTATGACAGTGACAAGTCCGTAAGCCTTTGAATTTGAATCGGTATTGCCCATTCAACACACCCCGCATTTAAAAGGATACATCCGTACTGCTGCGACAGTGCATACGTGGGCTCAATTGGGCTGAATTATGGTTCGATTACGTGATCGCGCAAACCGTCTTTTGTCTCGGAAATTTAGGTGCACCGGTCTGAAACACCGCTAACGTTTAAATGCATGACATTCTCTAACTAGCTGACAAACAACTAATAATTTGCGATCTGGCAGATACCAAATGGCTTCCAAAACGGGGGTTGGCACCCGAATCGGCACCGAAATAGGTTCAAATTCCACTTTTGAACCAGATTGTCTGATGAGTAATCATGATGAACTACAACGCAACCATGGCGCTCACATGGCTAGATTAAGCCGGCGAGAGCATGATCTGAGGCTCGCTATCGATGCTGCGCATGAAGCTTTGCATGTCGACGGGATCACGATTGCAGATATACCGACGACAGACGCTTGTCGAACGATACGGGGTCGACATCGCAATGCCCGACGTGCTCAACGACATTACCGCGTGCGAGCGCAATGAGCGGCTGTCGACCGATCGGTGTCGGGCGTACTTCGCAGAGCTAGGGCAACTGTTGGGGCAATAGCGGTCGTGCTAGTGTGTGGGTGACGAGGGCTGGAGTTGACCCTTTTCGGACATACTGTGGCTCGAAGCCCTAAGCTTCACCCGGGGGCCGACCTACTTGATCCTCTATGTTCTCTTGCGTCGCACTGGCCTCACTAATTAGCCAGTTTCTGAACTCGTTCGACTGACTGCGTCTGAGCGCGCTTTCGGTAAACGCTATGCGATATGGATGCCCAGACCATTCGCCTTGAGAGATCGGGAACGGAAGCGACAGCTTGCCGTCGTTGATCTGCGGTTGAATCAATGCGAGGCCGCAGATGATCAAACCTGCATTCGAGTAGACAGCCTCAAGAGCGCTAATGACTTGACCATACCGAATGCCCCGGCCCGGAGCAGTCTTTCGGTAACCGTGTCGTCGAACCCATTCTGGCCAGCCGAAAGCGTCCTCACCAGTCGTGTAGCAATCCAAATGAAGAAGCGGGAAGCCCTCCAGAGGAAAGTCGTCCGGTAGTGTTGCGATACGTTCCGTGTTTTCGGGTGAACTAACAGGCAAGAGATAATCGTTAAAAAGCACGTCCTCGTTGCTGTCATGGCGCGCGCTTCCTAACCAGACTTCGCAATCCGCCTGTCCCAAACGCACCGGAATGTCGCCAACACCATTGATACAAAATAGCGTGTTGGGATGGTTTCGTTTGAATTGGCTCAACCTGGGCTTTAGCCAAAAATCAGCCCAGTCCGAGTCAGCAACGACGTGAATTTCGTGGACGCGTTGGAAATCGAGGATGCGAGTGACCGTTTCGAGCTCCCGAAACCCTGCGCCTAGATGCGCCAGGGCAGACTCCAATTCGAGCGTTGGACGAATGCCTGAGCGACCCCTGACTAAAAGATCGAAGCCGAGGAAATCTTCGAGCGTCTTGACCCGCTGTCCTAGAGCTGCGGGCGTGATGGATAGCTCCTCGGCAGCGGCCTTCAGCGACCCCTTGCGGATCGTCATTTCGAGTGCCTGCAAGGATCGTAAGTGTGATGTGGTCGGCATCATTCTTTGATAAAGAAATACTTTATTGATGAAAAGATTATTTAGCTTGTTGTGAGTGAGTAATTGCTGACAATGAAGGCAGGACGGTCATTCGAGAGGAGCTAAATTATGACCCAAATGAAGCGATACATGATCGAGCGCGACATTCCAGGCGTCGGAAATATGTCAATTGTTGAGCTGTGCGGAGCCGCACGCGCCTCAAATCAGGCTATTGGCCAACTTGGCAGTGATGTCCAATGGCAACACAGCTATGTAACCGGAGATAAAACGTTCTGCGTCTACCTCGCAAAGGACGAGGCCACGGTCCACAAGCATGCTGAGCTGAGCGGCATCCCAGTCTCGGCGATCACGGAAGTCTCCCAGATCATCGATCCCCTAACCGCCAACAACTAGGCCCGCGAGGCGCGCATCATTCTCTAAAGAGCGGTGCGCGTCACGCCGCTCTCGCATGTCCGGTTTTGGCTGAGGGTGTTGAAAAAGTCGGTTTTCAGCTAAAAGTCCGAAATTTGTTGCCCACTGAGTTGTGTTCTGCATTATCGACACGAAGGGACCGGCAGACACACACGAAAACCTGTCCTGACGGCGCGCTTGCCCATTGAGATGCATTCTAGCGCCACGTGTTCCTTGCAAAATAAAATCGGGCAATTTCTCGCGATACCCTACAGCCGACTTTTTCAACAGCCTCGGCTAGTTCCAGACCTCAACGGGCACGTCCAGCTACGACCGGTTTACACCCTGAAGCAGACGTCGATCGATTTTACGACCGGAAACCGGCGTGTTCCTGCCGTAAAACGGCGTAGGCGCTCACGGCTGGAGTTGACCCATTCCGGCCATACCTCGCGCCCGATGCGAACTGCGTTTGGGCACGCGATTGTGAGTCATCCCTATTTACACTACCGTGACACTACAAGCGTCCCCCAAGAGAAGACCCATGGAGCCAAAAGGCGTTAAACGCAAGCTGACCACGATCCTCGCCGCCGATGTCGAGGGCTACAGTCGATTAATGTCAGCCGACGAAGAAGCGACCCTCAAAACTCTCAAAAGCTATCGCGAGATTATTGACAGCCTGATTACCAGGCATGATGGCCGCATCTTCGGTACCGCTGGCGATAGCGTAATCGCCGAGTTCGGCAGCACTGTCGAGGCGGTACGTTGTGCCATCACGATCCAGGAAGAACTTAGGATCGAAAACGCGGAGTTGGCTGAAGAGCACCAGATGAAATTCCGTATCGGCGTCAATGTCGGCGACGTGATGGTCGAGGGTGACAATCTGTATGGCGACGGGGTCAACATAGCGGCCCGGCTTGAGGGTGAGGCAGAGGCGGGCGGCATCTGTATTTCCGGCAGCGCCTTCGATCAGGTGAAGAACAAACTGTCGATTGGCTTTGAGGACATCGGCCCCCAACAGGTTAAGAACATAGCCGAACCGGTGCCAGCGTTCCGCGTCGTCCCGGGCCCGGTTTCCATCGCGTCCACGACAACGACGGCCTCAGTTACGCGGCGCTGGCGCATACCGGCCATAGCGGCTGCATCCGTTGTCATCATCGCGGCGGGAGGGGTCACCGGGTGGCAACGCTGGATCGAACGGGATGTGCCAACACCCGTTGAATCTGAGCTCCCCGACCGCGCGGTACTCCCGCTGCCGGACAAACCGTCCATCGCCGTCCTTCCCTTCCATAACCTGTCCGGTGATTCCTTTGCCGAGGTCTTCCTGATTGACGCCGCTGAAAACGTCGCCACGGCTCTGTCACGGCTACCCGATATGTCTGCTATCTCCGGGTTCCCGACCCTCCCTTACAAAGACAAGCCGGTGGATGTGCAGCAGGTAGCCGAAGAACTCGATGTCCGCTACGTTCTTACGGGCAGCGTCAAGCGGTCTAACGACCAGGTGCGGATTACGGCAAAACTTATCGATACCCGCTCTGGGCGCGACCTTTGGGCGGGAGTGTACAACCGCGACCTCAAGGATGCCTCCGCCGTACAGGAGGAGATCACGCTGAACGTTGTAACGGCGCTCGAAGTAAAACTCGTCGAAGGAGCGGCTGCGCGTATTGTGCGCGGCAATACGAACAATCCCGAAGCCTATTCGCTAGTCCAACGCGGGCTATCCCTTTTTCCGGTCGGCACGAAAGCGGAAAACGTTGAAGCACGGCGGTTGTTTGAGAAAGCCGTCGAACTGGACCCGGATTATTCGATCGGGTGGCATTTGCTCGGCTATACCCATAACGCCTCAACACGAAGCGGATGGGGCGAGGATCTCGTGGTGGAGCGAGCGCGGGCGGAGGAGTTGGCCCGCAAGGCCCTGGCCATCGATCCATCCGCCTCCGGGCCATACATTCTCCTGTCGACCATTTCCCTGCTGAAATTACGATTCAGTGAGGCGGTCACCCATGGCGAGAAGGCGGTCGTCCTGGCACCAAACGATGCCCTGACCGTGGCGCATTTGGGGCGGACCCTGATTTTGGCGTTCCCTTCGGGACGAAAGAAAGACGTGCTTCCGCTAATGAAGCGGGCCATCCACCTCAGTCCTTACACACCCCCCCAAATCTTGTTTTTCGAGGGTCTCACCTACCACTCGGTGGGGCGATACCAAGAGGAAATAAGGGAGTTCAATAAACTCGTTTTTCGTAGGGCAGCGCCTCCCCTTGCCTTGTTCGCGATTACTTCCGCCGATCTGGGCCGGATGGCCGAGGCCCGCGCCGCGACCCAGGAAATCCCCAAGGTGCTTACCAGTTTCTCGGCGAAGGGGCTTGTGAATTCGCTGGATTATAAGGACCAAGCCAGGTCCGAGCGCGCCATCGCCACGCTGCGCCAGCTCGGACTGCCAGAGTGAAACTTGAGTAAGCTGAATGTCCGGCATTGATGCGGTGGACGGCTCCTCTCCAACGGCGTTGCAATGTTCCAATACACGACCGCTATGGTTTTGCAGCCACTGCTATATTAGCATTTTCTGAAGGGCTGGAAATGACCCCAAGCGGCCACTGCTTCGAGCGGCAAATCTAACAGGCCACGTAAAGCTACCCTCGTAGAATTTAGCTTCGACCTGTTACAGTATCGCTACTCAGGAAACTGGATGTTTCAAATTATAATTTCTGAAAAGGGGAGGCTCTCGTGGGTAAAAGCTATGTAGGTTACTTATACGCTATCCCAATATTCGCGGTCCTATCCATGGCCCCTGCTATGGCTGAAACCAAATGGCCTCCAGCCCAGGACAACGTAAAGCCTCAGATCTCTCGAAGCCTCAATAAAGCAAGCCTATCTCCAGTATTAAAAATCTCCAAACCTGACAGTAGCATTCCTCAAGACATCGCTTTTTTCTCCGGTATTTGGGCAGGTGCGCCATGTTTCGCTGCCAATACCGAAGTAAAAATTGCCGTCAGAGAATTGGCCGTCGAGGGAGCGTCGGTCGTGTACTCCGTCGGAAACAACCTAGGATCCTTTAATGACCAAGAATATGACGCTGTTGTCATGGATGGGGAATTAGTTGGTCAAACGCCAAGTGGCAGCAAAATAATATTGGGAAAACGGACTAAGGACAAAAATCTAAATATTAAATGGCTCCGCCGTGATGACACGCAGCGAAGCCCCGATGACAAGAGTCATACTTGTTACGGTGTGCTAACGCGGGAAAAATGAACGGGAAATCGATGTCCGGTTGTGGCTATTTTCAGCCCTCAACAGGTACGTCCGGTCACGACCGGTTTACACCGGTCACCTCAACCGATCGATGCAACACAAGCGTTAAATCGTTCTGCTGGGG
>JAALLF010000021.1 GCA_011087645.1 Alphaproteobacteria bacterium
ACTCCATCTTTGCTTCCAAGATAAAGTGTTGCGTCGACCAGTTGAGATCACCAGGATTTTACCGGCGTCGATCCGACGACTTATCGTCTGCAGTCTGCGGAATAGGCGCGCCAACACCAATAATTCGTTGAACCGGGTGTGTAATCTCGGATGAATTTGCTGACCGGGCCTTTGCTGGCTGCAATTATATTTCAGCTATTGGTTTAATAACGGTCAGATCACTATCGCTATTTTAGAAATAATCCAATTTTTGACCCGACGCAAAAGCACCAATTAACGACCAATCGGCACATCGCAGTACTTACGTTAATGGGTAGAGAAGTTCGTTTGGCGTGGCGAGAGGGGCGTAAATTGGAAGATTCAGGCGATGTCCGATGCCCTCTGCAAGATCATCCGGTACTGCAAACGCAAGATCTCAACGGAGCACATGATGTTGTCTCCAATGTATGCAAAAGTGAGCATCGTCTCGAGCTAATTGGTGAGTCCGCCCGTATCGATGCGCGGATCCACTACGTGCCGATTAGCTCCGGCAGTTCTTTAAATTTTTTCCGCTATGGCGGCCCCGTGCAGTTGAATGACGTCGAACCGGCTGATTTCTACCTTGTCCATACCCCGCTTTCTGGTCCCGCTGAGGTCGCAACGCGCGATGGGAAAGTTCGATCAATGCCTGGGATGGGAGCGGTAATTTCTCCGGGACCCTTCATGGATATGAACTTCGCACCGGATACCAATCGATTAGTCGTACGGTTTGAAATCGAATGCCTGGAGCGGCATCTGACCACCTATCTGGGGCATGAACTCGATGATCCGATTGTATTCAAAGTGCCATTTTCCCTCGGCAGCCCCGGGGGACGCACTTGGCAATCGCTCACCAGTAATTTGGCACAAACCATCGATCAGGATGTCAACATTCTGCAATCACCTTTGGTTGCAACGCATTATGAGCAGCTACTCACATCGGTCCTGCTCCATTCACAATTTCACAATTATTGGGAAGAACTGCACGAAACCGCATCGCCCGCCGCCCCCTATTATGTGAAACGCGCGGTGTGCTTTATGCGTGAGCACGCGGATGAAGCCATCACGATGAATACTTTGGTTGAGCTGTCAGGCGTCAGCGCCCGGTCCCTTTACGCCGGATTCCAGCAGTTTGAAGGCACGACGCCGATGGCCTATCTGAAGAACGAACGATTATGCGGTGCACGAGACAATTTACTCACCGCCGATCCAGCGCAAACGACCGTCACCGAAATCGCAACCAAGTGGCATTTTTATCATCTTGGCCGCTTCGCCGGCGATTACCGCAAGGCGTTCGGCGAATCGCCTTCTGCGACCCTGAAACGCAACATCGGTAAGATCTATGCCAGCTCACGCCGATCAAATCACCGCTAACGGTGCTGATGTCTCGATTTCGCTGGTGATTTAGATGATTAGCGGTCCGTTGGCAAAAAATAGGCAACCCACCTCAATCCACGGCGGTCTAGCCACCCACAGCAGACGCCCATCGCGGCTTTGTGCACCGCACAGCCAATAGCGTTAGCCAACCAATCCCTTGGTGATCACGTCGGCCATGCGTCGGGCGAAGGCCGCCGGGTCGGGTGGGGTTTCGCCTTCGATGATGCGCGCCTGGTCGAGTAGTAGCCAGGCGACGTCGTCGAGTTCGCCGCTGGCGTCACCGCCTTTTTCCGCCACCGTGTCCGCCAGATGGCGGATCAGCGGGTGCTTGGGATTGATTTCCAGGATTCGCTTGGCCGCCTCGCCCACTTGGTTGTGCTGGCGCAGCATGCGCTCGATATGCATATCCATATCGTCGTCGCCGGCGACCAGGCACACCGCGCTGTCGGTCAGCCGGTTGCTCTCGCGCACGTCTTTCACCGCATCCGCCAGGGTGAGCTTGAGCAGCGCCGTCAGGCTCGACAGGGCGCTGTTATTGGCCGGCGTGATCTCCTCATCGTCGGCCTCGGGCGCGGTGCCGACCGCGTCTAAATCAATGTCGCCGCGGGTCGCCGAGCGGAACGGTTTACCCTCGAACTCGTTGACCATGGGCAGCCAAAACTCGTCGACCGGGTCGACCATCATGAGAACGTCGAGGTTGCGCGCGCGGAACGCCTCGAGCTGGGGCAGGGCGGCGACGGCGTCGGCGCTTTCGCCGGAGATGTAATAGATATCCTCCTGACCCTCGGCCATGGCGGCGACATAGTCGGCCAGGCTGGTCAGCCCGTCTTGATTGGTCGAACGGAATCGCGCGAGCGTCAGCAGGTCCTCGCGATAGTCGGCGGATTCGTACATGCCCTCCTTCAATACCGCGCCGAAATTGTCCCAGAACGCCGCATAACCCTCGGCGTCTTTTTTGGCCTTCTTTTTCAGCTCGCTGAGCAGGCGCTTGACCAACCCGCTGCGGATCTTCGCCAACAGCGGATTATGCTGCAGCATCTCGCGGCTGACATTGAGCGGCAGGTCTTCGGAATCGACGATGCCGCGCACGAAGCGCAACCAGGCCGGCAGCAAATCCTCGCAATCGTCGGTGATGAACACCCGGCGCACATAGAGCTTCACATTGGTCTTGCGTTCCGGCTGGAACAAATCGAAGGGCTGACTGCTCGGCACATAGAGCAGGTTGGTATATTCGATTTTGCCTTCGACGCGGTTGTGCAGGGTCAGCCACGGATCGTCGAACAAATGGCCGACATGGTGGTAGAACTCGGTGTATTGCTCTTCGGTGATGTCGTTGCGCTGCCGGCTCCACAGGGCCGAGGCGGCATTAAGCTGCTCGTTCGCGCCCTCGTCGCCGATCAGGTTGATCGGCAGGGCGATATGGTCGGAATAGGTCTTGATAATTTGGCTAATGCGGGCGGCGTCGAGAAATTCCTTCTCGTCCTTGAGCAGGTGCAGCACCACCGTGGTGCCGCGCGGCGTGTCATCTTCCACCGGGGTGACGGTGAAGCTGCCCTTGCCGTCGCTCTGCCATTGCGCCGCGCTGTCGGCACCGGCGCGCCGGCTGGTGACGGTCACCTTGTCGGCGACCATGAAGGCGGAATAGAAGCCGACGCCGAACTGGCCGATCAGATTATTGTCGCCGCCCTCGGTCTGGCCGAGTTGCTCGACGAAGGCGGCGGTGCCCGAGCGCGCGATGGTGCCCAAATTGTCGACCAGCTCCTGGTCGCTCATGCCGATGCCGTTGTCGGCGATGGTCAACGTGCGCGCCTTGGGGTCGGCGGATATGGTGATCTTCAAGTCGCCATCGCCGTCTAGCAACGCGGCGTCGGTCAGCGCCTCGTAGCGCAATTTGTCGCAGGCATCCGAGGCGTTCGACACCAATTCGCGCAAAAATATTTCCTTATCGCTGTACAGCGAGCGGACGACGATATCCAGCAATCGGGCGACTTCGGCCTGGAAATCATGGGTTTCCGCGGTTTTTGGCGTATTTTTGTCGGCGGCGGCGCTCATTTGGTCCTCGTGGCGGGTTTTATCGTGCTTTCCGGGGGCACATATGAGGGTAAGCGCGCGCGCCTGCAAGACCTGGGTTTGCGGCGGTTGCAATCCGCCCGCGCGCGACCGATTGTATAGCCATGACGTTTGCTGACCCTGGGTCCGTGAAAGCGGTTCTCGGACCGACCAATACGGGCAAGACATATCTCGCGATCGACCGGATGCTGGGCCACGCCACCGGCATGATCGGCTTTCCGCTGCGCCTGCTGGCGCGCGAAAACTATGATCGGGTGGTGCGCCTGCGCGGTGCCGGTTCGGCGGCGTTGATTACCGGCGAAGAACGCATCATTCCCGACAATCCACGCTATTTTCTGTGCACCGTCGAAGCCATGCCGCAGGACCGGCAGGTCGCCTTCCTGGCGATCGACGAGATCCAGCTCTGCGCCGACGCGGAACGCGGGCACGTCTTCACCGAACGGCTGCTCGGCGCGCGGGGCACCGAAGAGACGATGTTTCTGGGCGCGGAGACCATGGCGCCGATCTTGCGCAAACTGGTGCCCGACGCCGAGTTCATCCGCCGCGAGCGGTTTTCCAAGCTGAGCTATGTCGGCCCGAAGAAACTCACCCGCCTGCCGCCGCGCTCCGCCGTGGTGGCGTTCTCCGCCGCCAATGTCTATGCCCTGGCCGAGGTGCTGCGCCGTCAGCGTGGCGGGGCGGCGGTGGTGCTCGGCGCACTCAGCCCCCGCACCCGCAACGCCCAGGTCGGCCTGTACGAGGCCGGCGAGGTCGACTATCTGGTGGCCACCGACGCCATCGGTATGGGCCTCAATATGGGCATCGACCATGTTGCCTTTTCGTCGGTGCGCAAATTCGACGGCAACCATTACCGCCACCTGATGCCGGCGGAAATCGCCCAGGTCGCCGGCCGGGCCGGCCGCTACATGGCCGATGGCACCTTCGGCCCGACCACCGAAATCGATCCCTTCGATCCCGACCTCGTGGCCGCCTTGGAGGACCATAAGTTCGATTCGATCCGCTCGCTGTTTTGGCGCGCCACCAAGCTCGACTTCAACTCCCCGGCCGGACTTAAGCGCAGCCTCGAAGCGCCGCCGCCATCGCCGGTGTTGCGCCGGGCGCGGGCGGCCGACGATTATGGCGCCCTGGTCAACGCCATCGCCACCCCGGGAATCGCCGACATGGCGGCTCACCCGGAAGCGGTGCGGTTGCTCTGGGACGTCTGCCGTATTCCCGATTTTCTCGGCGATCTGAGCGGTTCCCACCCGCGCCTGGTCACCCGCATTTACAAGTTTCTGATGTCGTCGGAGGGGCGTATCCCGCCCGATTGGATTGCCCGCGCGGTCGAACGTCTCGACCGCACTGACGGCGATATCGACACGCTGATAACGCGCATCGCCGGGGTGCGCACCTGGACCTATGTGTCCCATCGCCGCGACTGGCTGGACGATGCAGTGGGCTGGCAGCAGCGCGCCCACGATCTGGAGAATAAGCTCTCCGATGCCTTGCACGACCGCCTGACCCAGCGCTTCGTCGATCGCAAGACCGCCGTGCTGGTGCAGCGCCTGCGCGAACGCAAGACCTTGCTGGCCGGCGTCGGCAGTGACGGACGGGTAACGGTGGAGGGCAATGAGGTGGGTCGGCTCGAAGGCTTCCGCTTCGTGCCACTGGATGGCGAAGTTGCCGCCAACCCTCATTTGATGGCGGCAACCAACCGGGTGCTGCGCGAAACCATTGCCGGCCGGGTCGCCGATATCAATGCCGCCGAAGACGACACCTTCGCGCTGGATATTGAAAGCGGCCAGATCCATTGGCGCGACGCCCCGCTGGCGCGGCTGGTGGCGGGGTCGGCGGTGGTCCGTCCGCTGGTCGATGTGCTGGCCAGCGACCTCATCGACGGCCCGGCGCGCGAACAGGCCCGCCAACGCCTCACCCGCTGGCTGGACGATTATTTGCAAGCCCAGATCGGGCCGTTGTTGGAGTTGCGCGAAGCCGCTTTTGCCGGCGCAGTGCGCGGCATGGCCTATCGGCTGGTCGAGGGGCTAGGTTGCAGCGCGCGTGACCCGGCGGTCGACCGCAAAGCCAACTTTGCCGAGGATGAACGCAAGATGCTGGCCCGCGCCGGAGTGCGCATCGGCGTCGAAATGACCTACATGCCGGCCCTATTGAAGGGCCGGTTGATAGCGCTGAAGGGGCTGTTGTGGACGGTATACGCCGGCGCGGTGGCGCCGACGGCGATTCCCGATGGTGGCTCGACGTCGCTGCCGTGTCGCGACGGGGTGCCGGCGGCCTGGTATCTGGCGTTGGGGTTCTGCCCGGCCGGCCCCTTGGCCGTGCGCGCCGATCTTTTGGAACGCCTGTTGGCCGAAGTCCGTCGAGCGACCCGCGATGGCACCTTCGAAGTTACGCCGGCGATGATGAACGCGATAGGTGCCGGCGCGGATGATTTCGCACACGTGTTGCGCCGGTTCGGCTATGCGGTCACCCGCACCGAAGAGACCCTGAGCGTGGCCCGCCGGCGCCCCGGCAAACGCGCCGCCACCAAACCGCGTAAACGTCGGGACACGCGCCCGATCGATCCGGATTCGCCGTTTGCCAAGCTCGCCCAATTGAAGACCGGGTCGCCGTCATGACGACTGAAACCGAGACCCTGCGCCTCGACAAGTGGCTTTGGTACACCAGGCTGTGCAAGACCCGCACCCAGGCGACAACCCTGTGCCGGTCGGGACAGGTGAGGGTCAACCGCACGCCGGTGCGCAAGCCCAATCACGCGCTGCGGCCCGACGACGTGCTGACTTTTGCGATCGGCCGCCGCATTTGGGTGGTCCGCGTCGTCGCGCTGGGCGAGCGCCGCGGGCCCTATAGCGAGGCGCAAACCCTCTACGAAGACCTGTCGCCGCCGCCGGCGCCGCGTGAAGAACGGCCGGCCAAAGCCGGTCAGCGCGACCCTGGGGCAGGCCGTCCCACCAAGCGCGACCGCCGCGCCATCGACCAGCTTAACGACCCGGGAAATCCTTAAATTTCCTATGGTTGTTGTAACCCTAAATTGCGTATAAACCGGCCCCATGCTTGATCGGCTTAAGAAAATGTTCGGGGCGGACGAGACCGACCCTGCGGCCCCCGGCCACCACAGCGTCGACGATTTGCACCTGGCGGCCGCCGTGCTGTTGGTGGAAACCGCACGCATGGACGATGCCATTGGCGAGAATGAGCGCGGGGTGATTGTCGATCTCGTGCGCGCACGCTTCGAATTGAGCGACGAAGAAGTATCTTCGGTAGTCGAGCTAGCCGACGAGGTCGCCCACAATGCGGTGGAACTGTCGCGCTTTACCCGGCGCATTCGCGACGATTTCGACCATGATGAGCGCATTGAGATGATCGAAATGCTATGGCGCGTGGTCTATGCCGACGGTGTTGTGCACGACCATGAAGCCAACCTATTGCGGCGCGTCGCGGGCCTGCTTTACGTTAGCGACCGGGAAAGTGGTGAGGCGCGAAAACGGGCGATTGCCTAGAACAACGCGGCGCGGTAGTACACGCATCAATGTGAGTTCAACAGCACAAAGTCAAACCCCAGAATAGTCGAATATCCCAAGGCGCTGGGCCGGTAAATCCAGCGCGTTGGATTAGTAAGGAAGGAATTAAACATGCCGTACGTGGTGACTGAGGCTTGCATCAAGTGCAAGTACACCGACTGCGTGGAAGTTTGCCCGGTAGATTGTTTCTACGAGGGCGAAAACATGCTGGTCATACATCCCGATGAATGTATCGACTGTGGCGTGTGCGAGCCCGAATGCCCGGCCGAAGCGATTATCCCCGATGTCGAGCCGGAAGCAGAGAAGTGGCTCGAGATGAACCGGGACTATTCGGAGAAATGGCCTAATGTCACGGCCAAATCCGATCCGTTGCCCGATGCTGATGCTTTCAAGGGAGAGGACGGCAAGTTCGATAAATATTTCAGCGCCAATCCCGGTCAGGGTGAGTGAGCTGAAAATAAATCACCTATAATCCCGCATTGGTAGTAACGCGCCGCGGCCGACCCCGAGCGCCGGCTGTTAATTGCCGGATTTTTGTGCTATACTAGTTTCCGGTTAATCAGGGACAGTCCTTCGCTTTCACGTGAGCGGCTGTCCCTTGTTTTGTATCTGATACCGCTGGCCAAATGTATTTAACTCGCAAGATCCAGGTGTGATCGGCCCAGGCGTGGGTGGCGCTGGCGGTGAAACCACGCATGTTAGTGGCGTAAACAAGTAGGCGAATATGGCGACAAGTACGAAAATGAAAGCCCTTAAGGACCTCGAGTTCGGCAAGGGCGATTTTGTGGTTTATCCGACCCACGGTGTCGGCAAGGTAACCGGTGTCGAAGAACGTGAAATCGCCGGGCAGAAGCTGCAGTTATTTGTGGTCAGCTTTGAAAAAGAACGCATGATTTTGCGTGTTCCCATCGAAAAGGTGAAGGATTCCGGCCTGCGCAAGCTGTCCAACCGTAAGGTCATCGACACCGCGCTGAAGACTCTAAAGGGCAAGGTGCGGGTAAAACGAACCATGTGGAGCCGGCGGGCCCAGGAATATGAGGCCAAGATCAATTCCGGCGACCCGGTGGCGATCGCCGAAGTTGTGCGCGACCTGCACCGCAACGCCGACCAGCCGGACCAGTCTTACTCCGAACGCCAAATGTACCAAGCGGCGCTCGAACGGTTGGCCCGCGAGCTGGCCGCGGTCGATTCGGTAGAGCACGAAGTGGCGGTCGATAAGCTGGAAACGCTGCTTAGCGCGGCCTAACCAACCCAGGGACAAGCCTGATCGAGAGTTTGGGCCGGGCGCTTAGGGTGTGTCCGGCCTTTTCTTTGTCCAAATTCCCGTACTTGTCCGAAACGGGCTTGCGGCGACGCGGGCGCTTGATTCATGTTTTGGCCTAGAGGTCAGACCATGTCGCACCCGCTCGTCGATACCGATAAGATTTCTGTTCTGCACCATCCGCGGCGGGTGTGGGCCGTGGCGTCGGTGCATGGTGAGGCCGACAAGCTGGCCTACTTGCATCGTGAAATCGCACACCGCTACCACGCTGGCGATCGGCTGGTTTATCTGGGCAATATTATTGGCCGGGGCGGCAATTCGGCCGGCGCGATCGATGAGGTGCTGGCTTTCCGGCGCGCCGTCATCGGTACGCAGGGCATGTTCGCCGGCGATGTCGCCATATTGCGGGGCGCCCAGGAGGAGATGTGGCAGAAGCTGCTGCAGCT
This sequence comes from Alphaproteobacteria bacterium, assembly GCA_011087645.1. Lineage (GTDB taxonomy): Bacteria > Pseudomonadota > Alphaproteobacteria > UBA6615 > UBA6615 > JABDJY01. The sequence goes on from JAALLF010000021.1 coordinate 8,688, forward strand.
GCAATTGGCGCTCAACCCGGTCGAGGTCCTCACCTGGATGCTCGATCAAGGCGTCGACGCGACCCTGACGGCCTATGGCGGTAATGCCGCCGACGGTCTTGCCGCCGCGCGCTCCGGCGCGCCCGCTTGCGCCCGCTGGACGGCGAGCCTGCGCGATGCGGTGCACACCCATTCGGGCCATAGCCAAATGCTGTCGGCGCTGCGCCGGGCGGCGGTTACCGAGCCATGTGAGAGCAACGGCTCGCCCTTGTTGTTTGTCAATGCGGGCCTCGACGTCAGCCGACCGCTGGCGACGCAAAAGGATAGTTATTGGTGGCCCTCGGCTGGCTTCGATTGCATTAGCCAGCCCTATGGTGACTTCGCCCGTATTGTCCGTGGTTACGATAAATGCGCCGCTGGCCTGACCGAAGGCTTGTACACGGTCAGCCTCGACGCCGGCGCCGGCCGAGGTGGCACCTTGCTGGCGGTTTGCCTCGACGCCGCCGGGGCGGTTGTCGATACGCTGGAAGCTTAACAGCGGCGCGGCGGCGTCTATTCCACGACTAATTTGACCCGCTGATTGGCGAAAGGCTGCGAATTTGGCGCCAAGCCATTGAGCACCCGGAACCACTCTTCCTTCGGGCCGGGCAAGGGAAGACCACGCGATAATTGTGATACGTTTCGGCCGGGCCGCACTGCCGGAGTTGTTACGCGCCAGGGCTTCAGTTCCCGTTTCTCGCTATCGGAGAGGCGGCGGAAGCTGAAGGTTGTACGCCGCAATTGTTCGCTGAGTTGCTGCGTTGACGCCGGCGGCGTGGCGAACATGAAGCGGTAAATCTGATTGGGGCCAAAGCGAATGGCGACCAAGCGCAAATCGACACTCTTGCCCTGTTGGGTGAGGCGGGTAGAGCCGGTCGCCGCGTCCATGCCGTTGACGTTGATCGCCTCGACACCGCTGAGTTTGGCTGATGGCGCCCAGGCATCGGTAAGGTAGGACGTCATGCGGCCGCGGAAAGACTTGGTGTCGGCGTTAAACAGGATCACCGCATCGTTCGGCCCGCGGGCGACGACCTGGCGGGTGCCATTGGCGAGATGAAAACCGTTGGGCACTTCGAAGCGGAAACCCAGAATTTTGTGGGCGAAGACCTGGCCGCGGACAAAACCCTGACCAACGGAATCGCCAAACACAATGCCCTCAATGGCGTTGAGGTGATCGATATTGCCAATTCTCGGATTGGCGACCTGTGTCGCCTGAGCCGCCCGGGTGGCGGCGGCGACACGATCGCCAGTGCGCGGATGGGTCGACATGATGTTGTAGCGCGAGGCCGGGTCTGGCAGGCCGCTGGTGCGCGCCTCCAATTCGCTATAGGCCTTCAGCGACGCCAAAAACGACGCCATCGAGCCGGTTTCGTAGCCGGTGCGCGCCAAATAGCGCACGCCCAACTTGTCGGCCTCGAATTCCTGGTCGCGCGAATAGCCTTGCAGATAGGCCGCCGCGCCTTGCTGACCTAGCTGGGCGGCGCCGCCGCCGGCAACCACGCCGAGCAACGCTGTGCCAAGACCGGCGACCACCGAGGAGCTGTAGCGCTGGGCGCTGTGGCGGGCGGTCACATGGCCGATTTCGTGGGCCAGCACGCCGGCAAGTTCGGCTTCCGTATTGGCCAGCGCCAGCAAGCCGCGGCTGATATAGACATAGCCGCCGGGCAGGGCGAAGGCGTTTATCACGTCGCTGTCGAGCACGGTGAAGGTGAATTTGAGGTTGGGCAGATCCGACTGGCGCGCGAGTTGTTGACCCACCGCGTTGACATAGGCGTTGGCCCGGGCATGGTCGTAGGCGCCGCCGAATTCCTTCAAGATCTTGGGATGTTGCTCGCGGCCGACCCGCAATTCGTCTTCGGGCGACATGAAGGCGGTGAAGTTACGCTCCCCCGTCGCCGGGTTCACCGAGCAGCCGGCGAGCAGCAGCGCCAAACCCATGAGGGCGAAACGCGTGGCGCGGTTCTGGCGTTCAGACGATATTTTGAGGGACGGCGATTTTACGGTCATGGCGTAAGCACTTCGATCTGTTCGGGATGGGTCACTTCGATCATCGGGCCGTTGCTCCATCTTAACCAACCGCGCACCCGCACGCGACGGCCAGCATAGTCTTGCGGAATAATTCCGCTCTTCTCGAAAGATTTCAAGTTTTGACTGGAAATAGAGATGGTGAAATCGGTGCGGTAATCCTCGTCGAAATTTAGATAAGCGCGTCCTCGCACGATCGCCGTTTCCAGAACCCGGCCTTCGACCAAAGAATAACGGCCGGTTTGGTCGGCGGCGGCCTCGGTATCGAGAATGGTGTAATAGGGGTGCTGCCAGATTCCCTGGGTGCCGGTGCGCGCCGCACGCTCGGCCTCGAGCATGCGGTCGACCAGGCTGCGATTGTCGGCAAAGCTATAAACCCGCGCGAAGCCCAGTTCGAGCAAGCTTCCCTGTACCCATAAGCCGTCGTCGGTGAACAGATGGGCCAGTTCGCGGCCATACCGGTCCTGCCGTTGTCCGCCATAACCCAGGGTTACCCGGCGTCCCAGGACCAGCTTGGCCAGGGCGTTCTTAGCTTCGTCGGCAAGCGGCCATTTTTCGAAATTGGTCCGGCCCAGGGGTAATTTTGGCGCCTGGATACCCACCAGGCGCACCTGGCGACCATCGTCGAGAATGACCGTGTCGCCATCGACGATTTCGCGCACAATTGCATTATCGCCGGCGGCCAGCCCGGCAAAGTCATGGGGCAAGCCATCGCGTGCGCTTGCCGAATCCGGCGCGGCAAGCGTCACCGTGATTATTACGAACAGAGCTTGTAATAGGCGGAGCGGCGCTATCATGGGCACATTATATCGCTTAATAACCGGTATATTAGCCGCTTATTGTGCCCTTTGATTGTGGCCATAGGTTGACATCGTGACGGGTCGCGGCACTCTTGCGCACCGAATAAGAGGATCGGTTGGTGCGTAGAGAATTATTTCCGGAAATTACCCCTTATGAAACCGGGGCGCTGCCCCTGGGCGGCGACCATGTGATGTATTGGGAGCAGTCGGGCAACCCGGACGGCGCCCCCGTACTATTCCTGCATGGCGGGCCAGGGGCGGGCACGACGGCAACCCACCGGCGGTTTTTCGACCCCCATTATTACCGCATCATCCTGTTCGATCAGCGCGGCGCTGGAAAATCGACCCCGAGCGCGGCGGTTGAGGCCAACACAACCGCCCATTTGATCACCGACATCGAGATCTTGCGCGAGACCCTTGAGGTTGAAAATTGGCTGGTCTTTGGTGGCTCCTGGGGGAGCACGCTGGCGTTGGCCTATGCGCAAGCCCACGCCCAGCGCTGCCGCGGGCTCATTCTGCGCGGAATCTTCTTGTGCGGCACCGAAGAGGTCGACTGGTTTTTGCACGGTATGGGCCGATTCTTTCCCGAAGCTTGGCGCCGGTTTGCCGAAGGCGTGCCGGAGGCCGAGCGGAGCGATCTGCTCGCCGCTTATCGCCGCCGTCTGGAGGATTCTGACCCTGAGGTGAATTTGCCGGCGGCGCGGATCTGGGCAGCCTATGAGGCCGCCTGCTCTACCCTGCGTCCCAATGGCGATGCAGTTGCGGCGATGGGCGATGGTGCCGGGGCCTTGGCCCTGGCGCGTCTGGAGGCCCACTATCTGGCTCATAACGCCTTCTTGGAGGAAGGCAATCTGCTAGCCAATATCGATGCCATCCGCCATCTGCCCGGCGTCATCGTGCAGGGCCGCTACGATATGGTGTGTCCGCCGACGACTGCCGATCGCCTGGCTCAGGCCTGGCCCGAGGCGCGGTATGAAATTGTCAGCGATGCCGGCCACTCGGCGCTGGAGCCGGGTATTCGCGCGGCCTTGTTGAAGGCGACCGAAATGATGAAGCAAGCGCCATGACCGTGTCCAAGGCTCCCCCGGGCGCCCTGGTGACCGGTGCTGCCCAGCGGATCGGCCGGGCGATTGCCCAGGGCTTGGCCGACGACGGCTGGCATGTGGTCATCCACTATCACCGCTCCGCAGATGCTGCCAATGAGACCGCTGCTGCGATCGAAGCCGCCGGCGGCAAGGCGACCGCGATCGCTGCTGATCTGTCGGACCCGGCGGCGGCAGCCCGGCTCGTCGCAGCGGCGGCCCAGGCCACTGGCGAGCTCGGCTGCCTGGTCAACAACGCCTCGATGTTCGCCGCCGACGATATCGCGACCGTCGGCGCCGATAGTTTCGATGCCATGATGGCGGTGAATTTGCGCGCCCCGGTCTTGCTGTCCCAAGCCTTCGCCGAGGCCCTGCCGGACGGCGCGGAAGGGGTGATCGTCAACCTGCTTGACCAGAAACTGGTCAACCCGAACCCGGACTTTCTGTCCTACACCTTGTCGAAATATGGCTTGAGTGGCCTCACCACCACCTTGGCGATGGCGCTCGGCCCGCGCATTCGCGTGTGCGGCGTGGCGCCGGGGCTGGTTCTGCCCAGCGCCGACCAGACTCCAGCGCAATTCGCTTCCGTTCATGGCCGCACCCCCTTGGGCCGGGGCGCCACGGCGGTGGATATCGCTGGGGCAGTGCGTTATTTGGTGTCGGCGGTTGCGGTGACCGGCGAAGTGATGTTGGTTGACGGTGGCCAGCATTTAGTCGGCAGCGCGCGCGATGTCATGTTTATCGACGCCAACGACAGCGGCGGCGATAGCGGCGAGAGCGGGAACGGAGCGTAGCCATGGCGACCACGGTGGTGCCGACAATCGATCCGGTCGAAGCCCGGCTGCTCGAGCGTCAGTCGACGATCCGCAAATTGTTTTTCCGCGATCTGGAAATCCAAGCCCATATCGGCATCAACGATTCTGAGCAGGGCCAGTCGCAGAACGTGCTGGTTAATATCACGCTGTATATGGCGCCCGGAGAGCGGCCCCAGCGCGACAGCATCAGGGAAGTGTTCAACTATGACCAGGTACGCGACGCGCTACACCGGCTAATCGATGGCCGTCACATCAATCTACAAGAAACTCTGGTCGAGGAAATCGCCGATATGTGTTTCGGCTTCGACGCGGTGGTCGCGGTGCGGGTGTCGAGCGAGAAGACCGATGTCTACGACGATTGCGCCGGCGTCGGCAGCGAAGTGGTGCGTCTGCGTGAGGAGTAGGCGCGCGGGCCGGCAACGACAATATAGCCATTGCCGTCGCCCCCATTTCGGACGATGTTTTGATGGGCTTCTATATAATAGCTGGTAAGCGCCCGTAGCTCAGTAGGATAGAGCACCAGATTCCTAATCTGGGGGTCGCAGGTTCGAATCCTGCCGGGCGCACCATTCTACTTTGACCACACAACAGACTTATACCGTTGGACTAACGGATATAATTCCCACCACAACGAGAAGTATCACAATGATTACGCGCGGCCCGGTCGATATAGCGTGGCCCGACTTTTCCGAAATCAAGTTGAAGATGGGCGGAATCAAAAAGGCAGAGGCGATGATAAACAATATCGCGGCAAGTATGTCCCTATCTTGCGGTTGTTCAATTATGGTTCCAAGGGCAGCCAACAGAAAAAAAACGCCTAAGCCCCAACCCCATACGGCGCTCCAAAACCCGGCCGTCTTGTTCGCTGTTTGGCTAAACGTATTCTGCGCTAAAACAAATATCTCCCGTGCGATACCTTCATCTGGTTCGAAATCAACTTCCATATTCACATTCGGCGGTGAGGCGCCTTTCCATTCCATCAGCGTGAATTTGTAGCGGTTTCCATCAAATCCGCTAATTACACCAGCATGGCCTGTCTCATCGTAACCAATAACTGTGCCTCTCATTGTCCTCGCCCCAAATGATTAGTAACTTAACTATTGGTTGACCCAACAAGCCGTCGCCAAATATGGAATATCCCATCTTCAACGCTGAACAAGCCTACCATTACATCTGCAAAAATTAAAAACGGCTGTTCGCGCGATATAATAGAATTTCAGTCGGTCTTAGATTTAGTAGTTCAATATTAATACCTTAATGGGCACGCCAACTACCTCTTCCTTGAAATGCTGTATCCGCCGACCTGCGCCCCCGATATGTCGCCGATTTGAGATTAGATTGTTTCCCGATGTCGGTGGATCCAGACAGACTATTTAAAAAATTACTACAGTTATTCTTGTGCAAACGGGCTGCCTTTCTCCTCCCTTCACTCCCGAGACGAGGAATCTGGTGCTCGCTGGGAGATAAGCGCAGCCAAGTAATAGCGTTACGTTATTCGCAGGCCCGCCAAATACCACCTAAGTACCAAGTTGATCTTCTACGGAGGCCGCATTGGCCTGCTGTTACGGGTCCAGCTTTGTTATTGGTTAAGTCGTGTGCGCCCGTAGCTCAGTCGGATAGAGCACCAGATTCCTAATCTGGAGGTCGCAGGTTCGAATCCTGCCGGGCGCGCCATTCCTCTCGGAATGGTCGCCCTCTTTTGTGAAGACGAGTTCGAACAAAGTTCGAACGAGCGCGCCACCCTACAATACAGATTGCCGCTTAGATCGGCCTTACGTCTTGTCGGGTGTCCTCGGTTGTCGCGGCTTGCACCCAGCTGGTCTTGGTCACCGCCAGCAGGTTGCCCAGCGCATAGTCCAGCCCCTCTTCGGAGAAGGTGGCCGGTTCGCCCCGGTAGTGGCACCGGTCGACCACCCGGTCGATGATGAATTTCGGATGATGGGCCGACAGGGGCATGTTGTTGGGTTCGTAGAAGTTCTTTTTCAGATACTCGATGATATCGGGCGGGAACGGCACATCGGCGTTGGCGGTCACCAGCTCGAAGATCTTGCGGTAGTTCTCTTCCGACGGATAGGGCACTTCCACCTTGTAGGCGATGCGTCGCAGGAAGGCCTCGTCCATCAGATCTTCCGGGCGCAAGTTGGTGGAGAAGACGACCAGCTCGTCGAAGGGGATCTGGAATTTCTTACCGGTGCGCAGGGCCAGATAGTCGACGCGGCGGTCGAGGTTGACGATCCAGCGGTTGAGGATTTCCTTCGGCGACACCCGCTGGCGGCCAAAGTCATCGACGATGAAGATGCCGTTCATGGCCTTCATTTGCAGCGGCGCCTCGTAGAACCGAGCATAGGGGTTGAATTGCAGGTCGAGCATTTCCAGGGTCAGCTCACCACCGGAAATCATCGTCGGGCGGATGCACGGCACCCAGCGTTCGTCGATCACTTCATGGCTGGCGGCGTTGCCGTTGAGGCGTAACGACGGTTCCTGAGGCTGCACCGCCTCGCGCTTAATTTCGTGGTGGATCGACGGGTCAAAGACCTTGATCACCTGACCATCGACTTCAATCGCGTGCGGTACAAACACCATGCCGGTCATCGCCGCGCCGACCGCCTCGGCGATCGTCGTCTTGCCGTTACCGGGAGGGCCATAGAGCAGGATCGACCGGCCGGAGTTCACCGCCGGGCCGACTTCCTCGATATAGCCGTCGGGCAGAATCATATGCTGGGTGTTCTTTTCCAAGGTCGCCTGGTCGAGACGTTCGTTCAAGATCGATTGGCGCTGCACGCGCTCGCTATAGGCCGACAGCGGCACCGGGCACGGGCCGACATACTGAGACAAATCCAACGCCTCGTTGGCCGCGCGCTTGCCGACGTCGGTCAGCGAATGGCGCATTTCCGACATCAGGCTGTTGCCGGTAAGGCCAAGCACTTCGATAAGTTTCAGCTCGCGGGCCTCGTCGAGCAGTTCGACGGTCATCGACACAGGCAGCTTGAGTTCTTCAGCCAAGACCGTCGGCAACTCAAAGCCGGCGACATGCATGGTCTTGACGAGAAGATTGATGAGGAAAGTGAGCGGAATGCCGGTATCCGCGATGGAACCAGGGACCGGCGGGATGAATGCCTCGGCGTCCTGAACCTGCTCTTCGGTGGCCAGGCCCAGCTGGGCCAGCTGCCGGTTGATCTGGCCGCCCTGCTGCGCATGAGCCTCTTCGACATCGCTGCGCGACGTCACGCCCTGCCTGATCAATACCTCTTCGAGTAGCATGTAATTCACCCCTCATCCGATGCGGGAACTCGCCGTCCCGACCTCAAGACTTATGAGACCGGGAATTTTCCGGAACAGAATACCTGATAATAGAACACCGAAGTACCCAGGCCGATCAAGATAGTCGTTTCAATGATTAGCCGATATTCCATTGTTAAAGTAATAAAAATGACTAAAATGCCAGCTAACGTCGGCGCCAAGTATACCGCCAGACTAGCCAATTGCGTGTGTTTGCGCCGTTTTGCCCTTATTTTCCCCGAATTCCACTGAAAATCGGCCAGTTTTCGCGTTGCCGGCCCTGCAAACGAAACCGGCCGGCCTCCTGAATGGAGACCGGCCGGTGACGGGAGCCTCGGAAGGCTCGATCGGGCAGATAGCCTATTCGGCTGCCTGTTGCTTCGCCTCTGCCGGCTCAGCGGGCGCATTCATGCGCGCCTGCATTTCTTCCGGCGATAGCGGCTGGTTTTTGAAGCGGCCGTGCTTTTCGTAATAGGCATCGACCTTGACGTGCTTGGTCACCGTCAACGGCGCGTTCTTGAAGAAATCGAACAGCGCGATGAAGCCGCCTGTCCACATGGTGCGGATCATATGGGGCATGGCCCGCGAAGCGCGCAGCTCTGCGGTCGGTGCGTTTTCCACCTTGTGCAGGTTTTCGCGGTCTTCCAACGCGCCTTCGATCAGATGCGGCGCCGCCCAGTTGCAGCGGTAATGGATCGTGCCGTCAGGGCGGATAATATACACCACATTGGGCATCGCCCCATAAGCGCGGTGGAAATCACCGTCGATATTGTCGACCAGCGTGCGGCGGAACTCGCCATAGCGCGGGGCGATTTTGCGGGCCGCGCTGAACTTGTCGTCCATCGATTTGTGCGGGCCAAGGCGTTCGCCCGGATGGGCTTCGCGGACATAGACGATCACGAATTCCACATCGGGGAACTTCGCCGCCACGTCTTTCATGGTGGGAATGTTCTTGGTGTACATTGAGCAGGTCGAGGACCCAGTCTCCACGACCACCCATTTGCCGGCGAAATCAGACAATTTGACGTCCTCGCCGCTGTTCAGGTCGGTCAGCGTGAAATCCTTGAATTGCTCGCCCGCCGCGGGCCCAATGAACATATCGAAGTTGTAGTCGACCACCCGGAAACGGGAGTTATTATAAACCATCGGTGGTTTTTGCTCTGCCATGTCGGAATTCCTTGGTTGATTAAACCGAATTTCGGTCGGTTTTATCGGATGTATTGAAAATTGCTTGCCATAAAGGACCACAGATCGCGCTGGCGATCAATCCAGCGTCCGACTCTTTGTTAAATATCGATATTTTACCCGATGGCCGCGGCGCTCGCCGGTTCGGCCTCAGCGGCGCGGAATTGCAGGCGCGCCAGGCGTGCATAGAGGCCATTTTGAGCGAGAAGCTGGTCATGGACGCCGGATTCGACGACCCGACCCTGGTCGATCACATAAATGAGATCGGCGCCGACCACGGTTGCCAGGCGATGCGCGATAACGATGGTGGTGCGGTCTTGCGCCAAGCGCGCCAGCGCGCCCTGTACTTGGCGCTCGGCTTCGGCGTCGAGGGCGCTGGTCGCCTCGTCGAACAATAGGATCGGCGCATTTTTAAGCATGGCGCGGGCGATGGCGATACGCTGGCGCTGGCCGCCGGAAAGCTTGGCGCCACGTTCGCCGACCAACGTGTCGTAACCGTCGGGCAGTTGGCGGATGAAGTCATGCGCCGCCGCATCGGTGGCCGCGGCTTCAATCGCCGCCCGGTCCGCCGTGGGATTGCCAAAGGCGATATTGGCGGCGACCGTATCGTTGAACAAGGTGACGTCTTGGCTGACCAGCGCGACCTGGTCGCGCAGACTAGCCAGCGTGACGTCGCGCACATCGTGTCCGTCGATGCGCACGGTACCGGAATCGGTGTCATAGAAGCGCGGAATCAAATTCAACACCGTCGACTTGCCAGCGCCGCTGGGACCTACCAGCGCCACTGTTTGGCCGGCCGGCACGTCGAGGGTAATGCGGTCGAGGACGGGGTCGCCCGGCGCGTAGGCGAAGGTCACGCCGTCGAACTGTACGTGCCCGGAAACATTTTCGAGCGCCTGCGCGTCTGGCCGGTCGGTGATTTTCGGTTCGCTGTCGAGCAGCTCGAAGGTGCGTTTTACCGCCGCCAACCCCTCCTGCAGGCTGGCGTTGAGGTTGCCGAGGCTGCGGATCGGCTGCAGCACCATGATGATGGCTGACAGAAAACCGACAAACTCACCCAGCGTGCCGTTGCCCGATATCACCCGGTAGCCGCCATAGGCCAATACCAGGGCCACCGCGACACCGCCCAATATTTCCATGATCGGCTGACTGCGCGCGCGCCCTTTCACCGTCTTGACGATCAGCCGGTAGACCTCGTCGAATTGTGCGTCGGAACGGCCGCTCTCATAGCTCTCCATGCCATAGGCCTTGATGAGACGAATGCCGCCGAACGATTGACCCAGGGTCGAGGTCAGGGAACCGAGGCCGGTCTGAACGTTGGCCGAGGCGCGGCGCAGGCGGCGGCCGAGGCGTAGGATCGGTCGCCCAGCGACCGGGAAGGTAACGATGACGATCAGCGTCAGGACCCAATCGGCGTAGAACATCCAGCCGATCAGGGCGACGGCGGTCAGGAAATCGCGGATCATGGCCGTCATCGTGCGCGATAAGGCGTCGCGCATGAGGTTCACATCGTTGGTGAAGCGCGAGATCAGGGTGCCGGTCGGCGCGCTTTGCATCATGGCGAGGTCGGCCTGCATGAGTTTAGCGAACATTGCCTTTTGCAGATCGGCTATCACCCGCAACGACATCGATTGGCTGAGCACGCTTTGGCCGTAAGAGGCAATGCCGCGGGTAAAGGTGACGGCGATGATGGCGGCCGGCAGCAGGGTCAGAATACGTGGGTCGGCATTGGTCAGCATGTCGACCGCTAATTCGACGAGCCAGGGATAGAGTGCCGAAGTTCCCGCAACGACGGCCATCAAAGCGGCCGCACCTGCAATGCGTCCGCGATAGACACGCGCCCAGTCGCGCCAAAGTCTGCCAACAAGATAGCCCGTCGTTTCTGTCACGCGTGTATCTGCCCATCCTAAAAACTTGGCGTGCGCCGGCTATCGTCTAGCCTTTTCACGGGGCCGGTGTTAGACGGAGACGAATTCCGGCGCGCGAAGAAATGGATATGACGACGTCCCAAGACGCAACGAGTCCCGCTGTTCTAGCAAGAAACTGTCCGAAATGCGGCACAGATAATTTGGCGGCGCCGGCGCTCGCCTATTCGTGGCAGGACTGGGTGCTCAAGGGCTGCAGTCATTGTGACTTTGTGTATCTGGAAAATCCCCCAGGCTACGAAGCGCTAGTCTCCGAATTTGCCTGGGAACGCAACCATGGCGACCGCAGCGAGCGAATGCGCGAAGAGTACCCATTCAGCTACAATTTTTCGCGGGTCTGGAAGAAATTCCGCCGTTGGGCGATCCGCAAGCCCAACAAATTGGCCAACCGCATCGCCGCGTCGTTTCCGCCGGGACCGGTTGTCGATATTGGTTGCGGCACCGGCGATTACCTGGCGGCGCTGCCCGCGGATTACGAGCCGTTGGGGGTCGAGATTTCCGAAGAGCTGGCGCGCCGCGCCACTGAGCGCCTGTCCGATCGTGGCGGCAAAGTCTACGCCATGTCGGCAATCGATGGGCTTGCCGCCGTGCCGGCCGGTACGGTGAGCGGCATCATCATGCGCTCGTTTCTGGAGCATGAGCAGGAGCCCGCCGATTTGCTGGCTCGCGCATGGGCGGCGCTGCGCCCGGGCGGCGCGACCATCATCAAGGTGCCAAATTACGCCAGCGTAAATCGCCGGGTCATGGGCGACCGTTGGTGTGGGTTCCGTTTTCCCGGCCATGTAAATTATTTCACCCCGCAGAGCCTGCGCGAGATGGTCGAAGCGTCGGGGTTCCGGGTCGAGCAATTTGGCCTGTTCGACCGGTTTTATCTCAGCGACAATATGTGGATGGTCGCCTCGAAACCGGATAGCGCAGCTTAAACAAAGGCGCTGCCGCCATCGACGCAGATCGACTGGCCGGTCATGAACCCGCTGGCCGGCGAGGCCAGAAACAACAAGGTGCCGACCATATCATCGGGCGTCTGCTGCCGTTGCAGGCTTTGATTGCCGATAACGTGCTGGCGGCCCTGGTCCGTGCGCCCGCTATTCTCGATCTCGGTCTCAATCATGCCGGGCAGCACCGCATTGACGGTGATGCCGTCTGGCCCGACTTCGCGCGCCATCGCCCGGCTCATGCCGATCAGCGCCGATTTCGATGTCACATAGTGCAGAAAATGGGGAATGCCCAAGGGGACGGTCGACGAGGATATGTTGATAATCCGACCCCAGCCGGCGTCGCGCATGGCGGGGATCACCGCGCGGGCGCAGATGAAGCAGCCGGTGATGTTGACGTCCATCACCTGGCGCCATTCGTCGAGCGGGATATCTTCGAACGGCCGGCGGCCGAGGGTCACGAAAATCGCCGCATTATTGATCAAGGCGTCGAGGCGGCCATAGGCCGACAGGGTAGCGTCGACCATCGCAGCGACCGAGTCTGGTGAGGTGACGTCGGTCTGCACCGCCAGCGCCCGTCCGCCGGCACCTTCGATTTCCGCCGCCACCCGCGCGCCGTTGTCGCCGTCGATATCGGCGATCACCGGGATCGCGCCGTTCTCGGCGAAATGGTGGGCATAAGCGCGGCCGATCCCCTGGCCGGCGCCAGTAATCACGATCACTCGGTCGGTCACTGCGGCGGAGGTATCGGTGGTCATGGCATTTCCTTGATGTCTTGCGGCCCCTAGTCTGTGAGCAGGTTCGTCACTTCTCCGTCGTCGGGAAAGCGTCCGGTGGCGAGTTTGGAATACCGGGTCTCGCCGTCGACGATAATCTCGAACGACGCGCGCGCGCCGGAGACCAGTTCAACTTCGGCTCCATAGGTCTCTACAAGCAGGTCCCTCGCACGGAGGGCACGCGGCTCGTAGTTTCACATGACGCAGTATTCGATTCTGATATTCGGCGTGGGGGCCATAATTTTCAGTCCTTTCGTGAGTACGGGCTCGCGATGGCGCGCTAAAGCGTCGGCCCTGGCTTATCGATGGCGTCCGCCATCAAACCCTTGGTGATATAGTCGAAGGCTTCGTCGACCGAATCCGTGTGGAACAGCAGATCGAGGTCTTCCGGGCTGATGGTCCCGGCGTCGACCAACGCGTCGAGATTGATCACCTTCTCCCAAAACGACGCGCCGAACAGCACCATCGGCATCTTTTTGCGCATCTTGTGGGTCTGCACCAGGGTTAGGGTCTCGAACAATTCGTCCAGCGTGCCGAAGCCGCCAGGAAAGAAAATCATCGCCTTGGCGAGATACAGAAACCAGAACTTGCGCATGAAGAAATAATGGAAATGGAATGCCAGTTCGCGGCTGATATAGGGGTTCTCGAACTCCTCGAAGGGCAGCGAGATGGTGAGGCCAACATTGAGGCCCTTGGCTTCCGATGCGCCGCGGTTGGCCGCTTCCATGATGCCTGGCCCGCCACCGGTGCACACTACGAAGCGGCGCTCATCCTCGCCCAGACCTTTCGACCATTCGGTCAGGCGATGGGCCAGTTCGCGCGCGGCCTCGTAATAGACCGCCATGTCCTGCATCCGCTGCGCCGCTTTCAAATCGCCCTCGCCGCGCTCGGCGGCCGCGAGGGCCTCGGCCGCGGTCTCGGCCGAGGGTAAGCGCGCGGAACCCATGAACACCACCGTATCGGTGACATTGTAGTGGGCGAGGCGGCTCTGCGGCTCGTGATATTCGGCCAGAATGCGCAGCGCGCGGCCGTCGCGACTATGGAGAAAATCCTGGTTTTCGTAGGCCTTGGGTTGGGGGGTCGGCTTGTCGGACATGGGTAAATCCAGTTGGTGAAAATTTGTTTTAATCTGAAGCGAGCTATTACAGGTCGTCGTCGGCCTTGAACTCGGCGATGTCGGGTCGCGATCCCCAGACGCAAAAAGATTCGTTGATAAACGGCAGTTGGCGCGGACGCCAGGTGTCGTCGACCATGCGAACGCCCGATGAGTATTCGTAAGTCATACCGTCGGGTCCCTCATAGTAGAGGAACATGGCACCTGAGGTGGCGTGCCGGCCGGGGCCGAAGGTTATGTGAATCTGGCGATCGCGAAAGAAATAGTACGACCGCATGATGTCGTCGAGGCTCTCGGTCTGAAAATTTATGTGCTGGATGCCGGCGTGATCGGTCGGGAACAGGGCAATGCGATGATGGACCTGGTCGAAGGACATCAGCGCGGCTGTGCCGATCCAGTCGTTGGCGCGGATGTTGAACAGGCCGGTCCAGAACGCCTCGTCGCGCGGGGCGTCCGTGGTCTTCAATCCGACATGGCTGAATTCTGTGATGCCGGCATCGCGCGAGGCGAAGTAACGTTTGCCCGATGCGAACGGCCGGACCACGAGATCGATGGAATTGCCGCTCGGGTCTTGGAAATTAATAAACCCCATGCAGCGCCGCGCCGCAGCCTCACCTTCGCTGCCCGAACGGGTTTTCACCCCGGCGGCCTGCAAGGCGGCATCGGCGGCGGTAAGATCGTCGAAGCTGCGCACTTCGAGACCCAGGGTTTGGTCCGCCGGGTCGCCCTGGAAATAGCATATGTTATGGTCGCGATCGTCGCCGCGCACATAGGCCGCGCCGTTCTCGCGACCGACATGCTCCAGGCCGATAAGCTCGGTGGCGAAGCGTACGGCGCCGTCGAGATCGGCGGTACCCAGCCGGCAATAACGGATATCGACGATCTCTATCATGGGGAGCCGTCGTCGTACGCGCGCGTCAGTTTAGCGCGCCGTCCGGGCCGAGGATCGACAAATCGGGGCGCGACCCCCAGGCGCAAAATGACGCGTCCTCGATGGGAAATTGGCGCGGTTTCCAGGTGTCGTCGACCATACGCACACCGCACGAATATTCGTAAATCATCTCGTCCGGCCCGTAGTAATACAGAAAGCGCGCGCCGGAGAGCGCATGGCGGCCCGGCCCGGCCTGAATACGTACTTGGCGGTCGAGCATGAAATAATTCGACTTCATCACATCGTCGTTTTCGGCCACTTGAAAATTAATGTGTTGAATGCCCGGCCGGTCCGACGGGAACAGGGCATAGCGGTGGTGGACTTCGTCGAAGGTCATCAGCGCCGACCAGCCGATCCAATCGCTGGTTTTGAAGTTAAATACCTGCGACCAGAACTTCTCCGCTTCGCGCGGGTTGGTCACGCGCAGACCGATATGGCTGAACTCGGTGATGCCAGCGTCGCGCGAGGGGAAGTAGCGCCGCCCGGCGGCGAACGGGCGTACGGTCAAATCAATTGAGTTGCCGCTATTGTCCTTGAAATTGATATATCCCATGCAACGCCGCGCGGCGGCCTCTTCCTCACTGCCCCGGTGAACCTCCAGGCCAAGCTCTTTGAGCGTACTCTCGGCGGCATCGAGCTCTTCGAAGGTGTCGATCGCGAGACCGACCGTGTGATCGTTGGGGTCGCCTTGAAAATAGACGATGTTGTGATCCCGGTCGTCGCCGCGCAAATAAGCGAAACCATTTTCGCGGCCGACCAACTCAAGGCCGATGATTTCGGTGGCGAATTTCACTGTTTCTTCGAGGTCCGCCGTGCCCAGACGGCAATAACGGAAACCGGTGACGTTGATCATGTATTCCTCCAGCGCGCGATGTGTTGCGGCGGCTATTGTACCGCAATCGGGCGCGTTTGACTTGTGCCTTAGGCGTGGCGGCTCAGGCTAGCCCGTCGCCGCGTTATAATAGGATAAATCGATGTAACGGTCTGGGTCGCTTAGGTTTTTCTGCGGCTCGCCATATTTACTGCGCAACGCCAGGATGGTGGCGACGCCGGCCTCGTCGATTTTATCGCTGCCGGCCAGGCCGAGATTGGGGTCGAGCACGATCTTCATCGCCGCCTCCGCGCCGGCTCGATCCATGCCCGGCATGTTGCGTTCCAGGGTGTCGGTGGCGGCCTCGGCGTTGGCTGGGTCGGTGATCCAGTCAATCGCCTTCAGTTCAGCCCGGATGAAACCCTGCAACGCCTCAGGGTTGGCGGCCGCCCAACCCCGGCAGGCCGCCATCACGCCGATTTGGCACGGCGGCAGCGCGTCCTGGCTATAGTCGATGGTGCGCAGCCCGGCGGCCTCGCCGAACTCGGTAAAGGGCGGGTTGAGTAGCGCGCCCGAATGGTCGCCGGCGACCAACGCCTCGAGCCGCGCCGGCGTCGCGCCGACCGGGATCAGCTCATACGCGTCATGGCCGACGCCATTGATCTCGAGCATTTCGCGCAGCATGAAGGCAAAGCCGGTCGACAGCGCATCGACCGCCAGGGTGGTGCCTTTGAGATTGCTATAGCCGGCGATAGTGGCCTGCACCGACAGGCCCAGATTGACTTGGCCGGCGCCCATGAAGGCGAACAGGTCGGGCGCGCGCGACAGCTCGGCCACCCCCTGACCCTCCTGATAGGCCACCACATTGTCGATGGCGGTACCGGCGATTTCGAAATTACCGTCGATCAGGTTGGTGATCTGGAACACCGAGTTGGGCGTGGCGGTAATTTCCACGCTGAGTCCTTCGCCTTCAAACAGACCGCGTTCGATGGCCACATAGTGGGGCAGCAAGCCGGTGCTGGGGAATTCGATGACGCGGATGGTGGTGACGTCGGACATCAGTTCTTCCTGTGCCAGTTTATTTTCGCTTATCGGGCTGTAACGTGGGGCAAGCGGTCAGCTATGGTCAAGCAAGCCTTGGCTAATTTGGGTACGACAACCAACTAAAAGTGACCGGCGCGCTCTTTCTGCCTGAGGTCGATCGGGAGTAGTCTTAGAACCATGATGTTTCCTCCTTCGCGTTTTCTGTTCGCCTTGGCCTTCTTTGCCGCCATTGGTCTCGCCGCGCCCGCTGGCGCTCAGACCGTAAAATCGCAGAAAGCCACCTTTCGAACGGTGGAGGTCGCAAACGGTCTCGCGCATCCTTGGGCGTTGGCGTTCTTGCCCGATGGGCGCATGCTGGTCAGCGAACGTTCGGGTCGCTTGCGCGTCATCGTCGACGGGCGTTTGCAGGCGGCGCCAATTTCCGGCACACCCAAGGTTTTCGCCCGAAACCAAGGCGGGCTCCTCGATGTGGTGCCGCACCCTGACTATGCCCAGAATGGTTGGATCTATTTTTCTTACGCTGCGGAAAGTGTAAGCGGCGCCCATACCGCGGTGGCCAGGGCGCGCCTCGACGGCAACCGGCTGGTCAATCTGGAGATCTTATTTAAAGCCAACAATCTGTCTGGTGGCGGCGTGCATTTCGGCTCGCGGCTGGCGTTCGACAGTGACGGCAAACTATATGTCACCGTGGGCGAGCGCGGCGATCTGGATCGGGCCCAGGAACTGGATTCTCATAACGGCACAACGGTGCGTCTCAACGATGACGGGTCGGTGCCCGAGGATAATCCGTTTTTAAAGACCGCCGGCGCCTTGCCGGAAATCTTTTCCTATGGCCATCGTAACCCCCAGGGCATGGCGCGCCATCCTGATACAGGTGCGGTCTGGCTGCATGAGCATGGCCCCCAGGGCGGTGACGAGATCAATATCGTCAGCGCCGGCATCAATTATGGCTGGCCGGTGATTACCTATGGGCGCAGCTATACAGGATTTTCCATCGGTGAAGGTTCGTCAAAGCCCGGCCTGGCGCAACCGATCCTCCATTGGACGCCGTCGATCGCGCCGTCGGGCATGGCGTTTTATACTGGCGACAAGTTCCCGGCCTGGCGCGGCAATTTATTTGTCGGCTCGCTGAAGTTCCGCCATCTGGTGCGCCTGGAACTCGATGGTGAGCGGGTGGTCCGCCAAGAGCGCCTGTTGGAGGGTGCGTTTGGCCGGGTGCGCGACGTGCGCCAGGGCCCCGATGGTTTTCTCTACATCCTCACCGATGAGAGCGACGGTGCCCTTATCCGTCTGGAGCCGGTGTCCAACTAAGGTCAGACCACCGGCCTCTGTTCCAGGCCAAATGTGAATGCTAGTAAGGCGTGACACTTAACGAGGACGGTCGGGGTTTCCATGAAATTCGGCATGCAGTTTTTCCCCTGTGTGGGACCCGACACCAAGCCGGCGGATCGCTATTTCGACGAATGTCTGTCGCTGGTCGATATGGCCGATGATCTGGGCTACGACCATGTGCGCATCGTCGAGCATTATTTTCACGCCTATGGCGGCTATAGCCCTAACCCAATCGTGTTTCTCACCGCGGCGTCGCAGCGCACCAAGAAGGCTCGCCTGATCACCGGGGCTATTCTGCCGATCTTCAACAGCCCGCTGAAACTGGCCGGCGAAATCGGCATGCTCGATGGCATATCCGGCGGCCGGCTGGAGGTCGGTTTCGCGCGCGCCTTCCTGCCCCACGAATTCGCCCGGTTTGGCCAGTCGCTTGACGAAAGCAAGGGCCGCTTCGCCGAGGGCATGGCGCAGATCCAGGGATTGTTGGAAACCGAAGGCTTCGCCGCCAACGGCGAATTTCATAGCTTTCCCGCCACCACGTCGCTCCCCCGGCCGACGCAAAAACCCCGCCCGCCCTTCTGGATCGCTGCCTTTGCGACGCCGGAATCCTTCGTCAATGCGGGCAAGGCCGGTCACGCGGTGATGGCGATCCCGCTGTCGGGCGGCAAAATGGCCGAGCTCATCGGGCTTTACCGCGAGGCCTGGAAATCTGCCGGCCATGAGGGCGAGGGCAAAATCATGCTGGCCTTTCACATGTTCTGTTGGCCCGACGCCGAGGAGGCGGTCGAACACGCCAGCGCGCGCATCAACAATTATCTCGCCTCCCTAGTCGATGCGGCCTCGGACTGGGTCGGCGGCGCGTCGTCGGATGATTATCCCGGTTACGATAAATTGATTGCAGGTTTGGCCAAAGAGACCTTCGAAAGCCAGGTCGAAAAGGGCGCGGCGTGGGTCGGCACGCCGGACCAAATCAGCGATCAAATCGCCGATTACCAGCGGCTGGTGGGCGATTTTGAAGTCGCCTCCCTGCAGGTTAACTTCCACGATATGCCGCTCGACCTGGCGCAACAGTCTGTGCGCTTGTTTGCCAGCGACGTGATGCCCAAGTTTTAGGGCGCTGACCGGCCGGACGCTTGCGCCGGGAATATATCGCAGCGCTGGGTGTTAACCGGACCATCAGCACTTAACGCGCGCTTGACTGCCAAGCGGGCAAACCGGAGGTTTCACATGAACCGTAAAATTCTTTACACGGGCGGCGCGGTTGGCGTTGTCGTTTTCGCCGTGGTCGCCTGGGTACTTGTGTCGCCGCTATTCATCGACCAAGTCGTCGAAGAGGCGTTTCCCGGCGTGCCGACCCCCGCCGCGTTGGCCGAGATGTCGGAAGAGCGCAAGGCTGATATCGCCACCGATGTGCTTACCGCCGCCTTGGGCATGCCCGATCACGCGATGGACGAGACCATGGACGATATGCCGGCGCCGGCAACCCCGGCCGGTCCCGAACTTCTCGCCAGTGGTCAATTCCGCGATGCGGACTCCATCCATAAGGGTTCCGGCGACGCTAAGCTGTTCAAACTGACCGGCAGCGACAGCGTGCTGCGCCTGGAAAATTTGAAGGTCACCAATGGTCCCGATCTCAGGATCTATCTGGTGCGCCATCCCGATCCCACGGAATCCGGCGACGTGAAAGACAGTGAGTTTGTCGATTTGGGCCCGTTGAAAGGCAATATCGGCAACCAGAACTACACCGTGCCGGCGGGCACCGACGTCTCCCAATTCGCCAGCGCGGTGGTGTGGTGCCGGGCTTTTGGGGTGTTGTTCGCGGCCGCGCCGCTGGCGACGTAAATGATCACCAGCGCTTGACCTTCCAGTTACTGGAAGGATTACCTATATAGGTATTACGAGGGTGCGTGACGGCACGCACCGCAACTAAAGCGTTGGCATCATGAATATCAGCGAAGCGGCCACCCAATCGGGCCTGCCGGCGAAAACCATTCGCTATTACGAGGATATCGGTCTGGTCGACCCGGCGCGGCGACAGGATAATGGCTACCGCGACTATGGGGTGCGCGACGTCCATCTGCTGCGGTTCCTTCACCGCGCGCGCAATTTGGGTTTCACGGTGGCCGACTGCCGCAACCTGCTGTCGCTGTATACCGATGGCGACCGCCATAGCGCCAATGTGAAGGCCATCGCGCTCAACCGGATCGCCGATATCGACCAGAAGATCGCCGAGCTCGGTGAGATGCGCAGCGTGTTGGCGACCCTGGCCGATAAATGCCATGGCGACGACCGGCCCGATTGCCCGATTCTCGATGAGTTCTCAGGTGCCGGCGAATGAGAAAAACCCTCGCGATTCTCGCGGTGTCGTCGATGTTCATTTTGCCAACGGCGGCGATGGCGGCAGAAGGCGCGGCTGGTCCCCAAGAGTTGGCGGACGGTGCGCGGGTCTATGCCGAGAGTTGCGCCAGTTGTCACGGTGTGAATTTAGAGGGCCAAGCCAATTGGCGTCAGCTCAACGAGAACGGCCGGCTACCGGCGCCACCCCATAACGCGCGCGGCCATACATGGCACCACGATGACGCGACCCTGTTTGGCATCACCAAGTTGGGAACCGCGGAATTTACTGGCCTGGATATCGCCTCCGATATGCCGGCGTTCAAAGATATCTTGAGTGACGACGAAATTCGCGCGGTGCTGGCCTATATCAAGAGCCGCTGGCCGGCGCGTATCCGCCGCCAGCAAGAGTCGATCAATCGCCGCGCGGAAAATCGCTAGGTCAGGGGACCGAAAATGGCCCAAGTTGAAATGATCGAAACTGTGAAAGACCCGGTCTGCGGTATGGATGTGGATCGAAATGCGACGCCGCACCATCACGACCATGGTGGCGACACTTATCATTTTTGCGGCCAAAATTGCCTGACGAAATTTTCCGGTGACCCGGATCACTATCTATCCGGCGCCCACCGGGAGGCTTCGGTGAACGCGCCGGCCGACGCGGAATATACCTGCCCGATGCACCCCGAAATCGTCCAGGTCGGGCCGGGCAGTTGTCCGATCTGCGGCATGGCGCTGGAACCTATGATGGTCAGCGCCGAGGCCGCGCCCAACCACGAGCTGATCGATTTTACCCGCCGGTTCTGGGTCGGCGTGGTGTTCGCGCTGCCGCTGCTGATCATGGCGATGGGCGGGATGCTACCAGGTGTTTCCTTTCATGGCGTGCTGCCGGGTGCGTCGTTCGGCTGGACCCAGCTTGTCTTGGCGGCGCCGGTGGTGCTGTGGTGCGGCTGGCCGTTCTCTCAGCGCGGCTGGGCGTCGATCGTCACCGTGAACCCCAATATGTTCACGCTGATCGCCGTCGGCACCGGGGCGGCCTTTCTCTACAGCGCGGTCGCGGTGATCGCGCCCGAGCTGTTTCCCGACCGTTTCCGCGACGCCGCCGGGCGGGTGGAAATTTATTTCGAGGCTGCCGGGGTGATCATCGTTCTGGTGTTGCTTGGCCAGGTGCTCGAGCTGCGAGCGCGCGAACGCACCGGCGGCGCCTTGCGGGCGTTGCTCGATCTGGCGCCGAAAACCGCCCATCGCTTGCGTAAGGACGGCGGCGATGAAGAGGTTACTCTCGACCAGATTGTCGCCGGTGACCGGCTGCGGGTGCGCCCCGGCGATGCGGTGCCCGTCGATGGCGAGGTTCTGGAGGGTCATAGCGTCGTCGACGAATCCATGGTGACCGGCGAATCGATCCCGGTCGAAAAAACTACCGGCGATCCTGTCATCGGCGGTACGCTGAACGGCACCGGCGGATTTATCATGCGCGCCGAGCGCGTCGGCGCTGAGACCATGCTGTCGCAGATTGTCCAGCTAGTGGCCCAGGCGCAACGCAGCCGCGCGCCGATCCAGCGGCTGGCCGATCTGGTGGCGGCCTATTTCGTCCCCGCCGTGGTCGCCGTGGCGGTCGTGGCCTTTGCCGTCTGGGCGATTTGGGGACCGCCGCCGTCGATGGCGTTCGCCATTGTCGCCGCCGTATCGGTGCTGATTATCGCCTGCCCCTGCGCGCTTGGCCTAGCGACGCCGATCTCGATCATGGTGGCCACCGGGCGCGGCGCCCAGGCTGGCGTTCTGGTGCGCGACGCCGAAGCCTTGGAGACCTTAGCCAAGGTCGACCTGCTGATCGTCGATAAGACCGGCACCCTGACCGAGGGCCGGCCCAAGCTCACTTCGGTGATGCCGAGCGACGGAGTTTCTGAAGTAGTGTTGCTTGGTCTCGTGGCGGGTCTTGAACAGGGTAGCGAACACCCTCTGGCCGCCGCCATTGTGGCCGGCGCGCAAGATCGTGGTGTTCGCCTGTCAGAGGTCGCTGATTTTCAATCGATCACCGGCAAGGGCGTTACCGGCGAAGCCGATGGCGGGCGCATCGCTCTGGGTAACGCAGCACTGCTCGACGCGCTGGGGATTGCCGCCGGCGATTGGACCGAACGCGCCGACGCGCGCCGCGGTGACGGCGAGACCGTCATGTTCGTGGTCCGTGGCGACGCCGTCGCCGGTCTCATTGGCGTTGCCGACCCGGTCAAGGAAACCACCCCGGCGGCGCTCGCCGCACTCCAGGGCGAAGGCATCGAGATCGTCATGGTGACCGGCGACAACCGTACCACCGCCCAAGCGGTGGCCCGCCGGCTGGGCCTCGATTCCGTCGAAGCCGATGTGCTGCCCGAGGACAAGAACGCCATCGTCGCCCGCTACCGCGATGCCGGCCGCACGGTGGCGATGGCCGGCGACGGGGTCAACGATACGCCGGCCCTGGCGGCTGCCGATGTGGGCGTCGCCATGGGCACCGGCACCGATGTGGCGATGGAAAGCGCTGGCATCACCCTGATCAAAGGTGATCTGATGGGGCTCGTGCGCGCCCGCCACCTTAGCACCGCGACCCTGCGCAATATCCGCCAGAACCTGTTCTTTGCCTTCGCCTACAACGCGCTGGGCGTGCCGCTCGCCGCTGGGGTGTTATTCCCGGTATTTGGATTATTGCTCAACCCGATGATCGCCGCCGCCGCCATGAGCCTCAGCTCGGTCTCAGTGGTCACCAATGCGCTGCGCCTGCGCAAAGTGCGGTTGTAGGGCGAGCTCAATCCATCGCGTTGGCGGTGCGCAGGCCGGCGAGCATTGATGAGTTCATTAAAAACGTGTGGTGCTTTTGCGGATTGTCGGCCACCGCGCGCATGGCGTCGAGGCTCTCGCGGCGCGCGGCGGGATCTTTTTCATTTAAGAACTTGGTGTTGCGGATGGTCTGCTGGCGAACATCTTCTTGCGCGACATAGCGCCGCTGGCGGGTATAGCGGTCGAGCACGCTGTGGTCTGCCTCGCTGCGCCAAATTTGACCCAGCTTATCGGCCAGGTTCATGGCGTCGTGGACCCCGGAATTCATGCCCATGCCGCCCATCGGGCTGTTGATATGGGCAGCGTCGCCGACCAAGACGATCCGGCCTTTGCGGAAATCGTCGGCGACCCGTTGATGGATGCGCCAGATCGAACGCTGCAAGGCGACGGTGGCGCCGCTTTGGCCAAGAAATGCCGCCATGCGGGCTTCGGCGATATCGTCGCGCAGCGCCGTTTCGTCGTCCTCGCCGTCGCGCGAGGAAAACGAAATGCGCCAATACTCGGGCAGATGGAGTAACACGCACCACTCGTCCGGGTCGGAGATATAGGCCACCCCGGAGACGTCGGGCAGCGCCGCGCCGATATCGAAATGGGTGCCGTACTGGACGATTTTTTCCTCGTAGGTGAAGCCTTCGAAACCGATACCCAGCGATCGGCGGACATTCGACCGAGAGCCGTCGGCGCCGACCACGAACAGGCCGTGTAAGGTTTGTTCGCCGTCCGAGATTTTTACCTGCACCGAAGCGCCGTCGGCATCTTGGTTGGCGCTGAGGACTTCGTGACCAAAGCGGACGTCCACATGGGTGTAATTTTCCAGCATGCGATAGAGAACCTTGTTCAGGTTCATCTGCTCGTACTGCACCCGGAAGGGGTAGTCGGTCTGGTCTTTGATCGCGGCGAGGTCGAATTCGGCAACCAAGCCTTCCTGGCGGTCGCGGAACTGCCAGATCGGTGTGATGCGGCCATTCTCGATCACGCTGTCGACCGCGCCGAGCTGGCGCAGATATTCCAGGGTCGGCGGGTGAAACGTCGTTGCTCGGCGGTGATCGACCGGCTGGGGCTGGACCTCCAGCATCAAGACCGGGATATCTTGCTGGGCGAGCGCCAGGGTGGCGATCAGCCCGGCCGGGCCGCCGCCGGCAACAATGACGCGATTGTTTTCGTGCACGGCCCGAAACCTATGCGCTGACTGCCGCTTTCAACGGCGGATATTGGGCAAGAATGCTGGCGGTTTCGGCCATCTCTTCGGCGTCGTTGAACATTGCCACGCCGGCCGCTTCCATGGTCGCGAACCAATCTTGCTTGTGCACCAACGTCCCCATCATGGAGTGGAACAAGGGCAGCGGCGCGTCTTTGGCGAGGCGGGCCAGCTCGTCGATGATAGGGCCGGCATCGACCATGAACGGCACCACATGGATCATCAGAATGGTGTCGAACTGCCCGGCGCCGTGGCGCAGCGCGGACGCGAACGCTGGCCCGAAACGGTCCTCGCGGGCGTCGGCTAGCATGTCGATCGGGTTGGCGATGGCGGCCTCGGGCGGCATCAGCGCTTCCAGGTCGGCGGCGTAGGCATTGGGCAGCGGCGGCATCTCCATGCCCTTGTCGATTAATCGGTCGGTGGTGATAACCCCGGGCCCTCCGGAATTGGAAAACAGCAGAACCCGCCTGCCGATGCCGCTGGGGTGGAACCCGAATCCTTTTGCTGCCAGCAACATCTGGCGCAGGCTTTTGACCCGGATGACGCCGCAGGATTTCAGGAACGCCGCCGCGTCGGCGTCGGGCATGGCGGTGCCGCCGGTATGGTTGCGTACCGCCTGGCCGCCGGTTGCGGTACGCCCGCCGACCATGGCGACCACCGGCTTCTTGGCGACGACCGAGCGCGCGACCTTGGCGAACCGATCCGCATCGGCGATCGATTCGATGTAGAGCAGGACGCAAGTGCAGTCGTCCTGTGCACCGAGATAGGCCAGATAGTCGGTCACCTCGAGATGAGCGGCGTTACCGACCGAGACGATGGTGCTGATTGGCAGGCCGCGCGCATTGCCCGCCGCGATGACCTCTTCTGTAATGGCGCCGGATTGCGAGATCACGGCGATGCCGCCGCCCAGCGGTAAATCGCGCAGAAACGTCGCCGCGAAGGGCGCGCTTTCGGTCAAGTGGATGCAGCCGGCGCTGTTGGGGCCGAACACGGTGATGCCGGCGGCCTCGGTCTTGCGCAGCAACTCGCGTTCGCGCACTTCGCCCTCGGGCCCGGCCTCGCGAAAGCCGCCGGGCAGGATCATCAGGTTCTTATGTCCGCTCGCCGCCGCCTCGTCGACCACGTCGAGGATCAAATCGGGGCGCACGACGATGACGGCAAGATCGGCTGGCTCTGGAAATTCACTGAGCGAGGTTGCCGCTGGCAGGCCCAGCACATCGCCGCCGCGCGGGTTCACCGGGGTGATTTGGCCAGGGAATTTAGACGCGATCAGATTGCGCAGCACCGCGCCGCCGGAACTGGTCTCGCGCTCGCTGGCGCCGACAACGGCGACGCTGGTCGGCTGCAAAAAGGGGCGGCAATCGCGCGGTTGGCTCATAATCGGCGCTCGTCGATAGACAGGTTAGAAAACATAGAACACCGTACCGCGTACGCATAATGGCCAGTGGCCCGCTTCGAACAGGCGATACTTGGCGATGAAGGGATTATCGTTGGCCGGATCGGCTGCGACTTCCACGGCGGCCTGGTAGCACGCCATGGTCGCGGCGCCCGCCGCGGCGCGGATCAGGCCCGCATCGGCGACGCCATCGCGGGCTGCGGCGACCGCGGCGGCCCCATGCACCACGTCGGAGACCTGTTCGCTAATGCCCGTGAGGGCTTCCAACGCGGCGGCTTTGCCGAGCTGCTGTTCGGCGCGTTCGAGCAGATCGAGGCGCAGCCGGTCTTCGGCGTCCCACCAATCGCTGTTCCAGTCGGTCGCCTTGATGCAGGCTTCGGCGTCGCCCCAACTGGCGACCTCTTGGGTCGCCGCGTCGGCCATGCCCAATCCCGACACATAGCTCGCAGCGTCGCTTTGCTCAGCCGCCGTCAGCGCTTCGCCAATCATTGAAAACCACGAGGCCGTGTGAAGCCGGTCGGCGAACAGGGTCAGCGCCGACACTGCTCTAGGCGTTTCCGCGATCCTCGCGCCACAAGCCGACCATGCGCTGGACCGGGCGGTCGGAGAAGCTGAACAGCACGGCGTCTTCGGCGGCCGAATGTTTGACCGGAACCCAGCTCGGCACCACAAACGTGTCGCGCTTCGACCAGGTGAAGGTCTCATCGCCGACTTGGCTCGTGCCGGTGCCTTCGACGACGCTGAAGATGGTGGCGTCGGAAGATCGGTAGGACGAAGTCTCGAAGCCTTTGGGCAGAAGCTGCATGTTGGTGCCGATGGTCGGCATCGCCGATTCACCCGATTCCGGATTGACGTAGCGCAGTTTCAAGCCATGGCAGGGATCCCATTCCTCGGCCTTGCGCATTTGCTCCAGCGCCTCGCGGGTGCGGGTATAAGGATAGTTGAAGACCTTGGAAACCGTGCCCTTTTCGTAATAGTCGACAGGCAGCATGCCCGAGCCGTAACGATGCAGAGAATCGCCCGAGGGTCGGCCAGGAGGTTGCGATTTTTCAGGAAACTTCTCAGCGAAGGTGGCGTCGAGGGTCTCAACGATGGGAATGTCGAGACCATCCATCCACACCATCGGTTGGTCGCTCTCATTGCCATGATCGTGCCAGGTCCAGGACGGCGTGATGACGAAATCGCCCTCTTCCATATAAGTGCGCTCGCCATCGACGGCGGTGTAGGCGCCGCCGCCTTCGACGATGAAACGCAGGGCGGCCTGGGTATGGCGATGGGCCGGCGCGACTTCGCCGGGCATGATCAGCTGCAGGCCGGCGAACAAGGCGGTGGTGACGCGAAAGCGGCCGCGCATGCCGGGGTTTTCCAGGATGAGCACCCGGCGTTCGGCCTCTTCGGCGGTGATCAGGTCGGCCGACTTCATCAGGGTGTCGCGCACATCGGCATAGTGCCATATATAGGGCTCACAGGCGCTTTTCGGCAGATGCTTGGCGATGCCGGGTAGTACCTCCCACAGCGGCGCCAGGTTCTTGGGGTCGAGCTCGTCCTTGTAATACGGCGCCAGATCGGGCCGGATGTCTGCGGTGATCATGTGGTCGTTCTCCCTCGAACCGTATAGCGGCGGCGGATTAGGCCGCCGATTCGCCGATATTGGGCAGGGTCAGGCCCAGTTCCGCCACGATATCTTCAGCACGTTTCACGTAGTCGGCGAGCATATCTTCATTGGTACGCTGCTTGATAGCCCATTTCCGGTAGATTTCGTTGTTCTTCGATTTAGCCCGGCCGAAAAATTTCGGCAGGATCGGGTAGTAGCGGTTTATCGCGTCCTGCACCGCTGTGCGGCCTTCTTCGGTCTGGCACAGCTCGGTACAGAAATCCTTGCCGAATTGAGCGTGGAAGCGCTCTTCCGGCATGGTCATGCGCGACAGGTTGCGCAGCGGCAGGAAACTGCACTGGGCAAGATCTTCGACCTGCAGAATTTCAGCCAAATCGGCGAGCAGCTTGATGACGCAGAATTCCTCCCAGGTCTGTAAGGGGAACTCGAAAATCGACAGGGGTTTTTTATCGTCGCTGGCCTGCATGCGCTCCGGCGCGATGCCAATTTCCTCGCCAAGCTCCTTAAAACGCACATGATGGCCATATTCCTCCATGGCGACCCGGCAGGTCAGCCATTTCGAATAGGGGGTCGGCGCGAAGGCGATAGCCGGCTCGTCGAAGACCTGGGCACCGTACAATTCGTTCACCGCGTGGCTGATCACGATCTTCTCAATGGCGGTACGATATTCCTCGGGCGCTTGTGCGAATTCGCCGACGGTTTCGACTTGATCTCCGGGGCTGAGGGTCATGGCAGGGCTCTTTTCTGGCTTAGACTTTGGGGTCGGTGTTGAAGACTTCCAGGTCGGTTTTAAGGTCGGTGTAGAGCGGCGTGAAATTCTCCGCCGCCGCGGCGCTCAAGGCGCCGACGTCCCAGTCCGCATCGTCGCGCACCACGGTGGCGACGGGGCGCGGTTGGGAAAACAGGAACACCTCACGCCCGCGCACGCCGAACAATTGGCCGTTGATCGTTTGACCTGCCGGCGAGCATAGCCAGGCCACGACCATGGCTACATGGTTCGGCGAGACCTTGAGCGCGCGTTCCTTATAGGTGGCTTGCTCATCGTTGGCCGGCACGATGGTGTCGGTCACCCGGGTCGCGGCGAATGGCGCCACCGCGTTACAGGTGATGCCGGCGCGCGCGAGATCCATCGCCGTGGTGCGCATCAGGCCCAGCATGCCCGACTTGGCGCTGGCGTAAGACGATTGGCCAAAATTGCCATAGAAGCCGGCGGTCGAGGTAATGTTGACCACCCGTCCCCAGTCGTACGGTTCGCCGCCGCGATCGTCCTTGGCGTTCTGGCGCATCAGCGGGGTCGCCGCGTTGGTGAGATACCAGGCGCCGGCGAGGTTGGTTTTTAACACCGCGTCGAAGTCGGTCGGGTCGCTTTTGAAGATAAAGCCGTCGCGCAGGATGGCCGCGTTGTTGACCAGAATGTCGAGACCACCAAAGGCTTCGTTGGCCAGAGCCACGGCGGCTTGCGCCGCGCCGGCATCGGCGATGGACTCGGTGAAGGCGACCGCGTTATCACCCAGTTCCGTTGCCACTGCTTGGGCAATAGCGGGATCGGTGTCTGACCCATCGATGGCGCCGCCGGCATCGGCGACCACCACCTTGGCGCCTTGCGCCGCCAGGGTTTGCGAAATCGCCAGCCCGACACCGCGCGCGCCGCCGCTCACCAGGGCGACGCGGCCATCAAGCCGATGGGCGTCAGAAGTGTTGTTCATGAGGTGGCCTCCAATTTGACTTTATCGGCTTCGGTGTAGAACGCGTCGGCGTGGCAGTCTTCGTCGCCGGTGCCGCGCTCGCGCACTCGTTCGACGCAGGTCTCGACCATGATCGGCGGTCCGGCAAGATATATCTTGGCTCCATCGAGCCCGGGCGCAGGGGCAAAATCGGCAGCTACCACATCGGCCAGATAGCCGGTGCGGTGGGGCGTCTCGCCGCTGGGTTCCGACAAGACCGGGGTGAAGGACAGGTTGGGATGGCGCGCCACCAAATCGGCGAAGTGATCTTCCAAATAGAGGTCACGCGTGTCGCGCACGCCGAAATACATGTAGATCATCTGCCGCGCGCCCTGGGACAGCGCTTCCTCGACGATCGATTTTATCGGCGCCAGGCCGGAGCCGCCGGCCAGCGCCACGATCGGGCCGGTATGTTTAGCGCGGTAGTAGGAAATGCCGTGGGGGCCGCCTACTTTGACGGTGTCGCCGACTTTCAGCTTTGTGTTGGCGTAGGCGCTGACCGAGCCGTCGGAAATATGACGAATGTGGAATTCGAGCAATTCGTCGCCCGGCCGGTTGGCCATGGAATAATCACGCGGCGGTAAATCGCCGAACGAGACTTCCGCATACTGGCCGGCGGTGAAATCGAACGGCCCGCCGGCCTCAATCGACAGGCGCACGCGCACGATGTCGTGGGTCATGCGGTCGAGTTCACGCACCGTGCAGATGAGTTGCCGTAATGGGTGGGCGACCACCTCGTCCTGTTCGAGATAGGCGACCTCGCAGTCGCTCCACGGCACCGAACGGCAGGCGAGGATCAGGCCGGAGTCCTTTTCGGCGTCGGTCAGCGCAAACTCGGAATAGGGCGACATCTCCACCTCGCCGGCATAGAGCCGTGATTTGCACGCGCCGCAGTTGCCTGATTGACAGCCATGGGGGTATTGCCGGCCGCTATTGAGCGCGGTCTGCAGGATGGTATCACCCATCTCCACATCAAGCGGCGCGTCGAATTGCCGAACGGTGACGGCAAAGCCCATTTAATCCTCACTCCCCATGAGAGGGCAATAATAGTTGGTAATGCAAACTATTGTCAATACGTTCTATTTAGCCCAGCAGATTTGGCAGCACCAAGGTGATGATCGGAAAAGCGATCAAGATGGCGACCCGGATAATGTCCGAGGCGAAGAAGGGTGCGACGCCCTTGAAGGTTTCGATCATCGGCACGTCGCGCGCCATCGAATTGATGATGAACACGTTCAAGCCGACCGGCGGCGTGATCAGCCCCATCTCGACCACGATCAGCGTCACGATGCCGAACCACAGCTTGGTCTCCTCCGGTCCCATGCCGAAATCGAGCCCGGCGATGATCGGCCAGAAAATGGGCACGGTCAGGAAGATCATCGACAGGGAGTCCATGACGGTTCCAAGCACGATGTAGAGAACGATCATCCCCAGCAGAATGGTGAAGGCGGACAAGCCGGAATTGCCGAAAAAATCCGCCGCCTTAATCGGCAGTTCGGAGAAGCCCAAAAAGGCATTGAAGATCGCCGCGCCGAGCAGGATCAAGAATATCAATCCAGTGGTTTTGGCGGTGCCCAACAGCGCATCGATAAAGCCCGACAGGCGCATACCGCCGCGGGTGATGGCGATTAGAAAGGTGCCCATGGCGCCGACCCCGGCACCTTCGGTGGGGGTGAAAAAGCCGGCATAGATGCCGCCCATGACTAGGATGAAAATAACCAGCACCGGCCAGATTTCCAGCAGGGCGCCCCATTTCTCCGCCCGCGTCGCCTGTTCGCCAGCCGGGCCGGCCTCGGGATTGACCCGCACCACGATGGCGATCGCGGCGATATAGCCCAAGGCGGCCAGGATGCCGGGAATGAAGGCGGCCTGGAACAAGGTCGCTACATTGGCTTCGACCATGACGGCGTAAATGATCAGCACCACCGATGGCGGGATCAAAATGCCCAGGGTGCCGCCGGCGGCCAGAGTGCCGGTAGCGAGCGCCCCGGAATAGTTAAACCGGCGGAGTTCCGGTAACGCCACTTGGCCCATGGTGGCCGCGGTGGCCAGTGACGAGCCGCTGATCGCGCCAAACCCGGCGCAGCCGCCGATCGAGGCCATGGCGATGCCGCCGCGAAAATGGCCGAGCCAAGTATAGGCGGCGCTGAACAACGCCTGGCTCAACCCCGCCTTGGCGGCGAACTGGCCCATCAACAGGAACAGCGGCACCACGGAAAGGGTCTCGGTGGAAAACCGCCAGTAGGTCTCGGTCTTGAGGTAGCTGAACAGGGCCTTTTCGCCGGCGATCGACACATAGCCCACCATGCCGACGCCAAGCATGGCGACCCCGATGGGGATGCGCAACGCCAGCAGAACCAGCAACACGGCAAAGCCCAAAAGGCCGGTTTCCAGTCCGGTCATGCCCGCCGCCGTCGATTATGCATCGTCGTCAAAATAACGGTTGGCCCGCCATTCGGCGACGCTGCGGCCGATGGTGTAGGCGATGACCACGACGAGGAACCCGAGCAGCGCCACCGAGACCGGGAAGGTGGTCCAGCGCGGAAAGTTTATGGTCATGGTGACTTCGTTGTACTGGTACATATCGATGGCGCCGAAGATCAGCCGCCAGGTCAGCAGGCTGGCGATCGCCAAATAGAATAGGCCGCCGACAATGTCGGCGAACACGCGGGTGCGCACCGGCGTCTTGGCCATGAAGAAATCGACCAGCACATTGCCGCGTTCTAACTGGCACCAGGGCAGAAACGCGAACACCGCCAGGCCGGTGCCGATCGCCACCAGCTCGAAATCGCCTGAGATAGGCGCCGACAGTGCCGACCGGCCGGTGACGCTGATTGTCGTGAGAAGCGCCATGGCGAACAGTATGACGCCGCCGCCAACAGCCAGCCATTTGGCGATCCGATAAAGCACCCGGCCCACGGGATCGGTGGGCCGGGTGGTCGTTTTTGTCTGTTCGCTCATAACGGCGATTTCGCGGGCCGTTGCTAGTCCGCGCTGATACTTACTTCGAGTATTTGTCGATCAATGAGCGGGCGTCGGAGACCAGAGCAGGACCATCGACACCTATTTTTTTCATCTCGCCGTACCAGCGGTCGAACACAGGCTCTGCCGCAGATTTCATTTTTGCGGTTTCCTCCGGCGATATCACATAGAATTTGTTCTTCGTCTGCGCCTCGATGACCTTGCGGCCCGGTGCCTCGATGGCCCGCCAATTTTCGCCCGCGGCCTTAGCGATATTTACGCCGGAATTATCATCGATCACCTTACGCAGATCGGGCGGCAACGAATCGTAGGCATCTTTGTTCATCAGGAAGGTGAAGACGTTGGTGCCGAGGCGCGGCTGCGAGCCCGACAGCGTTGAGAAATGGCTGACCAGCTCCGCTGTTTTGACGGCCGGGGCGATTTCGTAGGGTAGGGTAACGCCTTCGATGACGCCCTTCGACAGAGCTTGCGGGATCTGCGGCAGCGGTAAGCCGACGCCGGTCGCACCCAACGCTTCTAACAACCACACACCGCCGCGCGAGGCCGCGCGTATTTTCTTTCCCTTGAGATCGGCGAGTTTGAGGATCGGCTCCTTAGTCTGAAACAGGAAGCCGTCATGTACGTGCACCAACAACGGCTGATAGTCCTTCAGATCGGGGCCTAGATGTTTGGCCTGATAATCTTGCAAGGCGAGGGTCGATGAGAGCGCATCCTTGTGCACGAAGGGCAATTCGAACGGCTCGACCCGCGGCATGCGGCCGGGCGTGAAACCGGGCAGAGTCCAGACAATATCGACCACGCCGTCTTTAGCTTGGTCGAGCAACTGAGGCACCTTGCCGCCGAGCTGCATCGCCCAGAACGGTTGCACCTTGATCCGCCCGCCGGAATCCTTGCCGACCTTCTCGGCCCACGGGATCAGAAATGTTTTGCTGGGGTTGGCAACCGGCGGGATAAAGGTGTGCATGCGCAAGGTGACTTCCTGCGCCTGCGATACGCCCGGCAATGCGGTCAGCGCGGCAACCGCCGCACCGGCAACCGCGGCCCCTTTGAATAATTTTAACATTGCGCCTCTCCTCGTGTTTTTGTTGATCAGAATTATTAATTGGTATCAGTGGTAAACCGCCGTTGGGCGGCCGCCAAGCTATACTTGCGTAGCATGGTCGCTCATCTCGTCGAACCGGGCCTTGAATTCTGGCGGGATCTCGCGCGACTGTAATTTGTGGGGGTCGTCGGGGTCCGTAGCCGCCCAAACTCTGATTTCGGTCCCGCGCACCGCCGGCGTGCCGGCATTGGTGACTTCGTGACTGACCACCAGGGTCTTGCGGCGCCATTCGCTAACATGGCTCGTCACTTCGATTTCATCGCCAAAGCGGGTCGGTGCCAGGAACGTTGCCTGGGCATCGACCAGTGGCAGGCCCACTGTATTGTATTCGTCGAGCATGACCTCGTAGCTGTATCCGACCCGGTCGAACAAATGACGCGTCGCCTGATCGAACCAGAAGAAATAGTTGGGGTAAAAAACGATGCGTGCCGGGTCGCAATGGCCCCATTCCACAGGAATTTTGATGGTGTTCTTAAACATCGAACCTAACGTTTTTATGGCGCTTGGGGGCTGACCCTAAACCTTGCGGATGGGCCTGGCACCAAATAATTGGCAACGCCAATTTGTTCTGGTGCTGGGCGCGGAACGCCGCTAACAACCTTAAAGAACTTTCCCATGGGGAGACCCGGCTGTGAGCGCGCGCAAGAACGCCAATGACGAACCGTTAGACCTTGGCGGGCTGCCGGATCTGCTCGGCTATCAATTACGGCGCGCCCAAATCGCCGCCTTCCAACATTTTGCCGCCACCGTCGGCAAGGCGGGAATTACCCCGGGCTGGTACGGGTTGATGGTCATCGTCGCCAATAATGAAGGCCTCAGCCAGACTCGGCTGGCCCGCGCGCTGGGCATCGACGGGTCCACCATGGTGGCGATGATCGACCGGCTGGAGGAAAATGGTTGGATCGAGCGCCAGCGCTCCGAAGTCGATCGCCGGTCCCACGCGCTACATTTGACGGCGGCGGGAAACGGTTTATTGGCCGAGCTCACGCCACAGGTTGCCGCCCACGAGGCCGAACTGGCGCGCGAACTTAACGCCGATGATAAAAGCAAACTGCTCGAGCTTCTCGCGAAAATCGCCCAGGTCTAGAGCAGTATCGGATAAGATTGAGCCATTCTGGCGGCGCGGATGTGTGACAAGGCCAAGGGAGTTTGGCGCAGAGCCGCCCGCCCCTTCGGGTTGGCGATCGGCGGGCATTCACTTTGTCATCTATGGACGCCCCGATCACCAACAGAATTGATTCTATCTTATCCGACACGGCTCTAGTCGCCGGTGGCAGCCAACCTTCGCGCGAAACCGAGCAGTTGCTCGTCACTGCCGCGCGGGCCGATTAGCGAGACACCCAACGGAATACCGTCGACCTCACCCAGGGGCAGGGATATCTGCGGCGCCCCAAGCAGTCCAGCGATGCAGGTCATGGAAATCACCCGGCCGCGGGACTTGTTGATCGCGCTGCGCGCCTGACCGCGCCGAGGCGCCACAAAGGGGGTGGTCGGTAGGCAGAGGAACGTTTCCGGGCTGAGGATGGTTGCCATATGCGACACGATTTGAAGCTGCGCCTCTTTGGCTTCCAAGACCCGTTCATCGGTTAAGGCGGCGCCGCGCAGCAACAGTTCGGAGACCTCGAAGCCGAAGCGTGGGTTGTTCTCGTCGATCCAGTCGCTGAAAGTCAGCCAAGATTCACGGCTTTGCAGAGTGGTTTGATGGCCGAACCAAGTATCGAGCCCTTCGGGGCAGATCGAGCGCCACTCGCTGACGCCGACGGCGGCCGATAGACGCTCGACCGCGGGCTTCAACGCCGCCGCCGCATCATCGTCGGCGGCGGCAAAAACGTCGCTGGCAATAACCAGACAATCGGGCGTGTAATCGGGGATGTCGACGGCGAACATGACCGCACCGATGCGGGCAAAGAGTTCAGCTTCGCGGGCGAACCAGCCGACCGTGTCGAAGCTGGGCGATTGCCCCAAAACACCGTCGAGCGGCAACCGGTCATGTGTCGGACGGACGCCGTACAGTCCGCAAAAACTGGCGGGCGCGCGCACCGAGCCGCCGGTATCGGTGCCGATGGCGAAGTCGACCATGCCGGCGGCGACGGCGACCGCCGAGCCGCTCGACGAGCCGCCCGGCAGGCGGTTCTCGGCCTTCGGATTGACCGGTGTACCGTAATGGGGGTTTTCGCCGAATATACCGCGCGACAGTTCATCGGTATGGGTTTTGCCGACCAGGGTCGCGCCCGCCGACAACAGGGTTTCCACCGCCGCTGCGTGGCGGTCCGCCGGCGGATGGGTCATCAGCCAGTCGGGATTGCCGCCGCCGGTGCGGTAGTCGGCGACATCGAATAAGTCCTTCGCGGCGAAAGTCAGGCCCGAAAGCGGCCCGTCACTGGCGCCGTCGATATGGACCACCGCGTGGTCGCAAAATGCGTTGAAGGGATCGTCCATAGGCCTGCCTCGCCATCATCATGCCGGTTCGCACGATGGCGAACAAGCAACCCCGATGACACCTGTGGACGGTTTGGCGATCACGCGATTGCACCTGGACTTGTGCCGCCGGCCTGCGGTTTTATCTAGGGCTGTATCTCATGTGAGGATTTTGAACCGACTATGATCGCCCGTTGGATCCGATTTATCGCTGGCAGCATCTTGGGGGCAGTTGTCGCCGGCTGCGCCGTTTTAACCCCCTTGCCGAGCCGCGAGGACGTGCCGACGCGCCTGAAGGCCATCCCCACCGATGGCGCGCCGCTGGATGGCGCGGTCACGATCCATTGGAACGAAAACCAGGTGCCGTTCATCGAA
Source organism: Alphaproteobacteria bacterium (assembly GCA_011087645.1). Taxonomy (GTDB): domain Bacteria; phylum Pseudomonadota; class Alphaproteobacteria; order UBA6615; family UBA6615; genus JABDJY01. The sequence goes on from JAALLF010000021.1 coordinate 44,715, forward strand.
GCCGCCAGCGATGACGATCTGGCGGTGACCCTGGGTATCGTCCACGCCCATCTTCGTCTCGGCCAAATGGAGATTGCGCGGCGTATTTCGCAAGGCCGCATCGCCGAAATGGGCGGCCCGTTGGCGACCGACATCGACCATTCTCTACGCACGCTCAATTTCGGCCGCGGCATCCCGCAGACCATCGCCGCCCTGCCGCCGGAGAGCAAGCGATGGTTGGAACGGTTTGTCGATGGGGTCAATTTCTATGTCGACCATGCGGATCGGACTGGCCAACTGCCCCACGAATTTCGCGTGCTGGGTTTCAAGAAGGAAACCTGGACGGTGGCCGACATTCTCACCATGGGCCGTCTGGCGTCGAGCGACGTTAACTGGCTGGTCCTCTTCGGCATGCTCAAACTGCGCGACCGGCCCGACTGGCCGGAAGTCTGGGCGACGCTAACCGAACGGGGCAGCCATTCGGTGCCCAGTTACGGGCCCGGCGCGTCGACCCAGGAGGCGGCGCTACACGACATTCTCGCTGGGTTCAGCAAGGCCGGCAGCAATTCGGTCGCGGTCGCCGGCTCGCGCACCAAGTCCGGCGCGGCGCTGATGGCCAACGATCCCCATCTCGGCGTCTTCCTGCCCAATTTGTGGCTGTTGGCGGGCTATAAGTCGCCGTCCTACCACACGGTCGGCATGATGATTCCCGGCGTGCCGTTCATGGCTCTGGGCCGCAATCAGCATATCGCCTGGGGCGGCACCAACATGCGCGCCCTGTCGAGCGATCTGGTCGATGTGTCCGACCTGCCGGCGGACCAGATCACCGAACGCCAGGAGACGTTGGGCGTGCGCTGGTGGATCGACCGGGATATCACCGTGCGCGAAAGTCCGTTTGGACCGGTGATCTCCGATGCGCCGTTGATCGAAGGCCGCGAGGGTGAGGTGCTTGCGCTGCGTTGGATGGGCCACAGCGCCAGCGATGAAGTGAGCGCCATGCTGAAGGTCAGCCGAGCGCGAAATTTCGATGATTTCCGCTCAGCCCTCGATGGGTTCTGGGTCCCCGGTCAAAACATGCTCTACGCCGATGTCGACGGTCATATCGGCCAGGTCATGGCGGTGCGCCTGCCGCACCGGCCGGTGGCGGCCCCAGCAGACATGGTGGTCTCGGCCACCGGGATCGATTACTGGCAAGAATTTTCGTCGGCGGCAAAATTGCCGGCGGCGTTCGATCCACCGGCGGGTTTCTTGGCTTCGGCCAATAACAAGCCTGCCGAAACCGATATTGCCGCCGGCTGGTTTTTCTCCAACGATGATCGCATCACCCGGCTGCGCGAATTGCTGGCCGGCGACGGCCCGGTCGGTGTCGCCGATCTGGAAGAACTGCAGCGCGATGTCTATATGGGTTCAGCGGTTGTCCTGCGCGATATCTTGCTCGCGCGGTTGCCCGACTTGTCCTTCGACGGCGGGCTGTCGGCAAAGCAACAAAATATTGTCGACCTGATGCGCGAATGGGACGGCCATTACCGGATCGACTCGGCCGGCGCGCTGGCGTTTGAGCAGGTCACCGCGAATTTCATCGACGCCTTCTTCAGCGAAGAGGAACGCGCGGTGCTCACGCCCGGCGGCCATTTCGACGAATTCATGGGTGAGGAATTAACCCGGGCTGAGCCGGTGCGCTTGGCTGCCGCCTTGGGACTGGCGTTGGACGCGGCGGCCGAGGGGGTCGAGGAATTCGGCGTCTGGGGCGAAATGCACCGCATAGGCCTGCGCCACCCGCTGGGATTCATTCCGGTGGTCGGCGAACGCTTCCGGTTCACCGACGCGCCGGTTGCCGGCAGCACGACCACGGTGATGAAGACCGCTCATTCCGACACCGCCGAGCGCCATTTCACTCGCTTTGGCTCGCAAGCGAGGCAGATTTCCGATCTGTCCGATCCAGACGCCAATTTCTTCGCGCTCTTGGGTGGTCAGGATGGCTGGTTCAACAGCTCGACCTTCCTTGACCAGTTCGAGCTGTGGCAGCGCGGCGACTATGTGCGCCTGCCCTTGCGCCTCGAGACCGTCCGCGCCGAGTTTCCCCACCGCACGGAACTGACGCCGTAACTCCCTCTCCCACCGGGAGAGGGTCGGGGTGAGGGGAAGTAATTCCACCGCAGCTTGTTTCCCCTCGTCTTAGGCCGATTTCGTCGGTAGGACTTGTTTGTCCCCTCACCCGCTCGCTGTCGCTCGCCACCCTCTCCCAATGGGAGAGGGTTATAAGCCGCATCGAGTCACATGTGCGTAATCATATAAACTCTTTGCCGATGCTTAACTTTACCCCCCTGATGCGGCGTTGGGCCGGCTGGCGCGGCGCCAAGCTGGATCGGCTGAATGCCGCGGCAGTCCAGGAACGGCATCTGCTGTCTCTGGTCGGCCGCGCGCGGCCGACCAGGTTCGGCGCCGATCATGATTTCAACGGTGCGCGCAGCGTGGCGGAATTTCAAGCGCGAGTGCCGCTGCGCCGCTATGAGGATTTTTGGGACGGCTATTGGCGCGAGCCCTTTCCCCACCTGAAAGACGTCACCTGGCCTGGCGCTATGCCCTATTTCGCCGTGACCTCGGGTACCACCACCGGGCGCACCAAGTATATTCCCTGTTCGAAGGAGATGATCGCCGCCAACTCCTTGGCTGGCGCCGACATGATGGGGTTCCACACCCGCAACCGGCGCAAAAGCCGGGTGCTTGGTGGCAAGAGTTTCATGCTCGGCGGCAGCACCAATCTGATCGAAGAGGCGCCGGGCATTTTTAGCGGCGATTTGTCGGGCATCATGGCGGCGAACCTGCCGGGCTGGTTTCGTGGCCGAGCCTTCCCGCCGCGCGAGCTGGCGTTGCTCTCGGATTGGGAAGTGAAGGTGGCCCGTCTTGCCGAGGCCAGCGCTGGCGAAGACATCAGGCTGATCGGCGGCACGCCAAGCTGGCTGCTGATATTCATCGACGCCCTGGCCGATCTGCGCGGCGTCGCGCCGAACCTGGCCACGCTGTTTCCCAACCTGGAAGTCGTGGTGCATGGCGGGGTGGATTTTGCGCCCTACCGCCGGCGCTTCACCGAATTGCTCGAGGGTAGTCATGCCGAGTTGCGCGAAGTCTATCCCGCCAGCGAGGGGTTCATCGCGTCGGCCGACCGGGGCGACGGCGAGGGGCTGCGCCTGAACCTCAATCACGGCCTGTTTTATGAGTTCGTGCCGGTCGAGGAGCTCGACACCGCCAACCCAACCCGCCACTGGATCGCCGACGCCGAGCCGGGTGTGAACTATGCGTTGGTGCTGTCGAGTTGTGCCGGCCTATGGGGGTACATCCTGGGCGATACGGTCGAGCTGATCGACGGTGACGCGCCGCGCCTGAAAGTAACCGGCCGCACATCCTATATGCTGTCAGCCTTCGGCGAGCATTTGATTGCCTCGGAAGTCGAGGCGGCGGTTGGCGCGGCGGCGGGCGAGATCGGCGCCTCGGTGAGCGACTGGTCGGTCGGCGCGGTATTTCCTGAACAGACCGGCGAATTGGGCGGCCACCTCTACATCGTTGAATTCTCCGGTACTGGCGTCAGCGTCGCCCAAACCGCCGCCTTTGCGGCGCGCCTTGATCGCGATCTGTGTGCGACCAACGAGGATTACGCCGCTCACCGCGCCGGGGGTTTCGGCATGAAGCCGCCGGAAATCCTACCGGTGCCGCCGGGCGCCTTCGCGGCCTGGATGAAGTCACGCGGCCAGCTCGGCGGCCAGCATAAGGTACCGCGGATTATTCTCGATCCCGAATTGTTCGCGAATTTGCGGAGTTTTGTGAGCTAACCACCGAAATCCTCACCCTGAGCTTGTCGAAGGATGAGGATAGCGCAACGCCATCCTTCGAGACGGGTCTCCGGCCCTCCTTAGAGCCTGGCCGGAAATGAAGTGAGCGATATCAGCGGTTTATCAATCTGACCCTCGAGCGTCAT